>NZ_JBHYDE010000024.1:0-506 GCF_051861155.1 Sphingopyxis sp. | reverse complement strand
CTGTTCCTGAACCGGCTACGCGCCCTCCATGACCGTGGGCAGCTCGTCTTCTTCGGCAGCATGACGCAGCTCGCCGAACGACGCGCTTTCCTGCGGCACCTTTCGTCGGTCCGCAAAAAGCGCTGGGTCGTTTATGCCAAGCCGCCGTTCGCCGGCCCCGAAGCGGTCCTCGCCGATCTGTCGCGCTACACCCACCGCGTTGCGATATCGAACAGCCGCCTCCTCCGGTTCGACGAAGCCGGGGTCACCTTCCGCTACAAGGACTACCGCAAGGCCGGTGCCGGACGGCAGCAGGTCATGACCCTTGGGGCCGACGAGTTCATTCGCCGCTTCCTCCTCCACACCCTGCCGCGTGGGTTCCATCGGATCCGCCACTATGGCCTGCTCGCCAGCACCAGGCGCAAGGATCATCTCGAACGCGCCCGCCGTTTGCTCAGCGCCGCGCCTCCACCGGCCGACGATCCGCCCGCCGAGCTCGAAGCTCAGCCGCTGTGCCCGTGCTGCGG
>NZ_JBHYDE010000023.1:0-507 GCF_051861155.1 Sphingopyxis sp. | reverse complement strand
CCCTCGATCGGCGCGCTGCCGTCACCGATGACAAGCTTCGCGTTGGTGATCGCGACGTCCTGGGCGTGGACCGGCGCGGCTAGCGCCAAGGCTGCGACAAGTGCGCCCCCCAACCCCATTCGCGCCGTGCCCCTGCGAAGGCAGGGGCCCATCACCCGCGCTCTCGCTTGTTCACCACCGTCGACCGAATGCCGCAAGGACCGGAGATGGACCCCCGCCTTCGCGGGGGAACAGCAAAGGGCAGAGAGGAAATTTGGGAGCTTGATCATTTCACATCTCCCTCGCCGGGCTGGCCCAGCTCGAAATCGCTCACCGGACGACGCTTGGGATCATAGGCATCGAACATCAACGCTCCATCGATCCACACTTTTTCGGGCCGCGTATAGGCGCTGAACGGATTGCCATTCCACAACACCACATCGGCCATCTTGCCCGCCTTCAGGCTGCCGGTGCGGTCACCGATCCCCAGCGCCTTGGCGGGGTTGAACGATAGCCAGGTCCACGCCA
>NZ_JBHYDE010000022.1:0-509 GCF_051861155.1 Sphingopyxis sp. | reverse complement strand
ACGCTCGCGGTGGTCACCGCCGCGTCGAAGCTCGGCGAAGTCCATCTGCTCGTCGCCGGTTCGGGCGTCGATGCGGTTGCCAAGGAAGCTGCAGCCATCGCCGGCGTCGGCAAGGTGCATGTCGCCGACAACGCCGCTTTCGGTCACAACCTGCCCGAAAATGTCGCACCGCTGATCGCCGACCTGATGGGCTCGCACGACGCGTTCCTCGCGCCCGCGACGACCACCGGCAAGAATATCGCGCCGCGCGTCGCCGCGCTGCTCGATGTGATGCAGATTTCGGAAATCCTGTCGGTTGAGGGTCCGAAGACCTTCACGCGTCCGATCTACGCCGGCAACGCGATCGCGACCGTCGAATCGTCGGACGCGAAGCTGGTCCTCACCGTTCGCGGTACCGCGTTCGACAAGGCCGCGACCTCGGGCGGTTCGGGTACGGTCGAAGCCGTGGGCGCGGGCAGCGATGCCGGCATCTCGAGCTTCGTCGGCGCCGAAATCGCCAAGTCGGAGCG
>NZ_JBHYDE010000021.1:0-527 GCF_051861155.1 Sphingopyxis sp. | reverse complement strand
GACGCCTTGCCGGTGCCCGAGGCGCTGCCCGTCGCGGGCGGGCTGTCGGCGAGCGATACGCTGATGCAGTTGCAGGCCGACGCGCTGCAGCGACCGGTGCGGCGCCATGCGGTACGCGAAGCGAGCGCCTATGGCGCTGCGCTGGCGGCGGGGATGGGCGCGGGACTGTTCGGCGAGAGCGATCTCAAGCGGCTGGCGCGATACGATGCCGAGTTTCTGCCGAAGGTCGGGCGCGATGAGGCCGATGCGGCGTTTGCGCGCTGGCGGGATGCGGTGGCGGTGTGATGCCTGCCCTTCCCTGTGCCCCTGCGAAGGCAGGGGCCCATCACCTGAGCTATCATCCCTCCGGCAACGTCGGCTTGGCAACGAAAGATTCGGTGATGGGCCCCTGCCTTCGCAGGGGCACGGTAGTATTGAAGTTAGGAACCGCTCACCTCGCTCCACAGCCCCCGCACGATGTCGCGCATGCGCTGCGCCTCGTCCCAGCGGTTCGTCAGTTCGCGGCCGTCGGGCGCAGTGATCGCGTA
>NZ_JBHYDE010000020.1:281-564 GCF_051861155.1 Sphingopyxis sp. | reverse complement strand
AATTGGGCGAACAGCCGTTCCAGGCTGATCCGGGCCGCGATGGCTGGCTCCTCGTCGGCTCCTATCAGTTCATCGGCAAGTTCGGTTTCATTAGCCCGGTATATCCGCCGCAAGTGATCAACCCAGCGGTAGCGCGCGATCGCCGCGAGCCAGGGCAGGAAGGCGCGCGTGGGATCCCATGTTGCCAGCTTGTGATGGAGCGCCAGCAAGGTTTCCTGAACGAGGTCGTCCAACTGCGAAGGCGCAACCCGCCGCCCGAAATAGCTCCGCAACCAGTGCTGGC
>NZ_JBHYDE010000020.1:0-271 GCF_051861155.1 Sphingopyxis sp. | reverse complement strand
AGTAGCGCGGCGTAGGCCTGTTTGTCGCCCGCCTGCGCCATCGCCATCAGGCGGGCCAATGAAGGTTCGTCGGCCTTCATGCCGTCCGCCGGCGTACCAACGGTGCATCAAGGCTGATGCTTCCGCCGCCGCGCACGATCAGCACCAGCGCCATCGCCACCCACAGGGAATGGACCTGCCACCAAGCCTCGGGATAGACGAATATCTGGATGACCAGGGTCATTCCCAGCAGGGCCAGCGCGGAAAGCCGCGTGAACAGGCCGAGCACCAG
>NZ_JBHYDE010000019.1:0-584 GCF_051861155.1 Sphingopyxis sp. | reverse complement strand
AAGCGTCCTCCGTGACGCGTCACCAGCACTTCGAGCGCGGCGAAGCCCTGCGTGATCCAGCGGGCGATCCATGCTTTCACTTGCGGGTTCGTCGCCTCGAAATCGCCGCGGATCGCACTCAACACGCGCAGATTGTTGAGCGGGTGGATGTCGCACGCGATGAGCGCCGCCATGCCGCGAACGATCGCTGCTTCGTCGATATTCGCGGGGAGCAGCGGCGGGGTCGGCCATTTCGCTTCGATCCATTCGAGGATCGCGGGGCTCTCGATCAATATCCGGCCGTCATATTCCAGCGCGGGGACGAGACGGTGGGGCGCAATCCCGACATAGGCATCGCCGTGCTGCTCGCCCGCGATCAGGTCGAGCGGTTGCTGGCGGTAAGCAAGCCCCTTGAGCGCGAGCGCGATGCGGACGCGATAGGCGGCGCTCGATCGCCAGAAGCCGTGCAAGAGGATCTCGGTCATATGGTGGACGTAAGGCGAGGGTTGCGTGACTGCAACCGCCCTAGTCGCCGCGCCCGCGACCCTCGGTCGTCTGCGCCCACTCGGCGAGGTGGCCGTGTCGCTTGATCGTCTTGAGGCAGA
>NZ_JBHYDE010000018.1:0-601 GCF_051861155.1 Sphingopyxis sp. | reverse complement strand
CCCGAAGCTGCACTGGGTGACGATCCGCTGGGCGCTGTCGAAGGCGAAACCCATGGCAGCGATGCCGATGCCGGCGATTACCTGATCAAGGGCGACGAGGCGTAAGCCTATTCTCGCTCTCGGGTGACAGCCTGAAAAAGATAAGCCCCGCCGGAGCGATCTGGCGGGGCTTTTTCTTTGGCGCCAAACTGTTAGCTTCCTCGCTTCAACGGGAGGGAGACGGGCGATGCGAGTCTATCTAATCGGCGCGGCGCTGTTGGCGGTCGCGCTGCCGGCACAAGCGCAAGACAACAGCAATATCGTGGGCGAAGTGGTGGTCACGGGGCAACGTGCCTCGGCCGATTATCTTTCGGACGAACAGACCGTCGTCGGACTGCGGCGTCCCGCCGACAGCGCGATCCAGCCGGTGAAGTTCACCTCGGACTCGCGCGACGAGGCGGTCCGCAAGCGCGAGATCCACGCGATGATCGAAGCCGCGATACGCCGCGCCGAGGCTGCGGGGGTCGAACTCGTCACCGGCGAGTTCGAACTGACGAAGGTGACCGCCGCCAATTTCCGCGACCTCGTTTTTTCGGGCGGCGGCCGTCCCGACACCAGCGAA
>NZ_JBHYDE010000017.1:0-779 GCF_051861155.1 Sphingopyxis sp. | reverse complement strand
GCGTCGAAGCTCGGCGAAGTCCATCTGCTCGTCGCCGGTTCGGGCGTCGATGCGGTCGCCAAGGAAGCCGCGCAGATTGCCGGCGTCGGCAAGGTGCATGTCGCCGACAATGCCGCTTTCGGTCACAATCTTCCCGAAAATATCGCGCCGCTCGTCGCCGACCTGATGGGCAGCCACGACGCGTTCCTTGCACCTGCGACGACCACCGGCAAGAATATCGCGCCGCGCGTCGCTGCGCTGCTCGACGTGATGCAGATTTCGGAAATCCTGTCGGTCGAGGGTCCGAAGACCTTCACCCGCCCGATCTACGCCGGCAACGCGATTGCGACCGTCGAAAGCTCGGACGCGAAGCTGGTCCTCACCGTCCGCGGCACCGCGTTCGAAAAGGCTGCCACCTCGGGCGGTTCGGGCACGGTCGAAGCCGTGGGCGCGGGCGGCGACGCCGGCCTCTCGAGCTTCGTCGGCGCCGAAATCGCCAAGTCGGAGCGTCCCGAGCTCACCTCGGCGAAGATCATCGTGTCGGGTGGCCGTGCGCTGGGTTCGAGCGAGAAGTACGAGGAAGTCATCGTGCCGCTCGCCGACAAGCTCGGCGCCGCGCTCGGTGCTTCGCGCGCCGCGGTCGATGCGGGCTATGTCCCCAACGACTATCAGGTCGGCCAGACCGGCAAGATCGTCGCGCCGCAGGTCTATTTCGCGATCGGCATCTCGGGCGCGATCCAGCATCTCGCCGGCATGAAGGATTCGAAGACGATCGTCGCGATCAACAAGGACGAAGACGC
>NZ_JBHYDE010000016.1:0-880 GCF_051861155.1 Sphingopyxis sp. | reverse complement strand
CGGGCAATTAATCTCGGGCAATTTTGCACAGGCGGCTGTGTCCCGGTTCGACCCAGCGCGGGCGGCCGTCCTCTACCGCTTCGAAGGGCGATTGGCGCAGCGCGTGAAGGTAGCGGTGCGTTCTTCCGAGGCCCACAGCCTAGTCTGGATAGCGCGCGGCCCGAGCGATCCGAAAATGCTCCGTTCGAGTGACGCCCAGTATAAAGGCGACGTGGGTTATGACAGCGTGCTCGATCGATACCTGCCGGCCGACGGAACATATTTCATAATCGTTCAAGCCTATGCCGACGGACCGAAAGGTCAGCGCGACCTATCTGCCCCAGGGCCGTCCGCCGGCGAATTCACTATCGAGATGCAGCTGAAGTAAGAATCTCACATCGAAGCCGATCACGATCGCCTAAGCCGCAGTGCTTACCGATGCTGGCCGGTGCACGAACCGCTCCGCGGATTGGCGCTAGCCTCGACGTAAAGCCGTCCAGCGAGCGCCGCTCCTGATTGAACGTCGGCTGCCATAGGCAGAGCTTTTCGACTCCTTCAACTGAGGAGTCGAACGATGAATGAGCTTGTACAGATTGGTCCGATCAGCCCGCTGCGCCAGCGCCTGCTGGACGACATGGCGCTGCGCAGGTTCGGGCCGGAGACGCAGCGTAACTATCTGCGCGACGTCGGGCGGTTCGCAACCTGGCTGCAGCGCTCTCCCCACACCGCGACCGCCGAGGATATCCGCCAGTTCCAGTTCGAGCAGCTCGAGGCGGGCGTCCCGGCGCCCACGATGAACAGCATCGTTGGCGCGCTTAGGTTCTTCTTCACGCACACGCTCGACCGCCCCGATCTCGCGCGTAAGCTGATCCGCACCAAGCAGGTTCGCAAGATCCCGGTC
>NZ_JBHYDE010000015.1:0-2707 GCF_051861155.1 Sphingopyxis sp. | reverse complement strand
TGCGAGACAATTTTGGCGTGCCGCCACCCCCCGGACACGCGTCGCATGACCGATTTGTCAGCCTTGCTTCCGCCTTTCATGGCCCGTGTTTCTGGTGGTGGCGCGTTGTCGGGTCTTGAGCGCTTGTCTGGCGGTGCGAACATGGAGAGCTGGGCGTTTGAGTGGGCTGGCGGGGCCTATGTTTTGCGGCGTGCGCCGTCGGCGGCGTATATGGCGGATCGTCCGTTCGGGCATGCCGACGAGGCGGCGCTGGTGATGGCGGCGCAGGCTGCGGGGGTGAAGGCGCCCGAGGTTGTGGGCGTGCTGGCGGATGCCGACGGCATGGGCACGGGTTATGTGATGCGGCGGGTGATGGCCGAGGTGTCGCCGGCGAAGATATTGGCCGATCCGCCGCGCTCGCTGCTCGCCGACCTCGGCCGCGAGCTGGCGCGGATCCATGCGATCCCGGGCGATGCGATCCCGGCGGCGATCCCGCTGATGGACACGCGCGCGGCGCTGGCCGAACTTCGGTCGCGCTTTCTGTCGTACGGCGGCGACCGGCCGGTGATCGCGCTGGCGATCAAATGGTGCGAGGATCATCTGCCTGCGCCTGCCGATCCGGTGCTGGTGCATGGCGATTACCGGATGGGCAATGTGATGGTCGATGAAGACGGCCTGGCCGCAGTGCTCGACTGGGAGCTGGCGCACCGCGGCGACGCGCATGAGGATCTGGCGTTCGGGTGCATGACGGTGTGGCGCTTTGGCCGGATCGACCGGCCGGCGTTCGGGGTCGGCAGCCTCGCGGATTATTTTGCGGCCTATGAGGCGGCGGGCGGAGTGAGGGTCGACCGCGACCGGTTCCGCTTCTGGCTGGTCTACCGGACGCTCTGGTGGGCGCTGGGCTGTTTGCAGATGGGGCAGGCGTGGCGGAGCGGCGCCGATCCGACGGTCGAGCGCGTCGTCATCGGGCGGCGGACCGCCGAGCAGGAGCTCGACCTGCTGCTGCTGCTCGAAGCCGAGGCGCCCGAGGTCGAGCGGGGACGCGCCTTGCCGCCGTCGCCGGACGCCGCACCGGCACCGACCGGCGAGCCGACCCATAGCGAGATCGTGCAGGCGGTGCGCGACTGGATCGAAGGGTCGATCAAACCGCGGGCGGAGGGTCACGCCAAGTTCGAGGCGGTGGTCGCGATGAACGCGCTCGGCATCGTCCTGCGCGATCTATCGGCCGATGTGCGCGCCGAGGATGCGGCGCTGGCAGAGGCTTTGCTGTCGGGAACCACGAGCCTTGCCGAGCCGGGCCTGCTGGCAAGGCTGCGCCGCGCGGTGCTCGACAAATGCGCGATCGACAGCCCCAAATATGCCGCGCTCGCGGCGGCCCGCGCCGACTGGCGCGGATAGACGGAACAGGGAGAGAGACATGGACTTTGCGATAGAGCCTGCGCTTCAGGCGTACCTCGACGAGCTCGATGCGTTTATCGAAGCCGAGATCAAACCGCTCGAGCTGGCGGATGACAATATCCGCTTCTTCGACCATCGGCGCGAGCATGCGCGCACCGACTGGGACAATCAGGGGCTGCCGCGCGAAGAGTGGGAGGCGTTACTGAAGCAGGCCACCCGCAAGGCCGATGCGGCGGGCCACTGGCGCTTCTCGGCGCCGAAGAAGTACGGCGGCCAGGACGGCAGCAATCTGTGGATGGCGGTGATCCGCGAGCATTTTGCGGCGAAGGGGCTGGGGCTCCACAACGACCTCCAGAACGAGCACAGCATCGTCGGCAACTTCCCGTTCGTCGAGATGTTCGAGCAGTTTGCGACGAGCGATGCGCAGAAGCAGGAGTTTATCCTCGGCGGGTTCGAGGGGCGGCGGCGCACCGCGTTCGGGCTGACCGAGCCCGATCATGGATCGGATGCGACGCATATGGAGACGCGCGCGGTTCGCGAGACGCGGGACGGCGTCGACGGCTGGCGGATCGACGGGCGCAAGATGTGGATCACCGGCATGCACAGCGCGACGCACTGCGCGACCTTCTGCCGCACCAGCGGGAATGACGGCGATGCGAAGGGGATCACCTGTCTGCTCGTGCCGACGGGCACCCCGGGCATGACCGTCGACGAATATCTGTGGACGTTCAACATGCCGACCGACCATCCGCGCATGACGTTCACCGACGTGTGGGTGCCCGACGATGCGCGGCTCGGGCCCGAGGGCGGCGGCTTGTCGATCGCGCAAAGCTTCGTCCACCAGAACCGCATCCGGCAGGCAGCCAGCTCGCTCGGCGCCGCGGTGTTCTGCATCGAGGAGTCCGTCAAATATGCGCGCCAGCGCAAGCCGTTCGGCGAGGCGCTGGCGAAGAACCAAGCAATCCAGTTCCCGCTCGTCGAACTCGCGACGCAGGCCGAAATGCTGCGGCTGCTGATCCGCAAGACCGCGTGGGACATGGACAACACCGAGCACAAGGACATCGAACACACGCTCTCCGACAAGGTCAGCATGTGCAACTACTGGGCGAACCGCCTCGTCTGCGAAGCCGCCGACCGCGCGATGCAGGTCCATGGCGGCATCGGCTACTCACGCCACAAGCCGTTCGAGCATATCTATCGCCATCATCGGCGGTATCGCATCACCGAAGGCGCCGAAGAAATACAGATGCGAAAGGTCGCAGCTTATCTGTTCGGATATATGGGGCCGAAGCGCGAAACGATCGGGAAACTGTGAACCGGCCGCGCACGC
>NZ_JBHYDE010000014.1:0-38444 GCF_051861155.1 Sphingopyxis sp. | reverse complement strand
GGCAGCGGATCGGTTTCGACGACGAGCGTTTCGTCGGCGGCGTCGGTTTTCGTCAAAACGGCCAGAGCTATGACGCGGTGCGCGCCGAGGTGACGCCGCTCAAGGGTCTCAAAGTCGACCTAGCCTATGCGTGGAAGTGCAACTGCGCCGCCTGCCGCGCGCGCGCGACCTGGTCATTCTCACCGCCGTCGCCGTGCTTGAAAATTTCGGCTACCGGCAGCTCAACAATTTCTGGCGGCTGCGTGGCTGGTGGCAGTTTCTGCGCAAGAAACAAGGCTGGGGCGACATGGTCCGCAAAGGCTTTCAGCGATCCTGACGCAATCGATTCAGACGATCGAGCAATTCCGCGGCGAGATGTTCGATTTCGCCACGTGAGGCCTGAGCATCGATCGCTTCCTCCACCGCGCGGGCCGCGTCGCCGATCGCGGTGTAGCCGAACATCCCGGCACGCCCTGCAAGACTATGGCACGGCGCTGCAAGTTCCACCCACGCTTGACGCGCAAGGCATGCTTCAATGGCATCGGCGATTTCGATCGCCTGTTCCACGAAACGCGCGCCGAGGGCGGCGAGGCGTTCATCCATTCCGTTCATCGAGCAAATCCCGCACCTGACCGGCCAGCGCCATCGGATCGAATGGTTTGGCGATCACCCCCGAGGCGCCGAGCGCGCGCAAATGGGCCACTTCCTGCGCCTGCGTCCGGGCGGTGATAAAAACGACAGGAATCCCAGCGGTCACGGGATCCTCTCTCAACAAGCCGAGCACGGTCGGTCCATCGAGTTCGGGCATCATCACATCGAGCAGAATGAGGGTGGGATTCCAGTCGCGCGCGGCGGCGATCCCCTCGCGGCCCGACCCACGGGTTTCGACCACGAAATCCGGATCGAGTTCCAGCGCCATCTGAGCGATTTCTCGAATGTCCGCTTCATCGTCGATGTAGAGAATCCGTATGCTCATCGACCTTTCTCCAGCTCACTTGCGCCTCCGATCCGTTCGAGCGTCTCGCGAACCAGAAGCTCGAGACTGGCCCTGGACTTTACCAGCACGAGGTCGATGCCTTCGACCGCCGCATCGACCTCTTGCGCGGTAAAGAGGATGATCGGGATCGCGCCCGATTGCTTGCGCAACGGGATGGCGAGATCGGTCCCGCAGCCGTCGAGCAACCCGACATCAAGGATTGCGCCGTCATAACGATGACGCCGCACGAGCCCGCGTGCTTGCGCCACACTGGGGGTCGAATGGACCTGGGCCCTGTCCTCGAACATGCTGGCGACGACGGTCAGCATGTCGGGATCGTCATCGACATGGAGGATGGTCGGCAGCGAAGCATCGTGCGCGCTGGTCTGACCTTCCTCTTTCTTTGGCGCCGCGCCCGGGAGTCCAGCCGTCGGCAGATCAACGTGGAAGACCGTCCCCTTGCCCTCTTCACTTTCGAAGCTGACCGAACCGCCAAGCCGGACGACGATTTCGCGCACAATGCTGAGTCCCAGGCCCGTTCCGCCCTTTTGCCGCGAGTCAGAGGCGTCGGCCTGCGCAAACTTGCCGAAAATCCGGCTCCGGAAAGCCTCGGGAATACCGGCACCGCGGTCGATTATGCTGATGCGGCTGCGCCGGTCCAGCGCCGTCACTCGGACTTTCACTATTTCTCCGCGCGGCGAAAACTTGATCGCATTGGACAGAAGGTTGGACACCACCTGCATGAGCCGATCCTCGTCGGCGAGCACCGCCGTATCCGAAGCCAAGGGTTCGATGCGAATGGTCACGCCATACTCGCGCGCGAAGCCCGCCATCTGGTGCATCGCCTCGTCGAGGATCGGCGCGAGCGCCAGCGGCCGGATGTCGAACGGCATTCGCCCCGCCTCGATCTTCTCGATGTCGAGGATATCGTTGATCAGCCGTACCAGCCGCGCGGCATTGCTGTGCGCGATCTCGACGAGGCGGCCGACCTTCGGCGACACGTCGCCGGCCGCGCCGCCGCTGATCAGCCCGAGCGATCCGGCGATCGACGTCAGCGGGGTCCGCAGCTCGTGGCTTACGGTCGCCACGAATTCGCTTTTCATCTGCTCGACCTCCCGTCGCCCGCTGATGTCGCGGATCACCGCGAGAAACAATGTCGCATCCATGAGAGCAACCGGACTGACGGAAACTTCGAGCGGAAAGCTGGTTCCGTCGCTTCTGCGCCCGATGAATTCCTGAACTTGCCCGGGATTTGCTTTCCGGTTCGCGGAGAGGCGGCGAAGAAAGGTTTCGATCTGGCCACGGTCGGGCGCAATCTCGAACAGCGAGCCGATGTCGCGGCGCAGGAGCGACTCCTGTGTAACGCCAAACATGGCGGCCGCCGCAGGATTCAGGCTTTCGATGCTACCGCTCGGGTTGAGCACGATCATGCCGTCTTTTGCGCTGTCGAAAATCGCCTCCTGCCGGGCTGCAAGGTCCTGCGCGCGGCGATATGCCTTGTTGCGCGCCGCCTGGCTGCGCGCGATCAGAATCGCTGACAGCGAGAGCAGCAATATAAGCCCGACCAGCAAGACAAAGGTGCGCTGGCGAAGGGACTGGCGGGCGGCCTCTGCAATGGCGGTACGCTTCTCGAGCCGCGCGCGCTCGGTCTCTGAAATCCGCGCCACAAGTGCGCGAATTCGGTCCATTGACGCCTTGCCTGCGCCGCCAGCGATCAAGCCTGCGGCTGCGGCGCGTCGTCCTTTTTCAACTTCGTCGATCGTCCGCGAAACGAAACGCCGCTTTTCGCCCGACTCCCGGCGAAGTTCGGCAACCAGTGCGGCTTGTCCCCGACCTGCCAGTTTCGCGAAGGAATCGAGGTTGGCGTCGATGCTTTCCTCGGCAGTGAGATAGGGCTGAAGAAACCGGGCATCACCTGTGATGACATAGCCGCGCTGGCCGAGTTCGATATCGAGATGCCGGTTCAGGACTGCTTGCAACGCGGCTCTGGCGTCATAAGAGTCCGAAACGTCCTGCCGCAGACGCGCATTCTCCTCAAAGCCCCGGTCGACATCGATTGCGAGGAAAAGGAGGATGAGGAGCGCTGCGACGCACGTGCCGGCAAGCAGACCGTTCGCGATAATGGCGCGATGCCAACCCGACATGGAAATCCGTTCTGAATCAAATTACCAGCTGCAATGCCGAATAGATACCATGGCCTTTCGCCGACTGCACCCCGTGATGATTCAAGACATATCGCCGGACGCCCCGGTGGTAATTGGCCGTTTGCCGTCAGGCCGCTTTGCGTCATCACCTATTTGAAAGCAGCCGGACGATCATTGCCATGCGGACCAAATCCGACAGTGTCTTGGCGTGCATCTTCATCATCGCATTAGCGCGATAGACTTCGACAGTTCGCGCGCTGATTCCGAGGTCGAAGGCGATCGCCTTGTTCGCCTTGCCTTCCACAAGCGCTTCCATCACCTCACGCTCGCGCACCGAAAGCGTAGCAATCCGCTCCGACAACCGTTCACTCTCCGCGCGCACTTCGGCCGCGCTGGATTGTTCGCTGATCGCCTTGCGAACGGACGACAACAACATGTCATTATCAAAGGGCTTTTCGATAAAGTCGGCGGCGCCCGATTTCATGGCCTGGATGGCGAGCGGTACGTCGGCATGGCCCGTCATCACGATGATGGGAATTTGACCATGGCGGACTCGAAGCGCGTCGAGCAATTCAATGCCATTTGTTCCAGGCATTCGGACATCGGTGATGAGACACGCACCGTCGAGGGAGGGCGACGCGCCAAGGAAGGCGTCAGCCGATACGAAACTACGAGCGCGAAGGCCTGCGCAATCAATCAGGAATTCGAGCGATTCCCGCACGCTATCATCGTCGTCGATGATATAGACGATCGGATCACTCGCCATCTTCTAGATCCTCGCTATCCAGCTTCTGCAACGTAAAACAAAAACGAGCGCCGCCATCGTCGACCGCTTCAGCCCAGATTCTGCCACCGTGCGCTTCAATGATCGTGCGCGAAATCGACAGACCCACGCCCATACCCGTGCGCTTGGTCGTAATGAACGGTTGAAATAGCCGACCCCCGATTTCAGGATCGATGCCTTGCCCACTGTCGGTCACGCTGACCTTCGCCATGTCGCCATCCTGTCCAATCTGGACCTCGAGTTCCTTTGACGGACCGGCGAACGCGGCAAGTGAATCCACAGCATTGCGTACGAGATTGAGGACCACCTGCTGGATCTGGACGCGATCGACCAGTACGAAACTGATGATGGGATCAAAGGCAAAATTGACCCGAATACCGTGCTCTTTCGCGCCGACAAGCGCGAGGGCGCTGGCCTCTTCGACAAGCTTGGGCAGATTTTCGACGCTACGTTCGGTTTCGCCGCGCGCCACGAAATCGCGCAGACGCCGGATGATATCGCCGGCGCGAAGTGCCTCGATCGACGCGCGCTCGACCGCGTCGACCACGCGGTCATGCGGAACAACCTCGCGCTCCAGCAGCATCCGACTGCCCTTGAGGTAATTGGTAATTGCCGATAGCGGCTGATTGATCTCGTGCGCCAGCGCCGACGCCATCTCGCCCAGACTGGTGTATCGTGACACATGAACGAGTTCGCTCTGTAACTCCTGCAGCCGCACTTCGGCCTCCTGCCTTTCGGTAAGATCACGGATAAAACCGGTGAAGTGACGCTCGCCGCCCGCGTGCATCTCGCCGACAGCCAATTCGATCGGAAATGTCGAACCGTCGCGGCGCTGGCCAACAACGACCCGGCCCTTGCCGACGATGCGTTTCTCGCCCGTTTGATAATATCGGGCGAGATAACCATCATGCGCGCTGTGATAGGGTTCGGGCATGAGCATGCTTACGTTGCGGCCCACCACTTGGTCGGCATTCCATCCGAACATGCGTTCGGCGGCGACGCTATAGTCGCGAACGACGCCCTTTTCATCGATGACCACCATTGCATCGGGAATCGTGTCGAGAATGGACCGCACATGCGCCGCGCGCCGGGCCAGATTGGCGCCGGCGGCCTCGGTTTCGATGCGGGCGGTCTGAAACCACTCCCCGCCAACTGCGATCGCGAGCGAGATGATCACAAAAGTCCCAGCGGCAATCAGGCTGCCGTCCTCGATGGGACCTGCGCGGGCATCGCACCAAAGACCAGCAGCAGCGCCGGCGAAAGCGGCGAGAACTCCCGCCCGAAGACCCGATAACGCACCTGCCACAACGACACCGGGGACGAAGAAGATAAAGGTTGCGCGCGCGCCAAGCGCGTCGGCGAACAGCAGGCGAATTCCCACCCCAGCGGCGATAAACAGCATCGCAATCGCAAAGCCGATCGGCGCCGAGAGGCGCGGCAGGAATCGGCTGGCAAATGTCGCCCGCGGCACCTCCGGTAAATCCCCTAGGGATGATGCGGTAGGGAGATCATCCAAATATCCGCACTCCCTCATTCAACCTAATCGCTCTTCATCGACGGCATGCGACTAATGCTGTCCTACGGAGAAAATCTCATGACTGCACCCTTCATCGATCTTGGCGTTCACCACAAGCCCGCTGGCATGTCCGACCGCGTCGCACTGGGGTTCACCAAGGTGTTGCGCTGGACTGCAGATACGTTTTTCGCCGAACGTTACGGCCATCGGGCCGTGGTGCTGGAAACCGTGGCGGCGGTACCGGGCATGGTGGGAGCGACGATCAACCATCTCGCATGCCTGCGGCGGATGTGCGACGACAAGGGCTGGATCAAGACGCTGATGGACGAAGCCGAGAATGAACGCATGCATCTCATGACGTTCATCGAAATCTCGCAACCGACGCGGTTCGAACGCGCTGTGATCATCGGCGTGCAATGGATATTCTACCTCTGCTTCTTCGCGCTCTACCTGGTTAGTTCCAAGACAGCGCATCGCGTCGTGGGCTATTTCGAAGAAGAAGCGGTCATCAGCTATACCCATTATCTTGCTGAGATCGACAAAGGTCGCAGTGCCAACGTGCCCGCGCCGGAGATCGCGAAAAAATATTGGGATTTGCCTGCTGAGGCGACGCTTCGCGACGTAGTGCTCGTCGTCCGTGCTGACGAGGCCCATCACCGCGACGTCAATCACGGTTTCGCTAACGAACTGGCGGGCTTGCCGGTCGGTCCTGTCGCCGATTGTCCGCCCCACGTCACGTTAGAACCCAATTGGAAGAAAGCGGCCTGATCGAAGGAGGCAGGATTATGCCGCCAGATCGCCCGGTCATCATTCTTGCGAGCGATCCGGCGCTCCTGTCCTCGTTGGAGTTCGCGCTGTCGGTGGAGGGTTTCGACCTTCAGCAAGAGGGAGAAATCGCGCTCCCAAACGTCTGCCTGATCGTCGATCAGGATCGCGTCGGCGGCGGTCTTGCTTTCCTTCGCGCCCAGCGCGCCGCCGGCAATCTCGCTCCTGCGATCCTTCTGGTGACGCATCCTGACGCCCGCCTTCGAACTAGTGCTCGGTCTCTCGGCGTCCATCTGCTCGAGAAGCCACTGCGCAGCGACGACCTGAGCCGCCTTATCAAGATGGTGTGCGTCCCGCCGAACTGTCTGCATCCGGCAACATGTGGATCGGACCATATTGTGAAACAGCAATGCCAGGGAGAGAACACTCTTGGCAGGCCGTCGAAGCCAGCCGACAGGCGGGGACGACACATCGATGAAAGTTGTTCCCAATGACCGACCCCATCCTGTCCGAACAAGATCTCGCGCGCGTGATACCAGCGTTCTACGCTCGAGTGCGAGACGATGAGATTCTCGGGCCGATCTTCAATAACGCCATTGGGGACTGGCCGCATCACCTTGATAAATTACAGGCATTCTGGTCTTCGGTCATGATGGCAAGTGGTCGTTACAAAGGCCAGCCGATGGTTGCCCATTTGCGCCATGCCACCGACATGACCGGCGACAATTTTGCCCGTTGGCTTTTGCTTTGGGCTGCGGTGACCTCCGAACTTCTCGGCGCCGAAGCGGCTGATGCGATGCAACTAAAAGCTGCAAAAATTTCCGAAAGTCTTCAGCTCGGCATGCAATTCCATCGCGAAAGAACGCCGACACCGTGAACAGCCAGCTGCCTCCGGGCCTCTCGGTCTATAAGCGGACACCCACGTTCACCGAGGACAGCCTCCCGCGTGGGTTATCCGCCGATCACTCAACGAAAGAGAGCGTGTGGGGTCTGATCAGGGTCGAAGAAGGAAGGCTACTCTATATGGTAACCGATCCCCGCCGATCTTATCGCGAACAACTTCTGTTGCCGGACTCCGAACCTGGCATTGTGGAACCTACGATCATTCATCGCGTGAAACCAATGGGCCGCGTTCGCTTCCACGTAGAGTTCTTGCGCTCAGAATTCGGCCCAGGGCAGGCATAGAGCGTGAACTGGCCGGAAGCTGACAGTCTGAAATTAGTCAAAATTGCGAAAATCCAGCCCTTAGCAGTAGGGCTGAAACGGCTTCCCTCGTTCGGCCCGGCGATCAGATCGTCGATGCGTGCTCGGAGCGGCTCACGTCGCTTAGCGGCCATCCTCCAGCTTGCGAACCCGGCCCATCCCCGCCAACGCATCGAGCACCGCCGCCACCTGCTCGGGCAACGCCCCGGCCATTCGAGCACTTCAACCGTAGCCTTCTGCACTTCAGCAGCACCCACGTTTCTTGTCCGGCTGGGGCGATAAGCTGGGCGATTGAAAATAGGGCCGCTGCGAACAGGAGACTCGACGTAAGCGTCCCGCTGGGCGGCGTCGGCTGATGTAGGATCGCTGTCGCGGCCAAATGCTATTCACAGGGTTCTAGTGACCCGTGATCATGCGCCGTATGAGCCCGTCGCGCAGGACAAATTGATGCCAGAGCGCTGCCGCGATGTGAGTGCAGATTAAGCCGATCAACGCCCAGCCGGCGAAATAATGAACGTACCAAGAGCCGGACCAGAGTGATTCATCATCGACTGAAGGCGTGAAAAGGCGGGGAATGGTGAAGATGCCGAACACATCCATCGCCTCCTTCATGTGAACCCATACGATATAGCCGCTAACAGGCAGGACGATGAACATGATGTACATCAGGCCATGGACGACCGCCGCCGAAACGGTCTGCCATCTTGGCTGGGTAGTGTGCGCGGACGGGCGGCTGTTGGACAGCCGCCACAAGATACGCATCACGATCAGTCCCGCCAGAACCATACCGAACTGAAAGTGGCTGCGGATCAGGGTGACACTTGCGTCTTGGTTACTCTCATTTTCGGCCAGCCACCCGCTAGCGAACTGTCCCACGATCAGTACTGCAACGCCCCAGTGTAGTATACGGGCAACGAGGCTCCAAGATCGGCTGGAATTGCGCAGTCGCATGTACACTCCTCTAGCTGACGTCAAAACCTAGCTTGGAACTCGACGGAGAGAAGCCAAATGGGGCCGGAGCTGAAGTACCGGTACATCTCAGCCTGCGGGCCAGCCTTGCTGGACCGATATCCAGATCTATAGTCAGACCAATCCAAGGGGTGCTGCATGACCAAGATGAGCAGACGAGCGACGCTGTTGGGACTGACGGTCCTTGGAGCCACTGGCCTTGGCACCGCCTGGTCACGGGCTGTGCCTGCCCAAGCGATGCAGAGACCCAGAAACGACCTGTACGCCTGTGAGGGCTGTGAGGCTATCGACGAGCGGGATCCAGCCACTCTTTCGGCGTCGGCAATACTGGCTGGTCCGAAGGAGCCTGGAGAGCGTATGCGCCTGTCAGGCCAGGTCTTTGCTCTCGACGGAATCACGCCCGTGCAGGGCGTCGTCATCTACGCGCATCACACCAACATCGACGGCCTATATGCGAACGGCACCGCTGAATCCGAATGGAGCCGCCGCAACGGCAGTCTGCGTGGGTGGGTAAAGACCGATGCCGAGGGACGATACGCCTTCGACACGATCAAGCCGGCACCCTATCCGGACCTTACCGGACCGGCGCACGTTCATTTGTACGTGAAGGAAGCCGGACGTCAGACCTACTATGTAGATGACGTCGTGTTCGAGGGCGAGTTCAAGGTCGATGCCTCCTACCGCGCCACCCAAGAATCTCGGGGCGGCAGCGGGATCGTCCGTCTCGGTAAGGATAGCGACGGGGTTCTGACAGCGGTGCGGGACATTCGCCTGGAGCCGCATCTCGTCTGAAATTTTAATCTTTGACGGGTTCCAAGCCCGTCGTAAGTGATGTCTTCCGTTTCCTGCGTGAAACAAACATCGACGCCGATAACGAACTTACCCTTGGATGTCCCCCATTGGCCGGTGGCGGACTGTCTGCTTCGGTTCCAGGAATGGCAAAAGCCGACTTTATTGACGACAGGCACTTACATTAGAGCCTCAATCGCCCACATTAGGCATATGCCATTGGACCAGCGGCGTCGCAAAGCAGCAGGCCACCTGTCAGGCATTGTCTCCTATCGATCAGAATGATTTTGGTTGGGTTTTCCGGGACAGGAAAATGATCGCGGTTCCGGTGAGCTGACAGCCCGGATCGGCGATCCGAAAGGCATGCCTCCATGATCGGCTATTTCATCCTCCTCCACCGCTTTCCTGAACAGTTCAAGCGGATGTTCCACGCCATCTATGCGCCGGGTAACAGCTATGTCGTCCATGTCGATAAAGGATCCGGGCCTGAGTTCGCTGCCGACATCGCCGCCTTCCTCAAACCGTTTCAGGGGGTCGCGATCATCGAATCGAAAAAGGCTCTGTGGGGCGGCTACAGCCTTGTCGACGCCGAGCTGCGCGGGATGAAGCAGTTGCTGAAGATGAATCGCAGTTGGACTCATTACATCAACCTCAGCGGACAGGATTTCCCGTTGAAGTCGCAGGCCTATATCAGAGGCTTTCTGCGCGCCAATCCAAGGCGACAGTTTATCCGCGCGCTCGATCAGCGAGAGATGCGGCCCGACACGATGAACCGCGTCAGCCATATGTTCATCGAAGCCCTGGGACGCATGATCCGCACGCGCGTGCCGCGGCCGTTCCTGAAAGGTGCGACGCCTTACATCGGCACCCAGTGGAAAGCGGTGACGCGAAGCTTTTGCCATTTTGCCGTGCACCACCCGGGTGCCGAGCGATTTAAGGCATTCTACCGTCGCAGCTTCATTCCCGATGAGGCCTTTTTCCAGACATTGATGATGAACAGCCGCGCGCAGGGCGAAGTGATGAACGACGATCTGCGTACGATCGACTGGGTGCCGGACGGCGACATCAAGCTACGCCCGCGCACCTTCGTAACCGCCGATGCGCTGCGGCTGACGCTGAGCCCCGACCTGTTCGCGCGCAAGTTCGATACCGAGGAGGACTCGGAGATCTTTGATTTGCTGGAGGCCCATCTCAAGACGCCGCTCGCGAATATCTATCCAGGCGATCAAGCCCCCACGCCGCCACGGCCTGTGCATGAGGCCGCTTGAAGTGCAGCAGGATCCCGTCTCCCCGACGGGATCCTGTCATCCTCTGCGGTTTTGACCAAAGGAAGCCCCATCGACTTTCCGGGTCGCAGGAAAGTCTTTGCGATCCGAGACTAGGCCGATCGGCGAGGGAGTCGAGTCTATATTCTGCAACCTGCACCGCGGACGCTTCGACCCCGCCCGTGTGGTTGACGAAAATGGCCGTTTGCGGTCACGCGGCTTTCGAGCGCAGATATCAAGAAGCGGACATTGCCTGGGCGATCTGGGTAGATGGGAGGAAGCGACCAATTGTTGCGGTTCCCTGGGAAGACCGGGTCCAGAGCGTGACCAGCCGACGCACGCTTTCGAGCGCTCTAGTCCCCGGCCGTAGCCGGGTAAAAGCATGGCCGCGCGCCCCCCAAACGTACTTTCTCGCCGTAGGTTTTCAGGTCCGGTCTAGCTCGATCGTTCGCGTTATGCCGATTGCACCGAGGAACGCCGTGTCGTGGCTGACCAAGAGCAACGCGCCGTCATAGGCGGCAAGGCCGGTTTCGACGGCAGCCAGCGACTCGATGTCGAGATGGTTGCCGGGTTCGTCGAGAATCAGAAGCTGGGGTGGGCGCGGCGCGCCGAGGACGCAGGCGAGGCCGGCGCGGAGCATCTGCCCGCCGCTGAGCGTGCCGACGATCTGATCGGCGGCGTCGGCGCGGAAGCGGAAGCGCGCGAGTGCGGCACGGCACTGGTTGTTCGTCGTCCCGGGATTCAGACCGAGAAAATTTTCGGCGATGGAATGCGCGGGGTAGAGTAGGCCGACGCGCTGATCGAATAGCGCGAAGGGAACGCAGACGCGAACTTCGCCCGACCACGGCGCTAGGGTGCCCGCGACGAGGGCGAGGAGGGTAGATTTACCCGATCCGTTGGGACCAGTGATCGCAACACGTTCGGGGCCTGTGACGGCGAACGAGAAATCGCGGATAATGGATTGCCGCTCGACATAGCCGGCGGTGACATGGCCTAACGAAAGGACCGTGCGCGACGAAGGAAGGCCGGTCGAGGGCAGTCCAACCGAGAGTGGGTCGACAATCTCGATCTTCGCGCGGGCGGTCGAGAGTTGGGCCTCGGCCTCGCTCTGCTGGCGCTCGGCGAGGCGGCGGTTTGCGCCCACGCTTTCCTCAGCGCGGCGCTTGAACGTTCCGAGCAAGATTGCTGGCTCGTCGCCACGCGCCGCCTTTCGCCGACCGCCATTGTCGCGGCGCGCCTGCCGTTCGGCTGTGACCTGTGCCTGGCGCCGGACGCGGCGGAGTTCCTTTTGAGCGCCTGAAAGTTCGGCTTCGGCGGCCGCCTCCTCGATATCTTTGCGGTCGCGATAGGCGCTCCAGCCGCCGCCATGGCGAGCGGCACCAAGCCCGGTGAGCTCGACGATCGCGTCCATATCTTCGAGCAGCTCGCGGTCGTGGCTGACTACGATCGCGCCGCCGCGCCAACCGCGGACCAGGTCGCGCACCGCTTCGCGGCCTTCGCGGTCAAGATTGTTGGTAGGCTCGTCCAGCAACAGAAAATCAGGCGCAGCAAATATCGCGCCGGCGAGCGCGGCGCGGGTGCGCTGGCCGCCCGAAAGGGTCGCGAGCGGGGTATCGGCCGGGACGGACAGGCCGACATGGGCCAGCGCTTCGTCGATGCGGGCTTCCAGCGTCCAGTCGGCGTCGGCGATCTCGTCAATAGTGCCTTCCCCCTGTTCGGCCTTGCGCAGCCGCGCGAGCGCGGGACTGATGTCCATAAGATCGGCGATCGTTTCGGTCGGTTCCACCTGCACCGTTTGGCGGAGCATCGCGACGCTTCCGTCAATAGCGATATGCCCCGCGGTGGGAGCGATGTCGCCCGTCAGCAGGCGCAGCAACGTCGATTTTCCGACGCCATTTCGTCCAACGATGCCCGCGCGTTCGGACGGGAAATTGAGATCGAGGTCCGAGAGGACGGCACGGCCGTCAGGGGTGAACCAGCTGAGATTGGAGATCGTGATCGAAGGCATGAACAAGGACTTTCCTGGCGGCAAGGCGGGGCGGCGTTGCGGGCAGGTTATTGTTCATGACGAAAGTCTCCGGCTGATCGAGCGCCCAATCTAGAGGCTGTGGCGGGACGGCGCAACCCAACGGCGACCAACAACCCATAGAGCCGCTCCCCACCGCATTCCGGTTGCACGAGCAACTTGAAGATTGCCTTCGAACGCAATCGCTTGTTCTGGCCGGTTGCAGTCAGGCAAGTTTCAGGCAGGAAATTTCGGAAGCGGACGTCGCCGTCGCCGAGCCGCTACGATGGATCGGTGGGCGGAAAGCGCAATGTGGTCGCGATCTGAGCTTCGGCCGTGGTTGCTTCAGCAATGAGCAGGCGCAGTGCCTTTACGGTGTCTTCCAAAAGCCCATCACCGAGAGGCCGCTCGCCATTAATGAAACGGCGGACGGCCCGCTCGTCTATGCCAAGGCGCCGCGAGAATGCCGTGGTGCCGCCAAACAGTTGGACGCAATAAGCAAAATGCTCGCGTCGCTCGTCCACTGAAAATGACGCGGCCATTGTTTCCCCTTTTCGTTCGCTGCCAGTGGCCATAGGCGATCTGTCGGATGAGGCGCAATCGACCAATTGCGGGTATTGGAAGTTGCGCCAAGCCGCG
The DNA here is from genome assembly GCF_051861155.1 of Sphingopyxis sp. Taxonomy (GTDB): domain Bacteria; phylum Pseudomonadota; class Alphaproteobacteria; order Sphingomonadales; family Sphingomonadaceae; genus Sphingopyxis. The sequence goes on along the minus strand of NZ_JBHYDE010000014.1, from coordinate 25,410 downwards.
CACCGCGGGAGTTGGCCGACAGCGACTACCCTATCAGAATTTGAGAGTGTTCGTGGTTTTGCCTGAGCAGTTTGTGCGCTGAAAGCGATGACCGCCGGGTGGGATGTCGGGCGGCATCGACGTGGCGGGCGGGAGGTGACGCCGGGCAAAAGCGCCTAACGGTTCGTCGCAATTAACAATGTTTGCCGAAGCTTTGTTTACGCGATTTCGCGAGTGATTTTCCGTTGCACAGAGCCGGGGGGCACACTGCGGCAGAAGCCGCGCGACGGAGAATCGAAGTGCTCGAAAACCAGAAAATACGGCCGGCGGCGGTGATCGGCCCGCACGGCGAAGAATTGACATTGGATAATCTTCCACCGCCGGAAACGACGCGCTGGGTCAGCCGGCGCAAGGCACAGGTCGTCGCCGCCATCGAAGGCGGGTTGATTACCTCCGAAGAAGCGTGCGCCCGTTATCGAATGAGCCGGGAGGAACTCGCGAATTGGCAGCGTCTGTTCGACCGGATCGGCGTACCCGGCCTGCGCACGACGCGCATATCTTCAAGATCATGCTCTACGGTTCGTATGCGCGCGGGGATTGGGTCGACGATCCCGTCGGCGGATATAAGTCCGACTACGATATTCTTATCGTAGTCAACGACGACCGGCTGGCAGATTTCGAATTCTGGTCGGCGACGGACGACCGGCTGATGAGAGATCTGACGATCCACAAGTCGATCTCGGCACCCGTGAATTTCATAGTCCACACGCTTACTGATGTTAACGGTCAGCTTGAGAGAGGGCGTCCCTTTTTCGTTGATATCGCCGAGCACGGAATAGCGCTTTACGAAGCTGAGGGATTCCCGTTCGAACAGTCGCGAAATCTGCCGCCCGAAGATGCCCTTGAAGAAGCCAGCAAGCACTTTAACGAATGGTTCTCGACAGCGAGCGAGTTCCTCGCGGGAGCGGAGTTTCATCGCGGTCGTGAAAGTTCTAAATTGGCTGCGTTTAACTATCACCAGGCGGCAGAGCGCTTCTATCACTGTACGCTCCTTGTCTTGAACCTCTACAGCCCCAAATCACACCGCCTGAACTTCCTCCGCAGCCATGCCGAGGAAGTCGCGCCCGAACTCGTCGAAGCTTGGCCCCGCGCCGACAAATTCTCCCGCCGCTGCTTCGAGCTGCTCCGCGAGGCTTACGTCAACGCACGCTACTCACCTCACTACGCCATCACGGCCGAAGAACTGGCATGGATCGGCGAGCGCGTCGCGGTACTCGAAGAGCTTGTTCGCCAAGTATGCGAACGCCGTCTCGCTGACTGATTTCGACGCCGCGAAAAATTTGGCGGCATCCCGAAGGTCGGCGGTCGCAATGCCGGCGCGGAATGCCGCCGAGGGACGGCCGGACGGGTCTCATGTCCGGACGCCAAACTCATCGGAGAGGGTAGCCCCATTGTCGGCGCTGTTGGCCCCACCGACGCGAGCCCCCTAACTTCGAATCCTGCGCTGTGGAAACAAGAGAATTGCACTAGGCCAAAAGCCAATCTTTCATTGCTCTTGGTGACGTTAATTCGCAACGAACGATCAAGTGATCGATGGCCCTCCCCGCTCTCGCCCGAACGTCCAGTTGATACCGCGCTCGCGCATCATGCCGCCGACATCTTTCCCGATGTGCCGCTCGAGCGCTGGCCTCCAAGGCACGAGCGTGAACTCTTTCGCCTTCTCGACGAGTGCATAGCGGCCGCCCGCAGCGTCGATCCGCCGCGCCAGTTTCCCCTCGACGGGTTCGCCGGATTTCGTCTCGGAAAAGCGCTTGCCCGTTTCCCTGGCGACCAATCGCGCGAGGCGGAGAAGCTCGCGTCGCTGGAGCGCAAGGCAGGAAGCGCCCTCGCCTATGGGCCCGGTAGCCGGTTGGAGCCTGTCGCGGCGCCGGCGGCCGTCATTCAGCCAGACTGGACCGAAGGGTGGGCAGAGTATCGATCGATCAAACTCGGCGCGCTCGTCGCCGAAGCCAATCGCTACGCCGCGGTGCCGATCGTGATCGACGACACCGACATAGCCGCGCGCGAAGTGTCGGGTCGCTTCCATATCAGCCAGACCGAGGCATTTGCCGAACGGATCGCCATATTGTTCGGCCTCGCCATCGAACGGAGGTCTGACGCCATCCACCTCCGCCGTCGATAATTTTTTCACCGAGCGACTAAGGTCGCTCCTATCTTCCCGTCAACGCACCCCCACTGGCCGTCTGCCTGATGCACGGCCGAGAATATTGGGGGAGTGAAAATGTCGATTAAATCCCGTTCGCTGGCCGCACTGCTCGTCGGCACGGCAGCCTTGCTTTCGCCCGAAGGCGCGCAGGCCATGCAGGCGCCGCGCCAATCCTATGATATTCCGGCGCAGGATCTGGGAGAGGCGCTGCGCCGGGCTGCCGACGTCGCCAACATTGAACTCTATGCCGCCTCGGAAGATATCGAGGGGAAGACCGCTCCCGCCATCAAGGGCGAACTGACAGCCCGCGAAGCGATCGAGGCGCTTCTTGCCGGAAGCGGACTCCAAGCAAATTTCGACGACCGTACGGTCGTCATCCTGAACAGCGCGTCCGCTGCAATCACCCCTGCCGCGGAACCGGAAGCCATCATTGTGACCGGCTCGCGGATCGCTGGCGCGCCTGCGGCTGCACCGGTGATCGAAATCAAGGCGGAGGATATCCGCAACGCGGGACAGGCGGACCTCGGCGAGGTGGCACGCAGCCTCCCACAGAATTTCGGCGGCGGGCAGAATCCGGGGATCGGCAATACGCAGGGCGCGGCCAATGAGAATGTCAACGCCAATGGCGCATCGACCTTCAACCTGCGCGGGATCGGTCCCAATGCCACGCTGACGCTGATCAACGGCAAGCGCTTTGCCTATAGCAGCGTGAACTCGGTCATCGACGTCAGCGCCATTCCGATCGCCGCGGTCGATCGCGTCGAGATCATGGCCGATGGTGCATCCGCCATATATGGCGCCGACGCGGTGGCCGGGGTGGTCAATATTCTGCTCAAGCGGGACTATGATGGCGTGTCGACCAGCGCGCGGCTCGGGGCGTCGACCGACGGCGGCAATTTCCAGCAGCAATATAATCTTCTTGGCGGCTCGGCCTGGTCGGAGGGCGGCATCATCGCGGCCTATGATTATTCGCGCGGCACCGCGATCCGGGCAAAGGATCGCAGCTATGCGGGCGCGAATAATCCCGATTCCACTCTGTATCCCGACCTGAGCAGACACGCGCTTTTCTTGAGCGGGCACCAGTCGCTCGGAGGCGGTGTGACCTTGGCAGCCGACCTCATCTACAAGCGCGGAAGAATGAAAACGGCCACGGGCTTCACGGTCGCCCAGCCACTCCGCAACGCGGGGCTCGAAGCGCGCACCGAGTTTGAAACATTCGGTCTCGCTCCAACCCTGTCAGCTGACCTGTCGGCGAGTTGGAAACTCAATGTCGGAGCATTTTTCGGAACCGACACGACCGACGGCCTCAGTCAGAATTACAGCGGCGGTGCGCCGAGTAGCGCGACCGCGCGACATTTCTTCAACCGGAACATCACCGTTGAGGCCGGCCTCGAGGGTCGGCTGTTCGACCTCCCCGCAGGCGCCGCGCGCGTGGCGCTGGGCGGAGGCTATCGCATCAATCGCTTCTCATCGGAGATCGGCACGCGCAGCTTTGCCCGCTCGCGCCGCAATCACTTCGCCTATGGCGAGTTGCTGCTTCCGCTGACGAGTCCCGACCAGCATATCGCGCTCGCCTACCGCGCTTCGATCACCGCGGCGCTGCGCTACGAGGATTATTCCGACTCCGGAGACATCGTCACCCCGAAGCTTGGCTTCGTCTATGACCCAATAAAGCAGCTCCGGCTCGGGGTGTCATGGGGCAGATCCTTCAAACTCCCGACGCTCTATCAGCAATATTCGGGCTATGCGGCACTGCTCGTCCCGGTTGGCGGCTTCGGCCAAGGGTTTCCTGCCGGTTCAACCCTTGCCTACGCGCTGGGGGCAAATGACCGGCTCGGGCCCGAGCGATCGGAAAACTGGACTTTCAGCGCAACCGTGCGGCCACTGTCGGAGCTCGCGCTATCCGCGAGCTATTTCCGGATCGACTATAAGGACCGGGTCGCGCCGCCGCTGGCTTCGGGTGCCGGGGTTCTCGACAACCCGATCTATGCCGATCTCGTGACCCGCAATCCGGCACCGGCACTGCTGGACGCCATCTTCGATGGTGCCGATGGCGGGCTCCAGAACATAACGGGCGCGCTTTACGATCCCGCGCGCGTTGTGGCCTTCCTCGATGCGCGCGACCGCAATGTCGCACGGCAAAAATACCGCGGGGTCGATGTGGCCGTACGATATGACGCCGCGCTGGGCAGCAACCGCCAGCTCAGCCTCAATGCCGGTGCTACTTGGCTCGACAGCAGCCAGCAACTTCTCTCTGGCCTGCCGGTGACCGACCTTGCCGGGACGATCTTCCATCCGGCGCATTTCCGGGCGCGCGGCGGGCTGACGCTGAGCGGCAAGAACTTTTCGCTCTCTGCTTTCCTCAATCACAGTGGCGCCGTCACCGACAACCGCCGTCCGGCGTCCGTCAAGATAGAGGGGGCGACGACGATCGATCTCACCGGCCGCATAAAGCTGGCTAAGGGGACGGAAGTCGCGTTGAGCGCGCAGAATCTGTTCAACAGCAAGCCCGCGCCGATTTTCACGACGTCACCGTTCGACACGCCGTTCGACACGACCAACGGGTCGGCGATTGCACGCTTTTTGAGCGTGACGGTCCGACATGACTGGTAAGGCGACTGCGTCGGCGCTTGCCTTCGTGGCGATCCTCGGCACTGGCGGTCCGGTCGAAGCCACGGAAGGCCGTCGATGGACGATCGAGAATATCGCGACCGTGCCGACCGATTTCGATCTGAGCCTGGCCAGCGATGGCAAGTCGCTCGCCTATCTCGAGCGGCGAGCGGATATCGAAACCGATAAAAGCGTCTCAATCCTTCATCTGTATGATCTCGGCTCGCACAGATCCCGCGAAATTCTGCGGGCGCCGAGCGCGGAACAGCTCAGACGTCTGCCGGATGGCCGAGGCTGGAGCCTCTTGATCGATCGCGGAGATGGGCTCCAACTCTATAAGATGGATGAACGCGGGGCGCTCACGCTACTGCTCAAGCGAGAGGCCGTCGTTACCGTCGGGCAGACGGAAGGCGGGCTCTTCGCCGTACGAAGTGGCGCACCTCGCCGGATTGGCATATTATATCACGACTGGTCTCCCGACGGACGATGGCTCTGGTATGCGACGCTGAGGCCGCGTTCCGAACCGATCGCCGTTTCGATCGACGCGGCGGTCGTCGAACAGCGCTACCGTCGGCGCGCACCGGTAAAGGCAACAGTGGAATTGCGACTGAGATCGGCCGCAGGCGAGGAGTGGCTGGTGGCATCGCGGCCAGCCCAAGATCGTCTCGCTTTCTACTATGGAGCGAACGTGCAGTGGACGCGCGAGGGACCTCGCTACCAATTGGAGCAAGGCGATGCTGAGCGTTCGGGCGGCACCGGGACCTTCATCTGGAGCATTGCAACCGGATCGAGCCACCCCGTCGAACGGGAATCGGGCTTCCCGTCGATCGGCCTGGTCCGAGGTCCGCATGGCGGGATGCTCGCGAGCGAAGGCTTTGGCCGCGCGCTCGACCTGACGGAGACGCGCCCGGATGGCCGCAAAATTCATTATGGCGCCCAACCCTATTATATTGGCGATCCGCGTGCGGCGGGAAATTGGCTGGCGAACGACGGGCGCGAGGCGCTGCTCGGCGTGCGGACGATCGAGCACCCGCGCTATGGGCTAATTCTGCTCGGCAGCCGGAAGGTCAAACCGCTTCTTGTGGCCGGCAGCCTGACCGCTTGCGATTTCCGCCAGGACCTCGCGTGGGGCGTTTGCGTTGAAGAATCGCTCAATCAAGCCCCGCGGTTGGTGCATGTCGCTCCGGAAACCGGGGAGGTGCGGGCGCTTGCCCCGCTCTCGTCCGTTCATGAGGCAATCGTGCCGCTGCGCGTGACCGCGCATGAATGGACCAACCGGCTGGGCTATGGGTCGACGGGTTTCATTGTCTGGCCGCGCGATTATCAGCATGGGAAGGCCTATCCAGCGATCCTCATCACGCATGGCAGTGACGCCGACGAACGCTTTGCCAGCCCGGACTTGCAATGGAATTATCCCGCCCAATTGTTCGCCGAGCGCGGCTTTGTCGTCATCCTTCAGAATGATCCTTCGGCGCGGCAGCAGGCGGAGCTCTGGAATGCCTATATGGAATGGTCTGGCGGCCCGAGTGTGCTCGGCCCGGCGCGGCTCCGCGAACTGATCTGGCTCAACGGGGTCTATAGTTTCGAGGACATGATCGACGATTTGGTCAGCAAAGGCATTATCGATCGCGAACGGATTGGGGTCGCGGGATACAGCCGCGGATCCCAGATGGTGAATGTCGCCCTAACCCAATCGACTATATTTGGAGCGGCATCCAGCGGGGACGGCAATTATCTGGAGCCAGCATCCTATGCCGATCCGAAAGAGGGGTATCTCGCCATCTTCGGCGGCCCACCGTCGGGCCGCCATCTCGATTCCTATCGTCAGCTGTCGCCGTCGCTTCGCGCAGAGAAGGTCTGTGCGCCCGTTCTGCAGCAAATGGCGTCTCCCTTTGCGGGAGCGATCGATTTCTATACCGCGCTTCGCGATGCCGAGGTGCCGGCCCAGATCAGCCTCTATCCCGGCGAGGATATTACCGCCGACGAAACGCATTTGTTTCACATCCCGTCGAACCGGCTGCGCGCGATGCGCGAGAATATGGCCTGGTTCGATTTCTGGCTTCGCGGCCGACGCGATCCGAACATGGCTCCCATTAGCACATATGACCGCTGGTCAACGATGGCAACGCAATGGCGGGATTGCTCGCGACCGCCGAGCGCCCTGCAGCGTGAGCCGTCATGACCGGGCGACATCGCTCCACCAACGGGCCCAGCTTTCTGCCGCGCAAAGCTCGAGTACCCGCTGCGCCTTTTCGAAACCCTGCGCGGTCGGCCGGGACGCCGCTTCCAATATCGACAAGTCGAGCAGGCCTGCGCGCGCGAGCAGGCCGTTGCGAAGCAGGTCGCCGGCGCGTTCGGCGTTTGCCTGATAGATACGGTGCATGAAGCCGCCCGGTCCGCCTTTCGAGGTGCGGCGAAGCAGTTCGGCTGGCACGACGGATTTGAAGGCCGCTCGCGCAACGGACCGATCCCGGCCCCCGGCTACCCACTGCCATGTCGGGATCGACAGGCATGTTTCGACGATGGGCTGCGAAAGCAGGGGCGGGATATGGCGCGGATGGGTGCGGCGGGGATAAAGTTCAATGCTGCGCTGCGCGCGGGCAAGCAGTCTGACGTGCGCCGCCTTGCCGGGAAGGCCGCCTTCGGGCGCTTGCATCCAGGGGTGCGAAGGGCGGGGCTGCTCCAGTTCGGCAATCGCCGCAGAAGAAAGTCCGGAATAGTCACGATGAAGGGAGGGGGGACGAGCGACATCACGATATCGGTCCCAGGCATGTCGCAGGATGGTCGTACCGCTCGCGCCCGTCAAATCGCTTAAGTCGCGCAGCGTGTCGAAGAGCCCATGGCGCGGCCCCTGCGCCATGAAGCGATCGACGAATGGCGTAGCACTGCGGATCGAACAGAAGATATTGTCTCCTCCATTGCCCGAGAAGAATGCATCGATTTTCTGCTCGCGGCGGAGGCCGTCGTGCACCGCCTCGATCGCCTGCATGTAGAAAGGAGCATGAGGCCATGGATGGTGCGGCGCCACGGCGCGACCAATATCGACCGCTCCGAGGTCGTAGTTCGCTTCGAGCAATGGGGTGCCGAGTGCCGTAGTGAGAATGGACGCATAGCGACGCTCATCTCCGATAGCGTCGTCTTCGACCATCGTGAGGCAAAGAAGTGCCGCTGCGCGGCGAGCGGCGGCGCAGGCGACGATCGAGGAATCGAGACCTCCAGACACACCGACGAGTATCGAGTCAAAGCAGGACGTCCAGCTTCCAATGCAGTCGAGCGCGACGGCGCGAAGCTCTTTGGCGGCTGCCGCATATGATCTGTGTCTGACCTGCGTCCAATCCCAAGGCGACCACCAGCTTTCCAGCTGATGAGAGCCTCCGGCGACTATCAGCCCTTCTCCGGGAAGCAGTAGCCGGACATCTTCGAGGCAGGTTTCCCTGCTCGGCGCGCCAGCGCTGGCCAGGAACCTCAGCATTGCAGGATAATTGACCCCGCCGTGTTTGCCCAGTTCCGCAGCATCGCTCGACAGGGTCAAGCATCGATCATCTTCGCGATAATAGACGGGCAGCAATCCTGAAGGATCTCGAAAAACGGCAATATGTCCATCAGGTCGCGCCAAGATTGCGACATAGCCGCCCCAATAGTCGGACGCGAGCGATCTGCCGCCAGATGCGAGGATTTTTTCGGCCGCCGCCTCGCACAGGTCGAGCACCCGGCTCGTTGCACCTCGCTTGAACAGATGACCGATCAGATAGCCATCGCCGCCAATTTCCAGCGGATGTTCGTCGCACCAGAGCCGAGCGCCGCGGAGCAGGAGCGCAGACGGGTCCTCCTTGGCCCTTTTGCCGCCGTTGCGATCCGAACGTCTGGGAACTTCAAGGCGAAAATAGCCTGGCATCAGGCAATCAAAATGGGGGTGTAGGGAAGCACGACATCAAGCGGATCTGTCAGCACGGCGGAACCGAGCTGGACCCAGCAGTGCGCAGCAAAAGGCAAGGTCACCCCGATCACCAACCGGGCGTCGCAGCCCTTTCCGGCCAGCACTCGGCGAATTGCAATGCCGCGGCCAAGACATTCGTCCATACCGGAAAAATAGTGCCTTGCGCGCTGAAACGCGGCCGCCGCGCAGCGCGCGACCGAGCGTTGGTCCTCCGCAGGTAGCGGCTCGAATTGGGGGATGGTACTCAAAATCTGCGCCAGCCGAAGCTTTCGAACATGTCGCCGCGCCAGGGCCAAGGCGTATATCGCGCGTATCGTATCGACTGCGGACGCTCTCTCCGTACCTGGAGAATCCAGATAGCTTGACGTCGGTGCGATTGCTTCAGGGAAGATTCGATCCACCGGCCGGGCGAGATTGTGCAATCCTCGCTCAGCAAGCCAATCGTCGTCTGCGGCATCTTGTCCGCGATGAACGATGAGCGAGAACCGATCCGCTGCGCCTGATTCAAGTGTGAAGTAGCGGTCTGAAGCCAAATCCAGAAATATGAAGCCATTGCCGGTTCGGCACCAGTGCGTTGCAGCGGGGGCAGGCTTTTTCATGGGAAGATCGCCGAGCGAAGGTGGCGTGCAGTGCCGAGACCGCACGCCACGCATCGATCAATCGTCGGCGCTGATACCGCCGAGGATGAAGCGATCGCCGGGCTGCACGTCCGGTTGGCCCGCAGGCAGCGCACCATGGGTTTCGTCCTGGGCGGCGCCGAGGTCGATGATGTCGTCATGCGTATTCATGTCACATTCCTTTCCAGCATCGCGACTAAAATGAGTCGCATGTGAAAAGTATGTTTTGCGGCAGGCCGCTTCCAATTTATAATTCAATTATTATTCATAACCTAAATCCGCGGAAAAGGTGACCGAGCCAAGGAAGCGCACGTCGGGGCGCGCACCACTACCTTTAGCTTTCGCCTGGACATGCGTAGCGGAACCCGGTCACACACTTCAACAATTGCGAAGTGCGCGATCTCATCCCCGATCGATTGACCAATTCGCAACGATAACTGGAACCGGAATTGGATGTTTCTATGAACTGCATCGAGGTTCGATAGACAGGTCTCCAAGGCGCGGCCTGCGATGGCCGCAGCCCTCTCCCATTCGTAGACGGCCTTATGGTCGACCTTGCAGATTCTTTCCGATGCCACGATCCCAAGTGGTGACATTATGAGGACAACCCCCCACGCAGACCACCTTGTCACCAAACGTCGCAGTGCGCTTGGAGGTCTAAGTCACTGAAAAATGTCGGAAAACTGGAGCGGGCGAAGGGATTCGAACCCTCGACCCCAACCTTGGCAAGGTTGTGCTCTACCCCTGAGCTACGCCCGCTCTGGCGGCTGGAAACCGGTCGGTTCCAGCGGGTGAGGCGGGCGATTAGCACCGGCTTTTTGACTCGGCAAGCCCTGTTTGCGTTTTTTGCCGAAGGGTTGGCATATCGCCCGCAAATCCCACATAAGCAGGATCAGAGTCTTTTCCGTCGTCGTGTGCGCGACCGGAAACGAAAAACAGGAGCATGATTGCGTGGCCACATTGGGTCTGAATCCGCAAGAGAAGGAAGCCGTCGAAGCGTTCCGCCGCGACGTCGTCGAACCGTCGATGACCAGCCTTGTCATCCTCGATTTCTGGGCCGAATGGTGCGGGCCGTGCAAGCAGCTGACCCCGATCCTGGAAAAGGTCGCCGCCGATTACGCCGACAAGGGCGTGCTGCTCGCCAAGGTCGATGTCGACGCGAATCGCTTCATCGCCGGGCAGTTCCAGGTCCAATCGATCCCGACCGTCTATGCGATTTTTCAGGGCCAGCCGGTCGCCAATCTGACGAACGCGCGCACCGAAAGCCAGCTAAAGACGATGCTCGACCAGTTGCTTGCGCAGCTGCCGATCGAGAGCGTAGCGACGGCGCGCGCGGTTGAGATCGCGCCGCTGATCGAAATGGGCGACGCGGTGCTGGCCGAGGGCGACGGGGAGCGCGCCGCGGGCATTTTTGGCCAGATCCTTGAGATGGCGCCCGATAATGCCGCGGCGCACGGCGGGTTGATCCGCGCCTTTGTGCTGGCGGGTGACCTGGCCAGCGCGCAGGGCGTGCTCGACATGATCCCCGCCGAGATTGCCGACGACCCGGCGATCGCGCAGGCGAAAAGCGCGCTCGCGCTGGCGGCCGACGCGCCCGATGCGGGCGAACTCGCGGCGTTCGAGGCCGCGGTCGCCGCCAATCCCGACGACCATCAGGCGCGATTCGACCTCGCCAGCGCGCAGATCGGTGCGGGCCAGCGCGACGCCGCCGCGGGCAATCTGCTGCACATCGTCGCCGCCGACCGCGAATGGCAGGAGGATGCGGCGCGCGCCAAGCTGCTGTCGCTGTTCGAGGCCGTCGGGCTGGAAGATCCGTGGGTCGCGGCGCAGCGCCGCCGCCTGTCGCTGATCCTGTTCGGTTGATGGGCGAAACCGCGCCTTTGACTATCCAGCGGATCGCGATTTTTCCGCTACCTGGTGCGGTGCTGTTTCCCGGGCTGCACCTGCCGCTGCATATTTTCGAGCCGCGCTATTCGGCGATGGTGCAGGAGGTGCTGGCGCGCGACCGCCAGATCGGGATGATTCAGCCGCGTCAGCTTCCCGGCGAGGAAAATCGCGAACCGCCCGCGCTCTACGACGTTGGCTGCGTCGGGCGCATCGTCGATGTCGAGGCGCTCGACGAGGGCCGATTTAACCTGGTGCTCGAAGGCGTGGCGCGCTTTCGCGTCCGCCGCGAACTCGACGTCATCACGCCGTTTCGCCAGGTCGAGGCCGAGATCGAAACCGAGATCGAGGATGATGCGGTGCTGTCGAGCGTCGAGCGCGCCAGCCTGGAACGCGAGGCCAAGCGCTTTGCGGCGCGGCAGGGTTATGTCGTCGATTGGGATTCGGTCGGGCAGCTCGACGATGCAACGCTGGTCAATGGCATCGCGCAGGTCGCGCCGTTCGACGCCGCCGCCAAACAGGCACTGCTGGAAGCGACGCCAATCGACGCGCGCGCCGAGCTGGTCGTCCAGCTGATGCAGTTTTTCGGCCGTTACGACAGCGACGACGGCCGCGCCACGCTGCAATAGGCGGGCGCTCAGTTCAGCTTACGAGGCACCGCATGACGCATGATGTCGGCCAGCGCGCGGCGCACGACATGGCGATCGCTTTCGCACAGCCGTTCGCTCGCCTCGCTCACCGCCAATTGGTGGCGAACCAGCGCCTGTTCGGCGGCGACGCGCGCCTCGACCCGGTTCCGCTCACCCCGAGATGTCCGTAGCAACCCGGCGCGGCGGCGCGTCGCCCAATCGGCGACGAGGCGATCGGCGGCCAGCGTGGCCAGCCCGTCGGCGGCGCGCTGCTCGGTCGCGGCTTCGGCGGCGGGATCGATCAGCCAGTCGTCGGCGCCCTCGGCCTGCAGCGCATCGAGCGACAGCGTTGCGGTGACATGCCGCCGCCCCGCCGAACGCTGGTCGCCGCGCAGGCGCAGGCGCAGCGCCTGCAGCTCGGCGCGCAGTTGCCAGTTCACATAGGTGGTGAAACGCGCGCGCGCCGGATCATAGCGTTCGGCGGCGCGGTGGAGTGCAATCGCGCACACCTGATCTGCATCGTCGGCGACATCGGCGAGGCCATAGCTGCGGGTGAAGTAACGGATGCGCGGCGCCGCCAAAGCCGCCAGCCGCGCGAACGCCCGGTCGGCGAGCGCCTTGGCCCGCGCCCCCGGTGCCGCGTCGAGCGCGGTTCGCGCCTGGATATAGTCCGTCACCGCTGCTTCGAGCGCATCGCTTTTTGCCGACATGGTCCGTCCCCATCGTGCCGCGGCGTGGGTGCCGCTCAGATCGGGATAGGGAAATAGGGTGAGCGGCGGGCTGATAGGGAGCTAGGTAGAAATACCTATGTGGGCGTTGTGGGCGTTTCCCCATTTGCCGTTCGTGTCGAGCGAAGGCGAGAAACCCATCGACCTGACTCTACCCCCGGGTGTCTCGACTTCGCTCGACACGAACGGACCAATAGGTTGCGTCTAAACCTCCGCCCCCGCGAGCAACCTTGGCAAATCGCCCGCTTCGCCGCGCGCTTCGTCCATGAAGAAGCGCTTGAGCAGCGGCATCCGCTGGACCGCGCCAAGCCCGGTGCGGCGCACCGCGGCTGCGGTGCGGCCGGGGACGCCGAACAGGCGGGTCAGCCCGTCAGTGGCCAGGCTGACCATCATATTATCGAGCCCGCGCCAGCGCTGATAGCGTGCAAGCAAGGCCGTATCGCCAAGGTCAAGGCCGAGCCGCGCGCCCTCGACCAGCACCTCGGTCAGCGCCGCGACGTCGCGCAGGCCAAGGTTCAGCCCCTGCCCCGCAATCGGATGGATGCCATGCGCGGCGTCGCCGACCAGCGCGATGCGCTCCGCCACGATCGACGCGCTGTGGTGGAACCCCAGCGGATAGGTCATGCGCGGTGCGACGAGTTCCATCACGCCGAGCACGCCGCCCGCACGCTTCTGCAATTCGGCAACGAAACCGCGGTCGCCGAGCTTGGAAAAGCCGGGACCATCCTTTTCGGCCACGGTCCACACAAAGGCCGAGCGGTGCCGTCCCTCGGCGTCGTCGACCAGCGGCAGCAGCGCGAAGGGGCCTGAGGGGTAGAAGATTTCGTGCGCCACATTGCCGTGCGGCCGTTCATGCGACACCGCACCAATCAGCGCGTGATGATGGTACGACCAGTTGGCGATGCTGAACCCCGCGGCGTCGCGCGTCGGCGAGCGACGACCCTCGGCGACGACCAGCAAGGGTGCGGCAAGCTTGGTGCCATCGGCCAGCGTCAGCATGACGCCATGGCCGCCCACGTCGCGTGAGGTGACGGCGGCGGGCATATGCAGCCGCACCAGCGGCGCCTCGGCTAGCGCAGCGGCCAGCACGAGGCGGAGCTGGCGGTTCTCGACCATCGTGCCGAGCGGGGGATCGCCATCGGCGGTGACGAAGTCGAGGTCGCCGCCGCGGCCGCTGTCGGGGGCGCCGTCGCCGACCTTGATCGCGCGGATTGGACAGCCGTGGCCGGTCAGCCGCCCGGCGATGCCCAGCACTTCAAACATCTGCCACGTCGCGCTGGCAATCGCCGATGCGCGGCCGTCAAACCCCGGCGCGATCGTCGCCACCGGGTCGGCGGGATCGACGATCTGGACCGACAGGCCGTGATGCGACAGGGCCAGGGCGAGCGCCTGGCCGACCAGGCCGCCCCCCGAGATCAGGACATCGCTGCGCAGGGTTTCACTCATGAAACCGCCCTAGCGCGCGGTGCGGGGCTTGGAAAGGCTGTGGATGCGCACGGGGCCGCGCTTGACGGCGAGTCCACCGCATGTGCATATCGCCGTGGTTAACTTATGGGGACCGATTTCAGCATGGCTAGCCGCAAGGGCGCACCGGTAAAGGCCGATTGGCGCACCGTTTTCCGCCAGAGCATTGCGCGATCGCTGGTGATCGGCGCCGCGGCTGCGCTCGGCCTGTTCACATTGTTCCTGACCCTCGCGCTCGCCACCTATGACAGCACCGATGCGGCGCTCAACACCGCCGCCGACGGGACCGCTGCCAACTGGATGGGCAGCTTCGGCGCGTGGTTCGCCGACCTGGGCCTGTCGATCGGCGGGGTCGGCGTCTCGCTGCTGCTGCCGCTGCTCGGCCTGCTCGCCTGGCGGCTGTGGATGGGCGAAGCGCAGCCCTATTGGCCGCGCCAGCTCGCGTACAGCTTCGTCGGCATCCTGCTCGTCGGGCTGGGCGCCGAGCTCTGGGCGCCGGCGACCAGCGCTCCGATGCCCGCAGGCTGGGGCGGCATCATCGCGCTGCTCATCGGCGGCGCGATCACCCCGCTGTTCGCCGCCGCGGGCGAACCCGCCGCAGCGCTGATCCGCATTGCCACCATCCTGCTGCTGGTCACCGCCGGGTTGTGGCTCGCGTGGCGCGCGCTGCGGCTGGAAAAGGGGTGGGCGGCGCGCTTCCGCCTGCCCGCCGCCGAGCGCAGCCGCATCGTCGAGCCAGCCCGCGCCGTCGACGACGACACGCGGGCGCCGAACCTGATGGAGCGCGTCGTCCGCCCGCGCGCGATCGCCGAACCGAGCGACCGCGCGCCGCCCGAGATTGCCGACCCGGCGCAGCGCACCGCGCCCTCGAAACCCCGGCCCAAGCCGCAGACCGAGCTGTTCACCAACTACCAGCTCCCCTCGATCGACCTGCTCGCACCGCCGCCGCCGGGGCCGACCGGGCAGATCGACAAGGCGGGGCTGGAGCGCAACGCGCGCCTGCTCGAATCGGTGCTCGAGGATTTCCAGGTCAAGGGCGTCGTCACCGCGGTCCGCCCCGGCCCGGTGGTCACCATGTACGAACTCGAACCCGCGCCGGGTACGAAAGCGAGCCGGGTGTCGAACCTGGCCGACGATATCGCGCGCAACATGTCCGCGCTGTCGGCGCGTATTGCGCCGATTCCGGGTCGCACCGTGATCGGTATCGAACTGCCAAACGCGCACCGCGAAGCCGTCGTGCTGCACGAAATCATCGGCAGCGCGCTGTTCCAGGATCAGACCGGCGCGTTGCCGATCATCCTGGGCAAGAATATCAGCGGCGACCCGATGATCGCCGACCTGGCGCCGATGCCGCACCTGCTGATCGCGGGGACCACGGGGTCGGGCAAGTCGGTTGGGCTCAACGCGATGATCCTGTCGTTGCTCTATCGCCTCGGTCCCGACCAGGTGAAGATGATCATGATCGATCCCAAGATGCTGGAACTCAGCGTCTATGACGACATCCCGCATCTGCTCGCCCCCGTCGTCACCGAACCCAAAAAGGCAATCCGCGCCTTGAAATGGGCGGTCGAGCAGATGGAGGACCGCTATCGGATGATGTCGTCGCTGTCGGTGCGCAACCTCGCGAGCTACAACGACAAAGTCCGCGGGGCGCTCGCCAAGGGCAAGTCCTTGGGCCGCCGCGTCCAGACCGGATACGACCCCGACACCGGCCAGCCGGTCTATGAGGAGGAAGCGCTCGATTATGCGCCGCTGCCGCAGATCGTCATCGTCGTTGACGAGCTCGCCGACCTGATGATGACCGCGGGCAAGGAAGTCGAATTCCTGATCCAGCGGCTCGCGCAAAAGGCACGCGCCGCGGGCATCCACCTGATCCTCGCGACGCAGCGCCCGTCGGTCGATGTCATCACCGGCGTGATCAAGGCGAACCTGCCAACGCGCATCAGCTTCAACGTCACCAGCAAGATCGACAGCCGCACCATTTTGGGCGAGGCCGGCGCGGAGCAGCTGCTCGGCAAGGGCGACATGCTCTATGTCCCCGGCGGCAAACAGATCACGCGTATCCACGGCCCGTTCGTGTCCGACGACGAAGTGCGCGCGGTCGCCGACCATTGGCGCGGGCAGGGCCGCCCCGACTATGTCGAGAGCGTCACCGAGGATCCCGAGGACGGCGGTTTCGCGATGGAGGGCGCGCCCGCGGGCGGCGACAGCGCCGAGGACCGCATGTATGCCAAGGCGTGCCAGATCGTTGTCGAAAGCCAGAAGGCGTCGACCAGCTGGCTGCAACGCCAGCTGCGCATCGGGTACAACAGCGCCGCGCGGATGATCGAACGAATGGAGGAGGAAGGGCTGGTCAGCCCGCCCAACCATGTCGGCCGCCGCGACGTGCTGACCGATCAATATGGCCAGCAGCGGTAGGGAACTTTTACCGGGCTCGCGCTTTGAACGGCGTCTGACGAGCAGGTTCACGGCGGGTTCAATGCCCGCCTGCGATGAGCCGAGCGAACATAGAACAGAATGAGAGTCCCATGACCCTGAAGAATCCCCTCACCCGCCGCGCCGCCTGGACGCTGACTCCCTTGGCGGTCGCCGGGCTGGCGATCGGCGTTCCCGCCATCGCGCAATCGTCGACCACCCTCGCATCGGTGCAGTCGCACCTGAAATCGACGAGCTCGATGACCGCCGACTTTGTCCAGACCGATCGCAACGGCCAGCGCCTGTCGGGCAAGCTGACCCTGAAGCGTCCCGGCAAGATCCGGTTTCAATATCAGAAGGATGTCCCGTTGCTGATCGTCGGCGACGGCAGCTCGCTGACGATGATCGATTATGAGGTGCGGCAGGTGCAGCGCTGGCCGGTGAAGAATTCGCCGCTCGGCGCGTTGCTCGACCCCGACCGCGATCTGACCAAATATGCCAAGGTCTTGCCGACGGGCAGCAACGATGTGCTGAGCGTCGAGGTCAAGGATCCGAAGCGTCCCGAATATGGCACGATCACCATGGTGTTCGTGCGCGACGGCGGCGCGCCTGCGGGGCTGCGCCTGCGCGGCTGGGTCGCGCTCGATTCGCAGAACAACCGGACGCGGATCGACCTCAGCAACCAGAAATTCAACGTCGCAGTCGCCGATTCGGCGTTCCGCTGGACCGATCCGCGCCCGAACAAGCGCGGTCGCTGATCGAAGCTGAACGGAAAATTCACGCCGGGTTTTTTTCATCAGAAATCTCCTGCTTTTTTCCGCCCAACCGTCGCCTGGCATCGACGAACTGCAAAAACGACGCTGAACCGCCGATTTTCGTTCAGCTTGGCGACAGGGAAGCCGGGCTATTTCAACTCTCGAAGACGCCAACACGGCCCCGGATTTGGGTTTCCCCCTGTTGCCCCACCCGGATTGCCCGGTGTCTTCATTCAAGAGCGTGACGAACGCTGACCTTGAACCCCCGTTCCACCGCCCCTGGGACGGGGGTTTATGATTCCCGGCGCTGGCGCGCATCCCGAGCATCCTCGTTGCGCCGCACGCGTGGCGCCGATAGAGCCGACCGCATGACTCGCACCAGCATCGCTTCGTGGAATATCAACAGCGTCCGCGCCCGCATCGGCATCGTCGAGAAATTTCTGCGCGAAGAAGCGCCCGACATCCTGTGCCTGCAGGAAACCAAGGTCGAATGCGTGACCTTTCCCAAGGATATGTTCCGGTCGCTGGGGTATGAGCATATCGTCACCCACGGCCAGCGCATGCATCATGGCGTCGCGATCGTCAGCAAGGTGCCACTGACCGAGGTGCGTAAATATGACTGGCAGGCGAATGGCGAGGCGCGCCACGTCGGGGTGACGTTGCCGTCGGGGGTCCGGCTCGACAATGTCTATATCCCCGCGGGCGGCGACATTCCCGACCGCGATCTCAATCCGAAGTTCGGGCAAAAACTCGATTTCTTTGGCCGGATGACCGAATGGTCGGGCGCGCTCAATGGCACGCCCACGGTGCTGACCGGCGATTTCAACGTCGCACCGCTCGAAAGCGATGTCTGGAACCATAAGGCGCTGCTCGACGTCGTCAGCCACACGCCGGTCGAGGTCGAAACCCTCGCGCGATTGCAGGCGGCATCGAACTGGATCGACCTCGGCCGCCATTTCATCGCGGCACCCGCGCCGCTGTTCACCTGGTGGAGTTACCGCGCCAAGGATTGGGCCGCGTCGAACCGCGGCCGCCGCCTCGACCATATGTGGGTGACCCCCGACCTGTTGGGACAAGCGCTGTCGCACCGCATCGTCCAGCCCGCGCGCAGCTGGGAACGGCCGTCGGACCATATCCCGCTGGTGACGGAATTTGCCTTTTGACCGATAGCGCGAAGGGTCGCGGCGCCCGTCAGGCGGCGCGCGCGATCGACGCGCTGCGGCGCGGCTGGCCGCTGCGCGTCATCGGCAGCGATGGCGCGCTCGACCTGCTCGCGGTCGAAAGCGCGCGTGACGACGCCTTGGCCGAATTCGCCAGTCACGATGTGTTGCTGTCGGGCGAACGGGCGCTGACGCTGAAGCTGACCAACCAGCGCGTCGCGGCGACCCCGGGTCCGGTGCGCCTTGCCGCAGCCGCCAGCACGGTCACCGCGGCGCTGGCGATTGCCGACCCGGCGCTCGATCTCGCCAATCCGCTCAAAGGGCCGTTTCGTACCATTGCGACCGGCGGTGAGAGCGCCGCTGCCGCCGCGATGACGATGGCGCGCCACGCGGGCCTGCTCCCGGCCTTTTTCGTCCGCGAAGCGGCTGGCGACGCCGAGACATGCTGCACCGCCGACGATGTCGCGACGCTGCTCGACCCGGCGCGGCTCCAGATCGCCGCGCGCGCGCGTCTGCCGGTTGCGGCCAGCGAAACCGCCGAAATCATCGCTTTCCGTTCGCCCGAAGAAGCCTCCGACCATGTCGCGCTCGTCATCGGGCAGCGCGACGGCAATCCGCCGGTGGTGCGGCTGCACAGCGAATGCCTGACCGGCGATGTGCTCGGCAGCCTGAAATGCGATTGCGGGCCGCAGCTCCACGCCGCGCTGCACGCGATGGCCGACGCGCCGTGGGGGGTGCTCCTATATCTCCGGCAGGAAGGGCGCGGCATCGGGCTGGTCAACAAGCTGCGCGCCTATGCGCTGCAGGATCAGGGTTATGACACTGTCGACGCCAATTTACGGCTCGGTTTTCCGGTTGAGGCGCGCGATTTCGCAATTGCCGGGCGGATGCTCGAACTGCTGAACATCCCGCGCATCCGGCTGATGACGAACAACCCCGAAAAGGTCGCGCGGCTGGAGAAGGAGGGCGTCGCAGTGGTCGAACGCCTGCCGCTCGCGCTGCCGACGAACAAATATAATGAGCAATATCTGGCGACGAAGCGCGACCGGACGGGGCACCAGCTCTAAAACGCGTCGCGCCCGCGAAGGCGGGGTCCGTTGTCGGGTTTACACCCACAAGGGGAATAGGCCGATAGCGGCCCCCGCCTTCGCGGGGGCGACGCCATTTCAGTGCACGAACCTTGCCACCACGTCGCGGTAACTGCGGCTGACCTTCACCTGCGCGCCCGATCCCAGCACCAGGAAGCATTCGCCGTTGGTGTGCGGCTTGACCTGCTTCACCTGTGACAGGTTGACGATCGTCGAGCGGTGGACGCGCTGGAAATTGCGCGGGTCGAGCCGCTTTTCCAGATCCTTCATCGTCTCGCGCAGGATCAGGCTGTTGTCGGCGGTGTAGATGCACATATAATCGCCCGCGGCGTCGATGCGTTCGATGCTGTCGACGTCGACGCGGAAGATCTGGCCGCGATCCTTGATGTTGATCATCTTTTCATAGCGGTCGGCGGCGTGCGCGTCGGGGGCATTTTCGCTGCCATAATCGTCGGCGGCATCGGGCGCGACTTCCGCCAGCACGGTCTTCAGCCGTTCGACCTCGGCCACGCCGCGCTTTTCGGTCAGCCGCTGGCGCACCCGGTCGAGCGCGTCGGCGAGCCGTTCGGGCTCGACCGGCTTGACCAAATAATCTACCGCCTGCGCCTCGAAGGCGCGGATCGCATGGTCCGAATAGGCGGTGACGAACACCACCAGCGGCGGTTCGACTTCCATCAAACCCTGAATCACCGAAAAGCCGTCGAACCCCGGCATCTGGATGTCGAGGAAAACCAGGTCGGGCTTGTGCGTCTTGATCTTTCTGATGGCCTCGCGGCCGTTTTGCGCGGTGTCGACGATTTCAACGTCCGCATGCGGTTCGAGCCGCAGTTGCAGGCCTTGGGTGGCCAGTTTTTCATCATCCACCAGGATGGTTCTGATCGTCATGTCCGTTCGGTTCCAATCGTCATTTGCCCATCGGGCTGAAACGGAAACTCGATAATCACCGTGAATCCGCCATCAGCGCCGCGTTGGGCATCGAACCGGTGCTGGTCGCCAAAAGCCTGCGCCAGACGGTCCCTGATATTGGCTAAACCCACGCCGGTCGATTCCGTTGCAAGGCCCGTGGTGGGGTCCGTGCCGTCGACTGGCAATCCCGCGCCGGTGTCGGACACGGTAATCCGAACATTTTGACCGGCCAGCTGTGCAGACAGCGTAATATCGGCGCCGTCCTCCTGCGGCGTCACCGCATATTTGATGGCGTTCTCGACCAGCGGCTGGAGCAGCAGCGACGGCAGCCGCGCCCGCGCCACCAGCGGATCGATCGCGAAATGCGGGCGCAGCCGGTCTTCAAACCGCATCTTTTCGATGTCGAGATAGAGCTTCAGCGTCTCGATCTCCTGCGCCAGCGTGACCTGCGCGGTGGGTTCATTGGCCAGCGTGTAGCGCAGGAACGCCGACAGCCGCGACAGCATGGCGTTGGCGGGCTCGGACTGTTTGAGCAGCACCAGCGTCGAAATGCTGTTCAGCGTGTTGAACAGGAAATGCGGGTTGAGCTGGTAGCGCAGCATCGCGAGCTGCGCCGACGCCGCCTGCGCCTCGAGCCGCAGGACGCGGTCATTCTGTTCCTCAAGCTGGAGGAAATAGTTGATCGCGAAATAGAGCGCCGACCACGCCGCGAGCGATGTCGCGTCGATATAGACCGCGCCGAGCAGCAGGCTGGTGAACCCCGCTTCGCTGTTCGGGTTCTGGATCTGCGCGACCCAGGCGTCGATAAACGCCCACAGCGCGGTAGCCAGCCCCGACAGCCCGAAACTGACCCCCCACATCAGCAGCGGCCGCCGGCTGATCAGCGCGCGGTAACAGACCGACAGGATCAGCGAGAGCGAGAAGCCGGTGATCGCCGAAATCGTCTGCGGGATCAGAAAGGCCAGCGGCTGACCATTGGCAAGCCCCGACACGCCGCGCAGCCCGAGCCACGCGGCCCAGCCCAAAATCTGCAGGTTCCAGAAAGCGCGGACCTTGTTGTCGAAAAATGGTCCCGGCGAAGACAGGCGAAACAGCGGCATGGGGGTTCGGTAGGTAGCGATGGTCAGCGGCCGCAGCGGCGCGGCCGGAAACCGGCGCAGCCGGTCACTCGGCAGCCACCGGCGCCATCGCTCCGTCGGCGCGCACCCGCGCCTGGCCGAGCGGCTGAAGTTCGGCGCGATGCTTCCACAGCAATTCCTTGTAACCGATCACCCGGCCGTCATGCGCGGTCAGCGTGACCGGCCCGATCGGCTGTTCGTCGCGGGCGTCGACCAGCACCGGGGTCGACGGCACCCCGGCACCCCATTTTTCGCCCCATTGGCGCAGCGCAATCATCGCGGGAAGCAGCTCGATACCCTTTTGGGTCAGCTGGTAACGCACCTTGCGGCGGTCTTCGGTCATCACTTCGCGC
Source organism: Sphingopyxis sp. (assembly GCF_051861155.1). GTDB lineage: Bacteria > Pseudomonadota > Alphaproteobacteria > Sphingomonadales > Sphingomonadaceae > Sphingopyxis. The sequence continues at coordinate 3,561 of NZ_JBHYDE010000014.1, read as the reverse complement.
GCCATGATGCCATGATCGACCAGCCGCGACAGCCGGTTCGACAAGATGTTGCGCGCGATGTTCAGTTCCTGCTGGAATTCCTCGAAATGATGGACGCCGTTAAAGGCCGCGCGCAGGATCATGAACGACCAGCGTTCGCCCATCGCTTCCAAGGCCAGCGGCAGGGCGCAATTGCCCCCATCCATGTCGTTCAAGACTTCGCGTAATTTTGTCATGCCCCAAGCCCTAACGTAAAATCGACCCCCGCGCCAAAAAAATATAGGGTCTTGCGTTGCATTTCGCAACGCGAAGCATGGGCGGCGAATTCGCCGGTCGTGACGCCGGGACTTCCGGCGCAATCGCCGCGCTCAGGCGGTCATCCGGTTGCGCGCAATCACCAGCCACCAGCGCGCCAGCGCGGGCAGCTGCGCCGCGACATGCCAGGGGTCGGCGCGAAAGGCGCGGCGCACCAGGTCGAGCCGCCAGCGCCGACTGCTGCGCAGCGCGAGGCCGAGCAGGATTTCGCTACGGCTGCGCGCGGACAGCGTGGCGGGTAGCGCGCGTTCGACGACTTTGGCGGTCAGCGCCTGGATCTGTTCGGCGCGCTGGCTGGTCAGGCTGCCGCCATGTTTGCGATACAGATACAGATCCTCGTGCAGCGCGACGAAGGTGAAGCGCTGCGCGGCGCGCAACCAGAAATCATAATCCTCGACCCCGAACAGCTGGGTGTCGTAGCCGCCGAGCGCTTCGGTCACGCGGGCGCGGTAGAGGAAGCAGGCGCCGACATTGTTGCCGTAGAGCAGCCGGTCGATCGGCCCGACGCGCGAGCAGCCCAGTTCCGCCCCGGCTTCGTCGATCAGCATAAAATCGGCGTGGACAACATCGGCATGGGCATCGGCGTCAAGTGCCGCGACAAGGCGGCCGAGCATCTGCGGGCGCAGCAGATTGTCGTCGGAGGTCCAGCTGTGCAGGTCGCCGCGCGCCGCGGCAAAACCATGGTTGAGCGCCGCGGGCAGGCCGACGTTGGTTTCCAGATGCAGCAGCCGGACCCGCGGATCGCGCGCCGCGGCATCGGCCATGATCGCCGGCGACGCATCGCGCGACGCGTCGTTGACCAGGATCAGCTCAAAATCGGCAAAATCCTGCGCCAGCACCGAATCGATGGCGTCGGCCAGCCAGCGCGCACCATTGTGCACGGGCATCACCATCGACACCCGCGGCGGCGCGGTCGAATCGAGAGCATCGGTCCCCATCAACGCCCAGCCCTACCGCGCGCGACCGATGCTTCCAATCGCCTTTACCAAAGTTGCTAACACCTTGGGGAACGGCGCAATCAAATTTCGCATTGCAATATGTCGATCATCGACGACATTGGGGCTGATGCTGCGCCAATATGAACTTGTCGAGCGCGTGCGCGCTTATGATCCCGACGTCGACGAGGCGCTGCTCAATCGCGCCTATGTTTTCACTGTCCAGAAGCACGGCAGCCAGAAACGCGCCTCGGGCGATCCCTATTTCAGCCACCCGGTCGAGGTCGCGGGGATTTTGACCGACCTACATCTCGACAGCGAAACGATCGTCACCGCGCTGCTCCACGATACGCTCGAAGACACGCTGACCACCCCCGAAGAGATCGAGCGCCTGTTCGGCGCCGACGTCGGGCGGCTGGTCGACGGGGTGACCAAGCTCAGCAAGATCGAGGCGCAGACCGAGAATGAGCGTGCCGCGGAAAACCTGCGCAAATTCCTGCTCGCGATGTCCGACGACATTCGCGTGCTGCTGGTCAAGCTCGCCGACCGGCTGCACAATATGCGGACGCTCCATTTCATCAAGAATCCCGAAAAGCGGCGGCGCATCGCCAAGGAAACGATGGATATCTATGCCCCGCTCGCCGAGCGGATCGGCATGTATGAATATATGCGCGAGATGCAGCTGCTGGCGTTCAGCGAGCTTGAGCCCGAAGCCTATGCGACGATCACTGGCCGCCTTGCCAAGCTGACCGCGGGGGGCAAGGACAAGGTCGCGGGAATCAGCCGCGAGTTCAAGGAGCTGCTGGCCAAGAACGGCATCGAGGCCGATGTGTCGGGGCGCGAAAAACACCCCTATTCGATCTGGCGAAAGATGCAGGAACGCCATGTCAGCTTCGAACAGGTAACCGACATCATCGCGTTCCGCATCATCACCCCGACCGACGCCGACTGTTACGCCGCTCTGGGGCTGCTCCACCGCAAATGGAAAATGGTCCCCGGGCGGTTCAAGGACTATATCTCGACCCCGAAACGCAACGGCTACAAATCGCTGCACACAACGATCATGCACCAGCAGAATATGCGGATCGAAATCCAGATCCGCAGCCTGGGCATGCACCAGCAATCCGAATTCGGCTTTGCGGCGCATTGGGCGTATAAACAGGGCGGCACCGCCCCCGACGGACAGGCGGGGTGGATCCGCGATCTGATCGAAATCCTCGAACAGACGCACGATCCCGAGGAGTTTCTCGAAAACACGCGCATCGCGATGTACCAGGATCGCATCTTTGCCTTCACGCCAAAGGGCAGCCTGCACCAGCTGCCCAAGGGCGCGACGCCGGTCGATTTTGCCTATGCCGTCCACACCGGGCTCGGCGACCGCACCGTCGGGGCAAAGGTCAACGGGCGGCTGGTGCCGCTGCGCACCCAGCTCAACAACGGTGACACCGTCGAAATCCTGTCGTCGGACAAACAGACCCCGCAGCCCGCCTGGCTGGGCTTTGCCGTCACCGGCAAGGCGCGCGCCGCGATCCGCCGTCACGTGCGGTCGAAGGAAAAGGTCGAACTCGCCGCGCTGGGCCGCAAGATGTACGACGAGATCGCGTTGCGCCTGCCGAACAAGGTCGGCGACAAGGCGCGCGCCGCGGCGTTGACCCGGCTCAAGCTCGACAGCGACGCTGCGCTCTATGTCGCGATCGCCAAGCAGCGGCTGACCGACAATATGGTGCTCGAAGCCCTGGTCCCCGGCATCACCGCCGAGATGAAGGCCAAGCCGGGCAAGTTCGGGCAGGGCGCGGCGGTATCGATCGCCGGGCTGACCCCGGGGGTCGCCTATCAGCTTGCCGATTGCTGCCACCCGGTGCCCGGCGACCGCATCGTCGGGCTGGCGCGGCCGAGCGAGGGCATCGAGGTGCATGTGATCGACTGCCCCAGCCTCGCCGACGGGGTCGACGCCGACTGGATCGACCTCAGGTGGCAGGAGGACAGCGAGGGCGGCAATGCGCGGCTGTGCATCGTCATCCTGAACGAACCCGGCACGCTCGCCGAAATGTCGGGCATCCTTGCCGCCAATATGGCGAACATCACCAATTTGCGGCTGTCGAACCGCGAGGGCGGTTTCCACACCTATGACGTCGTCGTCGAAGTGCGCGACGTCCATCATGTGATGCGGATTTTGTCGGCGCTGCGCGCGTCGGACACGGTGGTGCAGGCCGAGCGGCTGTAGGTCCGCGACGGCAGCTCTGCGGCGGGGCGCAGGTCGACCCGCCCAACGCCGTTCCAAAGTTCAGGAAAGTTCAGCCCATTGCAGCGCCCGGTTTGTCGTGTGCGGTGG
>NZ_JBHYDE010000013.1:0-50786 GCF_051861155.1 Sphingopyxis sp. | reverse complement strand
CGACGTTCAATCAGGCGCGGCGCTCGCTCGGCCCCTTTACATTGAGGCTAGCGCCAATCCGCGCAGCGGTTCGTGCACCGGCCATCCCTTGCAGAAAGGTCCAAACTACCGCACTTTCTCGATGGCCAGAATGGGAGGCGAGCAGGGACTCTGCGGCAGTCGCCCCGAAGCGAATAGCCTTCACGCGTTGGCTTGGCTGATGCCGGCTGCGTTCACAGTCCACATCGGTGAAGAGTTTTTCGGCGGCTTCCAGTCCTATGTCATCGCGAGGATGCACGGGCCGCCGATGGGCGACACCGCCTTCCTCATCAACAATGCGGTGTTTATGACGATCCTGCTCGCACTCAGCATACAGGTCTCGCGGCGGCCTTCGCGAACCTCGGCCTTTCTGCTGATGTGCTGGGCGAGCGGAAACCTGTTCTGGGATTTCCTGGTCCATCTTGGCTACACGGTTGGAACCGGCATGCGTCGGCTCTCGCGAGCGCCAGCCGGTCGGACCTTACGCGGCATATTGGCCATTGGTGCAATTACCGCGACGGATTTTTCCGGGCAGAAGTCGCGCGTCGATTGATTCTACAGAGGGCAACTGCATTATGAAACTGCGCCTGACCGGTCCTTTTGGTGTTGCGCTGATCGCTCTGACGGTCGGCTGCTCATCGCAGCCGCAAGATGATGCCGAGGCGTCCGGAGCGCCGGACGCCGAAATCGCCGCCGGGCCCGCGGCCGCGCCCGGAGCGGCGCCTGAATCCGCAACGATCTCGCCGCCCGTCGACCCGGCGGCGGATGCGGCGGCTGCGGCAGCGGAGAAGGAAAAGGCGGCTGCTGCCGACAAGGCTGCGGCCGAAGCCAAGGTCGCAGCAGAGGCCGAAAAGGCCAAGCTCGCGGCTGCCGCGCCGCCGCAGGAGGTCAAGGTCGCAGCGGCGCCGCCGGCGGCTTTCGCGCGCTGCTCCGTTTGTCACGATGTCACCAAGGGCGGTCCGAACAAGCTCGGGCCGAATCTCTACGGAACCTATGGCAAGGCGGCAGGCGTCCATGCCGGCTTCCAATATTCGGCGTCGCTCAAGGCGGCGGGGCTACGCTGGGATGATGCGACGCTGGACAAATGGCTGGAGGCGCCACGCACGCTGGTGCCGGGCAACACCATGAGTTTCCCGGGGCTGAAGGACGCCGCCAAGCGCAAGGAAATCATCGATTATCTGAAGACGCTGAAATAGCGCCCGCTTCTGGCAGAAGCGGGACGAGGGGCCGTCCCAGGTCGGACCAGCCATCGCTGCCTTCGGCGAGCCACCAGATGTTCGAATAGCCGCGTGCAGCCAGCCGTCGGGCCGCATTCCAGCTCATCCAGCAATCGGCGCGACAGAAGACTATGATCATTTTGTCGCGCCTGCCGTTGGTGAGCTGCACGATCCCGCGATCGAACCAGCGCGCGATATCGGCGTCGGGCTCGCCGCGTCCGGCTTCGGGGAACCAGTGCGCCCCGGCGATGCTCAGCCGCGGTACGGCAATCGTCCAGACCCCCGTCTGCGTGTCGCGACGCCCACCCTCTGCGGGCATGACGTCGATGAAGATCGCATCAGCGTCGGGCCGCAACGAGGCTGCAGCCGCTGGCGCGATGCGATGCGTCCCGGCCGGGGTCTGCGAAATCGGCGCACGGTAGGACGCGATGCGATATCCGTCTGCGTTGAACAAGGCCGTCTGGGCTTCCGCTCCCACCGAAAAGGGGAGAGCCACCGTTAATCCCAATGCCAACCACCGCATCACCCAACCCCTGCCGGTCACCTTGTCTTAAAGTGCAATGGTAGCCGAGAATTTCAGGATGTAGACTAGGACCTTGGGAGAATAGCATGAAGCTGCCTGGGGTCCTTCTATCGGTCATGCTCGTGGCGGCGTCGTTGCCGGCCCGTGCCGCCGACTATCCCGCCGATCCGCTCGGCTCGCCGATGTGGACCTATCATGCCGAGCGCATTTTCGGGGCGGCGTCGGTCCGCTTCGACCCGCGGGTCAAGCTCGTCTATCCCGAGATTGCCGAGAACCAGCGGGCCTTTCCGGTGGCGCTCGATGCGCGCGGCGTCGCCGGGGTGAAGCGCATGCTGATCTTTGCCGATCTCAACCCGATCCCGGTCGCGATCGACTATCGGCCGGGGACCTCGCTCGCCTATATCGCGACACGTATCAAGCTTGACCAGCGAACTCCCGTGCGCGGCGCGGTGCAGTTGCAGAGCGGCGAATGGCTGGTGTCCGGGGGCTGGGTCGATGCCGCGGGCGGCGGCTGCTCCGCGCCGCCGGTCAGCCGCGTGAAAGGGGATTGGGCCCAGCATCTGGGCGAGATGCGCGGCGCCGCCTGGCCGATCGCGGGCACGGCGGGCGGCAGCCTGTTGCGGCTTACCATCCGCCACCCAATGGACACCGGGCTGGTCGAAAATATCGGCCTTTACCATTTGCAACATCTGGCGGTGAAGGACGCGAGCGGCGCCGCGCTTGGAGAAATGGAGATCTGGGCGTCGGTTGCCGAGGATCCGGCGATCACCGTCATGCCTGTCGCCGCCCGCGGTACGGCCTTCGTCATCGACAGCCGCGACACCAATGGCCGGACCTATGCCGCGCGCATCGAAGCTTCCGGCGCGTCGCTCGCGCTTCGCTGATGCTTTGGTCGCGGCGGCTGGTGCTAGGCGGGTTGATTGTCGCCGCGCCGGTCGCAGCGGCGCGCGCTGCGGACGGCTATGCGATCATCCCCGAAAAGATCGGCGACGGCATATGGATGGTGCATGGCGCCGATGCGCCGATCCTGTTCGCCAACGGTGGCGCGATTGCAAATATCGCGATCGTCGACACGCCGGCGGGAACCGTGCTGGTCGATTGCGGTCCGTCGCTTCGTTATGCGACGGCGCTGAAGGCTGTCGCGGAGAAATTAACCGGCAAGCCCGTTATCCGGGTGTTCCTGACCCATCTTCATCCCGATCACGGCCTCGGTATCGCCGCCTTCGATCCCGCGATCGTCGCCGCGCTTCCCGAGACGATCGCGGCGCTATCTCGCGACGCGCGGGGCTTTTCGGATGCGATGTACAGGATGCTCGGCGACTGGATGCGCGGGACCGAGCTGGCACTGCCGGGTTTGCCGATCGACGGCGACGGCGAGGATTTCGGGGGCCGACGGCTTGGGCTGTTGAAACTTGGCGGGCACAGCAGCGGTGACCTCGCGCTGATCGACCAAGCCACCGGCGTCCTGATTGCGGGCGACCTGGTGTTTCATAATCGGGCGGCGAGCACGCCAACCGCCGACATCGAGCGCTGGCGGACCAGTCTCGCCGCGCTCGCCGCGCTGCCGCACAAAGGGCTGATCCCCGGCCACGGCGCCTTCGATCCATCGGGCCGCGATGCGATCGCCCAGACACGCGACTGGCTCGGCTGGCTCGAAGAGGTGCTGACGGCCGCCGTCGCTGACGGGCTCGATATGGTCGACGCCGGCAACATCGCCATTCCGGAGCGGTTCGCGAGCCTGGCCGCCGCGCGCTACGAGTTGCAGCGCAGCGTGTCGCATCTCTATCCGGCGCTCGAAGCGCGGCTGCTGCCCCGCGTCGATACCCCCGAAGGCTAGAATCTGGCTTTCAGCCCCGCGAGCCAGCGGCGCGGCGCGCCGGGGCCGTAAGCGCGCGGATTCGATGCGCCCGGCGCTTCGTCGAGCTCGATCTCATCGACTTCGGAGAAGGTACCGAAGGTCGCATATTTGCGGTCGAAGGCGTTGCGAAGCTCACCGAACAGCGTCAGGCCAGGCATCAGTTCGATGCCGCCACGAAAGTTGACGACGACATAACCCGGGACCTTGGCGTTGGCATTGCCTTCGTCGCCGATCAGAAACTGACCCGAGCGAGCTATTACGTCACCGCCGATCGACCAGCGCCCCCCGTCATAGTCGAGCGCGAGCGTTGCGCTGTGCCGCGGAATGCCGGGCAAACGGTTGCCGCGCGCTACCGCGATCGTGCCATCGTCTTCGCTTTCGGGATTGGCGGGGCTGCTCAGCACCAGCGGGGTACGATAGGTCGCGTCGATGAAGGCATAGCTCGCGCTGGCCGAAAAACCGTTGGTCTTGGCGGTCAGCGAGGCTTCGATGCCTTGGCGCCGCGATTTGCCGACATTCTGGAAATAGGCGCGGCCGCGAATATTCGATGCGATATACTGGATATCGTTGTTGTTGGTCGTGCGGTACGCCGACACCAGCCACTCGAATTGCAGGGCGCCGTGGCCGGATTTGCCGAGCGCGCCGGCTTCCCATGTGCGCGCGACGACCTGTTCGAGCGGCGGATCGGCGACGAAGAAGTTGGTGAGGCTGCACGGCGCTTCCTCGTCGGCGCACGACAGTTCGGCGGGGGTAGGAGCGCGGCTGCTCTCGGCATAGCCGGCGCGCAGCGACATATTGTCCGAAACCTCATAGTCGAGTTCGATCCCCGGGTTCAGCCGACGAAAGGCATGCCGGCCGTTGAGCGCGGTCCCGATCTGGTCCTCGAGCACGATCCTCGCATGGTTCCAGCGGAGCCCGATTTCGGCCGACAGCCCGGGCGCGATCGGCAGCCGGTCGGCGAGGAATATCCCCCAGTTGCGCGTCTTTGCGATCAGGTCGACCGGCGCGATGGCGCCATCCTCCTGGACGATCTGGATACCGAAACCCGCGACGCTGCGCTCCTCGGTCAGACCGCCGAGTTCGGTCGAGGTGCCGAAGCGCGTCCGGCTGCGATCATGGCTGAAGCCGATGGCGAGATGATTTTCGCCGCTGCCCAGCGGTCGCGCGTCGATCAGCTGAAACAGGACCCCTGCACTGTTCGTGCGCGTGCGTCCGCGATTGAGGACGCCATAGCCTTCGCCGCCTAGGCTATCTTCGATCGGGTCGCCGTCGGCATCGGTCAGCCGAGCCTCCTCGTCCTCGCTTTCGTCGTCGCTCACGCCTTCGAGGCAGAGCAGGCCCTCATTCTCCTCCTCTTCGCATTCCTCGATGTCCGCGGCGTCGCCGTTCACCGTGCGCGAGCGCAGTTGCTGGGAATAGAGGCTCGCCTCGATCCGCGTCTGCGGCGTCAGCGCGATCCACGGATGCAGGCTGACGCGGCCATAGCGGTTCCGCGTGTTGTCGGGAAAGGTGAACACGGCGTCGCGGTCGGCCGCGAGCAGTTCGACGGGGGATACGCCGTTGCCGGTAAGGTTCGTATCGGCGCCGATCAGCTTGACATGCAGCCCGCCGCCCGCGCCATCGAAGCCGAAATCGGCATAGCCATTATAGAGCGTCGACGGGCTGAAATCGCGCCAGCCGGCCTCATGGCTTTCCTGCACAGTGACAAAGCCGCTGAACATGTCCTTCGAGAAGCCGGCTGCCGCGCTGCCTTCGGCATAGCCGAAACCTCCGCCGCTGCCGGTCAGGACCAGACCGGGATCGCTGCGGCCGGTCTTGGTTTCCAGAACCAGTGCGCCGCCAAGCGCATTCAGGCCGTAGACAGGGCTGGCATCGAGCAAGCTGATCCGGCGGATCGCGGCTTCGGGAATCAGGTCGAACTGGACGGTGTCGCCGAACGGCTGGTTGAAGCGCGCGCCGTCGAGATAAGCGGCAAGTCCCTGGGCCTGACCCTGCAAGGGCGAGGCGACGAAGCCGCGATAAACGAGATTGGGCTGCCACGGGTTATTCTGTGCATCCTGCAGCGAGACGCCGGCGACCTTGCGAGCGAGCGCAGCGAGAAGGTCGGGTGTGCCGGCGCGGTCGATGTCCTCGTCGGTCAGGCGGATTGCATCGTCGACGTCGATTGCGCCGCCCGGTGCAGTCACAACGATCGTCTGCGCCGACATGTTCTCTGACGCCTGCGCCAAGGCTGCCGGCGCCCACAAGCCACAGAGCGCGGTGCCCGCGCCCAGCCAATAGCGTTTCATCCCTGTTCCCCTGCGGCCAAGGCCCGACCTAAAGACCTAAAAAGAGGTTCTCGCGGTCGCCATTGGTCTTTGGGTCAGGGTAGCATGCGGCGCAGCACCTGATCCTTGAGGATGAAATGATGGCGGAGCGCCGCCGCGATGTGGAGCAGCGCCAGGGCTGCGAACAGATAGCCCAGCCACTGATGCCCGGCTTTGGCAGCGCCCACGGCCCATTCACCGGATTGGACAGGAAGCTTCGGGATGGTTGCGACCCAGAACCAGCTGAGTGGATATTTACCCGCCGACGTGAAAATCCAGCCGGTCAGCGGCATGACCAGCATCAGCGCATAGAAAAGGGCGTGATTGACCTTTGCCGCCTTGCGTTCCCACGCCGGCATGCCGCCGGGTAGCGGCGGCGGACGGTGTGTCAGGCGCCAGACGATCCGCACGATGCTCAGCGCGAGGATGGTGAAGCCGATCGACTTATGGACCTGCATCACGCCATCGAACCGCTTCATCAGCGCGTCGTGATAAAGGCCGATCGGGATCGTAACGAGAAGCAGCACGGCAATCGCCCAGTGCAATGCCCGCGCAACGCGCCCATATCGCCCCATGGCGGTCATCCTATCCGGTTCTCCACGAGCTCATGTACCACAGCGGGGTCGGCGAGGGTGCTAATATCGCCCAGCGCTTGGGCCGATACCTCGCCCTCGGCAATCTTGCGCAGGATCCGCCGCATGATCTTGCCCGAACGGGTCTTCGGCAAGCCCGGCGCGAACTGGACGGCGTCGGGGGTGGCGATCGGGCCGATTTCGGAGCGGACCCATTTGACGAGATCCTTGCGAAGGTCGTCGCCGGGCTCCTCGCCGGCGTTGAGCGTCACATAGGCGTATATGCCCTGTCCCTTGATGTCGTGCGGGAAGCCGACGACCGCGGCTTCGGCGACCTTCGCGTGGAGCACGAGCGCGCTCTCGACCTCCGCCGTCCCCATGCGGTGGCCGGATACATTGATGACGTCATCGACCCGGCCGGTGATCCAGTAATAGCCGTCGTCGTCGCGCCGGGCCCCGTCGCCGGTGAAATATTTGCCGGGAAAGGTAGTAAAATAGGTCTGGAAAAAGCGGTCGTGATCGCCCCAGACGCTCCGCATCTGCCCGGGCCAGCTTCGCGCGACAACGAGATTGCCTTCGGCCGCACCGCCCAGGCACTCGCCCTCGCCATTGACGATTTGCGGATCGACGCCGGGCAAGGGGAGGGTGGCGGAGCCGGGCTTCAGCGCGGTCGCGCCCGGCATCGGCGCGATCATCGCCCCGCCGGTTTCGGTCTGCCACCAGGTGTCGATGATCGGGCAGCGACCTTCGCCGACGACCTGGTGATACCAGCGCCAGGCCTCGGGGTTGATCGGCTCGCCGACCGTGCCGAGCAGCGTGAGCGATGTCCGGCTGGTCGCCGCGACATAGGCATCGCCCTCGCGCATCAGTGCGCGCAGCGCTGTGGGGGCGGTGTAGAGAATCTCGACACGGTGCCGATCGACGACCTCCCAGATGCGCGACGGCGTCGGCCAATTTGGGACGCCCTCATAGATCAATGTCGTCCCGCCGTTGGCGAGCGGGCCATAGACGATATAGCTGTGGCCCGTGACCCAACCGATATCCGCGGAACACCAATAAACCTGTCCTGGCCGGTAATCGAACACCATCTCGTGCGTCAGGCTGGCCCACAGCAGATAGCCGGCGGTGGTGTGAAGCACGCCCTTGGGCTTGCCGGTCGAGCCCGACGTGTAGAGGATGAACAACGGGTCTTCGGCATCCATCGGTTCGGGCGGGCATTCGGCGGCGGCGGTGGCCGCCTCGTGATGGTACCAGCGATCGCGACCCGGTGTCATCGCCACGTCGCCGCCGGTGGCTGCGACCACGATCACCGTCTCCACGCTGCTGCAATGGGCGAGTGCGGCGTCGACATTGGCTTTCAGCGGGACCGTCTTGCCGGCCCTCCGCCCTTCGTCGGCGGTGATTACAATCGTCGAATCGCAGTCGATGATCCGTCCCGCCAACGCCTCGGGCGAAAAGCCGCCGAAGACGACCGAATGCACTGCGCCGATGCGCGCGCATGCGAGCAGCGCGATCGCCGCCTCGGGAATCATCGGCATATAGATGGTGATCCGGTCGCCCTTTGCCGCGCCGGCGCTCTTGAGCACATTGGCGAAGCGGCACACCTCGTCGTGCAACTCGCGGTAGGTCAGGCATCGCGGTTCCGCGGCCGGATCGTCTGGTTCCCAGATTATCGCCATCGCATCGGCGCGCTCGGCGAGATGGCGATCGATGCAGTTCGCGCTGACGTTGAGACGTCCGTCGGCAAACCAGCGGATCGCGAAGTCATCGGCGTCGAAACTGCTTTCGTCGGCCTTCGTCGGCGCGGCGATCCACTCGAGCCGCGCCGCCTGTTCAAGCCAATAGGTTTCGGAATCGGCAAGCGACCGCGCGTGGTCTGCTGCCCTCCGCCCGGTGTTCACGCGCGCGTTCGCCGCCCATGTGGCAGGAACCGGAATCAGCTCTTCGGACATATGGTGCTCCCCTAAAGCCCGAAGCGCACCCCGATCCAGAAGGTCCTCGGCGTGCCGAGGTCCATGGATCCGGCGACGTTGCGGGTCACGATGGTTTCGTTGAACAGGTTCTCGGCGCGCCCGACGAGCGTGATGCCGTGCCCGAGCGGCAGCCGCGCAACCGCATCGACGGTCAGCGCGGAAGGCAGGACATCGGTCTCGAGATCGTCCTCGAACTGCCGCGCGACATAGCGAAGCGTCGTCGACAGCGCGGGCCCCGATCGCGGCTCATAAGCCAGCGTCGCGCTGGCCGCATGGCGCGGGCTTTGCGCCGGGGTAAAGCCGTCGAGCGCCGCCGAAGCGCCCGATCCGCGGACGACGCTGTGGCTATAGGCGTAGGATGCCGTCAGTGACACAACGCCGAGCCTGGCGCTGCCTGTCAGTTCGATGCCCCGGGCGACGATGGCGTCGACGTTGCGCCGCTGGCGCAAATTGGGGCCGATCGTGACATTGGCAATCGCGTTGTCGAGGCGGTTGTAAAAGATGGTCATGCCGAACTGCGCGTCAGGCGAGGCATGAACATCGATCCCGGCCTCGACGCCTTTCAGCTTTTCAAGTTCCAATGCGGCATTCGCCTGCGTCGTGACGGGAAACACCGCAAAGGGGCGGTAGAGTTCGTTCAGCGTCGGGAGCCGGAACCCGGTATAGCCGGCGGCACGCAGCGACAGCGCGTCACCAGCGCGATAGAGCGCGCCCACGCGCCCGCTGGCCTGCCAGCCCCTGCGGTCATCGAACTGCCGGTCGATGGTCGACACGCTCGCCGCGTTGCGCTCGTCGAAAAAGCCGTCGGTGATTGTCCAACGGTCGGCGCGCAGCCCGCCGGTGAGCACGAGCGGTCCGAGTGTCCAGTCGTCCTCGACGAAAAAGCCGAGCGTGCTCGTATTGCCGCCCGCGCGGCGGCGCGCGGTGACCAGGCCGGTGACGCCGCTATAGGCGTCCTCGTACATCGTGCCGTCGGCCAGACGGACGTCGGTGCCGAGCCGCAGAACATGGCTCGGGCCGACTGGCGGTCGCAGCTCGATCTTGCCGCCAAGGCCGGTCGATGGGGTATTGCGCTGATCGAGCACCTTGCGAAAGCTGGTCGCGCTGATCACGATGTTGGAAAAATTGCGCGCCTGGACATAGGTGAGCGCATCGATCTGCCAGCGGCCGCGTGAGATAAGGCGGATGCTGGCGTCCTGCCCTTCGGAACTATTGTCGGCGCCCCGGAAGCGCAGCACGCGATCGTCGCGGAAAATCAGGCCGCGCGCCTGGATCTCGACATTGGCGGATACCGGCGCAACCGCGCGCAGGCCTGCCGACCAGCCCTCATAGGCGGCTGGCACCGTCGCGGCATTGCGCTGCGCAAGCGGGGTCGTATGAAAGCCGTCGCCCCGGTCCCAACGGCCCGACAGGGTGACGAAGCCGCCGCCTAGGTCAGGCGACAGGCTTGCCGAGAGCTCGGTCGCGTCCCGGCTGCCGTAAAAGCCGCTGGCTGCGACCCGCGGCAAATCGGCACGCGCGGCGCTGATCATTTCGATCGTCCCCGCAACCGCGCCCGCGCCGAACGCCCCAGCGCCGCCGCCGCGCGTCACTCGCACGGCAGACAGGCGTTCGGGGACGAGCGCACTAAATGGAATATATCCGAAGAAGGGGTCGGCCTGCGGAACGCCGTCGAGGATCAAGAGTGCGCGGCTCGAGGCGTTGCCCCCCAGCGCGCGCAGCGTCGCGCCCTGCGCCGACGGGTTGGCGGATCGGCTGTCCGATCGGCGAAACTGCTGAAAGCCCGCGACGTCGGCGAGCAGTTCTTCGATGCGGCCCGACGCACTGTTCTCGAGGCGGTCGCGCTCGATCACGGTCGACCCATAGGCCGGCGTTCCGGGCGGCAAAGGCAGACCGAGGCCCAGCACGACGATGTCGGAAGGCGCATCCTCGGACTGCGCCAGCGCGGGGACCGGGATCGCCAGCGCGAGCAAGGCAAGATGGATGATGCGGCCCATGAAATCCCATTCCCCAAAAGCCACTGGCGGCCTCCTACGAATAGGAGACCGCCAGCATCGGCATATTGTCCTTTCGGTCAGAAGAACAGGATGGCGCCAACCGCGATCGTATCCGCCTCGGCTTCGTTGCCGTTGTGCGCTTCCGACGTGGTGTTGATATATTCGCCGATCAGCGTCACCCAGCTCGTCAGGCTGTAACGAACCTGCCCGACGTAGCTGCTGTTCTTGTCGACGAGGGTCGGGTTGGCGAGGGCATCGGCAGCATTCGCATAATGGAGGTTGCTTTCTCCGTAGCTGCCGCCGACGGAGAATTTGCCGAAGGTCGCAAGACCCTGAACATAAAAGCCGTCGCTGTCGCGCTTGTTGCCCGCACCGTCGCTGTCGAACAGGTTCAAGGCGGTCGTGCCCAGCCCCGAGGCATTGTAATAATAGCCGGTGACGGTCAGCGGGCCGTAGCCGAGCTTGGCCCCCGTATCGAAGCCGCTTCCGGTATAGGAGGTGCCGGGATTGACGCCATTATGCTTCTGCGTGATCCCCGACAGCCAAGCCCGGGCGCTCAGATCGCCGAATTTGCGATCATAGGTGATCTTGCCCTGAAAGCCCGGCGACTTTCCGGTTTCGGCGGGGCCGGTCAGCGAGCGCAGCGGCTCGAAAATGCCGGCCGTGACCTGCAGCCCGCCGAAGTTCGGCGAGGTGTAGGTGATCTGCGGCTGGAAATCGGTGTAGATATAGCCGATGCCGATGCGCCCGAGCGTGGTGTTCGACGGTGCGACATTTCCGCCTGTCGACCCGCCGGAAAGCAGCGTGATGTCGTTCAAAATGCCTTCCGAACCGAACAGGCCGATATCGCGTCCGATCTTGAACTCGCCCAGCCCCTTGCGGCCGAAGGTCAGATAGGTCTGGCGAAAGTCGATACCCGACGTGCCGAGCGCGGACGGGTTGCCGGCGCTGTTCGCGCCGCCGACGTTCGTGACGCTGTTGATACCGGGATAGATGCCGAAATGTGCGCCGACGTCCCATCCGCCCTGGTTGGTCATCGCCTCGATCTTGAGGAACCCCGGCAACAGCCCGTTGCGCACCGCCGAAGAATTGCCGCCCAGCGCGACAGACGCCGCCAGTCACCGCGGTATTCGGTCCCGCGGCCTGCGCATTTTCATGGACGTAGAAACCGTTGACCGAGCCCGAGAATTTGAGCGTGACGTCGCCGACCTGCATGCCGAGACCCGAATCCGCCATGCGCACGACGCGCTTGTCGTCGAGCGCCGATGCCGCCTGGTCCATCGCGGGCGCGGGGGCGGCGACCTTCGCCTCTTCCTCCGCCATCAGCTGCTGATATTCCTCGTCGGTCAATATTCCCTTTTCGTGGAGCCGCTTGAGCAGCGAATCATTCGACCCCGCCTGTGCGGGCGCGGATACCGCCATGGCGGCCAAGGCTATTGCGCTTCCAAGAAGCAACCTGTTGCGGGCCATTTATTCCTCCCCTGTGTGCTGCGCCGATCTTGCGGCCGAGGAGAGAATGGGCGGGGTGCCGTAAGGGCGAAATTGGACTTTGGTTCTCATCCCTTCGGCCGGGATGGCGTCTCGTCCAAAAGGTCAGGGTGCGATGGCGACGCCCCAAGGGGCGGTTCCCACCGCTACGGTTCCGGTCACTGTCGAGGTGGTGAGGTCTATTACCGAGACATTGTCCGAAAGGCCGTTGGCAGCATAGGCGCGGCGCCCGTCCGCGCTGATCGCCAGGTGCCAGACCCGCTTTCCAACCGGGACATAGGCCCTCACCGTGCGCGTCGCGACGTCGACCAGTGCCAGATGGTCAGCGCGGCCAAGCGCGATTACGGCCGTCTTGCCGTCGGGGGTAAAGCGGATGCCGCACGGAAGCATCTTGTATGCCGGGACGCCGGGAATTGCGAACGCGACAGTTGCGACGATCTTGCGCGTGGCAACATCTGCAATCTGAACCGTGCCCCCGACTTCGGCCGCGATCCACAGCTCCTTGTTGTCGGCGGTGAACTCGACGTGACGGGGGCGAAGATCGGTCGGCGTTTCGTCGATCATCTGGCGCGTCGCGAGATCGATCCAGTTGACGACATTGTCTTCTTCGGACGTGACCGCGACCCACTTTCCGTCGGGGCTCTGGGCCACACCTTCCGGTTCGCCGCCGACCGTGACCTGGAAATCGACCTTGCGGGCGTGCAGGTCGATTGCGGTCAGGGCGGCATCATCCTCATTGGCCACGAATAGGGTGTTGCCATCGTTCGACAGAAAAAATTGCTCCGGATCCTGGCCGGAAGGCAGCTCGGCCACGATCTTGCCGGTCGCGCGGTCGATGACCTGGACGCTATGATCGCCGCTTGCGCAAACATAGATATATTTGCCGTCCTTCGACAGTGTGATGCCGCGGGGGCGGACACCGACGGGCCAGGTCGCGGTCACAGACATGCTGGCCGCATCGATCACCGAGATGCTGTTCCCGCGTTCGTTGGAAACATAGATCGTCTCCGCTTGGGCACACGCCGGGACGAGCAGGGCGTGAGCGCAAAATAGGAGCGAAGCATTTTTCATGATCGAAGGGTTATCGCAGCCCACGGGTTCGCGGCATTGTACTAATGGCCAATGGGTCGGGCCGGAGCCTCGGCCTATAAGCTCGCAGACAGGGGTGTTTCTGATTGTTTGCGAGGCTTTGATGCGGAATATCGGACGAATGATAATGTTCGGCGCGGCCGGCGTGCTGGGACTGTCGCTGGCGTCGACCTTGCTGGCTCATGGCAATGTCACGCCGCAGGCGGTCGACGTTAGCGGCCTCAAGCCGATCGGTGCCGATTGGCTCGGCAAGAATCCCTATTCCGGCGACACGAAGGCAATCGCTGTCGGGGCCTCCGCCTACAACCAGAATTGCGCACGCTGCCACGGCCTCGACGCCATATCGGGCGGAATCGCACCGGATCTGCGCTATCTCGAACTCGGCGAAGCCGGCGATCAATGGTATCTGGAGCGCTTTCGTCATGGCTCGGCGCGCGACGGCAAGGTTTACATGCCGCCGTTCGGCGACGTCCTGGGACAGCAGGCCGGCTGGGCGATCCGCGCCTGGCTCGAAACCAAGCATGAAGAATAGACCGGCGTGATAGACCGTCGCGCGCTACTGGCCGGATTGGGCGCAACGGCGACGCTCGCCGCGCTCCCGGTTACAAGCTCGGCTGCGCCACTTGGCAAGGTCAAGGAGCTGGGTGTGCTGCGGGTCGCCGTCTACAAGGACAACTGGCCATGGTCGGCGCTCCGGGACGGGAAGCCGACCGGGATCGATGTCGAAATTGCCCAGGCGCTCGCCAAGGGCCTCGGTGTCCGGACTGACGTCGCGGAGATCACCGCCGACGAAAGCGTCGATGACGACTTGCGCAACGCAATCTGGCGCGGGGGCCTGCTCGGCTTCGCGCCGGCGGATGTAATGATGCACGTGCCGTTCGATCGTGCATTCGGTGCACGCAACGATCAGGTCGCGCTGTTTGCTCCCTATTATCGCGAGAGCTTCCAGCTGGCCTGCAACAAGACGGCAGTCGACTGCGAAGCCCCGCCCGTTCAGTTTCGCGGCAAGCGGCTGGCGGCCGAACTCGACAGCATCCCGGATTTTTATCTGTTGGGTACATTCGGCGGCATCTTGGCCAAGGACGTCGTTCATTTTCCTTCGGGCGCCGAGGCGGCTTTGGCGGTCGCCGGCGGCCAGGCCGATGTGGTGATCGCGAGCAAGGCCCAGATCGAGGCGATGATTCACGAAACCAAGGCGTCGAATATCGCCCGGCGCAAAATGCCACTGCCTGCCTTTTCCTCGCCGGGCTGGGATATCGGCATGGCGGTCAAGGAAAACAGCCGAACGCTCAGCGACGCGCTGGAGACAATCCTCGGTAAGATGACGGACGCGGGTGAGCTCGCTGCCATATTTGCCCGTTATGGAGTGGCCTACACTCCCGCGCTCGCCGGCTGACCGTGACGCGACCGAAGGTCCAATTGTCCTGAACCAGACAGCCAATAAGCTCGCGATGACACCGTATTCGCGGGGCCGTCGGCGTGTTGGCTGCACGTCGCATTCGAACAGGGAGGAACGACGATGAAGAAGCATGTGATCCGATCGATCATCAGCGCAACGACGCTGGCGCTTGCAATGGCAGGTCCGGCGATGGCGCAACAAGGACCCGCCGACGCCGAACTGATGGCCGATGCACAATCCACCGGAGACGTGCTGAGCTATGGCATGGGTCCTCAGGGGCACCGATTCAGCCCCCTTACGAAACTCGACTCGAGCAATGTCGCAAAGCTGACCCCCGTCTTTTCGGCATCGCTCGGCGGCGAAAAGCAGCGCGGCCAGGAAGCGCAGCCGATCGTCTATGACGGCACCATCTATGTCACCGGCTCCTATTCGCGGCTGTTCGCGTTTGATGCGCGAACCGGCGAAGAAAAATGGCAGTATGATGCGCGGCTGCCCGAGGGCATCATGCCATGCTGCGACGTCGTCAACCGCGGCGCGGCGATCTATGGCAACAAGATTATATTCGCGACGCTCGACGCGCGCTTGGTCGCGCTCGATCGCAACACCGGCAAGGTCATCTGGAACAAGCAGATCGCCGATTATCAGGCGGGCTATAGCGCGACTGCGGCGCCGATCATCGTCAAGGGCATGGTCATTACCGGCAACTCGGGGGGCGAGTTCGGCGTGGTCGGGCAGGTCGATGCGCGCGATGTCGAAACCGGCGAGCTGATCTGGACGCGCCCGGTTATCGAGGGGCACACAGGCACGCTGCGCGGCCAGCCGAACGGCGTGACGGGAACTCTCAATGCCAGCTGGCCCGGCGATCTCTGGAAAACCGGCGGCGGCGCGACCTGGCTGGGCGGGACCTACGATCCCGACACCAACCTGCTCTTTTTCGGCACCGGCAACCCGGCGCCCTGGAACAGCCATTTGCGCAAGGGCGACAATCTCTACACGGCGTCGACGCTCGCGATCAATCCCGACGACGGCAAGATCGTGTGGAGCTACCAGACGACGCCCCACGATGGCTGGGATTTCGACGGAGTGAACGAATTCATCCCGTTCGATGCGACGATCAACGGCAAAAAGATGAAGCTGGGCGCCAAGGCCGATCGCAACGGATATTTCTTCGTGCTCGACCGGACCAACGGCAAATTCGTCAGTGCGAACCCGTTCGTCATGCAACCGACCTGGGCCAGCGGCTTCGACAAGAACGGTCGGCCCAAGTTCGTCGAGGCGAACCGGCCCGGGCCGCCGTCAGGATCGGAAAAGGGGACGACCGTCTTCGCGTCGCCCTCCTTCCTGGGCGGCAAGAACTGGATGCCTATGGCGTACAGCAAGCAGACCGAGCTGTTCTACATCCCGTCCAACGACTGGGGCATGGATATCTGGAACGAGCCGATCGCCTACAAGAAGGGGGCCGCCTATCTGGGTTCGGGCTTCACCATCAAGCCGATCGCCGACGATCATATCGGCGCTTTGCGCGCGATGGATCCGAAGACCGGCAAGATCGTCTGGGAATATAAGAACAAGGCGCCGCTGTGGGGCGGTGTCCTGTCGACCGCCGGCAATCTGGTGTTCACCGGAACGCCTGAAGGCTTCCTGAAAGCCTTCGACGCGAAGACCGGCAAGGAGCTCTGGAAATTCCAGACCGGTTCGGGCGTTGTCGGCTCTCCGGTCACCTGGGAGCAGGACGGCGAACAATATGTCGCCGTGATGTCCGGCTGGGGCGGCGCCGTGCCGCTTTGGGGCGGCGAAGTCGCAAAGTCGTTCAGCGGCATCAATCAGGGCGGATCGCTCTGGGTCTTCAAGCTGCCGAAGTCATGATGGTCCGGTCGGGAGGCATGGCGATGCGGCCGTTGTCACGCCTCCCGATCTCTGACACTGATATGCACGCCGGATACGGTCGGAGGATTATGACAGCCGAAGCAACGATGGATCGTATCCTCATTGTCGACGATCATCCATTGGTGCGCGACGGGCTGCGCAGCGTCATCGCGGTCACTTTCGATCAATGCGAGATCCTCGAGGCGGCCAGTCTCGAAGAAGCGATCGCGACGCTCGACCGACAGAGCAATTTCGACCTTGTGCTGCTCGACCTCAATATGCCCGACGTCGTCAGGCTCGATGGCCTGCGCTTTCTGCGCCATCGCTTTCCCAGCCTTCCAATCGTCATGGTGTCTGGCACGTTCGACCGGCAACTCGTCCAAGAGGCGCTCGGCGCGGGCGCTGCCGGCTTTATTCCCAAATCGATGAAGCGCAGTGCCATCCTCGAGGCGCTGCACCGGATCATGTCCGGCGAGATCGTCGTGCCCGACGTGCTTGCGGAAGAAAGCGAAACGTCGCGCAAGGATACCGACATCCGAGTTCGGATCGACAGCCTGACCCCGCAGCAGAAAATCGTCCTAAGTCATTTGGTTCAGGGCAGACTCAACAAGCAGATCGCTCACGACCTGAGCGTATCGATGACCACCGTGAAGGCGCATGTGTCCGCGATTCTTCTGAAGCTTGGCGTGTTCAGTCGGACTCAGGCCGTCATTCTCGCCAATCGCGTCCATTTCAACGACGGTGAATAGAGCTTCGAGGCACTAGCTTAGCATCGTCCTCAGCAGCGCCCGCATCTGCGCCGGCTTGATCGGCTTGCCCAGCAAGGGCATCTCCTGCGCGTCGAGCCGGACTTTCAATTCGTCGCTGCGGTCGGCCGAGATGATGATCGCCGGGATATCGTGCCCGCGCTGCGCACGGACCAACCGAACCGCTTCGTCCCCCGTTTGCCCGTCGTTCAGATGATAGTCGGCGATGACGAGATCAATCGGTTGATCCTGTTGTGCCTGCCGACACGCTTCGTCGTAGGTCGCGACCGTGGCGATCTCGCAGCCCCACCCGGACAGCAGCGTCTGCATGCCCTTTTGGATCTGCGCCTCATTGTCGATGACCAATATCCGACGACCCTTCATCGAGCGCGCGCCGCTAGCGGGACGCTCGTCGCCGGTAATGCTGGACCGTTCTTCGCCCAGTGGAACGTCGATCGAGAAACAGGATCCGCGGCCGGGTGCAGAGGTCAGGTTGATCGGATGACCAAGCATGTCGCTGGCACGGCGGACGATGGCGAGGCCGAGCCCTTTGCCGGGGACTCGCTTTACCGAATCGAGGCGTTTGAACTCCTCGAAAATTTGCTCCTGCTCGCCGACCGCAATGCCGGTCCCTGTATCTGAGACCGAGACGCGGATCGTGCCCTGTTCAATGGCCTCGCATGACAGAGTAACACTGCCTCGCGGCGTGTACCGGATCGCATTGGACACGAAGTTCTGGAGAATGCGGCGCAGCAGCCGCACATCGCTTTCGACCCAATAGGCCTTGTTGTCGACCCTGAAATCGAGCCCCGCCGACATCGCCATGGGCGCGAATTCGATCCTGAGCGTCGCCAGCAGGGCGTCGAGACGGAAGTGGCTGACTTCGGGTTGGATCGCACCGGCGTCGAGACGTGAAATCTCGAGAAGGGCTTCAAGCAGATCCTCTACCGAGTCGAGCGCCGTGGATGTCTGATTGATCAGCGCCCGCGTCGGCAGCGCGAGACGCCGCTCGGTCAACGCTGCGGTAAACAGGCGGGCCGCGTTGAGCGGTTGCAACAGATCGTGACTTGCCGCCGCAAGGAAGCGGGTCTTGGACCGGTTAGCCTCCTCCGCGACCGTCTTGGCCTCGGCCATGGCGGCTTCCGCGGCCATCCGTTCGGCAATCTGGTGCTGCAGCTTGCCGTTGACGGCACTGATTTCGGCCGTTCGCTCTTCCACCCGGCGCTCCAAAGTCTCATTGGCTTCGCGAAGTGCGGCGGCTGATCGCAACGCGCCTGTAATATCGAAGAAGCTCATGACCATGCCGCCGTCGGGCATCGGCGTGCGGCGGACTTCGATGACGCGGCCGCTACTATGATGGCGGCGCGAAATCGTTTCCGAAGCGGAATTGGGTAGCCACGCTAACGGTTCGTCGGCGTCCATCGGACCGTTGAGGCGGGTGCACATGTCCACCAGACCTTCGTGCGTCGCGACGCTGGCGATGGCGTCGACCGGAAGGCCGATAATCGAGAGGAGCGGCCCGTTCCACGCCACCAGCCTATGATCTATGTCATAGACGCACACGCCTTGGGGAATCGCATCGAGCGTGGCTTGCAGGACGATGCTCTTCGCCGCGAGCTCGCGCGCGCGCTCGCGCGCATCCTCCGCTTTTACGTCGGTTATGTCGGTGTAGATGCCGACAATACCACCCTCGCTCGTTCGCAGTTCGTTGATCTGAATCCACCGCCCGTCCGACAGCGCCTGAACATGACCGCCTTCGGCAATGCTGTGACGTGCCAACCGGTCGGATACCCAGCGGTCGGGTGCGACCAAAGCGCCCATGGTCCTGTTATTGTCGGCGACGATGCGCGCGATATCGCCAAAGGTCAGATTTTCGTCGAGGTGGTCGGCAACCTCGGGCCACAGGCTGAGATACGCATCGTTGCACAAGATGAGCCTGTCATCGGCATCGAAGAGAGCAAATCCTTCGACGAGTGATTCGATCGCGTCGCGAAGTCGCGCGCGCGCCGCATCTGCCCCCGCATGCGCGTCGGCCAATTCGGCGTTGACCGTCGCGAGGCGCGCCATGGCATCTTCGATCACGCTGGTACGATCGCGAACCATGGCCTCAAGCGAAATTGCCGTCTCGAACATCGTAAAGGCGCTGCCCTGCAGGTCGGTGGACCGTTCCACCCTGTCCATCAAGGCGGCGTTGATCCTTTCCAGTTTCGCAATGCGCGCGCGTAACGCGCCGATCTCGTCGGCTTCGAGGGTCAACGGGGAAGCGGCATTGCTCATCTGCCGATCGCGAGGCCGCTGAAAGTCTGATTGACGTGAGCGGCGTGATACTGCTCACCATAGGTGTTGAATCCGATCACCCTGTTGGCCGAATAAAGCTCGGAGACTTCGCGAGCGACCTGGCGACGCTCGGCGTCGATCCGGTTCAGAACGCAGTCGAACGCGATAATATGATCGATGGCTCCGACCTCGGCCGCCACCTCCCGAAACAATGTCGTCATCCCTGAAACCCGATCGATCGGCTCGCCGATGGTTAGGACGATGCCTTCGTCGATTGCGCAATAGAATGTCAGGCTGCCGTCCGGATTGACGCTTTGAATCGAGCGGACATAATATTCGCCGCCGGCTCGCACCATCGGGGGGTGGGCGGCAAAAAAACCAAAATCCAGAGTCTCGCCTGGATGACCGGCCAGTCGCTGATATTCGATTGCGGCGGGCTCGGCATTGATCTCGGTCACGATCCGCTGGGTCGGGATGGCGCCGGTGACGACCATCTTCCTAGTGCCGGGCACATAGTGCTGGGACCGGAACACATGCATCGGCTTTGCGGACGACAGGATGGCGACGACGGCCGCGTCGTTGTGGAATCGACCGCCGTGGAAGATGCCGGTTTCGCGGAAAAGCAGACCGTCGCCCGACGAGCCGCCGATCAGGGGAATGTCACCGAGAGCGTCCTGGACGGTCATCGTCAGCAATTCTTCACGGTGCGACAGGCCATCGACGAGGAAGAGGGCGACCCGGTTTACATTTTCACCCAACCCCCGGGCGCCCATTTCCGCGCGCGCGGCCAGCGCGCGTATCGCATCGCGGCCGCATAGGGGCTCGAAATTGTCGAGTTGGTCGAAGCAATGCGTCGCCATGTGAAAGCTGTTGGCCGGAAAACCGACAAACGCGATGCTGTCCTCGTCATAGCCGATCGCCGTTACTTCGCCCGAACTGGTGCAGCCGAATACGGTCAGCCCTTCCGAATTGCGGTTGATCGCGCGGGCCAAGGCATCCCGATCATAGCGATGCGAGCAAAATATCAACCCTCCGGCGAGCGGAACATCGCCGATCTGCGCCATGATGTCGGCAAGCGCCGCCGACGGGTCGGCCTCGTGCGAAGAGGCCACGGCAAGATCCTTGGTTAGGGTGGTCACGTTGCTGCTCTCCCGGTTCTTTTCTTTTCCGGACTATGCACCTTTTCCGGTGCCATTGTCTCTTTCCGAATGCGCTATCCCCCACGCTCCGGTTCGCCCGCCATTTCCAGAGCCGCCGCTTCCTCATCGGTAAAGATGCGCGACCGGACGAGGAAACGGACCCCCTCGGGGCTTTCGAGCGACATGCCCGCGCCCCTGCCGGGCACAACGTCGATCGTCACCTGCGTATGGCGCCAATATTCGAACTGCGCCGCGCCGATCCACACCGGAACATCACCTGCAATATGGCCCAGCAAGATGTCTTGCGCACCGGTCCGAAATTCGCCGCGAACAAAGCACATCGGGGCGGACCCGTCGCAGCACCCGCCCGACTGATGAAACATCAGGTCCCCGTGCTGCTCCGACAGCCGCGCGATCCAGGCATCGGCGTGGGGTGTCGAGAGAACGCGGTGCGGTGGCTTCATCATTTGTGTGCCGCCTCCTTCGAACGACAAAGGGCGGGCATCCTTCTGGATGCCCGCCAAGGCAGTGAATGGCGGCGAGTGAGTTTCGGAGATGGACGCCATTCACCGGGAGTGTCGGTCGCCGTCAGAAGAAACCCAATGCTTTGGGGCTGTAGCTGACGAGCAGATTCTTGGTCTGCTGATAGTGGTCGAGCATCATCTTGTGGTTCTCGCGCCCGATACCCGACTGCTTGTAGCCGCCGAACGCCGCATGCGCCGGGTAGAGATGATAGCAATTGGTCCAGACCCGACCGGCCTGGATCGCGCGGCCGAAACGATAGGCGCGGCTCCCGTTGCGGGTCCAGACGCCGGCGCCAAGGCCGTAAAGAGTGTCGTTAGCGATCGCCAGCGCCTCGTCGTCATCCTTGAACGGGGTCACCGACAGGACGGGGCCGAAGATCTCCTCCTGGAAGATGCGCATCTTGTTGTGCCCCTCGAGCACGGTCGGCGTGACATAATAGCCATCGGTCAACTCGCCGCCGAGCGATGCGCGGGTGCCGCCGGTCAAAACCTTGGCGCCTTCGGCTTTGCCGATATCGATATAGGCGAGGATCTTCTCCAGTTGGTCGTTCGATGCCTGGGCGCCGATCATCGTTGCCGCATCGAGCGGGTTGCCCTGCTTGATCTTCTCGACGCGCGCGATCGCACGTTCCATGAATTTGTCATAGATGCTGGCCTGAACCAGGGCGCGGCTCGGGCAGGTGCAAACCTCGCCTTGATTGAGCCCGAACATCGCGAACCCTTCGAGCACCTTGTCGAAATAGTCGTCGTCGGCGTCCATGACGTCGGCAAAGAAAATATTCGGCGATTTGCCGCCCAGTTCGAGCGTGCAGGGGATCAGATTCTCGCTGGCATATTGCATGATGAGCCGACCCGTCGTCGTCTCGCCGGTGAAGGCGATTTTGGCGATGCGCTTGTTGCTGGCGAGCGGCTTGCCGGCTTCGATGCCGAACCCGTTGACGATGTTGAGTACGCCTTCGGGCAGCAGGTCGGCGATCAATTCGGCGAGCACCATGATCGACATCGGCGTTTGCTCGGCGGGCTTCAGCACGACGCAATTGCCCGCCGCGAGCGCGGGGGCCAGCTTCCACACCGCCATCAGTATCGGGAAATTCCAGGGAATGATCTGCCCGACCACGCCGAGGGGTTCATGATAATGATAGGCGACGGTGTCGTGGTCGATCTCGGCGATGGAGCCTTCCTGCGCACGGGCGCAACCGGCAAAATAGCGGAAGTGATCGATTGCGAGCGGCAGATCGGCGTGCGTGGTCTCGCGTATCGGTTTGCCGTTGTCGATCGTCTCGACCATCGCGAGGAGGTCGAGATTGGCTTCCATCCTGTCGGCAATCCTGTTGAGGACGATTGCGCGCTCGGTCGAAGAGGCGCGTCCCCAGCCGTCCTTGGCCTTGTGCGCGGCGTCGAGCGCCGTTTCGATGTCTTCCGCGGTCGATCGCGCGACTTTGCAGACCGGATGGCCGGTTATCGGCGAGATATTGTCGAAATATTGGCCCTTCGCCGGCGCGACCCATCGGCCGCCGATAAAATTGTCGTAACTGTCGCGGATCAGCAATTTGCCCGCGAATTTCCCCATGGCCTGTTCAAGCATCTTGTGCCTCCGATATCGTGCGCGAATTTTGGTTCGCCCGGAGAATGCCCGCTATTCGGGCGGTGGCACAATTATACCTTGGGTCGAAGATGAGCCGTTGCGGACGCGCTGGTTCCACGCGCCAGCCCATCACATGCTCGGCTATCGTCGCGTGTCCGTACCGCGATAGAGGCTGCTTCGAGTGCGGCGCTTCTGGTAAAAGCGCACGATGACGGTAGGATATCGACTTACTCCGACGGGTTCGATGCGAGGTGTGCGATGCGTGCTGTCCCCAGAATGCTTTTGCTTCCGGTCCTGATGTCGGCCTATTTTGGAGCTGTAGCATGCTCGGGACCGGGAGGTGATGGCGAGAAAGTCGATATGCCGATCGCGACGTCCGTCGCGGTCAAGCCGGCTGACGCCAAGGCGCTGGCGATCGTCGATGCCGCCAATGACTTCCTCGCGACGCTCAACGACGCGCAGCGCAAGGCCGTCGTTTGTGCCTTTGACGACAACCAGCAGCGCGCGCGCTGGTCGAACTTTCCGACCAGTTTCGTCGAGCGCGGCGGCATCATGCGCCGCGACCTCAACCCGGAACAGCGCGCCGCGCTCGACCGGTTGCTGGGTGAGGTGTTGAGCGAACGCGGCGTCCGGAACGCCCATATGCAGATGGCGGCGGACGACAAGCTCAAGGGCGGCGACGGCCCCGCTGCGGATTTCGGGAGCGATTTCTATTATGTCGCCTTTGTCGGCGCGCCTTCGACCGACAAGCCCTGGTTGTTCCAGTTCGGTGGACATCACCTCGCGATCAACGTGACCTTCGTCGGTGCCGAGGCGAGCTTTTCTCCGATGCTCACCGGTGGGCAGCCGCTGACGATCGATTTCGAGGGGCGCAAAACCTATATCACGAAGCGTGAACTGGATGCCGCTCATGGGCTACTGGCCAGCCTTGATGCCGCTCAGAAAAAGGCCGCGGTCCGCGGCGACGAGCGCATCGACCTGATCCTCGGACCGGGCGAATATGGAACGACGCTGGCGCCCGAAGGCATTAGCGGTGCGAAACTGAACGCGGCGCAGAAATTGCTGCTGCTCGCGGTGGTCGAGGCGCGCGTCAGCCAGTTCAATGGCCGCGACGCGGCGGCCAAAATGGCGGCTGTCCGCAGCCATATCGACAATCTCCATTTCGGATGGTGGGGCCCTCAGGACAAGCCGGGGACGGCCTATTTCCGTATTACCGGTCCAGGGCTCGTGATGGAATATTCGCCCCAGCAGCTGGGCAGCGACGACCCCACCGAACATGCCCACAATATGTATCGCGACCCCGCCAATGATTATGGCGCAGCCTGGGTTGCAGCGAAGAAATGAGGGCTGCGCTTGGTGCGGCTGCTGCTGTCGCCTTCGTTTCGGCCGCCTCGGCGCACCCACACGCCCATGTCGACCAGCAGGCCTTGCTGTCGCTCGGCCGAACTAAGGCGGTGCTGACGTTCGCGATCACGCCCTCGACGAAGGATGGGGCGCATATGTTCAGCCACCTCGACGCGAACGGCAACGGCCTGTTGGAGGCTAGCGAGAAGGCGGCATTCGCCGAATCGCTTTTGGCGCAGACATATCTCACAGCAGACGGGGCTCGCATAAAGCTGCGCGTGACGTACATGCAGTTTCCTGGCCGACGCGCCATGGCGGCGGGTACAGGCGCGATTAGAATTTCCTCAGAGGCACCTGTATCTCTTCCGGCATCCTCTCGGCACCGGTTGGATCTGATGGTGGCGCACAGCGGATTTGCCGAAGGGTGGACCCTGCAGGCCTTTTACTATCGCGACCTGCTCAGCGGGCGGAGCGTGCCGTCTGTCTCACGGAATCCCAAGATCGGGAGCCTCGGCATATCGGTCCCGTCAGGCTAACAAGGAGAGGTATCGGAGGCCGCCGATCGAAGTCGGCCAAAAGCCCTCTGCGCCTGCTGCAACCAAATTCCCTTTTGGCATATTTCAAGCGATCGCTGGCATCGGCTTTGGAAAGGAGTGGACCTGTGCGGACGATTGAGATCTGGCCGGATGAAATCGAGGGCTGTCAAACGGCGTTCAAAAGGGACCCCCGATCGGCGTCGAAGAGGGACCCCCTTTTCGGATAATATGATGCTGGTTTGTTGAAGATGGCCTTGCGCTGCGTGCGGCGGAGGGCGGGCGTAGCCCGACCGGAGGCGCGCGCAGCGCAAGATAGATTTTTGAAGGCGCCGAAGGTGGCTGTCAGCTGCGGTTTTTGAAGCGCCAGCTGTCGTTGCCCGTCTCGACGATATCGCAGTGGTGGGTGACGCGGTCGAGCAGCGCCGTGGTCATCTTGGGATCGCCGAACACGGTCGGCCATTCGCCGAAGGCGAGGTTCGTGGTGATGATGACGCTGGTCCGCTCATAAAGCTTGCTGATGAGGTGGAACAGCAACTGCCCTCCCGAGCGGGCGAACGGCAGATAACCGAGCTCGTCGAGCACGATCAGGTCGAGCCGCGACAGCTGCGCCGCCAGGGTCCCGCCTTTGCCGATCCGGGTCTCCTCTTCGAGGCGTGTCACCAGATCGACGGTGTTGAAGTAGCGGGCGCGAGCGCCCCTTCGCACGACATTGGCGGTGATCGCGATGGCGAGGTGGGTCTTGCCTGTCCCCGTGCCGCCGACCAGCACGATATTGCGGCGAGGCGGGAGGAAGGAGCCATCGTGAAGGGAGCGGATCATCTCCTCATTGATCGGTGTGCCCTCGAAGCTGAACCGCTCCAGGTCCTTCACCACGGGCAGCCTCGCAGCCGTCATCCGATAGCGGATGGAGGCTGCATCCCGGTGGGTCGCCTCAGCACGGAGCAGGTCGGTCAGTATCTCCATGGTGGTGCGCTTGCGCTGGAGGCCGGTGGTGACCGCCTCGTCGAACGCCGCCGCCATGCCCTTGAGTCCGAGGCCGCGCATCGTGTCGATCATATCATGCCGCTGCATCATAGCCTCGCAGCAGATCATAGCGGGCACAGTCGGCGAGCGGAGGATGCTGCAGCATCCGGTCTTCCGAAGTGACGATGCTGTGGGGTGTCGCCGGCTCGCGGCGCCGGGAGAGGATGTTGAGGATCAGCTCGTCGCTGGCCGTTCCGTTCGCCAACGCTTCGCGCACGGCAGCCTCTACCGGCTCCAGGCCATCGGTGAGCACCGCCGAGAGGACCCGCACGAACCTGCGATCGGCCTCGTCCCCGGTGCCGAGCCTTCGCCGTAATCGGTGCAGGGCGGGCGGCAGATCCCAGTCCTGGAACGGTGCGCCGTTACGCAGCGCGCCGGGCTTGTGCGCGAGGACCGGCAGATATGGCTTTCCCGAGAGCCATGCCGCGAGCTTCGCGAAGATCGCCTATGCGAGCTGCTGGATGAAGCATCACCATCCCGATGTCTTCTGTGCCGCGTTGCTCAACGCCCAGCCGATGGGCTTCTATGCCCCCGCGCAGATCGTGCGCGATGCCCGCAATCATGGCGTCGAGGTGCGCCCGGTCTCGATCAACGACAGCCATTGGGATTGCACGCTGGAGGAGAGCGACACCCATGGTGGAGCCGGGCGCTATCTCGCGGTGCGCCTCGGCTTTCGCCAGGTACGATCGCTCGCCAATGTTCATGGCGCTGCGATCGTCGGGGCGAGGGGGGATTTGCCCTACGACTGCGTCGAGGATGTCTGGCGGCGCGCGGGCGTGCCGCGCGCCGCGATCGAACGGATCGCCTCGCGCCACAGCATCTCGCCAATGTCGACCTCGATTTCGTGCGGCGCATTGGGCGCCGGCACGATGAAGGCCGCGATCTCGCTTGGGCTGAAGCTGAAATAGGAGGGAACCTCCCGGCCGAGCTGCGCCTTCATCGCGCCGTCGGCGGCATTGCAGTCGTTGCAAACGAGCAGCCGCGCGAAGCGCTCCACGAGCGGGAACGTCGTCGCAAATGCCCGGCGCCTGATGACGCCCGTCTCGCCGGGTGCGGCGGCGAGAATCTCCTTGCCGATCACTCTCTTGAGATGGTCGCACAGATGATCATGATGTTCATCGAGCTGGCAAAGCAGGACATTGTTGTCGGTGAGCCGGGCGATCTCGAACTTCGGCCGTTTGCAGACCGGGCATTCCCATCCCGTCCACGTCTGCGACCAGGCCTCACCCAGCTCGAGCTTGTCGGTCCCGAACCGTTCGAGAAGCCAGAGCGTCAGGCTGCTCCAGCGCCCATCGCGTGATCCGGTCAGGTTATGGTGCTGCATCTCCTCGTCGGACATGGCGGCGAAATCGGGCAGACGAACGGTCACGGTCTTCATCGGCGCAAGATGATATCAGTTGGCCGAGTTCCGCAATGGAGAACCGCGCTCGCATCGCTTGGGGCGTTAGTCGCCGAGCAACAGCCCGACGAAGTGCGCATCGGACCAGCCGCTCTTCCGGCCCGCGGCGAGCGCCATGATGTCGAGCTTCGCCTGCCGGACGATCGTCAGCTGCCTGGACGGGATGACATAGAGGCGCTGGTCGCCGGCGCCTGCCGCCACCACCATGTCGGCGGGCAGCGTGCCCGCATGCTGGGTGATGTCGGTCGAGCGTGTGACGGGGTCGCTGGCCGGGCTGGCGCGCGGCAGCCACCAGGTCAGGCCATAGGCCGGATTGGCTTCGCTGCCCTTGAACAGCTCGGCGAGCGCGGCCGCATCGACGAGCGCTTTCCCATCCTGCGTCCCGCCGCGCCGCACGAACTCGCCGATCTTCGCCCACTCGGTGGCCGCGAGCACGAGGCCCTGCGGCATCAGCGGTGCCCCGTCGGGGCCGCTGCGCCAATCGCCGACGGTCACCCCGATCTGGGCCAGGATGCGCCGCTCGATATAGCGGCGCGGATCGCCGTCTTCGCCCTTGGCGACGAGCTTGCGGCGCATGATCTCGCCGAAGATCTGCATCGGGGCCGGGCCATATTGAAACTTGCTGCCCGGGGGCGCTGCGAGCGGCAGCTTCACCGAATCGAGATAGGATTGCGGTCTGCCGACCGCAGAGGCCTGCCCGCTTGTCATCGACAGGAGCTGGCGCAGCGTGATCTTGGCCTTGGCGGGATCGCTCTTCCATTCGGTCAGCGTGTCTGCCGCCGCCTCGTCGAGTGTCAGCAGCCCATCCTGAACCGCGGCAGCGGCCATCAGCCCCACGAGACTCTTCGTCCCCGACCAAAGCTCCTGCGGCGTGCTTGTGTCGGCGCTGGAGCAGCGGATTTTGCCATTCTCGAGAACCAGCACCGCGACGCCCGCATGCGCATCGGAATAAGCGAGCGCCGCAGCGCAGCCGGGAAGCGGGGAAGGTTCGGCGGCGGGGGCAGGGGCCGCCGCTATCGCGGCGGCAAGAAGGAGGATGTTTCGCTTCAAAATCCGGCTCCCGTTTCTCGTGCTTGTCTTTGCTGATATTATCGATAATAATTTCAATCGCAATCATCGATTGCTCGTGTGGGCTGCCCGACTAGGATGCACCGCGAGCAGGACAAGCCGAACGGAGAGAAATGGCCGCGACGAAGATGGAGGACGGCGACGCGCCGACCCAGGACCGCGTGATCGCGCGCTTGCTGACCGACGATATTGTCGAATGGCGCATTCCGCCAGGGACATGGCTGCGCGAGCGCGAGATCGCGGCGCGGTTCGACGTCAGCCATGCGCCGGTGCGCGAGGCGTTCCGCCATCTCGCGCGGATCGGGCTGGTCAAGGTCGTGCCATGGCGCGGCACCTATGTGATCGACATTGACGAGCATGCGGCGAACGAGGTCTATGAGCTCTGGAAGGCGCTGTTCGGCGTCGTCTGCCGTCTTGCCGCGGTAGAAATGACCCAGCGCGACGGGCGTGAACTCATGCACCGGCTCGTCGAATATAAGGACGTGACCCAGCGCACCGAGGATACGTTCGAGCATATCAAGGTCTCGAACCGGATCGGCCGCTTCATCGCCAAGCGCAGCAATGCGCCGCTTGCCCTCGAGCTTCTCGACCGCGTCGCGCTGCTCGCGCGCTGGCAGCATAATGTCTACACCGACAGCTATATCGAGACCCACGGCAATGAGGCGGGACGGCGCTCGGCGGTACTCTACGAAGAGCTTTGCCGCCATATCGTCGCCCGCGACGGGGACGCAGCCGATGCTTCCGCGCGCGACCTGATCGGGGTGACGCAGGAGAGCTTCGGGCGCGCGCTCGAGGAATATAAGGCCCGCCATGCGAAGCCCAAGCCGGGCCGACGCCGGGCGAAGGCGACATGACGCGTCCGGTCACCGATCGCCGGACCCTGCTCAAGGCGGGTCTCGCGGCGCCGCTCGCGCTCCAGGCGAGCAATGCCGGAGCCGCCGACAGCAAGGAAATCGCGATGTTCGGGCCCGAGCGACTCTTCGCGGACCTCAAGACCTACGCCGATGCCGGCAACAAGCAGGCGGGCGGTGCGGGCGACCGCGCCACGGCCGACTGGATCGCGAAGCGGTTGGCCGCTGCCGGCTTCACCGTCGAGCGGCAGCCGTTCGATGTTCCCTGGTTCGAGACCTCGCAGTGCGAGCTCGCGCTCGGCGATCTGAAGGTCGCGCTCGTCGCACAGCCGCTGGCCGCTGAAACCGGCGCCGCGGGACTCGAGGCGCCGCTGCTGCTGGCCGAGACGGCCGAGCGGCTCGACGGCGCGATCGCCGTCGTCCGCCTTCCGCATCGTCGTTGGTCGAGCCTTGTCGATCGGGCGGTTCGCGAGCCGCTCGCCGACGCCCTGTCGCGCGGCGCGAGCGCGGTGATCCTCGTGACGACTGGCCCCTCGGGCGAAGCGCTTCTCCTCAACACGCCAGCCGATCGACCGATATCCGACAAGCCTCTGGCCCTGTTGGCGCCGCGTCTCGCGGCGCCGGTGATCGAGGCGGCGCGGCATGGCAAGCCGGCGCGGCTCACGCTTCTCGGCAGCGGCGGGACGCGCAAGGCCGAGAATGTTATCGGCCGCCGCCTTCGGCCCGGCCGTCCCTGGCTCGCCGTCTCGACGCCGCGCTCGGGCTGGACCGATTGCGCGGGCGAGCGCGGCCCGGGCATCGCGATCTGGCTGGCGCTCGCCGACTGGATGCCGCGTGTCTTTGCCGAGCATAATCTGCTGTTCGTGTGCAACAGCGGCCATGAATATGAAAATCTCGGCGCCAGCCACATCGTCGAGGCGATCGGGCCGCCGCCCGCCGAGACCGATTTCTGGCTGCATCTCGGCGCCAATGCGGCGACGCGCGATTATCAGGAAATGCCCGGCCGTCTCCTGCCGCTGCCGAGCGCCGATCCGTTCCGCTTCCTCATGACATCGCCCGAATATGTCGAGCGGGCGCGCGAAATCTTCAAGGGTCAGCCCGGCGCGGAGATGGCCTATCCCTCGTCCGACGGGACGGCGGGCGAACTCTCCGAAGTGATCAAGGCGGGCTATACGCGCCATGCCGGAGTCTTCGGCGCACACCGACATCATCATGCCCCGACCGACATATTATCGAGCGTCGCGGCCGAGCCGCTTGCCGCTACGGCGCGCGGCTTTCGGGATCTGCTGAGCGCGGTCATTCCCACCCCCCGCTGACCGCCTCGCCGGACGCTTCGCGTTTTTCCGGCTTGACTCGTGCGTCCTGATGCACAAAATTATCGATAATAATTGCGATAAGACGATGGGGAGAGACTTATGGGACGCAAGGTGCATCTTCTATTCTGCACGGCCGCCGTTTGGGTGGCCGCCGCAGCCGCGCCCGCCTTCGCCCAGGAGGAAACTCCCGAGGCTCTCCCGGTCGATACGGCGGCGGAGGCGGGCGATGACGGCGCGATCGTCGTGACCGCGCGTCGCCGCGAGGAGCGGCTTGCGGATGTGCCCACCGCGGCATCGGTCATCGATGTCACCGCGCTGAACGATCGCGGCGGCGCGACGGGAAGCGGCGAGCTGCTCGCCGATCAGCCGAGCGTCCGGTTCAACAATCTGAGCTCGTCGATCACGTCCGAAATCTCGATCCGCGCCTCGTCGACCGCGCGCGCGACCAACGGCGACCCGAGCGTCGGCCTCTATCGCAACGGCGCCTATATCGCCGGCGGCCCCGTCGGCGGACGCAACTTCACCCGTCTCGACATGCTCGATATCGGCCGCGTCGAGGTGCTGCGCGGAACGCAGGGTGCGCTTTATGGCCGCAATGCCGTAGGCGGGGCGATCAATATCATCTCGGCCGAGCCGGTCTTCGATCTCGGGGGCTGGGCGAGCGCGCGCTACGGCTTCGAGACCAACAGCCTGCAGCTCCAGGGCGCGGTCAATGTGCCGCTCGGCGACGGCATTGCAATGCGTATCAGCGGCGATCTCGTCGAGCAGGACATCCTCGTCCATAATCATCCAAGCGGAGATCCTTCGCCCAGCGAAGAAGATGTCGCGGCGACCCGGCAACTCGACCAGATCGGCCGGTCGCTCGATATCCAGATTGTCGATCACATAATCGTGACCGCAGCCTATCCTGACCGCCGCGCGCACACTCGAGCAGATCAACAACCAGATCAAGCAGCTCCAGAACCAGGCGACCTCGCTGCTCAATGAGGCGCGAAATCTGCAGAGCCTGCCCGTTTCGACGCTCGGGGAATTGCAGGCGCAGATCGACCAAACCCGCCAGTTGCTCGGCGACGCCGAGGGCATCGCCTTCGATGTGACCGATACCGTCGGCGCTGACGCCGGAGAAGCTCATCCCGCCGATGATCGAGCGCTTCATCGCCGGCGACCGGGAGTTCAGCAAACAACGGCGAAGGAAATAGCGATGCACCGCCGGGGAAGCGGGGCCAGCTTGACGACCGGCGACGATCGGTCGCCGATCGAACCGATCAGTGTTCGCGTTCCCGACGCCAGCCGGATGACCGGTCTGGGTCGCTCGACCATTTATGAGCTGATCGCCTCGGGGGACATTGAGGCTGCAAAAGTTGGGCGTGCGACCGTCATCATGGTGGAGAGTATCCGTAACTTTCTCACCGCAAATCGGATGCGGCCGCGCCCTCGCGGAAGGGAGGCACCTCCGATGTCGCGGGATGCGACCTAACAAAAACGGTCTATCGTATTCCGGAAACTACTCGTCGAAACGGGGCCGAAACTGGGGCATTTCTCCAACGCTCATCAGGCAAAATCACTTGAAAACAAGGCTTTAATGCCTTGGTATGGATCCCTCCTCCGCTACCAAATTCATCCCAATCATCGAGAGTGAATGCCTTCCGCTGGTATTGGATTGGCTGCCGCGCCGCGATGACCGGCGCCCGCCGGAAACAATCGGTCAATCGATGCTTTCGTCGCCGATCGTCGCTGGGTTGGTCGGGCGCAGTGCCGCCTGGACGGCGCCTTTGCGGCTTCGCAACCGATCGGGCGCGACGCCTTTTTCGACCCAGCGTTCGAGCGACAGGCGCACGTCATAGTCCGGGCGCGCCGCATAAGGCGGGGCGTCGAGCGACTGGCCGAAGTTCACCGGACCCGCTCCGCCCTGACAGTGCAGCATGCCGGGGACCATGAACAGGCGATAGAAATCGGTGATCGGGTCGGGGCCGTGCGTCGCGGCGGCGACCGAGCCGTACCATTGGCGCCCCAGTTCGGGCGCGATCACCGCGTCGCCCCAGCCGAAATAGGACAGGATCTTGCCGCCCCGATCGCGAAAGCGCTGCAGGTTGCGGGGCTGGACGTCGAGATTGGTGGCGAGCTCGGCCGCCGAAAAATGGGCGAACAGATGCGCGCGCGATTGTTGCGCAAAGGTCAGCTGCGATGGCGCGGCCGGGTCGGGATTGGCGATCCACCGCGTCCAGTCGTCGGCGATCATCGCGGCGGGCACATACCCCGCCGTCATGATCTGATCTACGGTTGCGCGCTGCGGCGCCGACAGGGTGACCCGGGACCAGCCGATCGGGCAGGCGCCCGGCCGCTGCGCGATCCCGTGGCGCACCGAACCCGCGGGACAGTTGGCGAGCGCCGCTTGCCGGATGCGTTCGAGGTCGGCGCGCCCCAGCCATCCGCCCGGCGCGCGCATTGCGTCCTGCATCGCGCCGAAATTGCGCAGTTGCTGTGTCCACGGGGTCGCCGGAGCTCCCGCGATGATACCGCTCCAGTCCTCGGGCCAGCGCGCCGCCGCCATCAGCGCCATGCGCCCGCCGTTCGAGCACCCCATGAAATAATGGTGCGCGGGCGCGCGTCCATAATAGGCGCCGACCAGCGCGGCGGCGGCATCACGGGTCGCCTTGATCGATCGCCAGCCATAGTCGGCCAGCGCCACGGGATTACCCGGCGCCCAGCTGGCGTCGAAACCGTCGCCGCGGTGCCCGGTATCGGTCGCCGCGATCGCGTCGCCGCGCCGCGCGCCTTCGGCCAGCGTCGGCAGATGGATCGCACCCGCGAAACCGCCATTGCCGATCTGGTAATAGCGCCCGCTCCAGCGCGTGGGGGCGGGCAGATAGACGGTGAAGCGGATGTCCGAACCGGGCACCGGATGCGCCGATCCGCTGACCTGGCACACGCCGTCCGACAGCAGCGCGCTTTCGACGACAGCCTTGTCGATCGTCAGCTTGGTCAGCGCCGCGCAGCGATCGGCGTCGGGACTGGGGCTGGCCAGCGACAAAAGCAGCGGCAGCCAGGCGGCGGCGTCAGGCAGCTTGCTCGTCTTCCCAAGCGAATTTGAAGGCGCCCGCAGTCGGATCGGCGCCCGCCAGCATCATCCCCTGACCGCGCGACGTGTGCCGGTCGTTGAGCGGGACGTCGGCGGGATCGCGAAGCTGGATCAGCAAGGTCGTGCGCGGCTCGTCCGAGGTGTTGAGCCCCGACCCGTGAACGGTGAGATAATGGAAGAACAGCGCATCGCCCGCCTTTGCCGGGAGCGGGGTGGCGCCCTCGATCGGATAGGTTGCGGTCGAGGCATGGTGGTCGGCGCCCTCGGCGGGGAGCGGGCCGAGCTTGTGCGTGCCGGGATACACGCGCAGACACCCTTTCTCCTCGGGCGCGTCGTCGAAGTGCAGGATGACCGCGATCATCGAATGGTCGCGGTGCGGGAAATAGGGATAATCCTGGTGCATCGGAAAGGGCGAGCCTTTCTCGGGCGGCTTGATGAACATCTTGTTGTGGTGCAGCTGGACGTTCGGGCCGATGATGTCCTGCGCGATGTCGGTCAGCCGCGGGTCGGTAAGCAGCCGCGTGACCATCGCCGAGCGGAAATGGACGTCGTGGCAATGGGTGATCGTCGTGCCGCTGCCGCGCACGCTGTCCCACGTCGCGTCGCTGTTGCCCTCGTTGTCGGCGATGCGGTGCATTTCGGCGCGGAAAGCCGCGGCTTCTTCGGCGCTGAACAACCCGGGGACGAGGACATAGCCCTGGTCGTCGTAGAATTTTTTCTGCTCGTCGCTCAGCATTACGGTCTCGCCCTTGTGGATCTCGATACAGTGGATCTTGATGGAACCGGATCGTGCCGTGTTTGGCCAAACGGCGCAATTGGCGTGACCATGATCTTGTGGTAAAAAATCGAACATGGAAAGCCTGTATCTGCCGCTGGAGATCTTGCCGCGCATCGTCGTTGCGGGGCAGTTCCTGCTCGCCGACCGCGACTTTTCGACGATCCACCATGGGCGCACCCATGCGCTGCATCTCCACGGCTATACTGGCGAAATGCAGCTGGCGGGGAGGCGCATCGGGATCGGGCCGGGCGACATCACGCTGAGCCCGGCGGGGCTGCCGTCGAGTTACGACCTCGCCGCGCCGGGGGCGCATTGGTGCATCCATATCGAAGCGGCGGAGGGGGAAGGAACCGGCGCGCCGATCGCGCTGCATCTGCCCGGCTGCGGGGCGCTGCGCGAGCGTTTTGCCCATGTCGGCGGCCTGTTCGCGACCGCGAGCGACCCGATCGCGCATATTGCGGCGCGGCTGGCGGCGCAGGAGTTGCTGCTGACGCTCGCACGCCGCACCGATCCGCTGCCCGAGGATGATGCCGCGGCGCGCGCCGCCGAATATATCGACCGCCATTTCCACGAGGCGATCGGGGTGCGCGACATTGCCGTCGCGGCGGGGCGCTCGCCTGCTTATCTGGCGCGGCTCTTTCGCAGCCGCTTCGGCACCACGGTACCCCACCGTCTGCTCCAACGGCGCGCCGAACATGCGCGCTTCCTGCTCGAATCGACCGACCTGCCGATCTGGCGCGTCGCTGAACGCTGCGGCGTCGCCGACGCGCAGCGCTTCAACAAGATGGTACGCAGCCTGCTCGGCGCGAGCCCGAGCGCGGTGCGCGCGCGGGTCAGGGGACCGGTGGTCGATCCCGACCGCTGACGCGGTATTCTGACGCCCGTCGAACGCGACCCGCTATGCAAGCAGCCTTTTTTTCATGAAGGTGCGGCGATGGCCGGGCGGCCAGAGCTCGCGGCCATTGTCGAGCGCGCCGAACAGTTCGTAGCCGAGCCGTCGGTAAAAACCTTCGGCGCGCTCGCTCGACGTGTCGAGCCAAGCGTGGTGACAGCCCTGTGTGAAAGCCTCAGCCTCGGCCTTCGCCATCATCCGCGCTCCGAGGCCGCGGCCCCGCTCGGTTTCGGCGACCCAGAGCGTCTTGACCAGCAACCAGCCGTAAGCCATCGTTCCGGTCAGTCCAGCGATGAGCGTGCCGTCGTTGTCGTGTGCGACCACTGCGAGCGGCGCAACGTCGTTGGGCGGCGTGTTGGCACGCAGAGCTTCGGTCAGCCGTGCTTCGATTTCTTTGGCAAGCGCCTCGGTGGCCGGGACGACGGCGATCGCGGCCGGATGCTCCGTATCCGGCTTCACCACCGCGCTGGGGTGCCCGGCGGGCGGATCGGATCGCGCGGGTGGATGAGCTTGCGCGCGAAGGGATTGGCCCGAGCCAGCATTTCCGGGGAGGGTTGATGTCCGAAGCGCGGTCGGTTCCACGCCGATCCATAACGATAGACGCTGA
This sequence comes from Sphingopyxis sp., assembly GCF_051861155.1. Taxonomy (GTDB): domain Bacteria; phylum Pseudomonadota; class Alphaproteobacteria; order Sphingomonadales; family Sphingomonadaceae; genus Sphingopyxis. Next base: position 15,316 of record NZ_JBHYDE010000013.1, on the reverse strand, counting down.
TCCGACGCTCGCCCGGATTGCTGCGCCGCGCCGATCCGTGGCACAGCGCATCGACGAACAGCAGCATGTCACCGGCCTGCATATGGACCTCGATCGCGCCTTCGACATCTTCGGCCGAACCGCCGCCGTCGCTGGACCATTCGTGGACGCGGTCGCGGCGCAGGAATGCGGGGTGGATCATGTTCGATTTGTGCGAACCGGGGATAATCATCGTCGCCCCGTCCCCGGCGCCGATGTCTGTAAAGGCCGTCAGCACATTGACCTCGCCGCACAGGAACCGGCCGTTCAAGTAGCGATAGCCGGTGCGACTGCACAGCTCATGCCCACCCGAATGGATGGGGATCGCGTCGCCAGGACCGCGCACCGAAAAGAAGGCTTCGTCGACCGCGGCCGGGCCGTGATAGATGTCGTGCGTTTCGTGCCCGCCGATAAAGCGGAGCAGATAGTTGATGTAGCGTGGGTGGTCGATCATCGCCTCGAACACGCCGCCGAGTTCGTAGATTTGTTGATAGCTGGTGCCGCGATGTTCGGGGTGGTCCTCGCGCTGGACCCAGCCATGCCACTGCCCGCGCGCGAGGTCGCGCGGGATTGCATCGATCAGTTCGTTCGCTTCCGCAATTTCATTGGGGCTCAGCACGCCTTTCAGATGCAGAAAGCCGTTCAGATCGAACAGATATTCGTCGAGCGCGCCCGGCACCTGCGCGTCGGGCCGGTCGATCGGCGGCGGCGCGATATGATGGTGATGATAGCGTCCGATCATTTCGGTCATGACAGCTACCGCCAGGCGAGCCAGATCGCCGCGGTCCACGAGAAATCGTCGCCGCCGCTGCCCGACCCATCGACCGGGCTATAGGCTTCGTAAAAGCCGCGCTGTTCCATCAGCGCGAGCGTGTCGTGCCGTACCCGCGCCGCTTCGGCATCGAAGCCCGCTTCGGCAAGGCCGGTGCCGATCATGTAATTGACGACCGCCCACACCGGGCCGCGCCAGTAACGGATCATCTGGAAACCCGGATCCTCGGGGTCGAGGCTGGGCATCAGATATTCGACCTTGCTGCCGATGCGGTGGAGGTGTGCGAGCATCGCGGCGTCCTTCGCCGGATCGGCGAGCCCGGCGTAGAAGCTGAGGAACGACGCGCTGGTGATGAATCCCGACGAGCGGCCGGTGAGCAGGTCGCGCGAACACCAGCTGTGCTTTTCCTCGTCCCACAGCCAGTCGATGCCAGCCTCGGCCCGTGCAATCATGGCGCGGATTTCGGCGGCTTCGGTTTCGCGGTCCAGATAATCGGCGAGCGCGAGCAGGTCGCGGTTCGCGCGCAGCAGGATCATCGACATGCCGACGTCGGCGACCTTGAACGGGTTGCCCGCGGTGATCCGGGCATGATCCCAGCCTTGCGCGACGCCATATTGGACCAGCGCGAGATAGCGGTCATATTCGAGCTTGGTCGGGCGCATCTTGGCATCGAGATGGCCAGTATCGCGGCGGGTATATTCGCCGACGCCCGAAATATCGATCGGCTCGCCCGGTGCGTCCCATTCGGGCGAGTTGTCGCGGCCGGTTTCCCACGGGTGCATCGCGACGACGACGCCGCGTCCGTCGGGATCGCGATAGTCGCGGAACCAGCGGTGCCAGGCGATCAGCTTGTCGAACAGGCTTTCGAGGCGGAGGCGGTAAGCGTCGTCGGCGTCGGCCGCGATCGCGCTGTCCCACAGCTTGCGCACCACCGTCGCCGCGACGGGCGGCTGGGTTATGCCCGAGGTGACGGGGGTCTTGCCCGTCGCCCAGACCGACGGGCCGGGGAAATAGCCGGGATCGTCCTGCCAGAAGACGATATGCGGCACAAAGCCGTCGTCCCACTGCGCGCTGAACAGCGTTTCAACCTCTTGCCACGCGCGGTCGCGGTCCCAGGTGTCGAAGCCGAGGGCGACGAAGGCCGAGTCCCAGTTCCACTGGAAAGGATAGACCCGGCCGTTGGGGACGGTGTAGCCGCCTCGGTCGTTGGCGGTCAGGATGGCGCGGGCACCCGCGTCAAGCTTGTCAATTGTCATGTCGCGGATGCCCGTTTTCTGTTTCAGAAGTTGAAGGTAGCGCGCGCCGTGATGCGGCGCGGCAGGACCGGGCGGCCCACGAAATAGGCGCCCCCGACCGTCTGGTTGTTGTCGAGACGCGGCGACCCTTCGGTCGTGGCGTCGGTGTCGAACAGGTTGAACACATTCACCCCCAGGCGCAGGCTGTTGCGCCCGAGCGGCACGGTATAGCCGGCATCGAGGTTGACGATATTCCACCCGTCGAGCTTGATCGCATTGTTTGACGCGGTGAAATTGTCGCCGGTGTAATTGGTGAAGAAGGACACATCGAGCGCGCCGTCGTCATAATAGAGCCCGGCGTTGTACAGGACCTGCGGCTGGCGTTCGAGATCATTGCCGACAATTGCGGGGTTCGACGTCGGGACGCCGCCGACGTTCGACTGGAACTCGGTATATCGTGCCTTCTGCACCGTCAGATTGCCATTGAAGCGCAAATTGGTGAGCAGTTTCAGGTCGAACACCGCCTCGATGCCATAGGATTCGGTGGCGACGAGGTTGACGAGCTCCTGAAAGCCGCCGCCCGGGGCGTTGACGAACAGCACCTGGCGACGATTCTTCAGGCTGGTGTAGAAGGCCGAAGCCTCCAGGCTGAAGGCCGGCTGGCTGACCTTGATACCGCCCTGGACCTGCTTGATGATTTCGCCTTCATAACTCGCCGTCCCCGGCGACGCGCTGGCGTTCGCGGCGGTCCCGGCGGGCAGCGGCAGGAAGCCGACCGCGCGCACTTCGGGGAAGAAATAGCCGCGGCTGCCGTTGAGGTAGAGGCTGACGTCGTCGGTAAGCTTGTACAGCGCGCCGGCGGCGATGGCCCATTCGGTGGTCGACACCTTGCCGGTCAGATAGCCGTCATTGCCCCAGATCACGTCGCGCAGCGCGCCCGACAGGTTCGGCGTCGTCGCGTCGGTGACCGTCGTCGAAGTCCGCTCGCGGCTGATGTCGCCCTTATAATGTTCGACGCGCCCACCGATGTCGATGTTGAAGCGCTCGCCGATCTGCATCTGGTCGGCGAAATAGACCGCGTAGCGTTCGGCCTGGTGGCGGTTGTTGACATAGCCGCCGCCGGCATTGAGCACGCCATTCCGCGAAATGATCGTCGTCGCGCCGGAAACGGGGTTGGTGACGGTCAGGTTGACCAGCTGCGGCCGGTTGTTGAACGCGCCGAGGAAGGTGGTCGTCACATTGACGTCGCGCGCGACCGTATCGGCATAAAAGCCGCCGAGCGTGAAGCTGTGCTCGACACGGCCGGTCACCGCCTGCTTGGTCAGGTTCAGTTCGGCCGAAAGGTCGTGCATCGGGCGGTTGCGGTCGGTGAAGCGGTTGGCGAACAGGATGTCGCCCGCCGCTAGCGCGCCGCCGCCGACATAGGTGAAGGTCGCATTGGCGGCGGTGATGCCGTTCAGTTCGGGAATCTGCCCGCGCCGCGCCGCGTTCGAGACAAAGGCAGCGCGCGTTTCGGGGACGTTGACGATGCCGTCGCCGTCCGACCACAGCCCGAACTTATGCTTGTAATCCGAATATTTGACGCGGCCGTTGATGCCCCAGCCGCTGTCACCGAAATCCTTGTCGAAGGCGAGGGCGATCTGACCGCCCTTGGTCGATACGCCGTCGGTGATGCCGGTGGTAAAGGCGCCGTCGGGGGTATTGAAGCCCAGCCCGGCGACATCGGGCGTCAGCAGCTGGTACACTTTCTTGCCGTCGTTGCCGGCGATGCGGCCGCGGGTCGTGCCATCGAGCGGGACGGGCAGATAAAATTGCGCCTGATCGTCGATATATTGGCCCGACAGCGTGATCGACCCGCTGTCGTCGGGGAATTCATATTTCAGGTTGCCGCGAAGCTGGAAGCCCTCGGTATCGAGGCCGGTTTTGATCGGGCCGTCGTCCTTGCGATAGAAGCCCGACAGCGCGAAGAACAGGTTTTCGCCGAGCGGCCCGCTGATCGCCGCGTCGCCGCGATAGCGGCCCTTTTCGGCCCATTCGATCTGCGCGGTGCCCTCCAGCTCGTCGCGCCCGGTCTTGCTGATATAGTTGATCAGGCCGGCGACCGACCCGGGGCCGAACAGGTTCGACACGCCGCCGCGGACGAATTCGAGGCGCGAAATGCCAAGGTCGTTGCGGTAATAGACGTCATAGGCCGACGAGTTGAGGCCGAAGGTCGACATCACCGGAATGCCGTCATACATCAGCGGCGTGAACTGATATTGCCCGCCCGAGGGAAGGCCGCGCACAAACACGTTCGATGCGACCTCGCCGCCGCCCGCGTCGGCCTTGATCGTCGGGATGCTGGCGAGAATGTCGGCCTGGCTGCTGACGCCGAGGCGCGCCAGCGAATCCCCGCCGACCGAGGTCACCGCGAGCGGCGTGTCGAGCGCGATGCGGCCGCGGCTGGTGCCGGTGACGATGATCGTGTCCTGATCGCTGGCGACCGCCTCGTCGCTGGCCACCGCTTCATCGGCGGCGGCGTCCTGCGCCTGCGCGGTCTGAAGCGGGATCAACGCGGCCGAAAGCGACGCTGCACACAGCAGCGAACCGCGGAGATTGCGCGAAAAACGGCGATGGATGGTCATGCTGGTCTCCTCCCATTGGTTTCTTCCAGGCCCTTTGCAGGCCGTTGTCATAAAAACTGAAGGGCGAGAGGCGCTGACGAAAGCCCGTATTGTTGCAACGCTGTGTTGCTGATATTGACATAATAAGACATAAAATTGCGGGAGAGAAGCGATGCTCGATCTGGGCGATCTGCAGGTCTTTTCGAAAATCGTCGAGACCGAAAGTCTGACCAAGGCGGGGCAGGCGCTGGGGTTGCCCAAATCGACCGTCAGTCGGCGCATATCGCGGCTCGAGGAGAATCTGGGCGTCCAGTTGCTCCACCGCTCGACCCGATCGGTAACGGTGACCGAGGACGGCGCGATGTTCTTCGAATATTGCCTCCGTTCGCTCGGCGTCCTGCGCGACGGCGAACGCGCCTTGCAGAACCGGCAGAATGTGCCGCGCGGCGTCGTCAAGATCGCGATTCCCTATGTGCTCGGGCAAAGCCTGATCGGGCCGCTGCTCGCGAGCTTCCTCGATCTTTATCCCGACGTCAGGCTGGTCAGCGTACTGACCGACGATGCGGTCGGGCTGCTCCGCGCCGGTTTCGATGTCGCGCTGGCGGTCGGGCCGTTCGCCGATTCCGAACTCGTCGCGGTCAAACTGGGGGTCACCGAATGCGGGATTTTCGGTGCACCGGGCTATTTTGAGCGCAAGGGCATGCCGCAGAACCATGTCGAGCTGCCGCGCTTCGATCTGCTCGCGGCGGGCACGGTCGACCGCCGCCACCGCTGGCCGCTCCACACCGATACCGAACAGGTGACGGTCGAATTCTCGCCGCGGCTGGTGTGCAACGATCTCATCCTGCTGCGTCACGCGGTGCGCTCCGAACTCGGCATCGCGACGCTGCCGGCGTTCCTGTGCAAGAGCGATCTGGCCGAGGGGAAACTGGTCGAAGTGCTGCCCGGCTGGCAGGCGCCCGACATGAGTTTCTATGCGCTTTTCGCCGATCCCAAGGGGGTGCCCGTGCGGGTGCGGTCGCTGATCGACTATCTTTCGGAGAAGCTAAGACCCACGCTTTCCTGGGAAATTTAGGGTCGTTGCGAAAGATGGAACAAACTGTTCCACAATCTTGCGCTAGGCGCTTTTGCCGCTCTGCTTCACCCCAAGGGGCAAATCATAAGTGGAGGGTGTCATCGCTACTAAGGCCGAACAGGTGAGCCAGGCGAGCCAGCGCGACAAGCTGATCGCGCTGTTCCGCGAGTCGGTGCGCGCGGTGAGCCCCGAGGTCGCGATGCCGCGCAAGATCCCGCATTCGCCGCATGGTCGGACGGTGGTGATCGCGGTCGGCAAGGCCGCCGCCGAGATGATGCGCGTCGCGCAGGTGCGCGCCGAACGGCCGCTCAAAGGCCTGGTCGTCACGCGCCACGGCCATCTTCCGGAACCCGCGCCGCAATGGCCCGATGTCGAGATTATCGAGGCGGGGCATCCCTATCCCGACGAGAACAGCCTGATCGCCGCCGACCGTGCGCTCGCCATCGCGACCAAGCTCGAGGCGGGCGACAATCTGCTGCTGTTGCTATCGGGGGGCGGATCGGCGCTGCTCGCGGCGCCCGCGGCGGGGCTGACGCTGGCCGACAAGCAGCAGATCACCCGCGCGCTGCTTCAGTCGGGCGCGACGATCGAGGAGATTAACTGCGTCCGCAAGCATCTCTCGCGCGTCAAGGGCGGGCGGCTGTCGGTCGCCGCGGGGGCGGCCCATGTGACGACGTGGATCATCTCTGACATCCCCGGCGACGATCCCAGCTTCGTATCGTCGGGACCGACGGTGGCGGACCTCACCAGCTTGTCCGACGCGCGCGATATTGTGGCCAAATATGGCATCCCGCCGTCGCCGCAGGTCGCCGCCGCGCTGAACGACCCTGCGAACGAAACTCCGGCCGCCGACGCGCTGGGGATCGCGGGGGGCGAGACGCAGATCATCGCCAAGGCGCGCGACGCGCTCGCCGCGGTGCAGGCGATGGCAAGCGACGCGGGCTATCAGGTTACCAACCTCGGCGACCAGCTGCAGGCGGAGGCGCGCCATCTGGGCGCCAGCCATGCCGCGCTGGCGCGCCGGATGGCAAAGGACGGCAGTCCGCGCGTCATCATCTCGGGCGGTGAGACCACCGTTACCGTCACCAACAAGGCGGGCCGCGGCGGGCGCAACCTCGAATATCTGCTCGGCCTCGCGATCGCGCTGAACGGCGAGTCCGGCATCTTCGCCATCTCGTGCGACACTGACGGCATCGACGGTACCGACGATGCCGCGGGGGCGACGATCGGCCCCGACACGCTGGCGCGCGCGCGGGCCGCCGGGATCGATCCGGCTGAATATCTGGCGTCGAACAACGCCTACAGCTTTTTCGAAAAACTCGGAGACCTGGTCATAACCGGGCCCACGCTGACCAATGTGAACGACTTTCGGGCGATCTTGATCGACCCGGCGGCGTAAAGGGAGAGACGATATGGTGGGGAATAAGGGAGGCCTGGCAGCACGCGCCAACTATCCGTGGATATTGATCGGGCTGCTCTGGCTCGTCGCCTTCCTCAACGCGGCCGACCGCAACATCCTGCTCGCCGTCCTTCCCGACCTGAAGGCCGAATTCGACCTGACCGATACGCAGCTGGCGTTGCTCGGCTCGGTGTTCTTCTGGATTTATGCTGTCGGCGCCTTTGTCGCGGGACGCATCGGCGACAGCGTGCGGCGTAGCCGCCTGATCATCTTCGGCCTCGTGTTCTGGAGCGTCGCGACGGGCATGTCGAGCCTGGCCACCGGCTTTGCGCTGCTGCTCGCGATGCGCGCGCTCGTCGCGGTCGGCGAGTCCACCTATTATCCCACCGCCACCGCGCTGATCGGCGACTGGCACAAGCCGCAGATGCGCAGCCGTGCCTTGTCGCTCCACCAGACCGCGGTATTCGCGGGGTCGGGGCTTGGCGCGGTCGCGGCGGGCTATATCGCCGACGCGTTCAGCTGGCACGCGCCCTTCCTGATCTTCGGCGGCGTCGGCCTGATCTATGTCGCGGTGCTGTGGTTCTTCCTCCATGACGCGCCGATCGTCCACACCGCCGCCGAGCAGGGCAAGCCCGCCGAGCCGATCGGCATCGTCCTGCGCATTCCCGCCGCGCTGATCCTCTGCGTCGTCTTCGCGCTCGCAACCGGTGCATCGACCGGCGTGACCTTCTGGGCACCCTATTTTGTGAAGAATCTGCTCGGGCTGAACCTTGCCGAATCGGCGTGGGTCGGCGCGGCGACGATCAATATCGCGGGCTTCTGCGCGGTACCGCTTGGCGGGTTGCTCGCCGACACGCTCGCGAAGAAATCGCCGATCGGGCGCTTTACGACCCTCGCGATCGGGCTCGGGCTTGCTGCGTTGCTGCTGCTGCCCTTGCTCGGCGCGAAGACCGCGACCCAGATCGGCATGGTGCTCGTCGCGACAAGCATCGCAAAGGGCATCTTCGACGGCTGCATTTACGCGGCGATGCAGGATGTCGTCCCGCCGCACGCTCGCGCGACCGCGGTGGGGATGATGACGATGATCGGCTTCATCGGCGCCGGGATCACCCCGATCCTCGTCGCGTGGATCGGGGAAAGCTTTGGCATGGGATCGGGGATCGTCGCGATGGCGGGCTTCTATGCGCTCGCCGTGCTGCTCCTGCTCGGCACCCGCCTCCAAGCCCGCCGCGGGGTCGCCGCCAATCAGGAGATCATCGATGTCGCTCAGTAAGGCGCTGGTCCTGACCGCGCCGCGCCAACTGACGTTCGAGGAAAGCGCCTGGGCGCCGCTGGGCCCCGATGAGGTGCGCATCCGCACGCTCTTTTCCGGAATCAGCGCGGGCACCGAACTCACCCAATATCGCGGCACCAATCCCTTCATGCACCGCCGTTTCGACGAGGCGCAGCGCCTGTTTGTCGACGCCGAGGTGCCGAGCTGGGACTGGCCGGTGCGCAACCTCGGCTATGAGGAATCGGGCGAGATCGTCGCGGTCGGTAGCGGCGTCACCGACCTGAAAATCGGCCAGCGCTTGTTCGGCACCTGGAACCACAAGACGCATCATGTCGCCACCGCCGACTATGCCCGCGACCGGCTGCTGCCCGAAGGCGCCGACCCGCGCATCGGCATCTTTTCGCACATCGGTGCGGTGGCGCTGAATGGCGTCCACGACGCGCAGATCCGCATCGGCGACACCATCGCGGTGTTCGGCCTTGGCGTGCCGGGGCAGATCGCCGCGCAGGCCGCCCGCGCCTCGGGCGCGCGGGTGATCGCGATCGACCCCGACGCCGGGCGCCGCGCGATTGCGCTTCGCCACGGCGCACATATTGCGATCGATCCGACGGGGGCGGCCGAAGAGATCAAGCGCCTTACGGGCGGCCGCGGCGCCGACGCGTGCATCGAAGTGTCGGGCGCGGCGCCTGCGCTTGGCGAAGCGATCCGCGCCGCTGCTTACAACGCCCGCGTCGTCGCGATGGGCTTTTTCCAGGGCGCGATCGCGGGGCTGAAGCTGGGTGAGGAGTTCCACCACAACCGCATCCAGCTCATCTGCTCGCAAATCTCGGGGGTTTCCCCCGACGCGAGCTATCGCTGGTCGAAACCGCGACTGTGGCAGGCCGCGATCGAGTTGCAGCACGGTGGCACGCTCGACCTCATCCCGCTGATCACCCACCGCGCGCCCTTTGCCGACGCTCCGAAACTATTCGAACAACTCGATCAGGGCGCGCCGGGCATGTTGCAGGCGATGCTGGAGTTCGGCGCATGAGCGTTCTGCGCGTCGGCCTGCTCGGCTGCGGTGGCATCGGTGCACGCCATGCGGGCGCGGTGGCTGCGCTGCCCGGGGCTATGGACCTAGTTGCCTGCTGCGGCCGCGATGCCGAACGGACGCGCGCGTTTGCGGGCGAGCGCAACGCCGCCGCCTATATCGACATCGACGCGATGTTGCGGGACGAGCGTCTCGATCTCGTCATCGCGACATTGCCCCCGTTTAATCGCGGCGGCGAGATCGAGCGCGTTGCCCAGGCCGGAGTCCATCTGCTCGTCGAAAAGCCGATCGCGCTGAATCAGCAGGCAGCCGACGCGATGGTTGCCGACGTGTCGGCCACCGGCGTCGTCGCCGCGATCGGCTTCATGTATCGCTTCGGCGATGCGGTGCAGCGTTGGAAAGCCGCCGATGCCGGACAGGTCGGGCTCTACGCCGGCGCCTATCATTGCAACGCGCTCCACGCCGACTGGTGGCGCGAGGAGGCGAAGTCGGGCGGCCAGATACTCGAACAGGTGATCCACCAGATCGACCTGATCCGTCACCTGATGGGCGAGCCCGACAGCGTCTATGCGCGCCGCACCAACTTCGTGCACCATGATACGCCGGGTTATGACGTCGAGGACATGAGCGCGATCCTGTTCGGCTGGGACGATGGCCGCATCGCGACGCTCAACGCATCGAACATCGCGGTCCCTGGGGTGTGGCACAAGGAATGGGCGGTTTATGCCGAGCGCATGACCGGACGCTTCACCAGCTGGAACGACGCGGTGCTGACGCGCACCATCGGCGAGGTTGCGGCTGAGGAGATTGCGGGTTCGACCGATCCGTTCGTCGCGCAGCTCGCCGACGTGCACCGCGCGATCACCACTGGCGGCGGTGCGCCTTACATCCCGCTTGCCGAGGGTGCGGCGACTCTGAAGCTTGCGCTCGCGGCGCGGCAATCGGCCGACGAGCGCCGCGAGATCCGGCTGAAGCCATGAGGTCGTTCCAGAAAAACGGGATCGTCCTTGGCGACGTGCAGCCGCTGCTCGGCGGCGTGGTGCCCGCCTGTTCGGTGACGCCGCTTGAGAACGGGATCGAATGGGCACTCGAAAGCGGTGGTGCGGTCCGCCTTGTCATCGCCGGAGATGGTGACACGACCCGCCTCGACGTCTCGGCGAGCGGTCTCGACGAAGCACCGCTGTCGCTCGGCTTGCGCTTCGGCGCGGTGCGGGGCGTTCGCCGCTACCTGCGCAACGGCTATCACAGCTGGGACGGCAGCTTCTTCGCCGACCCCGGCACCCCCGCGGGCGATGCGCCGCCGGGCAAGGAGCCGACGCTGGGCTTCGCGATGACCGCGTTGGTGCCGACCGAAGGGCAGGGCGCGGTTGTCCTCGGTTTCGGGCGCCACGATCGCTTCCAGAACCGCTTTCGTTTCGGCGGCGATGCCGCAGCGATGACGATCGACGTCGAGACATTGCTCGATCGCACCGGCGCAACCGCGACCGAAACGCTGCTCTTCTATGCCGACCCCGATGTCGAAAGCGCGCTGATCCGCTGGTCCGATCATGTCGCCGCCGCGTCGCCGACGCTCCCGCGCCTTCCCGAAAAGCGGATCAAGGGCTGGTGCTCATGGTACAATCTCTACGCCGCGATCACCGAGGAAAATATCCGCGAGCATCTGAACGCGGCGCGATCCTATTGCGACGTGCATGGCACCGATCTCGACATCTTCCTGATCGACGACGGTTTCACGCCCGAGATGGGCGACTGGCTCGACGTCAAACCGCAATTCCCGCGCGGGATGCGGCCGCTGCTGGGCGAAATAGCGGGCGCTGGTTTCACCCCCGGCCTGTGGATCGCGCCTTTCATGGTCGGCAACCGCAGCCGCCTTTATGCCGAGCATCCCGATTGGGTCGTGCGCGAAAGATCGACCGGCAAACCGCTGATCCAGATGGCCTTTTACGGCGAGTTTCGCTGGCACAAACGCAGCGAAGAATATTATGTCCTCGACATCACCCACCCCGGCGCCGAGGCCTATATCCGGCAGGTCTTCCGCACCTGGGCGCACGACTGGGGGGCGCGTTACTTCAAGACCGACTTCATGTTCTTTGGCGCCGAATATGGGCCGGATCGTGCGGCGTGGCACGAGCAGGGCCTGTCGCGCATCGCCATCTGGCGCAAGATGGGTACGATCATCCGTGAAGAGATTGGCGACGCGCTCTGGCTCGGCTGCGGCTGTCCGCTCTGGGCCTCGGTCGGGCTGGTCGATGCGATCCGCATCGGGCGCGACGTCGGGGTCAAATGGGCGGGCGACCAGTCGGCCGAAAGCCTGCTCCGCGACCAGGCGACGCGCAACCACGCCGCGGGTCGGCTGTGGCAGGCCGATCCCGACTGCATCCTGCTCCGTGAACGCTTCCACGACCTGACCGACGCGCAGGTGAAAAGCCTCGCGCTGCTCGCAGGGCTTTCGGGCGGGGTGCTGATGACGAGCGACCATCTCGGCGAACTGACCCCCGCGCGGGCGGCGCTGTTCGACGCACTGGCGGGCCTCGATGTCGCCGAATGCCGTTATCCGTCGCTGGGCAATGGCGAGGCGACGATCGTCCAGCGTGCGACGCTGGCCGATGGGCGAACGCTCGAATTACACCTCGATCCTGCGACGGGCGAGAGTCGTTGCCGCGACGACGCCGGGGCGATCTGGCCATGACCTTCGACCCGGCGGAACACCCGCACCGGCGCTACAATCCGCTGCGCGGTGAATGGATTTTGGTCTCACCGCACCGGGCGAAACGGCCTTGGCAAGGCGAGCAGGGCAGGGCGGCGACCGAAACGCCGCCAAGCTACGACCCGGGCTGCTACCTCTGCCCCGGCAACGCGCGCGCGAATGGCACCACCAATCCCGCCTATGCGGGGCCGTTCGTGTTCGACAACGACTTTGCTGCGCTGCTCACCGACACGCCCGCGCCCGAAGACGGCGGCGAAGACCCACTGTTCCGTACCGCCGCCGCGTCGGGAAGCTGCCGCGTGATCTGCTTCTCCCCCGACCACGCGCGCGGATTGGCGTTGCTGTCGGACACGGAGATCGCCGCGGTCGTCGGTTGCTGGTGCGACCAGTGCGCCGATCTTGGCCGCACCCACGCGAATGTGCAGGTGTTCGAGAATCGCGGCGAAATGATGGGCTGTTCGAACCCGCATCCGCACGGGCAGGTCTGGGCGACGAGGCATATCCCGGCCGAGATCGAGTGCGAGGATGTCAATCAGCGCGCCTGGGCCGGGGCGCAGCCGATGCTCCTCGAACTTGCTGCGCGCGAGGCGGGCGGCCCGCGCGTCGTCGTGGAGCACGGCGACTGGCTCGCGATCGTCCCCTATTGGGCGAGCTGGCCGTTCGAGACGCTGTTGCTGCCGCGCTTTGCGGTGCAGCGCCTGCCTGATCTTGATACGGTGCAGCGGCAAAGCCTCGCCGCGATCCTCGGTGAGCTCACGCGCCGCTACGACGCGCTGTTCGCCTGCGCCTTTCCCTATTCGATGGGCTGGCACGGCGCGCCGTTCGGCGAGGGGGATGTGCGCCATTGGCAGCTTCACGCGCATTTCTATCCGCCGTTGCTCCGCTCGGCGACGGTGCGCAAATTCATGGTCGGTTATGAAATGCTCGCCGAGGCGCAGCGTGACCTGACCCCCGAGCAGGCCGCCGAACGGCTGCGTGCGGTGAAGCCGTGACACTCGCCGACCGCACGCTCGCCCGTTTTTCCGTGCTGGTCGGCCCTGCGCCCGATCTCGTGGTTCGCGCGCCGGGCCGCGTCAATCTGATCGGCGAGCATACCGACTATAATGACGGCTTCGTCCTTCCCGCCGCGATCGGATTGCAAAGCATTGTCGCGGTGCGCCGCCGGCCCGACGGGATTGTGCGGATGGTCGCGACCGATTTCGGCGATGCGGTAAGCGAGTTCGATGTCGCCCAAGCGATTGCACGGGACGCCGATCAACCCTGGTCCGACTATATCCGCGGTGTCATGACCATCCTGCAGGCCGAGGGTGTCGAGCTCGGCGGCTTCGACATGCTCGTCGCGGGCGATATCCCGCAGGGTTCCGGCCTTTCCTCCTCGGCCTCGCTCTCGGTCGCGAGCGGCATGGCGCTTGGCGGGCTGTTCGCCCCGGACCGCTTCGATGCCACCCAAATCGCGTTGATCGCGCAGCGCGCCGAATGCGATTTCGTCGGGATGCGCTGTGGTAATATGGACCAGCTCGCTTCGGCGCTTGGGGCGGCCGATCATGCGCTGCTGATCGACTGCCGCAGCCTCGCTGTCCAGCCGGTCATGTTGCCGCCCGGTGTGGCGGTCCTGATCGTCCATTCGGGGATCAGCCGCGGGCTCGTCGATGGTCACTACAACGAACGTCGCGCGCAGTGCGAGGCGGTCGCGCGCCAGCTTGGCGCCGCCGCGCTGCGCGACGTGACAGAGGATCAGCTTGCGGCGGTCCGCGCCGATCTCGACCCCGTCGCCCATCGCCGTGCGCGCCATGTCGTCACCGAGAATGCGCGCACGCTCGCCGCCGCGGCAGCCATGGCCGCGGGCGACCTTGTCAAGCTCGGTGAATTGATGGCCGCGTCGCACGCGTCGATGCGCGATGATTTCGAAATCACGCTTCCGGCCATCGACGACCTGGTCGCCGAGCTCCAGACCGCGATCGGCCTCCACGGGGGTGCGCGCATGACTGGCGGCGGCTTCGGCGGCGCTGTCGTCGCGCTGGTCGAGGCCGATGCCGTCGGGGCGGTGGCCCGTCACGTCGAAGCGCGCTATCGCACCCCGGACGGAAACAAGCCGCTGATCATGGTTGAACGCGCCCACGCCGGCGCGGCCTTCCTTTAAAAATGAACGGCGTAAGGGACGGGATGATGAACGACAAAATCGCGCTGGTCGAAGCGGGCGGCACCAAATTCATCGTCGGTGTCGGCGATGCATCGCGGCACATCCACGCCCGCACCCGCATCGACACCACGCGTCCCGAAGAAACGGTCCCCGCCGCGATCGACTGGCTGCGCGCGCAGGGCGGCGATTACGCCGCGGTCGGTATCGCCAGCTTCGGCCCGCTCGACCTCGACCGCACCTCACCCACATGGGGCCATATCACGCGCACGACCAAGCCGCACTGGAGCGATGCCGACATCGCCGGTCCCTTCGCGCGCGCCTTCGCCTGCCCGGTCGCGATCGATACCGACGTCAATGGCGCGGCGCTGGCCGAATGGAAATGGGGCGCAGGGCAGGGGACGACCTCGACGCTGTACCTGACGGTCGGTACCGGTGTCGGCGGCGGTGCCGTCGTCGGCGGGCGGTTGGTCCATGGCGTCAGCCACCCAGAGATGGGGCATATCCGCATGCCGCGCCATCCCGCCGATACCGGCTTCGCGGGCCATTGCCCGTTCCACGGCGACTGCCTCGAAGGCCTTGCCGCGGGCCCATCGATCGTCGCGCGCTGGGGGGCATCGCTGTCCGACCTGCCCGCCGATCATATCGGGCACGACATCATCGCCTGGTATCTGGCGCAGGCGGTGCAGACTTTTCAGGCGATCCTCGAGCCGGCGCGCATCGTCCTGGGCGGCGGCGTCATGCAAACTGCGGGCCTGCTCGACCGGGTGCGCGCGATCGCGTGGGAACATGGCGGCGGATATTATGCGGGCGATTGCCGCACCACGCTGGTGAACCCGGGGCTGGGGCACGATGCCGGTCTGCTGGGCGCGCTGGCCCTCGCGCTCGGCGCCGCGGACCCTCGCTAACGCCCGGCCAGCATCTTCACCCCAGGCTCGGTAGGTCGAGGCCCTTTTCGCGCGCGCAGTCGATCGCGATGTCATAACCCGCGTCGGCGTGGCGCATCACGCCGGTGCCGGGGTCGTTCCACAGCACGCGTTCGAGCCGCTTTGCTGCTTCGGGGGTGC
>NZ_JBHYDE010000012.1:0-53220 GCF_051861155.1 Sphingopyxis sp. | reverse complement strand
CAAACGCTTCATCTGTCCGTCCTTCCTTCAAGACCGGACTCTAATCACTGTTGGAGGAAAATCAGGGGGTCACGTCAGTTGGGCTGTTGCCGCGCTCTTCATCCTCGTGGCGATCGGCCGGTGTCTGCCCTCGCCCGACACGTCGACTACTGCGGTGGCTGGGACAGCGAAGTGGGTTACCGCGCGTTCGCTCAACTGTCGCTCATCGAACTCGGTCAATGCGAGCGCCGTGAAGAGCTTTGTCAAAGATAATTCGGTGAAGGTGCTCGAAGAACGTGATGGATGGTCGCGACTGGATGACAGCAGCGGCTGCTGGGTTGCATCGCGCTATCTCACCGACACCCCTTCGACCAGCGCTCCCACAGCGCAAATTCCGCAGACCCTGCTCTCGCCGGGTACGGGATCGAGCAGCTCCAACGCAGCCCCCTCGTCATCATCAAGCAGCGGATCGGTAAGCCAGTTCGGCGCGTCATCGAACAGCCCCTCCAATTCCTTCAAAAGCAGCTCATCATCGACGAGAAAGAAGGCGTCGACGCGCAAGAAGAAGCGTAAGAAGAGGTCAAGCGGAGGATATTCAGGATCCTCCTGCCCATGCTCTGGTGGCAATGTGTGCATTGGGCCGCGCGGAGGGCGTTATTGCATCACGAGTGGCGGTAATAAGCGCTACGGCGTATAACTTCACCGCACATTCCCAGCACGGAAGTGTGACATATAAGCGCGGCATTGAAGGGGGCGGAGAAGCACCTCAACCTGGCGTCGGGACGACGACCTCGAATCCCGAACGGACCGCAACCATTTGCCAATATTGCTCGGCAAGCGCATCCGGCTCGACGGTCGGGACCTCACCCGCCATCCCGCCGTGCTCTTCCGCGAAAATTTCCTCCAGCCGGCTGCCCTTGATCATCGCCGCCACGATCAGCATGGCGGCATGGACATTGGTGCCGGCCAGTTCACCGTGCAGCGAGGAGATATAGTTGCGCAGCGCCGCCATCGGCACCGGAGCGCCGCTCATATTCGGCAACGGGCTGACTGCCAACGCGCCCGCACCCATGAGGATGGCGCCATCGCCGCGGGCGAGCATTCCCGGCAGGACGGCCTGCACAAGTTCGACCGGCGTCGACAGGAGCAGATTTGTAAGCATGCCCATTTTCTCCGCGCCAAGGTCCCGCGCGGACGCGAACGGCGACGGAAAGATCGGTGCATATTCCAGGACGTCGATGTGCCCGAAACGGTTCTCGATCGCAGCTACGGTACCGCTCGCCAGTTCGGGTTTGGAAAGATCGGCCACGAAGATATCCGATTCGATGTCGGCCGCACGAAGGGTGGTCGCGAGAGCCTCGAGGCGCGATTCAGTTCGTCCCACGAGAGCGGCCCGATAGCCTTCGCGTCCGAACCGCCGCGCGACCGAAAGGCCGAGCCCCTGCCCCGCGCCAAAGACGGCAATCGTTTTCGACATGCTTTGATCTCCATTATGCTGAGTATTCCTGCCGGATTAACGAGGACGGCCCGGAATTTTAGAGAGATAATCTGGAAAGATTATTCCGATTACCGCATAATGACTGCATGAACCTCGAAGGAATCGAAATTTTCGTGGCGGTGGTCGATGCCCGAAGTTTCACGCGCGCAGGAGAGAAGCTCAGGATTCCCGCATCGACCGTAAGCGCAAAGGTCGCCCGGATCGAAGACCGGCTCGGCGTCACCCTGATCCGCCGAACGACGCGGCAGTTCCGGATCACCGCTGCCGGCCAGACCTACTACGAGCATTGCCTGCGCGCGCTCTCCGAACTGTCGAAGGGCGAACAGGCGCTGACTCTCGACAATAGCGAACCCGTCGGCACGCTTCGTCTGACCGCGCCCGTCAATCTCTGCCACGCGTTGCTGCCGACGTTGATCGAACCCTTCCTTGTCGCTTACCCGGGAGCGCATGTCGAACTGTTCGCGACCGACCGCAGGCCCGACCTGATCGCCGAGGGCATCGATGTTGCGATATGGCCCGGCGGGCTTGCCGATTCTTCCTATATGATGCGCGTGCTGCGAACCTCGACGCTCGGCCTGTGGGCCTCCCCCGCCTATCTTGCCGCCAACGGCACACCGCGTGAACCCGGGGATCTTGCAAACCACAAGTTCGTCCTGTTCGGGCCCGTCAATGAGGCGGTGAGGCTGGAACGGCCGGACGGGACGGGGTTCGACTTCGATCTTCCAGGGCGCATCGTGACCGACGGCTTCGACACCGCACGGACCTTCGTCGCACGAGGCAATGGAATTGGGCTGTTGCCCGACGTGGTTGCGGAAGACGGCACCGCCGCGCCCCTCGCTCGCGTCCTGCCCGGTTACGGAAGCAGCGATTGCACGATCCACCTAGTATATCCCGCGCAGCGCTTCTTGCCCAAGGTGGTCCGTGCCTTTATCGACATGGCAGTCGGGGCCGTGGTCGACGATAACGAGCCTGGAGCAGCCTGCTATGTGAAGTAGCGCGGGATCGCGCGCCGGACCGGGCAGGGCGGCGCCGTTTCCGGCGCCGCGAGCGAAGATGCGACCGCGACCGCCCGCCTAGCGGACGGCGTCAAGGGCGGGCTTCAGCCTTTTGGTCGCAAGCGGCGGCATTTTGGTGGCACGGGCCGCCGTCAGATTGCTTTTGCCCGCTATAACGAGCGCCACCATGCCCATCGAATAATGCGGCAGGCATTTGATGCCGTAAATTCCAGGCGCCTTCACCTCCAGCACGACCTCCTTGTTGAGGGCGCCCTTGATCGGAGCCTGTCCGGCCGGCCATATTCCGGGAATCGTTTCGGCATTGTGCGACGGATCGGTCGGCACGAAACGCACGCGGTCGCCGACCTTGGCCTTCACGACGGCGGGTTCGAAGACCATCGTGCCGTCGGCGCCCCGGTTCTTCATCTGGACGATGATATCCCGCGCCGCAGCCGGGGTGGAAAGCAGCGCGATCGTCAAAAGGGCAAGCAGTTTCAGTTTCGGCATGGGAGAACTCCTGTTCTTGTTGCGAATGGCGGCAAGCGGGGCGGAGGCCGGTTCAGCGGCACGCCTCGAGACTTTCGCACGCGAGCGCGACCAGAAGGGGAAAGCTGCGGGCGCGCTCGCGTGCGTGGGCCGAGGCGGCGGTGCCCCGGATCGCCCTGCCCTTTATTCCATGAAAGATCGCGGCCAGCCGGAAGAAATTGAACGCGAGATAGAAGGCATAGTCGGCTTGCCCGATCGTCGGGCGGCCGACCCGGCCGCAATAGGCCGATATATATTCGGCCTCGCCGGGTATTCCGAGCGCGGCGAGGTCCGCTCCCCGCAGACCGGCGACGATCTCCGGTGGCATGCGATACATCATCGCATGATAGGCGAAGTCCGCGAGCGGATGGCCGATCGTCGACAATTCCCAATCGAGCACGGCCAGAATCCGGGGCTCGCTCGGGTGGAAAATCATATTGTCGCAGCGAAAATCGCCATGAACGATGCGCGCCTCCTCGCAAGCCGGTATGTGGCGAGGCAGCCATTCGACCAGCCTGTCCATCCCGGGATCGCGGCCAGCCTCGGCATCTGCCAGATACTGCCGCGACCATCGCGCGATCTGGCGTTCGAAATAATTGCCCGGCCGGCCATAGTCATCGAGAGAAAGGTCGTGCGAATCGAGCCGGTGCAAGGCGGCGATCGCCTCGTTCATCGCGTCGAAATAGGCCGCACGTTCATGACGGGCGACGTCGGCGAAGGTCGCATCCCAGAAGATGCGACCCTCGACCATTTCCATGACATAGAACCAGCTTCCGATCACGCTATCGTCGGTGCAGAGACCGAACACATGGGCGACCGGGTAGCCGGTCCGCCCGAGCGCCTGGAGGACACGTGCCTCGCGTTCGACCGCGTGCGCGCCCTTGAGCAGGACGCCGGGTGGCTTGCGGCGGAGGACATAGGAGCGCCGCGGCGTCACCAGCTTGTAGGTCGGGTTCGATTGCCCTCCCCTGAACTGCTCGACCGCAAGCGGGCCGCTAAAACCCTCGACATGCGCCTCCATCCAGCGGGCAAGGCGGGCCTCATCGAGCGCGTAGCCATCGCGCACGCCCGTCGTCCCGACATTGGCTGCGGTCCGCGCGGTCACGACCGCCGCTCCCGCCATTCGCGCCCAATCTTCTTCGCAAGGCTCCATTTGTGCACTTCGGTCGGGCCATCGTAGATGCGGAAGGCGCGCACCTCCCGGAATATCTGCTCGACCACCGTGTCTCCGCTCACGCCCTGCCCTCCCATCATCTGCACGCAGCGGTCGGCGATACGCATCAGAAGCTCCGAGACCGCCACCTTGGTCATCGAACTTTCGGCCGTGCCGAGGTGGCCCTCGTCCAGGATGGACGCGCACCAGTCGATCATGAGCTCGGCCTGCTGCAGGTCGATCAGATTTTCCGCGAGCATGAAACCGACGCCTTCATGCTCGATCAGCGTCTTGCCGAAGGCCCGCCGGCGGCAGGCATAGTCGAGGGCGATCTCGTGCGCCCGCTGGCACGCACCGAGCCAGCGCATGCAATGCGACAGACGGGCGGGAGCCAGGCGGACCTGGGCATAATGAAAGCCTTCGCCAGCGCTGCCGAGCATCTGGCTCGCCGGAACGCGCAGCCTGTCGATCGTGACGACGGCGTGTCCACCCGGCATCGAATTGTCGATCGTGTTCGGGACATGGTCGATCCGGATCGCCGGATCGGGCAGATCGACGAGAAACATGCACGCGCCCTCGCTGGCCTTCGCCATGATGATGCCGACACCCGCCCCGCTCGCTCCGGTAATGAAGGCCTTGCGGCCGCTGATCACCCAATGATCGCCGTCGGGTTCGCAGATGGTGGTCATCATCGACGGATCGGATCCCGCCCCGTCCTCTTCGGCCGGCTCGGTCATGAAGAAGGCCGAACGTAGACGACCGTCGACGAGCGGTGCGAGGAAGCGATCGCGAATCTCGGGACTGCCCGCGTGGGCCAGCAGGTACATATTGCCCTCATCGGGCGCCGCGGTATTGCACGCCAGCGGGCCGAGGGGCGACAGCCCGGACTTTCGCAATATGATCGCGGTCTCTCGCTGGGTCAGGTGGCTCCCGTCGGGCCGGATGTGCGGCGACAGGACGCCCGCGGCGCGGGCGCGGTCCTTGAGCTCCGCTACCAGTTCTTCGGTCGGGCAATTATGATGGTCCCGGCGCGAATCCTTTTCGAAGGCGATCACCGTGTCGCGAACGAAGCTTTCGACCCGCGCGGCCATCGCCGCCGCATAGTCGGAAATCAGCTCGTGTCTGGTCGGATTTGCCCGCACCCTATTGACTCACCGCCGCGTCGACGCTCCAGATTCCCGCGCCCCGCGCCGCGATGAACAGGAAGATGAAGCAATAGAGGATGACGGTCTCGCCGCCGTTGAGGATCGGGAAAGGACTTTGTGCGCCATGCGCGACCCAGTAAGCGACCGCCGCCATGCCGCTGGCGAGGAAGGCTGCAGGGCGAGCGAAAAGGCCGATGGCGATGAGGCTGCCCGCAACCAGTTCGATCGCTCCCGCCGCATAGAGCATCGGATTGAGCGGCATGGGAAAGTTGGCCGGAAAATTGAAGAATTTCATCACGCCATGCGCCAAAAACAGCAGGCCCGCGACGATGCGCAGCAACGCATAAGCCTGTTCGCCGAACCGGTCGAGAAACCTCATAAACACCCCCCTCTTGTCAAAATGTCGATGCCGTCCGCATCCGCCCGCTGCCCCGCATGTACGGAGCCCGGTTCCGCCCGTCTGTTTGCGAGCCGGGTCATCGATCGGCCGGTTCGGGCGCGTTGGCGAGGACCCGCAAGGCTTCCTTGAGAAGCTTCCCGTTCGGATTGCGCGGAAGCGCCTCCACGGAGATCATCACCCGTTCGGGCACCTTGTAGTCGGACAGGCGTTCGGCGCAGAAGGCGCGAACGCTCTCCGCCGTGACGGACGCGTCGCTGCTTCGCACAGGCCGAACATCCGCGAGATCACCATGTCCTGGTAGGTAGCGACGGTCGACCCGACCCACATGTTGATGAAGAAATAGGCGACCGGGCTGATCAGCGAATAGGTGAGGAAATCATTGTTGGTGAACATGAGCGGGACGATGAAGAGCGGGACGACCGCGGCGATCATGCAGGTAAAGACCCGGCCACGCGGATCGCGGGCTTTCCAGAAGTCCGAGAGCCGTCCGCCCGCGATCACGCCGATCGCCGATGCGGCCGCGCCGGGAACGCCAAAGCCGCGAACATCGCCATCCGGCGGCGAGCAAAGAGCCCCGAACATAAGTCCGAGATGTTCCAATTTCTGCGACGCCGTCTCCTCGCCCCACATGCCCTGGCGAAGCAGGCCTGATGGCGCGAGCGTCGACGTTTTGAACGCAATGAGACTGTGGACTTCGCTCTGAAGGTGGAGTGGCGCATCGCGGCAGCCAGCCATGCTCTCGTCGGTCGCACCAGCATCGACCAATGCAGTGTTCGAGAATCGGAGCGAGAAGCGCTGCTGCGTCGCTTCTCGCTGAAAGCGGCGATACTCTGTCGCGCCCTCGATGATGACCGACCGCACCCACGCCAGTATTTCCTCACGCTCGCGTTTGGGCCGCTTCGAGAAATCGCCCGGAAGGTGCCAGGCGAGTTTCCGCCGCTCGGCGACCGTAAGCGCTGCTATCGCGGGTCGCGCGGTGGCACGCCCGGTCCGATCGAGTTTCGCCTGAAAATAGCCCTCGGGCAGGCGATAGCGGCGCTCGATTCTGCTCAGGACCGAGAGGCTTTCGATCGTGCCCGGCGCCTTTACGCCGGTCGCCCACGTCTGGATCGTCTTGCGATCGGTCTTGTCGCCCGGTCCGATGATGGCACGGTGGAGATGATTGCAGCTGTCGCCGTGCCGGCGCATGTGCAACGCAAGCGCTTCGGGAAAAGAGGGCGGATCGATCCATTCTTCTCCCGTTGCTTCGGGAAATTCGACAATCAGCTTCGGTTTCGGGCCGCGCTTCTTTTTCGGATGGCCAGCGAGGTCCGCGCTCTCTGCTACGGGTGCGAGCAGCGGGCGTTCCGCCAAAATGGTGGGCACTTTCAATAAACTCCTGCATTGGTGTGGGGCGGCGCCCGATGGCAGAAGCTTCCTTTCAAATGGCAAACGGCTGGATCGCTCTCACGATCACCGCGGATTGCGGCGCCCAAACACCCTCTCGCACTCGTCGCCGGGAAACTGCGCTACGACGCTTGTCTTCGCGCCGACACGCTGGTAGAGGCGCCCCTCGTTGCCGCTTTAGCTCAGTTGGTAGAGCACATCATTCGTAATGATGGGGTCACAGGTTCGAGTCCTGTAAGCGGCACCATCGACCCCATAATTCAATGACTTAGGCCGGATTCTTTTTTCCGGTAGCCGTTGTTCGTGGTCATTTGGCGCCGCCTGAATCAGGACGCTGCCCTCCTCGTCTCCACATAGGAGAGCAGCTCGCGCAAACCGCCTTCTGTCCGGACAAGATCGATCGGCCGTCCACCCAGATCCATATTCTCCGTTTGAAGCCAGGCCATGACGGACCGGTCATCGCCAATCAGTACAGCCAGCTCCTGAAACAGACGCACGAGAAATTGACCGGCCCGGAAGGCCGGGTCCGGTCGAGCAAGTCGGAATGTCCCGTTGCGCAGGTCCGCTGCGCGACTGCCCGCGATGCCGAGTATCTCTCCAAGCAGGTCGTCACCGATACTCCAGAGCACCGCAATGCGCGCCACAGCCTCGGACAGTACACGGTTCTCCGCTTCCGACGATGTCTCCATCATCTCGTCTTTCCCCGGCACGGTCAGTCCTCCAGCAGGGCAGAGATCGCAGCTTCGTCATCGCTCCGCAGTGCATCCAGATAGTCGCTCCACCACTGGTGCATCCGTACCCGCTCCTCCCAGTAGGGCGTCCGGTTATAGATACGGCGGATCTGATTGTTGTCGGCGTGCGCGAGCGACCGTTCGATCGCATCGGGGTTCCACTTGCCGCACTGGTTGAGAAGCGACGAGGCGGTCGCGCGAAATCCGTGGGACGTCAAATCCCGCGGCCCATAGCCCATGCGGCGGTAGGCGGCGTTCATCGTATTCTCGCTGAGCGGTCGCTTCCACGTGTGGAACGCGGGAAAGACATAATCCTCGCCGCCGACATAGGGCCTAAGCTCTTCCAACAGGGCGATCACCTGCCGCGACAACGGGACATAGTGGGGCCGCCGCATCTTCATGCGCTCCGGCGGGACAGTCCAGACGGCCTTCTCGAAATCGAACTCGGCCCAGCGCGCGAGCCGTAGTTCACCGGGCCTCGCCATGACGTGCGGCAATATCTTGCAGGCGAGCAAGGTGATCGGATAGCCCGAGTATCCGTCTAGCGCCCGCAGGAACCCACCCACCTCTTCCGGCTCGACGAGCGCAGCGTGGTGCTTCGGCCTCGGTGCGATCAGCGCGCCGCGCAGAAGCGTTGTCGGATCGGAGTCCGCGCGCCCCGAGGCCGCAGCATAGCGAAACACACGGCTCGCAAAGGAGCGGCAGCGACGCGCTGTCTCGAAGTGCCCCTGCGCCTCGATTTTCTTGAGCACCGCGAAGAGATCGACGGCCTGCAGGTCCGCGATGGGCGTGCCGGCGATCGGCCGAAGCTTTTCGAGAAGCCACTTCGTCTTCTCGATCGTCGCTTCGCTCCGGCCTTCCTTCGTGACCATCTCGATATATTCCTCGGCGAGATCGCCGAAACAATTCGAGGCCTTGAACTTGCCGACGAGCTTGTGACGCTTCCGCTCCGCGAGCGGGTCGGTGCCCTCATGGATCTTCAGCTTGGCCTCGTCGCGCTTGCGCCGGGCTTCGGCGAGGCCGACATTCGGATAGGCGCCAAGCGCAATGCGCTTCTGCTTTCCATGCATCGTATATTTGAACCGCCACAGGCGCGCACCGGTCGGGTGCACCTCGATGTAGAGGCTGTGGGCATCGGAGACTTTGTAGACGCGATCCCGCGGCTTGAGGGACCTGATTTGAACATCGCTAAGAGGCACGGCTCAACTCCTTTAAAAGGGTTAGGACCGGCACCAATCACGGCGCTCGAGGCGAACGGGCCATCGAGCAAAACTCACTCCAAAAAAGACGGGCCATTATGGCTTTTTTGATGGCCCGTTTCGGGGTGAGATTGTGTGAGACACCCTCGGACAATTCGGAACAAAACCCACGGAAAACTAACATATTTCCGGGATTTTGTCGATTGCCCTGAGAAGGGTAAATGGTGCCCAGAAGAGGACTCGAACCTCCACGACCTTGCGATCGCCAGCACCTGAAGCTGGTGCGTCTACCAATTCCGCCATCTGGGCACGGGGTAGGAGCGGGCGCTTAGCGGCGGGGCTGGCGACTTGTCAACTGCGGTGCGCGGGTCACGGCACATTTTATCGCAAAGGTGCCGGTTTCAGGCGATCGAACCGCCGTCGCCCCTTGCCCCCTTCCCCGCTTCGCGGCATGGGGAAGCCGTGCGGCGCGCGCAGCGCCGCGTTCCAGAATCGATCACAGGCGGATGCAATGCAGAAATTCGACGGGCAATTGATCACGGTGCTGGGCGGCGGCGGTTTCGTCGGCCGCTATGTCGTGCAGCGCCTGCTCGCGCGCGGCGCGCGCGTCCGTATCGCGCAGCGCACCCCGCGCGCTGCGACCTTCCTGAAACCGCTGGGCGGGCTGGGCCAGACCCAGTTCGTTACCGCCGACGTCCGCGATGCCGCCAGCGTCGCGCGCGCGGTGCAGGGCAGCGAGGCGGTGATCAACCTGGTCGGCGCCTTCGCCGATATGCAGGCGGTGCAAGCGGCCGGCGCGGGCCATGTCGCCGCCGCCGCCAAAGCCGCCGGCGTCCGCACGCTGGTCCATGTGTCGGCGATCGGTGCCGATCGGGACAGCCTGTCGGCCTATGGCCGCAGCAAGGGCGACGGCGAAGCCGCGGTGCGCGCCGCCTTCCCCGCTGCAGCGATCCTGCGCCCGTCGATCGTCTTTGGCCGCGAAGACCAGTTTATCAATCGCTTTGCCGCGATGATCCGCATGGCGCCGGTCATCCCGGTCGTCGCGCCGACGGCGAAATTCCAGCCGGTCTATGTCGGCGACGTCGCCGATGCCGTCGTCGCCGCGCTGGGCGCTGCCGCGGCGGGCCAGACCTTTGAGCTCGGCGGGCCGCAGGTGCTGACGATGGGCGAGCTGCAACGCTGGATCGCCGATGCGACCGGGCGCGCGCCGCTGTTCGTCGATGTTCCCGACGTTGTCGCCGGGGCGCTCGCATCGGGTTTCGGCTGGGCGCCCGGCGCGCCGATCACCAAGGATCAGTGGCTGATGCTGCAACGGGACAATGTCGTTGCCGACGGCGCCGCAGGGCTCGCCGCGCTGGGCGTCGCACCGACGTCGCTGGCCGCGGTCGCCGACGATTGGCTGGTGCAATATCGCCGCCACGGCCGCTTTGCGGTCCAGAAGCCCGCCTGACCCCCACCACCCGGGCTCCGCCCTGCCCCCGCCCGATCGCCGGGTTGCCCGGGGTGAACAACCCCAGGACAGCAAATGCACGACCTTGCGACCATCATCATCCTCGGCATCATCGAGGGGCTGACCGAATTTCTGCCGGTGTCCTCGACCGGCCACCTGATCCTCGCCGCCGAACTGCTCGGCTTTACCGGCGACGGTTCGGCGGCGTTCAAGATCTCGATCCAGCTCGGCGCGATCCTCGCGGTGCTCGTCGCCTATCGCCAGCGGTTCTGGAATGTCGGCCTGGGGCTGCTGCGCGCCGATCCGCCGTCGATCGCCTTCACCCGCA
The DNA here is from genome assembly GCF_051861155.1 of Sphingopyxis sp. Taxonomy (GTDB): domain Bacteria; phylum Pseudomonadota; class Alphaproteobacteria; order Sphingomonadales; family Sphingomonadaceae; genus Sphingopyxis. Next base: position 42,431 of record NZ_JBHYDE010000012.1, on the reverse strand, counting down.
ACATCCTGATCGGCTTTCTGCCCGCAATGCTGATTGGCGCCGTCGCCTATGACAGCATCCGCGCGCTGCTCCAGTCGCCGACGACGGTCGCGGTCGCGCTGATCGTCGGCGGCATCGCGATCCTCGCGATCGAACGGCTGGTCAAGGTGGTCAAGGTCGACAGCGTCGAGGCGATGCCGCTGCGCACCGCGATCCTGATCGGCGCCATCCAGTGTATCGCGATGATCCCCGGGGTCAGCCGGTCGGGCGCGACGATCATGGGGGCGCTGCTGATGGGGGTCGAACGCAAGACCGCCGCCGAATTCAGTTTCTTCCTCGCTGTCCCGACGATGATGGGCGCCACCGCCTATTCGCTGTGGAAGGACCGCGATGTGCTGGTGGTCGACGATCTGACCGCGATCGCGATCGGGTTGGGCGTCGCCTTTGTCGTCGCGCTGGCGGTGGTGAAAGCGCTGGTCGCGGTCGTCGGCCGCTTCGGTTTCGCGCCCTTTGCCTGGTACCGAATCATCCTTGGCAGCGTCGCGCTGATCTGGTTGGCGCTTAGATAGGTCCGAAACGGTATTATCTGTGAAAGATAATTACGCTCAGCCTATCGCGGCACTGTATTGAGTGCAATTTTAGGACAGCAATCATTCCCTAAATGCAATTTCGGCCGTGACAGAGCCGGTCCGCCCATGCATCTGCCCCGCTCAGAAGGGGAATTTGCATGGCTGCCGATCGCATGCTCCAGTTTGTCGAGCGCGAACAACATTATCCGGATAAGCGATCCGCCGACGATCGCGCCCAGGATTTTCGCGAGATCGCCGAGCGCTACGCGGCGCCCGACGCCGACGCGCAGGCGGCGCGCTGCTCGCAGTGCGGCGTCCCCTATTGCTCGGTGCATTGCCCGCTGCACAACCATATCCCCGACTGGCTGCGCCTGACCGCCGAGGGGCGGCTGCGCGAAGCCTATGAGCTCAGCAACGCGACCTCGACGATGCCCGAGATCTGCGGCCGCATCTGCCCGCAGGATCGCCTGTGCGAAGGCAATTGCGTCATCGAATTTTCGGGTCATGGCGCGGTGACAATCGGCAGCGTCGAAAAATACATCACCGACACCGCCTGGGCCGAGGGCTGGGTCGAGCCGCTGCACCCCGGCGCGGCGACCGGCCAGTCGGTCGGCATCATCGGCGCCGGCCCGGCGGGGCTGACCGCCGCCGAATATCTCCGCGTCGCGGGGCACGAGGTCCATGTGTACGACCGCCACGACCGCGCCGGCGGGCTGCTGACCTATGGCATCCCCGGCTTCAAGCTGGAAAAGGACGTCGTGACGCGCCGCATCGACCGGCTCGCCGCGGGCGGCATCCAATTTCATCTGGGGTTCGAAGTCGGCCAGGACGCGACGCTCGACGCGCTGCGCCAGAAACATGACGCGCTGCTGATCGCGACCGGCGTGTATAAGGCGCGCGAGATCAATGTCCCGGGCAACGAAGCCGAGGGTGTGATCGCCGCGCTCGACTATCTCGTCGCCTCCAACCGCAAGGGCTTTGGCGATGCGGTTCCCGCCTTCGACGACGGGCGCCTCAACGCCGCGGGCAAGCATGTCGTCGTCATCGGCGGCGGTGACACCGCGATGGACTGCGTCCGCACCGCGGTGCGCCAGGGCGCCAAATCGGTCAAATGCCTCTATCGCCGCGACCGCGAAAATATGCCCGGCTCGCTGCGCGAAGTGTCGAACGCCGAAGAGGAAGGCGTCGAATTCGTCTGGCTGTCGGCCCCCGCCAGCTTTACCGCCGACAAGCATGTCAAAGAGGTGGCGGTCGCGGGCATGCGCCTCGGCGCCCCCGACGCCAGCGGCCGCCGCAGCCCCGAGGTCGATCCCGGCCGCACCTTCGACCTGCCCGCCGACATGGTCATCAAGGCGCTGGGTTTCGATCCCGAGGAACTGCCCAACCTGTTCGGCGCCCCCGACTTGAGCGTCACCCGCTGGGGCACTTTGCGCGTCGATCATCAGACGATGATGACCAGCCTGCCCGGCGTTTTTGCCGCCGGCGACATCGTCCGCGGCGCCAGCCTGGTGGTGTGGGGCATCCGCGACGGCCGCGATGTCAGCGACCAGATGGCAAAGTGGTTGAAAGCCAAAGCAAAAAGCGAAAAGAAGGCAGCATGACCAACAGGGGAAGGAAGTTCATGATGTCGACCTGGAAATATCTGCTGCTCGCCGGCGCCGCCGCCATCGCGCCCGCCACCGCCCTTGCCGCGCCGACCGAAGCGCCGCTGGCCGAGGTCGTCGCGGCCGAGGACGCGCCGACCGAGTTCAGCAGCGAAGCCGCAATGGCCGACGCGAAAGCCAAGATGCAGAAGGAAATCGATCAGGTGATCGCCCTGATCGAGAAAATCTATGGCACCGACAAACTACCGCCGGTCGCGCCAGCTCAGCTGGCGCTTGCGCAGCAGACGACCGCGGCGCTGGTGCCGCCGGGCAGCCTCGAAAAGATGATCGACAATCTGTACGGCAAGCTGTTCAAGGGCATATTGGGCGAGATGGGCGGCATGTCCGACCTGATGCTGTCGATCAAGACCGGAGTCGAAAGCGAAAAGATCGCGGCGCTCGATGAAGCGAGCAAGACCGCGGCCGCCGACCTGCTCGACCCCTATCGCCAGCAGCGTGAAGACCAGGTGATGAAGGTCGTCAAGCCGCTGATCAGCGAAGCACTGCGCGATATGGAAGCGCCGATGCGCAGCGGCATGGCGCAGGCCTATGCCCGCAAATTCACCGCGGCGCAGCTGACCGATATGAACGGCTTTTTTGCGACCCCGGCAGGTCAGGCTTACACCTCCGAATGGATGGCGCTACAGGCCGATCCGCAGGTGATGCTGGCGATGATCAAGGCGGTGCCGCCGCTGGTCACCAAATTCATGGACCGCGCCCCGGCGATCGAAAAGGACATGAAAGAGCTGCCGAAGGAAAAGCAGCTCAGCGACCTCAGCGAAGCCGAACTGACCAGGCTCGCCAAGCTGATGAAGGTCGATGTGAAGGTGCTGAAGGAACAGCGCGACATGTGGACCGGCGACGCGGTCCACACCACCGCGGTCGATGCCGCGACCGACGAGCCCGCCTACGATACGTCGGCCGATGCTGCCGTCGAAGCAGCGGCCGCCGCCGCCGATGCTGCCGCCGCATCGATCGACCCCGCCTTTGACCGCAGCAACTGGTCGGCTGCCGACCGGAAGCGCGTCGAGGACGCCGAAGCGGCGTTCGAGGCTGCGTCGGTCAGTGCAATCGATGCCGAAGAGACGGCGGTCGCCAATGCGCGCAAGCGCCTGCCCCCTTCCGCCGAATAGGCCACAGGACGAACGACATGACCCACTACCCCACTCCCGAACACGCGCGGCTTGCCGAGCAAGGCATGTATCGCCCCGACCTGGAATCCGATGCCTGCGGCGTCGGCCTGGTCGCGGCGACCGACGGCAAGGCGTCGCGCCGCGTCGTCGAGGCGGCGATCGAGGCGCTGCGTGCAGTCTGGCACCGCGGCGCGGTCGACGCCGACGGCAAGACGGGCGATGGCGCGGGGATCCATGTCGACCTGCCGGTGCGCTTTTTCGACGATGCGATCGCGGCGTCAGGCCACAAGGTGCGCCCGAACCGCCTCGCCGTCGGCATGATCTTCCTGCCGCGCACCGATCTGGGCGCGCAGGAGGAATGCCGCACGATCGTCGAGGCCGAGGTCATCGACGCGGGTTTCACCATCTATGGCTGGCGCCAGGTGCCGGTCGACGTGTCGGTGATCGGCGACAAGGCGCAGCGCACCCGCCCCGAAATCGAGCAGATCATGATCGCCGGGCCGCTGCCCGACGAACAGTCGCTCGCCGAGTTCGAAAAGCAGCTCTATCTGGTCCGCCGCCGGATCGAGAAAAAGGTGATCGCGGCGCAGATCGCCGACTTTTACGTGTGCAGCCTGTCGTGCCGCTCGATCATCTACAAGGGATTGTTCCTGGCCGAGAGCCTCGCCGATTTCTATCCCGACCTGACGAGCAAGCTGTTCGAAAGCCGCGTCGCGATTTTCCACCAGCGCTATTCGACCAACACCTTTCCGCAATGGTGGCTGGCGCAGCCATTCCGCTGCCTCGCGCATAATGGCGAAATCAACACGATCCGCGGCAACAAGAACTGGATGAAAAGCCACGAGATCAAGATGGCGAGCCTCGCGTTCGGCGAGCATAGCGAAGACATCAAGCCGGTGATCCCTGCGGGCGCCAGCGATACTGCGGCGCTCGACGCGGTGTTTGAAACCCTGTGCCGCGCCGGGCGCGATGCGCCGACCGCCAAGCTGATCCTGGTTCCCGAGGCGTGGACCAACGAGAACGACGTCCCCGGCAACCACCGCGCGATGTACAGCTACCTCGCCAGCGTCATGGAGCCGTGGGACGGCCCCGCCGCGCTGGCGATGACCGACGGCCGCTGGGCGGTCGCGGGCATGGACCGCAATGCGCTCCGCCCGCTGCGCTACACGCTGACCGCCGACAATCTGCTCGTCGTCGGGTCGGAAAGCGGCATGGTGCTGCTGCCCGAAGCGAGCATCCGCAAAAAGGGCCGCCTTGGCCCCGGCCAGATGATCGCCGTCGATCTCGACGAAGGCGTCCTCTACGAAGATCTCGCGATCAAGGACAAGATCGCTAACGCCCACGACTATCCCGCCCGCGTCCGCGGCTTCCGCACGATGGCCGACCTGCCCAAGGGCGGGAAATCGACCCTGCCGACCTTCGAGCGCAGCGAATTGCTCCGCCGCCAAGTCGCCGCGGGCCTGACCATGGAGGATATGGAGCTGATCCTGTCGCCGATGGTCGAGGACGCCAAGGAAGCGATCGGGTCGATGGGCGACGACACCCCGCTCGCGGTCATTTCCGACAAGCCGCGCCATGTCGCGCAATTCTTCCGTCAGAATTTCAGCCAGGTCACCAACCCGCCGATCGACAGTCTGCGCGAACGGCATGTGATGAGCCTGAAGACGCGCTTCGCCAACCTCGCCAACATCCTCGATGAGCGCGGGCAGAGCGACCATGTGCTGGTGATCGACAGCCCCGTGCTGGTCGGCGACGACTGGGATCGGCTGCGCGCCTATTTCGGCGATGCGGTCGCCGACATCGATTGCACCTTCAAGGTCGGCGGCGACGCCGCGACCCTGCGCGAAGCCATCGCGCGCGTTCGCCGTGAGGCCGAGGATGCGGTGCGCGCCGGGCGCAGCGAGCTGTTCCTGACCGATCAGGCGATCGGCGAAGGCCGTGTCGGCATGGCGATGGTGCTCGCCGCCGCCGCCGTCCACACCCACCTCGTCCGCAAGGGCCTGCGCAGCTATGCCTCGATCAACGTCCGCTCGGCCGAGGTGCTCGACACCCATGCCTTTGCGGTGCTCGTCGGGGTCGGCGCGACGACGGTCCACGCCTATCTGGCCGAAGCCGCTATCGCCGATCGGCACGCGCGCGGGCTGTTCGGCGGCGAATTGTCGCTGGGCGACTGTCACCTGCGCTTCCGCAAGGCGATCGACGACGGGCTGCTCAAGATTCTCGCCAAAATGGGGATCGCGGTGATCTCCAGCTATCGCGGCGGCTATAATTTCGAAGCGGTCGGCCTGTCGCGCGCGCTCGTCAACGACCTGTTCCCCGGCATGCCCGCCAAGATTTCGGGCGAAGGTTATCAGTCGCTGTTCATCAACGCGACCGAGAAGCATGAGGCGGCGTTCGACAAGCGCGCCACCACCCTGCCGATCGGTGGTTTCTATCGCCAGCGCGCGGGCGGCGAGACGCACGCCTATTCGGCGCAGCTGATGCACCTGCTCCAGACCGCGGTCGCGACCGACAGCTATTCGACCTATCTGCAATTTTCGCGCGGGGTCGCCGACCTGCCGCCCGTCTATCTGCGCGACCTGATGGAATTCAACTATCCGGCGCAGGGCGTCGCGCTCGACAGCGTCGAGGCGATCACCGAAATCCGCAAGCGTTTCGTCACCCCGGGCATGTCGCTCGGCGCGCTGTCGCCGGAGGCGCATGAGACGCTGGCGATCGCGATGAACCGCATCGGCGCCAAGGCGGTGTCGGGCGAAGGCGGCGAAGCGAGCGAACGCTACCAGCCCTATTCCAACGGCGACAACGCCAACAGCAACATCAAGCAGATCGCGAGCGGCCGCTTCGGCGTCACCGCCGAATATCTGGGCGCCTGCGACGAGATCGAGATCAAGGTCGCGCAGGGCGCCAAGCCCGGCGAGGGCGGCCAGCTACCCGGCTTCAAGGTCACCGAGTTCATCGCCCGGCTGCGCCACGCGACACCGGGGGTGACGCTGATCAGCCCGCCGCCGCATCACGACATCTATTCGATCGAGGATCTGGCGCAGCTCATCTACGACCTCAAGCAGATCAACCCCCGCGCACGGGTTTGCGTCAAGCTGGTGTCGAGCGCGGGCATCGGTACCGTCGCGGCGGGCGTCGCCAAGGCACACGCGGACGTCATTCTCGTCGCGGGCAATACCGGCGGCACCGGCGCCTCGCCGCAAACGAGCGTCAAATATGCCGGCACCCCGTGGGAAATGGGCCTCAGCGAAGTCAATCAGGTGCTGACGCTCAATGGCCTACGCCACCGCATCCGCCTGCGCACCGACGGCGGGCTCAAGACCGGGCGCGACATCGTCATCGCCGCCATCTTGGGTGCCGAGGAATATGGCATCGGGACATTGAGCCTCGTCGCGATGGGGTGCATCATGGTGCGCCAGTGCCATTCGAACACCTGCCCGGTCGGCGTCTGCACGCAGGACGAAAAGCTGCGCGCGAAGTTCACCGGCAGCCCGGAGAAGGTCATCAACCTGATGACCTTCATCGCCGAGGAAGTGCGCGAAATCCTCGCCAGGCTCGGCTGCCGCAGCCTCGACGAAGTAATCGGCCGCACCGAACTGCTGCGCCAGGTCAGCCGCGGCGCCGAACATCTCGACGACCTCGACCTCAACCCCATCCTCGCCAAGGTCGATGCGCCTGATAACCAGCGCCGCTCGCAGGGCGGTGGCCGCAACCCGGTCCCCGACAGCCTCGACGCGCAAATCCTGAACGACGCCAAGCCGCTGTTCGAGCGCGGCGAGCGCATGCAGCTGACGTATAACGTCCGCAACACCCACCGCGCCGTCGGCACCCGCCTGTCGGCCGAGGTCACCGCGCGGTTCGGGATGAACGGACTCGCCGACAATCACGTGCAGGTCCGCCTGCGCGGCACCGCGGGCCAGTCGCTCGGCGCCTTTCTGTGCAGCGGCATCACCCTGGAAGTGTTCGGCGACGCCAACGATTATGTCGGCAAGGGCCTGTCGGGCGGGCGCATCGTCGTGCGCCCCACCGTGTCGAGCCCGCTGGTCAGCCAGCATAACAGCATCATTGGCAACACCGTCCTCTATGGCGCGACGTCGGGCACCCTGCTCGCGGCGGGTCAGGCGGGCGAACGATTTGCGGTCCGCAATTCGGGCGCCAAGGTCGTCGTCGAGGGCTGCGGCGCCAATGGCTGCGAATATATGACTGGCGGCGTCGCGGTGATCCTTGGCCCCGTCGGGTCGAACTTCGGCGCCGGGATGACCGGCGGCATGGCGTTCATCCTCGATACCAATGGTCTGTTCGAACGCCACGCCAACGCCGAATCGATCGTCTGGCAGCGGATCGACAGCGCGCATTGGGAACAGGTGCTGAAGGATCTGGTCGAGGACCATGCCAAGGCCACCGGCAGCAAATGGTCGAGCGAAATCCTCGCCGACTGGGACCGCTGGCAGGGTCAATTCTGGCAGGTCTGCCCGAAAGAAATGCTCCCCCGCCTCGCCCACCCGCTGAGCGATGCGGCAGCCGAGGTGGTCGCGGCAGAGTAGATTCAAACCCATATAGGTCGTCATCCCGGCGAAGGCCGGGATCTCCGCGTCGCGTCATTTGGCGAGGGCGAGATCCCGGCCTTCGCCGGGATGACCACATAGAGAACCGAGTTGATCGCGGCATTGCGGCGTTTCATCCCATCGATATGGGGCGTTCAGCCCAGCGAAAGCGTTACATCGCTAACCACACCGCCTTTACCGAACCTTGCGTCCTCTGAAAGGATGACAGCCATGACCCGCCCGACGCCCCGATTCGCCCTGATCGCCCTTCCCCTGCTCGCGCTCGCCGCGCCGCTGCCCGCGGCCGCGGCCGACAGCGAAACGCGCGAGACCGTCGCGACGCTGAACGATCCGGTGGCGCAGGATCGCATGGCCGACACGATCACCGCGATCGTCGGCGCGCTGATGCAGATGCCGGTCGGCCCGCTGGCCGAGGCGGTCGCGCGCGTCGATCCCGATTCCGACGCCGCCTACATCCCGCGCGACGCGACGCTGGGCGAGGTTGCCGGGCGCGATCCCGATTATGCCGACCGAATGGGCGCCGACGTGCGCGCAACGACGCGGATGGCGGGACAGGCCGCCGCGGCGCTCGCGGTTTATGCCCCGGTGCTGAAGGACATGGCGCGCGACATGGCCGCGCAATGGGAACGCGAACGCGAAGCGGCGCGCCGCTAAGCGGCTCTCCCTTCTTTTCCGTTCGCCCTGAGCTTGTCGAAGGGCCGTCCTTCTTTACAACGGTGAAGAAAAGGACGGTGCTTCGACAAGCTCAGCACGAACGGTCTATTTGTAGCACGCAGCATTCGATCGACACGCCATAGCCGTTGCGCGCCCGGCCCCGCTGCCGCTATGCCAAGCCCATGTGGCAACTCTATCAATTCCCGCTCTGTCCCTTTTCGCGCAAGGTCCGCCTTTTGCTGGGCGAAAAGGGCGTCGGCTATGAATTGGTGCGCGAATCGCCGTGGGAACGCCGCGACGAATTCATCGACCTGAACCCGGCCGGGCGCACCCCGGTGATGGTCGATCAGGCGCGCGGCCAGGTGCTCATGGACAGCATGGCCATCGCCGAATATTTCGAGGAAACCGTCGAAGGCAAGGCGATGATCAACGGCACGGCGGCGAGCCGCGCCGAAATCCGCCGGCTGACGTCGTGGTTCGACCATGATTTCTATTATGAGGTCACCGGGCCACTGCTGTTCGAACGGATGCAGAAACGCATCGTCCACCGCCAGCCCCCCGACGGCGGCGCGCTGCGCGAGGCGATGAAGGCGGCGAACAACCATCTCGACTATGTCGATTATCTGATCGACCACCGCACCTGGCTCGCCGGTGCGACGATGAGCCTCGCCGACCTGACCGCTGCTGCACATATTTCGGTCGCCGACTATCTCGGCGGGATCGACTGGACGGGGCACGAACAGACGAAGGGCTGGTATTCGGGGCTCAAGTCACGTCCGAGCTTCCGCCCGCTGCTGGCGGAGCGGATGGAGATTGTGACGCCGCCCAAATATTATGAGGATGTGGACTTTTAAGCCTCGTCATTGCGAGGAGCGCAGCGACGCGGCAATCCAGGGTAGGCGTAAACCGCTCTGGATTGCTTCGCTTCGCTTGCAATGACGGGCTAAAGTCCTAGCACCCCTTATATTTCCAGTTCCGGTCCTTGCCCTCGGCTACCTGCGCGGCGATCGTTTCGATGCGTTTGGCGCGCGTTTCCTCACGCTTTGCTTCCAGCACCCATTCGATATAGTCGCGGCGCTTGCCGGGCGAGAAGGCCTCCCAATGGCCTTGCGCCGCGGCATTGGCCTTGAGCGCGGCGCCCAGATCGTCTGGCAGGTCAAGCGCCGCCTTCGGCTCAATCTTGGGCCGCTTGGGCTTGCCCTCGGCGCAGAGCGCGGCCGCCTTCGCGATCCAGGCGGCCATCTGCTTGTCACCCGGCAGGTCGGCCAACGAGGCGAGCCGCCCCATACTTCCCATCGCGCCCGTGTCGCGCGGCGATCCGGTGACTTCCTCGTCGCGCCAGAATCCGAAGGTCGCATGCTCCTTGAACGCCGCCATGCCGGCGAGATTCTGGCCGTTCAGCACGAAATGCGGCACGCCCCATTTCAGCGTCTCTTCCGCTCCCGGTGCGTATCGATGCACCAGCTCGCGCAAATGGGTCAGGATCGGCTGCGCGAAGGCTTGCCGCCTCGCAATATAGGCGTCGACGCGCGGATCCCGGCCGGTCAGCGCGGCCACCGTGCCGCCACCAGATAGTTGAGCGCCTCGCTGCCCCCAAGCTTGAAGCCCTTGGCGGCAGACGGCGAAAGGCCGGTGCGGTCGATGACCTCCAGCCCTGCGCGTTCAAGCAGCTTCGTCAGCTCCTCGGGCTTCAGGAACTGATCCCAGTCGTGCGTTCCCCGCGGCACCGCGCCGACCCGCTCGGCCGCCTCGACGAGCAGCAGCTTCGACAGCATCGTCCGGTTCGGGGTCGACAGGATCATCAGCCCGCCGGGCGCGAGCCGCGCTGCGAGTTCATCGATAAACGCAGCCGGATCGGTCACATGCTCCACGACCTCCATCGAGGTTACGAGATCGAAGGTCGCGGGCGGCAGCGCAGCGAGTTCGCCCGCAAAATAGCTGATCGCTAGCCCCTGCCCGGCCGCATGGTCGCGCGCTGCGGCGATATTTTCGGGCGCCGCGTCGACCCCCGCCACCTTCGCGCCCAGCCTTGCCAGCGGCTCGGCGAGCAGCCCGGCGCCGCACCCGACGTCGATCGCGCTCCGCCCCGCCAGCGCAAAACGCTCGCGCGCATCGACATGCCAATGCGCATCGATCTGGTCGCGGATATAGGCCAGGCGCACCGGGTTCAGCCGGTGCAGCATCGCCGACGAACCATGCGGATCCCACCAGTCGGCGGCGAGCGCGCCGAAATGGGCGGCTTCATTCGGATTGATCGTCGCGGCGCTCATGCCCTGCGATGTGGCACCGTGGCATCAACGGCGCAAGAAATTCTATCGCGCGCAGGTGTTCGCGCGCTTGCCATCGCCGTCCCCCTTGCCTAACAGCCGAGCGCCGCGGAAATGCTTGGAAAAGTTGCGGCCGAAACCAGTATAGGAAAGCGGGGCGAGATGGCGCGGATCGTGATGAAATTCGGGGGCACGTCGATGGCGGGCACCGAGCGGATTCGCACCGTGGCGAAACTCGTGTCGCGCGAAGTCGCGAACGGTAACGAGGTCGCGGTCGTCGTGTCGGCGATGGCGGGCGAAACCGACCGGCTCGTCAATTTCTGCCGCGAAGCGAACCCGCGCTACGACCCCGCGGAATATGACGTTGTCGTCGCCGCGGGCGAGCAGATCACCTCGGGGCTGCTCGCGCTGACCCTGCAGGCGATGGGCACCCCGGCGCGCAGCTGGCTTGGCTGGCAGCTGCCGATCCGCACCGAAGAAGCACACGCCCGCGCGCGCATCGCCGACATCGACACCGGCGCGCTCGGCGCCGCGATGGCGCGCGGCGAGGTCGCGGTAATCCCGGGCTTCCAGGGGCTGATGGACGACGGCCGCGTCTCGACGCTTGGCCGCGGCGGGTCGGACACCAGCGCCGTCGCGGTCGCCGCGGCGCTGAAGGCCGATCGCTGCGACATCTATACCGACGTCGACGGCGTCTATACCACCGACCCGCGCATCGTCGCGCGGGCGCGCAAGCTCGACTATGTCACCTATGAAGAAATGCTCGAACTGGCGAGCGTCGGCGCGAAAGTGCTCCAGACGCGCTCGGTTGGGCTGGCGATGAAGATGGGCGTGCGCGTGCAGGTGCTGTCCAGCTTTGTCGAGGGCGACGAGGCGCCCAAAAAAGGCACGATGATCGTCAGCGACGAGGAAATAGAGGAACATCAGATGGAACGGCAGCTGATCACCGGCATCGCCCACGACAAGAATGAAGCGAAGATCATCGTGACGCGCGTGCCCGACAAGCCGGGTGCGGTGGCGAACATCTTCGGCCCGCTTGCGGCGTCAGGCATCAACGTCGACATGATCATCCAGAACGTCGGCCGCGAAAAGGGCGAGACCGACGTGACCTTCACCGTCCCGGGCGCCGACTTGTTGCGCTCGATCGACCTGCTCGAGGGATCGAAGGAAAAGATCGGCTTCAACCGCATCATCAGCGACGACAAGGTCGCCAAGATCAGCGTCGTCGGCGTCGGCATGAAAAGCCATGCAGGGGTTGCGAGCACGATGTTCCGCGCGCTGGCCGATCGCGGCATCAACATCCAGGCGATTTCGACCAGCGAGATCAAGGTCAGCGTGCTGATCGACGAGGACGAAACCGAACTCGCGGTGCGCGTGCTGCACACAGCGTACGGGCTGGATGCGGAATAGGGAGGCAGGCCTCCCCATCATCCGTTCGCCCTGAGCTTGTCGAAGGGCTGTCCTTCTTCGGCAACGGTGAAAGGAAGGACGGTGCTTCGACAAGCTCAGCACGAACGGGTTTGGGAGGATCGGTTGAGTTATTCTGCGGCGAGCGGTTCCAGCAGGCCGCCCGCGCGGCGACGCAGCCGCGCCTGCGTGACGACATGCACCACCGCGATGTGGACCGCGAACAGCCCGAATTTCGACGCCAGCGGGAATATCCCGATAAACAGCGGCCACCAGGCGGTGAAGAAAATCGCGACGACCAGGTTCAGCCCCGCGCTGGCAAACATCATCGCGGCCCAGATAAAACCGAACCGGTCCATCACATCGCCGACCAGCGCCAATTGCTCGGGCAGGATATAGCGATTGAGCCAGCCGCGGCGCAGCATCACCGTCCCGACGATCAGATAGACGATCGTCGGCTTCGCCATGACGAAGCGCGGATCGCCGGTGAAGAGGGTCGCGGCGGCGGCGAGGAGCACCGACGCCAGGCTGATCCATTGCAGCGCCGCGACCTTGTGCCCGCGCGCGAGTTCATAGCCGACGACCGCGACCGCAACGACCGTGCCGGCGACCGTGGCGGGAACGATCCCGGCCCCAACGGCGAGCAGCACCGCAAACACGATGACGCCGAGCGAGTCGAACAGCATCGGCCCGATGGCATAAAGCAGCGTTCGCATGGCGCATCCTTTTCGCGAATCAATGTTGTCGTCGTAAACATTGCCGATCGCAACCCTCGCGGTCAAGGATAAATTTACATTGTTAACATTGAGCGCGGTGAGCGTGACAAACGAATGGCGGCTCGCGAGCGGAAGCGGACATACCACTATCGTCATCCCGGCGAAGGCCGGGATCTCGCCGGTGCAGTAAACCGATAGGGTGAGATCCCGGCCTTCGCCGGGATGACGAATATGGGACGGTCGGCAATCCACCTCAAATCAGCTATTCCCACGCCCCCAAAAACCGCTTTCCTACCTTTTTCTGCCGTGCTTCATACTGCCAGATGGAACAGACCGCCCCTCCCGCCCCGCTGCTCTCCGGCACCTGCTTCGCCTTCACCCCAGTCCCCCGGCAACGCCAGCGCGCCGACGGCTGGACACCCGCAACCCAGGCCAGTTTCATCCGCGCGCTGTCGGCGATGGGATCGGTCGGCAAGGCGGCGCGCGCCGTCGGCATGGGCCGCGCCTCGGCCTATCGGCTGCGCGAACGACCCGGCGGCGCCAGCTTTGGCGCGGTGTGGGACAGTGCCATCGCGATGGGACGCACGCATCAGTTCAGCATCGCGATGGACCGCGCGCTCAACGGCGTCACGATCGTCCGCGTTCTGAAGGGCGGCGCGATCGACATCAGCGGCGGACCCGACATGGCCGTCGTCAACGCAGCGCTGCGCGACGAGAGCTTCGCTAAAGCGACGAAGGAGACAGAACGAACGCCCATGCGAATCTTTTGTCGCTTTAGGGTCCGTACTCAAAAAAAGACCCGCCCCCAGGCCCATGTCCCCGGGGGCGGGTCCGCGACCCGTCGTCTGTTCGGCTGGCGCCGATCAGGCGAGGTCGAACCGGTCGGCGTTCATCACCTTGGTCCAGGCCTTGACGAAGTCCTTGACGAACTTTTCCTCATGGCCCGTTTCGGCATAGACTTCGGCGACCGCGCGCAGCTCCGAATTGGACCCGAACACCAGGTCGGCACGGGTGGCGCGCCAGGTTTCGCCGCCGCCCTTGCGGTCGGTGGCGACATATTCCTGATCGTCCGACCCGTCGACGGCCTTCCAGACATTGGTCATGTCGAGCAGGTTGACAAAGAAGTCGTTGGTCAGCTGCCCCGAACGTTTGGTAAAATGGCCATGACCACGTTCGCCATGATTGGCGCCGAGGACGCGGAGGCCACCGACCAGCACCGTCATTTCGGGCACCGACAGGCCGAGCAGCGAGGCGCGATCGAGCATCATTTCTTCGGTCTTCACCGCCAGCTTCTTCTTGCCGAGATAGTTGCGGAACGCGTCGGCTTCGGGCTCCATCACATCGAAGCTCTCGGCATCGGTGTGTTCGTCACTCGCATCGCCGCGCCCGCCGGTGAACGGCACCGCGACGCTGAAGCCTGCATCCTTGATCGCCTTTTCCAGCCCGACCACGCCGCCGAGCACGATGGCATCGGCGATCGACAAATTGCCACGCAGCCCGTCGAGCGTGCTCAACACCTGCGCCAGTACCGCGGGCTCGTTGACGTCCCAGTCCTTTTGCGGTGCCAGCCGAACGCGCGCGCCGTTGGCGCCGCCGCGGTGGTCCGACTTGCGATAGGTGCTGGCCGACGCCCAGGCTGCCTTGACCAGCTGGCTGACGGTCAGCCCGCTTGCCGCAATCGCGGCCTTGACGGCGGCAACGTCGGCGTCCGACGGCGTTGTGCCGGCGGGGATCGGATCCTGCCAGATCAGGTCTTCGGCCGGAACCTCGGGGCCGAGGTAGCGGACCTTCGGACCCATGTCGCGGTGGCACAGCTTGAACCAGGCGCGCGCGAAGGCATCCTTGAACGCCTCATGATCGGTGCGGAACTTTTCGCTGACCTTGCGGAATTCGGGATCCATCTTCAGCGCCATGTCGGCGGTGGTCATCATCGTCGGAACCTTGACGTTCGGATCCCACGCGGCGGGGGCCATATCCTCCGGCTTCTGGTTGATCGGCTGCCACTGCTGCGCGCCCGCGGGCGAGTGGACGAGCTCATAATCATAGTCGAGCAGCAGGCGGAAGTAGTTCTCCGACCACTCGGTGGGGGTGTTGACCCACGACCCTTCGATACCGCTGGTTACGCTATGCTCGCCAATACCGCCGCTGGCGTGGCTGCTGACCCAGCCGAAGCCTTGCGCCGCCAGATCGCCGCCCGAAGGCGCCGCACCGAGCAGCGAGGCATCGCCATTGCCATGCGCCTTGCCAAAGGTATGGCCGCCCGCGGTGAGCGCGACGGTTTCCTCATGGTTCATCGCCATGCGCTCGAAGGTTTCCTTCATGTCGCGCGCCGACAGCAAAGGGTCGGGATTGCCGCCCGGGCCTTCGGGATTGACGTAGATCAGCCCCATCTGGATCGCGGCCAGCGGCCCTTCGATTTCGAGGCCCTTGTCGGGATCGATGCGCGTCTGAACGCCCTCGTTCACCCATTTGTCTTCGCTGCCCCAATAGATGTCGCGCTCGGGCTCGAACACGTCGGCGCGGCCGCCGCCAAAGCCGAACACCGGCCCGCCCATGCTTTCGATCGCGACATTGCCGGTCAGGATGAACAGGTCAGCCCAGCTGATCTTGTTGCCGTATTTCTGTTTGATCGGCCACAGCAGGCGCCGCGCCTTGTCGAGGTTGCCATTGTCGGGCCAGCTGTCGAGCGGCGCGAAGCGCTGTTGCCCGCTGTTGGCGCCGCCGCGGCCGTCGGCGGTGCGATAGGTGCCCGCGGCGTGCCAGGCCATGCGAATGAAGAACGGACCATAATGGCCATAATCGGCCGGCCACCACGGCTGGCTGTCGGTCATCAGCGCGGTCAGGTCAGCCTTGAGCGCCGCATAGTCGAGCAGCGCAAACGCCTTCGAATAGTCGAAATCGTCGCCCAGCGGGTTCGACGAACCATTGGGATTGAGGATTTCGGTGGCCAGCATGTCGGGCCACCAATCCTTGTTGGTGCGGCCGAGCAGCGCGCGCACGCCGCCGGGCTGATGAACCGGGCAGCCGCTGCCGATGGGGGTCTGGTCGTTCATGCAGTCTCTCCTTTGGGGGTTATCGTTGGATCGGGGTGGCGCGGCAGGATGACCGGCGCATGACGCGCGGGCAACCGGAGGGTCGCCGCGAACGCATCGATGCAGGCCGGTCGCGAGTCGATTGGGTCATCCTTTCGCCTTGGGATGGAAAGGATAGGCCGCCCTCCTCCATCGACATAACCGAATAAGCTGAATTCAGTCATTGAACGAACCGATTACAGCGGCAGCGGTTGCCGCAACGAAATGACGTTGGTCGTGCCCCCGCCACGCCCCGGCGAAACGGCTCCGCCGCCGCGCAACATCGTGCCCCGCCAAGGGGTTGAGCCTGTGTCACCCGCACAATGGCGTGACGAAATGGAGAGAGAAAGTGGCTAACCAAAACCCCAATGAGCAACAGCAGCGCGAAGAAGAACAGCGCCGCAAACAACAGCAGCAGCAGGGTGGCCAGGATCGCCAGCAAGGCGAGCAGCGTCCCGACCAGGACAGCAAAAACCCACAGCAGCGCTGACGACAGGCCGCATCGGCAAAAAAGGGGGCGTTCCCTGCGGAACGCCCCCTTCTCTGTGTCCAGCGAATGGGCCGGGTCAGAAGCTGAATTTCACCGTCCCGCCCCACGTCCGGGCATCGCCAGGGGTGCCGGCGATCAGGCCGGTATTGCCGGGGGCGACCTGCAACAGCTCGACATAATTGACGTCAAAGGCATTGCGGACCCACCCGAAGACGTCGAAGCCGTCGGCCCGGAACCCGGCGCGGAAATTGGTCAGCGCATAGCCTTTGACGTTGGTATAGATCGACGGCGACGCGTTCGAATTCCACTGCGAACGATAATTTCCGTCGACGCCCAGATAGAACTGGCCGTCCTTCGCCAGCAGCGTCACCGGCGCATTGGTCTCGGCCCCATAAGAGAAGGCCCATTTCGACACCCCGGGCAGCCGCTGCCCAGAAATATCGCACTGCCGCGGGCTGAGCGCGCCCGGCACCCCTGGCTGCGAATAATTGGGCGCGGAGCCCACGGGCTGGAGCGTGCCGCCCGACAGTTCGGGCGGGCACGGCGCGTTGGTGAATCGCTTGTATTTGGCGTCGGTATAGGCGCCGTTGGCATAAGCGGTGAAACGGTCGCTGGCGACGATCTTCAGGTCGGCCTCGATCCCCTGCGTCCGCACCTTTTCGGCATTGGCAAGATAGCCGCGCACCGTGCCGAACTGGCCGCCGTTCACCGTCGCCTGGAAATTCTTGATCTCCGACCGGAACGCCGACAGGTTGAAGGTCGCCCGCCGGTCGAGAAACTGGGTTTTCAGCCCCACCTCGAAATGGTCGATCGATTCGGGCTTCACCGTACTCGCGGCAAAATTGACTGTGTTGTCGGCGTTGAGCGGCAAACCGTTCTGGTTGATGCCCAGCGTCTTGAAGCTTTTGGCATAGGTCGCATAGGCGAGGATGTCGGGCGCCACCTTGTAATTGACGTTGAAGTCGTAGGTGAAGTTCCACGCGCTGTCCGACGGTGCACTCACCTGCGGCTGATAAATGCCGCACTGCGCCGCCAGCACCGTCCCCGCCGAGGGCGCCGGGGTGCAGGAAATGACATTGCCCGCGCCATTGGTGACGACGCGCTGATAAAAGCCCGACTTCTTGTCATAATTGACCCGCGCCCCCGGCTGGATGGTCAGCGCGTCGGTCACCTTCCAGCTCAGCTGGCCGAACAATGCCGCGCTGGTGCTTTTCAGATATTGGGTGTTGGTGGCGGTCAGCCCGTTGAGGATGGTCGGATCGGCCGCCTGCGCCCCGGTCAGGCTCCAGCGGCTAGCGTCGGCGCCCTGCTGCTCGGTACCCTGCGTATCGATGCGCTGCTTGAAACCGAACAGGCCGACGACGAAGTCGAGATTGTCGCCCTCGTAATTGTAGCGGAATTCCTGACTATACTGGTCCTGCTGCGACGGGTTCTGCGACTTCGAGACGATCGACAGGCCGGTGAAGTCGCGGTCGTTCTCGGGCTTCCAGTCCCAGAAGCGCCAGGCGGTGATCGACGTGAAGGTGCCGGGGCCGACGTCCCATTTCACCCGCGCCGAAACGCCGCCGATCTTGTTACCCGCATTCAGGCTGGCGTCGATGTCGGTCAAACGGTCGAACACATTGCGGCTGGGAACCGCATAGGGGCGGGTCGGATTGGCAGCGTTATACGCCGCGACCAGCCCGTCATATTGGCGCGCGAGGGCGCGCTGCGTCCGGCCGACGCGGACGAGCGCGGTGCCATAGCCCTCGGGATCCTGCTTGCTGTAGTCGCCCGACAGCGTGATGCTCAGATCCTCGCTGGGCTTGAACAACAGCTGGCCGCGGAGGCCCAGATTGTCCTGCTCGTTGATCCAGCGGTCGCTGGTAACTTTGAAGATTGTCCCGCGCCGACTGGTCGCGGCGATCGCGAGCCGCGCCGCAATCGTTTCCGACAGCGGGCCGGACACCGCCGCCTTCGCCTGCCGGTAATTGAGATTGCCGACGCTCACCTCGGCGCGGCCCTCGAAATCAAAGGTCGGCTGGTTGGTCGTGATGTTGATCGCGCCCGCAGTGGTATTCTTGCCGTAGAGTGTTCCCTGCGGCCCGCGCAGCACCTCGACCTGTTCGACGTCGAGGAAGTCGAAAGTCGCGGCGGCGACGCGCGAATTATAGACGTCGTCGACATAGATGCCGACGCCCTGCTCGAAGCCGTCGCTGGTCAGCCCGAAAGGCACGCCAAGGCCGCGGATGTTGACCGAGGTGTTGCGCGGGTTCGAGGTATAGACTTGCAGCGTCGGGGCGAGCTGCTGCAATTTCACGACGTTGAAATTGCCGGTCGCTTCGATCGAATCGCCGCGGATCACCGAGATCGCCACCGGGACTTCCTGCGCGGTTTCCTGACGGCGGCGCGCGGTGACGATGATGATGTCGCCGCGACTGGCGTCGGCATCGGCCTGATCGGCGGCATCGGCGGACGCGGCATCGACCGCTGCGCTGGTCACGGTCGCGGCGACGGCGGCGCCCTCCTCCGCCTTGGTCGCCGAAATCTCCTCCGCGGCGACGGGCGTAGCGGCGAGCGCGAGCAGGAGCGAAAGGGTCAGCGATGATGCCTGCACGCGGCGGCGGACGGAGGGGTATTTTGCGGTCATGGATCGTTTCCTGTTGCAAAGAAAGTCACCACATCCGGTCGTCCGGTCTGCGGCAGTTGAGGGGGAGAGCCCTCGCTGGGAGCTTTGAAATCAGTTGGGGTAGCGGTGCCGCTCGGTCACATCGACCTGCACCAGCCGCCCCTCGTGGACGGTCAGCTGGATCGCGCCGAACTTCAGTTTGTCGAGGGCTTCGAGCACCGTCTGGACGGCGCGCGGCACCTGTTCGGAACCGCCTTTGGCGGCATCCTCGAGCGTGCTCATGGTAGTTCCTTTCCCTGATGGATTCGCCGCAGAAGCATATTCTAAGTGATTTAGTTGACAATGATTGATTTGCTTTCTGCGCCGAAAGGTTCGGTTGTCGCGCCAAACGGATTCCAGCGTGCGACGGGCCGATGGCGCCGATACCGCTAGGGATTGCGCGCGAGTCCCAGTGCTGGCAAAGGCAGCCTCAATGAGCAAAATGAACGAACTGATGGCGCGCGGGACCGACCTTCTCGGCAGCGACTACGCCATATTGTGCGGCGCGATGAGCTGGGTCTCCGAACGCCATCTGGTCAGCGCGATCAGCAACGCCGGCGGATTTGGGGTGATCGCGTGCGGCGCGATGACCCCCGAGCTGCTCGATGCCGAAATCGCCGCGACCAAGGCGCTGGCGACGCGCAATTTCGGGGTCAACCTGATCACCATGCACCCACAGCTGTTCGAGCTGATCGATGTCTGCGCGAAGCATGAGGTCGGCCATGTCGTGCTCGCCGGCGGCCTCCCGCCCAAGGGCAGCCTGGAAGCGATCAAGGCGTCGGGCGCCAAGGTGATCTGTTTTGCGCCGACGCTGGCGATGGGCAAAAAACTGATCCGTTCAGGCGTCGATGCGCTGGTGATCGAGGGGATGGAGGCCGGTGGCCACATCGGCCCGGTATCGACCAGCGTGCTGGCGCAGGAAATCCTGCCGACGCTGGCCGATGAAGTGCCGGTGTTCGTGGCGGGCGGCATCGGCCGCGGCGAAGCGATCGCCGCCTATCTGGAAATGGGCGCTTCGGGCGTCCAGCTTGGCACCCGCTTCGTCTGCGCCACCGAAAGCATCGCGCATCCCAATTTCAAAAAGGCCTTCATGCGTGCGTCGGCGCGCGAAGCGGTCGCGAGCGTCCAGATCGACCCGCGCCTGCCGGTCATTCCAGTTCGCGCGCTCAAAAATGCGGGGACCGAGGCGTTCACCGCCAAGCAGCGCGAAGTCGCCAACAAGCTAGACCAGGGCGAGGTCGACATGATGCAGGCGCAGCTGGAAATCGAGCATTATTGGGCCGGCGCGCTACGCCGCGCCGTGATCGACGGCGACGTCGAAAATGGTTCGTTAATGGCAGGGCAATCTGTCGGTATGGTATCCGAAGAAGAGAGCGTGGCCGCAATCGTCGCGTCTCTGGTGCAACAGGCCGAAGCCGCGTTGCACGCTCGGGGTTGACGCCGCATGGTATCGCGGTTGGGGAGTGGAACATGAATTTGTCGCGCAAGATCATCGTGGTCGGGCTATTGGCGAGCGTTGCCGCCTGTACCAAAGCGCCGCCCCCCCCGCCGCCGCCTCCGCCGCCGGTGCCGGTCGTGATCGTGGTGCCGCCGCGTCCGCTACCACCGGGCAATGCTGCCGTGACGCAGATCCTGCCCGGACGCGGCATCGACGGCCGCTTTGTCACCGCCAACAGCAATATCACCGGCGATCGCGCCTTTTGGCAGCTCAAGATCGGATTGAACGTCGCCGCCATCGGCTGCCGCGGACTTGAGGAAACGACATTGGTGTCGGCGTACAACAATATCATCAAGGCGCATGGCAAGGTGATCCGCTCGACCGAGAAAAATGTGATCACCCAGCTGGGCAAGGAAAACAAAAATAGCGGCGTCGCCGCGCGCGATCGCCTGTCGACGCAGCTGTTCAACTATTTCGCCCAGCCGCCGGCGCAGCGCGGTTTTTGCGCCCGCGCCAACGAAATCGCGCAGCTGGTGTCGTCGACCCCGACCGCACAGATCGTCGAACAGGCGCCCGCCCACCTCGCGCGGCTCGACCAGCCGTTCCATGAATTTTACGAAGCCTATGCGCGTTACCAGTCCGACGCCGTCGCCTGGGACGCCAAATATGCGCCGCCGCCGCCGATCATGAGCGCCCCGCCCGCGCCGATTGTCGGGCCGGTGCCGCCCGCCAACACCCCCACCGGGCTGTAATCGCCGCCGCACCGGGCGGTATTGTTGCATCGATGCAACGCCGCCCGGGCGATGTGGACCAAATCATCTCGGTTCGTCGCATTTCGCCCGGCGGCGGTTGATCGCGCGGTGACGTCATGCCGCCAATCGCGGGTCGGGGCGATCCGTGGGGCCCGCAAAAAACCCCGCCCCTCCGGCGTTTCGTGACTATCGCCGCGCCATCTCAACATCGTCAAGCAAAGGCTGCAAAACAGCCTTTCCGCAGCGTTCATGATGAATTTCCGGCAACCTTTCGACTCTCGCCTTCGCCTTAATCTCCTCCTTGCCGGGATCGCCCGGCGTTGCTCAGGGGAGCATTGGGGGAATTGGGAACATGACCAGATGGATCGGACTCGCTGCCGCGTGCGCGGCGGCCTTGGCTGCTGCACCCGCAGCGGCCCAATATGGCGCACAGGAACCACAGGCACCGGGGTTTGCGGCGCCCAATTTGCGCCTGCCGCCGCGCGACGCGCGCGGCGAATTTACGACGCCCAACCGTGAACTGACCGGCCACGACGCGTTCTGGAACCTGCGCATCGCGCTCAATGTCGCGGCGATCGGCTGCCGTCATCAGGGCTCGCTGCAACTCGTCGCCGACTATAACGGCATCATCGCGCGCCACGGCGGGCTGATCCGCTCGGCCGAAACCGCGGTGATCGCGCGGCTGGGGCGCGCCACCGGCAGCAACGGGATCGCCGCGCGCGACCGGACATCGACCAAGCTGTTCAACTATTTCGCGCAGCCGCCGGCGCAGAAGCAATTCTGCCGCGTCGCGGGATCGATCGCGCAGCAGATGCACGGCATGGACAGCGCCGCGGCAATGACCATGGCCCCGGCGATGCTGGCGCAGATCGACCAGCCATTCGTGGATTTCTATGACGCCTATGCGCGTTATCAGGTCGAACTCGCCGCGCATCGTGCGCAGCGCGGCCACCAGCCGCGGATCGACGCAGGGATCCAGATGGCCGCGGCCCAACCGTAGTTTGTGGACCTTGAGCGAAATTAACTTGGGGTCATAGCAACACTGCCAAGCATCTGTTAGCAGGGCGGAGCGATGACCAATGCTCCGCCCCCTCCTTCGACCGCGGCCCAGTCGGCGCGGACCATATTGACCCGGCTGCACGAGGTGATGGCGTCGCGCGCCAACGCACAGGGCAAGCTCAATCAGGTCGTCGGCATTATCGGCGAATGCCTCGATAGCGAGGTCTGTTCGATCTATCTGCTGCGCGACGGCGCGCTCGAACTGTACGCAACGCGCGGCCTGAAGCAGGAGGCGGTGCACGTCACCCGTCTGGGGCTTGGCGAGGGATTGGTCGGGATGATCGCCGACCAGATCGAAACGCTCAACCTCGACGAAGCGGCGGCGCACCCCGACTTTTCCTATCGCCCCGAAACCGGCGAAGAATTGTTTCACAGCTTCGCCGGCGTGCCGATCATCCGCCGCGAACGCGCGGTCGGCGTCCTGTGCGTCCAGCACGCCGACCCGCGTCGCTATGCCGACATCGAGATCGAGACGTTGCAGACCGTCGCGATGGTCCTGTCCGAACTGATCACCAATGCCGACCTGGTCGATACCGCCGCGCGAACCGACGCCGCCGCCGCCGACCAGTCGGCGCAGCGATTGGGCGGGCAGAAACTGGTCGACGGCATGGGCGCCGGGGTCGCGGTGTTCCATCAGCCGCGCATCACCATCGAACATACCGTCGCCGACGATACCGAGGCCGAGCGGCACCGCGTCTATGCCGCGTTCGACAAGATGCGCGAACAGATCGACCGCATGGCCAGCCAGGCCGATTTCGGGGTCGGCGGCGAGCATGAGGAGGTCATCGAGACCTACAAGATGTTCGCTTATGACGAAGGCTGGTCGCGGCGCATCAACGAGGCGATCGACAGCGGCCTGACCGCCGAAGCGGCGATCGAACGCGTCCAGCAGCGCACCCGGATGCGAATGCGCCAGATCGACGATCCGCTGCTGCGCGATCGCATGCACGACCTGGAGGATCTGTCGAACCGGCTGATCCGCATCGTGTCGGGGCAGATGGGCACCGCGGCGCAGATGGGACTCAGGCAGGATTCAATCCTGATCGCGCGCAACCTTGGACCCGCCGAGCTGCTCGAATATGACCGCCGCCGCCTGAAGGGCGTCGTGCTCGAAGAAGGCTCGCTCACCGCCCATGTCATCATCGTCGCGCGCGCGATGGGGGTGCCGGTGATCGGGCGGGTCAGCGACGTACGCGCGTCGATCCGCGAAGGCGACCTGCTGCTGCTCGATGCCGCGGCGGGGACGCTGCACGTCCGCCCGACGCAGGCGGTGCAGGACGCGTTCGACGCCAAGCTGGAGATTTCGCAGAAGCGCCGCGCCAATCTCGCCGCGCTGCGCGACCTGCCCGCGGTGACCAAGGACGGCGTGCCGATCGAGCTGATGATCAACGCCGGCCTGCGCGAAGATGTCGCCGCGCTCGACCTCACCGGGGCGCGCGGCATCGGCCTGTTCCGCACCGAATTCCAGTTCCTGGTGTCGGCGACGCTGCCGTCGCGCGACCGCCAGCAACGCCTTTATCGCGACGTGCTCGACGCCGCGGGCGACCGGCCGGTGATCTTTCGCACCGTCGACATCGGCGGCGACAAGGCGCTGCCCTATATGAACGTCGGCGATGGCGCGCAGGAAGAAAATCCGGCGATGGGCTGGCGCGCGCTGCGTCTGGCGCTCGAACGCGAAGGACTGCTCAAGGTACAGGCGCGCGCGCTGATGGAGGCGGCCGCCGGGCGCACGCTCAACGTCATGTTCCCGATGGTGTCGGAACCCTGGGAATATGAGGCGGCGCGCGACCTGTTCGTCGGCCAGCGGGCATGGCTGGCGCAGCATAACAAAAAACTGCCGGTCGCAATCCGTTACGGTGCGATGCTCGAAGTGCCGGGGCTGCTCGAAACGCTCGACTTGATGCTGCCGCACCTCGATTTCCTGTCGATCGGGACCAACGACCTGACCCAATTCCTCTTCGCCGCTGACCGCGCCCACCCGCGGCTCGCCGAGCGTTATGACTGGCTGTCACCGATCGTCATGCGCTATCTGGCGCGCGTCGTGCGGACGGTGGCGGGAACCAAGGTCGCGCTGGGCGTATGCGGCGAGATGGGCGGGCGCCCGCTGGAGGCGATGGCGCTGCTCGGCGTCGGCATCGAACGCCTGTCGATCACCCCGGCGGGGGTCGGTCCGGTCAAGGCGATGATCCGCTCGCTCGACCTCGGCGCCCTGCGCGCCGACATGCCCGCAATCCTCGGCCAGCCGACATCGAACCCGCGCGGCCAGTATCAGGCGTGGGCAGAGGCACATCAGGTTGATTTGGGGGATTGATACGATTGCGATTGCGCGCGCTCGCCGATCGATCACTCAACCCCGGCGCGGTTAGGCGGTAGTTAACCATATTGGCGCAGAATTTGCCAAGCGGATCGCTTTGCTGGAATCAATAATGATATATGCCGATCATCGACCCTGCGCAGCGAACGACGGATCGGCCTGCGAATTCATCTCGCTCGGATCGTTTGACGACAAAAGTGGCCTCGTTGGCGATGTGAGCGTTTCGCAGTGCAAGTGCTGCGGCCTCGGGATCAGCCTGCCCCCCCTGCGCGATGTCGGTTTCCTCTATGCCGACCGCGAGAGTCAGGATTTCCAGCCCGATACGAAAGGGTTGGCGCATGCAATCAAGGACTGGTTCTTTCGGCGGCAGGCCGCGGCCCTGATCCGTCAACTCGGCAAGCCGCCTGCATCGATCCTCGATTTCGGCTGCGGCAGTGGCCAGTTCACGCGCTGCCTGGGCGATCTCGTCGGGCCTGAGCGCGTCACGGGATCCGATTTTCACGAAGATCCACCGAAGAACCTGCGAGGACGCAGCTATCTGTCGGCAGCGGCACGGGAAAATCATCCGGGCGCGTTCGAGGCGATCATCGCCATGCATGTTCTGGAACATGACGACGATAGCGAAGCATTACTCGAACAGATCGTTTCCATGGTTCGTCGGGGCGGTACGGTCGTGATCGAGGTGCCGAACATCCAATGCGTATGGGCGCAGATATTGGGTCGGCACTGGGACGCATGGTATCTGCCCTACCATCGCACCCATTTCAGTCGCCGCGCCCTGCGCGCGATGATGACCCAGGCCGGGCTGACGATCGTGGCGGAACGGGGGGCGTGCGTGCCGACCATGGGCCGATCGCTTGCCAACCTGTTCGGCGCGCGGAACAACCTGTTCTTTCTGCTGGCCGGCGCGGCGCTTCATCCCGTTCAATGGCTGGGAGAAAAAATCTCCGGCGAAGCATCCGCGATCCGGATCATCGCCCGGCGCGACTGAGCGGCCCTTTTCCAACCATGGCAAAACGTGCCGCGAGATAATTATACGCCATAATAAGCCCGGTGATGAGCGGCGACGCAATGACCATAGGGACATTCAGCGCATCATAAATGAGCGCATAGAGTGCAGTCGAAATCACGAACGCGCTGATCAGGCCCGTCATGAAACGCCAGTAACGAGCCCAGTTCATGGCCACCGCGAAGGTCCGGCGCGCATGAAGAATGAACGCCAGCGTACTCACGATGGCGAATGCCGCAATATTCGACGCGATATAATGAACGCCGAGCGCATCGCCGCCAATCAGGATGACGCTGTTCAGCACGGCGCAAAAGCCGCCGACCACAAGATAGCGGAATGGCTCTGTCGCGTCGGGTGCCGGGCTGGCCGTCATAATCCGCGGGCCAATTTCAGCCGCAGCCGCGGCCAGATGCGTTCGACAAGCCGGGCTTCCCGTGCATAGCGAAAGGCCTCTACGGGCCCGAGCCGTGCGAGCGCCGTGATCGCGCCGGACAGCGCGGAAATTTTCCCGGTCGACGCCTCGGCGAGCGATACATTAACCGCAATGGAAGCCTTCGCCCTCGCCAGTTCGCCCGCCCCAACCGCGTGGGAATAGCGCGACAGGACGACGTCCATCTGCTCCTTGAACGCGCCCTTTTCCATGCGGCCCGTCATCGTCAGCGAGCCGCCGTGGATACGAAAGGCCGTGGTTGTTTCCGGCCGCACGGCGATATTACCGAGCAGCGCCAGCTTCAGATAGAGATCCCAGTCCGCCGTGTACCAGAGCGCGGGATCCAAGCCGCCCACCCTGTTCCAGGCTTCCCGCCGGATGACCGAGCTCGGGATTGCGATGCCGTTCTGGACGATCAGATGCCGCGCGGCAGCCGTTCCCTCGATGGCTCCTTCGGCAAGTCCGCAATTCCAGTCGCCGACCGTCCGGCCGCGAAAGTCGATCAGGCGGCTCGACCCCACCTGCATGACCGCATCCGGGAACGCCGCGATGGCGCTGCTGACACTCCGCAGATGGCCTTTGATCCACAAATCGTCCTGATGCAGCATGGCGACATAAACGCCGCGTGCGATCCGCATCGCTTCGTTGGTCTTGGCAGTCCAGGGCAGAATGTCCGGGACGTATCGGTACGCGATGTTCATGCGCGAGGAAAAGCTCTCCGCGATTCGTCGGCAGCCATAGCCCGCACTGCTGTCGAGCAGGATGAATTCGACCCCGTCGGGGCGCTCCGATGCTGCGCTGTCGAGCGTGGCGGCAAGCGTGGCTTCGCCGTTGTGAACGGGCAATGCGACCGTCAGCCACGGTTCGACCATCACGCTATCTTCGCAGCATCGTTCGTCGGCGGGCGATCTCCGGCAATGGCAGGCGTGAAGCGCGCGTCATGGCCGCCGATGATAGCGAGCAGGAAACCGCCCAGCACGGTCTGCGCACCCACCACGCCCATAACCGCCGCCAGAACAAGCGGCAGGGTATTTTCGAGCGCCGCATAATTGATCGCCGACCAGTGGATGCCGATGCCCACGAAGGCGGCCGCGGCAATTGCGATGAGGGACGAACCCAGAACCAGCGCAACCTCCAGCGTCAATATGTTCGACCATCGATCGATCGCGGGTCGCAACCGCCGATACCCTTGGCGGACGCCGTATAGATGCGTCGCGAGAGCCATGATGAGCGACAGATGCCCCAGCGTGAAGAGGAAGCCGGCGACGATCGTCCAGCTGGTCCCGAACCGCCCGGTTCCCGGCAGGATACCGAGCGCGTGCAAGGCTGCGCTGAAAAACAACGCCATCGCGACCCCCATCGCGAGCATTGCCGGCACCCCGAATACCCAGGTCGGGCTGAGCATCAGCAGGTAGCGAAGATGGCGCCAGCCGTCGCGCCAGGGGCGCAGGTGCGGCGCGCGATCGCGCAGGTCGACCGACAGGGTCGCAGGAACCTGAACGACACGCATTTTCTTGAGCGAGGCCTTGATGACCATTTCGCTGGCGAATTCCATGCCTTCGCCGGAAAGCCCGAGCTGCGCGAACGCGTCGCGGCTGATCGCGCGCAGCCCGCAATGCGCATCGTTGATGCCCGAGCGGAAGAAGAGATTGAGGATACCCGTCAGCGCCGGATTCCCGATGTGCCGGTTTTTCCACGGCATGGCGCCGGGCGCGATCCCGCCGTCAAAGCGCGAGCCCATGCAGAGATCATGGCCCTCGATCAGCTTGCCGATCATCGCGACGCCTTCGGTGAAATTATAGCTGCCGTCGCAATCGCCCATCAGGATATAGTCGCCATAGGCCGCCTGACAGCCGCCGATGAGCGCCGCGCCATAACCGCGCCGCCTGACGGCTACGACCCGCGCGCCGAGAGATTCGGCGAGCGCCTGACTGCCGTCGGTCGATCCGTTGTCGGCGATGACGATTTCGCCCGCCAGCCCGAAACGGTCCTCGATCATCCGCAGCGCGTCCTGCGCGTTCGCAATGCAGTGCGGCAGGCTGATCGTTTCGTTGAGGCACGGCATGACGATCGTCACGCCCAGCACCTGCGCCTGATCGAGCGCCAGCGCCTCGGCCCGCTGCTGATACATCCAAAACTCCCCACAAATCCACGCGCTCTCCGGTCTACGAACTTGTGGTTAACATTCGATAAAAAGCTGCCTGCGTAACGCCCTTTCACCCGATCGGAACAACGCGGCAGCCGGCGCGCCGAAGATCATCGGCAAGCGCCGAGCTGGCGTCGTCGGGGCGGGGCGGAACCATATCGTAATAAGCGAGGATCGGTGCCAGTTCGTCGGGCCCGGTCAGCGCGACCCGCGACTGCGGTGCGCAGAGGCGACGCGCCAGCGCGGGGCTGATCGCCTCGCGCAGCAGCCGGATCGGGCGTTCGCCGAGAGAGGGCGGATTGATCACGAGGTCGGCAGCAAAAGGTGCATCACCCGCCCCGACGACAACATAGTCGGCGTCGGTCACCGAAAGCCGTTTCGACACTTTGGCTGGCGGCGCGTAGAAGCTGTGCGCCATCCACGCCTGAATGGGCAGAAGGATGACGAGGCCCGCCACCGTCGAGCGCATCAGCAGCGTGCGCCACTGACCGGCTTGGTCGCCGAGCGACACCCAGCCGTAAATGGCAAGAAGCATGCAATTCCCAATCAAGCCATGGAGATAGCGATAACCAAAGCCATGTCCCTGATAGGGCAGGATCACCGTGACCACCGCCAGGGTGAGGAGAATGCCCCCCGCCAGCGCCCCGGCCATCCGGTTGCGGCGCACGATCCGCAACCCTACGATGAGCAGCGGCAACAACAGCAGATGCTGCCAGGCGGCAAAGCGGAGCAGGTTCGCCACCATAAGGACAAGTCCGCCCGTGCTTCCTTCCATGGCCAGCGCAATGCGGCTGAAAAAATCGATGCCCGCGATCTGCGGGGCACCCGCGCCGGCATCGACCAGCGACCACATCCAGCCGGGCCAGCATATCCAGAAGGCCCCGATTGCTGCATATCCCGCAAAATAGAGAGCCGCACGGCGCCAGTCGCGTTCCAGCACGAGGAGGAACAGGATCGGGGCGGCGAACATCGGATGCAGGATCGGCTGGTGCAGCCCGACCGCGACAAATGCGATCATCAGCGCGGCGATGTCGGCCCATGGCGCGCGGCGCAAAAACAGCCAGAGCCAGCATAGATTCAGGGCGAGATGCGCTGGCATCGCGTAGGCGGTCATGGCATTGAACCATATCTGCCCCGATCCGAGGTAGAGCAGCAGCGCGACGACAGGAACCTCACGGTTGTCGGGCCAGATACGTCGCACGCACCCCCATAGCGCCGCCGCGCCGAGCAGCGTCATCGCCGGTCCAGTGAGCGCCGCATCGCCGAACAGCGCGAAAAGGGATCGCAGCGCGGCGTTGAACGGCAGATAGGTCGAGACCCACGCGGCGCTCTGCCCCGTCGGATACATGAACATCGTGTTGAGCGCCGCCGCATGGTCGCGCCAGACACCGGTCAGCGGCGCGACGAACTGGCCTTGCGCGAAGATCGCCGCATCAAAGGTCGCCATCTGTTCATCGCGGCTCAGGTCGTGGCCCGAAAGGATGAGATAATGTCCTGCAAAAGCGACGATCGCCATCAAAGTTCCGATGGCCAATGCCGTTCGCCAGCTGCCGGTGAACGGCTTGCCCGCGGGAAGACGCCATACGCAAAGCGCGAGCAACAGCACGCCGACGAGCAAGAGCCAACGGTCCTGTCGATGCAGAAAAAACAGGCTGAGATTGGCGTCCGCGCCGTGGAGAGCGGCCAATGCAAAGGCCATCAGCGCGAAAAGCGCGGGTCGTTGCACCGTCAGGCCGAAAAACTGTTGCTTCGTCATCGCGGCGTCCTGCCACATTATGGATAATTCGATGTTAATTTGGGCCCAAGCTGTGCCGCGTTGATAGCGCGTGCGATGAGCTATTCGTCGGAAAGTGCCCGAACCGTCGGCGCGATTGACGCGCGAGGTAATTGCGTTCGCATTGATGTTTATGTTATGTTCTCCATCTTGGGATAAGGAGAACGAGGATGAGTGATTCGAACCCGCGCGCCAGCGGCCAATGCCATTGCGGGGCGATCCGCTATGCGATGTCGACCGCGGTTCAGCATCATGCGCTGTGCCATTGTAGCGATTGCCGCCGCCATGCCGGCGCGCCGATGGTCGGGTGGGCGCTGGTCGGGCAGGACGAGATCGAAATCTCCGGTACGCCCAAAATCTATGCGTCGTCCGAACATGGCCGCCGCCATTTCTGCGGCGAATGCGGGACCGGGCTGTTTTACACCAGCGAAGCCATTTTTCCCGGCCAGATCGATGTGCAGACCGCGACACTCGACGATCCCGATCTCATCCCGGCGCAGGTGCAGATCCAGACCGCCGAACGGATCGGCTGGATGGAGAAGCTGGACGGCCTGCCCAGTTTCGAGCGTTATCCGCCGTTCGAATAGGGTGGCGGCAGCGTTACGCGCGCCGCGATGTCACTCCTCGCGCCGTGACCGGCGTTGGTCGTCCCACCAGGCGATGCGTTCGGCGATCCGCTTTTCGAACCCGCGATCGGTCGGCTGGTAGTAGGACTGCGCGCCCATCCCCTCGGGCCAGTAGTCGGCGCCCGAAAAGCCATCGGGTGCGTCATGGTCATAGGCGTAGCCCTCGCCATAGCCCAGATCTTTCATCAGCTTGGTCGGGGCGTTGAGGATGTTCGCGGGCGGCGCCAGCGATCCGGTGTCGCGCGCCGATGCGAACGCCGCCTTCTGCGCCGCATAGGCGGCGTTCGATTTGGGCGCGGTGGCGAGATAGAGACACGCCTGCACGATCGCGAGTTCGCCCTCGGGCGAGCCGAGAAACTGATAGGCGTCCTTGGCGGCGAGACATTGCACCAGCGCCTGCGGGTCGGCGAGGCCGACATCCTCGCTCGCAAAGCGCACCAGCCGCCGCAGCACATAGAGCGGCTCCTCGCCCGCCACCAGCATCCGCGCCAGATAATAGAGCGACGCCTGCGGATCGGACCCGCGTAGCGCCTTGTGCAGCGCCGAAATCAGATTGTAATGGCCATCGCGGTCCTTGTCATAGACCGGCATCCGGCGGTGCAGAAACTGCGCGAGCGCGGCGGGGTCGAGCGGGTCGGGAATCGCGGCGGCGAACAAAGTCTCGACCTGGTTGAGCAGGAAGCGCCCGTCGCCGTCGGCACTTGCGACGAGGCCCGCCCGCGCATCGTCGGTCACCGGCAGGCGGCGCCCGATGTCGGCCTCGGCGCGCGTCACCAGCAGCGCCAGCGCATCCTCGCAGAGCCGGTTCAGCACCAGCACCTGCGCGCGCGACAACAGCGCGGCGTTCAGGGCAAAGCTGGGATTCTCGGTCGTCGCGCCGACGAGCACCACCGTGCCGCGCTCGACATAGGGCAGGAACCCGTCCTGCTGGGCGCGATTGAAACGGTGGATCTCGTCGACGAACAGCAACGTCCGTTTGCCCGCCGCGGCCATTTTTTCGGCATCGGCAAAGGCTTGACGCAAATCGGCGACCCCCGAAAACACCGCCGACAGTGCCGAAAAGCGCATGCCGACCGCTTCGGCGAGCAACCGCGCGATCGTCGTCTTGCCGGTGCCCGGCGGTCCCCACAGGATGATCGACGACAATTGCCCCGCCGCGACCATGCGGCCGATCGTGCCCTCGGGTCCGGTCAGATGTTCCTGCCCGACAACGTCGGCCAGCGTGCGGGGACGCAGGCGCTCGGCAAGCGGCACCGGGCCAGACGCGGCGCTTTCGCGCTGGACCGGGGTATCGCCGCCGAACAAATCTCCGGCCATCGGACGCTCAGCCCCCGCGCCGCTGTTTCTGGCGGATCAGGCGCAAATAGGTGTCGGCGACCGCCTGGTTGATCGCGTCCCATTGATAGGCGCCGCTTTCGAGCACCGCCGCCGAACCATGGTCGGCGCGCAGCGGGATGTCGCGGCAATAGCGCTGAAGATGATCGGCAAAGCCGGTGATCGAGCCGGGCGGGACGAGATAGCCGGTCTGGCCATGCTTGACGATGCTGGCGCTGCCGGTGGCGCGCGCCGCGACGACCGGGAGCCCGCAGGCCATCGCCTCGAGCGTCACATTGCCAAAGGTTTCGGTGACCGAGGGGTTGAAGAAAATGTCGCACGACGCCAGCGCATGCGCGAGATCCTCGCCGCCCTGAAAGCCGACAAAGCTTGCGTTCGGCAGCCGCGATTCGAACCATTCGCCCGCCGGCCCCTCACCGATCACGACGACCTTGTGCGCCACGCCGCGCCGCGCGAGCACGTCGACCGCGTCGGCGAACACGTCGAGCCCCTTTTCCATCACCAGCCGCCCGAGGAAGGCGATCGCGGGCACGTCGTCGTCGATGCCGAGCGAGCGGCGCCAGTCCATGTCGCGGCGCTCCGGGTTGAAAATCCCCTGTTCGACGCCGCGGGTCCAGATGCCGATGTCGTAATTCATCCGCTGATCGCGCAGCACCTGCGCAAAGCTTTCCGACGGCGCGATCAGCGCGTCGCACTTGCGGTACAGCTTGCGCAGCCATGCGACGATCACGGGTTCGAGGAACGACAGGTTGTAATAGCGAAAATAGGTTTCGAAGCGCGTGTGGACCGAACAGGCGACCGGCAAGCGGCGTCGCCGCGCCCATGCCGCCGCCTGCCGCGAGACGCGATCGGGGCTGGAGATATGCAGCACGTTGGGCGCAAAGGCGGCGATGTCCTGGCGCACGCGTGACGAAAAAGTCACCGGAATGCGATATTCGCTGCGGCCCGGAATCGCGAAGGACGGCACGCTGACCAGGTCGCCGGTCGGCTCGAAATCGGGGTTGGCGACGGTCGGCGAATAGACGCGCACCGCGGCACCATGGGCGAGCAGATAGCCGACAAGGCGGTTCAGCGCCTTGTTCGCGCCGTCGACGGTCATGTTGTAGTTGCCGCTGAACAGGGCGATGCGCAGGTCGGAGACGTCCATCGCGCCTGCGCTAACCCCCTCGCCGCGCAAACGCAACGCCGCCGTCAGGCCATGATGCTGTACGGCTCACCGGGTTTCGACCGGCACATCCGCTTCGACACGCGCGTTTCCTCGCCCTCGACAATCGCGATGTCGGTGATCGACAGGCATTTGCTGCCATTGGGTTCGGTGTTCAGCGCCGTGATCGTCGACGACCCTGCCACCCCTTCGCGCGTCGGGCTGGTCCAGTTGGCGGTGGCGCCGACCTCTTCCTTCTTGGTCACCGCGACGGTCGCCTCTGCCGCAACTTTCTGTTCTTTTTCGTCGAGCTGGCACGCGATCTCGGCGACGAGCACCGCGCCGAACAGCCCCGACACCGCGGTGCCGATACCTTTCAGCCCCACAGCATTCCCCGTCACGCCGCCGATCAGCCCGCCGAGCGCTCCGCCGCGCTTGCGCGCGCGCTTGCATTTGGCATCGGGGCTGGTGCTGTCGGCGCGCTTGGCCTCGTCGCCCTTCTTCTTCGCGGGCTTATCGACGTTTTCGGGTGCGGCCGCCTGGACAACCGGCGCGGGCGCCGGATAGCCGTTGCAACCGGTGTTGAAGCAGAAACGGTCGGCGAGATAGGCGCGATCGGTCTGATATTGCGCCTCGATCCCGCGATAGGCGGCAAGGTTGGCGCCGTCGGGATTGGACGCCGCATGTTCGGCCATGACGGTCTGGAAAAAGCGATATTGGGTGTCTGCCGAATAGCGCTTGTTTGCGCCGACCTGGGTCGAATAGAGCGACGACAGGGCGTCCTGATAAGCGATCATCGCCTGCCGATAGGGCAGCATTTTCTGGCGATAATAGGTGTCGATCGCGACGGTGCAGCGGTTGATCGCTTCCGCCCGGTCGAACGGTGCGTCCTGTTTGCGATAATCCTCACGGCAGCCGGGATAGCTGTCGGTATCGAGCGCGGGCCGGGCCGGCAGCGCCGGCAGCGGCGCTTCGACGACCGCCGGCGGGACATAGGCCTTGTCGCCTTCGCCTGGCGCGCCCTGCCACGCCGCGGCGGCGCTGTTCGACAACAACAGTGCGCCGATCGCTACGAGCGCCGAATGATGCCGCAAGCTGGTCCGCATATCCCGTTTCCCCACCCTTTGTTTTTCAAAGGCTAGGCCCGAATAGTCGACCCGACAAGCGCGGTCAGTGACGCGGGTCATACCGCGAGGCCGCGGTGCGGCGATATTGTTTTGGCGCAATCGGTGGATTAGAGTCGGGGCTGGATAGAGGTGGTCATATGCGTAGCTGGATCAGATCGGTCACCGCACTCGCCGCGATGCTGGCGTGCACCGCCGCGACCCCGCCGGGCATGGACCCCGACAATCCGACCTGTCCCGCCAAACCCAATTGGTCCGACTACAAGACGATGGTGCTGACGCCGTTCAAGCGGAGCGGCGAGCTGGTGCTGCTGGCCGAAGGCCGCGTCGACAGCGAGCTGCCCGTGCGGCTCGAAAAAGTCCTGACCGACAATCCGACGATCAGCGAAATCTGGATCCGGTCGCCCGGCGGCGACGCCCGCGCCGGCAATGCGGCGGGCCTGCTGATCCGCAAATTCAGCAAGGACCGGCAGATGGTCACGCGCATCCCGTCGGGGTGGACTTGTTTCAGCGCGTGCAATTTCGTCTTCATGGGCGGCCGCGCGCGCACGATCGACCCCGGCGGCCATTTCATGGTCCATATGTTCACGATGACCGGCGACAAGGACACAATCCAGTCGAGCGTCGCGCTGGGCGCCGAATCGACCACCGAACTGATCAGCGATGTCGAGCGCGAAGCGGCGCTGATGGCGACCGAGGACAATGACCTGCTCATCCGCCTCGACGTCTCGCGCGACCTGCTGTCCGACATCATGTACCGGCAAAAGGCGATCGCGACAGACAGCGACCGTTCGACGCGGCGCTGCCTGACCCGCAAGGAAGCGCTGCGTTACAATGTCGTCAACATCGACGATTAAGTGGCCGTTTAGTCGCCGGTTTCGGACGGTGCTTCCAGATCGACGACGACCGGCGGGTGCAGGCGCAGGCGGTGGACGCGGCGTTCGTCGGCCTCGGTCACCTCGATCCGCCAGCCGCTCGGGTGAAGCAATATCTCGCCGACCTCGGGAACATGGCCCGCGAGCACCGCGGCAAGACCGCCCAGCGTATCGACATCTTCCTCGATCTCGGCGAGCCGCGGATCGATTGCTTCGCCGACATCGTCGAGTTCGGCGCGCGCATCGGCGTCCCAGCAACCACCCTCGCCCGGTGCGAACAGCGCGGTCGGCTCGTCGTCATGCTCGTCCTCGATCTCGCCGACGATTTCCTCGACCAGATCCTCGATCGTCAGCAGGCCTTCGGTGCCCGAATATTCGTCGATCACGATCGCCAGATGGGTACGCTTGGCGCGCATTTCGGCGAGCAGGTCGAGCACCCCCATCGATTGCGGGACGTAAAGCGGCTGGCGGATCAGGTCGATCAGCGGCGGCGGCGGGCGCCCCTCGGCCAGCACCGCGAACACATCCTTGACATGGATCATCCCGACGACTTCATCCAGATTCTCGCGGTACACCGGCAGGCGGCTGTGCCCAGCCTCGGCAAATTGCGCAACGATGTCTGCAAAACTGGCGCTTTCGGGGATGGCGATGATGTCGGCGCGCGGCACCGCGACATCGTCGACCGTCTGTTCGCCGAAATGGAGCAAGTTGCGCAGCATCTTGCGTTCGATCAGCGACAGGTCGCCGACGATATTGCTGCCACGCCGCTCGTGGCTTTCTTCCTCGGCCTCGTCGATGACCTCTTCGATCTGTTCGCGCAGCGACGGTTCCTTGTCGCCGCCGAACAGCAGATTTCTCAGTCCGGACAGCAGTCCGGACCTACTACTGTCCTCTTCCGATCGGTTCGAAGACCCCTGGTCGTCGGGCATTGTTCAGCGTTTCCCTGTTAATCCTGGTCCGCATATGGATTGGCGATGCCCAGCGATGCAAGCGCTTTCACCTCGATCGCCTCCATCGCGGCGGCGCTCGCATCGTCCATATGGTCGTAACCGACCAGATGCAGCGTGCCGTGGACGATCAGATGCGTCGCATGGTCGGCGATCGAGATCGCCTTCTCGTCCGCCTCGCGTGCGCAGGTTTCGCGCGCCAGCACGATGTCGCCCAGCAGGATCTCGCCGTCGTCGCTGTTGGCGAGGCCTTCGAGCAGATCGTCCTGCACCTGCGGGAAGGACAGCACATTGGTCGGCTTGTCCTTGCCGCGAAAATCGCGGTTGAGCGTCTGAACCTCGACATCGTCGGTCAGCCGCACCGCGACCTCGACCAGCGGCGCCGCATCGGCGAGCGCGGCATAGGGCGTGAGCGCCAGCGCCGCGGCGACCGCCTCGCCCGCCCGCGCTTCCCAATCGAGCGCGTCGGGCCAGGGCGTTGCGGCGTGCGTTTCGACGCTCAGCATGACCGGATCGGCCCAAGAAGATCGCAAGAAATCGGCGCAACTTCACGCGCAAATCGCCGATTTCGAACAGTGGGCGCGGGTGGCAAATCGATAGGGAGCATCGATCGACGCTAGAGCGGCGGCGTTCGGGAGGACAGCGAAAAAATCGCGCAGGCCGCCCGTCGCGGCCTACAGCCCGCCGTCGCGCCGCGCCATCCCGGCCTGAAACTCTGCAATCAGGTCGAAACGGTCGCCACGAAACAGCTGGCGGACATGCGTCACCGGTCGGTCGCCGCGCCAGGTGTCGCGTTCGAGCTGGAGGCAAGCGGCACCGCTGCCGGTCGCCAGCGCCTTCGCTTCGGCGCGGGTGGCGGCGATGGCGCGCACGACATGCCGCGCCGAGGTCCAGGGAATATGCGCGAGCAGCCAGGTTCCCGGCGCCTCGACGGTGAAATCGGCCGCGGCGGCGGCAGGGACTTCGGCGAGTTCGATCGTGCGATTCTCAAGCGCAAAGGGTTCGGCGGCGGCGAAATGGACGCCGTCGATCTGCAGCGTGTCGGCGCCCGCCGCGTTCTTGCGGCGAACGATCGTCCGCGCTTCCCAGCGATAGGCCTCACCGCGCGCTGCAATCAGCTCGGCCAGGTCAGGGACGGTCATCACCGCCGAATGCACCGGCGGATGCGCGACGAACGAGCCCGCCTTGCGCCGCCGTTCGACCAGCCCTGCGGCAACAAGTTCGCCCAGCGCCTTGCTGACCGTCGCGCGCGCGCAGCCATAATGCTGTGCGAGATCCTGCTCGATCGGGATGCGCGTTCCCGGCCGCCATTCGCCCGACCGGATCCGCGCCTCAATCTCTTCGCGAATCCGGCGCGAGGGATTGGTCGCGCTGCGCGTCACCCGACGATCCGCGCGACGCTCTGGCGATAGGCGGCGGCGATCGCGGTGCGATCGACATGGCGGCCCTGCGCGACACGCTTCACCCCGGCGCGCCACACGCAATCGATCGTCCCTGTGCCGCCCGCAAAGATCCAGCGGTCGAGCAGCGTCGCATCGTCGGTTCCCGCAAAGCTGGGGTGATCGAGGTCGAGCGAGACGATGTCGGCGGGCTGGCCGACCGCGAAACCTGCCTCGACCCCCAGCGCCTGCGCGCCGCCGGCGAGCGCCCGGGCATAGAGGTTGGCACCGACGAACGGCGACGCCTCACCCGCCAGCAAGGCGCGGGCGCGGTGCGCCAGACGCTGCGAATATTCGAGCGCGCGCAGCTCGCCCGCCGCATCGATCAGGATATTGCTGTCGGTGCCGATCCCGAAGCCGCCGCCCGCCACCAGATAGTCGACCGCCGGGAAGATGCCGTCGCCAAGGTTCGCCTCGGTGATCGGGCAGAGTCCGGCGGCCGCGCCGCTGGCGGCGAGCCGCGGCGCTTCGTGCGCGTCGACATGCGTCGAATGAATGAGGCACCAGCGCGCGTCGACCGCCGCGTTGTCGAGCAGCCATTCGACCGGTCGCGCGCCGCTCCATGCGACGCAATCCTCGACCTCTTTCACCTGTTCGGCGGCGTGGATATGGACCGGGCCGGTGGGCGACAGGGCGAGCAGCGCCGCGAGTTGGTCTGGGCCGACCGCGCGCAGCGAGTGCGGCGCGATGCCGATATTCGCATCCCCCACCAGTTTCGATCGCGACGCGTCGAGAAGCGCCGCAAAACCATCGACATCATTCAGAAACCGCCGCTGGCCGGGGCTCGGCGCGGCGCCGCCGAAATTGCCATGCGCGTAAAAGACAGGGAGCAGGGTCAGCCCGATGCCCGTCGCCGCGCTGGCTTCGACGATCGCGCTCGCCATTGCGGCGGGATCGGCGTAGGCCGCGCCTGCCGGATCGTGGTGGAGATAGTGGAACTCACCGACGCGGGTGAAGCCGCCCTCGAGCATCTCGGCATAGGCCTGCGCGGTGATCGCCGCGACGTCCTCGGGAGTCAGCCGGTCGAGGAAGCGATACATGATCTCGCGCCAGCTCCAGAAATTATCGTCAGGCCGGCTGCGGCGCTCCGAAAGCCCCGCCATCCCGCGCTGGAACCCGTGGCTGTGGACGTTGCACAGGCCGGGGAGCGCGGCGGCGTGGCGTTCGTCGCCCGCGGCCGCTCCGACGCCGGTTTCAAGCGCGGAAATCCGGCCATTCTCGACCGTCAGGCGCACATCGCGCTGCCAGCGATTGTCGATCCACGCGCGCCCAAACCAGTAAGTCGCCATTTCAAGCCCTCATATTATGTCTAGACATAATGACGCATTCGCGAGATGTTGTCCAGATGGAGCATAGCTGGACCAACGCGCGACTCGCGACGATGACCGATGCCGGGCTGGGGCTGATCGACGATGGCGTCGTCACGGCCGTGGACGGCCGAATCGTCTATGTTGGCCAGGCCGACGGGGCGCCGATGGTGGCGCAAAGCAGCGATTGCGGCGGCCGGTTGATCACCCCCGGACTGATCGATTGCCACACCCACCTGATCCACGGCGGCAACCGCGCCAATGAATGGGCGATGCGGCTCGACGGTGCGAGCTATGAAGAGATCGCGCGTGCGGGGGGCGGCATCGTCTCGACGATGCGCGCGACGCGCGAGGCGAGCGAAGCCGACCTCGTCGATAGCGCCGTCCCCCGCCTCGACGCGCTGATCGCCGAGGGCGTCACGACGATCGAGATCAAATCGGGCTATGGCCTGTCGACCGACGACGAACTCAAGATGCTGCGCGCCGCCCGCGCGCTTGGCAAGCATCGCAACATCCGCGTCGAACCAACCTTCCTCGGCGCGCACGCGCTGCCCCCCGAATATAAGGGCGACAGCGACGCCTATATCGACCTCGTCGTGGGCGAGATGATTCCCGCCGCCGCGCCGCTCGCGACCGCGGTCGACGCCTTTTGCGAAGGCATCGGCTTCTCGCCCGCGCAGTGCGAGCGCGTTTTTGCCGCCGCACAGGCGCATGGATTAAAAGTCAAACTCCACGCCGAACAATTGTCGGCGCTCCACGGCAGCGCGCTTGCCGCGCGCCACGGCGCGCTGTCGGCCGATCATCTGGAGCACGCAACCGACGACGATGTCCGCGCAATGGCCGCGGCGGGCACCGTCGCGGTGCTGCTGCCCGGCGCCTATTATTTCATGCGCGAGACCAAGCTGCCGCCGATCGCGGCGATGCGCCGCGATGGCGTGAAGATCGCGCTTGCGACCGATTGCAATCCCGGCACCTCGCCGGTGACCTCGCTGCTCCTCATGCTCAACATGGGCGCAACCTTGTTCGGGCTGACCGTCGTCGAGGCGCTGCGCGGGGTGACGGTCAACGCTGCCGCGGCGCTCGGCCTGTCCGACGAAGTCGGAACGCTCGCGGTCGGCAAGGCGTGCGACCTCGCGATCTGGGACGTCACCGACCCCGCCGAGCTGGTCTACCGCATCGGCTTCAACCCGCTGCACCAACGCATCAAGGACGGACAATGATCATCACCCCCGGCGCCATGAGGCTCGCCGACTGGCGCGAAATTTACGAGGGCGCGAGCGCCGAATTGAGCGCCGACGCATGGGACGCAATCGACGCCAGTGCCGCCGCGGTGGCGCGCATCGTTGCCAAGGGTGCGCCCGTCTATGGCATCAACACCGGCTTTGGAAAGCTGGCGAGCGTGCGGATCGCGAGCGAGGATCTGGCGACGCTCCAGCGCAATATCGTGCTCAGCCACGCCGCGGGTACCGGCGCGCCGTCGCCGACGAAGATCGTCCGACTGATGATGGCGCTGAAGCTCGCGAGTTTCGGCATGGGCGCGTCGGGGGTGAAGCGCGAGACGGTCGCGATGATCGAAGCGATGCTGGCAAAAGGCCTGACTCCGGTCGTCCCGTCGCAGGGCTCAGTCGGCGCGAGCGGCGACCTCGCGCCGCTGTCGCATATGGCCGCCGCGATGATCGGCGTCGGTGCGATCGAGGTCGACGGCAAGGCCTTGCCCGCCGCCGAAGCACTCGCGCAGGCGGACCTCGCGCCGCTCGATCTCGGCCCCAAGGAAGGCCTCGCCCTCCTCAACGGCACCCAGTTCTCGACCGCCAATGCGCTCGCTGGCCTCTTCCGCGCCCAAACCGTCTTCCGGTCGGCGCTGATCACCGGCGCGCTGTCGACCGAAGCCGCGAAGGGTTCCGACGCGCCGTTCGACACGCGCATCCACGCTTTGCGCGGCCACGCGGGCCAACGCGAGGTCGGTGATACGCTCCGCAATCTGATGGCGGGATCGGCGATCCGCGCGTCGCACGCGGTCGACGATCCACGCGTGCAGGACCCCTACTGCCTCCGCTGCCAGCCGCAGGTGATGGGCGCGGTACTCGACCTGCTGCGTCAGGCCGGAACGACGCTCGGGATCGAGGCGAACGGCGTTTCGGACAACCCGCTGATCTTCGCCGATACCGACGAGGCACTGTCGGGCGGCAACTTCCACGCCGAGCCCGTCGCCTTCGCCGCCGACATGATCGCGATGGCCTTGTGCGAAATCGGGTCGATTTCCGAACGCCGCATCGCGATGCTCGTCGATCCGGCGCTGTCGGGCCTCCCCGCCTTCCTGACGCCGCGCCCCGGCCTCAATTCGGGCTTCATGATCCCGCAGGTCACCGCCGCCGCGCTGGTCAGCGAAAACAAGCAGCGCGCCTATCCCGCCAGCGTCGATTCGATCCCCACCTCGGCCAACCAGGAAGATCATGTGTCGATGGCCGCGCACGGCGCGCGGCGTCTGCTCGACATGGCCGACAATGTCAGCGCGGTGATCGGCATCGAATATCTTGCCGCGTGCCAGGGGATCGACTTCCACGCGCCGCTGAAGTCGAGCGACGCATTGGAGGCAGCACATAAGCATTTGCGCGCCGCGGTCCCGACGCTCGAAGACGACCGCCATTTCTATCCCGATATGGAGGCCGCGACCGCGCTGGTCCGCACCGGCAGCCTGGTCGCTGCCGTGCCCGCCAGCCTGCCGGGCGTCGGCTGATGGACTGGCTGCGCGTCCATCGCGGCGACGCGCCGCTCGTCATCGCCTTCCCGCACGGCGGCACCGACCTTGCGGGGCTCGACGAGCAGTTTATTTCGCCCTGGCATGCACAGATCGACACCGACTGGTGGATCGCCGATTTGTACGCCTTTGCCGCCGATCTCGGCGCGACGCTGGTCGCGACTGACATCTCGCGCAGCGTGATCGATATGAACCGCGATCCCTCGGGCGCGTCGCTCTATCCGGGGCAGGCGACGACTGAGTTATGCCCGACGACGACCTTTGACGGGGAGCCG
Source organism: Sphingopyxis sp. (assembly GCF_051861155.1). GTDB lineage: Bacteria > Pseudomonadota > Alphaproteobacteria > Sphingomonadales > Sphingomonadaceae > Sphingopyxis. The sequence goes on along the minus strand of NZ_JBHYDE010000012.1, from coordinate 538 downwards.
CTGTACCGGTTCGGCGAGCCGGACGCGGCCGAGATCATGCAGCGGCTGCATAGCTATCACCGGCCGTATCACGACACGCTGACGACCGAACTCGACCGCCTGAAAGCCGCGCACGGCCGCGCCGTTCTCTACGACGCGCATTCGATCCGCAGCCATGTCCCGCGGCTGTTCGACGGCGATCTGCCGCAATTCAACATCGGCACCAACGGCGGCGCGACATGCGCCCCCGAACTCGAAACCATCGTCGCCAACATCTGCGCGGCGAGCGGCAAAAGCCATGTCGTCAACGGCCGCTTCAAGGGCGGCTGGACGACGCGCCATTACGGCCGTCCCGACGAGGGCATCCACGCAATCCAGATGGAGTTGGCGCAGCGCGGCTACATGGCCGAGCCCGCCGCGATCACGCACGCCAACTGGCCCTCCCCCATCGATCCGAACCCCGCGATCCGGCCCGTGCTGGAGCAAGTGATCGCCGCGACCCTCGATTTTGCGAAAGGAAAAGCATGACCACCCGCCTCGACAACAGCCGCGTGATCCG
>NZ_JBHYDE010000011.1:0-65355 GCF_051861155.1 Sphingopyxis sp. | reverse complement strand
CAGCTTCTCCCGAACCTCGGCATCGTCGCCACGCTGCGACCGGTAGCGCATGCTCTTCCGATCGGCGCCTGTGACACGGCACGCCCGCCGCTCGCTCATCCCATGGCAAGCCTGGAGATGGGCGACCGCTTCCCGCTGAACGGCGGGCGTCACCATTTTTTTGTGAGAAGATCCTTCAGCGCCGCATTGTCCAGCATCGAGTCCGCAAGCAACCGCTTCAGCTTCGCGTTCTCGTCCTCGAGCGAGCGTAGCCGCTTCGCCTCCGACACCTCAAGGCCGCCATACTTGGCCTTCCAGTTGTAGATCGTTGCTTCCGACACCCCGTGTCGCCGCGCCAGCTCGCCGGTCTTCGCGCCCGCCTACGCTTCCTTCAACACCCCGATGATCTGCTCTTCCGAAAACCTCAAACGCTTCATCTGTCCGTCCTTCCTTCAAGACCGGACTCTAATCACTGTTGGAGGAAAATCAGGGGGTCACGTCACAAGACATCGATCGACGGCAGGTCGTATGCGAGTTTGATAAGCTTCCGGGGGCGGTCATATTGGAGAAGATAGGACTTCTCGAAGAGGCCATCGTAATCCGAGCGTTCGAGGACGAGCGAGGCGTGTTCGATCACGGCTTCTTCGTCGCCGCTAGCCACATCGGCAGCCAGCCGGTCAACTTCAGCGTGCGAAGCGGTCTGTTCCGCTCTGAATGCGTCCTCCTGAGCCTTGTGCGCGTCCCAGAACGCCTTGCGCCGCTTTTCCCATTCGTCGGTTGCATGGGCGAGCGACTTCTTACGCCGCGTCTCTTCCTCGTCCCAGGCACGTACTGCGGCTGAATGTTCCTCTTGCGCGGCGGCAAGGATGGCCGTTTTCTTGCCCATGATGAGCTGGAAAAATCCAACTTTCGGTTCGACATATTCGGGTATTTTGGCAAGGCTGCTCGAGGGTTTGGGTTCAGGAAAGTCCTTCGGATAATCGTATTTCGAACGATCCTTCAGCGTTTCCCAATCGATCTTGTCGTCTACCCGCAGCGTGTGGGCGAGGATGCTGCCGAGGGAATCCAGCTTCAGGCCGGCCTCGATCGTCAATTCATCGGCAGCAGCCTGGCCGGAGAGCAGGGACTGCCGCTTCTGGTAAGTCGCATATTTTTCGTCCCAACCTGCCATCAGAGCGTCCAGTTTGCTCTGAAGGATAAATATTTCGGGGGCGCTGACTTCCTTGTGGAGATTGAGCTTGGTGTGCCGGACGTCGATGTAATACCGCAGAGTCCGATCGCCACGGGCGCTCCATTTAGCGTCCAGCGGTCCGATCACGATATTTTCAAGGTTATTCGAATGAATGGTGACTTTGGTCACTTCAATCCCCCCGCATTATATTTGAATGGTTCTAGAAAGCCGGTTGATTGGACGAGATCAAGCCCTATCAGCTCCGATTTCGCGGCTGCTCGCTCAGTCTACGTTTCAGGTTTGCGACATTTTTGGGTGATTGCGCACGGCGATGCTTGACGGAGCTGGGTTTCAATCGGCTTAGTGGCAATGGGTGGAGATTGTCGCGGGGACTGAAAAATATGGGCCTTTCAAATCCTGGGTTTGGCTGCCGAGCAGGTTCCCGCACTTGAAAGCGGTCTTCGAGATCAGCGGAACATCCCGCTATGATGACCTCATTACGGAGCGGTATCATTTCCCGAAGAACTATCTTGCGATAGCGCGGCAATGCGCGGGCGATTGGATCATCTATCGCGAAACCGGGGCGTCTGGCGGGCGTAAGGCCTATATCGCGGCAGCGTTCGTGACAGCGATTGATCCCGACCCGTTAGATAACGGCTTGTTCTACGCGCGTGTCGAACAGTTTCTTCCGTTTGACCGGGCGGTTCCGTACCGTGATCGTGAAGGGCGGTTCGCAGAACGCTTCATGCGGGACTATGGCGACCCGGCGACGATCGGCAGACTGATGCGGGGCAGGTCGGTTCGGTTGCTGGATGGAGCCGATTTCGTTGCGATCGTCGATGCGGGCTTGGACGCTGTTCTCGATGCGGAGAATGCCATCCGCCTTGAACTTGATACCCCGCATCTCGATCCGGCAACGGTAGCCCTCTTGAGCGAGCCGCCCAGCGAGCGGCGCGTCGAGCAAATGCTCGTGAACCGGAAGATTCGCGATGCGGCTTTCCGAAAGAATGTGCTGGACGCCTATGACAGCACTTGTGCTGTCACCGGCCTGCGGATCGTCAATGGGGGTGGTAAAGCGGAAGCGCAGGCCGCTCATATATGGTCGGTTGCCAGTGGCGGGCCTGACGTCGTCCAGAATGGAATCGCGCTTTCGGCGACGGCCCATTGGCTGTTTGACCGCCATTTGATCAGTCTCGCCGATGACTACTCTTTGCTCATTTCCCATAACAAGGTTCCGACGGAGCTCCGTGGGCTCTTCCCGCCGATCGGCCAGGCCGTTCGCTTGCCCAAAGATCAGCATAGTTGGCCACGTCTCGACTATATGGCGCGACATCGCGAGCGATTTGCAGGTCATGGGCTCGCGTGAGCAGCACCGACTCAATCCAAATTTATGACGCGCAGGCGAAAGAATTGTCGGAGCGCTATGATCGCCTATCGCTTCTCGAATCCTATGGCGGCATCGAAGAACTGATACGGCCATCTCATCCGGCGCCGCTTGCGCTCGATGTCGGAGCGGGCTCAGGCAGAGATGCCGCTTGGCTGTTAAGCCTGGGATATGAGGTGGTAGCGGTTGAACCAGCGGCGAGCATGCGCGCGGAGGGCGAGCGTCGTCACCCCGATCCCAAGATCCACTGGCTCGACGATCAAATGCCGGGGCTCGCGGCGGTGCATGGAACAGCTCTAGGCTTCGATCTCATCCTGCTTTCCGCCGTCTGGCAGCATGTTGCACCAAACGACCGTGCTCGCGGCTTTCGGAAGCTTGTCACACTGCTCAAGCCGGGTGGCCTTCTTTTGATGACGCTCCGGGAGGGGGCAACCCCTCCGGACCGCCCGATGTACGGGGTTTCGCTTGGCGAGGTGGAAGGCCTCGCGCGTGCGCATGGCGTCGAAGTGCTTCGTGTCACCGAAAAGGCCGATGCGATGGCCCGCGGTGACGTCCGCTGGACCATGGTGACCTTGCGCATGCCCGATGATGGCGCCGGCGCGCTTCCTTTGCTCCGCGGGATCATTCTCGCGGATGACAAATCGTCGACATACAAACTCGGCTTGCTCCGGGCCATTGCACGCATTGCGGAACATGCGCCCGCCGCGGCCCGAGCAGCAGACGATGAGAATGACGCCATCGATGTTCCACTTGGCCTGGTCGCGTTGTTCTGGATCCGGATGTACCTGCCGCTAGTAAGAATGGGCTTCCCGCAAGCTCCGAAGAATCGGGGTGCCGATGGCCTCGGCTTTGCGAAGGCGAGTTTCAGAGCGTTGCTAGATGAGGCGATTGCGCCTCAGGAATTGCGCGTCGGTTCCGCTTTCGCTGCCGATCGGGCTATCATGATATCCCGCGCTCTCGGGGAAGCTGTCTCGACGATCGCTGCGATGCCAGCCAATTTCATCCGCTTCCCGAATTCTGATCAGCGCGTCTTTACAACCTTCAAAGTGAGGAGCCGCACCGGATCGAGTGAGCTGCAAATCGATCTGCCGACTTTGGCAGGCTGGGGCCAGTTGCGCATCCCCGGTGCCATATGGCGAACAATGGCTCGGCTTGGATCTTGGATCGAGCCCGTACTCGTGAACGAATGGGCCCGTCTCATGCGCGGTTATGCGGAACGCATGGGGGTATCGATCCCGGCCGGGCAGGCGGAGGCAGCGCTGGTTTGGGAGGAGCCCTTTCGCGATACCGCGCTCGGCCGATCGGCTGCCCGGAGAATATTTGCCGAGGGCCGGGACATTTATTGTGCGTGGTCTGCCACGAAGCTGAGGCCATCGCGACTGGATATCGATCATTGTATGCCGTGGAGCGCTTGGCCGTGTGGGGACCTTTGGAATCTCTTCCCAAGCGAGCGTAGGGTCAACCAACATCAGAAGCGGGAGCGCCTTCCTTCCGGCGAGTTATTGCTCAACTCTCGCGAGCGCATCATTGGCTGGTGGAACGACGCATGGCTTTCGAGCCCGACATTGTCGCAGCGCTTTTGGCGCGAGGCCTCTGCCGCGCTCTTTGTTGCAGAACCAAGTGACCCTGAGCAAATCTTCGCTGGTTTGGAATGGCGACGACTTCGTCTTCGACAGGATCAGCTCGTACCCGAGTGGACCGGAGAGCAACGCGTTTGACAGGCGTGCTCACGCTTCGCCGATTTCGACGGCATTGCAGAGGGGGTGCCAGAATATCACCTGATGATTTTCGCAATAAAAGCATTGTGCGGAACAGCTGAAGAAGGTATAAGATTGACTGAGATATAGTGATGGTAATTGGTAATCGTATCACTGCATCTCTGAGTTTATAGTGTCACTGGTGGGGCCATCATATATTGGCCTAATAATTAGATTTTTCTTATCAAAATCATAGAAGTATTCTTAGTTTCCTCTTCTGGGCACCATTTTCCTTTTCATGCCGATACCCGAAATCCGGCGCCGCCAGCGGCGGCTGGACGTGGTTGCGCGCGGCCTTTTAGATGCGGTGACCGGGCAACAAAAGCGCCCTGATTCGATGCGCTTCGGCGCTTTGCTTTATGTGAACTAGCACATTTCCCTTTCTAGTGATGCGCCGTCCTCGCTCCTAGGGTTCGCCGCGGGCGCTTTTGCCATTCGGCGGGCGGCGTGGGGAACGGACGATCATGAAATTGGCGGTTTTGCGCGTGGCGATGGCGCGGTGGATGGCGATTGCGGTGCTGGTCGTGTTTGGCGCGCTGTTGCCGCAGTCGGCGAGCGCACAACACACGTCGGCCGAATGTCCGCCGCAGAGCGCGACCGTAAGCAGCGGCGGCACCGTCACGATCGACATAACCGATTGTGCGTCTAATATTGGATTCGTAGGGACCGGTCCTGTCGATGGCGGAAGTACTCCCGTCGGAGCACCGTTTGACTTCCCAGACCATGGCTCGGCGAACTTGCGCCGGGTAGGTAGCCAGTGGTTTCTCGACTATAGTCACAATGGCACAACCGGCATCGGTTCCACTGACGTCTTCGAGTTTACCGAAGCGACGGCCACCGGCAACGGCGACGTATTGGTGACTATCACGATCACCGCCGCAACCTCGCCGCTTACTGTCGCTCCCGGAAGTTTGCCGACGTTAACCGCTGGCACGTCCTTTTCGCAAACGCTGACGACAACCGGAGGCACGGCGCCCTATACCTACGCCCTGCAAGCCGGTGCACTCCCGGTCGGCCTTTCGCTCTCGTCAAGCGGCGTCTTGAGTGGAACGCCGACCCAGCGCGGCGGTTATTCGTTCAGTGTGCGCGCGACCGACAGCACGACGCCAACCGCGCACACCGTTGACAAGGGCTATACCGGAACGGTCCAGAACCCCAGCCTGTCGTTGGCAACGCCGACCGTGACGCTGGTGTCGGGGCAGGCGGCATCGGCGCAGCTGGCGACCAATGGCGGCGTGTCGCCTCATATTTATGCAACCGAGCCGCCGGGAACGCCCATGCCCTTCGGGCTAAGCCTGTCGTCGAGCGGGTTGATCACCGGGACGCCGTCGGGCACTGGGACAGCGACGATCCAATTGCGGGTAACCGACGCAAGCACCGGCCCTGGTCAATATTTCGAAGCCGAGAACCTGACGATCAACGTGATCAATGCACCCACGGTGTCGATCGCGGTCGCCCCTGCATCGGTGTCCGAAGATGGCGCGACCAATCTGGTCTATACGGTCACGCGCAGCGCCGCGAGCGCCAGCCCGCTGACGGTCAATCTGACGACCTCGGGAACGGCGACGGCGGGAACCGACTACACGGGCGGCGTCGCGTCGGTTACGATTGCGGCCAACGCCACGACTGCGACCGTCACCATCGACCCGACGGCCGACGGCACCGTGGAAGCCAATGAAACGGTCATCCTTACCGTTGCATCCGGCGCCGGCTATCTGGTCGGTGCGCCGGCGTCGGCGACGGGGACGATCCTGAACGACGATGTGCCGAGCGCGTCGATCACCGTTTCGCCGGCAAGCACGCCCGAAAATGGCGCCCCCAATCTGATCTATACGGTCGCGCTCAGTGCGGCGTCGGCGTCGCCGGTCACGGTGAATTACGCGATCGGCGGGACCGCAATCCTTGGCGACGATTATGCCGTTATCGGCACCTCGGTGACCATCGCCGCGGGGGCGACCAGCCAGACGGTCGTCGTCAATCCCAATCCCAACGGCACGATCGAGCCCGACGAGACGGTCATCCTGACGCTGGCGGCGGGGGCCGGGTACACGGTCGGCGTGCCTGCCAGCGCGACCGGGACGATCCTGAACGATGATTTTCCCAGCGTTGCGGTCGACAGCGTGACGGTTGCCGAGGGCAACAGCGGGACGACGAATGCCGTCTTTACCGTGCAGTTGTCGGCGCCCGCCGCATCGGGCGGGGTGACCTTCGACATCGCGACATTCGCCAACACCGCAACGGCGGGCGAGGATTTTGTCGCGAACAGCCAGACCGGGGTGGTGATCCCGGCGGGCGGGACGTCGGCGACCTTTACCGTGCTCGTCAACGGCGACGCGCTCAACGAAACCAACGAGCAATTTTTCGTGCGGATCGCCAATGTGACCGGCGCGTTCGTCAACGGATCGCAGGGCACAGGGACGATCACCAACGACGATCCGCTGCCGACGCTGTCGATCGGCAGCCCGTCGATCGTCGAGGGCAATCTGGGCACCCGGACGCTGAACTTCGTTCTGACGCTCGATGCTCCCAGCAGCCTCGGTGTCAACGTCGTGGTGAACACCGCCAATGGCACCGCGACCGCGGGCAGCGATTATATCGCGATCACCAATGGCGGCCTTTTCTTTGCGCCGGGCGAGACCAGCAAGACGTTGCCGGTCACCGTCAACAGCGACACGACCCCCGAAGCCGACGAGAGCTTTACCGTCACCATGTCGGGTGTGACCAACGCGACCATCGGCACCAATCCCGGGACCGGGACGATCACCAACGACGATGTGCCGCTCGACATTCTGCCGTTGAACCTGCCGAACGGGACGGTGGGCATTTTGTACAGCGCGATCCTGACCACCGACGGCGGCACCGCGCCCTATAACTATGCGGTCACCGCGGGAACGCTGCCCGCCGGGCTCAGCTTCGACCCGAACGGCACGCTGTCGGGGACGCCGGTGGCGGCGGGCAACGCCAGCTTCACGATCACCGTGACCGACAGCAGCGGTGCGCCCGGACCCTATTCGGCCAGCCGCGCCTATACGGTGACGATCGCGCCGCCGACGATCGAACTGACCCCGGCGACGCTGCCGAACGCGACCTTCGGCGTGCCGTACAGCCAGACGATCACCGCCGACGGATCGATCGCGCCCTACAGCTTTGCGGTCACGTCGGGCAGCTTGCCCCCCGGGCTCACGCTGACGTCCGGCGGGACACTGTCGGGGACGCCGACGCTCGGCGGCCCGCGGACCTTCACGATCACCGCCACCGATGCCACTGCGGCGCCCGGCCCTTATGCCGGCGCGCGCGCCTATACGCTCACCGTCGATGTGCCTGCGCTTGTCCTGCCGGCCACGACGTTGCCCGATGGTGCGACCGACACCGCCTATTCGGCCCAGATCAATTCCGCGACCGGCGGCGTCGCGCCCTACACCTATGTCGTGACATCGGGTGAGCTGCCCTATGGCCTGACGATGTCGGCGTCGGGGGCGATCAGCGGCACCCCGACGACCGCCAACCTGTTCGGCTTCGTCGTCACCGCGACCGACAGCAACAGCGGCACCGGCCCGTCGGTCGTCCAGCAAAGCTATTCGATCAACATCGTCAACACCCCGCCGGTGGTGGGCCCGGTCACCGCCAGCGTTGCCTATGGCGCGGGGCTGACCCCGATCCCGCTCAGCATCACCGGGACGGCGAACTCGGTCGCGGTGGTTACGCCGCCGACGCACGGCCGGGCGATCGTCGACCGGATGACGATCAGCTATATCCCCGACACCGGCTACGCCGGGGCCGACAGCTTCACCTATCTCGCCAGCAACAATGGCGCCAATTCGGCCCCGGCGACGGTGACGATCAGCGTCGCCAATCCGGCGATCACGATCACCGCGGGCGGCCCGCTGACCGCGACGGTCGGTGCCGCTTTTGGCGAGACCTTCACCTTCAACGGCGGGACGCAGCCGTTCACCAATTATCAGGTGACCGGCCTTCCCGCGGGGATGCAGGCGGGCAGCAGCGGCGCGAACACGATCGAGATCATCGGAACACCGACCAGCGCGGGCAGCTTTGCGCTGACGGTTTCGGCGACCGACGCCTCGACCGGCACCGGGCCGTTCGGCGCCAGCCAGACCTTCACGCTGACGGTCGCCGCCCCAACGCTGTCGATGACGCCCGGGGCAGGCACCTTGACCGCCGGCTATAATGCGCCCTTCGCGCAGGCCTTTACCGCCAGCGGCGGCGTCGGGCCGTTCAGCTATGGCCTCAGCGGGGCATTGCCCACGGGGCTGAGCTTTGCAGGCAACCAGATCAGCGGCACGGCGACGGCGCCGGGCAGCTATCCGGTCACAGTCACCGCGACCGACACCGGCGCGACCGGGGCGGGGGCGCCGTTCACGATCGCCCAAAATTACACGCTCAACGTCCCGGCACCGATCATTTCGATTTCGCCGGAAAGCCTGCCGAACGGCACCGTCGGCGCGTCCTACAGCCAGACGGCTACCGCTGCCGGCGGCGTCGCGCCCTATAGCTATGGCGTCTCCGCGGGCGCGCTCCCGCCCGGCCTTGCCTTGTCGGGCAGCGGAACGATCGCGGGCACGCCGACCGCGGGCGGCGCCTATAATTTCACCCTGACCGCGACCGACGCCAACGGCCAGACGGGCAGCCGCGCCTATGCGCTGACGATCGGGGCGGCGGTGGTGACCTTGCCGCCGACCGCGCTGGCGAGCGGGCAAGTCGGCTTTGTCTATAATGCGCCGCTGAACCCCGCAAGCGGCGGCACCGCGCCGTACAGCTATGCGGTGACGGGCGGCGCATTGCCCGGCGGGCTGACGCTGTCGACGGGCGGGACGCTGGCGGGCACGCCGACCGTCTTTGGCAGCTTCAGTTTCGCGGTGACCGCGACCGACAGCAGCACGGGCAGCGGGCCTTATGCGGCGACGCAAAATTATGCGGTGCAGATCGAACAGCCCGCGCCGGTCGCCAACCCGGTATCGGCGACGGTCGCCTATGGCAGCACGGCGAACCCGGTCGCGCTCAACATCACCGGCGGCGCGGCGGCGAGCGTGGCGATCGCCACACCGCCCGCCAACGGCACGGCGGTCGCCAGCGGCACCGGCGTCACCTACACGCCCAACACCGGTTTCGCGGGCAGCGACAGCTTCACCTATACCGCGACCAACGCGGGCGGAACGTCGGCGCCGGCGACGGTGACCATCACGGTCGCCAACCCCGCGATCACGATTGCCGCGGGCGGCCCGCTGACCGCGACGGCGGGGGCGGCGTACAGCCAGACCTTCACCTTCAGCGGCGGCGCGCAGCCCTTTGCGGGCTATCAGGTGACGAACCTGCCCGCCGGGCTGGCGATCAGCGGCAGCAACGCGACCAGCGTGACCGTGTCGGGCACCCCGACCAGCGCGGGCAGCTTTGCTGTCGTCGTGTCGGGCACCGACGCGTCGACCGGGGCCGGGCCGTTCACCACCAGCCAGGGCTTTACCCTGGTCGTGAACGCGCCGGCGCTGGTGCTGACCCCGGCGACGGGCAGTTTCACCGCCAATTATGCGGCGGCGTACAGCCAGGCGATCACCGCAACCGGCGGGGTCGGCCCGTACAGCTACAGCCTGACCGGCAATCTGCCGGCGGGCGTCACCCTCAATCCGTCGACCGGACTGCTTTCCGGGTCGCCGACGGCGTCGGGGAATTTCAGCTTTGCGGTGACGGCCACCGACACCGGATCGACCGGCGCCGGGGCGCCGTTCACGGTGCAGGGCAATTACAGCCTCACCGTCGCGGCGCCGCTGGTTTCGGTAACCCCGACCAGCCTGCCCGCGGCGACCGCCGGGGCCGCCTATACCTCGACGCTGACCGCTGCAGGCGGGGTCGGGCCGTATCGCTTCGTACTGAACGGCGGCGCGCTGCCCGCGGGGCTCTCGCTGTCGGCGGGCGGCGCCGTGGCGGGGACACCGACCGCGGCGGGCGCCTTTGCCTTTACAGTCGCCGTCACCGACGCCAACGGCCAGGCGGGCGCCGCCAGCCTGACGCTGACCGTCGCCAATTCGGCGATCACCGTAACTCCGGCGACGCTGCCGGGGGGAACGCAGGGCGTTGCCTATAGCCAGCGGCTCACCGCGGCGGGGGGCATTGCGCCCTACAGCTTCGCGGTCGGTTCGGGCGCGCTGCCGCCCGGCCTTGCGATCAACGCGACCACCGGGGTGATTGCGGGGACGCCGACCGGATCGGGCGACGCGACCTTTGCGATCACCGTCACCGACAGCACCGGCGGTACCCCGTCGACCGCGACGATCAGCTATACGCTGCGGATCGTCGCGCGGCCCAACCCCGCAAACGATCCCGAGGTTCGCGGGCTGGTCCAGGCGCAGGTCAATTCGGCCCGCCGTTTCGTCGAAACGCAGGTCGGCAATTTCAATCGCCGGCTGGAGGGGCTGCGCCGTGGCGGAGGCAGCGGCGGGTTCAGCAATTCGCTGCGGATCAGCGCGTCGGATCATTGCATCGACACGGTCACCGCCTGGACCAACCCCGTCTGCGCCAACACGGGCGGGGCGAACCGCCAGCCGGGCGGCTTTGGCACCAACGCGCACGGCGGCCCGCTGTCCGGCGGTGCGATGGGCGGCGGCCTGCTCGGCGGCGGTGCGATCGGATCGACCGAAACCGGCGACGGCAAAAATGCGGCTGCTAACGCCGACGGATCGGGCGGCACCGCCGCCTCGCCGCTCACCATCTGGGCCGGCGGCACGATCCGCTGGGGCGACCGCGATGCCCAGACCGGGCGGCCGTCCGAACGCTTTGAATCGGAAGGCGTGACCTTTGGCGCCGACTATCGTTTCAGCCCGTCGTTCGCGGCGGGGGTTGGGGTCGGCCTCGGCCGCGAAACCACCGATGTCGGCCGCAACGGGTCGCAGAGCGAAGGCGAGGCCAAGACGCTGGCGATCTATGGCAGCCATCTGCTCGGCGGCGGTCTCTACATCGACTGGCTGGCGGGGTATCAGTGGCTCGATTTCGATCTGCGCCGCTACGTCACCCTGTCGGGCGCGCTGGTCAATTCGTCGCGCAGCGGCCGCCAATGGTTCGGCTCGGTATCGGCGGGCGCCGACATCGAAAGCGGCGACTGGCGCTTCACCCCCTATGCGCGGATCGACGCGCAGCGCGGCAAGCTGAACGGCTATACCGAAAACAGCGGTTCGGTGTTCGACCTGACCTACCTCGACCAGGATGTGGCGTTTACGTCGATCGGGGCGGGGGCCAAGCTCGATTATCGGATTGCGGTCGAAAACGGCTTTTTCCTGCCGCGGCTGCGGCTGGAATATCAGCGCGACATCGAACGCGACAGCGAGGCACTGGTCGCCTATTTCGACCAGATCTCGGGGCCGTTCAACGGCGTGCCGCTGACCGGTTATGCGCGTAGCCGGTTGCTGATGGGGATCGGGGTCGAGATGGTGATCGGCGACCGAACCGCGGTCGACATCGAATATTCGCGCCGCGACAACAGCGGGGCCGGGACCGATCAGGGCGTGTTGATCAACGTCAAACAGGCGTTCTGATCTGATCGGCGCGCGCGTCGGTCGCGCCAGGAGGAAAAAGGAGAAGCGGCGTCGCAGGGGCTATCGCGACGCCGCTTCCCCGGTTCGCGACGGGGCCGGATTGGGGGCAGGCGTGCCCCGTCGACAAGGCGCATTAGCCGCCGCGGCGCGCCGAAGGCAGCGCAGCGGCGACCTAGTCCACCGCTGCGGTAAAATGTCATGGTGCATCGGAAAGCTTGCACCCCCACCATGCCGGCGACCAGATTTGCGCGCTGGGACCGGGCGCCGCCCAGCGGATCGGTCCAGAGACGGGTGGTGTTATGCGATACGGGCAATTCGCCGCCGATATGGGTGACGGGGCAGCGCGCCTGTTCCAACGGGTGGCCAGCACCCCGGCCGAAGACGGTCTGGAACATAAGCAAGCGTGGATTCGCCTCGCCCTGCTGGTGTTGATTTCGACCTATGCCACCGTCGCCAGCATCATCGTGGCACCCGGGCATCGCATCGAGCCATGGGCGATCGCCGTCCTCAGCTATTTCGCCTGTTACACGCCGCTCGCGCTCGGCCTGCTCTATAGCATCCGGCGCTACCCGGGCCATTATCCGCTTCGGCGGCTGTTTTCGATGGTCAATGACTATGCCGGTCTGGGGTTCGCGATCATCGTCGGCTGCAAGGTGATGCTGCCCGTCTATGCGCTGATCATGTGGGTGACGGTCGGCAACGGCCTTCGTTTCGGGTCGCGCTATATGATTGTGGCGGCGATCATGGCGCAGATCACGCTGGCCACGATCACGCTGCTGACACCCTATTGGCAGGCGAATCCTCCCCTTGTCGTCACGCTTTCGCTCACCGCGCTGATCGTGCCGCTCTACATCCGGACCCTGCAGCGCAGCACCGAGCAGGCGCGCCGCGATGCCGAGGAGGCGAACACCGCCAAGTCGCGCTTTCTGGCGCAGGCCAGCCACGACCTGCGGCAACCGGTGCATGCGATCGGGCTTTTTCTCAACAGCCTGACCCAGACCGGGCTGGCGCCCGAACAGCGCGGCATCGTCGATCGCATCGATCGGTCGCTGCAGGGCGTCGCCGAACTGTTCCGCTCACTGCTCGACATTTCGACGCTCGACAGCGGCGCGGTGACCCCGACGCTCGAACCCGTTTCCATCCGCCAGCTGTTCCGCCTGCTCGAACAGCAGAATCAGGTAAGCGCCGAGTGGGCCGGGATCGATCTGCGCTTCGTCGCGTCCGACCGGATCGTCCTTGCCGACAAGGCGCTGTTGCTGACGATGCTGCAAAATCTGGTGTCGAACGCGATCAAATATGCGCCGCGCGGCCCCGTCCTGATCGGGTGCCGCCCGCGCGGCGACCGCATTTCGATCTGGGTCATCGATCGCGGCCCGGGCATCGCGGCGGAGCATCTGCCGCGGCTGTTCGACGAATTTTATCAGATCCGCCGACTGGGCGCCGCCGATACGCAGGGGGTCGGGCTAGGGCTGTCGATCGTCCAGCGGCTTGGCGCGCTGATGGGGCTCGCCGCGGATATTCGCTCGCGGCCGGGGCATGGCACCGCGGCGGCGATCCACGGGCTGGTCGCGGCGGCGACGGTCCCGCCGGTGATTGACCGCGACACCAGCTATGCCGTGCCGCTGCACGATTTGCGCGTCCTGCTGGTCGAGGATGATCTCGACGTCCTCGACGCCACCGCGCACTTGCTCCGTTCATGGGGCGCCGCGGTCGCGGCCTGGTCGACGGTGCCGCCGCGCGCGCAGCCGTGCGACCTGATCGTCACCGATTTCGACATTGGCGGCGGGCTGACCGGCGCCGATTGCATCGCGCTGCATCGGCATCAAGATCCGCCGCCGATGGCGATCGTGATGACCGGGCACGACGAAATGGCGATCGAGGAGATCATCGCCGACACCGGCGTCCTGATCCTGAAAAAACCGGTGCGCCCTGCTGAGCTGCGATCGGCGATCGCCGCGCTGCGCAGCCGGCAGGGGCGATTGGAGGTCGTTTAGAGCCTATCGAAGCCCCATTGCATTGGCCTTTGCCGCGGCTTCGGTTCGCGTATTGGCGTTCAGGATCCGCAGCAACGCCGACACATGGATGCGCACGGTGAACGGCGATATGTCGAGCTGGCGCCCGATTTCCTTGTTCGTCTTGCCCATCGCGAGTTGCGACAGCACGTCGCGCTGGCGCGGCGTGAATTCCTGGCCGCGCGGCCGCGCGGGCGGCGGCGGCGCGATCGCTGCCGTTTCGGGCACCAGCACCATGGTGTCGCCGCTGCGCACCGCCTTGATCGCCGCCAGCATCGCGTCGGACGGCATCGCCTTGCCGATGAAGCCGTCGGCGCCCTGCCGCATGACACAGGCGATCGTTTCGGCATCGTCGGTCATCGAAATAATGATCAGCGACGACGTCGGAAACCGGCCGCGCAGGGCCGCGATCGTGGCCCGCGGGTCCATGCCGGGGAACATCAGGTCAAGGATGAACAGCGCGGGCGCGGCGCCATCCTCGACGAGCGCCATGACCTCGTCGATGCTGCCCGCCTCGACAATGTCCGCGCGCGGAAAGGCGCCGCCGACCAGACGGCACATCCCATCGCGGAAAATGGGGTGGTCGTCGGCAACCAAGATTCGCTCGGCGGGTGGCATCTGCATGGCGCGCTGAAACTCCGCTGCCGCCGACAATGGTCGGCGGAAGTGGAGGCTTGGTCGCGCAACGCGGCGCGCGATTCCAGTTTCTTTACGTACCGGTTCGCCTTTTTTGGGGGCGAAATAGGAAGGGGCTCGCATCGCTGCGAGCCCCTTCGCCACCAAGCGACCCTTTGGCGGACCAGAAGCTCAGGACGTTGCCGCTTCGGCGCATTTGCCCCGTGCAAATCGCCGGACGTGCGGCACCCGGAATCGACACCGAAAGCTGGCCCAGTCGGCAGCCACGCGCAACTGCCGGAAATGTGCTAGCCCTTCGCCGCCGCGCCGATAGGGTCGCGGTGGCGCCCGACATTATGGGGTCTAGAGAATAAAGCCAGCGCGGCGCTGGTGCCGGTCGCGATCGTCGGCCATGATCAGCAGCAGCAGGACGATCAGCGCGGCGCTATATTCGATGCCGCCGGTGCCATGTTCGCCGACGAACCAGCCGAAGTGGCGGTGGATCAGCACGATGCCGCCGACCGCGATCGCCATCAACGCGGCGGCAGCGGGACGGACGAAACGGCCGATGATCAGCAGCGCGCCGGCGATCAATTCGGTGATCGTGATCAACCACACCAGCGCTTCGCCGGCGGGAAAGCCCTGCGCTTCCATGAACTGGCCGAACTGCGGGATGGTGCCGTTGGCGATCCGCACCACGGCATGCGCCATGAACAGCCCCGCGGTGGCGACGCGGGCGAACAGCAGCGCCGGGCGGATCAGGCCGCGCGACGCATGGGATCGGGCAATCGTCGTTCGCATGCGCCTGCTCACCACGCCGCGGGCGCCGTCGCAACGCGGGCGAGGCACCGGTGCATCGTCAGCGGCCGCGTCTCGTCACCACGCGGCCCAGCAGACGGCAAGGATCGACACCCAGCCGTAAGCGATCGCTAGGCTCGACCCCAGCCCGAGCGCCGCCGCCAATCTTTGCGTCGCGCCGCCCTCGAACGCAAAGGCGTTCACGCCAAAGGCGCGAAAGACATAGGCCAGGGGATTGAGCCAGCCGCCGAACACCATCGCCCACACCGCCAGCGGTTCGGGGGCGATCGCGAAGACCGTCACCAGCCCCCCGGCCAGCCCCTGCATCAGCCCGAGCATCAGCCAGTCAAGATGCGCGGCGCCGAACTGTTTGAAATTCATGCCCCTGAGCAGTTGGCGGCCCCATGGCTGCATCGGCACCAGCATCAGGAAGCCGAGGAAGGTCGAAAAGAGCATCGAGGCGGCGCCCGAAAAGAACAGCAGCTTGGCCGCGTCGGTCATTTCCATGAATCCGGTCGATCCTTCATTGCACCGCGGTCGGCGGCTGGCTTTCCAGCCACCGGGTGCGTTCGGACAGCAGGCGCAGGTGGCAGCTGTCTTCGATCAACAGGCCGCCGGTGCCGCCTGCCATCCCGGATCGTTCGACCTCGGCGCGGCAAATCGCCTCGCGATCCTTCAGCCAGGCGCGCTGCGCATCGCGCAGCCGCGCCCGCGCGGTATCGCCGGGCGACCGGCGCAGCGCGCCGCGATAGGCGGCATTCAGCGCCTTATCGAGCCGGCGATACTCGCCCGCCATGCACGCCCGCATCGCTGCGGTCACCCCGCCGCTGTCGCGGACGCACTGACGAAACGCTGGCGAGCGATCTTCGGGGGCGGGCGCCGCGGCCGCCGCGCTGCCTGCACCCGCCGCGACCAGGCCCAGGACAGCGAGCAGCCGGTGCCCAATATGACGCTTTGCCATCCGATCGCTCTCCCGTTTCGACATCGTTGCCGCCCGGCCATCGGCCGCGGCGAACCGCGCGATCGGCGATGCGTGGGATAGGGCGCGCCGCGGTGGCGCGGCAGGGCAGGCGGCGTACCGGTGCATTTCGTGCCTTTGTTTTTGCGGGCGCGCGGCGGATGTCGGCCCGATGGCGGTATCGAACAAGCGACGCGCAACGGTGGCGGTCCAGCTGCTCTGGGTCTGGCTGTGTATCGTCGCCGTCGGCGCCAGCGCGCTGGTTCGCGCCGCCGAAGCCGCCCCGAGCATTTCGCAACAGATCGCCGCGGGCGCCCGCCCGGGCGAGGTTCGCAGGCTGCTCGATGCCGGGGCCGACCCGCTGCTGCCCGACCGCGATGGCAACACCGCGATCCACGCCGCCGCAACGACGCGCGATCCGGCGGTTCTCAAGCTGTTGCTGGCGCGCGGGCTGGACCCCGATACGCCCAACCATGTCAACGGACGCACCCCGCTGGTCGCCGCGATGCTCGCCGAACGCGACCGCCAGTTCGCGATGCTGCTCGCCGCGGGGGCCAGCGTGGCGCTGGCCGACCGGATGGGCAACACGCCGCTGCATGTCGCGGCGCAGATCAACGAACCGCGGCGCGTGCTGGCGCTGCTCGACGCCGGGGCGCCCGCCCTGGCGCGCAACGCGCAGCGGCAGACATTTCAGCGTTATTTGTTCATGATCCCCGACGAACTGCTCGAGGCCGACACCCTGCAGGCACGGCGGGACGTCGCATCGTGGCTGCGCCGCCACGGCATAGCATTGGAGACGAAAACACCATGACCGGACAGAAATTCCTGCCCCTGCTTGCCGCTCTCGCGCTGCTGCCCGGCGGCGCGGCGCGGGCGACCCTGCCGCCGCCGCCGCCACCCGAATATGGCGCTTATGGTCCGCTGTCGATCTGCGAGGGCGAGCTGTCGATCGCGGTGCGACCGGACGAGGCGGTGCATGTCGTCGGCAGCATCTTTCGGGTGATCGGCGACCATGGGGTGATCGCGGCGACGCCGGTGGTCCTGCCGCATCTGGCGCTGTCGACGGGCGGCGGGGTCGCCCGGCACGGCGTCTTTGCGTTGAAGGACATGACGCTGGCCTTTCGCTATTCGGGCGAGCTGCCCGACGGCGCGGCGCGCGATGCGGTCCATGCGCGCGAAGGCTTTGGCGAGGGCGGCGTGCGTTATGCAGTCCAGACGCGCGGGAACGCCGCGTCGCCGGACGGCATGATGGCGATGCTGATCGTCGGGTCGCCCGCGTTCGACGGCAGCGCCGCCGACAAGGCGATCCTCGAACGCTTCCGCACGAACGCCGCGGGCGCATCCGGCTGTGTCCGTCCCGCCGACCTAGCGCGCGGGACGCTGGATCCCGGTGCCGCCGGGTTCGTGCAGTCGTTCGACAACCCCTATTACGCCGGCCTCTATCCCGCGGCGCCCGATGAAGGGCCGGGTTTTCATTGCGCGGGCGGCGTCGGCTTTGCGTTCCACGCGGGCGAAAGGCTGCGCCGGCCGTGGAAATCGCTGACCGCCGGGGCGTCCTATCTGATGCGGGGCGAGGCGATGGTGACGCTGTCGGGGCCGCAGGCGCCAATGCAGCGCAGCGATCCCGGCGACGCGCGCGAGCATCCCGCGGGGCTGCTGCACGAAACCGGCCTGACCTTCTATCCCAGCCGCGGCGTCGGGCCGCCCTATGCGCCGCCGGGGGTGCGCGAAGACGGGAGCTGGCTGGTCGAACTGGGCCGCGAGAAACGCAGTCGGCTGGAGATCCGTTTTGCGGCCGGCGACAAGGCGCCGCTCGGCTTTGCGGTGATCGAGCGGCTGGAATTTGTCGCGCCCGGTGATCCGCGCTGCGGCGCGCCTCGGCATTAGGTCGCGGCGGCGCGGGCCGCGCGTGTACTGGTTCACGCGCCCGATTGGGTTGGCCGCCAAGCTCGGCTAGGGTCGGGGCGTCGATAGTTTCCACAGGATTGCATCGATGCAGGGGCTGTTATTCTTTTGTCTTGCGCCGGGACGGGCGCCGACTGCGGTCGGGCATGGCCGACGCGGCGAGGTGCGTCGCGCTCGGGGTGCGATCCGCCGCGACGCGGTGCCCGGAGCCGTGCACCGCGCGCTATGCGACCAGCGAAATGGGGTAGGTCGGCGCGGAGCGATCGACGCCCAGCGAGCGCCGCATTTCGCGGCGGCAAGGAAAATTCAGGATCCGCAGGATATTCGACACATGGTTGCGGACGGTGAAATGGGACAGGCCAAGCTTGCGCCCGATTTCCTTGTTCGACAAGCCGCCGAGCAGATAGTCGAGGATTTCCTGTTGCCGCAGCGTCAGCAGCGCGACCGGCGATTTGGTGCCATGGTCATGGTCACCCAGGTTCCGGTCGATATACAGCTGCGACAGGTTGATGATGTCAGAGCCGGGGAGGGCCGATTTGATACGCGCGATGGCATCTTCGCCGCGATAGCGCGATACGGTCACGAGCACGATGGTGCGATCATCGGGGTCGAAGGCGCCCAGGGCCGCGTGCGGCGCGGGGTAAAATGACGGGTCGATATGTTTCATGGCGCGGCGATGCTATCGCAATGGCACCGAAGGATGAGGGGGAAACCGGCGATTGGCTTGTCGGGCACAATGAACGGGTGGGGTTTTCTACCAATGGCTTGTCGGCGATGACCAGCGTTCGGGATCGCGCGGCGAAAAGCGACGCGCCGCCGCCGGATGGCGCGCGTTCGCCCGCCGTATCGCCGCCCGCGCCGGTGCACGAACGCCGCGCGATCACCGCGACGACGGTCAAGCTTGCGGCGCTGTTCTGGCTGTGCGTGCTGGTTTCGGACAGCCTGCTCTGGGGCATCGTTGGCACCGATCCGATCGCATCGGCGTTCGGCAAGGTGGTGCTGAACAGCTTCGGCGCGGCGCTGACGCTGGTGGTCACCGCGCTGCTCTTTCGGCTGCGCGCGGCGTCGATTTTCATCAAGGTGGTGATCGCCTTCACCTTCTCGATCCTGGCGGCGGCGATCTACAGCGTCGTCGACATTTTCATCTATCTCGCGATGGCGCGCCCGGCGATGTGGGCGTTCGACAATGTCCAGTTCGGACATACGATGATTTCCAGCACCGCGATGTTTTTCGGCTGGTCGTGCCTCTATGTCGCGATGATCTACAGCTTCGACGTCCGCGACCGCGAACGCAGCCTGGCGCTCGCCCGCGAAGAGGCGCTGTCGGCGCAGATGCGCGCGCTGCGCTATCAGATCAATCCGCACTTCCTGTTCAACACGCTCAATTCGGCGATGGGGCTGGTCGAGGAGGGGGCGACCGCGCGCGCGCAGCGGATGATGGTGTCGCTGTCGGCCTTTCTGCGCCAGACGCTCGAACTCGACCCGATGAAGGACGTGACGCTGGCCGCCGAGCTGGAACTGCAAGAGGATTATCTCGAGATCGAGCGCGAGCGTTTTCCCGACCGGATGCGGTTCACGATCGACGTCGACGAAGCCGCGCTGCACGCGCTGGTCCCGAACCTGTTGCTCCAGCCACTGGTCGAAAATGCGGTTAAACATGGCGTCGAGCCCTGCACCGGCGAAGTCGGGATCCGCATCACCGCGTGGCGCGATGGCGACCAGCTGGGCATCCGGGTCGAAAATGATCTTTGCTCGATCGACGAAGGCGCCGCGCGACCGGGCAGCCGGATCGGGCTGCGCAATGTCGCCGAACGGCTGTCGGCGCGTTTCGGCGCCGCCAGCTCGTTCGAAACCAGGCTGACGCCCGCGCTGTTCCGCGCTGAAATCCGGCTGCCATGGGCGGTCTGATGGCGGGGCTGGCGATATTGGTCGTCGACGACGAGCCGCTGGCGCGGCGCCGTGCGGTGCGGCTGGCGCAGCAGCTGCCGTGGGTCGGCGAGGTGGGGCAGGCGGGCAATGTCGCGCAAGCGGTCGAATGGCTGGCCACCGCGGCGTGCCACATCATCCTGCTCGACATCCGGATGCCCGGCGGCAGCGGTTTCGACCTGCTGCGGCATTTGCCCGATCCCGCCCCGGCGGTTGTTGTTGTAACCGCGTTCAGCGACCAGGCGCTGCGCGCGTTCGACGCGCGGGCGGTCGATTATGTCACCAAGCCGATCGAGGCTGGACGGTTCCAGACCGCAATGGAGCGCGCCCGCATGGCGGTCGAGCAAGAGCAAAGCGCAGACCGCATCCGTGAACTGGAAGAGGTCGTCGCCACCTTGCGCGCGACGGAGCCTGAAACCCGCAATCAGTTGGGCGAATTGTGGGTTCGCGCGGGCGGCGAATATGTCCGCATCAAGCCCGAACGCATCTCGCACATCAGTGCCGAACGCGACTATGTCCGCGTCCATGCCGACGGGAATAGCTATTTGTATAATGAAAATCTGGCAACGCTCGAGCGGCTGTTGCCGACGTTTCAATTTCAGCGAATTCACCGCAGCACAATGGTGCGTCTCGACGCGGTCGAACGCGTCAAGGGGGGCCAGTTCCACTCGCTGATTGCGGTACTCGGCGACGGCACCGAGCTGCGCGTTGGCCGCACCTATACCGCGGCGATCCGCGCCCGGCTGGCCCGCCGCGACTGACCGGCCGCGCCGCGCACGCCGCCAAGTTTTTCTTTCCCCGCCATCAGGCCGCCGCTGCTTGTCTCACGCCGCACGCCATGCAAGGGACGCACGCACGGGCAGCGGGAGAGGACGCGATGCACTTCGACGTGGTGATAGTGGGCGCCGGACATGGCGGGGCGCAGGTGGCGATCATGCTGCGCACGCAGAAGTTCGCGGGCAGCATCGCGATCATCGGCGACGAGCCCGAGCTGCCCTATGAACGGCCGCCGCTGTCGAAGGAATATTTCGCGGGCGAGAAGGAATTTGAACGCATCCAGCTGCGCCCCGCCAAATATTGGGACGAGCGCGAGGTGACGATGCTGCTCGGCCAGCGCGTCGTGTCGGTCGATCCCGCGGGCCATAAGGTGACGACCGAGGGCGGCGAGACGATTGGCTATGGCAAGCTGGTCTGGGCGACCGGCGGCAGCCCCCGCATGCTCCCGATCCCCGGCGGCGACCTGCCCGGCGTGCAGGGGGTGCGCACCCGCGCCGACGCCGATGCGATGAAGGCGGCGTCCAAAACCGCGGGCCAGATCGTCGTGATCGGCGGCGGCTATATCGGGCTTGAGGCGGCGGCGGTGCTCCGCAAGGCGGGCAAGAAAGTGATCCTGCTCGAGGCGCTCGACCGGGTGCTGGCGCGCGTCGCGGGGACCGAGCTGTCGCGCTTCTACGAACGCGAGCACCGCGAGCATGGCGTCGACCTCCGGCTTGGCGTCGCGGTCGAAGCGATCAAGGGTGACACCCATGTCACCGGCGTCCGGCTCGCCGACGGCGAGGTTATCGCCGCCGATCTGGTCATCGTCGGGATCGGTATCGTTCCCGCGACCCAGCCGCTGATCGCGGCGGGCGCCGCGGGCGGCAACGGCGTGCTGGTCGATCGGTTGTGCAAGACCAGCCTGCCCGACATCTACGCGATCGGCGACTGCGCTGCGCACGAGAATGACTTTGCCGAGGGCGCGTGCATCCGGCTGGAATCGGTGCAGAACGCCAACGACCAGGCGAACGTCGTCGCCAAGGGCATCGTCGGCGACGAGGCGCCTTACCATGCCATCCCATGGTTCTGGTCGAACCAATATGACCTCAAGCTCCAGACCGCGGGCCTGTCGACCGGCCATGATCGCGCGGTGCTGCGCGGCGATCCTGCGACGCGAAGCTTCTCGGTCGTGTATCTGAAGGCGGGCAAGGTGATCGCCATCGACTGCGTCAATGCCACCAAAGATTATGTCCAGGGCCGGATGATCGTCACCGCCGGGCTGATGGCCAGCGCCGAGCAGCTCGCCGACACCGAAACGCCGCTCAAGGAACTGTTGGCCGGTTGATTGAAATCCTCGTCATTGCGAGGAGCGAAGCGACGCGGCAATCCAGCGTGTGCGTAAACCGCTCTGGATTGCTTCGCTTCGCTCGCAATGACAATTTCTAAAGCTAAGCCAATGGCAATTCGCCCGGCGGCTCGTCGCCCAGCGCGCGCTTCAGCGTCGCCTTGATATTGCGGAGCAGGCGGCGCAGCGCGATGATCACCACGACCGCGGCGATCGCCATGACGATGGCGATGACGATCGCGAGCGGCGGATAGGCGATCGCCAGCGCCAGCAGGCCGCCGGTCGCGACATCCTCGCCGGTCGACACCACCGCATTGCTGAACGGTTCGGGGCTGGCATTGACGACCGCGCGCGTCGTCGCCTTGGCGCCGTGGCTCAGCAACGCGCCGCCGCCGCCGAGCAGGAAGGCGATCACCTGCCAGGTCGGATCGGACGCGTCGACGAGCGCGAGCGCGAGCAGCGCGCCGCCCAGCGGGCGGATAACGCTGTGCACCATGTCCCAGATCGAATCGACCCAGGCGATCTTGTCGGCCAGGAATTCGGCGAGCGTGCCGACCGCCGCGACCCCCAATACCCAGGGGTTCGCCAGCACCTGCAACGCGGCGAGATGTTCGGGCATCGGCAGCCAGCCAAAGTGCATCGCGGTGCCGGTCGCCAATATGGTGAGGTAGAGCCGCCAGCCGGCGAGGA
The DNA here is from genome assembly GCF_051861155.1 of Sphingopyxis sp. Taxonomy (GTDB): domain Bacteria; phylum Pseudomonadota; class Alphaproteobacteria; order Sphingomonadales; family Sphingomonadaceae; genus Sphingopyxis. Next base: position 42,521 of record NZ_JBHYDE010000011.1, on the reverse strand, counting down.
GGCTCAGGCTGCCGGCGACGCCCAAAATCTCGACGATTCCCAATATCCTGCTCCCCGTCCAGTTCATGCCCTTCTTGCACCCGCGCTCGCGGCCCCGCAATGGCGAGATGACAAGGATGACAAGCGCGCGGCGCAGGGTTATCGCCTGGGGATGACCAATGTCGCGCCGCCGTCCGCCCCCCCTGAAATCTTGCCTGAAGGCGCCATTCCCGCCGCGACGCTGGTCATCATGCGCCCGTCGGAAAGCGGCGGCGCCGACGAGATCCTGATGGTCAAGCGATCGACGACAATGGCCTTTGCGGCGGGCGCGGTCGTCTTTCCCGGCGGCCGGGTCGATCCCGACGATTATCTCGTCGCCCGCCAGCACGCGCCTGCGCTGGACGAAGCCGACGGCGCGGCGCGGGTCGCGGCGCTGCGCGAGACGCTGGAGGAAACCGGGCTGGCGGTCGGCTGGCCGGCGTTGGCGGAGCGCGATGTTGCGGCGGTACGCGAGGCGTTGCTCGCCGGGACATTATTGTCCGACATCCTTGCGGCGCGCGGCGACGGAATTGCGCTGGAATCGCTGGTGCCCTTCGCGCGCTGGTGCCCCAATTTCAAAGAGGCGCGGACGTTTGACACGCGATTCTATGCGGTTACGGCGCCGCCGCACAGCCACGAACTGACCGTCGAAGAGGCCGAGCACAGCCATATTTTCTGGGCGAGCGCGCACCAGACGCTGGCGATGGCCGACCGCGGCGAGGTGTCGGTCATTTTTCCGACCCGCCGCAACCTTGAGCGCCTGGCGCAGGTCACGGATTTTACGGGCTTTTCCCAGCATTCGGATCAGTTTCCGGTCGAACTGATCACGCCGTGGATCGAAGATCGCGACGGGCAGGCCTTTTTATGTATTCCGGGGCATCTGGGCTACCCCGTGACCAGCGAATCCTTTGAGCGTGTTCGCCGCGGCTAGTGGCCTTTTTGCAACAACTTTCCCTCTATTTAGCAATTTGGTAAGAATTGGCGGGCTAGGGCAAATCGTCGTTGCATTTGCTGAACGCTGTGCCTAAGACGGCGCTGCAGAAGCAGACCGGGGTTCCTCCGGTGTGATTCGACAAGACTAATCCAGTGGACGGAGAATATGATGAACCTGCTTAAGAAGGCTGCGATCTCCCTCGCAGCGACCTCGATGATTGCAGCCCCGGTTGCCGCGTCGGCCGCTCCCGCAGCCCGTGCCGCTTCGGCCGTTGACGGCCAGAGCGAGCTGGAAGGCAGCACCAGCTGGATCATCGCAGTTCTCGCCCTCGTTGCGATCGTTGGTGGCATCATCATCGCGTCGGACAACAACGACGACTCGCCGACCAGCCCGTAATTACGGCTGATCGATACTGATACCAAAAGGCTCCGAGCTCTGCTCGGGGCCTTTTGCGCGTCTATGCACTTCGTTCGCGCGGTGATCTGCGCGGGGGTGGCTTCAATTGGAATCGTCATTGCGACTCCGGCTGTCGCCGGGGTCGCAATGACGCGTCTAGTAGCCTAAACGCATCAAACTAAAGCGCGATGTTCCGCATCGTCCGCGAACGCGCCAACGGGATCGCCGCGCGCGCGCGCTGGGCCGCCGCGGGGTCGATCGGCGCCAGCATCACCCGATAACCCGCCTCGTCGCGGGCCGCGCCGGCATCGACCAGCACCGCGCCCCACGGATCGACCGCCAGGCTGTGGCCATAGGTCGACCGGCCGTCCGGATGCGCGCCGCTTTGCGCCGCGGCCAGGACATGGCAGCCGGTTTCGATCGCGCGCGCGCGCATCAGCACATGCCAATGCGCCTCGCCGGTCGACACGGTGAAGGCGGCGGGGATCGCGATCAGCGCCGCGCCGCGATCGGCGAGCGCGCGATACAGTTCGGGAAAGCGCAGGTCGTAACAGATGCTGAGCCCGAGCGCGCCGAGCGGGGTGTCGACGACGACGAGCGCATCGCCCCCCGCATAGGCCGCCGATTCGGTCCAATTCTCGCCCGACGGCAGCGTGACGTCGAACATGTGGATCTTGTCATAGCGCGCGCGGATGTTGCCGTCGGCGGCGATCACATGGCTGCGGTTGACGCGCCGCTCGCCGTCGTCGGCGAGCAGCGGCATCGATCCCGAATGGAGCCACAGGCCATGTTTTTGCGCCATGTCCTGTAACGCGGTCGGCCACGGGCTGTCGGCTTCGCGGACGATATGCGCCGCCGACCGCGCCCGATCGCGATCGAGCAGCAGCGACATTTCGGGCAGAAAGGCCATTGCGGCCCCGCCCGCGGCGGCATCGGCCATCGCGCGGTCGATCGTCGCCAGATTGGCCGCGGGGTCGATGCCGCTGGTCATCTGGATGAGCGCGGCGATCGGCGGCGAGGGCAGGGTGGTTGTCATCGCATCTGGCTAAACCGACGCTGCGGGCAGGACAAGCGCCGCGACAGTTCAGTGGCCAGCAAGGTTCGAAGCGGTTAAGATGGCGCAATGTCCTATTTTCCCGCGCGCCTGCCGCTTCGTTTTTCCCGTTCCTGTCTGTTCGCCGGTGCCGCCGCGCTGCTGCTGGCCCCGCTCGCGGCGAGTGCGCAGGTCGAGACAGCACCCGCCGCAACGACCAGCCAGGCGGCAAGCGGCGACTGGCTCTATGCCGGCAGCGACATTCCGCGCGACACCGCATGGCAGTTCGGCGTCCTGCCCAACGGTGTCCGCTATGCCGTGCGCAACAATGGCGTCCCACCGGGGCAGGTGTCGATCCGCGTCCGCATGGACGTCGGGTCGATGTTCGAAACCGAGCAGGAGCGCGGCTACGCCCATCTGCTCGAACATCTGACCTTTCGCGGCTCCGAACATATCCCCGACGGCGAGGCCAAGCGTATCTGGCAGCGGTTCGGGGTCACCTTTGGCAGCGATTCGAACGCGCAGACCACTCCGACCCAGACCGTGTATCAGCTCGACCTGCCGAGCGTGACCCCGGCCAACCTCGACGAAAGCATGAAATTGCTGGCGGGCATGGTCCGTGAGCCGCGTATTTCGGAACTGGCGGTCGCCGCCGAGCGCGGCGTCGTGATGGCCGAACTGCGCGAATCGGACGGCCCGCAGAAACGGATCGGCGACGCGACCAACGCGCATCTGTTCGCCGGCCAGCTGCTTGGCGACCGCTCGCCGATCGGCACCACCGCCTCGCTGGGCCAGGCGAGCGCGACTTCGGTCACCGCGTTCCACGACCGCTGGTACCGCCCCGAACGCGCGGTGGTGGTGATCGTCGGCGACGCCGAACCCGCCGAACTGGCGCGGCTGGTCGCCAAATATTATGGCGACTGGCGCGGCAACGGGCCGAATCCGGCCGACCCCGATTTCGGCAAACCCGATGCCAAGGCGTCGGCGGCGCTCGAGATCGTCGAGGCCAACCAGCCGCTCGCGCTGACGCTGGCGATGGTGCGCCCATGGCAGAAACGGATCGACACGGTCGAAAACACGCGGCGGCTCTATCTGGAATTCATTGCCCAGGCGCTGGTCAACCGGCGGCTGGAAAACCGCGCGCGCAGCGGCGGCAGCTATCTGGTGGCCACCGTCGAACAGCAATATGTCAGCCGCAGCGCCGATGTGACCATGGCGTCGATCGTTCCCTTGAGCGACTGGAAGGCGGCACTCGCCGACGTCCGCGGGGTGATCGCCGATGCGGTCAGCACGCCGCCGTCGCAGGCCGACATCGACCGCGAAGCGAACGAGATCGAAGCGTTCCTGCGCAAGGAATGGGAAAATGCGCGCAACGAACCCGGCGCGCGGCTGGCCGACGACATGGTGCGCGCGGTCGACATCGGCGAAACGGTGACCAGCCCGCAGGGCCAGGTCGATATGTTCAAGGCGATCCGTGCGTCGGCGACGCCCAAGGTGATGCTGGAGATCAGCAAGGCGATTTTCGCCGCGCCGGTCACCCGCGCCGTGCTGACCACCCCGACCGCGGCGGGCGGCAATGGCGCGGTGCTCGCGGCGCTGAAGGCGCCGGTCACCGCGCGCGACGACCGGCTGGCGACGGTGCAGGCCGATTTCAAGCAGCTTCCCGCGTTCGGAACGCCCGGCACGATCACCGCGACCAACAGCCTGCTCGGCCTGCGCGCCGAACGGATCGAGTTCGCCAATGGCGTCACCGCGCTGGTGTCGAACAACAAGGTCGAACCGGGCAAGGTGCGCGTCAACGTCCGTTTCGGCACCGGCAACCGCAGCGTCGCCGCCGACGCGCCCAACCTGCTCTGGACCGGCGATTATGCGCTGGTCGCCAGCGGCATCGGGCCGTGGGGGCAGAATGAGATCGACCAGCTGACCAACGGCCGCCAGATCCAGCTTAATTTTGCGATCGACGACGATGCGTTCGAATTGTCGGCGGAAAGCAAGCCCGCCGACCTCGCCGACCAGATGCGGCTGATCGCGGGCAAGCTGGCGCAGCCGCGCTGGGACGCGGCGCCGATCGAGCGCCTGCGCATCGGGTATCTCACCGGTTACGACCTCAACGACGCCACCCCCAATGCGGTGCTCGACCGCAATCTGCGCGGCTGGCTGACCAACAATGACGCGCGCTGGGCGGCACCCGACAAGGCGCAGATCGAAGCGCTGACCCCCGCCGCCTTCCGCGCCTTTTGGGAACCGCGGCTCGCCAGCGGGCCGATCGAGGTGCAGATTTTCGGCGACCTCGAAGCGGTCGACTATCGCCAGATCCTCGCAAACACGCTCGGCGCGCTGCCGCCCCGCCAGATATTGGCGCCGGAAAGCGGCCAGCGCGTCGGCTTTGCCAGGCATGTCACGGTTCCCGACATCGCCTATCATCGCGGCGAACAGGGACAGGCGGCGGCGATGACCGCGTGGCCGACCGGCGGCGGCCTCGCCAATCCGCGCGATGCCCGCGGGCTGGAGGTGCTGGCCGCGGTGTTCAACGACCGGCTGTTCGACCGGCTCCGCGCCGAACAGGGCGCCAGCTATGGCCCGGTCGTCGACAGCCATTGGCCGACCGGCTTCGACAGCGGCGGCTACCTGCTCGTCGGCAGCCTGCTCGCGCCCAAGGATCTCGACCGTTTCTATGGCATCGCGCGCGACATCGCCGCCGATCTGGTCGCCAGGCCGGTCAGCGCCGACGAACTGACGCGCAACGCGGTGCCGATCCGCGAACAGGTCGCGCGCGCGTCGACCGGCAACGTCTATTGGATGTTCCTGCTGGAGGGCGCGACGCGCGATCCGCGCGTCACCGCCGCGGCGCTGTCGATGCAGGACGATATTGCCGCGGTCACCGCCGCCGATGTCCAGCGGCTGGCACGGCAATATCTGACGCCGCAGCGCCAATGGTCGCTGGCGATCCTGCCCAAGGGGATGACGCTGACCGACGCCTCGGCGCTCGGCGCGGCGACGACGCCCGCGGCTGGCGGGCGTTAGGCGGTTTCGCTGCCCGTCGCCGGCGCGCGCACCTTGCGGATGCGCGGTTCGCGGTCCAGATCGCCCTTGGTCATGATGTCGCGCCGCATCTTGGCGCGCACGTCGTGGATCGACGCGATCACCGGCCCCATCGCGACCCCCAGGTCGATCAGCACCGCTTCGGCGAGTTGCAGCGAACTTTCGAGCGTTTCGGGCACCGCATCGCTCGCCCCCGCCTGATATAACGCGGCAGCGTGGTCGGCATCGCGGGCGCGGCTGATGATCGGCAGGTCGGGATATTTCAGCCGCATCTGCTTGGTCATCCGCAGCTGCTGGACCGGATCGTCCATCGTCAGCACGATCGCGTCGGCGCTTTCGATCTCCAGCTTGTCGAGGCTGCCCGGGCGCGCGACGTCGGCGAACCGCACCGAAAAACCGTCGCGCCGCGCCGCCGCGACGGTATCGATGTCGGCATCGACCGCGATATAGGCGCGGCCATGTTCGCGCAGCAGTTCGGCGACGGTGCGCCCGACGCGGCCGAAACCGACGATCACGGTGCGTGCGGTCGCGGGTTCTTCGGCGGGGGTGTCGCCGCTGCGCATTTCGATCCGCCGCGAAATGTCGTGCCCGATGCGCGCGAGCAGCGGGGTGATGGTCAGCCCGACCGCGGTGACCAGCTGCCAGAAACTGGCGGTTTCGGGGTCGATCAGCCCTGCGGTCAGCGCCGCGGTGAGGACAATCAACGTCGTTTCCGACGGGCTCGCCATCAACAGGCCGACCTCCGCCGCGGTGCCGCGGCGCGCGCCCGAAAAGCGCAGCAGCAGCGCGGTGACCACCGCCTTGACCGTGACCACCCCGACCACCGCCGCGACCAGCATCGGCCATTGTTGCGCGATCGTCTTGAGGTTCAGCCCCATGCCGACGCTGATCAGGAACACCCCGAGCGCGAGCCCCTTGAACGGCGCGGTGATCGCCTCGACCTCTCCATGATATTCGGTCTCGGCGATCATCAGCCCGGCGAGCAGCGCGCCGACGATCGGCGACAGGCCGACGGTGGCGGTCGCGAGCGCGGCGACGATGACCACCAGCAGGCTGGCGGCGAGGAACAGCTCGGGATCCTTGGCGCGCGCCGCCTGCGCAAAGATGCGCGGCAACAGGAACCAGCCCGCGACGGCCAGCACCGCGACCACCAGCACCCCCTGCCACAGGGTGGTGAGCAGCAATTCGGTGCTGTCGCCCGCGGCATTGGGGGCAAAGGCGCCGAGGATGAAGATGATCGGGACGATCATCAGATCCTCGAACAGCAGCATCGAGAAAGAGGCGCGGCCGACCGCGGACTTGGTGCCGACCATCGGCAGCACCAGCGCGGTCGACGACAGCGCCAGCGCGATGCCCAGGCCAAAGGCGGCGGGGGTCGACAGGCTGCCGAGCAGCCACAGCCCGCCGCCGAGGATCGCGCCGCTGAGCAGCAGTTCGGCGGCGCCGACCCCGAACACCAGTTTGCGCAAGGACCACAGGCGGCGGAACGACAGTTCGAGCCCGATCGAGAACAAGAGCAGGATGATGCCGAATTCGGCGAACAGCGCGATGTCCTCGGTCGATCCGATCGTGACATGCTTCAGCCACGGGTAATCGCCGGCGAGCGCGCCGAGCCCCGAGGGTCCGACGAGCAGGCCGACAAGGATGAAACCGATGACCGGGGGCAGGCGAAAGCGCGCAAACGCCGGGATGACGATGCCCGCGGCGCCCAGCACCACCAGCGCGTTGCCGATGGCCGATGTTTCTGTTTCCGATACCATAGGGGCCGACCTTATGCAGGCCGGCCCCGATTGGCTAGACGTCTATCTCAAGTAAAACGCTTGCTTACGCGCCCATCTTGGCTTCGAGATTCTCCACGATCGCCTCGAAAAAGCCTTCGGTGGTCAGCCAATTCTGGTCGGGGCCGATCAGCAGCGCCAGATCCTTGGTCATCTTGCCGCTTTCGACCGTCGCGACGCAGACTTTTTCCAGGTCGTCGGCGAATTTGATCAGCGCGTCATTGCCATCGAGCTTGCCACGATGCTTCAGGCCGCCGGTCCAGGCAAAGATCGACGCGATCGGGTTGGTCGACGTCGCCTTGCCCTGCTGGTGCATGCGGTAATGGCGGGTGACGGTGCCGTGCGCGGCCTCCGATTCCACGGTCTGGCCGTCGGGGGTCATCAGCACGCTGGTCATCAGGCCGAGCGAGCCGAAACCCTGTGCCACGGTGTCCGACTGGACGTCGCCGTCGTAATTCTTGCAGGCCCAGACGAACTTGCCGCTCCACTTCAGCGCCGATGCGACCATGTCGTCGATCAGGCGATGTTCGTACACGATGCCCGCGGCGTCGAACTGTTCCTTGAATTCGGCGTTGAACACTTCCTCGAACAGATCCTTGAAGCGGCCGTCATAGGCCTTCAGGATCGTGTTCTTGGTCGACAGATACACCGGCCAGCCGCGCGCAAGGCCATAGTTCAGGCTGGCGCGGGCAAAGTCGCGGATCGAATCGTCGAGGTTGTACATCGCCATCGCGACGCCCGACGAGGGGAATTGGAACACCTCTTCGTCGATGATCTGGCCGTCCTCGCCCTCGAACACCAAGCGCAGCTTGCCGGGGCCGGGGACGCGGAAATCGGTGGCGCGATACTGGTCGCCGAACGCGTGGCGCCCGACGACGATCGGGTCGGTCCAGCCGGGGACGAGCCGCGGGACGTTGCGCATCACGATCGGCTCGCGGAACACCACGCCGCCCAGGATGTTGCGGATCGTGCCGTTCGGCGACTTCCACATTTTCTTCAGGCCGAATTCCTCGACGCGCTGTTCGTCGGGGGTGATCGTCGCGCACTTCACGCCGACGCCATATTTGGCGATCGCGTTGGCGGCATCGACCGTGATCTTGTCATCGGTCTGGTCGCGCATTTCGATGCTGAGGTCGTAATAATGCAGGTCGATGTCGAGATAGGGAAGGATCAGCCGTTCGCGGATCCACTGCCAGATGATCCGGGTCATTTCGTCGCCGTCGAGTTCGACGACCGGGTTGGCTACCTTGATCTTGCCCATGCTGTACGCCTTTATCCTTGGGGAGTCGGAGTTGCAGCGGGCCTTAGGCAAAGCCGCGCCATTGATCAATGGGCGTGGTGGAACCCCGGCAGTTGATCAATTGGCGGGATGGAACCCGCCGCTGCCTTATCCATTGTCAGTGTCAGGCGCGCACCCTAGAAGAACGGCCATGTCCAACATCATCTCTTCCAACCGCCCCGGTGGCGGCATCAAATGGCAATGGCCGTCGATCCATCCCGAAGGCCGCAAATTCCTGCTCATCGCTGGCATCGTCACTCTGTGCTTCTGGCTGCTCGGCTGGGAAATCGTCGGCTGGCTGATGTTCGGGGTGACCCTATGGGTCGGTGCCTTTTTCCGCGATCCGGTGCGCGTGACCCCGACGGCCGGCGATATGGTCATCGCGCCCGCCGACGGGCTGGTGACCCAGATCGCCGAAGTGCCGCCGCCGCCCGAGATTGCCGGCCCCGACGGGCTGGGCAATGCGCCGATGCTGCGCGTGTCGATTTTCATGAGCGTGTTCGACGTCCATATCAACCGCACTCCCGTCGCAGGAACGTTGCGCAAGCTCGTCTATATCCCCGGCAAATTCCTCAACGCCGACCTCGACAAGGCGAGCGAGGAGAATGAACGCCAGCATTTCGTCGTCGAGCGCGCCGACGGGGTGCGCATCGGCTTCACCCAGATCGCGGGGCTGGTGGCGCGGCGGATCATGCCGTTCGTCACCATGGGTAACGAGCTGGCCACTGGCCAGCGCGTCGGGCTGATCCGTTTCGGCAGCCGCGTCGATGTCTATCTGCCCGCGGGAACGACGCCGCAAGTGCTGCTCGGACAGCGGACGCTGGCGGGTGAAACCGTCGTCGCGCGGATCGGCCGCGCCGACATGATCGACGGCATCGGGCAATAGGGTGAGCGACGACCAGCAGATCATCCCCGACGCCGCGGGGCGCCGGATCGGCGGGATCAGCCTGCGCGCCTTTGCCCCCAATGCGATCACCGTGCTGGCGCTATGCTTTGGCCTGACCGGGGTACGCTTTGCGATTGGCGGCCAGTTTGAACTCGCCATCGCCGCGGTGATCTTTGCCGGGGTGCTCGACGGCATGGACGGGCGCATCGCCCGCCTGCTGCGCGCGCAGAGCAAATTCGGCGCCGAACTCGATTCGTTGTCCGACGTCATCGCCTTTGGCGTCGCGCCCGCGATGATCCTGTTCCTGTGGTCGCTTCAGGACGCGCCGAAATTCGGCTGGACCGCGGCGCTCGCGCTCGCGGTCTGCTGCGCGCTGCGCCTCGCGCGCTTCAACTCGCGCATGGATGCGGATTTTCAGCCGCACAAGTCGGCGGGCTTCAACACCGGCATTCCCGCCCCGGCGGGCGCCGGTCTGTCGTTCGTCCCTGTCTATCTGTGGCTGACGACGGGCAATGACCTGTTCCGCGAATGGTATGTCGTGATGCCCTGGGCGCTGAGCGTTGCGATGCTGATGATCTCGGCGATCCCGACCTACAGCTGGGCCTCGATCCGCCTGCGCCGGTCGTGGCGCCTGTTCGCCCTGGCGGGGGTGGGGTTGCTCGGCGCCGCGCTGGTGACCGCGCCGTGGCTGACGCTGCTGGCGGTCTGCGCCATCTATGCCGCGACGCTGCCGTTCGGGCTCGCCAGCTATGCGAAGGTCAGGCGGCGCGGCTGAACTGCGGCTGGCCGCGCTGGGGTCGGGTGACGGTGGTGCGCGCGATGTGGCGGCGGGGTGCCGACGGGCGGAGCTTGATGATCGTCGCGGGGCCAGGCTGCGGTGCGGTATCGGCCGCGAAGGCGCCTTCGCCGAGCAGCGCCGAGAGAATCGCCGTCTCATTCGCTTTCAGCATGGCCAGGATCACCGTGATGCCGAGTCCGGCGGCGAGGGCGAAGAGGAGTGCGGCTGCGACCTGAACCATGATCTGTCCTTCCGGGTTTTCGTTGACGAAACCTTGTCCATAGCAAAGGACGGTTTCGCTTGGCTTTTAGTTGCATGTTCTTGTTTTGTTCTCAAATGTTTTGCGACGAACGGAGTCAGATTGGCGCCGGATCGAATGGCGGGGTGCGCGCACGCTTCGTCCCAAAGCGGCGCTCGGCGCTTGCTTTTGGCGGCCAACGCCGCTAACGGCCCGCGCATTCCACATGGAAGGCGCACATAAACCGGTGCCGGGATCGTCGCTTGCGACACCTGGTTCTTGCTTTCCAGAGGACCAACCGGAAGGAGAAAGACCATGGCGGCACCTGTCGTCACGATGCAGAATCTTATCGAGGCTGGCGCCCACTTCGGCCACCAGACCCACCGCTGGAACCCGCGCATGAAGCCGTATATTTTCGGTGCGCGCAACGGCATCCACATTCTCGACCTGTCGCAGACCGTGCCGCTTTTTGCGCGCGCGCTCGAATTCGTCGCCTCGTCGGCCGCCGGTGGCAAGGTCCTGTTCGTCGGCACCAAGCGCCAGGCGCAGGGTCCGATCGCCGACGCCGCGCGCGCTTCGGGTCAGCACTTCGTCAACCATCGCTGGCTGGGCGGCATGCTCACCAACTGGAAGACGATCTCGAACTCGATCAAGCGGCTGAAGACCCTTGAGGAACAGCTTTCGGGCGACACCTCGGGCCTGACCAAGAAGGAAGTGCTCAACCGCACCCGCGAACGCGACAAGCTCGAAATGTCGCTCGGCGGCATCCGCGACATGGGCGGCATTCCCGACGTGATGTTCGTGATCGACGCGAACAAGGAAGAGCTGGCGATCAAGGAAGCCAATGTCCTTGGCATCCCCGTCGTCGCGATCCTCGATTCGAACGTGTCGCCCGACGGCATCGCTTTCCCGGTTCCGGCGAACGATGACGCCGCGCGTGCCATCCGCCTGTATTGCGATGCGATCGCGCAGGCCGCGACGCGTGGCGGTCAGCAGGCCCGCGCGAACCGCGGCGAAGATCTGGGCGCTGCAGTCGAACCGACCGCCGAACCCGTCCTCGTCGAAGAAGCAGCCGCTCCGGTTGCCGAAGTAGCCCCGGCTGTCGAAGCTGCTCCGGTGACCGAGGACGAGCAAGTCCCCGCCGAAGCCGCGGCCGAAACCGAACGTCAGAGCGACGCCTAAGCGCGCCTGAATGGCCGGGCGGCGTGCTGCGCGATTGCGGCCGCCGCCCTCGGTCATTGTTTTGACTTATCGCGCCGCCACGCGTGCGGCGCAGCGGTCCCGTTCTTCGGATCGCTCCACATTGGAAAGGATCACCCATGGCTGAAATTACGGCCGCTCTCGTCAAGGAACTGCGCGACCGCACGGGCGCAGGCATGATGGACTGCAAAAAGGCGCTCGCCGAAAATGGCGGCGACATCGAAGCGTCGATCGACTGGCTGCGCACCAAGGGCCTCGCCGCCGCCGCCAAAAAGGCCGGCCGCGTTGCTGCTGAAGGCCTGGTCGGCGTCGCCACCGACGGCGCCCGCGGCGCGATGGTTGAAGTCAACAGCGAAACCGACTTCGTTGCCAAGAACGAGCAGTTCCAGGGCTTTGTCCGCGATGTCACCAATGTGGCGCTCGCCGGCAACCTGACCGACATCGACGCGCTGGGCGCCGCGGCCTATCCCACCGGCGGCACCGTCGCCGAAGCGCTGACCCAGAACATCGCAACGATCGGTGAAAACCAGTCGCTGCGCCGCAGCGCGATCATGTCGGTGAACTCGGGCGTCGTGACCGCTTATGTCCACAACGCCGCCGCTCCTGGCATGGGCAAGATCGGCGTGCTCGTCGCGCTCGAATCGACCGCCGGTGCCGACGTTCTCGAACCGCTGGGCAAGCAGCTGGCGATGCACGTCGCCGCCGCCAACCCGCTGGCGCTGAACGGCGACGATCTCGACGCCGACATGGTCGCGCGCGAACGCGCGATCGCCGAGGAAAAGGCGGCCCAGTCGGGCAAGCCCGCCGAAATCGTCGGCAAGATGGTCGACGGCGCGATCGCCAAGTTCCGCAAGGAAAATGCGCTCCTGTCGCAGCTGTTCGTGATGGACGGCAAGACCCCGGTCGCCGAAGTCGTCGCCGCCGCCGGCAAGGATGTCGGCGCGACGATCACGCTCAAGGGTTTCACCCGCTTCCAGCTCGGCGAAGGCATCGAGAAGGAAGAAAGCGATTTCGCGGCGGAAGTCGCGGCGGTCGCCGGCGTCTGATTAATTAGGGACTGTCCCTCATTTCATCGTCACCCTGAACTTGTTTCAGGGTCCATGGCCGGACCTTCCGGTCTCCGCAGGCTCAGAAGGCGAAAGCCGGGCCATGGATGCTGAAACAAGTTCAGCATGACGAAGTGAAAAGGGGCGCGGCAGTCCGCTTGGCAATGGCGCGTGCCCGCTCTAGGGTGCGCGCCATTCGCATATGTTGAGTTTGCAAGAGGTTCCCCCACCATGGCTCTGCCCGGCATGAAACGCATCTTGCTGAAACTGTCGGGCGAGGCGCTGATGGGGTCGACCCCCTTCGGCATCGACCCCGAAACCGTCGCCAGCATGGCCGCCGAGGTCAAGGCGGCCAAGGAACGCGGGCTCGAAATCTGCCTCGTCATCGGCGGCGGCAACATCTTCCGCGGCATGGCGGGCGCCGCCAAGGGCATGGACCGCGCGCAGGCCGATTATATGGGCATGCTCGCCACCGTGATGAACGCGCTGGCGATGCAGAATGCGCTCGAACAGCTCGGCGTCGAAACGCGCGTCCAGTCGGCGATCGAGATGGACAAGGTGTGCGAACCGGTGATCCGCCGCCGCGCCGAACGCCATCTGGAAAAGGGCCGCGTGGTGATTTTCGCCGCGGGCGTCGGCGCGCCCTATTTCACCACCGACAGCGGCGCCGCGCTGCGCGCCGCCGAAATGAAGTGCGACGCGCTGCTCAAGGGTACCAGTGTCGATGGCGTGTATAACGCCGATCCCAAAAAGGATACGTCGGCGGTTCGTTATGATACGCTCAGCTACGACCGCGTCCTCGCCGACAATCTGAAGGTGATGGACGCCAGCGCCGTGGCGCTGTGCCGCGACAATCATATCCCGATCGTCGTGTTCAACATTCGCGAAGCCGGCAATCTGGCGCGCGTGCTGGGCGGCGAGGGTGTTTCGACGATCGTCGGCGACGCCTGACAAGCATTGAGAGAGGACAGAGACGATGGCGAAATATGACAAGGCCGACCTGGAACGCCGCATGCACGGCGCGGTCGAATCGCTCAAAAGCGACCTCGCGGGCCTGCGTACCGGCCGCGCACACACCGCGCTGCTCGATCCGGTGACGGTCGAGGTCTATGGCAGCCACATGCCGCTCAACCAGGTCGCGTCGGTCAGCGCGCCCGAACCGCGCATGCTGTCGGTGCAGGTGTGGGACAAATCGAACGTCGGCCCGGTCGACAAGGCAATCCGTTCGGCAGGGCTGGGCCTCAACCCGATCGTCGACGGCCAGATGCTGCGCCTGCCGATCCCCGAAATGACGCAGGAGCGCCGCAAGGAGCTGTCGAAACTGGCCGGTCAATATGCCGAAAAGGCGCGCGTCGCGGTGCGCAACGTCCGCCGCGACGGCATGGACAATCTGAAGGCCGACGAGAACAAGAAGGAAATCAGCGAGGACGAGCGCAAGCGCCACGAAACCGAGGTGCAAAAGCTGACCGACGCCACGATCGCCGAACTCGACGCCGCCGCGAGCGCGAAGGAAAAGGAAATCCTGGGCTAGTGCTTTTGGGCACCATCCTCTCTTCCGTTCGTGTCGAGCGAAGTCGAGACACGCCGCGTTCGCGCTCGACCTCACGTGTCTCGACTTCGCTCGACACGAACGGGTTCTGAGGCTGTTGTGACGATGCCAAACCACGGCGCACGCCATGTCGCCATCATCATGGACGGCAATGGCCGCTGGGCCAAAAAGCGCCTGCTGCCCCGCGTCGCCGGTCACAAGGCGGGGGTCGAGGCGGTGCGCACGATTGTCCGCGCCGCGGGCGACCTTGGGATCGAGGCGATGACGCTCTACGCCTTCAGCTCCGAAAACTGGAAGCGGCCCGAGGAAGAGGTCAGCGACCTGATGGGGCTGATGAAGCGCTTCATCCTTTCCGACCTCGACGAATTTGCTGCCAACGACGTGAAACTGAAGGTGATCGGCAACTGGCGCGCGCTGGCGCCCGACGTCGTGGCGCTGATCGACAATGCGCTCGAACGCACCTCTGGCAACAAGCGCACGACGCTGGCGGTCGCGCTCAACTATGGCGCGCAGGACGAGCTGGTCCGCGCCGCCGCCGCCGCCGCCGCCCAAGGCGCGATTACCGAGGATACGATCGCGGCGCATCTCGACACCGCCGACATGCCGCCGCTCGACCTGCTCATCCGCACCTCGGGCGAGGTGCGGCTGTCGAATTTCCTGCTGTGGCAGTCGGCCTATGCCGAGCTGTATTTCACCGATATTTTGTGGCCGGATTTCAAGCCGGCCGATTTGAAGGCGGCGCTCGACCATTTCGCGCGCCGCGATCGTCGTTACGGAGGGCTTTGAGGTGATGGACCGTGCTTCGAACCAAGCACTGTTCCCCCGCGAAGGCGGGGGTCCATCACCGGTCCTTTCGATATTCGGCCAGCGGTGGCGAAAGGACGAGAGGGTAGGTGATGGGCCCCCGCCTTCGCGGGGGAACGGGTCGCATTGTGTGGGTTTGGCTGGTCGAGGCGGGGAAGTGTAAAGTCATGGCAACCGCAACAAAATCGGACCTGTGGGTGCGGATCGGGTCGGCGATCATCCTGTTCGCGATCGCGGGTACCGCGCTGTGGTTCGGCGGGCTGGCGTTCGGCCTGCTGCTGCTGGTCGGCGGCGCGCTTGTCATCGTCGAATGGCTGGCGCTGGTGCGCGCGATGACGATCGGCGGCGGCGCGAAGATGGCGCTGACCGTCCTTGGCCCGGTCCTGACCCTCGGCGCGATGGCGGGGCTGTGGTTCATCCGCGATCAACTCGGCATGACCGCCGCACTGTGGGTGTTCGGTATGGTGTGGGCGACCGACATCGGCGCTTATTTCGCCGGCCGCGCTTTTGGCGGTGCGCGGCTGGCGCCGACGATCAGCCCGTCGAAAACCTGGTCGGGGCTGATCGGTGGCATGATCGCGGCGCTGATCGCCAGCGCGACGATTGGCGACCGCGCGGGCATCATCGGGGTGCCGTTGTGGATCGGCCTGTTCATGGGGCTGCTCGCGCAAATGGGCGATCTCGCGCAAAGCTGGATGAAGCGCCGCGCCGGGGTCAAGGATTCGGGCAAGCTCATTCCCGGCCATGGCGGGCTGTTCGACCGCGTCGATGGCGTGTTGCCGGTCGCGCTGCTACTCGGCGCGCTGGCCTTTACCGGCCAGATCGCGGTGCGGGCGGCGGGCTGATATGACAGTGCGCCGCCTTTCGCTGTTCGGCGCCACGGGGTCGGTGGGGCAATCGACCCTCGACCTCGTCCGCCGCGATGGCGAAGCGTGGCACGTCGGCGTGCTGACCGCGAACAGCGACGTGGCCGAACTGGCAAAGCTCGCCCGCGAATTTCGGCCTGATGTCGCGGTGATCGCCGATGCGGCGCGCTACGGCGATTTGCAGGAGGCGCTTGCCGGTACCGGGATCGAAGTCGCCGCCGGCGCCGACGCACTGGTCGCCGCCGCGCAGCACCCGGCCGACCTGGTGATGGCGGCGATCGTCGGCACGGCGGGGCTGGCGCCGACGATGGCGGCGCTCGAAGCGGGCACCGACGTTGCGCTCGCCAACAAGGAAGCGCTGGTTTCGGCGGGCGCGCTGATGATGGCCGCGGCGCGAACGTCGCGCGCCACCATCCTGCCCGTCGACAGCGAGCATAATGCAATCTTTCAGTGTCTGGCGGGTGGCCGGATCGATCAGGTGCGCCGCATCATCCTGACCGCCAGCGGCGGCCCCTTCCGCACGATGAGCGCCGCCGATATGGCGCGCGTCACCCCGGCGCAGGCGGTCGCGCATCCCAACTGGTCGATGGGCGCCAAGATCAGCGTCGATTCGGCAACGATGATGAACAAAGGCCTCGAACTGATTGAGGCGCATCATCTTTTCCCCGTCGGGCTCGACCGTATCGAAATCCTCGTCCACCCGCAGTCGGTGATCCACAGCCTGGTCGAATATATCGACTGCTCGACCTTGGCGCAGCTCGGCTCGCCCGACATGCGTATCCCGATCGCCAGCGCGCTCGCCTGGCCGCAGCGGATGGCGACACCGTGCGCGCCGCTCGACCTCGCCACCATCGCACGGCTCGATTTCGAAGCGCCCGACGAGGTGCGTTTCCCCGCCACCGCGCTTTGCCGCGCCGCGATCGCCGCGGGCGGCGCCCGCCCGGCGCAGCTCAACGCCGCGAACGAGGTGGCCGTCGCCGCCTTCCTCGCGGGGCGCATATCCTTTCCCGCGATCGTCGATACCGTGCGCCGGGTGATCGACGCCGATGCGCCCGCCGCGCCGACCTCGCTTCACGACATATTCAGCGTCGATGCCGCATCCCGCGCGGCTGCAGAGCGTTTGGTGGAACAATATGAACATGCCTGACATCCCGCTGTGGCTTTACCCGATCGCGTTCCTGGCGGTGCTCGGCCCGCTCGTGTTCGTGCACGAATATGGCCATTATATCGTCGGGCGCTGGTGCGGGGTGAAGGCCGACACCTTCTCGATCGGTTTCGGGCGCAAGATCCTGGGCTGGACCGACAAGCGCGGCACCGAATGGAAAATCGGCTGGCTGCCGCTGGGCGGCTATGTCCAGTTCGCGGGCGACCGCGACGCGGTCAGCCAGCCCGACGCCGAATGGCAGCAACTACCCGCCGAACAGAAATCGCACACGTTTCCCGCCCAGCCGGTGTGGAAACGTGCGTTGATCGTGCTGGCGGGGCCGGTGACCAATTTCCTGTTCGCGATCCTGATCTTTGCCGCTTTCAATATGACCTATGGCGTCCCCCAGACGCCGGCGGTCGTGGGTGGCGTCCAGCCGCAAAGCGCCGCGCAGCAAGCCGGACTCCGGATCGGCGACCGCATTGTCAGCATCGACGGTCGCAGCATCGCAAAATTCGATGACATACGTTCGGCGGTCGCCTTCAATCTGGGCAAACCGGCCAATCTTCAAATCGCGCGCGGCGGCGAGCGGGTCGATATTGTCTTGCGTCCGCGCCTCGTTTCGCAAACCGACCAGTTCGGCAATAAAGGTCAAATCGCCGTTATCGGCATCCAGTCAGGCCGCCCGGTCTATTCGCCGGTCGGCCCCCTGGCGGCTGTGCAGGCTGGCGCCGAGCAGACTTGGGGCCTCGTGCGATTGACGGGCAATATTCTGAGCCAGTTTCTGACCGGTCAGCGGTCGATCAAGGAAATGGGCGGGCCGATCAAGATCGCGAAACAGTCGGGGGAAATGGCGAGCCTCGGTCTCAACGACCTGATCATCTTCACCGCCTTCATTTCCATCAATCTGGGGTTCATCAATCTCTTGCCATTGCCGATGCTCGATGGCGGCCATCTGCTCTTCTACGCCTATGAAGCGATCCGGCGTCGCCCCGCGCCCCCGCAGGCACAGGAATGGGCGTTCCGATTCGGCTTTGCGGCGATCGTTACCTTGATGCTGGTCGTGACTTTCAACGATTTGGGCTCATTGGGCCTGTGGGACGGGATCGCGCGCTTGATTGGCTAGCGAGTCTGGGGCAGGGAGTGGCGCGCGAACCCGCGGTCAGGCGGGTTTGTCGCTTTTGAGTTATTTTTTCGGGATGAACAGCGTGGCTTCACACAAATTCTCGGCGCGGACACAGCTGTCGGCCCTCCTTCTGGCAGGTACGATGCTCAGCGCGCCGGCGATCGCGCAGGATGCTGCGCCGCCCGTCGCCACACCGACCGTTGCCGCACCGACCGTCCCGGCGCCCGCCCCCGAAGCGGCGCCCGCCGCGACGACGATCCAGACGATCACCGTCGTCGGGAACCAGCGGCTCGAGGCGCAGACGATCCTGTCGTATCTGCGGCTGCGCGTCGGCCAGCGCTACGACCGGTCGATCCTCGACCAGGCGCTCAAGGATCTGGCGGCGACCGAGCTGTTCAAGGATTTCCAGATCACCGACAACAATGGTGCGCTGACGATCGAGGTGACCGAAAACCCCGTCATCAACCGCGTCATCCTGGAGGGCAACAAGCGCCTGAAGGAAGACAAGATCCGGCCCGAGATCAAGCTCGCGCCGCGCCAGATCTTCACCCGCTCGAAAGTCCGCGCCGACGTCGCGCGTATCATCGAGCTGTACAAGCGGCAGGGTCGTTTCGCCGCCACCGTCGAACCGAAGATGGTCTCGCTCGACCAGAACCGCGTCGACGTCGTGTTCGAAATCAACGAAGGGCCGAAGTCGAAGGTCCGCCAGATCAGCATCATCGGCAACGAAAAGTTCAGCGACGGCGACCTGAAGGACGAGATGGCGACCAAGGAGTCGAGCCTGCTCACGATCCTGTCGTCGAACACCAGCTACGATCCCGACCGCCTCGCCTATGACCAGCAAAAGCTGCGCCTGTTCTACCTGCAGAACGGCTACGCCGACTTTCGCGTCATCTCGGCGGTCGCCGAACTGACGAGCAACAAGCAGGACTTCATCATCACCTATGTCGTCGAGGAAGGCGAGCGGTACAAGTTCGGCGATGTCGACGTGAAGAGCGAGCTGCGCGACTTCCAGCCCGAAATGCTGAAGACGCTGCTGCCGATGAAGAAAGACGATTGGTACGACGCCAAGCTGGTCGAGGACACGGTCGAAAGCCTGAGCGAGACCGCGGGTCTGTTCGGCTATGCCTTTGCCGACATCAATCCCGAATTCCGCCGCGACCCCGAAACGCGGACGATGCAGATCACCTTCAACGTCGCCGAAAGCCCGCGCACCTATGTCGAGCGCATCGACGTCAACGGCAACACGCTGACCCACGACAAGGTCGTGCGCCGCGAGTTTCGCCTTAACGAAGGCGACGCGTTCAACAGCTTCGGTATCAAGCGCACCGAAAACCGCATCAACAGCCTCGGCTATTTCCAGGAAAATCTTGAGATCGAGCGCAAGGAGGGCAGCGCCCCCGACCGCATCATCCTGGAAACCAATGTCGAGGAAAAGCCGACCGGCGAACTGTCGCTGTCGGCCGGTTTTTCGTCGATCGAAAATTTCCTGCTCCAGGCGTCGATCCGCCAGCGCAACTTCCGCGGCCTTGGCCAGCAGCTCCAGGCGTCGGTCAATTATTCGAGCTATTCGAAGTCGATCGAGCTCGGCTTTACCGAACCCTATCTGTTCGACCGCAATATCTCGGTCGGCGGCAGCGTCTATCGCCGCGACTTGAACTCGTTCAACTTCATCAACAATGATCGCCAGACGACGTTCCAGCAGGTGACGACCGGTTTCCAGCTGAACGCCGGCGTGCCGCTGACCGAATTCATGTCCTTCTTCGGCCGTTACAGCCTGAACTACGACGATGTGACGCTCGATCGCGGCATCTATTTCTTTGGCGACCAGTGCGACCCGCTCGTCGCCGGCCGCTATCTGTGCGACGCGATCGGCAAGCGGACGACCTCGCTGCTCGGCTACACGCTCGCCTATGACGACCGCGACAACCGCATCCGGCCGACGCGCGGCCAGTCGGCTTCGCTCAGCCAGGATTTCGCGGGGCTTGGCGGCAGCGTCAAATATGTCCGCACCCGGCTGAACGCGTCGAAGCATTTCAACCTTGGCAGCCGCTTCGTGCTCAATCTTTCGGCCGAGGGCGGGTATATCTATCCGTTCGGCAGCGCGCCGACCCCGACCAGCGACAAGGTCCGCCTGACCGATCGCTTCTTCCTGGGCGAACCGCAGATGCGCGGTTTCGACATTCGCGGCGTCGGCCCGCGCGTCGTGCGCTATGCGACGGTCGACCTGACCAACCCGGCGGCCCCGGTGCTCGACACCAGCAGCGAAGGGCAGATCGACGACGCGCTTGGCGGCCGCGCTTATTATCAGGGCCGCGTCGAGCTCGACATTCCGCTCGGCACCGGGGCGAAGGAACTGGGGCTGCGCCCGTCGGTCTTCCTCGACGTCGGTTCGGTGTTCAGCGTGAAGCGTCCGACGCTGACCACGCTCGCCGATTTCCGCGATCCCGCCGACGGCCTGACCAAATATCTGTGCCGCAACTCGACCACCGGGGTCACCAATTTTGCGACCAACACGCCCGACTCATCGGGCGCGCCGACCGGGCAATTCACGACCTGCGCCACCGGCTTTTCGCCGTTGCCGCCGTTCGAGGAACGATTCTTTGGCGACACCTGGATGCCGCGCGTGTCGATCGGCGCCGGGGTCAACTGGAATTCTCCCTTCGGTCCCTTCCGGATCGACTTCGCTTACGCCCTTCGCAAAGAAGAGGGCGATGATACCAAACGCTTCTCATTCAACGTAGGAACCCAATTCTAATGAAGAACATCTTTGTCGCTTCGGCGCTGGCCGTCGCCACGCTGTCGGTTTCGCCGATCATGGCCGCGCCCGCGATCGCGCAGGCCAAAGCCGTTGCCGTCGCCGACGTCCGCGTCGCCGCCGCCCGCTCGAACGCCTTCTCGGTCGCCTCGCAGCAGATCGAAACCACGTACAAGGCACAGATCGACCAGCAGCAGTCGCGCGGCCAGACGCTGCAGGCCGAAATCAACGTCCTGATCGCCAAATATAACGAAGAGGCGAAAAAGACCCCGCAGAATCAGGCTACGCTGCAGGCTGCGGCCAAGGCAGTTCAGGACAAGCGCCAGGCCGCGCAGGCCGAACTCGGCCAGATCGGCCGTCCGATCGAACTCGCCATCGCATATGTCGAAGACCAGATCAGCGTTCGCATGAACGAAGCGATCCGCGCCGCGATGACCGCGAAAAAGATCGACCTGCTGCTCAATCCCGATGCGGTGCTGGCGCGCGAAAACAACGTCGACATCACCGATGCCGTCGTGACCGAACTCAACCGTATCCTGCCCAACGTGTCGATCGCGGTGCCGGCGGGTTACCAGCCGGGCCAGCTGGTCCAGCAGCGCAACCAGCAGCTGATGGACGCCGCCCGTGCCGCGCAGCCGGGTGCGACGCCCGCCGCGCCGGCGCCGACCGGCACCGCGCCGACGACCCGCTAAGCGTCATGGCCGACGGGGACAATGCGACAGGGGCGATGGGACCGGTGGACATCCGCCGGATCCTGACGCTGCTGCCGCACCGTTATCCGATGCTGCTGGTCGACCGGGTGGTTTCGATCGTGCCCGATACCTCGATCCACGCGGTCAAGGCGGTGACGATGAACGAGCCCTTTTTCCAGGGGCATTTTCCCGGTCGGCCGATCATGCCGGGGGTTTTGATCGTCGAGGCGCTGGCGCAGGCCGCCGGCGTCCTCGCGATCGAATCGATGGGCCTCGCCGGGACCGGCAAGCTCGTCTATTTCATGGCGATCGACGGGGCGAAGTTCCGCAAGCCGGTCGAACCCGGCTGCCTGCTCGACCTGCACGCCACGATCATCCAGGCCAAGCGCAGCGTATGCCGTTTCGAAGGCAAGGCGATGCTGGACGGCGCGCTCGCCGCCGAGTGCCAGTTCACCGCGATGATCGCCGATCCGCCGGGCGACTAACCACCACTTGCCAAATCCGGCTTTCGTCGTTAGGGGCCACCGCTTCGCGAGCCCCATAGCGGGGAACGCACAGACTCACAGCTCGCTGGTCGGTAACCAGCGGCACAGGAGCCAGACATGAAAAAAGACATTCACCCCGCGTACCACATGATCACGGTCAAGATGACCGATGGCACGGAATATCAGACGCGTTCGACCTGGGGCAAAGAGGGCGACACGATGACGCTCGAAATCGACCCCACCGCGCACCCGGCCTGGACCGGCGGCACCGGACGCATGCTCGACGCGGGCGGCCAGGTCGCGAAGTTCAACAAGCGTTTCGGCGGCCTCTCGCTCAAGCGCTGATTTCATCGTCGCCCCCGCGAAGGCGGGGGCCGCTAGAGGATGTCCGCCTTCGGCGCGGGATAAGGCCGACGGCGGCCCCCGCCTTCGCGGGGGCGACGACTATCCCAAAACCTTTGCAAGCGCGCTTTGCCACCCGGCGAGGCGCGTTTTGCGTTTGTCGGCCTCCAGCGCGGGGGTGAAGCGCGTCGCGGTGCCGCGCATGGCCTTTGCCGCGGCGGCCAGATCGGGATAGAGCCCGGCCCCGGTGGCGGCGAGCATCGCAGCGCCCAGCGCGGTGCTTTCGACGAAGTCAGGGCGCTCGACGGTCAGGCCCAGCACGTCGGCCAGATCCTGCGCCATCCAGTCGTTCGCGGCCATGCCGCCGTCGATGCGCAAATCGGCCCAGTCGACGCGATCGGCAGCGAATGCCGATTTCAGGTCGTGCGCCTGATAGGCTTGCGCTTCCAGCGCGGCGCGCGCGACATGCGCCTTGGTGCTGGCAAAGCTGAGTCCCGACACCGCCGCCAGCGCGTCGGGGCGCCAGTGCGGGGCGCCAAGCCCGGTGAGCGCAGGGACCAGATAGACCCCGCCATTATCCTCCACCGAACGCGCCAGCCCCTCGCTCTCGCCCGCGCTGGCGAGCAGCCCCAGCCCGTCGCGCAGCCATTTGATCAGGCTGCCGGCGACGAACACCGATCCCTCGAGCGCGTAGGAGCGGATATCGCCCTCCTGCACCAGCACCGTGGCGAGCAGGCGATTGGCTGAGTGTGGGCGCGTTTGCCCGCTTGCCGACAGGATGAAGGCGCCGGTGCCAAAGGTCGCCTTGGTCTGCCCCGGCGTCAGGCACGCCTGGCCGATCGTCGCCGCCTGCTGGTCGCCCGCCATGCCGCAGATCGGGATCGCGGCGCCGAACAGCGCCGGATCGGTGGTGCCGACGCGCGTCGTGCAGCCGGTGATTTCGGGGAGCAGGCCGATCGGCACCCCCAGCAGGTCGCAAAGCCCCGCGTCCCAGCCGCCGTTGCCGTTGATGTCCATCAACAGCGTGCGCGACGCATTGCTCGCATCGCTGACATGCACCCCGCCGGTCAGCCGAAAGATCAGATAGGATTCGATCGTCCCCACCGCCAGCCGGTCGCCCGCGTCGCGAAGCTGCGGCCAGTTCCGGAGCGCCCAGCCGATCTTGCTGCCCGAAAAATAGGGATCGAGCAGCAGGCCGGTTGCCGCCTGCACCGCCGCTTCATGCCCCGCATCCTTCAGCGCCGCGCAGTCGGCGGCGGTGCGGCGGTCCTGCCACACGATCGCGGGGGCCAGCGGTTCGCCGGTCGTGCGGTCCCAGAACACGATCGTTTCGCGCTGGTTGGTGATGCCGATCGCGGCGATGCGGTCGGCGCCGCCCGCCTTGTCGACCATCGCCCGCGTGCAGGCGAGGGTCGCTTCCCAGATTTCGGCGGCGTCATGTTCGACCAGGCCGGGGGCGGGATAATGCTGCTGAAACTCGCGCTGCGCACTGCCTAGCGGAGCGCCATCGGCGGCAAAGAGCATCGTGCGGGTCGAGGTTGTCCCCTCGTCGATGACGATGATTTTTTCCGACATGTATCCCCCACCTTTTGTCCCATCGGTCATCCCCGTCTTCGCGGCGGCGACGCGTATTCAGCTATCGCCTTGATGAAGAAGGAACGGCCCTTCGACAAGGTTTCTCCTGAGCGCCTGCAAGGCAGTCGAAGGGCTCAGGGCAAACGGAATAGGGAAGCGCGTAATAATCTTGCAATTTCGCGCAACCCATGCCATATGATGGTGCAGCGCAGCATGGCGGATCCTTCCGCCGTAACCACCGGCAGCGTGATTTTCCCGCCCAGATCAGGCGCGGGACGAGCCGGACCAGCGCTTTGTCCCCAGAGGCACCCTTTCACGCGGGTCGTTTCGAACCCGCGGCCGTGCGCCGTCCGTTCGATGCGAACGGATGCGCCTGCGCGTCGCCCTATGTGAGTATTTTATGACGACTTTTAACGACTTTGGCCTGCACGCCGACATCAATCGCGCGCTTGCCGCCAAGGATTATACCCAGCCGACCCCGATTCAGATCCAGGCGATCCCGCCGCTGATGAAGGGCCGCGACCTGTGCGGCATCGCGCAGACGGGCACCGGCAAGACCGCCGGCTTTTCGCTGCCGTCGATCCACCATCTTCTGACCTATCCGCATCGCGCCAATCCGCGTAGCTGCCGCATGCTGGTGCTCGCGCCTACGCGCGAGCTCGCCGCGCAGATCGCGCAGAGCTGCCGCGACTATGGCCGTTTTACCAAGCTCAGCGTCACGACCGTCTTCGGCGGGGTGCCGATCAACAAGCAGATCCGCGACCTGTCGAGCGGCGTCGACATCCTCGTCGCCACCCCGGGCCGCCTGCTCGACCTGATCGACCAGCGCGCGCTGCGCCTCGACGACGTCGAAATCTTCGTCCTCGACGAAGCCGACCAGATGATGGACATGGGCTTCATCCATTCGCTGCGCCGCATCGCCAAGCTGTTGCCGTCGCGCCGCCAGAACCTGTTCTTCTCGGCGACGATGCCGAAGGAAATCGCGCATCTGGCCGAACAATTCCTCGAGAATCCCGTCACCGTGTCGGTGACTCCGGCGGCGACCACCGTGGAAAAGATCAGCCAATATTCGACCTTCGTCGAACAGAAGGAAAAGCAGGCGCTGCTCCATTCGGTCATCGCGAGCGAGGACATCGACCGTGCGCTGATCTTCACCCGCACCAAGCACGGCGCCGACCGCGTCGTGCGCCACCTTGCGGGCGCGAACATCAAGGCGATGGCGATCCACGGCAACAAGAGCCAGTCGCAGCGCACCCACGCGCTGCAGGCCTTCCGCTCGGGTGACATCAAGCTGCTCGTCGCGACCGATATCGCCGCGCGCGGTATCGACGTGTCGGGGGTTAGCCATGTCATCAACTTCGAGATCCCGAACGTGCCCGAACAATATGTCCACCGCATCGGCCGCACCGCGCGCGCCGGCGCTGAGGGCAAGGCGATCAGCTTCATCGCCCCTGACGAGCGTCCGTACATGCGCGACATCGAGCGCGTCACGCGGAGCAAGTCCGAACCGATGCCGTTGCCCGAAAATTTCAACGAGCTGGTGCGCAACCTGCCGAAGCCGGCGCAGCCGCCGCGCGACACCGGCAGCCAGGGCCGCAACCCGCAGCGCCAGCGCGAAGACGCGCTGCGCGGCCGCGGGCCAGGCAAGCCGGGCAGCGACCGCGGCCCGCGCCGTGACGGTGCGCCCGCCGGCGAAGGCGCCGAAGGCCAGCGCAAGCGCCGCTTCCGCCCGCGCAACAAGAGCGTCGGCGCGCACAAGGGTGCGGTGAAGCGCGTCGGTTGACGCGCCGCTGACACCCGTTAGACCCTTTTAGCCCCTCTCCTTTAGGGGAGGGGCAGTGAGACTTGGTCCGGCGTAGCCGGGCCTTTAGTCGAGCGGGGTGGGGGCCATCGGCCTTGCGCAAGGGTTCGAGCCCCCACCCCAACCCCTCTCCTGAAGGGGACGGGCTAATAAGGGGGCAGCGAATGACGAGCGAGGCAACATCACCCATCGACACCCGCCAGAGCGAGCGCAAGGTCATCCTCGCCTCGTCGCTCGGCACGGTGTTCGAATGGTATGATTTCTACCTCTACGGCCTGCTCGCGACCGTCATCTCGGCGCAGTTTTTTTCGGGCGTCAACGAAACCACCGGCTTCATCTTCGCGCTCGCCGCCTTTGCCGCGGGCTTTGCGGTAAGGCCGTTCGGCGCACTCGTGTTCGGGCGCATCGGCGATCTGGTCGGGCGCAAGAACACCTTCCTCGTCACCATGGGGCTGATGGGCGCATCGACGTTCCTGGTCGGCATTTTGCCCAGCTACGCGTCGATTGGCGTGGCGGCACCGATCCTGCTCGTCGTTTTGCGTCTGCTCCAGGGCCTTGCGCTCGGCGGCGAATATGGCGGCGCCGCAACCTATGTCGCCGAACATGCGCCCGAGGGAAAGCGCGGGCTGTTCACCAGCTTTATCCAGACCACCGCGACGCTCGGCTTGTTCGCGGCGCTTGGCGTCGTCATCACCATCCGGACGCTGATCGGCGAGGCGGCGTTCGCCGATTGGGGCTGGCGCATCCCATTCCTGATCTCGATCATCCTGCTCGGCGTCTCGCTGTGGATCCGCCTCCAGCTCGAGGAAAGCCCGGTCTTCAAGCAGATGAAGGAGGAGGGCACGACGTCAAAGGCGCCGCTGACCGAAGCCTTCGGCCGCTGGGGCAATTTGAAATGGGTGATCATCGCGCTGTTCGGCGCGGTCGCGGGGCAGGCGGTCGTCTGGTATTCGGGGCAGTTTTATGCGCTGTTCTTCCTCGAAAAGACGCTGAAGGTCGACGGTGCGACGGCGAACATCCTGATCGCCCTCGCGCTCGCGCTCGCCACGCCTTTCTTCATCCTGTTCGGCTGGCTCAGCGACAAGATCGGGCGCAAGCCGATCATCCTCGCGGGCTGCGCGCTCGCCGCGCTCACCTATTTCCCGGCGTTCCAGATGCTGACCTCCGCCGCCAATCCGGCGATGGCGAAAGCGCAGGCGAGCGCGGCTGTGCGGGTCAACGCCGACCCGGGGGCCTGCGCCTTCCAGTTCGACCCCGTTGGCAAAGAGAAGTTCGAAAGCACCGGCTGCGATATCGCCAAATCAGCGCTCGCGAAGGCCGGCGTCAGCTACACCAGCGTGACACGCCCGCGGCGCACGGGAGAGGCCGCCGATGTGTGGATCGGCGACCGCGTACTGATCGCGCCCGAACCGTGGCGCCTGGCCGAGGAAGACCGCGCCGCCGCTGCCGAAGCGTTCCGCAAGGAGCTGGCCGCCGCGACCGCCGCCGCGGGCTATCCGGCGAAGGCCGACCTGGACGCGATGAACAAGCCGCTGGTCGTCGCCATCCTCTTCTACCTCGTTCTGCTGGTGACGATGGTTTACGGCCCGATCGCGGCGCTGCTCGTTGAACTCTTCCCCAGCCGCATCCGCTACACCGCGATGTCGCTGCCCTATCATGTCGGCAACGGTTGGTTCGGCGGTTTCCTGCCGACGACAGCCTTCGCGATGGTCGCCGCGACGGGCAATATTTATTACGGCCTGTGGTATCCGGTCGTCGTCGCGGCGCTGACCGTCGTCGTCGGGCTGATCTTCCTGCCCGAAACCTTTCGCCGTCCGATCCACGAATAGCGCGCATTGACGCGAGGCGTCGGGACGCTAGGTTCGCCGCTGCCTTGAGGGGGGCGCGTGATGACGATCGACGACGAAGATTTTGACCCGCCGCCGCCGCACCGGCCGCCGTTCCGGCGCAAGCGGGTGCTGATCCCGCTCGCCCTGCTCGTGGCGATCCTTGCGATCTTTCTCGCGCTGCGCACGTCCGATACCGATCGCAACGCGATGATCGCCAAATACGGCGGGCCGAACGCGGCGTTTGCGGCGGGGCCGGCGGGGCAGCGCATCCATTACCGCGATCAGGGCAAGCGCGACGGCGCTGCGATCATCCTGCTGCACGGGTCGAACAGCAGCCTGCACACTTGGGAACCGCTGGTGCAGCGACTGGGCGCCGACTACCGCGTCGTCACGCTCGACCTGCCCGGTCATGGGCTGACCGGCGGCACCCCCGACAAGGATTATGGCGCTGCCGGCATGGCGGCGGCGGTCGATGTCGTTGCGGCAAAGCTCGGGCTCGACCATTTCGTGCTGGGCGGCAATTCGATGGGCGGCTGGGTCGCGTGGCGTTACGCGCTGGCGCAGCCGGGTCGCATCGATGCGCTGCTGCTGCTCGACGCAAGCGGCATGCCGCTGCGCAAGGGCGAGAAGGCCCCCGAATCCAACGTTGGCTTTCGGATCCTGCAATATCCGTTCGGCCGCTGGCTCGCGACGCAGATCACCCCGCGCGCGCTGGTCGAACAGTCGCTGCGCGGCTCGGTCGAAAAGCAGGCGATCGTCGATGACGCGATGATCGATCGTTATTGGGAATTGCTGCGCTTTCCCGGCAACCGCGAGGCGACGGTGCTGCGCGCACGGCTGGACCGCGAACCGGCGATGGCGGCGCGTGTCGGCGAGATCAAGGCGCCGACGCTGATCCTGTTCGGCGACAAGGACCGGATCATCAATCCCAGCGCGGCGCAGACCTTCCACGAACGGATGGCGGGGTCCGAAGTCGTATTGCTCAAGAATATCGGCCATTTGCCGATGGAGGAAGACCCCGACGCGACCGCGGCGGCGATCGCCGACTTCCTTACGCGGCGGCTTGTTGCCCCGCCGCCGCCTGATCCAGAAACGCGCTGATCCGCGTCGCCATCGCGGCGGCGTGGGTGAAGGGGAAGAGGTGCGATCCCGGCACCACCTCCAGCACCGCGCCGTCGATCAGGCTGGCGAGCATCTGGCCATAGCAGGCGGGCATCACGCCATCCCGCTCGCCGATCAGCACCAGCGTCGGCAGCGCCTTCAGCCCCGGCAGATACGCCGCGCTGGTCCACCCCGCCATCGCCGCGGTCTGATACGCGATGCCGAGCGGGGTTGCGGTCTGGATTTTCAGCCCGCTCGCCTGCATGTCGTCGTCGAACAGCGCCGTCCAGCCGATGCCGGGCGCGCCCATCACCGGCGTCGTCGCCATCAGCACCAGGCGGCGGACGCGCCCCGGAAACTGGATCGCGATCTGCTGCGCCAGCGCGCCGCCCCAGCTGAACCCGGCAAGGTCGACGATCTTGTGGCCAAGCCGGTCGGCGATCTCCATCACCACCGCGGCGATCGTCGGCGCGCCATAGGGCAGCAGCGCATCGGGCGAGCCCCCGACCCCCGGCATGTCGAGCGTCCACACCTCGCGCCCGTGCATCTGCGCGAGCAGCGGCGCGGCGGCGGTCAGGTCGGCGCCGATGCCGTTCAGGAACAACAGCGGGGCGGCGGACGTGGAGGCGGTCTGGCCGGCGCGCCAGCGCGCCACGCGCAGCGTCAGACCATAGACATGCTCGGTGCTGATGGCCGGTCGGCCGCTGATCCTGCTCATACGCCGGGCCTTGGCATATCCGGGTGACGTCCGAAAGGCCGGAGGCGCCTAGTCCGCCTGTTTTGCTGCCGCCACCGCCTGTTCGTAGCGCAGGCAATCGAAAATCTTCGCGCCCGCCAGAAACACCGCGCCGCTGCACGCAGCGAACAAAAGCTGGCCGCCAATGCCCGGATATTCCTGAAGATAAGCGGCGCCGCGCGCCATGGCGCCCACCGCGAGGGCATAGATGATCAGGCACGCTTCAAAGCGGGTCTTGATGACGAACAGGCGTCCGATTTTTTTCAACATCGCAGTTTATCCAGCAAGAGCCGTGCCACTGGCGCAAATCAGGGATTCGGCGCGCCGGGATTATGGTAAACTGTAAGTTAATCCGACAGATGAGGGAAGGGTGAGGTGGGAGCTGCCGACCCCATTTTTTATCGTCCCGGACTTCATCCGGGATCACGAATGAGGGAAACACCCTCCCTGCGGCGCTATCAGAGCGGATAAACCACTCAGATCGCGAGCCGTTCGACCTCTGACAAGGCGGTCAGCTTGACCATCAAAATGAATTTTTCGACGGCCTCGTCGCTCGCCCCCTTTAGTGCCGCTTCGATCGCGGGGTCGCTGTGCAGCATATGGGTCAGCACGATTTCGAATTCCGCATTACCCGATCCTGTCTTGGCCAGATTCTGAACCTGGTCGCGCGGCCGGTTGCGCAGGACGGCGAGCGCGTTTGCGCTCCATGTCGGATGGCCGAGCTGGTTGGCCAGCGTGTCTGCGGCAAAGCGCATGGCGGCCGAGCCATTGGCGTGCAGCGCGCTGTCAATCGACCAGCGGTTTGGTCGCGCGCACTGATCAACGGCATCTTTCAAGGCTTCGATATCGGCGTCGGTGCGCGGGCGTTTCGCCACAATCGCCGCGCCGATCGAGGATCGGGCGGCGGGTGCCACGGCGTTGTAAACGCAGTCGCCGGGTGTCGCGGGTTGCATCGTCAGCAGCAGGGCAGGTATCAGGATCGACATGGCGGCAGGCGTATCGTGATCGTCCAGCTCGCACAAGAGCGCCTGCATTCGCTGCTGTCCGGCGACTTCAATGATCGACGCGACGCTTGGCGCGTCCGATGATCTGGCGATCCGGTACATCCCTCGCGGTGATGCGCGTGGCGCCTATGTCAAAATCAGCCGCAAGAGGATTCAGGCTACACGAGCTCGCTGAGCCCCATCGCCTCCAGCAACATCGCCCGCGCCTTGCGAACATCTGCGGCCAGCGCCGCCGACGCCAGATCGCCCGGTGCGATCGCTTCGGGCCAATGCTGTGCCACCACCGCGGCGATCCGGTCGAGCTTTGCGTCGTCGGCGATGAAGCGCGGATCGACCGTCGCCGGGTCGGCGACGACACGCAGCCGCAGGCACGCTGGGCCGCCGCCGTTCGCCATCGACTGGCGGACATTGACCGGCAGCAGGCGGCGGATCGGGCCGTTACCCGCGACATGCGCCTCCAGCCAGCTCCACACCGCGGGCGTCGACTGCGCCTCGGTCGGCAGCACCAGCCCCATGCCACCCTCGGGCAGGCTGACGAGCTGGGCGTTGAATAGATAGGATTTGATCGCGTCGGGCAGGGTCACCGCACTCGCCGGCACCTCGACGATCTCGACCGCGGGAAAGGCGGCGCGGATTTCGGCGTGCGCCGCTTCGCGATCCTCGAACGCGGTTTCGTGGGTGAACAGCACATGCTCGTTCGCCACCGCGACGACATCGTTGTGAAAGGCACCGCCCTGGATCGCGGTATCCGACTGGCGGATGAAGAGGGTGCGCTTCGGGTCAAGGTTGTGATGACGAGCGATCGCCCTTGAAGCGTCGAGATGCTGGCGCGCCGGAAAGCGGCCGCCGCCGACCCCATAGACGAAGATTTCGACGCCTTGCCCGTCATGCCCGCTGCACAGCCGCATATGGTTCGCCGCGCCCTCGTCGCCGAAGGGCGCGGGGATCGGGGCATGCACCGCAAACGCCGGGTCGGCGAAGGCGAGGCGCAGCTGCGCCAGGGTGCTGGGCCATTCGTGGCTTCGGTGCGGCATGGTGACAAGGTTGGCGACGGTCAGATGACATTTTCCGTCGGCGCTGTCGGGGGCTGGCGAGACCGTGGCGGCGTTCGCCGCCCACATCGACGAGGCCGACCACGCCTGCGCGCGCAGATGCCCCTCGGCATCGGCCAGCGTCGTGCCGAGCGCCGCGAGCCACGGCGCGTCGGGTCGGTCGAGCGGCATGAAAAAGCCCTGCGCCAGCCCGAGCGCCAGATTGTGGCGCATCTTGTCGATGCCCTGCAGCGCCGCCGCACGCGGCTGCGATACGTCGCCCGCGTTCGACGCGGACGCGATATTGCCGCGGCTGAGTCCTGCATAATTATGGCTGGGGCCGATGATCCCGTCGAAGTTGATTTCGGTGAGCATGATGTCCGTTGTTCCCTGTTTCAACCCCTCCCCTTCAGGGGAGGGGCAGCGAGACTTGCCAGCTTGCTGGCTAGTCGCAGCGGGGTGGGCCTGAACGGTGGCGCTATGCCGATGGCCCCACCCCAACCCCTCCCCTGAAGGGGAGGGGCTTGTCTCAGCGCCCGATCCAGCTGATCTCGTCGCCCGCCGTCACTCCAAGCAGCTTCGCGGCAGTGCCGTCGAGCGTCGATCCGTTACCGATCTTGCCGAAACAGCAACGGAAATCGGCGAGGTGGCCGGTCGCGACCAGCGCTTCGTCGCCTCCCACGTCGTCGGAGCCTGCGATCGCTGAAATCTCGACATGCTTGGCCCCCGCGATGCTCGCCACCTGATCGGTGCGCGCAGTCATCGTCGGGCCGCCGTCAAAGATGTCGACATAATTTTCGAACGCGAAATTCTCATTCTCCAGCATCCGCATCGCGGCGCGGCCGCTGGGGTGCGGGACGCCGATGACGCTGCGGGCATGCTCGCTCAGCATCGCGATATAGACCGGATGTTTGGGCATCAGATCGGCGATGAACTGGTTGCCGTTGACCGCGTTAAACTGGTCGGCTTCCTGAAAGCTCATGCCGAAAAATTTGCCCGCGACCCCGTCCCAGAACGGCGATCCGCCCGCCTCGTCGATCACCCCGCGCAGTTCGGCGAGGATGCGGTCGCCAAAGCGCGCGCGGTGGCGGGCGATGAACAGATAGCGCGAGCGCGCGAGCAGCAGCCCGAGCCCGCCGGCGCGCGCCGCGGGGTGCAGGAACAGCCCGCCGACCTCGCTCGACCCGTTGAGGTCATTGCTGAGCATCAGGATCTGCGCCTGAAAGGTCCGGCCGAGCTGCTCGCTATGCTTGCTGTCGGTGCCGATGCGATAGGAATAGAACGGCCAGCGCTGGCCGACCTGCCCAAACACCTGGCACGTCCCGCGCACTTCGCCGCTGTCGAGGTCTTCGAGCACGAGCAAGTATAGCTCGTCCGACGGATATTCCTTGTCGCTCGCGAACGAGGCTTCGGTGCGCTCCAGCTTCGCGCGCAGCGCCTTTTTGTCGGGGGGCAGGTTGGTGAAGCCGCCCCCAGTCAGTTTCGCCATCTCGTAAATGCTCTGCAAATCGCCCGGCTTGGCTGCCCGGATCACATAATTCACACTGTCCCCCGTTCCGCTATGCGTATCATGGTAAGCGCCGACAGCTGCGCGCGTTCGGCGAGGCTGTCGACGATCAGAAATTCATCCGCCGAATGGATCGCGCCGCCGCGCGGCCCCATCGTGTCGACGACCGGGATGCCGCAGGCGGCGATATTGTTGCCGTCGCAGACGCCGCCGGTGGCGTTCCAACGGATCGGCGGAAGGCCGAGCGCGGCGCCGCAATCGCGTACCAGTTCGAACAGGCGCGTCGCGGCGGGGTCGAGCGGTTTGGGCGGGCGGTTGAAATTGCCGTGGAGGTGGCAGTGGACGTCGTGGTCGCGCTGGATGTTGGCTAAGGTGTCACGTAGCGCGACTTCGGCGGCCACCATCGCTTCGGGGGTCGCGGGGCGCAGGTTGACGCGCAGGATCGCCTGGTCGGGGACGACATTGTTCGGGCCGCCGCCGTCGATTCTAGCCGGATTAACTTTTAATTCCAGTGATTTAAGTGCGTTCAGCCGCACCGCGAGATCGGCGGCGGCGACGAGGGCGTTGCGGCCTTCTTCGGGGTTGCGGCCGGCATGCGCCGCTCGGCCGTGTATGATGACGCTGAAGTTGCCGCTGCCCGGCCTTGCCCCCGCCAGCGTGCCGTCGGGCAGCGCGGGTTCGTAGGTCAAGGCGGCGGTTTTCCCGGCGGCCAGTTCGGCAATCAGCCGTGCCGAGGCGTGGCTGCCGGTTTCCTCGTCGCTGTTGATCATCACGTCATAACCGACACGCGCCGCGAGGGGCGAGGCTTCGAGCGCGGTCAGCGCGGCGAGGATCACCGAAATACCCGCCTTCATGTCGGCGGTGCCGGGGCCGTTGAGGACGCCGGGCTCCAGCCATGTGAGGTTCTGGAACGGATGATCGACGGCGAACACCGTGTCCATATGGCCGGTGAGCAGCAGTTGCACCGGCGCGTCGGGCCGCACCCGCAGGTGAAGATGGTCGCCGCGCTGGATGCTGCTCACCCGGCCCGCGGCATCGACGCTCTCGACCGGATCGGCGGCGACGAGGCGAAGCTCGCCCGGCAGCGTGGCAAACGCATCGGCGAGTAGTCCCGCGACATTTTTGAGGCCCGCGAGGTTGCCGGTGCCGCTGTTGATCGCGGCCCAGCGTTCGACCTGCGCCAGCATCGGCGCATCGGCGGCGCGTTCGAGCGTGGCGGTTTCGGAGGCCGTGAGCGAGGTCATCGCACGGCTATAGCGAGCGGCGCGGCGCTTGCCACCCCCGGGCGGGGCCGAATCATCGGCCGACCATGGCCCGCGGTTATGGCCCGGTGATCAGACCGCGAGGAGCAGCGTGTCGTCGCTTTGCGGCGGGGCGGCTTCGAACGAGGGCAGGGGTTCGAAGCTGGCGTCGATCAGCGCCGGGGCGACCAGCCCGTCGAGCTTGAAATGGCCGAGCCGCCGCTCGTCGTCGGATCGCCAGCTTTTGTCGAGGTTGAGCGCGCTGACGAACAGGTCGCCGCGGCGTTCGAACATCTGATGCGGCGCAAGCTTCATCTGCTGGCCGTTGTACTGCGCGGTCACCACGCGTTTGCGAGCGATCGCTTCCATCAGGGTCAGGCGGGTTTCGTTCATGATTCGGCCGGGTTGGGGAGGAGAGAGATTTCGTTGTGCATTGCACCATAATGCACATGCGAACGTTCCCGGCAAGTGGCGAAAGACAACTTAACAGGTGAAATCCTATGCGTGAAATCGCCGCCATTGCCATAACGGGCCAATCGCGGCATAGGGCGGCGGCCCTTTCCTCCCCGGGTCCACGGGCGCAGCCGCGCCGACCAGAGGGTGCTTAAATGACCGAATTTCTCGACCGTGCAGGGCTGTCCGTCGATTCGCGACTGGCGGAGTTTATCGAGGCGCGCGCGCTGCCGGGGACCGGGCTTGATGTCACGAAATTCTGGGCCGATTTCGCCGCGTTGCTCGGCAAATTTGCGCCCGAGAATGCGGCACTGCTGACCAAGCGCGAGGATTTGCAGGCGCAGATCGACGCCTGGCACGAAGCGCGGGCGGGGCAGGCGCATGATCCGCAGGCCTATCAGGCGTTCCTGCGCGAGATTGGTTACCTGGTCGCCGAACCCGCGCCGTTTGCGGTCGGCACCCAGAATGTCGATCCCGAAATCGCGACGATGGCAGGGCCGCAGCTGGTCGTGCCCGCGCTCAACGCGCGCTTCGCGCTCAACGCTGCCAACGCGCGCTGGGGCAGCCTGTACGATGCGCTCTACGGCACCGACGCGCTCGACGCGCCGCCCGCGAAGCCCGGTGGCTACGACGCCGACCGCGGGGCCGCGGTGATCGCGCGCGCCAAGGCGTTCCTCGACGAAGCGGTGCCGCTGGCGTCGGGAAGCTGGGCCGACTGGCAGGGCGGACAGCTGGCGCTGGCCGATCCGGCGCAATGGGCCGGCAGCAAGCCCGGTGGCATCCTGCTGCGCCATAACGGCCTGCACATCGAACTGGTAATCGATTCGGCGAGCGCGATCGGCAAGACCGATCCGGCAGGGCTCGCCGATGTCGTGCTCGAATCCGCGCTGACCACGATCATCGACCTGGAGGACAGCGTTGCCGCGGTCGATGGCGAGGACAAGACGCTCGGCTACACCAACTGGCTGGGCCTGATGCGCGGTGACCTGGTCGAAAGCTTTGCCAAGGGCGGACGGACGGTGACGCGTGCGATGGAGGCCGACCGCGAATGGACCTCGCCGGCGGGCGAGCCGTTCGTTCTGCACGGCCGCAGCGTGATGTTCGTCCGCAATGTCGGGCATCTGATGACGACGCCGATGATCCGGCTCCCCGGCGGCGCCGAAGCACCCGAGGGGCTGTGCGATGCGGTGATCACCAGCCTGTGTTCGCTCCACGACCTCAAAGGCCTCGGCGCCCTCACCAACAGCCGGGCGGGCAGCATCTATATCGTCAAGCCCAAGCAGCATGGGCCCGAGGAATGCGGGTTCACCGATCGGCTGTTCGATGCGGTCGAGGATATGCTCGGCCTGCCGCGCCACACGATGAAGGTCGGGGTGATGGACGAGGAGCGCCGCACCAGCGCCAATCTCGCCGCGTGCATCCATGCGGTGAAGGATCGCATCGTGTTCATCAACACCGGCTTCCTCGACCGCACCGGCGACGAAATCCACACCTCGATGCGCGCAGGCCCGATGATCCCCAAGGGCGAGATGAAGGCGAGCGACTGGATCGCCTCATACGAAGACCGCAACGTCCGCATCGGCCTGGCCTGCGGGCTGTCGGGCAAGGCGCAGATCGGCAAGGGCATGTGGGCGATGCCCGACCTGATGAAGGGGATGCTGGAAGCCAAGATCGGCCATCCCAAATCGGGGGCAAACACCGCCTGGGTGCCGTCGCCGACCGCCGCGACGCTGCACGCGCTGCATTATCATGCGGTCGATGTGTTCGCGCGGCAGCAGGAGATCGCGGGCGAGACGGTGCCGTCGCTCGACCGGTTGCTGAACATCCCCGTTGCCACCGGGCGCAACTGGAGCGAGGCCGAAATCACGCGCGAGCTCGATAATAATTGCCAGGGCATATTGGGCTATGTCGTGCGCTGGATCGATCAGGGGGTCGGCTGTTCGAAGGTGCCCGACATCGACGACGTCGGCCTGATGGAGGACCGCGCGACGCTGCGGATTGCGTCGCAGGCGCTGGCGAACTGGTTGTTGCATGGCGTGTGCTCGGCGGATCAGGTCGATGCGGCGCTGGCGCGGATGGCGGCCAAGGTCGATGCGCAGAACGCGGGCGATGCGCTGTATGAAAAACTGACCCCCGACGGCATCGCCTATCAGGCGGCGCGCGCGCTGATCTTTGACGGCGTAACGCAGCCGTCGGGTTATACCGAGCCGTTGCTGCACAAGTTCCGGCAGGCCAAGAAGGCGGTTTGAGGCGGTCGGCGGGTTTCGACCGAAAGTCGCTGTCGCCCCCGCGAAGGCGGGGGCCGTTGTCGGTTTACGCAGCAGCGAAGGAATAGGTGGCTAGCGGCCCCCGCCTTCGCGGGGGCGACGGTTACTGTCAATGTCCGCGTCTCACCCCAAACCGACAACCCATTGTAAGCATTGCGAGACGGGCCTAGTCCATAACGATCAATTCGATCCTTTGGGTGAGCAACTATCGTGGCGATCCGAACACCTCGAACCGGCCAATTGGCGGGGGCTGGCCCGCTAATCGGGCTGCGCGTTTGCGTTGCTGGTGTGGCGGTGCTCCTGATGGGTGCCGGCCTTGCCAACGCCGCATATGCGCAGGACAAGGTCAGCACCGTCATGGAAATTGGCGGCAGCAAGCTGGCGGTATCGCCGCAGGAGATGCGGGCGCTGTCGGCCCTGGGCAATCTGGCGCGCGGGGCGCAGTCGGGGCGGCAGGACCGGGCGCTGGCCGATGCGCGGCGCGTTGTGAACAGTCGCGATGCGCGCTTCGCCTTGGCGCTGTACGAGCTTGAGATCGGCAATCGGCGCGGCGATGACGCCATGCGCGCCGGGGCGCTCGACGTGCTGATCGCCAGCCCGTTGACGCGGCCCGAGCGGCTGGCCGGGCATTTGGCGGTGCGCGGGCAGATCGCCTATCGCGCGGGGGATTTCGATGTGGCGGGGCGTTTGTGGGGGCGGCTGGCCGAGCTGACGCCGACCGATCCCGACGCGCTTGCCAATCTGGCGCAGGTCCGGCTGGCGCAAAAGGATGCGCCGGGCGCGATGGACCTGCTGACGCGCGCGATTGCAGCACGGACGGCGTTGGGCCAGCCGGTTGCGGAAGGCTGGTATCGGCAACGGCTCAGCATTGCCCAACAGGGCCAGCTGGTAGCGCCGGGGGCCGATGCCGCGCGGGCGTTGATCGGTGCGTATCCGACGCGCGAAAACTGGCGCATCGCGCTGGTCGTGTATCGGCAGCTGGTTGCGGCGGAGGGAGCGCTGGAAATCGACCTGTTTCGGCTGACCCGGCATGCGGGGGTGCTGACGCAGGCGGCCGAATATCAACGGATGGCGCAGCTGCTCAACGAAGCGGGCGAGCCGCGCGAGGCGAAGGCGGTGCTGGGCGAAGGGGTGCAGCGCGGGCTGCTCGACGCCGCTGTCTCGCCGACGCGCGAGATTATTGCCGAGGTCGAGCGTGCGATTGCGCGGGTGCGGCCCGGCGCGGCGCGGGCCGAGCAGCCGAGCGCGGCGGGGATGCAGGTTCGGCTGGGCGTGGCGCGGCTGAACGCCGGGCAGCGCGGCGAAGCGGAGGCGGCGTTTCGGGCGGCGGCGGATGATCCGGCGGGCGGGCGTTACGCCGATCTGGGCTTTTTCTGGCTGGCGTGGCTGGGGCGGGGTTGAGGCAGACGTATCTTCTGCGCTCCGTAAGAAGGAGGGGAATGCCTCCCAATTACCGCCGCTTCCATACAATACGCCTTGCCCTGACCCGCTATAACGCGCCATCTTCGACGTGGGGCAAGCAGGGGGCAGGGCGATGACGGCACCATTTGGTTCGGGGCAACGCAAATTTTTGAAGGCGCTGACCGAGGCGCTGTTTTTCGAGGCCGAGATGGTGATCAGCGCCGATCAGGTCGTCGCCAATATCAGCGAATTGTTCGCCAAGGTCGGCGGCACCAAGCTCGACGAAATCCGCTTTTCGCTGACCGCGACCGAAGTCGTTCTGGGCGGGCCGTTCTTTACCGAGGATGACGTCGCGGGGCGCGCCGCAAAGCTGAAGGACCGGCTGCAGGACAGCCAGATCGACCTGTTTCAGGATATGGCGCGGCTGCGCGGCATTGTTTACGCCTGCTATTACGGGCATTGGCAGGCGGGGCTGGAGCCGGGCGATCAGGAGGCCAATGTCGCCAATCCGGTGCACCGCCAGATCGGGTTCAAGCTGCCCAAACACCGCGACCGCGGCGATTACGACGTGCCGATCGAACCGGTCGTCGGCCGCGAGATCGACGAGGCGCATATTCTGAACGCCGCGACGCTGGGCGACGAATATGATGTGGTGGTGATCGGGTCGGGCGCAGGCGGGGCGGTGGCGGCGCATAATATCGCGGCGCAGGGCTATAAGGTGCTGATCGTCGAGGCGGGGCCGTTTTTCCCGTCGCACAAGATCCACCACCACGAGCTGGAGATGATCGCGCAGCTGTACAAGCATGGCGCGCTCCAGACGTCGACCAACCGCGATTTCGTGGTGTTTCAGGGGCGCTGTGTCGGCGGTTCATCGACGATCAACAACGGCATCTGCCTGCGCGTCAACGAAGCGGGGCGCACGCACCCCGACGCGCAGGATGTGCTGGCGAAATGGGCGAGCATCGGCGCGCCGATCGACGCCGCCGCGTTTCACGCGAGTTACGACGCGGTGCAGGCGAAGCTGGGCATCGCGCGGATCGAGCCGCGCAGCGGGCGGCACAACGGGCCGCATTTGATCGAGGGGTGGCGCAGCTTTGCCGCCGCGTCGGGCAATCCGCGCGACGCGCGCGCGATCACCGACTGGTTCGCCAAGAATTTCGGGCCGCCGCATACGCCCAGCGCCTGTGCCTATTGCGGCTATTGCAATTCGGGCTGTCCCTATGGCCGCCGCATGGGGGTGGCACAGACATATTTGCCCGCCGCCTGCCGCGATCATGGTGCGCGCATCCTGCCGGGGACCAAGGCCGAACAGATCGTCTGGCAAACCGCCTATGACGGGCGGCGCGAGGCCGAGGCGGTGGTGCTGATCCTGCCCGGCGATGTGCGCGTGATGGTGCGCGCGCGCGTCGGGGTGGTCGTCGCGGGCGGCACGATCGCCTCGTCGAAGCTGCTCGACCGCAGCGACATCGACGGCACCGGCTATCAGGTGTCGCTCAACGTCGCCTCGCCGGTGGTGGCGCTGATGCCCGACGGGGTCGGCGGCAACGCGTGGGACGAGGACCAGATGTCGAGCTATGTCGACGTCGGCGATTATCTGCTCGAAAGCCATTTTCAGCCGCCGATGTCGATGGCGTCGCTGATGCCCGGCTGGTTCGCCGACCATGCCGACCGGATGAAGAATTTCGGGCGCGTCCATTCGGCAGGCATCCTGTTCCCTGCCGACCGGCGCGGGCGGGTGACGGGCGACAAACTGCAGTTCAGCCTTGATCCCGTCGACGATCTGCCGGTGCTGCGCGATGCGATGGCGACGCTGACCAAGGTGCATTTCGCCGCCGGGGCGATCGAATGCTATCCGGCGCTGGCCAAGGGGCAAAAGGTGACCCCCGACATGGACGTCGATGCCTTTTTCCGCGATGCGATCCGCGAACAGGATGACGTGACGCTGTCGAGCAGCCACCCGCATGGCGGCAACGCGATCAACGAAGACCCTTCGCACGGTATCGTCGACCTTGATTGCCGCGTGCACGGGACGACCAATGTGCTGGTCACCGACGCGAGCGTGTTTCCAAGTTGCATTCGCGTGAACGCGCAATGGACCACGATGGCGATGGCGCATTATGCGACCGGGCGGGGAGATCCGTTTGGGTAGAAGGGGAGAATCGGCTCGTTCCCGTTCGTGTCGAGCGAAGTCGAGACACGTTAACGCTGGCTCGGCGTGTCTCGACTTCGCTCGACACGAACGGCTAAGGGGCGTTGATCATGACCTTCACCGTTGCCGCCCTTTACCGCTTTGCGCCGTTCGACGATCCCGCCGCGCTGCGCCAGCCGCTGATCGACTTGTGCGCCGCGCTGGGGGTGAAGGGGACGTTGCTCCTGGCCCGCGAAGGGGTCAACGGCACGATGGCAGGGAGCGAGGCCGGGATTGCCGCGGTGCTGGACCATATCCGCGCGCTGCCCGGCTGCGCCGAACTCGACGTCAAATATTCGACCGCCGCCGACATGCCGTTCCAGCGGCTGAAGGTTCGGTTGAAGAAGGAAATCGTGACGCTGAAGGTCGCGGGGCTCGACCCGGCGCGCGATGCGGCGCCCTATGTCGATCCCGCCGACTGGAACACGCTGGTCGATGATCCGGACACCGTGCTGATCGACACGCGCAACGGGTTCGAGGTCGGTTACGGGAGTTTCGACGGCGCGGTCGATCCTGCGACGAAAAGCTTTGGCGAGTTCCCCGACTGGTGGCGCGCCAATGCCGCACGCTTTACAGGCAAGCGCGTCGCGATGTTCTGTACCGGCGGCATCCGCTGCGAAAAATCGACCGCGTTCCTGCGCCACGAAGGCGTCGAGAATGTCGTGCATCTGAAGGGCGGCATATTGGCGTATCTGGAGCAGGTTCCGGCGGCCGAGAGCCGCTGGCACGGCAGCTGCTTCGTCTTCGATGAGCGGGTGAGCGTCGGGCACGGGCTGGTCGAGGTGGGGGAGAAGGAATGACGTTCCCCGGCGAAAGCCGGGGCCCAGAGCGTCCGCACGCAATCCTTGCTTGCTAACGCCCTAGGCCCCGGCTTTCGCCGGGGAACGGCTGGCGTCACCCCACCGTCAGCGTGTAGGTCACCCGATAATCGCTGGCATCACCGTCGAGCGTCCGGGTGAACGTCCCCGGCGTCTCGCCCAGGTCGATCGTGCCGATATTGTCGCTGCCACCGATGTCGTCGAACTCGCGCAGCTGGAGGCTGACCGGCTGATCGAATTCAAAGCTTTGCGGCACCACCCAGCTTTCGCCCTTCTTGATCGAATAAATCTCGCTTTTGCCTTCGGGGAAGCGTTGGCCGGTGTTGAAGCGCAGGAACAATTGGTCGGGCAGGCCAAGGCCGAGGCGGCCGGTCAGCTTGATGCAGTCGATGCGGACGCTGGTCAGGGTGAATTTGCGCGCCGCGGGGCGGGCAGCGGGGGCCGGGTCTTTCATTGCGACCATCGTCACCGGCGCGGCAGGCGCGGGCGCGGCGCTCGCGCCCGGCTTCTTGAGCAGCCGGTTGATATTGTCGCCCGCTTGGCCGGCATATTTGCCCGCGGGAAATTCGGCGAGATAGGCGCTGAAGCCGCGGACGCTGTTTTCGGCCATTGCGCCTTTCCACAGCAGTTCCTCCAGCCCGCTGCGGTCGCCCGCAGCCTTGGGCGCTGTCGGAGCGGCGCGGGGGACGAGATAGACCGGGGTGCCGGTGATGCTGGCGCTGACGAACGGCCGCTGGCTGCCGCCGGTCGCCGCGAGCACATCGTCGCGGATCAGCCCGCCGAGCAGCTGCACCGGCACGTCGGGCTGCGGCAAGCGTTTGGCGAGCGAGGTCGCGAAGGGCGAATTGCCCGTCGTGCCGTCAGCGGCGGTTTGCCCCGGCGCGGCGGCGAAGATGACGAGCACATCGTCGGCCTCGACCCCCGCCAGCCCATTGACCACCGCGCGCGTTCCCGAGCGCCACGAGCGGCCGAAGGGGTTGTTGCGGCACGAATCGAGCACGACCATGCGAATCTGCGCCCCCGACACCGATTCCATCAGCCGGTCGAGGTTGATCGCCTCATAAGGCAGGTCGAGGTCCGATTTGAGCTGCGCGTCGGTCGGGATCAGCCAGTTCTTGCCCTGCGCCTCGATCCCGTGCCCCGCGAAATAGACCATCGCGACCTCGGCCCCGTCG
>NZ_JBHYDE010000010.1:0-125790 GCF_051861155.1 Sphingopyxis sp. | reverse complement strand
GCCGACCTCCTCCCGGTCGGTTATTTCCATGTCGTGTTCACCCTGCCTGCCGAGGTCGCCGCCATCGCCTATTATAACAAGGCGCTCGTCTATGACCTGCTGTTCAAGGCCGCGGCCGATACGATGCTGACCATCGCCGCCGACCCGAAGCACCTCGGCGCCCGGATCGGCATCACCGCGGTGCTTCACACATGGGGCTCGGCGCTGACCCATCATCCGCACATCCACATGATCGTGCCCGGCGGCGGCATCTCGCGCGATGGAACACGCTGGATACCCGCACGCCCCGCCTTCCTGCTGCCGGTCCGCGTGCTTGGTGCCCTGTTCCGACGCCTGTTCCTAACCCGGCTGCGCGCGCTCCATGACCGCGGGCAGCTCGCCCTCTTTGGCAGCCTCACGCATCTCGCCGAACGACGCGCGTTCCTGCGGCATCTGTCACCGGTTCGGAAGAAGCGCTGGGTCGTTTATGCCAAGCCGCCGTTCGCGGGTCCCGAGGCCGTGCTCGCCTATCAGCAGCATGGATTTGCCTCCGTTTGAAAAGAGGCGTTCCAATTGAAGGGCTTTTCGCCCCCACACCATAGCATGATAGGGGGGTGTCGCCGATTTTTCTCAACGCTTGGCGATGTCCTCGAAGCTGATGTCTCCGTCGTAGAGCGCCCGAACCGTCAGCGTGATGCCGCCGTTCGCCTCGTAGCGCTGCCGCGCGTTGCGAAGATGCTCGCGCACCGTGTCCGGACTAAGGCCGAGCCTCAGACCGATCCTCCGGACCGACTCGCCCTTTGCCGACCAGATCAACACCTCGCGCTGCCGGCGGGTTAGACGAGGGCCAATATGCGCTAGATCGGGATAGGCGATCAGGCGCGCCGCATCGAAGGCGGGTCCGCCAATCATCCGCGCGAATTGCAGCGCGTCGGCGCTCGCAACGGCGCCCGGTTTCCATGCGAACGAAACGGAGCCATGCGCATGGCCCGGAAGATGGGCGGGCACCGTGAGCCCGTCGCCGATGCCGTGCCGGCGCGCCTCGGCGAGTATCATGTCGTCCTCGGGTCGCTCAGTCTTCATATTGTGCCAAAGAAAACCCGACATGCTGCGCTGGCTTTCGCGGTGGACGGGGTCGGTGACGCCGAGCCGTTGTTCGTCAAACCAAAGCGCCCATTCTTCCGGGTAATTGTGGACGCGGACGCCCCGGTCCGGAGCTGCCAGGAAGTCGATATGATGGCTGAGCGCGAACCAGGAGCAGCCCATTCGCGCGCATGCTTCCTGCAAGAGATCCGCGAGGCCTTCCCTATCCCTCACTCGTGAGACGTCGAGCGCAAAGGCATGCGCAGCGTCAATCGTTGGCATTGCGACCCATGGCGCGCCGACCGGCGTTTCCGACCCGTCCGGTCCGCTCGCCCCTCGTCAGTGCCGGCAGCCATGCCCTCTTACAAGGCTGGCCGACCGGCAACGGCCGATCGCCGCTGGTCAAGGCGATCCTGGGAGAATCCGAAATTGCGGGCCAAACCCATATATTTCAAATATATTCGAGAGATAGAACCAGACTGAGGCAATCTCGTCATTCGTCTGCAGGTGCGCCAGCCCCTAAGGTTCGCGCCGAGGTACGTCGATAACCATTTTTCTCATGGCCAATATCGGCCTCGGAAACGGGATATTCGCAGAGCGCGACAGATAGCCGGCGAAGGAGAAGGGCTTAGCGGCTCTGCAATTGCTCTTCGACAGGCGTAAGCTTCGCCGCGCCGCCCTCGAAGCCCATTGGCTCGACCCATGCGCGTTCGCGTTTGAGTTGCACGCTTGCAAAGGCCAGGACCCGGTCGTGAACGGCCTGCGAAAGCGATTCGATTCCGGACGTGTGGCCCGCTTCGATCAATGTCGCGATTTCGCGGCGCAACGAACGGGTACGCGTCACGAGCGACGCCTCGTCCCCAACTGGTTCGGCGAACGCCGACGCCGGCAGACTCACCTTCGCCTCGGAGATAAGCGCCCGCAACTCACCAGCGAGGGCGGCGTGCCGGCGGTGCTCGTCTTCGTCGAACTTCGACTGCAGCGGCGCGCGCAGTCCCATGATGTCAAGAAAGCCGATCGCCAACTTGAGCTGCTCAGCCGCAACCTGCTGGTTCTCGTCCAGGGCGGGAAGGACCACGTCGCGCAGCGTCTTGGCGATGATCGGCATGAGAAATTCAGGGCGGAGTTCCATTATCCGATCCTCCCGAGGATTTCGCGGGCCTCGTCGAGGTTCCGATAGGCGAAAGCGGAAAGCCAGGCGACCGTGAGATCCTGGTGCGTCTTGCCTCCGGCAGCGGCGCGAATGCAGGTGCCGAGAATGATCACGGCCGCGCGGTAGCAGAAGAAGACTCTGTAATA
Source organism: Sphingopyxis sp. (assembly GCF_051861155.1). GTDB lineage: Bacteria > Pseudomonadota > Alphaproteobacteria > Sphingomonadales > Sphingomonadaceae > Sphingopyxis. The sequence goes on along the minus strand of NZ_JBHYDE010000010.1, from coordinate 123,429 downwards.
GTCGACCTTTCGACGGTCGACCGGCAAACCGCTCTCACGTTCATAGGTCTCGAGCATTTCCTCGATCGGCATGAGGCCGTGGGCGAGATGGGTGCGGCCGTCTTCGCTCAGGTGGCCCATATTTTCGACGGCGAAAAAGCCGAGCTCCTGATGCCGGTCGCCGAGATGGGCGAGCTCCCAGTCGAGCCAAGCCGTAATTTCTCCGCTCTTCTCGTCGAAGAGAAAATTGCCCGAACGAAAGTCGTTATGCGTGAGCGAGATGCGGTCAATCGCGGGCATATTTCTTTTCAGCCAGTGGGCGAGTTCCGTGACGAACGGGACATCCTCGTTGCAATCCTCTTCCCAGACCCTTGCCCAATGGTTGAGATTCCACTCGACGGCCTCGGTTCCCGGGCTGGGCCGGTCGAATGATGGCAAATCGCCTTTGGTCCAGTCCCACCGGTGCATTCGCGCCATGTCTCGAACAACCGCCCTGCCCAAACCTGCACGGAAATGCGGCCCGAAATTGATCCCGATGCCTGTCACCGAGCTTGTGATGCCGCTCGGCTTGGTCACCCCGTTCACGAAACCGCAGATAAGCGCGGGATACTGCATGTGGCGCGCGTCCGGGTCCGCCCAATAGGCGGCGGGAACGGGCAGGACGCCCTGCATGGCGCGGAGAAGCTCAAACTCACGGCGCCGGCTCGTCTCGACCGCCGATTCGGGAGGCTCCATGCGCAGGACCAGCCGTTCGCTGGTCCTGCCCTCGCCTGGCTTGTCCCATCCGAGGGTGAAAGCGATCTGGAGCTTCGAGGCGCCGCCGGCCAGCCATCCCGCATCACTAAGCGAAAATTCGCCTTCGATTTCGTGCCGCAAGAAGGATTGAAGCGCCTCGAGAATGTCGCCGACGGCGAGCGGCGCATAGCCCGGCCCGCTCCGGCGTTCCTGCTTACCCGTCAGGATGCGGTCCCATTCGCGCTCGGTCGGAAATTTCGCGCGCACGGCCTCGATCCACTGCGGCGGGGGGCAACTTTTATCGACAGGCAGCAACATCATATATTCTCGTTGTTTCCGGCCCACGGAAGGCGGAAGCCGCACTCGCCGAGGCCGTAGCCGAGTGTGCCGTCCGCAAGACGATATTCCATCATATGCTCGGTTACCACGAAGGTATCGAAGGGGAAGGTCCAGCGAAAAATGCGCCGGCTGGTGAATTCATGCGTGTCCCCGTCTGCATCGGTAACCTGCCACTCGCCTGTGCGCATCGTGATATCATCGTCTTCGAACTCGATCCGCTCGCGAACGTCAGTGACCGCCAGCCACCGGCCGTCCTTGCCGACCATTCGCATCCAGGCGTCCTTGCCGGTCGTCGAAAAGCCGTGAACGGCCACGATCGAGAGGCCGTTATCGAAGATGGGCCACGCCAGGCGGTAATGGCGCATATAGTCCCAGTTTCGGGGTCCGACCGAGAGATCGCGAAAGCCCTTCGCGTCGATCGGGATCCGTTCGCCGTCGCGGAGCGTGATGGAGCCCGTCACGCGGCAGGTTCCCTCGGGATGATAGTGCGACATTTCCTTCGCAAATCCATCGTCGCCGCCGCCCCCCGTCAATTCGATGCTGTCGGTCATCGGCAGGATCGCATCCCATTCGAGCGCGACCTTGAACTGGTCGTTGTCGAACAAGACTTCGGCCTTGCGAAGCGGATCGATCGATCGAAGGGTTACGTCCGCGATCGTGAGCCCCCCCGTAAGGCGCTCGCGCGTATAGGGCAGATTCATGTTGAGCCGCGTGAAGAGCGGCCGCCCGTCGCGAAAGAAGATGAACCAGAGATTGGCCTCCTTCCGGTTCTCGAGGATTCCGACGCGAATAAATCCTCCGGTTTGGGTCGCGGGGTCGTAAAAATTGAAATAGAAGCTCTGATTCCAATCGGGATGCTCGTTCGCCGGACAATAGCCTTCAGGGTCAAAATTCTTCGGGTAATTCATCGATGATGCCTTTTCTTTATCCGGCAGGGAGCGGGCGGACCCATCCTGGAGAGCTTGGGTGATCCCCGCATCCCTGCCGTACCGCCTTCAGCGGGTCTTGAAGGATAATGTGACGCCGTAAGTCGCCGGCTTACCGGCAAACCGGCCAGCCGAGTCCCCCGAGGGAATCACCGCAGTCCAATAATATTCGTTCAGGATATTCTTGCCCCAGACCATGACGCGCCAAGCACCGTCGGGCCCCTCATATCCGAGCCGCGCATCGACGGTTGCGTAGCCATCGTTGCGAAACACATAGGTAACGCCGGGCCGCACAACGGTCGTCGGACCCGCGGGAAAGACCAGCCGACTGCCGCCCAGCGCCGAGTCCGAGGCGGACCGGGCATTAAGGGTCAAGCCGGCAAAGGGGCCTCCCGAGCCATCGCCGTTCAGGCGATAATCGAGGTTGAGCACGCCCGACCATTTTGGCGTAAATGGCAGATCGTCCCCGACGAAGCTGTCCGGCAGGCCCAACACATTATAGTTGTAGGGCGCCGGCGGCCCTTGCTGCACCCGCGAGTTGAGGTAGGTAACGCCGCCGCCGATCGTCAGTCCTGGCACCGGGCGTAGGGTGACGTCGGTCTCAAATCCGTAGATGCGCGACTTTGGCACATTGGCGAGCGTGTCGAGGGTCCCGAAAATATCGGGTGTTTCGATCAGTTTGCCGCGAATCTGCTTGTCGCGATAATCATAGTAGAAGCCGGCGGCATTAAATTGCACCGCGTGATCGGCAAGCGTGGCCTTCAGGCCGGCTTCATAGGCGGTCACTTCTTCCTGAACCACGGGCTGGAGTGAAATATAGGAAGCCGCCGCGAGACTCGGAAAGCTGCCGGCCTTGTACCCGCGCGAGACATTCACATAGACAAGGACATCGTCGCTGGCCCGATAATCGATGCCGGCACGCCACGATATATTATCTTCCGAAAGACGCTGAACGATGGGAGGGCCGTTGGTAAAGGCCTGGGTGAAGGTATAGCAGGCGCTCGGCGACGTTGTGCCGAAGATCTTGTCCACATTGCCGCCCGGAATTGTCGATCCGCAATTCACGTCGTCGATGCGCGAATTGGTGTAGCGCGCCGCAGCTTTAAGCGTGAATTGCGCCGAGAGGTCATATTCAACGCTGCCGAAAAAGGCGTAGTTGCGGATATCCTGCCGGTTGGTGACCTCCGAGGCGTTGATATAGAAGAGCGCCGGATTGTAATTGCTGTTGTGAAAATAGCGCAGGAGCTGATTTTCAAAGGTGCGGCTGTCCTCATAGTTTGCACCGACCAGCCAGCGGAATGTCCCGGTCGCCCCGTTGGCAAGTCGCAGTTCCTGATTGAAGGATGTGATCGTGCCATTGCCCTTCTGGAGATCGAAGGTGACCAATGTGTTCCCATCGCCGTCGGTGCGCTGGTCCTGATCATAATCGATATAGGAGGTCAGAGCCGTCAGCGTGACATCTGCGCCAAGTTCAAGATCGGCGCGAAGGGCCGCCTGGAGGAGCCGCTTGTTCGACCGCGGATCGAAGACGGTCGGCCGCGCTGTTCCAGGTACGAGCGAGCCATCGGGATTGACCGTGCCCGTCGCGGGGTCCGTTACCAAGGTGCTCCAGTCCGCCGCGCGCGCGCGATCCGGCGCGAACACCGAACTGGCGGCGAGAAAATTGGCCGCAGCGCCCGCAGGTCCCACCGTGCGGATCGCGATCAGTTGCTGCGCTTGCGGCTCGGACTTGTCGCGCCAACCATTGAGGTTGAGCGACAGTTTGAAGGTATCGGAAATATCGGCGTCCAAAAGAAGCCGTCCGGCGACGTAGCTCGTGGCGCCGTTCCGGTCACCGGGCCGCGTGATGCTGTACTGCCAGCCGTCGGAATTGGCGCCGGTCACCGCAAGCCGCGCTCGCAGGCCTTCCGCGATCGGACCGCTGACGAAGGCGGTTCCGTCGATCGCGTTGAAGCGACCGAAGCTGATATCGCCCCCGGCCTCGAACCTCTCGGTCGGCCGCGCAGCGATATAGTTGATCGCGCCGCCAGTCGAATTCTGCCCAAACAGCGTTCCCTGCGGTCCCTTCAGCACCTCAATACGATCAAGGTCATAGGCCGAATGGCTGGCCAGCGCCGGAAAGGGTAACGGCGCCTGGTCGATATAGACGCTCATAGGCGAGATTCGGTACCGTCGTCGCGCCCGTTGCCTAAGTCTCGGCGCCCCAAATGATTGCCCCATCGACCATGGTCAGCCCAACGCGCGCCTGTGCACCGAACTCATCGCGCCAGTCATATAACATCAAGTCTGCCGCCCCGCCCACCGCCAGCGGCGCACTTTGATATAGTGCAAAGGCCTCCTCGCGATTCACCGCTTCGTCCGCGCCGATCACCGCGCCGTCCCGTGTCCGCCTGTCCGTCGCCGCCCGCAACGCGATCCATGGATTGACGTCGCCATAAGGCGCGTCGGACCCACCAAGCACCCGCACGCCGCCACGGATCAACGATCCGAGCCGATATAGATCGCTCAATTCGTCCGCATCGATTTGCGCGCGATAGCGATCGCCGCGGTCGTGGATGAAATTGGGCTGGGTAACGATTGTCAGCCCCGCTGTCGCGATATCGTCGATCAAGCTGGCTGGTATCACCCCGCCATGCTCGATCCGGTCACCCGGTCGCGCGCCGCCCGCGGCCGACAACGCCTCCAGATAGAAGACCAGTTCGCCCAGCGTCACACAATGCGCCGCGACGGGACGGCCAAGTGCGCGAGCCGCGGCAATGCGTGTAACGACCGATTCCAGCGGTGGGAGTTCGTCTTCGTCGTACAGCAATTTGACCGGGCCGAGGCTATATTCCGGACCGGCAGGCAGCCCCTCGGTCCCCATCATCACCAATCTCTGCGGCATCGCCCCGGCGAGCAATGCGGCTTCGGCGGGCCCGTTTGACGCCCCAGCATCCGTCACCGCCGTCACACCCCATTGCGCAAGCTTCGCACCCAGAGGTGCCAGCGAGGGCGACGCCCCGCCGATCCGTTCGCGAAGCCACGCGTCGCCACGCCGGATGCGCCCGGTCGCTTGCCCCGCGGCGTCGCATTCGACGCACGCGGGAAAGGGAGGCGAACCGAGCAAGGCGACCCCCGCGCTGTTGAGAAGCCAATAGCCACCTGTCCGGTCCTGCACCCGCAAAGGTCGGTCCGCCAGCCAGGCGTCGAGCAAATGACGATCAGGCAATCCCGCGATGCGTTCGTCATAGCCGATTGCCCGAACCCAGGTCGCGGCCGTACCGGCACGGGCCCGCAGCATTGCAACCACCGCGCCGTCTGTGCGGCAATCGGCCAGATCGACCGATTCCAGCCGCGCCGCGGTGGCGAGCAGGTGGATATGGTGGTCGTGCAGGCCCGGTCCCGCGGTAAGGCCAAGCGCATCATATTCCGGACCATGTCCTTCCACGGACGGGCCGATGGCGGCAATACGGCCCTCGCGCACCGCGATCGCCAATATTGTCCCGTCAGCGCCAAGCGCATTGCGGATGATCAGGTCAAACTGCTCGCTCACGCCGCCTCCCTTGCAAAAGTCGCGGCCGTCCGCGCAAGCGAGACATCGAGCAACCCTCGCAGTCCATGCGCCAGCGCCTCAAGCGCCAGCGTCGCCGCGGTCATTCCAGTCAAAGGATCGGCGAGCGCATCGCCGACGAAATGCGGGATGTCCTCATTCCATCGCACCAGCCCGCCCGCCGCGGCGCAGTCGTCGCCAAAGCCGACGCGCGTCGCCGCCTTTCCCGACCAGCCATGCGCGGTGATCGCGACCCACAACAGATCGGGGTTGATTGCAAACAGACGCTCCTCGTCGAGTCCCAGCCGCGCGAGCGCGTGGGGCCGCGCCGAGGTGATCAGCACCCTCGCCTCGCCGATCTTCGCCAACAGTTCCGGGGTATTTAGCGCCATCTGGCATCGCCGCTTCGCCCCATTCAGTCGCGCGTCGAGCTGCGGCATATACTGCGCCGTCGAATCGGGCCGAGCCGGACTCTCGATCTTCACCACGGCATAGCCCGCCTCGGCAAGCAGCGCGCCGCAATAAGGGCCGGCCCAAAGGGCGGACAGATCGAGCACAAGGCCGTCGATGGCCTTGCCGGGCGCGAGAGCGGGGGCCGCCAGCGGCTCTGCCTCGACGAGCCGGGCAACGGGCAGGTGCAATTCGGTGCCCGCCGCGACCATTTCGCTGACTTCACGCCCGGCCGCCGTGCGCAATATCGCTTGCCAAGGCTCGTCCTCGAACCCCGCACCTGTCCAGGCTGGCACAAGAGCGCGGTCCTCGTCACGCGCCAATGTCACGGCCATCCAGCCGTCTCTGCAAGGCACCAGGCGACTACGCCGGTTCGCCGACCACAGGCCGGGCTCGGCGAGCGCCAGATCGTCGCGCCGCGAAAGCGCGCGGCGCGGGTCGAAGGCGATCCGCTTTGGGGAAGCAGCGACCAGCCGGTCGCCAGCCGTCGCCACGGCATCAAGCAAAGCGGTCACGGATCGTCCTCAACCGCGTGCACGAGCCCCCAGTCGAGCGCCATGTCCGCGCGGATGCGCCGGCCCGACAGCAGCATCCACAAGGTGCGATGTCGTCCGACTGCCCGCGCGACCGTTGCCGTACCCCCCGCCCCCGGGATCAGCCCCATCGAAATTTCGGGTAGCTGGAACCATGCGTCTGGAGCGGCGATCCGGCGGTGCGCCGCCGCCGCTACTTCGATCCCGGAGCCGACGCAGGCGCCGTGCAACCGCACCGTACCCCGTGCGCCCAAGGCATCGAGGGCGCGGGCGCAACTGTGCAATGTCCGCACGGCATGTGCCTCCGCCAAGTCGCGCGCGGTGCCGAATTCGGCGAGCGCTCCACCGGTCGAGAAACATTTGCCCGCACCGCGAAGACAAACCTCCGGCTCGGTCGGATCGTCGAGCGCGTTGGCAAGTGCTTCGTGAAGCGCTTCGCGCATCGCGGCGGTCATGGCATTTCGATTGGCGGGGTCGCTCAGCGTCAGGACCAACCGATCGCCACTGCGCTCGATTGCCACCGGATCGGAAGGCGTCGTCAGCCGCCTGTCGATTGTCAATGCGTCTCGCCAGCGCGCGAATTCGGCGCCGCCGAGCAGCGCCGAGTAGGCGAGGGACTCGACCGTCAACGCATCAGCGAGTGGCAGTCTGACGGTCAGCCGCAATATCTGTGCGGCGATCGTTGCCGCCAGCGGATTGGCGCGCACCGCGTCGGCGAGGTCGTCGACCCGTGCAAAACTGCCGACCGACACCCACGGCCGCGGTGCGGCGGTGGCCGTGGTCAGCAGCAGGTCGAAATCTTCGGCAACCGCCGCCGGGAGCGCACCCGCGCGATCGATTCCGATCACCACCGCCTGAATCGGCACCCTCGGCCGCCGCCATGTCGCGGCGTCGACCGTCAGCACGGGTTCACCGCCTGGGGCGGACAGACGGTCGGCTCCCAAATGGTCGGGGAGAAGATCGGACCACGTCATCGCGCTTCCCTGATCGGCGCAGCCCCTTCCGCCAGTTCGGCTTTCAAAACGCGGCGCAGCAGCTTGCCGGTTTCGTTATAGGGAAGCTCGTCGCGGACGAACCATGCCTCGGGGGTCTTGGTCGATCGCAGCTTGTTGCGGATCGCCGCCGCCATCGCCTCAGTGTCGGGCGAGCCCGACCGCGATACGATCACCGCGACGATCTTTTCGCCCCAGCGCTCGCACGGGATACCGAGCACGGCGCAGTCGGCGATGTCGTCGAAACTGCGCAGCAGATCCTCGATCTCGCCCGGCGAGATATTCTCGCCGCCGCGCACGATGACATCGTCGAGCCGCCCCTCGACGAAGAGATAACCGCCTTCGTCGATCCATCCGGCGTCGTTGGTCGCAAACCAGCCGTCGTCGGCGACTGCCTTTTTGTGCAGATATTCGCCCGAGACCTGTTCACCGCGGACATGGATCTCGCCATGTTCGCCGATGCCGCAGCCCGACCCGTCCTCGCGGCGGATCTCGAGTTCGATGCTCGGCAGCGGCTGCCCGACCGATGCCAGGCGGCGGCGGATTACCGGATCGGCGGAGGCGAAAGCGGCGCGATGATCGTCGGCGCCGAGCAGCGCGACCGTCGAACTGGTTTCGGTGAGACCATAGGCGTTGACGAAGGCGACATGCGGCAACATCGCCAGCGCGCGCGCGATTACCGCCTCGGGCATCTTGCCGCCGCCATAAGACAGCGCGCGAAGCGCGGGCAGCATTTCGCCGGTCGCCTGCATGACGTCGAGGATGCGATCGAGCATCGTCGGCACCACCATCGCGTGCGTGATGCCCTCGGCGGCTGCCGTGGCGACCCAGTCCTCGGCGGTAAAGCCCGGCAGGTAGACGATGCGCCGGCCGCCGTACGCCGCGGTCAGGATCGCGGAAATCCCGGCGATATGGTAAGCGGGTACGCTGACCAACGCCGCTTCGTCCTCGTCGGCGCCGAGGAACTCGACGGTCGACATGACGTAGGAGGTGAGGTTCGCGTGGCGCAGCACCGCGGCTTTCGGGTCGCCGGTGGTGCCGCTGGTGAACAGGAGCGCGGCAACGTCCTGCTCGGTCTTGGGCAGGTCGACCTTCCCGGGTATCGGTCCGCGCATGAATTCTGCTTCGAAACGGCTGCGCGCGATCACCTCTACGTCATCGACGGGCGCTAGGCGCGCCAGCATGTCGTCATCGGCGATCAGCACCGCCGGAGCACTGCGCACGACCAGCTTGTTGAGATCTGCATCGGCGAGGCGATAATTGAGCGGCACGAAGGGCGAACCCGCCATCCCGCTCGCGAAGAGAAGGACGGGCAAAATGTCGCCGTTCATGCCAAGGAAGGCGGTGTTCGGGTTGCGCTTGTCCGCAAGCCACGCCGCGACCTGGCCCGCCCGCGCGCGATAGGCGTCGAAATTGCAGCCGTTTTCCTTCGGTCCGAGCGCGATGCGGTCGGGGCAGGCGTCGGCGGCAATATCGAGAAGCAGCGGCGTGCGCATGGTGTCAGTCCGGAACCGGAAACGGCATGGCCGTCATTGGCCTTATCGTGGTGCCTTCGAAGACAAGGCCATCGGGGTTAATCCAGCGGCTCCGAATCTCCTTCATTCTCCTATTTCAACATAGCCATTATCGAGTGCGACGACGTTTCGCCCAACGACATTCACTCTGAAGAAAGCCTGCCGGTCGCCTTCACGCCAGATCGACATTTCGAGTTGTTCGCCCGGATACACCGGAGCGGTAAAGCGACAGTCGAGCCGCTTCATATATTTCGGCTCGTTACCGCATAATTGGCGAAGGAGCACCCGGCCTGCCATCCCGTATGTACATAGCCCATGCAGGATCGGCCGTTCGAGACCGGCCTGGATCGCGACATCGGGATCGGCGTGGAGCGGATTATAGTCGCCGGAGAGCCGGTAGAGCAGCGCCTGCTCGGGGCGCACGGTCAGTTCGATGCGAAGGTCGGGGTCGCCGCTCGGTAAAATATGGGGACGGGGCGACACGGCGGCCGAGCCGCCTTGGCCCCCATCGCCACGGAGGAACGAAACCTGTCGCACGGTGGCGAGCAACCGGTCTTCCTGCGCTTCGAACACCCGCCGGCTGGAATAAAGCAGAGCGCCCTTTTCCAGCCCCTTGTCGATAATCTCATCGATCGTCAGTTCGCCGCGGATAGTCCCTTCGACCGGCAACGGACTGTGGAATGTGACCGATTGTTCGGCATGCAGCACGCGGCGCCAGTCGATGCCATATTCAGGCTCTTTCTGCCAAAATCCCGGATATCCCAGCACCACCGCCATGGTCGGAAGCGCCTCGAGCGCTCCCTCGTAAACGAATTTGAGCTCGGCCGGGTCGCTTTCCTGACCCGCGCCAACACCGAGCGCGTAGAGCAGCGTATCGCGCCGGGTAAACTGCTGCGTCGTCGTGCGCGGAGGAAGGCTGAGCAGATACTGGGGATCGAAAGGCATCGGACTATACCGGATCCCAGGCAAAAATGTCGCCCGACCGCTCAAGCTTATGAAAGCTCGGCCGAAAGGCGGGCAGCAGATCGGAAGCAATGCTCTCCGGCGTCCAGCCTTCCGATCGATGCATCGAACGGATCGGCCTCGGAACCGAGAAGAGAAATATCTCGTTCTTGCGAACGGCAAAAATCTGCCCGGTCACATCTTTTGCGGCGTCGGAGGCCAGAAATATTGCGAGCGGCGCGATCTTCTCGGCAGACATGGATTTTATGCGCTCGACCCGTTCGCGCTCGGCATCATTCTGCGCCGGGATCGTCGCCGTCATGCGGCTCCAGGCGAAGGGTGCAATACAATTTGATGTTACGCCCGAACGCGCCATGTCGAGCGCGATCGAGTTCGACAGCCCGACTACGCCCATTTTTGCAGCCGAGTAATTCGCCTGACCAAAATTGCCGATCAGTCCCGAGGTCGAAGTGAAGTGGACGAATGCGCCGCTGCCTTGTTCCTTGAATTGCAGCGCGGCGGCTTTTGACGTGTAAAAATATCCATTGAGATTGATGCGGATCACATCGTCCCAATCCGGCTGACTCATCTTGTGGAAGATGCGGTCGCGCAGCACTCCAGCGTTGTTCACCAGCGCGTCGAGGCGACCATAGGTCCGCACGGCATCCTCGACGATCGAAGCCGCTCCCTGGGGAGAGGAAATGTCGGCAGAATTAGCAATGGCGCGTCCACCGTTCGTCTCGATCTCCTGAGCGACTTCGAGGGCCGGTCCGCGATCGGCGCCTTCGCCCTCCTGCGTCCCACCGAGGTCGTTGACGACAAGCGTTGCGCCCTCGCGCGCGGCCAGCAAGGCAATCTCCCGCCCGATGCCCCTGCCCGCACCGGTGACCGCCATCACCTTCCCATCCAACATTCCCATAATCGCTCGTCCCCGAAAATTGCGCCCCGGCGCCGCTACAGTTGCAATCCACCCGCGACCGGAAGCGAGGCACCGCTGATGTACCGCGACTGCTCGGATAAGAAGAAGACCACGGCGTCCGCGACGTCCGACGCCTCGCCGGCTTTCTGGAGCGGGATTTGGGCGGTGAATTTGCGCACATAACTGGCGTGCTCGTCGTTATCGAGATAGTGCGCGCCGAGTCCGGCGGCGATCCAGCCCGGACCGACACAATTGGCCCGGATATTGAAGCGGCCTTCTTCGCGGGCAAGGCCACGCATGAGGCACTGGATCGCGGCCTTGGGCGCTGCCGACATGATGTCCTTGGGTGGCGGACGGTCGGCCGCGCCCGTGATGACCGCCACATAATTGCCGCCGCCCCCCGCCTTGACGTGCGGGAGCGTCGCCCAGACCAGGTTGAAGCAGCCCTCGACATCGGTGCGCATGGTTTGCGCCCATTCGGCAGGCTGAATCGCGTTGATATAGGCAAAGTTGAAGGCCGGTCCCGCCGCATAGACCACCGAATGAAGCCGGCCGAGCTGTGCGACGGCCTCTTTCGTGAAGGCGTCGATCGCCTCAGGGTCGCGAAGGTCGACCTGGCCGACAAGCGCTTTGCAGCCGGCCGCCCGTACGCGTTCGGCCACGGCCTCGGCCGCGTCGCGGTTGGTCGAATAGGTGAGCGCGACGTCCGAGCCGCGGCGCGCCAGCTCTTCCACGACAGCGGCACCGAGCCCGCCACTGCCTCCAGCGACGAGCGCGAAACCGTTCGCGAATTCAGGGGAAGGTGTTTGTGTCATGATGGCAGCCTCGTTGATGATGGGATGGGCAAGGTCGTCGGTGAAGATCCGCGCCTACGGTCCGATGGGAAGCGGATGCCAGGCCGAACTGGGCAGATCCCAGTCCGCCGCCGCCGCGAGGCCTTCGAATGCATCTCCCACCAATGCTCGAAAGTCGCCGTGGTTCGTCATCGCTTCCGCATAGGCGGTATTTGTATATTCCCGGTGCGCGACGCGGTTGCCCCGATCGTCGAAGGTAAGGACTGTCGCGCCGTGATTGCGAAAGGTGCGGCCCGTGTAGAAGGTCGCCTGGCTGACCCATTCCATGAAAGCCGTCGAGCTATCGTCCGCCGCATCCCATGTCGAAAAATGCGTGAAGGCGAGCGAGATTTCGTCATCCTGTCCCGGCGGCGTGAACATGCGGATGAGCGCGGTGGTATAGGGGCTGGCTGGATCCATCGACAGCGATTCCGCCGGTGACCGGCCCGCGAGGACCCAGCATGTCCCCTGGAAGTCAGTATAGCCGTCGGGCGAAACGGGAAAGGGCGCCTCCTCGCCCATGACATGCCGGCCGAAATGCAGCATCGCACGCTGGCCGTGGGTCAAGGGCTTGGCATAGACCGGCGTCGGATCGCTTCCGAGGGTTGCCGATGGCGACGGCGCCCACGGCCGCCAGTCGATCGGCGGCAACGCGGCGCTGTGGTAGCCGGGGAGGTGAAGCAGCGTCTCGACGGGTAGCTGCTCAGCCCACCCAGCCAGACATTGTTCGACATGGGCGGTGTTCAGGAAGTTTCGGACGCGCCGCAAAGCCCCATCGTCGAATTCGAAGATCGCGAGGCCGCCATTTGCAAATGGGATGCCATTCCACGTTTCTCCCGCACAGCGATATTCGCAGAAGATCGTGTCGGCAGCGGCGGCCGACCAGATACGCGCTTCGGTGAACGACAAGCCGTCCGGAAAGATCGCGCGTTCGGCTTGGCGGATCGCCGCATGCTGCTCTGGCGTCGCGACAACCCCGGCGCGATGCCAGTTTGTGCCCTGATGCATCACGCTGAGATTAGGATGTAGGGCAACGCCCGAGGCCTCGATCGACCGCAGCGAATTATAATGAGACGGGTCGAGAAACGCCCGTAACTGGCTCCCATAGTCCATGTCGGCTGCAACTCTTGCTGCTTCGGAGGGCGGCATTCCGCTCCGAAAGCAGTTTAAACAGTATCCTATTCATCGAGTCAAGTCGGCGTTTGGAACCCACCCTTCCTAGCGCAGCGTCGACCAGGGATGAGCAAGCCGGACGTGGTCGACCATGAATCGGCGCGCCAGCGCCGGGTCGCCCGCAATGATCGCCTCGACGAGATTGCGATGGCTATCGTTGAGTTTTTCGATCACTTCAGCGGGGAGTTCGGGTGGCAGCGACGGCCAGATCGCGGCCATGATAACCCTCAGAAAGAGCGCGAGCGCCCGGTTGCCGCTGATATCGGCGACAAAGATCTGGATCATCGCGGCCGCCTCGATCAGTTCACCGCTTTCGCATTCATGCTGATGCCTCAGCATCTTGCGCAACATGTCCTGATCGGATGCCGTCCGGCGTTCCGCCGCCAGACTGGCGACCGCAATCGCAATCGTTCCGCGAAGCTCGTCGAGATGGACACGGGCCAATCCGAGATGCCGCAAATAGCCGCCCGCTACGCGCAATGTGTAAGCCGGGCTCGCTTGCCCCACCAACAGTCCGCCGCGATTTCCGCGGCGCGTGAACAGCAGGCCATGCAATTCCAAAATGCGGATCGCTTCACGAAATATGGCGCGGCTCACCCCGAATTGAGCGACGAGATCCGGTTCGGTGCCCAAATGATCGCCGAACTCGAAATCGCCGTGCACGAGCCGATGCGCCAGCCTTGTGGCGACGGTCTGGGCAAGCTTGGGACTATAACCCTCGCCTACCGGGCTTTTCTGCTGCTCGGGCAGCAGGCCTTCGCGTGCCTCACTTTCGTGCAAGCTCGCGAACCCCGCCGTGACACTTTTCTTGCGCAGGGCAATATCGGTCCGCATCGCATTCTCGGCACCGGCGGCATCGCGGGCGATGACCCGTTCGACCACCGCCTGTTTGGTCGCGCGCGCGACCTGAAAATCCTGCTCGAAATTATACTCGGCGAGGCTCAGCTCGCCCGCGATACTTTCGACTATCGAGCGATAAATGGCCGCGTTGAATGCCGCCAGCGCCGGATTGTCCGACATGGTCCCGATCAATTCGCGAATCCGCATGTGGATCGCCACCGAACCCGTCTCGGGATCGCTCGCGTTGAGCTCGTCCATCAATTGCCGAAGATGCTCGGCTTGGGCGAAATCGCCATGCTCGGCGGCGAGGATCGCGGCCCGCGTCTCGAGCGCTTCGAGCGCTTCGAACAATTCGTCGACGCTGACGTCGATGATCTCGAAATAGGTGGCCATCGCCTGAATCGAAAATTGTTCGGCCGTTCGGGCGACGAACAATCCGCCATTGCCGCCGCGCCGTGTCCGCGCCACGCCATGCGCCTCGAGCTGCCGAATGGCTTCGCGTAGCGTCGATCGGCTGGCGCCGAATTGGCGCATCAGATCGACCTCGGCACCGATCGGATGCCCCACGCCAAGGTTGCGATCGAGAATGTCCTCGCGAATGGCGTCGGCCACACCGCTCGCCCGCTTGTTGCCGGACGTCGAAAAGCGGGGAACGATGGACTCGAGCAGCTGACGTTCGTTCGGCACTAAAGCCATTTTTTGCCCGGTACTCCCGCTTCAACCGCGACCCCTTCTCGCGCCACAGGTGGAATAGGGGCGATCCCGGTTCAACGCAACCGGCGCCCGATCGAACGCAGCGGCGACGGTGCGGCCCCTCAATGCGACGCGAACGCAGGCCGCCGCTTTTCACGAAACGCCGTCACGCCTTCAGCGAAGTCCTCGCTGCCGAAGGCAACCGACTGCATGGCCGCTTCAAACTCGAGAAAAGCCTCAAGAGACATCTCTTCCCCGCGATTGAGAAGGCGCTTCGCCAGCCCCACGGCGTAAGGCGCACTGCCAAGTTCGGTCGCAATGGCAAGCGCTTCGTCGAACAGTTTGTCCGGTTGCGACAGATGCACAACGATACCGAGATCGGCAGCCTCGGCGGCATCGACGCGTTTGTTTCGCAGGAGAATATCGCGTGCGCGATATCGCCCGATGGCGCGGGGCAACAGATAAGCCAGGCCGAGATCCGGGACCGCGCCGATTCCGAGGAAACTCGAACGAAACACGGCGGCATGGGAGGCGCAGATGACATCGCCCGCGAGCGCGAGCGCAAAGCCGGCACCGGCGGCGGGACCATCGATAGCGGTGATGACCGGCTTGTCGCACGCGAGAAGCGGGAGCAGCCAGCTTTGGCTACCGAGCACGCGCGCGCGGGTGCTCACCGCGGCGCGATCATCGAGGCTCGCGACATCCGCGCCGGCGCAAAAGGCGCCGCCGCGCCCGGTTATCATCAAGGCGTGTACGGCCGGGTCCGCAATCGCACCATGGATCGCGGCGCCAAGAAGGGACTTGATTTCGCTCGTCAGCGCATTGCGGCGAGCAGGATCGTTCAACTCGATAATGGCGACAGCGCCTTCACGCCTGCTGATCAGGACGGCCTCACCACCCGCATTCGCTTCAGTCATCCAAGGGCCCTCGTTTGAGTATGGCGCCGATCTTGTCGAAGGCGCCGGGGTCTGCGGACACGCCGTGGAGTGCCCATTGCTGCGCGTGCGCCAGATGCTGGATCGCCATGGCGTGGCGCAGCGCGGAGTAGAAACCTTGCTCGTCCTGCGCGGCGTTGACGGCCATCTTCGCAAGGCGCGTCCCCATCGGCGGCATCGCCGCGATCGACCGCGCCAGCTCGAGACAATGCGCCTCCAGTTCGGCGCGCGGCACGACGCGATTGACCATCCCGGCGCGCTCTGCCGCCGCAGCGGTCAGTCCCTGTCCGGTAAACAGCATTTCCTTGGCCTTGCGGGGACCCAATTCCCAGGGATGGGCGAAATATTCGACGCCGTTGAAGCCCGCTCCGACGACCGGATCGGTGAACGTCGCATCCTCGCTCGCCACCACCAGATCGCAAATCCACACCAGCATCAAGCCAGCGGCGATCACCTTGCCCTGCACTTCGGCGACGAGCGGCTTGGGGATGTTGCGCCAGCGCCAGCAGAGTCCGAAATAGGCTTCTTCCTCGAAGGCCATATAGCCTTCCTGCGCCGGCTGATCGAACCCGCCCCAGACGCCCCGGAGATCGACATCGGCGAGATGCGGGTCGAAGTCCGCCAGATCATGGCCGGCGCTAAAGTGGCGTCCCTCCGCGGCCAATAGGATGACGCGCACGGCCGGGTCGCGCGATGCGTCGGTCAGCGCCTTGTCGAGGTCATAGAGCAGGCGATTATTCTGCGCGTTGGCCCGATCGGGTCGCGCAAGGACGATACGCCGAATGCCCTCTTCCGGATTCTCGATTTTGATCAAGATGATAGTCCTTCACGCGCCATTTCCGACTCCGGTGCAGGTGTGGTGCCATTGCCGAGCGCCTCATGTCCGAGCCGGGCCAGCCGCGCGTCGGGCGGTTCACCGAGTTGCTCGTTGAGCAGCGCCCGTTTCAGGAACCGATGCGCCTCATGCTCCCAGGTGAAGCCGATACCGCCGTGAAGCTGGATCGCGTCGGTGGCGACCTTGCGATAGGTTTCGCAGCAGAAGAGCTTGGCAGCGCTCGCCGCTTCCAATGCATCCGATGCGCCCTCGGCGCGTGCGACGCACGCATGACCGTAGAGCGCGTCGGCCGCCTCGATCATCGTATAATGGTCGGCTAACCGGTGTTTGATGGCCTGGAAACTCCCGATCGCACGGCCGAACTGATGGCGCAGTTGGACATATTCGAGCGTAAGTTCGAAAATCTGCCGCGCGCCGCCGACCGAATCGCCCGCGATACCCAGATCGAAGTGGCTGACGATCAGATCGTCCAGCGTCTCGCGGCGCTCCGCCAGCAGCAGATGCTGATCGGCCGCAATGCGGGTGCGATCGAAGCGGAACGCTCCCATGCTGCGCGACTGGTCCCACAAGGGTTGCTCCGCCGCACGGACGGCGAGAGGAAGCGCGACAGAAAACCAGGCATCGGCCCCCTCGAAGTCGGCTACCAGTAGTGCGTGGGTGGCGCCGGTCGTGAAGGTCATGTTCGACGCCGTTCCGTCGAGAAGGAGATCACTCCCCTCGCAGGCGGCGGACAGGCTCCGCACGCGCGGATCGGCGGGACTTGCAAAGCGGACGTTGCCCTTCGCAATCTCACGAAGCAGATCGTCGCCGCGACCCGTGTTCGTAGCCAGCAATATGTCGATTGCGATCATGGTCGGTAAAATTGCGGCGGAGCTGCGCGCACGGCCCATCTCGAGATAGACTGCCGCAAGCTGTACAGCGGACTGTTCGAGGCCGCCAAGCCGGCCGGGCACCGTCAGGCCTGGCACTCCAATCGCCGCCAGTTTCTCCCAGCCCATGTTGCCGCCGCTCGGCAATGCATCGTCCGCCGCCAGAGCGCTTCGGACCGCAGCCGTGAGTTCTTCTTCGTCAAGCAGTTCGGCCATGTCGCTCACGCGCGGGTTGACGCTGCGAGTTCGCGCGGCAGTCGGAGGACGCGTTCGGCGATGATATTTCGCTGGATTTCGTTCGTTCCACCGGCGATCGTCCACATGTAGCTGTTTAGAAAATCGAACATCCAGTTACCCGTCTCCTGTCCCGCGCCTCTGGCGAAGGGGTCGCTGACCTGGCCTTCCAGTCCGCGCGCGCGTAAGCCAAGTTCGGTGAAATCTCGCAGGACCGCAGCGTAGAATTGCTTGGCTACCGACGCATCGCCGTCCCGCTCGTTACCCGCCATGCGTCGCTCCATCAGGCGGGCGACGAGGGCGCGCAGCGCGCGGAGACGAATCATCGTTTCCGCGAAACGTTGAAAGAGCGCGGAGTCCTTGCTCTCCGCAACCGCGGTCCCGAGGAGCCGGCCAGCCGAGCCGCTCATCCGCTCGACGAACTCGACGAGAGTCAAACCGCGCTCGGCGGACAATGTCGTTTGTGCGACTGCCCAGCCCTGCCCTTCATCGCCGACGCGATTCACGATCGGGATAGAGACATTGTCGAGGAATATCTCGGCAAATTCCTCATCGCCGCTGATCTGCCGGATCGGCCGCACTTCGACACCGGGCGATGTCATATCGAGGAGCAGATAGGTAATCCCCGCTTGTTTCGGTCCGTCGCGCGAGGTCCGGACAAGCAGCATGCACCAGTCCGCATGCGCGCCCATCGTCGACCATATTTTCTGACCGTTGACGATATACGCATCGCCGTCGCGTACGGCGGTAGCAGACAGGGCGGCGAGGTCCGACCCGGCGCCAGGTTCGGAGAAGCCCTGGCACCAGACGGCCCCGTTCAGGATCTCGGGAAGATGCTTCGCCTTCTGGTATTCGGTTCCCCACTCCTGCAGCGTCATCGCCGCGTGATACAGCGAGAGGAAATGCAGTCCGAGGCGCGGCGCATCGGCGCGGGCGAGTTCCTCGAAGATCGCAACCTGCTCGCCCAGCGACCGTCCCCCGCCTGGCCAGTCCGCGCTCCAGTGACCCGTTACGAACCCCGACGGCACGATCTTCGCGAACCAGGCGCGCTGGAACGCGACGAACGCTTCGCCCGATGCGCCCACCATCCTGGCCCGCCAATCACCATCGAGATTAGCCTCGAGCCAAGCCCGGACCTCGCGGCGCAGGGGCTCCGATGATGCCTGATCGCTCACCCGAGCTACCGAAACCGATAGCTGAGGCGCAGCGAGAGCTCGCGTCCGCGCCCGACATAGCCGAGTGTATCGGCCCGGACGCCCGCTGCCGTGCCCGTTCCGGACCCCGTGAAGGGAGCGTCTGTGGTCCGCTGGAAATAATATTCGTTGGTCAGATTGCGACCGATGAGCGCGAGTTCAAGCCCCGAGTTCGTGCGATAACCGATCGAGGCATCGACCAGCCAATAGCTGTCCTGGATTGTCCCAGGCCCCAATGTCGTGTCGGTGAAATAGCCATCGGTGTAATTGGCGTCCGCCGACAGGAAGATCTTGTCGTCCACCCCGACCGGAAGCTCGTAAGTCGTGCCGACCCCGGCGGTCCATTCGGGCGCCCGCGCCAGCACGCGGCCGGAGAGGTCCTGCAACGCCGATGTCCCGACAAGGACACATCCCTGTGCCGGCGTCTGACCGGCAAAGCAGGGCGCATTGGCGTAACTGTCATAACGGGCCCGGTTATAGGAGGCGGCGCCGCGGAGCGAGAAGGCATCGGTGAGCTGCCATTGGGCGTCGAGCTCCAGGCCCTCGGACTTAGAAGAGGCAGCGTTGGTGATGTTCGTCTGCGCAAGCGCCGAATCGACCGACGAAACCTGCTGACCCTTGATGTCATAGCGGTATGCCGCGAAGTTGATCCGCAGGCGCCGGTCGAACAGAAGCGCCTTCACGCCGGCTTCAAAGCCTTCGACTGTTTGCTGATCATAGGAGCGGTCAAGCGCAAGATTGCCCGATCCGCCGTTGAAGCCGCCGGAGAGAAAACCCTGTTTATATGCGGCATAGACTGACAGATCGTCGGTCGGCTTCCAAGTGATCGTCGCTTCAGGAGAGAAGTCGCTCCACTCGCCGTCGGGTACGACCGTCCCGCCGGGAAGCGCCGGATTCACCGGTTGTCCGGTCAGCGCGAAGACCGGGCGGAACTGCTTCTCTTCGTGCGAATAGCGGCCACCGGCGGAGAGTTCGAGCGTCGGCACAGGTTCGAACGTGACCTGACCGAAGGCTGACCAAGCCTTGCCGTCCTGCTGCGCGATCGTCGGATCACCAAGTCCCGAATAGGTCGGGGCAAGGCCGTTGCGCGCGAGGACCGACAGATAGCTGATCTTCGTGTCCTGATAAAAGCCGCCGACCATGAAGTTCAGCGGCCCGTCGAAGTCGCTGGCGAGCCGCAACTCCTGGCTATATTCATCGAGTTCGACATCGCCCGCCGCAACGAGCAACCTAGCAAGCGCCGCCGGGCTGTCCGCCGAGTTGGCATTGAAATTATCAAAGAAATTGAGATCGGTACCGAAGTAGCTGCTCTGCGACGTGAGCGTCAGACTGTCGCTTGGCCGGAAGTTCATCTCCAGACCCGCGAGATATTGCTTCTGGTCGAGATACGGCACGCCATCGCGATAAATCGGATTGAGCACCCCGAAATTGGTGCCGATGTCGGCGCGGACGATCGTGTCGTTTGCGGTGCAATCGTCATTGGTGCCGATGCCGAGCTGCGCTGCTCCGAACGGGCATGCGACGCGCTGGGTGTTGGCAGCGATACCGGCGTTGCGGACCCGCCCGTAGGTGAGTTTCAGCCGTGCATCGAAGCTGTCCGAGGGCTCGAACTTGAGCGTCAGCCGCGCGCCGATCTCATTCTCGCTGGGCAGCTTGCGTTCGCGCGCGCCATATCCGGGAACCGCGGGAGCGACATTGTCGACCCAGCCTTCCATGTCCGAATAAAGCACCGCAAGACGCACACCCAAAGTTTCGCCGATCGGCGCCGACAAAAAGGCCTCGCTGCGAACCTGTTCGGCTTCAAACTCGTATCCGACATTAAAACCGGCCTCGAGCCGGTCGCCGGGATCAGCCGAGCGGATCACCACGACGCCGCCGGGGCTGTTCTTGCCGAAGAACAACGCCTGCGGGCCGCGCAGCACCTCGACCTGCGCCATGTCGAACGAACCAAGCCGCTTCGGCGACGAGCGGGCGATCTGGACGCCATCGATGCTGAAGGCGACGGCCTGGTCGCCTAGCGTGTTCGTTTCGCCGGCCCCGATTCCGCGCAGCGCGATGATGCTGCCCATCGGGCCGCCCGACGAGGGGCCGATGAAGAGATTGGGAACGACGCGCGCAATCGATTCAAGATCGACGATCTGCCGGCGGCTGAGTTCTTCGCTGCCGATCGCTGAAATCGCGACGGGAACATCGAGCGAGGTTTCCGCCCGCTTGCGCGCTGTGACGATGATATCGCCGTCGCGGGCCGACGCGCTTTCATCGGCCACGGCGGGAACGGGCTCCTGCGCAGCGGCCGCACCGACCATGCCCCCGAACGCCGCAACAAATGCAATCATACTGACCGACCCACGAATGGCCGGATTCGCCTCGTATTTCAGCATCACTTTTCTCCCAATGCGAATCCGCCCCAATTATGTCGGAGTCTGGATCGTGGCCGGGCCACAACGCTCGAACAGTCTACCAAATTTCCTCAATAGTGCACCATTAAAAATTTCAACGCATGATTTCGATGGTCCCGCCCTACGCGTCAGCCAATGATTCCACGTGTTTGGAGACCCTCCAGATCAGCAGAATCCACTCCGATTTCTTCGAGAAGCGAGGCCGAATGCTCGCCCAAGGCCGGCGCCGGCCGCGGTTCGCCGTAGCGCGCGCCATCTATGATGGCGGGATAGCCGATGTAGGTGAAGGGGCCCGCGGCGGGGTGGCTGGCGTCAATCATGATCCCGCGCTGTGCCAGGTGCGGGTCTTCCGACAGATCCGAAAAAACGTGCGATGGTCCCATGGGAATGTTGCGGTCGGCGGCGAGCTTCACCCATTCGGCCTGTGTCCGGCTCTTGAAAATACCGGCAAGCTTTTCGCGCAATCCATCGGCCCCGGCAAAGTCGACCGGCCCGGCGCCCGGTCCGTCGAACAGATCGGGGCGGTCGATCGCGTCACAGAAATTGCGCCAGAACTTCGGCTCGATCGCGCAGAACAGCAGGTGCTTGCCGTCGGCCGTCTCGTAGAGCTGATATTTGGCGGAGCCGGCGCCTTCGGGCGTCGCGCCCTCCCACAAGCCGGTGCGGTCGCGGATACGCGCGGCATTCAGCTCATAGACCGCACCGATCCATGATGCAGCGAGCACGCCATCGGACGCCGCGACGTCGATAAATGCGCCCTCCCCGGTGCGATCGCGCCGCGTCAGCGCGGCCAGCGCCGCCATGACGGCGAAGGGGGCGCCCTGCGCCGGCCCGGAGCCCGCATCCTCGGTTCCGCCCATGATCTGGCGGCCCCGGACGACATGCAATTGTCCCGAGCCATCCCGCTCGGCCGGCATCCCGCCAACGAGAGCATTCATCTGCTTTCCGTGGGTTGGTATCGCGGCATAAGGCCCTTCCGAGCCATAGCCCGAATATTGGACATAGATGATATCCGGCTTGACCGCCTTTTGCGCCGCATATCCGATACCGAGACGATCGGAGGCGTCGCCGGCGAAACCATCGACAAAAATATCGACGGTCTGCAGGAGGCGAAAGAAGAGCGCCCGCCCCTCGTCCGAGCGGAGATCGAGGGCCAGGCTACGCTTGTTCTTGTTCAGTTGCAGATGCGCCGGGCTCCAATGCGGAGCGAGCTGGCCGAGCATGTCGCGCAGGTAATCGCCCCGCCCGACCGACTCCAGCTTGATCACGTCGGCGCCCAGATCGCCGAGGAGCATCCCGACATTGCCGCCGTTCAGCAGCACGGCCGATTCCAGTACGCGAACGCCCTTCAGCAATCCGAACATCCGAACCTCTCCAAACCCGGTGCCTCGTCTCGCCACCTTGAATAGTATTCTATTCAAATGTAAAGCCCCGATATTGGAACGATGATCAAAGTGGGAGAAAAGACGTGGACGCCAGCCAGCTGATGTTTCGCAGCGACGTGATGAAGGGCGAACGGATTCTCGTCACCGGCGGGGGATCCGGTCTCGGTCGGGGCATGGCGGAAGCGTTTTTGCGCTGCGGCGCCGAAGTCATCATCTGCGGCCGGCGCGGTGCCGTCGTCGAGGCAGCGGCGCACGCCATGCGCGAGGCCTGCGGCGGGACCATTGTATCTTACGCCTGCGATATCCGCTCCCCCGACGCGATCGGCGCGATGCTCGATCAAATCTGGGCGGAAGGGCCACTGACCGGCCTCGTCAACAATGCGGCGGGGAATTTCCTGTCGCGGACCGAGGATCTGTCGATGGGAGGATTCGACGCCATCGCGAACATCGTATTCCGCGGCACTTTCGCCATGACGCTCGATATCGGCAAGCGCTGGATCGAGGAAGGCCGCGGCGGCAACATCCTTTCGATCCTGACCACCTGGGTCTGGAACGGCGGACCGTTCACCGTGCCCTCGGCGATGTCGAAGGCGGGGCTCAACGTCATGACCCAGTCGCTGGCGGTCGAATGGGCGCGCTATGGCATTCGCGCCAATGCGATCTGCCCCGGGACCTTCCCGACCGAAGGGATGACCGAGCGTCTTTATCCGGCCGGAACCGATGCGCCAGCCGACGTCACGCCGAAGTTCAACCCGATGGCGCGTGTCGGCGAAATGCACGAACTGTGCAATCTGGCGATTTTGCTGATGGCGCCGGGTGCATCGTTCATCAACGGCGAGACGATCGCGATCGACGGCGGCTCCTATCTGTCGGGCGGGCGCGAACAACGGCTGGCCAGCTGGACCGACGAGCAATGGGTCTCGGCCCGCGAGGCGATCCGGGCAGCCAATGATGCCGACAAGCGCAAACGAACCGCCGTGCCGTGATGATATGCAAATTCGGAAACGATCCCGGCCGGGATCAGTCGGAAGACGGAAGTTTCTTGGCCTCCTTAAGCGCCATCGGCCGGCCATCGAAAGAAAGCCCCCCCGCCCCGCCCCGGCTGCACAGCAGTTCCAGACCGCTCTCAAGATCGGCATAGCGCTTCGCGGTTAGCGTGCCCTGCTGCCAATCGTCCCCCGGACTGCCGCCTGGTTCACGAGGCGTACCGTGCGGCACCACCGCTTCCCCGCCGCAACGCAGTTCGCCGGCGGCCGAGGGCGGGCGCACGATGACAAACTCGCCATCGCAAACGCCGCTCGACCAACGCGATCCCGGCTTTATGTCCATCGTCGAATCCCCTCTATTGTCATTTGATGGACGGTGTCCTCATCGGACAACGCCCTCGCGCCGCAGCGTTTCAATGTCCTGTTTCGCATAGCCGAGCGACAACAGGATCGCGTCGCTATGCTCTCCCAAGGCCGGCGCGAGCCGATGGGGGGCACGCTCCGCGTCGCTGATGCACAGCAAATGGGCAATCTCGCGGACCTTACCCTTTTTAGGGTCTTCGACCTCGGCGACGCGCCCGGCCACGCGCTCGGCCGGATCGTTGAGAAAAGCGGTCACGAAATCTGCGCCGACCGGCTGGGCCATGAAGTCTGACGACGATGCAAGACACTCGGCGGTTGTCCGCCGCTCGAATGCAGCCCGGAGCCGGTCGGCAAGGGCATCGCGGTTTGCCAGCCGTGCTTCGAAGGTCGCGAACATCGGATCGGTCAGGATCGCCATATCGAGGAGCCTCTCAAGAGCGATGACGTGACGATCCTCGGAAGCAGCCACGCAAATCCAGCCATCGGCGGTCTCGTACAAACTCTCCAGCGCATCGGTTCCCATCTGGAGAACGTCGAGCCGCCCTGCGCCGACCGGTTCGCCGTCGGGTCCGCGAACGACGTGCGCCATCAGCCCCATCGCCGCGTTGAGCTGGGGATTCTCGGACGACAGCACGCGTCCTGTTCGTTTGCGCTCGATCAGCCCGATCAGCAACGCGACCGCGCCGAGGAGGCCGTTCCCCGGATCCTCGTTGCCGAGCGACGGCATCGGCTCGTTATATTGGCCCGCGACTTCCAGCGAGGCGCCCACATAGCCGGAGAGCATTGGCGCGAAGCTTTGACGCAGGCGATGCGGGCCGCTGGATCCCCAGCCCGGTGCGTACAGATAAAGGGCTTGCGGATTGACCGCACGAACTTGATCGATACCCAGGCCCAAGCGTTCGGCGGCGCCCGGACGCATATTGTGATGAATGGCGTCGGCCCAGCGGATAAGGCCGCCGATGGCAGGCGCCATTCGCGGATCCTTGAGGTTGGCGGAAAGCGAGCGCTTACCCGCTTGCGCCGAAAAGAAGGGCCGTTCGATCCCGCGCAATTGATCGCCGGCCGTTGTCTCCACCTTGATGACGTCGGCACCGAGATCGGCAAGCAGGCGCGACGAATAGGGCCCGGCATAAAATGCCCCGAGATCGAGAATGCGCACGCCATCGAGCAACGGGCGACGATCAATCTCAAAGCTGGCTTCCCGACGCCAAGGCGAGATGATTTCGGGCTCGTCGAGTGCCGCAAGCAGCGCTTGCGTGTGTTCGCCCGAACGGGGCGCCGGCGCCGGCGCCCCCGGGGCCGCCTCGCCGCCGAAGCGGATCGCGGGCGCAACCTGCTCGACGCTTCCGAGCACGGGATCGTCGACCTGCACTGTCATGCGGTTGTTCCGGACTTGCGGCTCGTCGAAGACCCGCGTCGGCTGCAGATGCTCGATCGCACAGACATCGGCTTCCATAAGCCGCTGGACCCAATAGGAGCGGGGGTACGAAGCGAATATATTGTGAATATTGTCCTCGATATAGCTGGCCTCGTCGGGCGTCAGCGGCGTGCCGACGTCGCCGCCGCCGGCGGTCGCGGCGATGCGATCGTCGAGGCCCAGAACCGCCATCAACCTACCGAAGGCCCCGACCGCCGCGGTGTGGATCCCGATATATTCGCCGTCGCCACACAGAAACGAGCGCGTGATCATGCGCGTCCTGCTCGCCCCCCGCGTCGCGGCGGTGTCGATCGTCGCGGCTGCCGGGTCCACTACATCCTTTTCGCCCCAGAACATCGAGTGAAAAGACAGGGCGCCGTCGAGCAGCGAGGTCTGGACATGGCGGCCGACGCCATCGTCGAGCCGCCGAAACAGCGCCGCGAGCGCCCCGATGACGGCAAGTTGAGCCGCGCCGAGGCTGGCGAACGGGATTGCCTGGAAAATGGGCCCGTCGCGATGACCTGGCTGAAGCGCCATGGTCGCGCAAAGCGCGTGGATCAGCGCTTCGCTAGGCGCGAGATCCCGATACCGCGGATCTTCGCCCGCCGCAGTGATCGAACAGCGGATCAGGTGAGGATGGTCCTGATGCAATTGGGCGAACCCCAGGCCCAAAGCCTCCGCTTCACCGGGACCGAAGCTGTCGATCATGATGTCGGCACGCGCAGCGAGGCGCAGCAGCCGCGCGCGATCGGCGGCCGACCCGCCGATATCGAGAGTCACGCTTCGCTTGTTGCGGTTGAAGACCGACGCGGCGGCCGGGTGCCGCGCGCGCGCCGGATCGCCGCCGGGCGGTTCGGCCCATATGACGTCGGCGCCATAATCGGCGAGCAGTCCGCTCGCCTGGGGCCCGGCCAGCCCGAGCGAGCAATCGAGCACCCGGAGCCCGGCAAGGGGTCCATTCATTCTGCTATCCTCATCGGCATTGGCGAAACATGCCCCTCAGGCAGCAGACGACCGCTCGTCTTCCAGCGGATCCATGAGGTTCTTGGGGAACAGCTTCATGATGTCGCTCGCGCGGACGACCCCGTCATGATCGCGCGGCGGTACCCCGCCACCGGTGATCGGCGTGAGATCGACCGATTTCCCCAGTTCACGAAGCATGGCGACGTTGCAGTTTTCGCGGCCGAGGCGCTCGACCGCATCCCAGCGATATTCGCGCGCCGCATTGCGGAAGGTGATCTTGTCGATATCTTCCTGACCGATCGCGCCGTCCTTGAACTCGCCGGACCAGAGCTGCTCGGGCGTGTTGGGCCAAGTGATGTCGGCATGGGGATAGTCGTTTTCGAACGTGATCGTGTCGATCCCGATCTGATGGCGCATCTCGACGCCGCGCTCGTCCTGGATGAAGCTGGAGATGAAATGCTCGCGATAGACATCGGTCGGGCGTTTGCCGTCCTTCCAGACGTGCCCCATCCAAGGGCCGTGGTTATGCTCGACCTGCTCGGCGCGTTCGAGAAAATAGGGCAGCCAGCCGATACCGCCTTCGGAAAGGATGATCTTGAGGTCGGGATAGTCCTGGATCGGATCGGACCAGAGCCATTCCGAAAAGGCCGCCATCGCCGACATGTGGCACTTGTTCAAGAATGACGCGACCGGAGAGTCGGCGCTGATATGTTCGGACCCCGTACCCGACAGGGCGCTGACGTGAATCGACAGCGGGAAGCCTTCGTCGTTGGCCACCTTCCAGAGCGGCGCCCAATAGGGGTCGTGAATCGTCGGGAAGCCCAGTTGCTGGGGCAGGGTCGGAAAGGTCGCGGTCCGCGCGCCCTTGGCGATGCCGCGCTTCAGTTCCTTGACCGCTTCGTCGACATCGAACAGCGGCAGGCCGACGATCGGGATAAAGCGATCGGGTGCGGTCGCG
The DNA here is from genome assembly GCF_051861155.1 of Sphingopyxis sp. GTDB lineage: Bacteria > Pseudomonadota > Alphaproteobacteria > Sphingomonadales > Sphingomonadaceae > Sphingopyxis. Next base: position 96,495 of record NZ_JBHYDE010000010.1, on the reverse strand, counting down.
CACCATTCGTCGATATGCCAGTCGTTATAAGCCTGGATCAGCGCGAGCGCGAGCTTGCGGTCCTTATGGACCTGGAATAGCTCGAGCGCGAAGCCCGGGAAGGTCGGAAAGTTGACGCCGGCGAAAATGCCGTTGACGTTCATGTCGTCGATCCGCGCCACGGGATCGTAACAACCCTTGCGGATATGGTCGAAGCTGTTCGGCTCGAACCCGAGCTCTTCCTTGGGCCGACCGGCGACGGCGTTGAGCGCGAAGTTGATCGTGAACTTGCCCTCGAACTCCCAGTTGAATTCGCCATTGTCGGTTTCCCGGCATTTGGGCGCGCGATCCTTGTAGATCAGCGGCAGATGCTGATCGAAAATATGGGGCGCCTCGACGATATGATCGTCGACGCTGAAAATGACCATGTCTTCCTTGCGCATAACTCTCTCCCGAGACCGTTGGTCGGCATCTTTCGATATTAGTGCACTATTCAAGAGGTGATTGCAACGGCCTTCGACGCCAAACCTGTCTTTCAGAGCGAGCGTGCGATGATCAATTTCATGATTTCGCTGGTTCCGCCGCCGATGCGCGACACGCGCGCGTCCTTGAACATCTGGGCGATGGGATAATCGTTGATATAACCATAGCCGCCGTACAACTGGAGGCAGCGATCGACGATCCGGCCCTCCGTCTCCGTGATCCAGAGCTTGGCCATCGCGGCGGTCACCGAATCCAAGGCTCCGTCGAGTTGCATCGCGATGCAGTGATCGGCCATCAACCGCGCCAGCACCGCCTCCGTCTTGCACTCGGCAAGCACGAAGGCGCTGTTCTGGAACGCCAGGATCGGCCGGCCGAACACCTCGCGACCCTTCACATATGCGATGGTTTCGCGCAGCGCCCGATCGATCAGGGCGACCGCTTCCAGGGTGCTGATCATGCGTTCGGGCACCAGATTGTGCGTCATCTGGCGAAACCCCTCGCCTTCGCGCTCGCCGAGCAGGCAGCTATCCGGAACCTCGACCTGATCGAAAAAGAGTTCGCATGTTCCGTAAGGGGTGACGCCGATGGTCTCGAGCGGCTTTCCGCGGCTGAACCCCTTTAATTCCGCGGTTTCCACCATGAACAGCGATATGCCCTCGCGCCCTGCGTCCGCGTCGGTCTTGCACGCGACCATCAGCAAATCGGCGATATTGCCGAGTGTGGTGAAGATTTTCTGGCCGTTGATGACATAGCCATTGTTCGTGCGGCGCGCCGTTGTACGAATTGCCGCCAGGTCGGAGCCGGCGCCGGGTTCGGTCATCGCCATCGCGCCAATCATCTCGCCCGACGCCATCTTCGGAATCCAGCGGCGCTTCTGCTCTTCGGTCGCGAATTCGACGATATAGGGAGCAACCCCTATATTCTGCACACCGATGATCATGCCGGAAGCACCGTGCGCGCCGAACCGGTCGATGATGATCGCCTCATGCGCGAACGTGCCGCCGCCGCCGCCATATTCGGTGGGCGCGCTGGCCATAAGCAGTCCGGCGGCGCCGGCTTTGCGCCAAGTCTCGCGCGGCACGGCATGGTCCGCGCGCCATCTTGGAATTTCCGGCACGCATTCGCGTGTCACGAAGCGGTCGACCATATCCGAGAACATCTGCAGTTCGGAGGTCATCCAGGGCGGCGAAGATACACGGTGAGCCGACATCATGGTGCGCCTTGTCCGTACGCGCTTCCGGCGCGATGATCACCGCAGCCAAAGGCGATGAAGTGTAACAAATGGGATACTATCCGGCACAGGCGGATACGCGCAAGGCCAAAAGTGTTTGCCAAGATCCGCGGGATCATCCGCGCCTCCACGAAGGGCAATTCTCGCATCCTGCCAATATTGTACGGCCTCTCGACCGATGCATCATCAGGTCAACTGTCCCTGTCGCGCGACACTTCATCGGACAGCTTCGGTCCTGCCTCCATGCGACGGCTCAAGGAATCGACGAATGCCTCCCATCGTTTTCGGCCGGTCGCCTGCGCGGCGGCCAACGCTGCATCAGGCAGCGGCGTCGTGTAGATAAGCCAATGGCGCACGAACAGCGCAAGCGCCTCGCCTGTCAGCTCGCCATGCCATTCGAGCAGGTCGAGCTGCCGCGACATCCGGTCAAGCCGCCGCGTAAAGACCGCCCCGATTCGCTCGCCATGATCGGACGTGAGCAGCGAGGTCAACGCGGCTTCGACAACCTCGGCGCGCGTCACCCGCCGTTGGCGCGCCCGCTCGGCGACCAGTTTCACAAGTTCGGGATCGAGCCGGAAGACCTGTTTGATATGCGGTTTCGTCACCGTTCGATCCCGTCATCGGGATCGAACGACGCCGTGCGCGCATTGCGCGCCAGGCGCCTGTCCGCGGCGGTGCGCAAGCGGGACCCAGGCTCGAGGCACCGCGTACCCGTAGAAGCGGGACAGCACGAACGCATGGAGCACGGCGACATAGGCCGTGTCCGGGCTCTGCGCGAACGCATCCTGAAGAGCGAGCGTGCGCCATGCGGTGAGATCGGACACCAGCCGCTCTGACAGCGGCTTCAGCCCGGTCTCTTCCTCTTCGGGTTCGGCGACAGCCTGGTCGGACGTCGCGGGCGCCGCGTCCACGCGCTTGACTGCTCCATCTTCGCTCGGCGCGTCATCACCGGCTTCCTCGCCCCCCACCGGTTCGGCTTCGGGCTCAAGCTCGGCCGAGGGCGCCTTCTAGGGCAGACCTCGGCCGCCGCCGGCGCTTTGGAACGCCATGCCTTAGCAAGGTCTTTAACCCCTTTAAGAAACACGTTGACATTAGATAAAGTGGTTCACTAATATCGCCACTCCAGAAGCGCACATATTCTGGCAGCCAAAGGGCGCGACGCTACGGCATGAGCCGTAACGTTAGACACCCGGTTATGGGAGACGGATTATGAACAAGATTAGCAAGTGGGGTTTGTTCCTTTCATGCGCTTCGACTCTTGTCGGCGTGCAACCGGCTGTGGCGCAAGATGATGCTCCATCGGAAACACCGGCGGCCGCTGAAACTGACGCACCCGCCTATGGAGACATTCTCGTCACCGCGCAGCGGCGCGAGGAGCGCATCCAGGACATCCCGATCGCGATCACCGCGCTCGGCGGCGACCAGCTCTCTAGCGCCGGCATGGTAAGCCTCGATTCGATCGCGCCGCGCGTCCCGAGCGTCTATTTCGGGAGCTTCGGAGCGTTGCGCCCGCAGCTTTACATCCGCGGCATCGGCACGCGTTCCTTCGATCCGGGTTCCGAGAGCTCGGTCGGCGTCTTCGCCGACGAGGTATATCTTGGCCGATCGAGCGGCTCCTTCGGATCGCTCAAGGATATCGAGCGCGTCGAAGTCCTGCGCGGCCCTCAAGGCACGCTTTACGGACGCAACACGATCGGCGGTGCGATCAATGTCATCACCAAGGCGCCGACCGCGACCTTCGAGGCCGTCGCCGAGGCGGGGATCAGCAATTTCGACGGCTGGGAAGTCTTTGGCGCGGCAGGCGGCCCGATCACGTCCAACGGGACGATCCAGTTCCGCGTTGCCGGCTGGCACACCGAACGCGATGGCTATGTGACCAACCTCGCGACGGGCACCAAGTTCCAGGGGGTGGACAACACGGGCGGGCGAATTCGGCTCGCGATCGAGCCCACCGATGGTTGGCGCATCGACCTGACCGGCGAATATCTTCATGACGGCGACAAGGCGGGGTTCGGCGGCATCAACCAGGGCACCGGCCGTACGGCTGGAGGCGCTCCCGCCAACCCCGGGTCGGTCTTCTTCGCGTCCCCTGCGCGTCTGCCCAACCTGATCCGGCCCGAAAGCCTGCGTGCCGGCTTCCTGAACTTTGACCCGACGCTTGATCGCGACAGCTACAGCGGTGTCGCGCGGGTCGAGGGCGATCTTGGCTTTGCGACGCTCACCTCGATCAGCGCCTATAAAAAGCTGAAAGTACGGGACAGCCGCGACCTCGACGGCTCCTCGCTCGATACGCTGAGCCAGATCGGTATCGAACGGTCGAACCAGTACACACAAGAGCTTCGCCTGACCTCGAATCCCGACGGCGCGACCTCTTTCGACGGCAAGCTCGACTGGATCATCGGGGCTTTCTACTACAAGGACAAGAGCTCGCGCGATGACATCTTCCGGGTAGGGGTGGACAGCGCGCCGCGTGTCGCATTCGCCGGCGCGCAAGTACCGCCGGTCGCATCGACCCCGGCAACCGACACTGTTTCGGCCGACTATAACATCAAGAGCTACGCGATCTTCGGCCAGGCGACCATTCACTTCACCGACGCGCTCGAGCTGACCCTGGGCGGTCGCTACACGGAAGACAAGAAACGGATCGCTTTCGTCGACACGACCACGGATGCGCTTCCGATCATCGCTGCGGCTTTCTCAGTCAATGTCGCGCGCAAATATACGAGTTTCGACCCGCGCGCGGTGCTCAGCTACAAAATTTCGCCGGACCTCAGCGTTTACGCCAGCTACTCGACGGGGTTCAAATCGGGCGGCTTTCAATATGCACCGTTCAATGCCGCGGCAGCCGGAACAGTCTTTGCGCCCGAAGACATCAAAACTTATGAGATCGGCGTGAAATCAGACTGGCTCGACCGCCGTCTGCGCGTCAATCTTTCGGCCTTCCATTATGACTATGCCAATCTGCAGGTATCGCGCATCATCGACACCGCTTCGGGGCCGCAGACGCTGATTACCAATGCGGCGGGCAGCAAGGTCGACGGGGTCGAGCTCGAAGTCTCGATGCACCCATCGGATAATCTCGATTTTGGCTTCAACTACGGTTATCTCGATGCGAAATATGACAATTATGTCTTCAACCTCGGGCAGAATCTGACGTTCGATGGCACGACACTTGTTCGCGCGCCCAAGCACAGCATCAGCGTCAACGGCGAGTGGCGAATTCCGTTCGGCGATAACAAGGTGACGCTCGCGGCGAGCTATTCACTGCTCAGCGACTTCTTCCACGAACCCGGCGAAGGCAATCCCATCTTTGGCTCGGGAATTCCGCTCACCGCGGAGGAAGGCTATGGCCTGCTCGACTTGCGCGCCTCGGTCGATTTCGCCTCCAACTTCCGGCTGACCGCTTATGCCAGCAATGTGCTCAACACCGATTACCGCCGCACGGTAAATGCCCTCGGCGCGACGGTCGTTGGCTTTGCCGGGCAACCCCGGATCATCGGCCTTCGCGGTACTTTCACCTACTGATAAAAGGGGAGCCGGTACGCGGCGTCCCATCGCAGTGTCCCGGCAAGGTCCCCAGATGATTGGAAGGTAGAAGGAATGCGTGGAGCGGAGCGGCTGGCGGCAGTAGACAAAAGTGTGGCACCGATGGCTGCCGCATTGCCCGACCTGCCTATGGACGAAACGATCATGGTGCGGCTTCTACGCATTTGCGTGGTCGGTCTCGGGCAATTTTTCGAACCGGTTTTCCGCCACATGGGCCTGTCGGAAAGCTCGTTCCACGTGCTCTGCCTGCTAATGGCCGAACAGGATGGTGAAGCACCGCCAGCCAAGCTCAGTGAGCTCATCGGGGCTAGCCGTGCCCATATGAGCCAGATTGTCGACGTGCTGTCCCGCGATTCCCTGGTCGAACGGATCAGCGACCCCAACGATGCCCGGCGCCATAGCGTCCGGATAACGTCCAGCGGACGCGCGCGAACGCAAAAGGGCCTTCGCGACTTCGCCGCGCCGATGCAGCGCGCGTTCGCCGGGCTGAATGCCGACGAGTTCGCGCAACTGGCCGCTTTGCTCCGCAAAGCGGTCATATCCTTCGACAACGACGCCTTCGAACCGCAACGCGACACATGAGAGACGAGACAGCATGATTTTCACGGACGACCAACTGGCCCTACAGGATGCGGCGCGACGCTTTGCCCGTGAGCGGCTGTTGCCCAACTATCTCCAGCGCGAAATTGATGCGGCGCTCGAGCCGGGCCTAGTACGCGAGATGGGCGAGATGGGCCTGCTCGGAATAGACCTGCCGGAAGCCTATGGCGGCATGGGCGCAAGCGCTGTGACCGCGGGAATCATTGCAGAAGAACTCGCCTATGGCGACTTCAATGTCTCGGCGCTGGCGGTGGTCCAGTCGCTTTGCGGGACAATTGTCGTTCGCAACGGGACAGATTCCGTTAAGGATGAATGGCTGCCCAAGGTCTGCCGCGGCGAGGCAACGCTAGCCTTGTCCATCACCGAACCCCATGCCGGGTCGGACGCCACCGCTCTGCGTCTTCGTGCCCGCAAGGACGGGGACGATTATATACTCGACGGCGAGAAGGCGTCGACCAGCTTCGCCGGCCAGGCAAGCGTTTACGTCGTCTTCGCGCGCATTGGCGACGGGACGGGATCCAGCGGCGTCACGGCTTTCCTGGTGCCTGCCACGGCCGAGGGGCTCTCGACGACGCGATACCGCGACGTTGGCAGCCATGCCTCAGGCCGAGGATCGGTCTTCTTCGACGGCGTTCGCGTTCCCGCTTCGCATCGGTTGGGGGCCGAAGGGCGCGGCTTTACCGAAGTCATGGCGGGCTTCGATTTCAGCCGCGCGCTGATCGCGCTGCAATGCATCGGCGCAGCGCAGGCCTCGATCGACGAGGCGTGGGCGTATTCGGCCGAACGCGAGGCATTCGGCGGGCCAATCGCCCAGTTCCAGGGAGTAACCTTTCCGATCGTCGAGGGCGAAACGCAGATCGCGGCGGCGCGCCAACTGGCCTATCATGCCCTCGCGCTTCGCGACGCAGGACAGCCGCACACGGTCGAGGCGGCGATGATCAAATGGTTCGGACCGCGCACGGCCTTCGATGTGATCCACCAATGCTTGCTGACCTTCGGACATTATGGATGGTCGATGGATCTGCCGCACCAGCAGCGGATGCGCGACGTTATGGGACTCGAGATCGGTGACGGTACCGCGCAGATCATGAAGCTTATTGTCGCTCGCGCGCGTGTCGGGCGCGCCGCCGACCCCAAGCGTCAGGCGGTGACCGCATGAGCTACGCATCGATCTTTCGCCCCGGCCTCTATGCTGGCCAGATCGTGGTCGTCACCGGCGGCGGCAGCGGAATCGGCCGTTGCACCGCGCACGAGCTCGCGGCGCTCGGGGCCACGGTCGCGCTGGTGGGGCGCAAGCTGGAGAAGCTGGAGACGGTAAAGGACGAGATCGTCTCCGATGGCGGCAAGGCCTCGACGCATGTCTGCGACATTCGCGACGAGGAACAGGTGATCGCGATGGTCGATGCGGTACTGGCAGCGCATGGCAAAATCGACGGGCTGTTCAACAATGCCGGCGGACAATATCGCGCGCCGCTGCGGGACATCACGACGCGCGGCTTCGAGGCCGTGGTGCGCACCAATCTGACTGGCGGCTTCATCGTCATGCGCGAAGTCTATGTCCGGTGGATGGAGGAACATGGTGGAGCGATCGTCAACATGATCGCCGATATCGAGAATGGCTGGCCGAATTATGCGCATTCGGGCGCTTCGCGCGGCGGCATGCTGACCCTGAGCGAAAGCGCAGCGAGCGAGTGGGCGGCTGCTAATGTGCGGGTGAATTGCGTTGCGCCGGGTGCAATCGCCTCGAGCGGCCTCGACACCTATGACGCGGCCGACACCCCCTATATACAGAATGACATCGCGCGCGAAATTCCGCTGCAGCGCTTCGGGTCCGAAGCCGAAGTGTCGGCCGCGATCGTCTTTCTGCTTTCGCCCGCCGCCGCCTTCGTCACCGGCGCGACGATCCGCGTCGATGGAGGGGCGCCCAATGCGCGGCGCGTCTGGGGACCGCTTACACCATCCGACAAGAGCCAGCCGTATGACGGCTTTCATCGCGCGGCACCGCCCGCCATCCTCGCCGCCAAGGACAAGTCATGACCGAGAAAGTTCTGTACGATAAACGTGGGCCGATCGCCTATATCACCCTCAACCGGCCAGAGGTGAAGAATGCCATCGACCTCGATGTGCATGATCGCCTGCGCGAGATCTGGATCGACTTTCGCGATGACGAGGATCTGCGTATTGCGATCCTCACCGGTACCGGTGATGCCTTCTGCGCGGGTGCCGATCTCCGTACGCATGTTCCCGAGTGGGACGGGGTCGGTCCGTCGCTCGGCCGTGACAAGCTCGACGACGGTTTCGCCGGCGGCATCACCCGCGGGCTTCACCGCATCTACAAGCCGATTATCGCCGCATGCAATGGCTGGGTGCTCGGCGGCGGGCTCGAGCTGGCGATGGCGTGTGATATCCGCATTGCATCGGAGCGCGCGCAGTTCGGCTCCTTCGAATTGCGCCGCGGCATGCATCCTGCCGACGGTGGCATCGTCCGGCTGGTCAATACCTGCGGCGTCGGCATCGCGCTCGAAATGGAGCTCACCGGCGAACCGATCGACGCGCAGCGGGCGTTGATGACGAATATGGTCTCGAAGGTTGTGCCGCACGATGCGTTGATGGCGGCAGCAGAGGATATGGCGGCCCGCATATTGCGCAACGACCGGCGCGCCGTCGAGTCGGCAAAGGAAACGATTTTCGAAGTTGTCGGACGGACGCTCGACGAACAGCTGAAGGTCGAATGCCTGTTCGGCTATGCGCTGTGCGGAGGCAATCCTGAACTCGTCCGTCGATCGGAAGAATTCCTGGCCAAGCAGGACCGCGGCCGCGTCGGCAAGAATGCGTCGGCGCTGTGAGCAAGGATGTGCCCGAAGGGTTCGAACCGCTTGTTCTGGACTGCGGGTACAACGACGCGTTCGGCCCCGCCTATGTCAATCTCGCCGAACACAAGATCGGTTTCCGCGTCGGGCCGCAGCATCTGAACCCCGTCGGCGGCTGCCACGGGGGCGCGATGGCGACCTTCGCAGACATGCAGATCAGCGCAGTCGGCCCCGAAGCCTATGACGCGCATCGTGCCACAATCAGCCTGACGGTCGAGTATCTCGCGCCGGTCGGGCCGGGGGTGTGGGTCGAGGCCGAGGTCGTCTGCCCTAAGGCCACGCGAACGCTGGTCTTCACGCAGGCGATCATCACGGCCGATGGCGAGCCGGTAGCGCGCACCTCGGGCATTTATCGCAACGCGAGCAAGGCGCCATGATGGAGAAGCCGCTTTGTGAATGCGGGGTCGCCATTTTGGGCGGCACGGCGGGTGTCGGGTTCGAGGCGGCCGCGCAATTTGCCGAAACCGGGGCGCGTGTCGTTGTTCTCGGTCGCAACGACGACCGCGGCGCGGCGGCCGTGGCCAAGCTGCTAGCGCGTGTACCCGGCGGTTCGATCGCCTTCGTTCGCGTCGACGCGGCCGACGCTCAAGACGCCGTGCGCGCGGAAAACGAGGCGCGCGTCCTTCTCGGGCAGATCGACGTCCTGATGTGCACCACCGGCCCCAGCCACCCCCCGGAATTGCTCCACGAAATCCCCATCGACGAGGTCATGCCGCGGATCGATGAAATCACCCGGCCGCCGCTCCACATGATGAGTGCCGTGCTTCCGGCGATGCGCGCCGCCGGCGGCGGCGCGATGGTTATCGTCGCATCCGATGCCGCCAAGACCGCCACCCCAGGCGAAACGCTCGTGGGAGCGGCGATGGGGTGCATCGTGATGTTTGCACGCGCCGCCGCGCTTGAGGAAAAGCGCCGCGGTATCCGCATTAACCTGCTGACGCCGTCGCTGATCGCCGACACGCCCGGGGCGGCGCTCATCGACAGCAGTCCCTTTGCTGCCAAACTGTTCCAAAAGGCTGCTGCGATGGCGCACCTGGGCGTCGCCGACGCAAGCGACCTGGCGGCGATGGCGCTCTACCTTGCCAGCCCGGCCGCACGCCGCATCACGGGCCAGGCGATCAGCATCAACGGCGGCATCTCGGTGGCCTGATATGAACCAGCACAGCCTTTCCGATTCCCAACTCGCCAACTGGCAGTTCGACAATATCCGCAGTATCGCCGATATCGCACCTTATTGGGCGACCAAGACGCCCGACGCGATCGCGCTTATCGATGGTGACCGTAGGCGCAGCTATGAGTCGTTAGACGAGCGCAGCAACCGTATCGCCAGCCAGCTGATCGCAATTGGCGCAGGACCAGGGGCGCTAGTCGGCTATTTCGGCAAGAATAGTATCGAGTTCTGGGAGCTCTGGTTCGGCGCAAGCAAGGCGGGCTGCGCGCTCGCGCCGTTCAACTGGCGTTGCGCGTCCGCCGAACTGGTCCAGATCGTCGATAATGCCAAGCCCGCGCTGGTCGTGGTCGCCGCCGAATTCGAGACGGTGTTTGCACAGGTCCGCGATGGCTGCTCCACCCATTTCCCGATCATTATGTTCGGTGCGGAAGACGATGCCTATGGTGACTGGCTGGCCGCAGGAGATGCCGGCGCGGTGACCCGCGACGTCGATGCGGATGAAATCGGTCTCGTCTCCTTCACCTCCGGCACCACCGGCCTGCCCAAGGGCGTCGCCACGACGCAGGGCAATTTCGCCTGGTCTTTCCTGTGCACCGCACTCGAACCCGCGCTGGCTTGGGAGGCAGGCGACGTCATGTTGATGGCCATGCCCAATTTTCACCTCGGTGGCAGCTGGCTGTGCCTATACGCGCTGCTCAACGGAACGGCGATCACCATGGTGCCACAGTTCGACCCCGACCTGTGCATCGACGCCATCAACCGCGACCGGGTGAGCATGGCGCCGATCGTTCCGGCAGCGATCCAGTTACTGCTCGATCATCCCCGCGCCTCGCCCGAGGCATTCGCGGCGCTTCGCTCGATCATCTATTTCGGTTCACCGATCGGCGCGACGACGATGATGCGGGCGCGCGCCGAAATTGGCTGCGACCTGATCCAGGTCTATGGCACAACCGAGGCCAATTTTGTCACGATCCTGCGGCCCGAGGACCATTTCACCGACGATGCGGCGATCCTGGCTTCGTGCGGCCGCGCATTGCCGCTGTGTGTGATACGTGTTGTCGATGCCGACGGCCATGTCGTGCCAGCGGGCACCGTTGGCGAGGTCGAGGCGCGCAGTCCGATGGCGTTTGCCCGCTACCTGGGACGTCCCAGCGCAACGGCCGAAGTCTGGCGAAGCGGCTGGTATCGCACTGGCGATCTCGGACGAATGGATGCGGCGGGATTTCTCACCATCGTCGATCGCGCCAAGGACATGATCATCAGCGGCGGAGAGAATATCTACTCGGCCGAGGTCGAAGGCGCGCTCGGCAAGCTCCCCGGAATTCGCCAATGCGGCGTCGTCGGCCTGCCCGATGCGAAATGGGGTGAGCGGGTGACGGCGGCAGTGATTGTCGATCCGGCCGCTGGACTGACCGACGCCGCGATCATCGCGCACTGCCGCACGTTGATCGCCGGCTACAAGGTTCCCAAGCAAGTGCTATTTCTCGAGGCGCTACCGCAAACACCGACCGGCAAGGTGCAAAAAGCAGCGCTGCGCAAACTTCTCGCGGAGTCCGGGGCTTGAGCGTCGCTTCCGCCTCTGACCTGCCCGCGCGGCTGGAGCCCTGGTTCGCGCAGCATGGCGTCGTCGCTCCGCGCGTTGGCGGCATGATGCAATTCCCTTCGGGATTTTCATGGATCACCTATGCCTTCACACTGAAATCCGAAAGCGGCTCCCAGGACCTCATCCTGCGCATCGGCCCCGGAAACGGCCTTTACGCTCCCTATAGCGCTGAGCCCGAATTTGCTGCGCTCGCGGCCGTTCAGGGATCATCGGTCGCGGCGCCGCGTCCGCATTACTGGTCGGACGACGACACCATTCTGGGCGGTCCCTTTCTTATCGTCGACAAGGCAAAGGGATCTACGCCGATCCCATGGGGACACGACGATGGCTTGTCGGACTCGGCGCGGGCTACAATCGGTGCACAGTTCGCCGACGCGCTCGGGGCGCTCCATGCCATCGACTGGCGGGGCAGCCCGCTCGCCCGCTTCGGCGACGGCCTCACCAAGGAAAATGTGGCACTGCGCGAGGTCGAACGTTGGGAGGCCGGATACCGCCGCTGGGCCCTACGGCCGCATCCGATGCTCCACAAGCTCATCGGCTGGCTGCGGGCTAACCCGCCCGTCGCCCCGCGGCTCAGCATCATCCACGGCGACTATCGTCTCGGCAACTTCCTCGAGGTCGACGGGCGGATTACCGCGATCCTTGACTGGGAGCTCGTACATCTTGGCGATCCGCACGAGGACATTGCCTGGACCTGCCTCCCGCAATATCGCGGCGGTACGCCGCTAATGTCCAAGCTGGTATCGCGCGAGGAGCTTTATAATCGCCATGCGGTAAGGACCGGCGTAGCAGTCGATCCAGCCAACGTTCATTATTACACGCTGTTCTCGTTGCTCAAGCTTGCTGTCACGCATATCGCGGCGGCCTATGCGTTCGAGCGCAACGGGTTTCGCGATATGCGCATGCCGGCAATGGCTACCCAGATCGCGCCCACCTTGCGCCAGATCGAGAAATTGCTGGTGGCGGCATGAACAACAGCTTTGCCCGCCTGATCGAGGGCATGGTCGACGTGCTGCGCCGCGACCTGATCCCCGTAATGGACGGGGAGTTCGCGCGGGGTCAGGCATATGGGGTGATCTTCATGCTCGAAAGCCTGAAGCTGCGCGGCGACTGGTCGCCAGCCTTTCTAGGCGAGCAGGTAGCGGCGCTCCGCGAGCTCCACGAGGCGATCGCTGCCGTGCCGAACCGGCCTGCCGGTATGCCGTCGCTGTCGATACCGCTAGCGGCCGACGTTCCATCGCGCGACCTTGGCGACCGGGAGGTGGCCGCTCTCATTGACTGGCTCGCGGTCCAGTCGGCGCCTCCGGTAGCGATACAGGACGCCCTCGACGCCTATCTGACCCGCCAGATCCGATATGAGCTCGCGACCAGCGCGCGCCCGATGTTTGCCGAAATTTCGCTGGGCCGCGAACCCGATAAGGACGAACCATAATGCTGACCCCACAGGACGATCTGATCGGCCACCAGACGACGACGACTTTCGATCATGTCCAGTCGAGCGATCCGGCGTGGATGGAGCGGCTGTGGTACACCGGCCATCCGGTTCCGGGCGGCGATGTCATTTTCGACATCGGGCTCGGCTATCATCCGAACCGCAATGTGATGGACGCCTTTGCCGGGATCACGCGCGGCGGCGAGCAGATCGATTTTCGCGTCAGCCGCCACTCACGGCCCAATCCGCTCGATACGGCGCTTGGTCCTCTGGCGATCGAGGTTGTCGAAGGGCTGCGCCATCACCACCTTTCGCTCGGGGAAAACGAGTCCGGCTTGACCTTCGATCTCGATTTCCACGCGAGCATGAATGCCCATGAGGAAGAGGCCCATTTCCGCCGCCGCAAGGGACGGGTCACCGAAGACATGGCGCGCGTCCAGCAACTCGGGCGGTATCGCGGCTGGATCGCACTCGATGGCGAACGATGGGACGTGACGCCCGAAACTTGGTGGGGACAGCGCGACCATAGCTGGGGTATCCGGGCCGAAATGCGCACCGATCCGGCGCATCCACCGATGACCTTCTATCCCTCCTTTCTGTTTCTCTGGATCACGGTTCAGTTCGCCGATTACGGCCTGCAGCTTTTCCTCAAGGAACGCGCGCCGGGCGACATCATCTACATTACGGGCGAAGAAGTTAGGCCTGTCGAAGAACGGCCGGGCGGTACGCGGCGACTGGTCGCGATGACCCACGACATCGACTGGGCCGATGACAGGATGGGTCAAACGGTCCGGTCCGCGCTGCTCGAGCCGATCTTCAGCGACGGAAGCCGGCGGAAGCTCGACGTGCGCGCCCTGCCCGCACGCTATTTTCTCAAGGGTGGTCTCTATGGCGGGCTCGGTGGCTGGTTCCACGGCGACGACAAAGGCAAGCTGTTTGCAGATCATGGCCGCTGGAAACTGGACAATGCCGCCGATCGCGCTGCGTTGCGCACCTTGTCTGACCATGTCATCGAGGTTCGCGACGGTGACAATATCGGCTGGGGCATCATGGAATATGGCGTGGGCGAAGGCTATGCCCGCTACCCGGGCGTACAGGAGTTTCCTCCGATCTAGAGCGCGCTCATCGACAGCTCCGCGGCGGGCCGACGTCCGACGATCGGAAAATCCTCGGCTGGCGCGCCAGCGAAGCGCTGGGGGCGCGTTGCCGCAAGAATGGAATGGCGCGTGCCATCAAAATTTGCGCGGCGGGCGACTGTAGAGGGATGAACGGCTCAATTGGAACTAACGCGAAGGGTGAGCGCCGGCGACCGCAGCGACCGGATCTCCTTTGCACGCAGGAGCGCAACTCCCCGGAATTCCGATCCGGCTCTCGAGGTCGTCATCCTCCTCGGGCGCGGCCAATTTGCCAAGCGAAGCCTTATAGTCGTCGAGTGCCAGCAGCGCCGCGCCCAGCGCGCCCGCGATCTGTGGCTGCTCAGGCAGCAGGAGCGGCATGCCGAGGACTTTTTGGATATGGTGGACCGCCGCCGGATTCCTTGCCACCCCGCCCGTCATCGCGACAGGACCGACCTTTCCGACCCTGCTCACGAGCCCCAGCGTCCGGTTGGCGATCGCGGCATGAACCGCGGCAAGCACGTCGGGCTTTCCATGTCCCTCCGCTAGCAGCGAGATGACCTCGGTCTCGGCGAAGGTTGCGCACATGCTCGAAATCTTGAGCTCCTGCTCGGCTTCGAGTGCGAGGCCGCCCATGCGGTCGAGCTCGATTTCCATCGCGCGCGCCAGCACCTCCAGAAATTTGCCCGTGCCGGCCGCGCACCGATCGTTCATCGCGAACTGGACCACGAGGCCGTTTGCGTCGACCGCGATGACCTTGCTGTCCTGTCCGCCGATATCGATGACGAGCCGGGCTTCGGGCACCATGGCCACCGCGCCGCGCGCATGGCAGGTGATCTCGGTATAATTTTTCTCGGCGATATCGAGCATGCGTCGGCCGTAACCGGTGCTCACGGTGCGGACCATATCGACCTGCCTGAGCCCTACCTCGGTCAAGGCGTCGGCAACCGACGCGGCCACTCCCTGGCCGCTCACCGCCCCCATATGGGCAACGTTGGAAGCAACGATCTTCCCTTCCACGTCGAGGATAACCGTCTTGGCGGTTGTCGATCCGAAATCGATCCCCATCACAAAGGCGTTCATCTCTTACCTCTCCATTCGACGAGCCGGTTCAGCGGTCAGCAGCCGGCGGCCCTCAGCGCTTTAGCGCGCGCTCGAGCCGGGCCGCGGTTGAGCATGACCTGTGTCGAGCATATAGCATTAATAAATGTAACTCATCAACTATCAACTGTTGATGAGGCCCTGCCCAACGAAGTCCGCGCCATCACGGAGGTTCAACGCCACCCTCCCATCGCTTCCAAGCCACCGTCCCAAAAATGAATCGCAAGCTTTTCCCGGTTTTTCCTGCAGCATCCCTCAGAAGAATCCCCGGCATGACAACAAAGGACAAATCCCCCATTGACGCCTAATGAGTTTTACTCAACAATGAGTCGCGAGAGGACGGAAGCAGCAATGAACGACAGAGCGGGCGCCAAACCCTATAGTGAATGCGGCGTGTTGATAGCCGGCGGCACGTCGGGCGTGGGACTCGCCTCGGCCATCGGCTTCGCGCGCGAAGGCGTGCGCGGCATCGTTCTGCTCGGCCGCGATGCGGAGCGCGGGATAAAAGCCGCAGCCGCTGTTCTGGCGGCCGTGCCGAATGCCAGCGTAGACTTCGTCAGCGCCGATGCGTGCGACATCGCCGACATAACGCGCGCTGCCGAAGAGGCGCGAGCGAAGCTCGGTTCGATCGACATTCTCCTCAATTCCACCGCGAGCAATTATGCGCCCGACCTTCTGATGCGGACGCCGATCGAGGACATATCGGGCATTTTCGATCGTCTCGTGCTTCCCCCCATCTACCTGACGCGCGTGGTGCTCCCATGGATGCGCGAGCAGAAGAGCGGCTCGATCATCAACATGGCGTCGGACGCGGCGAAGACGGCGACGCCCGGCGAAACGATCGCCGGCGCCGGCATGGCCGCGATCGTCATGTTCTCCCGCACGCTCGCGATGGAAGCGAAGCGCGACGGAATTCGCGTGAACGTCCTCACGCCTTCGCTCATCGCAGGAACCCCGACGGCCGATCTCGTCACCGGCGGCGGATTTAGCGCGAAGCTGTTCGAGAAGGCGGCCGCGATGGCGCATCTCGGTGTCGCCGTCCCCGAGGACCTTGCCGATATGGTCGTCTTCCTCGGCGGGCCCCAGTCGGCGCGGCTCACGGGTCAGGCGATCAGCATCAACGGAGGCATATCGGCGGCATGATGCCTCCTTATCAATCGGGTCCGACGTCGGACCATGGCGAACGGGACTGCAACTCCGTCGCCCGGAGAAGAAAATGAACGGCGCAGACAAAATCAATCTCATCCTCGGCGAACTCGCCGGAGTTGCCAGCGACCCGCATGGCTATGCCGCCGCGTGGAAACGGGAAACCGGGCGGAAGGTGATCGGGGTCTTCCCGATGAACTTCCCGTCCGAGCTCGTCCACGCCGCGGGCGCGCTTCCGCTCGTCGTCCAGGAAGACGAGGCGCCGATCACGCTCGGGCGCAGCCTGCTCTATGAATTCTACTGCGGCTACACGCGCAGCATCGTCGACCAGGCGGCAACCCGGAAGTTCGACGTCTACGACGCCTTCTATCTCGTCGATCATTGCGTCGCGCTGCTCGGCGCAGCCGACGCGCTGCGCTTCGAGATACCCGACAAACCGGTCTTCCTCGCGCAATATACGGCCTCGATGGACGAGGCGTGGACGCCCGCCGAGATCCGGAAGCGGGTCGAGGACTTGCGCGGCGCTCTCGCGGAATTTTGCGATGCCACCCTCTCGGACGATGACATCGCAGCCAGCATTGCGGCCTATAATCGCAACCGCGACATGCTGCGGCAGATTTATGCGCTCCGCCGCTCGGGCAAGATCGCGCTCACCGGCCGCCAGATGCAGATATTGGTGAAATCGAGCATGATCATGGAGGTCGGGGCGCATAACACTCGTCTCGATGCGCTCCTGCCCTTGCTCGAGACCGGCCTGCCGGCACCGGCCAATCTCGTGAAATTGCATCTCTCGGGCCATTTCTGCCATGCGCCGCGACCCGAGCTTCTCGACATGATCGAGGATTGCGGCACGGTCATCGTCGACGACGACCTCTTCACCGGCTTTCGCTTCATCGCGACCGACGTTCCGGCCGATAGCGACCCGGTCGCAGCGCTCACGCGCTGGTATTTCGATCGCAACACGCATGTCCCCTGCTCGACGCGCTCGCAAATGACCGTCGACTGGGAGGATTATCTGACCCGGTCGGTCCATGCGAGCGGCGCCGAAGGCGTGCTCATCCTGCTCGCCAAATTCTGCGAGCCGCACATGCTCTACTATCCCGAGCTGCGCAAAGAGCTGATGCGCAGCGAAATCCCGCACCTGCTCATCGAGACCGAGCATGAGGGTCTGGCGCTCGAGATGCTGCGGACCCGGGTCGAGGCGCTCCTCGAGACGATACGCCTCAGAAAATTGCAGCCCGTCCTGGCCTGACCGGCTCGAACCCGAAGGAATGATCTGATGTCGCTGATAACGGAAAATGCACAGCCGAAGCTGGTGATCCCGCAAAAGGGGGCACCCGCCAATCGTCTCGTCAGCACGCGAAGCGGCGGCAAGATGGTGAAAGATTATTGGGACCGGCTCTTCTCCGCACGCGAGCGCGGTGCGACAGTCGTCTGGTATAATGGCGCGGCGCTCAACCCCATCTTCCAGGCGGCCGGGATCGAATGGTGCCACGGCGAGGCTTTTGGCGCGCGCCTTGCCGCGATGCACCTCGAAGGTCCCGCGCAGCGGATGGGCGAGGAATATGGCTATAATCAGGAGCTTTGCTCCTATGCGCGCACGACGCTCGGATGCGCGGTGCTGACGCAGAAGGAAGCCGCAAAATATGTGAATGCGGGCGATGGCGCCGACGTGCCCGATATTCCGAGCCAGGAGGTCCTGGCGAGCAAGCTGCCACCGCCCGATCTCTTCGTGAATGCCTATGCGGGCTGCAGCACCGGCCAGCAGTGGGACGAGATCTCGTACCGCCTGTTCAACAAGGAGCTGCCCTTCTTCAAGGTCTCCTACCCGCTTCTCTGGGGCAACAAGGCGGACGCCGGCTATCTGCGCGGCGAGGAGTGGATGGAGGCGTCGCGCTATGTGGCGGCGCAGATCCACAAGCTTATCGAATTTCTCGAATTTCATACCGGGCGTCCGTTCGACTGGGACGCCCTCCGCCAGTCCATGCACTATATCAAGAAGGCGGCGCAGCTCCGGCTCGACGCGCTCGCGCTGTGCAAGGCGACGCCGACCCCGGCAGTGTTCTGGGACTGGGTCGCCAGCATCGCGCCGATCAATTTCCTCCCCGGGAACCAGGACCTCGTCGACTATTTCGCCGGGGTGAAGGCCGAGATCGAACAACGCGTGATCGACGGGGTCGCAGCGCTCCCGGGCGAGCGCTATCGCCTCGCCTTCGACGGCATCATGAACTGGAACAAGGTCGGCTGGCTCGCCAACCAGTTCGCCGACCATGATGCGGCGGTGATCTGCGGCCGCTATACGCACAGCTCCTTCTGGAACGAGCCGCACCTGATCGACGAGGATGATCCCATCCTAGGCATGGCGCAGCATTATCTTCTCTGCCCGTTCAACCACAGCACCAAGACGCTCGGCGAACTCCTGCTGCGCGACTGCGAAACCTATGGCATCGACGGGGTCGTCTTCCACGCCACGCGAACCTGCCGTTCTGCCTCGAACGGACAGATGGTGATGGCGAAGATGGCGCAGGCGCGCGGCATCCAGACGATGGTCCTCGAAGGCGATGTCGCCGACGCCTCTTTCTACAAGGACGAGATTTTGATGAGCCGCCTCGAGGCAATGCTCGAGACGATCGACGTTCGCCGCCGCAATTTCTGATCCTCGCGGCTAAACAGACAAGCTCCCATGCGGGCGTCGGCGGAAACGCCGGCGTCCCGCCTTTTTATCCGGGTTCGTCCGAGGTGCCCGTCCGGCGCACGACGTCGACCGGCACGTTCGACATCAGCGGCTGGCCCGAATAGCGGTCCCATATCTCGTCGTTCGAGATGAGACGCGTCGTGTTGCTACCGAGAACGCGATAGTCTGCGTCCTGCTCGGGCAGCGCACCAAAGCCGAAGCTCATCGACACCGTACCCGGCCGCAACGCCTCGTCGCCATGCGCGATTCCCGCGATGGCGCCACGATCGGATATGACATCGACGCTCTCGCCCTCCTCGATCCCCAGCTCCGACATGTCGCCGGGGTGGAGAAAGACCGGGTTATAAGGCCGTGCCGAAGGCGGCAGCGCGCCAACGAAGCTGCTGTTGTAAACATGCATCATGCGGCGGCACAGCAGGCTAAACCCGCGCGCCTGCTTCGCGCCAGAGGCAGCGTCCGCTTTCAGGTCGGCGATCATGTCGGGTGCCGCGAGATCGAAGCGGTGTTGCTCGCCCTCGCCTTCGCCGACGAAGACGGGATCGCCCGGGAAGATGGCGCCGCCCTCAAATTTGCGAACCTCGTCGAGCGCGACGCGCGAGCCTTCGCACAGCTGCGCCAGCACCGCGTCGGTGCTCGGCTTCGCGTCCATGTCGACCGGGCGCGCCGGCATGCCCGCCAGTCCCGGCGCCACCGAGAGGCTGAGCCCCATCGCGCGCGCGAGCTCGTAGAAGAATTCCCATTCCTCGACGAGGTCGGAGCCCGGCGGCGGATCGAGCAGTGCGGGCGAATATTGGGCATAAGGATCGGACTGGCCGTAGCCGGTGCCGTTGCGTGTCAGCCAGTCGAGTACCTGCGAGGTCCCGGGGACCTCGAGCCAGATCCGCGGCGCGATGACGAAGTCCGCGACCCGCGCGGTGGCCGACATCCAGGGATCGATCTGGACGAGGAGGTCGAGCGCGTCCATCGCGCGCAGCGTCTTTGCCTGGTCGGGCCAGGCGCCGACCGGGTTGCCGCCGCAACTGATGAGCGCGCGGACCGGCATCTTGCCCACGCCGAGAATGAGGTCGGGCAAGGCAGCGGTCGGCATGCCCGCCGCGGTATTGCCGAGCGCGCGCACGCCAAGATCGGGGCCGAACGCATAGGCCGGACCGAACGGCCGCACCTGCGCGCGGGCGGGAACCGGCGCGGCGAGCGCGCCTGGATGACGCACGTGGTCGCCCGCGCGCAGCCAATATCCGCACAGGGTGTGAAGATTGAGGAGCAGATATTCGATCAGCGTGCCGCGCCCCGACATATTGGGGCCGGTGCCTGCCATGATATAGCCGCGCCGCGTGCCGCCGAGGATCCGCGCCGCCTCGACGAGCGCATCGGGGTCGATCCCGGCGCGCGCGGCGACCGAAGTGGCGTCGAAGGCGGCCACCGCTTCGGTGAGGTCGCCCAGCCCCTGCGCGTGACGCGCGATAAACTCCGGATCGTAAAGCGCTTCCGCGATGACGATCCGGATCATCGCGGCGATGATCGCGACATCCTCGCCCGCTTTCGCCTGCAGATGGATGTGCGCACGTTTGGCGACATCACTGCGCCGCGGGTCGAGAACGATCAGGCGCGCGCCCGCGTCGAGGCGCTCGTTCAGCCATTTGCCGGGATTGCCATAAGGAAAGCCCGTGAAGCTGATCAGCGGGTTCGAGCCGATCAGGAAAATCACTTCCGGATCGTCGAACCCGACCGCGGGCGCATCCCAGTCGCCGTGCAGCGCCTGTGCGATCTTCTTGCCCGGCTTGTCGATCGTGCCGGGACTGAAGGCCATGGGGCTCCCGAGCGCGGCCATGAAGCCGCCGAAGAAGGGCATGGTCGCGGCCGATGCCGCGAAATAGGTACCGAGATAGCCGGCGATCGCTTCTCTGCCGTGGCGCGCGGCGATCGTCTCGAGGCGCGTGGCGATCTCGCCAATCGCGTCGCGCGAACCGATCGGCTCGAAACGTCCGTCGGGCTTGCGGCGAAGACTGTGACGCAGCCGGCGGGGATCGACGAGCAGCCTGCCCTGTTCGCGCCCCTTTACGCAGGTAAAACCGCGGTAGACGGGATTATCCTTGTCGCCGCCCACCTTTACCGCGACGCCGTCCTCGACTTCGACCTTCAGCGCGCAGCCGTTGAGGCAGAGCCGGCAGAAGCTGTGGTGCAGAGTCAAGTGACGGCTTCCGGCCGCGCCTCCGCCGCAGCGGGTTCGACACGCGCCGAGAAGGCGAAGCCCTGGAGCGCGGCGGACAGCCGGGCGCACAGCCCATCGTCGGCCTCCGCGATGCGCACGACGACGTCAGGCCGCGCCTTGCCGGTGACGATCTCGATTCCCGCGATCTCGCCGTCATAATGCGGGCCGAGCGCCGCACCGACCGCGCGGCGTATCGCGAGCTCGCGCAGTGCCGGCTTGAAGATCTTGCCGACGGGCGTGAGCGGCAGGCCCGGCAGCAGGACAACGGCAACGGGGCATGCGGCGCGCTCGGGGATGGCGGTCCGGCAATATTGGACCAGCTCGGCTTCGTCGACGACGGCACCCGGCGCGGCCTCGACGAACGCGAGCGGAAGCTCACCCTTCTCGCGATCGGGGAGCCCGACCGCGGCGGCGAGGAGAATGTCGGGACGCCGCACCAGTGCCTCCTCGATCAGCGCGGGGTCGATGTTATGCCCGCCCCGGATGATCACATCCTTCGCGCGGCCGTCGATCCAGACGAACTGGTCTGCGCCGACGCGGCCAAGGTCGCCCGAGGATCCCCACGAGCGGCCATCCGGGCCGCCCTCGACGAAGAATTGCCGGTCGGCGGCAGCGTCGACATAACCGAGCGCGAGACAAGGACCCGAGCCGATGATGACCCCCTGCTCGCCCGGCGCCATTTCACGCACGAAGCGATTATGCTCGTCGACTTCGACCGCCTTGATGCCGTGCCAGGGCGTGCGCACACCAACCGATCCGATGAGCGGGGGCATGGCGTTCGGCATGCAACCGAGGAAGCCGTGAAACTCGGTCGCGCCCCAGACTTCGCGCAGCTCGATCCCGAAGCGTTCGGGAAAGGCGCGCCCAAGTTCGAGCGGGATGGTGCTGCCGCCCGAACTGAACGTCCGGATCGGATGGCCTTCATGGTCGGCGCCCGGGCTCGCATGAAGCGCGGCCGCCGTGGTCGGCGTCGCGATGAGCGACGTGATCCCGTGTGTCTTGACGATCGGCCAGAAGTTGCCGACGACCCCGCGGTCGCGAAAGCCCGCGGGACTGAGCAGGACCACCGTCTGACCGAGTACCGCGGCGCGCAGCGCAAGCATGAGCATGCCGCCGACGTGGAACAGCGGCATGCCAAGCCCGATGACCTCATCTTCCTCGGCCCCCATCACCGCGCCCGCGATCCAGCCGCTCAAGGCCATTCCGCCTTGGGTGAGGCGCGCGAGCTTGGGAACGGCGGTGGTGCCGCCGGTGGGCAGATACATGGCCTCCGAGTCCCATTTCCCTTCGGGCTCGAAATCGAGCGCGTCGCCGTTTCGACTCTCGATTGCGCCGGAAAAGTCGGACGCGGGATCGTCGCCGCCGACAAGGAAGACATGATCGAGCCCCGGCACCGCCGCGACGATGTCGGCGAGATGGTCGGCGGCGCTCGGACCGTGCGCGGTCGTGGTCACGAGCGCGGTGGCGCCAACGGCCTTCAGGATCGAGATGACGAGCGCGGGCTCGAGGTGCGGGTTGATCGGGTTGACGACGCCAGCCGCGGTCGCGCCCCAGGCGGCGACGAGCGCCTCGGGGACGATGGGAAGCATGAGGGCGACGACGCTTCGCCGATCGCCGGCAAGATGGTGGAACAGATTGGCCGCCGCGGTCGAGCGGCGAAGATAGTCGCCATAGGTCAAAGCCGCATCGACGTCGCCCGAGCCACCGGGCGCAAGCGCGACGATCGCGGTCCTGGCAGGGTCGATCCGGGCCGCCGCGGCGAGGCAATCATAAACGGTCTCGCCGGCGAGGACCGAGCGCGCAGGCAACGACTCGATGGCTTCGACATCGGCGATTCCCTCGATCCGGCCGCGCATGAAGGGCGAGCCTGGTCCGGCTCCGGCAACCCAGCCCCGGCTTTCCCGTCCCGTCGAACCCATTTCACTCTCCCGAATCATGTCGTGCAGACCATCATCTTGCCGCCGCTCACTCGTTAATGAGTTTAATTTCAACAGCAAATCGGCGGGTAAATTTGCATAGAATCCCCTAGAAAGCAAGCCATTCAGCAAAGAGATAAACTACTTGACTTTTTTTCCGCTCGGCAACAATCTCCTTAATGAATTCAATTCACCGCCGCAGAGCGGTTAGCTAGGGGAGAGAAAATGCGGCACGGCTTCAAGGCATGGTTGGTTTGTAGCACCGCGGCAGCGGCTGCTTTGTGGACGCCGGCGGCGCTCGCTCAGGAGAGCGGCACCGACAGCGGCGAGACCCAGGCCGAAACGGCGACGACGACGGCACGCGGCGCCGCGGCCGCTCTCGAGTCCGAAGACATCGTCGTGACCGCGCTCAAACGCTCGGACAATCTCCAGACCGTCCCCGTCGCGATCTCGGCCTATGGCGAAGAGCAGCTGCAGGCGATCAACTTCCGCGACATCGGCAGCCTCGGATTCACCATGCCGAACGTCGCGCTCGACGACAATGGCACGTCGAAGGGCTATGCAAACTTCTCGATCCGCGGCATCGGCGTGAACAGCTCGATCCCCTCGATCGATCCGACCGTCGGCCTGTTCGTCGACGGCGTCTACCAGGGCATCAACGCCGGCCAGGTCTTCGACAATTTCGATCTCGAGGCGGTCGAGGTGCTGCGCGGCCCGCAGGGCGTGCTGTTCGGCCGCAACGTGACCGGCGGCGCGATCCTCGTGCGCAGCCGCAAACCCACCGACGAATTCGACATGCGCGGCCGCATCGCGGTCGAGACGGGCCTGCGCGTCGTCGCCGATGCCTCGGTTTCGGGTCCGATCATCGAAGGCAAACTGCAGGCGAAGATCGCTGCCTATTACAGCTATGACAATGGCTGGTTCACCAACCTCTTCGACAATAGCGAGTTCGGTAAGGACCGGCAGTTCATCGTCCGCCCGATGCTTCGCTTCACGCCCTCGGACAATGTCGAAGTCCTGCTTCGCTACGAGCATGGCGAGGCGAACGGCGATGGGCCGGCAACGCAGAACCATGCGCTCTATTCGCGCGATTCGCACGACTTCCTCGTCAACGACCGCGGCTTCTTCCACAACAAATGGGACTCGCTCACCGGCGAGATCAATGTCGATGTCGGCTTCGGCGACGAAGGCACAATCACCAACATCGCCGGCTGGCGCCGCTTCAAGGGCGACACGCTGTCGGACCTCGACGGCGTAAACACGGTGCAGTTCAACATCGGCACCTTCACCGACCAGGAGCAGTTCAGCAACGAACTGCGCTACGCGGGCACCTTCGGGCGCCTGAAGCCGACGGTCGGCGTCTATTATTTCACGCAGGACCTCACCTATCTCGAGGACCGCACGCTCGCCGGCGGCGCGGTCCGCCGCGCAGGCGGCGGCATCGGCACCTTCCAGACCTTCGGCGCCTTCGGCGCGGTCGACTGGGAGTTTATCGACACGCTGACCCTCAACCTCGGGCTGCGCTATACCTGGGAGAAGAAGGAGGTCGAGATCGCGACCGTGCGCGCGGGCGGCGCCAATTACCCGGCCCGCACGATCGTCGCCGACTTCCTCAGCGAGAAGAGCTGGAACGATCTGTCGCCGAAGATCGGCCTCCAATGGCAGCCGAGCAACCGGACGCAGGTCTATGGCTATTTCGCCAAGGGCTTCCGCAGCGGCGGCTACAACTTCCGCAACACGCTGCTCGGAGCGCCTCCGGGACCCTTCGACTCGGAATCGCAGGATGCCTATGAGTTCGGCGTGAAGCAGCGCATTCCGGGCGGCCGCGTCAGCCTCGCGGCTTTCCAGAACACGATCAAAAATATCCAGCGCGAAGTGCAGGTCCCCGTCGTCGGCGTCGGCATCGCGCAGTTGATCCAGAATGTCGGCACCGCGCGCGTGCGCGGGTTCGAGGGCGAGGTGCAATTTTCGCCCGTAGACAATTTCGTGCTCTCGGGACAGGTCGGCTATACCGACGGCAAATACATGTCGCTCCTCGTCGATCTCAACGGCGACGGGGTGATCAACGCGACCGACTTCTCGCTGAAGCTGCCGCGCCAGTCGCCCTGGACCTATGGCGCGAGCGCCACGCTCGACATTCCGATGAGCTCGGGCGTCGTCTCGGCGCGGGTGTCGTTCAATCACCGCGACCCGGCGTTCCACACCGACAACAATCTCGGCTTCTACAAGGCGGTCGACCTGCTCGACGCCAATCTGAGCTACACGCTGGACGACGGGTCGGTGACCTTCAGCGTCTATGGCAAGAACCTCACCAACGAAACGACCTATGGCAATGACGCGGTCCTGCCCGACACCGCGGCCTTCGGCGGCGACGGACCGGCGGGTCCGCGTCCCTTGCCGACCTTCTCGCCGCTCGGGCGCGGACGCGTGATCGGCGGCGAAATCAGGTTCAACTTCTGACGGACCGCCGCCGGCGCCGGCAGTTGGGGAACTGCCGGCGCCTAGCGCGCTTCGATGCGCGCGATCGCCGCTTCCATCCGTTCCATGCGCGCCGCCATATCATCGGCGCCGGTGCCGCCAGCCAACATCGGCTGCATGCCGCGGAACACCACGGAGGTGATGCCGTCGGTGGTCTCGTCGACCGAGAAATCGCCCTCCTCGCGCAAAAAGGCCCAGGTCTGATGCTCGATCGCGCCGAAGATCATGTCGCGCAGCAGCGGCAATGACAGCGCACTGTCGATCTCGCCCTTCGCATGGGCTTCCTTGAGGACCTGCATCACCCCCGACACGAAGGCGCGGTTCAGCCGGTAAAGCCGAAGATTCTTGTAATCGGGGTCGGGCCTTAGTTCCATCAGCACGAAGCGCGTCAGCGCGGGCTCGTGGCGGATGATCGAGAGCGCGCGGCGGATCGTGCGGCGGAGCCGCTCCTGCGTCCCGGCGACATGGGCAACGTCCTCCTGCTGCCCGAGCAGTTCCTCGAACCAGCTTTCAGCGACCTTGATGAAGAGATCGCGCTTGTTCTCGAAATAGCGGTAGATGGTCCCCTCAACGACCCCGGCGCGCTCGGCGATATCGCTGATCACGCAATTCTCGTAGCCGCGTTCCGCGAGAAGCGCGCGCGCAGCGGCGATGATTTCGGCGATGCGCCGCTCGGGCGGGAGGCGGTTGGCGGGACCGCGGCGCGGCGCGCGCGGCGCCCTGGCAGGCTGTAAACTCGTCATCCCCTACCTATGACGCGCGCCCCGGACCCTGTCGACCGCTTTGTAATGAACTGGCCTCATTAGACCGCCAGCCGCTTTTCCGGTAAAATGGGCGATAGTCCGGCACGCCGAGGCACTCGACGGTGACGCTGGTTCAGTGACCGTCCGGTCGAGGCCGGACACGCCCGCCATCGTGCCGCTCAGCCGAAGGCGCCGCCGGCGCGGCAGGCGTCGCGTTCGCTTTCGGCGACGCCCCAGTCGTGCAGGATCGCGTCCGTGTCGGTCCCGGGCGCGACCGGCGGGCGCGGGGGCCCCGCGGGCGTTCCCAGGAAACGTGGCGCGGGCGCGGGCTGCGCGACACCGTCCACATCGACGATCGCGCCGCGCGCGCGGTTATGCGGATGCTCGCGCGCTTCGGCGAGCGTCAGAACGGGCGCGAAGCAGGCATCGCTTCCCTCGAGCAGGTCGCACCATTCGGCCTGGGTTCTTGTACGGAAGGCGTCGGCGAGGCGGAGCCGAAGCTCGGGCCAGGCCTTGCGGTCGTTCTGCGAAGGGAGGTCCGCTCCGGCCAATCCCATCTTATCGACAAGGATAGCGAAGAATTTCGGTTCGACCGGGCCGATCGCGACACGGCGGCCGTCGGCGGTTTCATAGGTGTCGTAAAAGGGGGCGCCGCCGTCGATGAGGTTGGTGCCGCGCCCGCCGCCCCAGGCCCCCATCTGGGAGAAGGCATATTGCATCGTCAGCAGATGGTTGACGCCGTCGACGATCGCGCCGTCGACGACCTGCCCTTTCCCGCTCGCCCGTGCGTGGGTGAGCGCTGCGAGCAGCCCCATAACGAGATAGAGCGACCCGCCACCGAAATCCCCAACGAGGTTTAGCGGGATCGTGGGCGGCGCGCCCTCGCGCCCGATCGCATCGAGCGCGCCGGTGATCGCGATATAGTTGATATCGTGCCCGGCGCTCGGCGCGAGCGGACCCTCCTGCCCCCAGCCGGTCATCCGGCCATAGACGAGCGCCGGATTTTCGGTTTCGAAGCTTTCGGGGCCGAGCCCGAGCCGTTCCATAACCCCGGGGCGGAAGCCCTCGATGAGCATGTCGGCGCGGCCGATGAGCGCGCGGGCCACACCAAGGCCCGACGGATTCTGAAGATCGATCGCAATCGATCGTTTCGAACGGCCGAGGAGATCGTAGCGGGTCGGGAAATCGACCCCGAGCCCCGATTTGCCCGTGCGATCGATCCGGATCACCTCGGCGCCGAGATCGGCCAGAAGCATCCCGCAGAAGGGCGCGGGACCGATGCCCGCCATCTCGACAACACGGCATCCTGCCAGCGGCCCCATCGCATCATCCTCACATGTTAACTGATTTACTAAATCATTTCTGTGAGGAATTTGCCTCTCGATGCAAGCCCTAAAATCCGAGGACCGGCGCCCGGTCGCATTTCCCGCCGCCGAACAGGCGGCGGCGGGTGCGATGAGACACGCGTGACCAAACGGCTCAGCCTGATCGAGCGGCAGGAGAGAGGACCGACCCTAGAAAGAATAGCCGACCTTGGCACCGAATATCCTCGGCTGACCGGGATAGTCGCTTGCGGTCGAACCGAGCGCAAACACCGTACGCCGATAATCGGTGTTGAGGACATTGGTCACGAACCCGGTGACCTTGAACGCACCGAAATCGACACTCGCGCGAAGGTCGAGCAGGCCGTAGCCATCTTCGCCGGCGAGGCTCGACGCGCCGCCATATATCGGATTGGCCTCCCCGGGTTCGTGGAAGAAGTCGCTGAGCATTGCATAGTCGGCGCGCAGCATCAGCTGCGAGTCCGCGCCCAATGGCAGGCGCCATTCCGCCCCGACGTTGAGCGTATGCTTCGGGGCGCGAACGAGGCGGGTGCCCGAATAGATCTGCGCCGGTGTCGGCGTCGTCCCCGGCGCATTCGTGGTGTAGGTGTCATATTTGGCATCGAGATAGCCATAGGCGACGCTGACGTCGAAATTGTCGCTCGGTCGCAGGACCAGTTCCGCATCGATGCCCTTGACCTTCGAGGTCGCGGCATTGTCGATCAGCGATGCGGCCGCGCCGCCGCCGAGGTCGACGATGCGTGACACCTGCAGATCGGTGTAGTCGTAATGGAACGCGGCGAGATTGAAGCGCACGCGCCGGTCCATGAACTCCGACTTGAAGCCGATTTCGTAGGTCGTAATCTCCTCGGGCGCGAACAGGACATTGGCTTGCGCTGCCGCAAAGGGCACATATTGGAAGCCACCCGATTTGAAGCCCGTCGAGTAGCTTGCATAGACATTGACGTCGGACGAGACCTTGTAGGTCAGGACCAGACGCGGGTCGAACGAGGTATAGACGGCGCTGTTGGAGACCGAGAAAGGCGCCGCGATCAGCGGGGCCGCGTCGGTCGTCGTGCCCGACTGGACTGCGCGCTTCTCGTCGCGTGTGTATCGCGCGCCGACGGTGACATCGAACTTCTCGCCGAGATGCACCGTGGCCTGGCCGAAGGCCGCGTAACTGTCCGACTTGAAGTCGGCGATCGTAACGTCGGTGGCCGGCGTCCCGGCCGCCGCGCGGACCGCGCTGTCGATGCCGAGCTGGAAGGTGTCGATGCGCAGCGACTTGTCGTGATAGTAGAAGCCCCCGATCACCCAATCGACCGCGCCGCCGAACGACAGCGCACCGTCGGGGTTCGAGGCCAGGCGGAACTCCTGCGTGAACTGCTTCGAACGCTCGCGGCCGAGCTGGTCGAGCACGCTTCGCGACGAGCCTTCGAGGTCGCGCGCTTCGTCGGTGGCGAGCTTTCGATAGCCGGTGATCGAGGTCAGCGAGGCGAAGCCGAGATCGAACTCGCCGCGCGCAATATAGGTCTGAGCTTCGCGGTCGAGCCTCGGGTCGACGGAGACATAGCCGCTGTTGCCTCCCGGATTGACGATGGGCGTCCGCCCGGGGGCACCGAGGAAGATCGCAGCGGGGTTGGCCGGGGTCCGCACGCCGGTGACCGGATTGACGATCGGGCCGCTGCCGCGGTTGAAACCGGCAAAGGCCGCCTCGTCCCCATCGGTCGTATATTCTGCGGTCAGTTCGATGCGCACCGCATTGCTGGGTTCGAAGGCCAGCTTGGCACGGCCGCCCGTATTGTCGATGCCCTGGAAGGTCGTGCCGGTCGTCAGATTGGTGAGATAGCCTTCGCGATAGTCGCGCCACCCGGCGACGCGAAACTGGACCGTGCCGCTGCTCGTCAGCGGCCCGCCGACGGCACCGAAGACATTATAGCCCTTGTAGTTGCTGACCCCTGCTTCGACCTGCCCCTCGAAACTGGACGTCGGCGACTTGGTGATGACATTGATCGCACCGCCAATCGTGTTGCGTCCGTACAGCGTGCCCTGGGGACCGCGCAGCACCTCGATCCGCTCTACGTCGCGCAGCGACGCAAAGGAACCGCTTGCGCGACCGAGATAGACGTCGTCGACGAACACCCCGACCGAGCTTTCGGAGCCCGGATCGAACGAGCGCGTGCCGATGCCGCGAATATAGAGCTGCGGACGCGTTGCGCCGAAGCTGCCGAAGTAGAAGCTCGGGACGCGCGGCGCGACGGTCGAAATGTCGGTGATGCCCTGGCGCTCGAGCTGCTCGGAACCGAAGGCGCTGATCGCGACCGGGATATCCTGCAGCCGTTCCTCGCGGCGCTGGGCGGTGACGAGAATTTCGTCGAACCCGACACTTTCCTGTGCCGTCTCCTCGCCTTCGCTCGCTTGCGCCATTGCCGGGACCGCCCCCAACAGCGCCATCACCAATATAGACGCACCCGCGCCCCGCATCGCTCTTTGCATCGTCTCTCCCTTCACGCCGGCGTCGTTGGCCGACCTCGCCGCGCCGCCCCTCGCAGGTCGACTTCGACGCCCTGATAACTGCACCCGCGAAATAATGCAAGAATTGAACAATCAAATAATTGCACTGTTGAGTTTTTGGTATCTATGGCACAGTCACGCCGGGAGAGGACGGGTATGGGCAAGGCTGACACGGTGACAAAGGTTTCGGCCGAAGGCGCGGCTGGCGACGAAAAGTGGCGCACAAGCCTCGGAGATCTCCTCTCTTTCTACTATCCCATGCACTACCGGATCGGTATCGACGTCGAGACGGTGATGGGTCAGGGCCGGATATCGCGAAAGCAGGGCACGATCCTCTGGCTCATCCATTCGCGCGCCGACAAGGACGGATGGCTGCGCCGCAAGATCATCGAAAAGCGCCTTTCGGCCTGGTTCGAAATCAGCAACTCGAGTGTCTCGAACCTTCTTCGCGAGCTCACGCGCCCACCGCTCGAACTCGTCAAGCAGATCGAGAACCCGACGTCGGGCCGCGAAAAGCTCGTGAGCCTGACCCCCGAGGGCCGCGCCTTTCTCGACGAGTCCATCCGCCGTTCGATCGACTATCTCGGGACGCATCTCGAGCATATCGACCAGACACAGCTCGACCGTGGCATCCAGTTCTTCAAGGTCGCATTTCAGCCGCTGAGCAGCGACGCGCCGCCGCCCGACACCGAAGCGTCCGACTGATTACATCCGGAACACGCCAAAGTGCGCCGGATCGTCGATCGGAGCGTTGAGCGCCGCCGATATCGCGATCCCGAGTGCATTGCGCGTCGCTACCGGGTCGAGAATCCCGTCGTCCCACAATTCGGAGGTCGCGTGCCAGGCGCTTGCCTTGTCGGCATATTCGGCGAGGATGGGCTCGCGGATGGCCGCCGCCTCGGCCTCGCCGAGCGTGCGATCCTCGCGCGCGAGCTGGCGCATCTTGACCTCGGTCAGCACATTCGCGGCCTGTTCGGCGCCCATGACGCCGACCTGCGCATGCGGCCAGGAGAAGAGGAAGCGGCTGTCGAACGCCCTGCCCGCCATCCCGTAGGTTCCCGCGCCATAGCTTGCGTTGGCGTTGACCGTGAACTTGGGCACGCTCGCCCCCGAGACCGCCATGATCATCTTGGCGCCATCCTTGGTGATGCCGCCGCGCTCATAGTCGCGCCCGACCATGAAGCCGGTGATATTCTGGAGGAATAGCAGCGGCGTGCGATCCTTGTCGCAAAGCTGGATGAAGTGCGTTCCCTTGAGCGCGCTCTCCGAGAAGAGCACGCCATTGTTGGCGAGAATGCCGACCTTGTAACCCCAGATACGCGCAAAGCCGCAGACGAGCGTCGTGCCGAAGGCGGGCTGATATTCATGAAAGCGGCTGCCGTCGGCGATCCGCGCGATCACCTCGCGCATGTCGAACTGGGTCCGCGGGTCGCGCGGGAGGATGCCGTAGAGCTCCTCGGGATCATAGGCCGGGGGCTCGGCGGCCGCTTCGTCGATCCGGGTCTTCGGGCGCGGCGCGAGCGAGGCGAGGACCTCGCGCGCCAGCGCAATGGCATGGGCTTCGGATGCCGCGGGATAATCGGCGACCCCCGAGACGCTGGTGTGCATGTCGGCGCCGCCGAGTTCGTCGACGCTCACCACTTCGCCGGTCGCGGCCTTGACGAGCGGCGGCCCGCCCAGAAACACCGCGCCGGTGCCGCGCACGATCACCGAATAATCGCTGAGCGCGGGAATATAGGCGCCGCCCGCGGTGCAATGCCCCATCACGATCGCGACCTGCGGGACGGCGAGCTTCGAGAGGATCGACTGGTTCCGGAAAATGCGCCCGGCATGATAGCGATCGGGAAAGAAATCGGCCTGGAGCGGCAGAAATCCGCCCGCACTGTCGCACAGATGGACAACGGGGAGCCGGTTCTCGATCGCGATATCGAGCGCGCGGACGATCTTCTTCACCGAATGCGGATACCAGGCACCGCCCTTCACAGCAGGGTCGTCGGCGCGGATCATCACCTCGCGGCCGCCGACGATGCCGATCCCGGTGAGCTGACCCGCCCCCGGCACCTCGCCGCCATAAGCGCGGCCCGCGGCCAGGGTGGAAAGCTCGAGGAAGGGCGTGCCCGGGTCGAGCAGAGCATCAAGCCGCTCGCGCAGCCCCATCTTGCCCTGCCGTGCCAGCCGCTCGCGATCGCGTTCCGGCCGGTCATCGCGCGCGCTGCGCTGCCGTTCGGCGAGCTCGGCCGCAATGGCGCGGTGATGCGCGGCATTGGCCGCAAAGTCGGCCGAGGCCGTCGAAATCCTGCTGATGATGCGCCGCATATGTCAGTCCTTCGGCGTGATGGTGGCGAGCGGCGCGCCGCGATCGAAGCCCTGCCCGGCCGCGACATGCAGCGCGAGAATACCGTCCGCCGGCGCGCGCAGCGTCGTCTCGAGTTTCATGCTCTCGATCACGAGCAGAGGTTCGCCCTCGGTAACGTCCTGGCCCTCCGTAGCGATCAGGCGCACGACGACGCCAGGCATCGGCGCTGCCACGATATTGTTGATGCCGCCTGCCGCGGCCGCCTCGTGGAAGGCTACGGGATCGACCCAGACAAGCTCATGGATATGGCCGCCAAGATGGACCCATAGCCGGTCGCCGTCGCGCGCATAGGCGATTGGCCAGCGCCGGCCGCCGATGTCGAGCCAGTCCGCCCCGAGCGATGCGAGCCGGCCGTCGGAGAGCCTTGGACCTTTCGAGAGCGCGAGCGGGGCGATTGTCTCGCCGATGCGCAAATAGCCCTGCATCAGTTGCGCCACCTTCCCATTGCCGCGTGCCTGTCGGGGACCGCGTCGAGCGCGGCGCCGACGTCGGGAATGACGAGCGCCGCAAGCGCGGCCAACGCATCGATCGTCTCGGCGCTCGGCGGCGGCTCGGCAGCCAGCCCGGCTTTCTCCGCGATGAGCCCGGTATGCATCCGCCCAGCCGCGACATCGGGATCGGCGAGCAGGCGGCGGAGATAATTGATGTTGGTGGTCACCCCGAGGAGGGTGAGACGCGCGAGCGCGCTATCCATTGCGGCGAGCGCAGCCGCGCGATCCGCACCATGGACGATGAGTTTTGCGATCATCGGGTCGAAAGCGGCATGCACGCGTTCACCTTCGATCAGGCCGGCATCGAAGCGGGCGCCGGCGGGCGGGACGAGGCGAAGCACAGGTCCCGTGGTCGGCGTGAAACCGGCCGCCGGGTCCTCGGCATAGATGCGCGCCTCGATGGCATGACCTGCGCGCATGAGACCGTCTTGCGCGACGGGCAGCGGGGCACCGGCGGCGATCGCAAGCTGCTGTTCGACGAGATCGACGCCGGTGATCATCTCGGTGACCGGATGCTCGACCTGGAGCCGCGTGTTCATCTCGAGGAAGTAGAATTCGCCGCCGCCCCCGTAGATGAACTCGACCGTTCCCGCGCCGCGATAGTCGCAGGCGCGGGCGATGCCGGCCGCTGCCTCGCAGATGCGCTGGCGCTCGGTTTCGTCCAGCGCCGGCGACGGGGCCTCCTCGACGATCTTCTGGAAACGGCGCTGCAGCGAGCATTCGCGCTCGAAAAGATGCAGCGCGCCGCCTTTTCCGTCGCCGAGGACCTGCACTTCGATATGACGGGGATTTTCGACGTAGCGCTCGATGAACAGGCGCCCGTCGCCGAAATAGCGCTCGCCCTCCGACCGGGCGGTCGCGATCTCCTCTTCGAGCGTATCGAGATCGCGCACGATGCGCATGCCCTTGCCGCCTCCGCCCGCCGAGGGCTTGATCAGCAGCGGCGCGCCGACCGCGCGCGCATGCGCCGCAAAATTGTCTGGCTCGTCTTCCTCGATCACCGACGGCGCGACGGGAAAGCCACGCTCCGCAACGAAGCGGCGCGCCGAAATCTTGTCGCCCATGAGATCGATCGTCTCGGGCGCAGGGCCGATCCAGACGATACCTGCGGCCACGACCGCGCGCGCAAAGGCGGCGTTTTCGGACAGAAAGCCATAACCCGGATGGATTGCCCCGGCACCCATTGCCTTGGCCGCCGCGATAATCGCCGCGCCGTCGAGGAAGGCCGCGACCGGCGTATCGCCCTCGAGCAGGATCGTCTCGTCGGCGAGCGCCATGGCCGGGGTCCGGCCGTCGACCGGGTGCGCGACGAGCAGCGCGCGCAGCCCTTTTGCCTTCACGGTGCGCAGGATGCGCGCCGCGATCTCGCCGCGATTGGCCACGAGCACGCTGTCGAAGGGATAGTCGGTCATGGTGTCACCGTGAGGCGGAGGGGACGGGCAGATCGCCGAGGCGCATGCCGCCGTCGCAGTCGAGGATCGTGCCGGTCACATAGCTCGCGGCATCGCTGCACAGAAAAGCGACGGCGTCGCCGACGTCGCTTCCGCGCCCGAAGTAGGGAAGCGCGAGCGCCGCCTGCACGCGATCGGCGAGATCGCCGTCGCCCGTCAGCCGCGCCAGCCCTTCGGTACCGGCAATCGGCCCCGGCGAGACACCGTTCACCCGAATGCCGTGGGCGCCCCATTCGAGCGCGAGGCATTTGGTGAGCATGTCGACGCCCGCCTTGGCGGCACAGGCATGCACCTGGTTGCGCATCGCGCGCTGCGCCTGCGGCGCCGAGATCGCAACGAGCGACGCCCCCGGCGTCGCGAGATGCGCGAAAGCGGCCTTGAAGACGTTGAAGGTGCCGATGAGGTCGATTTCGACGACGGTGCGAAAGCCGTTGGCGGACATCTCCTCTGCGGATGCGAAGAAATTCCCCGCGGCGCCCGAGACGACGATATCGATCCCGCCGAGATGGCGCGCCGCCTGCCCCGCCACATCCTCCATCGCGGCCGCGTCGCGCACGTCGCCCGCGATCCCGATTGCGTCGAGACCATCGGCGCAAAGCCCCTCCGCGGCCGCCGCGATACGCTCGGGCGTCCGGCTCGCGACGACGAGGCGCGCACCATGCTCGCCGAGCCGTTTCGCGATCGCGAGATTGATCCCGCTCGATGCGCCCACGACGAGCGCCCTTTTACCCGACAAATTCACTGTTCCGTTGTTCCTCGATCATAGGGGCTGGGCCGATGGGTCCAAAGTTCGCCCGAAAGCGCGCCGCCGCCGTCGATGACCAGCGTGGTGCCGGTGACGAACGATGCGGCCGGGCTCGAAAGAAAAGCCACCGCCTGCGCGACCTCCCAAGGATCACCCGACCGGCGCTGGGGATTGGCGTTTGCAAAACCGGCGCGCGCCTCCTCCGGATAGATGTCGAGACCTGGCGTCTCGATGAGACCGGGGGCGATGCAATTGACGCGGATGGCGTTCGGAGCCCATTCGACCGCCGCGGTCTTGCTCGCGTTGATCAGCCCCGCGCGCGCGGCGCTGCTGTGGATGATGCCGGGCATGCCGCGTTCGTTCGATGCGACGATGTTGACGATCGAACCCGGCAGCCTCGCGCCGATCCAGCGCGTCGCGGCGGCCTGCATCATGAGCCAACTGCCGGTCAGGTTGGTCTCGACGACCGCGCGCCAGCCCTTGGGCACGATGTCCGCGGCCGCCTGAGGATATTGGCCGCCGGCATTGTTGACCAGGGCATCGAGCGTTCCGAAGTGCCCGATGACCGCTTCGAACAAGCGCTC
Source organism: Sphingopyxis sp. (assembly GCF_051861155.1). Taxonomy (GTDB): domain Bacteria; phylum Pseudomonadota; class Alphaproteobacteria; order Sphingomonadales; family Sphingomonadaceae; genus Sphingopyxis. The sequence goes on along the minus strand of NZ_JBHYDE010000010.1, from coordinate 60,714 downwards.
GACCGCCTCCTCGTCGCGGATGTCGGTCGGCAACCAGAGCGTGTCGATCCCGTGCACAGTCATGTCGGCGGCCACCTTCTCGAGCCGCTCGGCCGAGCGCCCACAGATCGCAACGCGGGCGCCAAGCCGGCCGAAGAGCCAGGCGATCGCCATGCCGATGCCGCTCCCCCCGCCCGAGACAAGCACCGTGCGGCCGGCGAAGAGATCGGGGGCAAGCGCATGCGGCTCGCGCGCGAGCCGGTCCGGCGCGATGCGCGCGGCGCCGCTCATTTGAGAAGATCGGCCGCGATGATGAGCTTGCGCACTTCGGTCGTTCCGGCGCCGATCTCCATCAGCTTGATCGAACGGAAGAGCCGGTTGATCTCGCTTTCCCAGATATAGCCGGTGCCGCCATGGATCTGCACCGCCTCATTGAGAACGCGATTGGCGGTTTCGGCGGCATACATCACCGACGCCGCGGTGAGCGCATGGATGCGTCCGCGCCCGCCCTCGCCGTGCGCGATCGCCGTACATTCGGCGAGCACCTGGTAGGTGAAGCTGCGCATCGTCTCGATCCAGACGAACATGTCGGCGAGCTTGGCCTGGATCATCTGGAAGCCCGCGATCGGCTGGCCGAACTGTTCGCGCGTCTTGGCATGCTCGATCGTGAGTTCCAGCGCACGCTCGCAGATACCGAGCATGATCGGCGAGATGATCGCGCGCTCGAGATCGAGCCCGCTCATCACCACTGCGACGCCCTGATTCTCCCCGCGCAGCCGGTTGGCGGCGGGAACCCGGCACTCTTCGAAAACAAGCTCGGCAGTCTGGCTGCCGCGAAAGCCCATCTTCCTGAGCTTTTGCGCGACCTTGAACCCCGGGGTGTCAGTTTCGACGACGAAGGCGGAGATGCCCTTGGGCCCGGCCGCCATGTCGGTCTTGGCATAGACGAGGACGGCGTCGGCCACAGGCCCGTTGGTGATGTAGATCTTGCCGCCGTTCAGGACATAATCGTCGCCCTCGCGCCGCGCGGTCGTGCGCATCGAGCCGAGCGCGTCCGACCCGGCACCGGGCTCGGTGAGGCCGAGCGCCCCGATCCATTCGCCGCTGAGCAGTTTCGGCAGGAAGCGCGCACGCTGCTCGTCGCTGGCATTGGCATAGACGTTGCCGAGGCAGAGATTTTCGTGAACGACCCAGGCAAGCGCGAAGGCGTGGTTCGAGCGGGCAAACGCCTGCGCGACGAGGCCGGTCGTAAAAATGTCGGCGCCCGTACCGCCGAGCTCGGCGGGCACGCTGATCCCGAAATAGCCGAGCTTGCCAAGCGAGCGAAAGACCGCGTCGGGCCACCATTCGTCATCGTCCATCCGCGCTGCGAGCGGCCGGAGCTCGGAGCGGGCAAACCGGTCGGCTTCGTCGAAGATCTGCTGATGCTCGGGCGAGAGCGCCGTGCTCCACGGCGCCATATCGACTGCATGGCTGGCCAAAATCTTCTCCCCAATCCGTCTTTTGCTGTTGGAGAGTCTCCTATGCAAGATTGTTCAATATCGCAAGTGTTCAATATTTGCATAATCTACCGAGCCGCGCATAATGGGGAGAATCGACAGGCTTTGGGAGAGCGAGATGAGGGTAACGAACGACGCGGTCGCGCCGGTGGAAGCGGGGCGATGAATCCGCAGGTGATCGCGCAGACAGCGCCCGATCGCCCGGCGACGATCATGGCGGCGACCGGCGAGACAATGACCTATGGCGAGCTCGACAGCCTTTCGCGCAGGCTCGCGGGCCTGCTCCGGCGGCTCGGCTACGGGCCGGGCGATCATCTCGCGATGATGATCGACAACGAGATCCTGTACCATCCGGTCGCATGGGGCGCCTGGTATGCGGGCCTCTATTTCACGCCGGTGAGCACCCGGCTGACGGCGAGCGAAGTCGCCTATCTGGTCGAAGACAGCGGATCGCGCGTCTTCATCGCCTCGCTGGCCTATGAGGCGCTGATCGCCGAGCTGAAACCCGGGCTGCCGCAGGTCGAGCACTGGTTTCTGACCGGCGCGGGAACGGGCGCAGCAGAGCCCTTGCTCCCCCTCCTCGACGCCGAGACCGAACTTGCCATCGGACCGGCCGACGCGGTCGGCGCCGACATGCTCTATTCCTCGGGAACGACCGGGCGGCCGAAGGGGATCAAGCCGCGCGGCGGGGCCACGCGCGACGAGCCGAATCCGCTCGCCTCGCTGCTGACAAAGCTATACGGGTTCGACGCCGCGACGCACTACCTGACCCCCGCCCCGCTCTATCATGGCTCGCCGACCAAATATTCGATGGCTGTCCACCGTGCCGGCGGTACCAATATCATCATGGAGGGCTTCGATGCCGAGGCTGCGCTCGCCGCGATCGAGCGTCATCGCGTGACCCACAGCCAATGGGTGCCGACGATGCTCCACCGCATGGCGCGGCTGCCCGATGAGACCAAGGCGCGCTACGACCTGTCGAGCCACCGCGTCGCGGTCCACGCTGCCGCGCCCTGCCCGCCCGAGCTCAAGCGGCAGATGATCGACTGGTGGGGGCCGATCGTCTGGGAGTTCTACGCGGGCTCCGAGGCGGTCGGCTATACCTCGATCGGCAGCGCGGAAGCGCTCGCGCGCCCGGGATCGGTCGGCAAGTCGGTCTTTGGGGATCTCCATATCCTCGATGGCGAGGGCCAGCCGCTCCCGCCCCGCGAAATCGGCCATATCTTCTTCGCCAATGGCCCGGCGATGGAATATCACAACGACCCGGCCAAGACCGCGCGCGCCTATAATGAGCGCGGCTGGGTCACGCTCGGCGACATGGGCTCGCTCGACGAGGAGGGTTATCTCTATCTGGCCGACCGCAAGGATTTCATGATCATCACCGGCGGGGTCAATGTCTATCCCGCCGAGATCGAGCAGCTGCTCGTCATGCATCCGGGTATCGACGATGCGGCGGTCTTCGGTATCCCCAACGAGGAGTTCGGGCAGGAAGTGAAGGCGGTGGTCCAGCCCGCCGCCTGGCCCGCCGACGAAGCAGACTATAAGGAAGAGATCATCGCCTATTGCCGCGCGCATCTCTCGCGGATCAAAGTGCCCCGCTCGGTCGATCTCTCGACGGAACTGCCGCGCCAGCCCAATGGCAAATTGTACAAGACCGCGCTGCGCGCCGCCTATCTGAAGGAAAGCCAGACATGACCAGCAAGGCCGAAAGCGAAAGCGTCGTCACCGAATATGAGGCGGGGCTGCTCCGGATCAATCTCGACCGGCCGGCCAGCGGCAATGCGATTACGCCGGGGCTCATCGCCGAGCTCATGGGCGCGGTAGCCGAGGCCGAGGATCCGGCGGTTCGGGCCGTGCTGATCGCGGGATCGGGCGCCAATTTCTGCGCGGGAGCCGACCTCAAACATTTCGCCGGGAAGCTCGACCGCGTCGCGGACGAACTGCAGGAGATGGCGACCGGATTCCACGCGATGCTCGAGCGGTTCTATCGCCTTTCCAAGCCGGTCGTGGCCGCGGTGCAAGGCAATGCGATCGGGGCAGGCTTCGGGCTTGCTCTCGCGGCGGACCTTGTCGTCGCGGGGAAGTCCGCGCGCTTTTCGACCGGCTATGCGCGGCTCGGGCTCAGCGCCGATGCGGGTGTGAGCTGGTTCCTGACGCAGGCGCTCGGCCCGCGGCAAGCAGGCGCTCTCCTGATGACGGCGCGTTTCCTCGCCGCCGAGGAGGCGAGGTCGCTCGGGCTCGTCGACGATGTGGTCGAGGATAATGCGCTCGCGGCCGCCGCCGAGAGTGCCGCGCGTGCGTTCGCCGAGGGGCCTGCGGGCGCCTATGCGGCGATCAAGCTGCTGACCCGGGCGGCGCGCGGCAATGATCTTCCCGCGCAGCTTGCGCTCGAGGAAGCCCATGTCGTCCGACTCGCCCGCGACCCCGCGGTCGCCGCTGCAATGGCCGCGCTGCTCAAACCGCGCGGCTAGACGCAGGATGCCCCTCACCCCGCTTGCGCCGTCCCCGTCGCATCGTGCAAGGTGGCAGCCGAAGGGGACATTGCGCCAATGCAAGAGAGTAAAACTGGAGGGAAGCGCGCGCGACGCGCCGGGCCCGACGCCTTTGCCGAGCGCGTGCTCGGCTATTTCTATCCCGTCCACTACCGGTTCGGCATGGAGATGGAGCAGGCGATGGGCCAAGGCCAGCTCGGCCGCAAGCAGGCCGCCCTCCTCTGGCTCCTGCATTCCGAAGCGGGGGCCGATGGCTGGATGCCGCGCAAGGATATCGAGGCGACGCTCGGCACCTGGTTCGAGATGAGCCCGCCCAATGTCACCAAGATCATTCGCGACACGGCCAGCCCGCCGCACGAAATGATCGAGATTATCGAGAGCCCGGGCTCGGGGCGCGAGAAAATGCTCCGGCTGACTTCGGCGGGCCGCGAGTTCGTAAGTACGATGATCGACTCGGCGACGAAATTCCTCACCGGACGCGTCGGCCATATGGAACAGGCCAAGCTGGCCGCCGGTCTTGCTTTCCTCGAAGAAGCCTTTGGACAGGAAACCAATTTACCAATTTGAAACTTCCAACTTGGAATCTTACAGAAACTGCATAATATAGGCGGCGCAGCTTGACGCTGCACAGGCGAGTCGCATCAGCGACCGCAGTTCGGGAGAGGACAGGATGGAATTTCGGAAACTGCGCCGCCGCGCGCTCATGGCCTTGTGCGCGAGTGCCGCCTTCTGCCCCGCCGCGGCGTGGGCGCAAAGCGAGAGCGACGGCGCCGCTGCTGCCGACGACGGCATGATCATCGTCACCGCGCAGAAGCGCGAACAACGCCTCCAGGACGTGCCCGTCTCGGTCACCGCACTCGGCAGCGCCCAGCTCGAGGCGGCGGGGATCGACAGCGGCACAGAGATCGCCCGCCAGACCCCCAATCTTCGCGTCTCGGTCCTCGGCGACGAGAGCCAGCCGAAGTTCGCGATCCGCGGCATCTCTACCCCCGAGTTCAACCTCAACGCCATCTCGCCGACCGGCGTCTTCTACGACGAGGTCTATGTGGGCTCCTCCTTCCTCGGCGGCGCCCAGATCTTCGACATCGAACGCGTCGAAGTGCTGCGCGGACCGCAGGGGACCTTGTTCGGCAAGAATACGACGGCGGGCGCGATCAACTTCATCTCGCGCGCGCCGACCTTCCGCAACGAGGGCGAAATCAGCGTCGGTTATGGCGAATATAATTACGCCGAGATCAAGGGTGCGGGCGAAGCGCCGCTGATCGAGGACAGGCTTTCGGTGCGCTTCGCCTTCAATGTCGCGCACTCGGATGGCTATATCGAGAATGTGAACCCCGCGGGGCGCGACCTCTCGAACATCGACCGCAAGGCCGGCCGTCTGACCGTCGGCTACAAGGACGACAGCGGGTTCGACGCGACGCTGCGGCTCTTCGCGGTCCAGAATGACGCGCGCGCGATCGGCGCGATCAACGAGGGCCTCGGCCCCGGCGGCACCAATGCCTTCGGCCTCAACCCCCGCCTCAATCCCTTCGACGGCACGCCGCTCAGCCGCCACCAGGTCGCGACCGACCGCTCGGGGGTGATCGAAGTGCGCGGCCGCGGCGCGATCCTGACGATGAACAAGGATCTGGGAGGCGTCACGCTGACCTCGATCAGCTCCTATATCGGCGGCCGCTTCCTCAATCTCGTCGATGGCGACGGCACGATCGCACCGCTCCTCCACATCGATTTCGGGTCGAAGACCGAAGAGTATAGCCAGGACCTTCGTCTCTCGACCAATGGCAACGGTCCGTTCAACGCGATCGTCGGCCTCTATCACCAGCGCGACGATATCGACATCGAGACGACCTATCTGCTCTTCGGCGGTCCACCGGTCTTCCCGGTGCTCACCCAGAGCTATGAGCAGGCGCGCCGCTCCTACGCAGTCTATGCCGACGGCACTTTCGACCTGTCGCAGGCACTCGCCGTCTATGGCGGTGTCCGCTACACATGGGACAAGGGCCGGCTCACCAATTTCCAGGTCGCGCCGATCATCCCGGTGCAGGCCGACAAGAGCTATAGCGACGGCGAGCCGACCGGGCGCATCGGCGTCCGGCTGAAGCCCAGCGAAGACATCATGCTCTACGGCCAGTTCGCGCGCGGCTACCGCAGCAGCGCAATCAACGGCGGCGCGCTCACCAACCCCGCCGACCTCAACGTCGCCAATCCCGAAAAGCTCGACAGCTGGGAAGTCGGCCTGAAATCGCAATTGTTCGATCGCATGCTGACGTTCAACGCCTCGGCCTTCCTCTACAAGTTCCGCAACCAGCAGTTCATCAACGTCGTCGGAATCGGCACGCAGCAGCTCGTCAACGCCGGCCGCTCCGAGATCAAGGGCATCGAGATCGAGGCCGCGCTTCGCCCCGCCGAGGGCCTGAGCTTCACCGCCGGACTCGGCCTCCTCGACAGCGAATATAAGGAGTTGCTGCTCAACGGCGTCGATCTTTCGGGCAACGAACTGATCGAGGCGCCGCACCGCACACTCAACCTCGCTGCGGACTACCGCGTACCCGTCGGCGCCGAGGGCTCGCTGAGCTTCCATTTCGATGCTACCAACGTCACCCGGCAATACTTTTCGGCAACGAACAGCGCCGATTTCCGCGTCCCCGCCTTCTGGGACCTCGGCGCGCGCATTGCCTTCGTCGAGCCGTCGGGCCGCTTCGAGATCGCCGCCTATGCCAAGAACCTCACCGACAACCGCAAGTCGACCGGCATCCAGATCGATCCCTCGACGCTCACCAAATTCTCTACCGTGCCCTATCCGCGCCGCTTCGGTGTCGAGCTGACGGCGCGGTTCCGGTGAGCGAAGCCGCGATCGAGGAAGAGCTTTTCCGGCTGCCCGCGCGCGGTGGTCATGCCCCGCTCGCGCGGCGCTGGTCCGTCGGCGCCCCGCCGCGCGCGATGTTGATCGTCGCGCACGGAATGGGTGAGCATGCAGGCCGCTATCTCGCGCCGCTCGCCCCGATCATCCGCCGCGGGGTCGACGTCGCGGCGATCGACCATCGCGGGCATGGCGAGGATGCGCTCGCGGCAGCCTCGCTCGGCGACTATGGCGAAGGCGGGTTCGCGGGTGTCGAGGCCGACCTTCTCGCGCTCGTCGACTGGGCCCGCGCGGCGGCGCCTGGCCGCCCCGTCATCCTTCTTGGCCACTCGATGGGTTCGATGATCGCGCAGGCGCTGGCGATCGATCATGGCGACCGGCTCGACGGTCTCATCCTCTCGGGATCGGTCGCGGTCGACCATATTCCGGCGGGCGGCGACCCCGCCGGGCTGATCGCGGCGTTGAATTCGCCGTTCGAACCCGCGCGCACCCCGTTCGACTGGCTGAGCCGCGACGAGGCCGAGGTCGACCTCTATCTCGCCGATCCGCTCTGCGCTTTCGGCCTTACAGACGCGAGCTTCGCCTCGCTCGCTGCCGCGGGGCCGCGCCTCGCCGATGCGGACGCGCTCGCGGCCATTCCGGCGAGCCTTCCCATTTATATCTTCTCGGGCGACATGGATCCGCTCCACTGCGTTCTCGGCGGCGTGACGCCGCTGATCGAGCGCTACGAGGCGGCGGGCAAGACCGTCGAGAGCCGCCTCTATGCGGGCGGGCGCCACGAAATGCTGAACGAGACCAACCGGGCCGAGGTCGTTGGCGACCTCTGGCGCTGGCTCGAGCCGCTCCTGTCCGAAGGGAAAGGCTGAGACCCGCCGCCACGCCCGCCGACCGATCCACAATGATAAACAATCGGGAGACGGACTATGAAGACGCTTACCAGCACGCTCTTGAAAGCGGGGGCGTTGCTCGCCGCCGCGCTGGCCGCCACGCCGGCGATGGCGTGGGATATCTGCTGGACGAACTGCGATTTTACGCGGACCAAATATCCGATCGTCCTCGAACATGGGCTCGCGGGCTTTAACGAGCTGGGCGGCGTCCTCCCCTATTGGAACGGCATCCCCGAAAATCTGCGATCGACCGGCGCCGAAGTCTATGTGACGCAGGTCAGCCCGTTCAACAGCTCGGTCGTGCGCGGCGAGTCGCTCATCGCCCAGCTCGATGACATCCGAGCCATCAAGGGCAATAACAGCCTCAAATTCAACCTGATCGGGCACAGTCAGGGCGGCCTCGACATCCGCTATGTCGCCGCAGTGCGCCCCGACCTCGTCGCCTCATTGACCACCGTCGGCTCGCCGCACAAGGGCTCGGACCTCATCACCTTCGACGTCAATGGCCAGCTCGTTCCGACGCCTGCCACCAACGCCTTCAGCAATTTCGTCAGCATGGTCTGGAGCTCCCTCGGCGGCAGCCCCGACCCGATCAGCATCACCGCGGTGCTCAAGAATTTCTCGCCGGCGGGAATCGCGGCCTTCAATGCGAGCTTCCCGGCGGGCATGCCGACGACGTCCTGCGGCCAGGGGCAGGCGGTCACCCAGACCAGCGCGGGGCCGATCCGCAACTATAGCTGGTCGGGCGACGCACCCTTCACCAATGTCTATGACCCGAGCGACCCCGCGATGGTCGCGCTCAGCCTGTTCTACGACGAGCCGAACGACGGGCTGGTCGAGCGATGCGCCAGCCATTTCGGCACGGTCATCCGCGACAATTACCGGATGAATCATCTCGACGAGGTCAATAATCTCTTCGGGCTGACCTCGGTGCTCGAGGTTGACCCGCGCACCCTCTATCGCAACCACGCGAACCGGCTGAAGATAGCGGGCCTGTGAAACGAGGAACCGCGCACGCCCGGCCGCATCGCAGGGCGGTCGTCATCGTGAGCGGCAGCGCGCTGCTCCTCGCGGCCATTGCGGCCTGGTGCATGGTTCCGGGAAGCGGCACCGGTGATGGCGAGCGCGGTTCGGTCGTCTTGCTCGCCGACACCGGCACGGCGGGAGCCGCGCGGGCGACTGTCGTAATCCCGGCGGCGGCGCATGCACCGCTGCCGGCATCGCTGGCCGGAACCGCCGTCGACGGCGGTTTCACGATCGACGGCGCCGGGCATTTCGTGCCTGACAGCAATGCTCTTCGTGTCTTCGAATATTTCTTCAGCGCCAAGGGCGAGGAAAGCCAGGAGGTGCTCCGCGGGCGTATCCTCCTTCACGCGGTCAACAGCGGGCTCGGCGAGAGCGCCGTTGCCGAGATCGCGGCCGTCCTCGATCGCTATATCGCGTATCAGGGCGCCGCGCGCGCGACGCTTGCCTCGGGGGCTGTGGGCCCGGCGGACCTCGGTGCAAGAGTTGCCGATATGCGCGCACTGCGAAGCACAACCCTCGGCCCCGCGCTTGCAAAGGCCTTTTATGGCGACGACGCAGAACTTGCCGACATCGAGATGCGGCGCCAGGCGATCCTCCGCAATGGGTCGATGACGAAGGACGATCGGCAGCGCGCACTCGCTGCGATCGAGGCGGAGTTGCCGACCGAGATAATTGGCGCCCGAAAACTCTCGAGCGCGCCGACGGCCTTGCACCTCAAGGTCGAGGCCCTTCGCGCATCGGGCGCTGCTGCCGACGAAATCGCCGCGCTCAGGCGCTCGGAATATGGCGCGGGCGCCGCCGAGCGCCTCGCTATGCTCGACAGGTCACGCGAAACGTGGAGCCAGCGCATGACCGTCTATCGCAGCGAGGAACAGGGACTGCGCTCGGCCTACGGCAGTCCGGAAAGCGCATCCTATCGGCGAGCGCTTGAGTCACTCCGCCAGCGGCACTTTTCCGCGGCGGAACTCGTCCGGGTTCAGGCGTTGGACGCAGAGGGGCTCTGAGTGACCGGCGTTGCGCACTTTCGCGCCGGCAAGCGACCTCGCGGTCAAACGTCGTCGCTTTCCTCTCAAACTGTCGGGAGAAAACGAGGCACGATCCAATTTCTCAATGCCAGTCGATCATCTCAAAGTCGCGTTTTTCCGACCCGCACTCTGGACAAATCCAATCGTCGGGGACGTCTGCCCAGCGCGTTCCCGCCGCGATACCTTCGGCGGGCCAACCAAGCTTTTCGTCGTAAATATAACCACAATTGAGGCATTTATAGCGTTTGAAGCCATCTGACATACGGCCTACCCCTTCCGTATCCGGACCGGCAGATGGTGAAATCCACGCGTGAAGCAGGACGGGATGCGTTCGGGCTCGCCCGCGATCTCCACCGTCATATCCCGCGCGAGCAATTCTTCGATCAGCACCTGCAGTTGCAACTCGGCGAGGCGCGCGCCAAGACAACGGTGGATACCGTAGCCGAACGACAAATGGCGGCGGCTGTTGCTGCGACTGACATCCCAGAGGTCGCCGTCGGGAAAAACCGCCTCGTCGCGGTTCGCTGAATTATACCAGAGCGCGACCTTGTCGCCGGCTTTCAGCTTTTGACCGCCAAGCTCGGTGTCCTGAACCACGGTTCGCCGCATGTGACAGATCGGGGTTTGCAACCGGATGGTCTCGGTTGCGGCGGTCGAGATCAGCGACCGGTCGGCCTTCAAACGCTCCCACTGGTCGGGAAATTTGTTCATTTGTTCGACCAAGCCCGACATCGAATTGCGCGTCGTATCGTTGCCCCCCACGAGCAGCAACGCGATCGCACCGATGAAGCGTTGTTCGTCCATATCCGCCATGACTTCCGAATGGGCCATGATCGACAGCAGATCGCCTTTCGGCGGCATCGCCTTGCGCTCTTCGAACAATTGTTTAAACGCTGCCGCCATTTCGAAGATATGCGTTTCCCGTTCGGCATTGAGCACCGGGTCGGGACCGATATCGATCTTGGCGGTCCAATCGGACCAGACGGGCAGCCGATGGCGATCGTCCCAGGGCCAGTCGAAGAGCGTGGCTATCATCGAGGTGGTCAATTCAATCGATACCCGCTCGACCCAGTCGAATGTCTCACCCACCGGCAAGCTGTCGAGCAGACGCGCAGTACGCTCGCGCAGCGCCACTGCGTGTTCCGCAATTTCCGACGGACCGAACGCCGGCGCAACGGTCTTGCGCTGCGCGCCATGTTCGGGATCGTCCATCGCGATGAACATCGCCAGTTTCACATTGGTATCCTGCATATCGAAAAGGACGATCCCGCCATGTTCGAACGACGAAGAAAATGTCTGCGGGTCAGCCTCCACCGCGACGATATCGTCGTAGCGGGTCATCGACCAATAGGGGCCGAACACGCTGTCGGGACAGTAATGAATGGGGTTCTCGGCACGAAGCTGCGCGAACAGCGGGCGCCAGCTGTCATCGGCATAGAGTTCGCCGCGTGAGACGTCGAGCGTCGCCATATCGCCCTTCGTCAGTGCTTGCGTCGCCATCGTCGCTCTCCTTGTTCAATTGTCTACGACCAGATTCCGGACAAGCGCCACGCGCGCCTTCGCGTTGACGCCGATCGCATCGAGATAGGCATCGATCGACCCACAACGCCCATCGATCTCGGCAAAAGCCGCGGCGAGATAGTCAGCTTTGACACCAAGCACCGCGTCCATAATGTCATCGGTGGGCGCAATCCCGCCCTCTTCGGCCGCGCGTTCCACCAACCGCGCACGCAGCGGTCCGGCGCTCAGCGCCTCTGTCGACCGCAGATAGTCCGCGATGACGGCTTCGAAGGGAACACCGAGGACAGTGAGAGTCAGCGCCGCAAACAGGCCCGTACGGTCCTTTCCCGCCGAACAATGGATAAGTACAGGGGCGCATCCGTCCGCCATACGGTTCAGCACGGTGTGATAGAGCGACTGGTAAACCGCGTTGAACGGCAGGTCGCGGTAGAAATCACGATAGCGACGATCGACCGCTTCGATATCGGCCATGCCGGGGCGGAAGAAGTTGAGATGGGGAGCGGTCTGGTCGGTCGCCTGACCATGCGCGATTATGCGATCCGCATGGTCGTCGATCCAGAAAGATGGCGCCTGGGCGCGTTCACCGGGATGCCGGAGGTCGGCAATAAGCGCGAAGTTCATTGTCCTTAGCTGGTCGGCCGTCTTATTGTCGACATGGCTTAGCTGGCCGGAACGATAAAGCTGCCCGCTTCGCACCCGGCGGCCATCGGCGGTCGCCACGCCTCCGAAATCCCGGAAATTGAAGATCGCCTTCCTCCTGTTTGCTGTTTACTGTTTATTCGCTGGCCCGCCTGACCCCGCCTAGAAGGTCAGTACCGGCTTGATCGCCGATCCATCCTCAGAGGCTTTTGCCGCCTCGTTGATCTGGTCGAACGGGAAAGTCTTGAGCAACCGGTCGAACGGAAATTTGCCCGCCTTGTACCAGGTGATCATCTGCGGAATGAAAGTCTGCGGATCGGCGTCGCCCTCGGTGATATATTTGATGATCGTGCCACGGACGAGCATGCTCATCATATTTGCGGGCAGCATCGCCTCGGGCGGGGGCACCGCGACGAGGCCGACGGTCCCATGGGCGATAGTCGTCTCGACCGCGACCGCCACGACGGCCGGGATACCCGTTGTATCAAGGGCAAGATTGACGCCGCCCCCCGACAGCTCCTTGACCGCTGCAAGCACATCGTCGGTCGCGGCGGGGTCGATGACATGCGACGCGCCGAGCTCGAGCGCGAGCGCGCGCCGCTCGGCATTGGGTTCGACGACGACAACGGTGCCCGCGTCCACCGCGCGCGCACCGAGCAGCGCCGAAAGGCCGACCGCGCCGCCGCCGAAGATTGCGAGCGACTGCCCGGGACGAAGGCCGAGCGAAATAACCGCGGCCCCTGCCCCGGTCATCACGCCGCAGCCGAGCGGGCCGAGGATGTCGAGCGGTAGGTTCTTGTCGACCTTCACCGTGTTGCGCCGATGGGCGATCGCATAAGTGCCGAAGGAAGATTGGCCGAAGAAATTGCCATGGATCACCGCGCCCGCCTGGCTCAGCGGCGAACTGCCGTCCTCGAGGCGGACCCCGGCAAAATTCTTGCCGAGAAACTGGTGGCAATAGGCGGGCAGACCTTCGTCGCAGGTCGGGCAAGCCGCGCAGCTGTCGAAGCTCAGCACCACATGATCACCGGCCGCGAGATCGGTGACCTCGGGACCGACGGCCTCGACGACGCCCGAGCCTTCGTGCCCGAGCACGATCGGGAGCGGCACCGGAAAGCCGTCGCGCGCCACGAGGTCGGTGTGGCACATTCCCACGCCCACCATCCGAACCCGGACTTCCGCGCCGCGCGGCTCGGCGACCTCGATGTCTTCGATGACGAAGGGACCGCCGACATTGCGGACGATGGCTGCACTGGCTTTCATGGCGGAGTTCCGTTCTCGATCAATAGCGGGCGCGGATGGCGTCGCGGTGGCGCGTCAGATAGGCGCGGCTGAGGCCAAGCTGCTGCACGCCCGTGCCGACCAGACCCTTGTGCGCGGCGCGAAGCGACGATTGCAGGTAGGTGTTCGACGGATAGGGCGCCCAGTAACAGCCGTTGGTCGTCGAATAGGTGAAGTCGAACGACTTGCCGCGCGCGTCGGTGACGCTGACCGCCCCGCCCATCGGCATGGCGCCCTTATATTCCTGGCGCCCGCTCGCGCGCACGAGCCCTGAAAGTTCACCGTCTTCCAATATATAGCCGCTGATCAGCGCGCCGAACTCGTTGGTCGCGGCGATATCATGCTTGACGAACATATGGCAGGTCAGCGCCTCGCCGAAGCTGACGTGCCACCAGATCACCGCGCCATTTTCGCGCTCGGGACGCGGTCCCCAGCTGCGGTCGCCGGTCTCGACGCAATCGACGGCATAGGACTGGCCGCGTAACACCAGCTCGCCGGTGATGCGGTACGTCATTTCATAATGGCCGGACCAGCTGCTGTCCCACGCGGGTCCGTTTCGATCGGCCGCCAGCGGATCGATCGCCGGGTCGTTGATGTCGTAGGCGGTATGCAGCGCATGATAATCGAGCTTGAACCAGGTGTCGTCGATCCCCTGATATTCAACGCGGTAATGGTTTATCGGGTCGATCGCCTTGACCGTAAGACCGTTGGGTAGCGTGAAGTCGCTCAGCTTCTCGGGACAGGGCATATGCTGCTGATTGTCGATATAGGCCTGCTCCTCCCACAGGTCGCTGATCCGGTCGAGGATGGTCACATCCGCCATGCACACGCCGAGCATCGGGCGCGCGACGACATAGACTATGACGTTGATGTTCGCCTCGGGGACGCAGAAGGGAAGCGCTATCGTCTCGACCCATTGCCAGTGCGAGTCCGGCGTGAAATGGAAATCGGCGTCCTCGGCGCGGATCATGCCGCCGCCTCCATCGTGTCGAACCCGTAAGGGAGAAACCAGCGCCGGTCCTTTTCGACACGGCGCGCTTCGTGGCCGAGAATGAGCTGCGGCAACTTGGTCTTGGCCGCTTCGCTGCCGTCGGCCGACACCGCCTGGACAAGATCCTCGATGGCCTTGTTGATCGCGCTCAGCGCTGCCCGAACGCCGGATATATCGCCTTCGAGAACCGCATCGAGCCTGCTCCGGGCGGCGGCGGTCCGGGGACCTCCATCGATCGCATCGGCGAGTTCGGATGCGAGCAGACGCGCGTCGGCGAGCTCTTCCGCCTCGAAATCCTGGATGCCGTCGATCTGAAGGCGGAGGATCTGCAGATGGCCGATCGCGAGCTGAGCCTGCTCCTGCGCCAGCGATGCATCAGCGGGCAAGTGCGGAAGGATCACTTCGGTGAGCGAGCGAATGATGCTCGCGATCCGTTCGTCGGTGCTAGGGGTCATGCCGGGGCTCCCTTGCTCAGAAGGCGTACAAGGTCGTTCGCGAACATCGGCGCCGCAGCGGCGAGGAAGGTCAGCAGCACATCCTGGTGATTATGCTGCGACCGCGCCGCGGCCAGACCGTTGGCCGCAACGATGACATTGCACTTCCAGCTCGACATCACGTCATAATAATGAAGCGTCCGCCGGTTCACGGACCGTCCCGAACGGCGCTCATATTCGCCGATGAACTCCTCGCGTTCGAACAGGTCGCTGGCGCGAAACGTGCCGTCGGGATCGAACGCCCCGAAGATTTCCATCAGCACCCATCCAAGGTCCTCGTGATAGTCGCCGATGCGCGCCAGTTCCCAGTCGAGGAGCGCGGTGATCTCGCCGCTTTCCTCGTCGAAGAGATAATTGCCGGTGCGATAGTCGCCGTGCAGCATCACGAGATCGGCGGTGTCGGGCATATTGTCGGCCAGCCACTGGCTCGCGAGCGCCATGATCGGCCGGGCCTCGCCCTCGTCGACATCCCAAAGTTCGCGCCAGTAATTATAGGCCCAGCGCGCCGCCTGCTTCGGGTCGGCGTCGGGAACTTCGAACCCGGGAAGCGGATTGGCGCGGAAATCGTAGCGATGAATCTCGACGAGGTGATCGAGAAACTGGTCCTTGATCTTTGCGCGGAGGTCCGGCCCGAGCCATGTTCCGAGGCCGGAGACTTTTACCCCGGCATCGCTCGGCTTCGTCACCCCCGAAACGACGCGCAGGATCGCAGCCGATTGCGGAAAATGCTTCGCGTCATTGTCGATCCACACCGGTTCGGGAACGGGGACACGTCCCTGCATCGCGCCGATCAGGATGAATTCGCGCTCGCGATCGGTCTCGGTGATCGCCGAACGCGGGTCCATGCGCAGCAGGAATTTCTCCTCTTCGCCGCCTTCCGAGAGCGTGAAGAAGAACTGCTCCTTCGACGCGCCACCGCCGACGCGGCGGACACCGGAGACGGCCGCCCCAGGTCGCTCCTTGGCGAAGAAGGTCGAGAGAATCTCGACGATCTCGTCGGTGAGCGCCGCGCGATAGGGCGGCAGGCTGCGGTTTGCGCTGCGACGGCCGATAATATGCCGATGGACGGCTTCCATATCGTTCAGCATCGTCGGGCGCTCAATAAGGGCCGTGTGCACGGATATGCTCCAGATAATCAGTGGGCCAGCAACACTCCATCCAGCCGACGCCTTCCTTGCCGTCGATGATGGAGCGGCCGCCGCTCTCGTTGAGGCTGCAATTCGGTACGGGCTTCAGCGTGTAGCAACCGAACACGTCGGTCTTGATACTCGTCGTTCGGCCGGCTTCGTCGACGATCTCGGCGGTGTAGCCGGTCTGCCAATATTGATCGTCATAGATGACATCGACCGCGACGGTCTCGACGCGCGATGCCTTGCCGTCCTTGTAGACATAGCCGCGGATGTTTTCCTTGCCGAGCGCGTTGAAGCGCCAGAAGTGCACCGAAATCTCGTCGCCGACCTGGCCGACGAACCATTCATATTGCTGGAAAGGCACCCAGTCGCGCGTGCCCCAGCTATGGTCGCGGTGGCCGGTGGCGTCGAACTCGATCACGCGCTCGCCGAGACGCAGCGTGCCCCTGACGCGGCCGGCCTGTTCGATGCGATCGGTCGCGCAATAGGCAGGGCAGCCGCGCGGGTCGGATGCATAGGCATAAGGCGGATGGAAGGCGTTGAATTCGAAATCGAGCGTGGCCTCGGGGGTTTCCCAGCGAACATGCGCGGCGCCGAACTGGAGATCCTGCTGCATCTCGAAGCCTTCGATCTGCCAGTCGTCGAAGCCCATGTCTGGAGAAACCGGACGGTCGGCGAGGCGCTGCTGGATCGGATCGCCGCCGACGCCCGGCCCGAAGACGGCGAGCGCGGCACCGGCGACGCTGTCCTTCGAGACCCAAGTGTAGGTGAAGAAGGCGATCTGATGCTCGGGGAGCACGACGATATAGGGAATGGATTCGCGTCCCATGGCAACGTCGGGGAGCTTGTGACGCCCGTCATGGACGACATCGATCTCCATATCGGGTTCCACCCAGACATTGCTCTCAAACATCATCTCTCTCCAATTTTCTTATTGAAATATATGCGGTTACTGCATCGCGGCCCCGGCGGGAGGTTGCCAGGACCGCGATGCCCCCTTTTGCCTAGAACCGAAGCGTCGCCTCGACACCATAGGTGCGCGGCTGGGCGCGAACGCGGTAGCCAGTGCCGAACAGATTCTCGAGGCTGATACCGAACGGGTAGTAGAGCTTGTTCGTCAGGTTCTTGCCCCAGACCGAGATCGAATAATTGCCCATCGTATAGGTGGCACGGGCGTTGGCGACCCAATATTTGCCGTTGCCGTCACCGAACTTGCCCGAGGCCACCGCCGGGAGCGGGCCGCGGCTGTAATCCTTGAACGAGTCGAAATAGAACTGGCCGGTGTAATTGACGTCGCCGTGCAGCGTGAACTTGTTGTCGCCATCGTCGATGACGTCCCAATCGGCGGCGAAGGACGCCGACTGCTTGGCGGCATAGGGGAAGGGATTGCCCCCGACGCTGACCGGCCCGCCCGAGGATACGACGCAGCTGCCGAGCTGCGCGGGGAAGTTAGGAATCGTCGACGGATCGGCGGGGCAGTCGCCGCCCTTGTAGCTTGAGTCCAGCAAACCGAAGGAGGCGCTGAGCGTGAAACCGTTGACCGGTTCGACGATCGCTTCGACCTCAAGGCCCTTCAGCGTCCCGTCGAGCGAGATGAGGTTGGCGGTTGCCGACGCATCGACCACCTGTCCCTGCTGCCCCTTATATTTATAGTAGAAGGCCGAGATGTTGAACTGGGCGCGATTGTCCCAGAAGCGCGACTTGATCCCGCCTTCGAACGCATCGACCTGCTCGGGCTTGACGAAATAGACCTGGTTGGCGCTGCCATAAGCGAGGCCGTTGAAGGTCCCCGAGCGGTAGCCGCGGCTGTAGCTGGCGTAGACCATGACATCCTCGACCGGCTTCCAGTCGACGATCGCGCGCCCGGTGACGCGTCCCGTCGAGCCCTGGTTCCTGAGACCGCCCGGAAGCGGGATCCCCAGACCCTGGAAGGACGGGATGACGACATTGCCCGCCTCGTCGCGCACATCCTGCAGGAAATAGGGGGCGAAGGCCCCGCCCTGCTGGAAATCGGAGACGGTGATCAGGCGCGCCGTGCCGGTATCGTCAAAATAGGTGGTGACACCGTCGAGGAAGCGGTTCTTGTCCTTCGTGTAGCGCAGGCCCGCAGTGAACTTGAGGGTCGGCGTCAGCTCGTAGCTCGCCTCGCCATAAGCCGCATAGGACGTGCGCTTCTGGACGAAATGCTGGGTCGCATAGATGCCGGTCGGGAGCGAGCCTGCCGAGAGCGCGGTCCCGTTGAACGCGCCGCCCGGGTTGAAATAGCTCGCCGGAAGACCGACCGCGGCCCGCACATCGCGCAGGAAGTTGAAGAAGTCGGGGGTGTTGTCTCCCGTCACCTTGTCCTTGCCGTAGAACGCTCCGACGATCCCCTTGAACGGACCCCCGTCGAAATCGAGGCGCACGTCCTGGTTGAACGCGCTGAACTTCGACCGGTAGCCGATCGCGCAGAGGCGGAGCGGGGTGCCGTCGCAGTCGGTCGACGACTGCGAGTAGAGTCCGTCGTCATAGCCGCTCACCGAGATGAGCTTCAAATTGTCGGTGAGATCGATGCGGGCGTCGAAGACCACGCCGCGGGCCCGTGACGTCGCGACACCGACCGAGTCGAGTTCGACTTCGTTGATCCCGAGGCCGCGGCCCGACTGGCTGTAGCTCGTCGGAAGGAGCCCCGCCGGCGCGAGCGCCGAGAAGAGCCCGCCGAGCAGGAAGTTCGGGTTGGTGTAACTGATCACATCGCTCGTGCGCGACGAACCGGTCGGAATCGGGCTCTCGGTGCCGCCTTCGGCTTCGGCTGCGTAGACCTTGAGCTTGAGATCGACCGTGTCGACGGGTTTCCAGCGCATCGACAGGCGAAGGCCGTAGCTCTGGGTACCGCCGGGGCTCCGGCCGGTGTTGAAGTTCAACCCCGACGCGCCGCCGGCGGCCGCCGTGCTCGGGCCTTGGGGCAACCGGTTCTTGATATAGGAATCGGCATCGACATAGGTGGCCGCGAGGCGGATACCGAATTTGTCGGGCGACGGCGTGACTTCGATCGCGCCCTCGAGGTTGATGCGGTTGTAGTTGCCGTAGCCGGCGGTGAAATAGCCCTCCTGCCCTTCGAGCTGCGGTGACTTGGTAATGAAGTTCACAGCGCCGCCCGTGGTGTTTCGGCCGTAGAGCGTTCCCTGCGGGCCGCGTACGACTTCGATCTGGTTGAGATCGTAAAGCTGCTGGCCGTGGCTTGAGCGGAATGCCTGATAGACTTCGTCGACATACACGCCGACGGGCGAGGCCGCGTTGGCGTTGAACTCGGTCCCGACGCCGACGCCGCGCACCGAAAAGTTCGGCTGCTGCTGGCCGTAAGGCGACGACACCTGGAAGTTCGGCATCGTGTTGTTGAGGTCGCTGGTTTCGAACACGCCCTTGTTCTGGAGCGCCTCGGACGAGATCGCCGACACGGCGACCGGGACGTCCTGCAGGTTTTCGGATCTCTTGGTGGCGGTCACGATGATGTCGCTGAGACCGACCTGGTCCTGCGTGCCGGCATCTTCCGCCGGCGCTTCCTGTGCGAAGGCGGGCAACGACAGGGTGGCGATCGCGACGGCGAGCATGCTCGCGGATATAGACGTCTTCATTAGAGCTCTCCCAGTTGCACTCGGACGGGGAGACCCGGTGCGATCATGCCCGCAATTTATTGCGTGACCTTGATACGCAAAATAATCTGTGCCACAAACATGTCAACCACTTTACGAGTTTTTCGAGAGAGATGCCGAATGTCGCTGATATCCAAGCTTTTTGGGAAGGCACCCGAGCGCGCCGTTGAGATCGAGTCGTCGGGAGACCGCTTTTCCGTACCCTCGGGTACCACGATTCTGGAGCGCGCGCTCGCCGAGGGAATCGCCTATCCGCACGACTGTACCGTCGGCACTTGCGGGTCCTGCCGCACCCGTCTGATTTCCGGTAAAGTCGAAGCTATCACGCCCTTTGGCTATACGCTGAGCCGCGAAGAACTCGAGGCGGGATATATCCTCGCCTGCCAGGCGCTCCCCAAATCCGATCTCGTCCTCGATGTCGAGATTGGAAGCAGCGCCGACCAGGAGGCGGTGCGGCAGCCGGCGCGATTCGAGGGCGCGGACGATCTCACCCACGACATCAAGCGCGTTTCCATCAGAGTTGATAAACCGATACACTATAAGGCCGGTCAATATGCCAACATCCACTGGGGCGATGGATCGGTCCATCGCTCCTACAGCTTCGCCGATGCCCCCGACGCCGGGGGCACGAGCGAACCGCATTTCTTCATTCGCCATGTCCCCGGCGGCCAGTTCACCGATCGCCTGTTCGGCGGATCGCTTCCCGCCGAGCCGATCGAACTCGATGGCCCGCACGGTAATTTCTGGCTGCGCGAAGGCAAGGGACCGATCATCTGCATTGCCGGCGGCTCGGGGCTCGCGCCGCTTCTGAGCCTGCTGCAGGATGCCGCGAACCGGCGTGTCCGGCGCGACTGCATTCTCCTGTTCGGCGGCCGCGGCGAACGCGACCTCTATGCCGCCGAGGCGATTGCGGCGATCCGCAGCGCCTGGACGGCGAGCTTCGATTATTGGCCGGTCCTCTCCGAGGAGAATAACCCGCAATATCGCCCCGGCTTCGTGACAGCTTATGCCGCGCAGGCGCTCGAACGCCTCGGACCGGGCGCCCATGGCTATATGTGCGGCCCGCCGCCGATGATCGACGCCGGCATCCACGCGCTTACCGAGGCCGGCATCGGCCTTGCCGACATCCACTATGATAAATTTACAGACGCCAGCACGGGCGCATGATCACGGGAGAATGAGATGAGCCTCGATCGCAGCAGCTTCTTTATCGGCAATGAGTGGGTCCGCCCCGCAACCGACCGCAGCTTCAAGATCCACAATGCCTCGACGGGAGAACATGTCGCGACCGTCCCCGAAGGCAGCGAGGCCGATATCGACGCCGCCGTTGCCGCGGCGCGGCGCGCCTTCGATCATTCGCCGTGGCCGAAGCTCGCCCCTAGCGAGCGCGCCGAGGTGATGCTGCGCTTCATGGCGGCGCTCGTCGAACGCGGCAGCGCGATCGCCGCGGCGGTCAGCCTTCAGAACGGCATGCCGGTCACGCTCGCCAACATGCTCGAGGCGCAATTTCCGGCGGGCGTCCTTCAATATTATGCGAGCCTCGCCGAGAGCCTGAGCTCGAGCGAGACGCGTCCGTCGCAAATGGGCCAGCAAACCCTCGTCGACCGCGCCCCGATCGGCGTCGTCGCGGCGGTGGTGCCCTGGAATTTCCCGGTCACCCTCGCCTTCAGCAAGATCGCGCCCGCGATGCTCACCGGTTGCACGCTGGTCATCAAGCCTTCGCCCGGCACCGTCCTCGACAGCTATCTCGTCGCCGAGGCGGCGCTCGCGGCGGGCGTTCCGGCGGGCGTCATCAACATCGTCGCCGCCGACCGCGAGGTCGGGGCCTATCTCGTCGCGCATCCCGGCGTCGACAAGGTCGCCTTCACCGGCTCGACCGGCGCCGGCCGCGCCATCGCGGCACAATGCGGCCAGCTGCTCCGTCCGGTCACCCTCGAGCTCGGCGGCAAGTCGGCGGCGCTGCTGCTCGACGATGTCGATCTGGCCGCCTTCCTGCCGGCAATTCCGATGGTAAGCATGCTCAACAACGGACAGGCCTGCTACAATGGAACGCGCCTTCTCGTCCCCGCCGCGCGCTACGACGAAATCGTCGGCGCGGTCGCCGAGACAGTCGGCTCCCTCACCGTCGGCGATGCGCTCGATCCTGCAACCCATGTCGGGCCGATGGCGTCAGCGACACACCGCGACCGCGTCGAAACCTATATTGCGAAGGGCCGGGGCGAAGCGCGGCTCGTCGCCGGCGGGGGGCGCCCGAAAGGGCATAATAGCGGCTGGTTCGTCGAGCCGACGGTGTTCGCCGACGTCGACGAAAATGCGGTGATCGCGCAGGAAGAGATTTTTGGCCCGGTGCTGTCGATCATCCGATATGCCGACGAGGCCGACGCTGTGCGCATCGCCAACGCCTCGCAATTCGGCTTGGGCGGCTCGGTGTGGAGCCAGGACCAGGCGCGCGGCATCGCGGTGGCGCGGCAGGTCGAGAGCGGCACGGTCGGGGTCAATGGCTATATGCCGTCGCTCGGTTCGCCCTTCGGCGGGATCAAGGCGAGCGGCATGGGCAGCGAGTTCGGACCCGAAGCCCTCGCCAGCTATCAGCGCACCAAATCGATCTATGTGATGGGGTAAGCGGTCGGGCGCCGCCCGGCGGCGCCCGTCACTCCCGGTTTTCAGGCGGCTGCGCCGGCCTTCGCGAGATGGCGCTCGCGCGCGACGAGATAGAGCGGGAAAGCGAAGCAGGTCCCGACGAAGGACAAGGCGAAATAGAGCCAGCCCTTGCGCGCGCCGAGCCCGACGCGCACCGCGTCGGGCACCACCCAGATCATGAAAACGAGCCAGGCCGCCAATATGTCGATGGTGAGAAAAGCGGCAGCGCTGCCGCTGCGGTAGGCGTCGAGAAAGAAGGTCGGCAAGAGCAGCAGATTGCCCCCTTCGCGCGCCCATGCAATCCCGTGCCACCAGGCCGCGGCCGCCGAGGCGACCGCGATCAGGATGTAGAGTGCGTGCCGGACCGCCATCAGCTTGCCGCCCAGGCGCCCGCCGGCTTCTCGTCGAACCAGTCGGGCCAGCCGGCAGCGCGGTTCTGTGCCTTGGCGAGTTCGCGTTCCTCGGGGGTTGCGAGCTCATTGTCCCAGCGCTTCAGCGCGGGTTTGATGACGACATTATGCCAGAGCGGCGGGATCAGCGCCGAGAAGAAGCAGACGAAGACGCTCGGCATCGGGATCCATTGCCGGTCGGGGCGCAGTTCGTGGAAGGCCGCGAAGCTGTCGGTGTGGTGGTCGGCATGATTGGTGATTTCGAAGCCCATCACGCGCGACAAGGGCTTGAGATGGTTCCAGACATGGCGGCGCGAGATCGCGCCCCCGGGAACGCGGATGAGGCCGTAATGCTGGAAATAGTTGAAGCTTTCGACCCAGAAGCGCGCACCGATCATGCCGCCGAGAACCACCGCGACAGCGGTCCAGCCGCCGATCAGGAAGACGAGGCTCTGCATGACGAGCTGCGCAAGCAGCGCTTTCCAGATCCGGTGCCGGATCGACCAGCGGCCATAGCCTTGCTTTTCGAGGCTATCGCTCTCCATCCGCCACGCATCGCGCGTGCTCTGGATGACCGCATTGCCGGTAAAACCGTAGAGCGAGACGCCGCGGCGCGCCGTGTCGCCATCATGCTCGGTCGCGACGTCGAGATGATGCCCGGTGACGTGCGCAATCTCGCGGGTGCAATCGAGATAGCAGACCTGCGAATAGGTGCCGATAAAGCGGCGAAGCTTGCCGCGCTGGTGATAAAGTTCGTGCGAGGCGGGAACGAGCGGCACGACGCTCATCCAGGCGAGCGACAAAATCGCACCCGCATATTGCCAAGGCGTGATCGCCTCGGCCGAGCGGACCCACCAGGCGGCCATGAAATAGAGGCCGACCGCGAGAATCGTCGCGAACCAGATCGGAAGGTCGGCCAGAAGGCCGCGTTTCATCGTGCGCGGTCGCATGTCGTTGGGCAGGACCGAATCGATCAAGCCGAGCAGAGGCAGCGACGCGATGCCGATGAAAACCCAGTTTCCGCCAAGCGCAAAGCCCGCATAAGCTGCGAGTTGCACGACCACGGGTACATAATAACGCAAATAATCCATTCGTCCTCTCCCAAGGCGATTTCATATTACGTATCATCCATACGCATAAAGGTAAAGCAACTTATCATTCATGCGAAAATTCGTTGCGGGAAATGCGGATCGCGGCCTATCGAGTGCGCATGAAGATGCGTGACCTCGAGAAACGGACCGGCGTTCACCGCGAGACCATCAGGGTTTTTTTTCGGCACGGGCTGCTGCCCGAGCCAGCGCGCCCGGCGACCAACGTCGCCGATTATGACGAAACGCATGTCCAGGCGGTCCTCGCGGTGCGAAAGCTGCAACGCGACGACGGCCTTACCCTGCCCCAGATCAAGGAAGCGCTCGGCGGACGAAATGGCGAAGGCCGGGTCGATGCCGCCGCGTTCCAGAATCTCGAGGCGCTGGTCGCCGCGCGCGTCGGCTTCGACGGCGAAGTGCTGCTCGAATCCTTGGCCAAGGAATGGCCGAACGCGGCGAAGGATGCGAAGGTCTTCGAGAAGCTCGGGATCGTCGAAATCCTGAAAACGCCGAAAGGCCCGGCGCTCAGCATCATGGACAGCCGTATCGTCACGATCTGGCAGCTCATGCGCGCCGAGGGCTATACCGAAGAGAATGGCTTTCCCCCGACCGTCGTCGATTTCTATGCCGCACCGGCGGACATGGTGGCGCGCGAGGAATCGCAGCGCTTCATCGACGCGACCGAGGGGCGGATGAGCGATGCCGACGCTGCGGCCCTATTCCACGCCGGGATCCGGCACATGATCGACTTCTTCGGGCTGCTGCGTATCAAGCGGCTGATGCGTTACATTCACTTCGACGCGGCCTCGGGTCATGTCGATGCGGCGCGGCGCGACGCGAACGGCCCGCCGAGATAGGCGGGATAGCCAAGCTCGGCGACGACAGCATAATCGGCAAGTCTCTGCTCTTCGGCGCCAAGGCTTAGCGCCCATTTACCGACTGCGTCGCCGGCTTCCGCCCGGACCGCCGGGTCGCTCCATCCGCCTGCGAGCGGACGTAGCGCGGCGACGACATCGCCAACGAAGGGCGGCAGGCTCTCCTTGCGGACGTGCCGGTCATAATCGGTTTTGCCCAGGAACAGGGTCTGGATCATATTGCGCGGCTCGGGCCGCTGGATGAGGTGCGCGAAGATGGCCATCTCGCTGCGGATCGCGCCGTCGAACGCCTGCGGCAGCCCGAACTCGATACAATCGAGGATCGCGATCGGCGCGGGATAGAAGCCGCCGGTTTCGGCCATCATCTTCGCGCGCACCGGGTCGATCCGCGCCGACACCGATGCGGGGCCGGGGTCGAGCCAATCGTCCTGGTCCCACGGCTGCGCGGCGACCGGCGCCGACAGCAGCCAGGCCTCGGCGGCCGCAATTTCCTCGCCGGCAGGAACGACCGCATGGACAAGGCCGGCATCGAGCGCAGCCTCGCCCGCGAGCCGGCCGCCCTCAAGCAGGATTGGGAGCGCAGCCTCGACACCGACAAGCCGGGGCAAGCGCTGCGTGCCGCCGGCGCCCGGAAGCAGGCCAACCAGCGATTCAGGCAGGCCGAGCGCTGCCTTCGGGCTGTCGGCGAGAACACGATAATGGGTCGCAAGCGTGAGCTCGCACCCGCCACCGAGCGCAAGGCCGGCAATCGCCGAAGCGACCGGCTTTCCTGCCATCTCGAGCGCACGCAGCGCGGCGCTGAGCGGGAAGAAATGGTCGAAAGCGATATTGAAGCGGTCGCGCGCGGGCGCGGCGACGATCATGTCGTAAGCGACGCCGAGTTCGGTGAGATCGGCGCCGGCGCAAAAGGCATTGTCCTTGCCCGAGCGGATGAGGACGCCGACGACGTCGCTCGTGCCGAGCCAGGCGGCGAAGGCCTTGAGCTCGTGGATGGCGGCGTTGGAGAAGACATTCATCGTCCGTCCCGGCGCGTCGAAGACAAGATGGACGAGGCCATTGTCCTGAAACTCGAGGCGGAACTGCTCCATGGCGGGCGGCTGGGTCGTCATCCTGTTTCCTTCGATCATCGGGCGGACGCGAGCGGCCCCTTGCGGACCTTGCCGGCGTCGTCGCGAACGGGCTGTATTTGGGTGTCGAGGCTGCGCGGGTGCTTCTCGCGCGCGAGCCAAGGGTTCAGAAACTGCGAGAGGTCGGCGAGATTCAATATCCCCTCCCCGGCCTCTACGACGGCGTGCACTGCCTGCCCGAGATCGGGATGCGGCCGCCCGACGACCGCGCAGGAGCGGACCGCCGGGTGGCGCAGGATCGCGGCTTCGACCTCGGCGGGCCAGATATTGACCCCGCCCGAGATGATAAGGTCGGTCCGCCGGTCGGCAAGATAGAGATAGCCGTCGGCGTCGAGCCGTCCGATATCGCCGACCGATTCCCAGCCGTCCTCGGTGGCGCGGCGTTCGGCGCCAATGTAGCGATAGGTCGACCCCGGGCCGCCGGGCGGCATGGCGAAGACTTCGCCGTCCTCGTCGGCTTCGCATTCGCGCCCGGTCTCGTCGACGATCCTGATCCGTCCGCCGCCGATCGGCCGGCCGACCGAACCCGGGCGTTCGAGCCATTCGCGCCCGCCGATCCAGCACCGCACAAGCCCCTCGGTCGCGCCATAGACCTCCCAGATATGATCGCGCCCGCACCAGTCGATCCACGCCTGCTTGAGCCAGGGGGCCATCGGCGCCGCGGTGTGGACGACCATCGCCCAGCGCGAGAGATCGTGACAGGCGCGCGCGGCCGGAGTAAGCGCCATGATCCGGTGCATCATCGTCGGCACCATCAAAGACCAGGTCGCGCCCTCGTCGTCGATGAGCCCGAGCGCCATCATCGCGTCGAACTTGTCCATCGTGACGATCGCCGACCCTTTCCACAGGGCGAAGATCGCGGCGCTGAACGGCGCATTATGATAGAGCGGACCCGGAACCAATATGCAGCTGTCCGCCGGAATGCCGATAAAGTCGGTTCCCTCGGGAAAGCCCGCGGCACGGCCGTCGACGATGACCTTGGGGATTCCGGTGCTCCCGCCGCTCGTACAGGCCTTCCACGACACGGCAACATGGCCGGTCGGCGCGCCGCGCGGCGCATCGTCGGCGGGACCTTCGCCCGGCGCGACGACGAGGCGCGGCTGCATGACCGCGATCACCGCGTCCCGTTCATGCGCCGTAATCTTCCAGGAAATCGGTGCCGGGGTTGCCCCGGCGCGGTAGATGCCGAAAGCCAGCGCGATAAAGTCGGGACCATTGGGCAGTGCGAATGCGACAAGATCGTCGGCGGTCACGCCGCGCCCGGTCAGCCAGCCGCACCACTGCGCCGAGCGACGGTCGAGATCGCCCCACGTCCAGCGCGCCGCCCCGTGCACGATCGCGAGGCGATCGGGCGGAAAGGCTGCGGGGACGGCGGCGAGCGGGCGCATCGTCAGAAGCCGACCTTGTCGCCGCCCTTGAGCGCGAGAATTTCGCGCGCTTCGTCGGGTGTCGCGGTCTCGAGGCCGAGCCCCTCGATGATCTGGCGCACCCGGGTTACCTGCGCCGCGTTGCTCGGGGCGAGGACGCCCTTGTCGAGCCAGAGATTGTCCTCAAGACCGACACGGACATGTCCGCCCATCGCGGCCGCCTGCGCCGCGACCTTCATTTGCGAGGCGCCGGCACCGAGCACCGACCAGCGATAATTGTCGCCGAACAGCCGGTCGGCGGTGCGCTTCATGTGCAGCACCTCTTCGGGGTGCGGGCCGATACCGCCAAGGAGTCCGAAGCAGGTCTGGATGTACAGCGGCGCCTGGACGAGGCCCTCGGTCCAGAAATAATGGAGATTGTGGAGGTGGCTGGTGTCGTAGCACTCGAACTCGTAGCGCGCGCCGGTCGCGTTCAGCGTCTCGAGCGCGTAGCGGATGTCCTTGAAGCTGTTGCGAAAGACGAGATCGTGGCTGCCCTCGAGCATGGCGGGCTCCCACTCATGCTTGAACTCCTTGTAGCGCTTCAGCATCGGGAACAGCCCGAAGTTCATCGACCCCATGTTGAGGCTTGCGACTTCGGGCTTCCAGACCGCGGCGGGCTGTACGCGCTCTTCGACGGGCATATAGGGCGAGCCGCCGGTCGTGAGGTTCACCACGACGTTCGACGACTGCTTGATGACCTTGAGAAACGGCTCGAAGGCTTCCGGGCTCTGGTCGGGGCGCCCGTCTTCGGGATTGCGCGCATGGAGATGGACGATCGCGGCGCCCGCCTCGGCGGCGCCGAGCGCGCTTGCGGCGATCTCCTCCGCTGTCACCGGCAAATGCGGGGACATCGATGGGGTGTGGATCGATCCGGTGATCGCGCAGCTGATGATGACCTTGCTCATATCTCGTCCCCTTCAAAGTTTCGCCGCATAGGCGCGCCAACCGGCGGTCAGCGCCTCGCGGTGCTGCGGCGCGGCGATGGCGACGAGCGCTTCGGCGCGCTCGTCGTAGGAAAGCCCCCGGATATCGGCAGCGCCGAACTCGGTGGCGATGATGTCGCTGTCCATGCGGCCGAGCGTAACTGGCCCCGTCGAGGCGCCGGGAAGCGCAATCCGGCTGATTGCTCCGCCATCCGCGGCGGCTGGCAACGCGATAACGCGGAGCCCCCCGCCCTGCCGTGCGCCCGCCGTGAAATCGGGCGCGCCGCCCGGTCCCGAAATCAGCCCGCGCGGCCCGAATTCGGAGAAGACCTGGCCGAGAAGATCGACCTCGAGCGCCGAATTGATCGCGACGAAATTGGGAATGCCCGCGATGATCGTGCGGTCGTGCGTGACCGCGGCAGGAAGAAAGGCAAATTCCGGCCCTTCGACCGCGCGGTAGAGCCGGCTCGAGCCGATCGCGACACCCGCGGTGACCGCCTGCCCCGATGCCAGAGCGCCCGCCTCGAGAAGATCGACAACCTCGTCGCCGACGAGACCGCTATGGATCCGCAGGTTCCGCCGACCGGTGAGTGCGCGCAAGATGGCGCCAGGCACCTTGCCGACCCCGGTCTGAAGCGTGGCGCCATCGGTGATCCAGGGCGCGACATGGCCCGCGATCGCATCGGCGACCGGGTCGGCCGCGCCATCGGGTTCGCCGTCGAACCCCGCCGCCGCCTCGACAAAAGCGGTGAGCGCGCTGAAGGGGATTCCGCTGTCACCGCGCGTTCGCGGCATCGAGGGATTGATGTGCGCGATCCGGACCGGGATAAGCGGCCAGAGTTCGGCCGCGAAGTCGACCGCAGGCCCGAAGCTGCAGATGCCCTCGCCGTCGGGCGGCGTCACCATGCAGATCAGCGCGTCGATCTGGATATTGCGGAGCCGGCGGCGGATGTCGCTGTAGCAAAGCGGCAGCTGTTCGACGCGCCCGCCCAGATCCTTCTTGAGCGGCGGGGTCACGAAGAAGGTCTCGACGCGCGCGGCAGCGCTCGCAAGATAGCTATGGCGATTCAGCCCCGGAACGAAGATGCCGGTGAAGGTCATCGCGCCGAGCCGCTCGCCGGCAGCCATCACGGCCTCCGCGAGAAGCACAGATTCGCCCGAGGCTCCCGTCACCAGCACGCGCCCGCCGGCCGGCAACCAGTCGGCTATGTCGGCGGGCAGGAAGGAAACGGGAGCCATGTCGGTCGCTCGTCCGCCCCTATTTCACATATTTGTGGAAGTCGGGCGTCCGCTTTTCCTGGAAGGCGCGCATGCCTTCCTTCGATTCCTCGGTGTCGTAGAAGAGCTTGACCGAGTTCAGCGCCAGCATCGAGATGCCGCGGATATTGTCGCTGTCGGCATTGAAGCTGCGCTTGGCGAGCGCGAGCGCGGTCGGCGAGCGCTGGGCGATGATGTCAGTCCATTCGTTGACGGCGGCATCGAGCTCGTCGGCGGGCACGACCTTGTTGACGAGGCCCATTTCGAGCGCTTCCTGTCCGCTATACTGGAGGTTCAGATACCAGATTTCGCGAGCTTTCTTGTCGCCGACATGCCGCGCGAGGAACGCGGTGCCCCAGCCCGCGTCGACCGAACCGACCTTGGGGCCGACCTGGCCGAGCTTCGCGGTGTCAGCCATGATCGAGAGATCGCAGAGCGTCGCGAACACATTGCCGCCGCCGATCGCGAAGCCGTTGATGCGCGCGATCACGGGCTTGGGAATATCGCGGATGATCGACTGGAGCTCGTCGATCGGCAGGCCGACGATGCCGCGGCCGTCATATTGGCCGTCCTTCGCGCTTTGGTCGCCGCCGGTGCAGAAGGCCTTGTCGCCAGCGCCCGTCAGGACGATCGACGAGACGCCCTTGTCGTCCGCCGCGAGCTTGAACGCGGCGATGAGTTCCTCGATCGTCTGGGCGCGGAACGCATTATAGAGTTTGGGGCGGTTGATGATGATCCACGCTGCGCGGTCGCGAATCTCGTAGAGAATGTCTTCAAATTCAGGGGTGCTGCTCATGGTGAAATCCTTTCACAAATTGTTTCGGTAAATCGCGTGCGAGCGCGCCATCACGCGCTCGCCGACCCGGGCGATCGCCTGCGTGAAGATCATGGTGCGCGTCGTTTTGATCAGTTCGACATGGGCGACGAGCCAGTCGCCCGCTAGCGGCGGAGCCAGGAAGTCTACATGCAGCGAAATGGTCGGCGTGTGGTTGCTGCCATCTTCCTCGAGCGGAATGACGACGATGCCATGTCCGTCGAGGAAAGTCGCCATCGCGCCCCCATGCATGGCGCCGGTGGCATTGCAATGTTCGGGCCTGACCAACAGGCAATAGCGGGCGGACTCGCGATCTATCCAGATTTCGCCAACGGACCAAGGGCCCGTATTGGTGACGAAAGTCCGCTCCCAATTGCCGTCGACCGCCGGGCGTTCGACGTTGCTCATCGCGCTAAATCATGTTCATGCCACCGGCGACCGAGAAGGTCTGGCCGGTGATGAAGCTCGCGTCGTCGGAGGCGAGAAAGGCGACGATACCCGCATAATCCTCGGGCTCGCCCATGCGCTTCAGCGGAATGCCGCGGACCATCGCGTCCTTCCACTTCACCGCCTGTTCGCCCTCGCCGAGCACGCTCGCCATCATCGGCGTGTTGGTCGGTCCCGGGCAGACGACGTTGAGCAGCACGCCCTTCGAGGCGAGTTCGCGCGCGACCGACTTGGTAAAGCTGATCAGGCCGCCCTTGCAGGCCGAATAGACCGCTTCGTTGCTCGTCCCGACGCGCGCCGCGTCCGAGGCGATATTGATGATCCGGCCGCCGCCGCGCGCGACCATGCGCGGTGCAACCGCGGCATGGGTGAACAGCGGACCATAGAGGTTGATCGCGATGATCTTGTCCCAGAGCGTCTTGTCGGTCGCGAGAAACGGCGACGGCTTGTCCCAGCCGGCGTTGTTGACCAGCGCCCATATGGGACCGAGATCGGCCTCGACCGCCTCGACCGCGGCGTTCACCGCATCCTGGTCGCTGACGTCGAGCGCATAGGTCTTGATGACCGCGCCCTCGCCCGCGATTCCAGCGGTTTCCTCGCCCGCTTCGGGCTTGAGATCGAAGATCGCGACCTTGCAGCCCTCGGCTGCGAGACGGAGCGAAAGCGCCCTGCCAATACCCTGACCGCCGCCTGTGACGATCGCTACCTTGCCCTGCAAACCCAACACCATATCTCTCCTGATTGCTAAGTCATAAATTCTGGATCGGAGCCCAGCGCCTCGGCCTCGCTTCCGGCGAGTTCGAGGAGCGTCTCCTTGATGGTCAGAAGCGTCGCGGCGGCCTGGTTCAGCGCATCCTCCGACACATTTTCGAGGATCTGGAGCTCGATCTGCTCCACATTCTCGCGGATCGTGATCACCATCTTGCCGCCGGCGCGGGTCAGATAGACGCGGCGCGCGCGGCCATCGCTCGCATCGGCGCGGCGCTCGACGAACCCTGCCGCTTCCATGCGGTCGAGCAGGCCGCCGATCGCGACCTTGGTCAAGTCGAGGTCCGCCGCGAGCGCGGTCTGGGTCATGCCATCGCGACGCGACAGGAAAGCGAGCACCCACCATTGCGAGCGGGTGATGCCGAGCGGCTTGAGCGCCCGGTCCACCACGACGCGGCGCAGGCGCGACACGTCGTGAATGAGAAAGCCGAAGCGAAGTCCGGTGTTGAGGTCTTTGGTCACAGCAGATCCTTGGTGTTGGTTTGCACCGCCACCGCTAGCCCCGATTGATGGATTTTCAAAAGGAACTGTTTCGGAATCTTTTGGACCGCGTGTCATAATCCGCTCAGCCCCGGTTCTTCTGGAGCTTGCCCTTGAACATCTCGCGCGCGATGATCGTCTTCATGATCTCGATCGAGCCGCCCGCGATCTTGACGATGCGCGCATCGGCATAGGCCCGGCAGATCGGATATTCCCACATATAGCCCCAGCCGCCGAACAGCTGGAGGCACTTGTCCGCCGTCTCGCAATGAAGCTCGGAGGTCACCATCTTCGCCATCGCGGCGTCGACGGGATCGAGCTCGCCCTTCATGAACAGGTCGATGCATTTGTCGGTGAAGACGCGCGCCATCACCGAACGTGCCTTCAGATCGGCGAGAACGAACTGGGTGTTCTGGAAATCGCCGATCGACTGGCCGAACGCCTGGCGCTCGGCCGTATAGTCGACGGTCCATTCGAGCATCACTTCGGTGACCGTTGCCGAGCGGATCGCCTGCGCGAGGCGCTCCTGCGGCAACTTGGTCATCATGAGCTTGAAGCCCTCGCCCTCGCCGCCGAGCATCGCGCCCTCGGGTATGCGCATATTGTCGAAGAAGAGCTCGGAGGTATCCTGCGCCTTCATGCCGAGCTTTTCGAGATTCTGGCCGCGGTTGAACCCGGGGGTCGCCGCATCGACGAGGAACAGCGTGACGCCGTGCGCGCCGGCCTGGCTGTCGGTCTTGGTCGCGAGCACGATGACGTCGCAAAGCTGGCCGTTCGAGATGAAGACCTTCTGGCCGTTGATCACGAACTCGTCGCCGTCGCGCACTGCCTGCGTGCGCACAGCCTTGAGGTCGCTGCCTGCGTGCGGCTCGGTCATGCCGAGCGAGCCGATCGCCTCGCCCCTCACCATCTTGGGCAGCCAGTGGCGTTTCTGCTCCTCCGACCCGAAGGAAAGAATGTAGGTCGCGACAAGGTCGGTGTGGATCAGGAAACCGGGACCGCTCGCCCCGACACGCCACAATTCTTCATAGACGACGGCGTCGAAGAGGTAGTCGAGGCCGAGCCCGCCATATTCCTCGGGCACGGTGCAGCAGAGCATGCCTGCCTCGCCCGCTTTCAGCCAGAGCTCGCGCGGGACAATGCCTTCCTTTTCCCACCGGTCATGGTGCGGGACGATTTCCTTCTCCACGAACTTGCGGACGGACTCGCGCCACATTTCATGTTCTTGGCTAAAAATATTGCGTTCGATCATCGCCTAGGCCCCTTTAATCTCTTGGTCTTCAGCCTGCCCGATTGGCCTTGTCGCGCTGCGTGGATTGCTCGATCGCCTCGCGCGCGGTCTGCCACTGCGCGTCGGTCATGCCGGTCAGGTCGGCGAAGGTGCCGGGGCCGGCGAGATGCTGGCCGCCGTCGATTGCGATCGTCTGTCCGGTGAGATAGTCGCACCCGTCCGAGAACAGGAAGGTGATGAGGTTCTGGAGTTCGGGCATCGCCCCGTAGCGCCGGAGCGGCACCGTCTCTTCGCTCGTCGCCGACGATTTCGCATCGGGGATAGGATTGAGTTTCTCCCAGGCGCTTTCGGTCGGAAAGGGTCCGGGGGCGGTCGCATTGAGGCGGATGCCGTAGGGCCCCCATTCGACCGCAAGCGACATGGTCATCGCGTGGAGCGCGGTCTTCGCCATCGCCGAGGGAACGACGAAGGCCGATCCCGTCCACACCCAGGTGACGAGGTTGCTGACAACCGACCCCTTGATGCCTTCGTCGATCCAGCGTTTGCCAAGCGCGAGCGTGACATGGAAGCTGCCGTCCATCACCGTCGAGGTGATGGCGCGAAAGCCGCGCGGGCTCAGCCCCTTGGTCGGCGCGATGAAGTTGGCGGCGGCGTTGTTGAGGAGGCTGGTGACCGGTCCGACCTTCCACATCGCCTCGACCATCGCGTCGACCTGATCGGCGTCGCGGATGTCACAAGTATGCCAATGTACCTTTCCGGGGTTCTCCAGCGCTATCTCGGCAGCCGCGGCTTCGAGGACGTTGGCGCGGCGGCCGCAGATATGGACTGTCGCCCCTTTGGCAGCCAGCGCCTTCGAGATTTCCAAGCCTAGCCCTGATCCGCCGCCCGTCACGAGAATGGATTTGCCCGCGAGCACGTCGGACCGGAATATATCCATGGTGAACCTCTTCCCCGTTTGATTTCTGGCAAGCGACTTGGCGTCGCCCTAATTTCGTAAGCCAGTTTACAACTTCAAAAATTGCTGTCAAGGATGGTTGCAGGAAACAACTGAACAATGGCGGGAGGTAGCAAGAGGTGACCCATCAACCGGGGTCGATTGTGGCTGTCGGCGGCTATTTGCCGCTGCTGCGCCTGGACCGGGCGCAGGCTGCCAGATCGCTGAAACATTTCGGACTCGGCGGACGCCAGGCGGGCTATCGCGCCGTCGCGGGCTGGGACGAGGATGCCTTCACGCTCGCCGCGGAGGCGAGCCGGGCGCTTACCGAGTCGCAGCCCGCGCGCATCTGCTTCGCATCGACCTCGGCGCCCTTCATCGATCGCGCGCATTCGAGCCTGCTCGTCGACGCGCTGGCGCTGCCGCGCACGACGCGCACGCTCGATGTCGCCGGAAGCCGGCGCTGCGCGGTCGCCGCGCTGCTCGACGCCTTGCTCGGCGACGGCGACAGCCTGATCGCGGCGGGCGAGCGGCGACCGGCCAAGCTCGGCAGCCCTGCCCATCTGGCCTATGGCGACGGCGGCAGCGCCGCGCGCACCGGCGCCGATGGGCCCGCGAAGCTCGTCGGCTGGGCCTCGCAGGCGCATGACCTCCTCGACAGTTACGCCTCGCGCGGTCACGAAACCGCTTATCCCAGCGAAGAGCGCTTCGTGCGCGACATCGCGAGCAGTGCGATTATCGCCCCGGCGATCAACGATGCCTGCGCGAAGGCCGGGATCGCCCCCGGCGATATCAAATGGGCGGCGGTCCACGAGCCGCTGTCGGGCATGTGGAAGGATATCGCGCGCCGCACCGGCATCACCGCGCCCAACCTTGCGGCCACCCTCGCCGAGCAGGCGGGCGATCTTGGCGCCGCGCATGCGCTGTTCGCGCTCGGCCTCGCCTTCGATGCCGCACGTCCCGGCGACCATGTCCTGCTCGCCGGCTTCGGCAGCGGCTGCGACGCGCTCATCTTCCGCGTCGACGCCAGGGTGCCCGGCGCGGCCGCGGTGCGGGCGGCGCTCGGCGCGGGCGAAGCGATGACCGACTATGTCCGCTTCCTCTCGCTCAGCGGCGCTGTCGACCTCGATTTCGGGGTCCGCTCCGAATTCGAGCAAAAGGCGCAGGCGACCGTCGTCGAACGTTATGGCCGCGACACGCTCGGCTTCATCGGGGGCCGTGACGAACAGGGTAATGTCCAATTCCCCAAGACCCCGATCCCGGTGCGCCCCGGCGCCCAGGGCCGCGAGGCACTGGAAGACGTGCGGCTGGCTGACCTGCCGGCGAAAGTCGCGTCGGTCACCGCCGACCGGCTCAACTTTACGCCTGATCCGCCTTTCTGGTTCGGGCTTGTGCAGTTCGACAATGGCGCGCGCATCCTGATGGAACTAACCGATGCAGGGCCCGCCGGCTTTGCCGTGGGCGACGCGCTCGGCATGCGCCTCCGGATCAAGTCGATCGACAGGAAACGCGGCATGCGGACCTATTTCTGGAAAGGCGCGCCCGCCCAGCGGCCGCAGATGGAGGCCTGAGCGATGGCGACGGGTATCAAGGACAGGGTCGCGATCATCGGCATGGGGTGCTCGGTCTTCGGCGAACGCTGGGACCGCGGCGCCGACGATTTGATGATCGAGGCGTTCGAGGAAGCGATCGGCGACGCCGGCATCGACCGCAGCCAGATCGAGGCGGCCTGGATGGGCAATGCGCTTGACGACATCAATGTCGGCAACAGCGCCCTCCCCCTCGCCCATGCGCTCCGCCTCCAGACCATCCCGGTGAGCCGCGTCGAGAATATGTGCGCGACGGGCACCGAGGCGCTGCGCGCCGCGGTCTATGCCGTCGCCTCGGGCGCGATCGACTTCGGCCTCGCGCTCGGCGTCGAGAAATTGAAGGACACGGGCTATGGCGGCTTGCCGCTCCGGACCAAGGGCCTCG
This sequence comes from Sphingopyxis sp., assembly GCF_051861155.1. GTDB lineage: Bacteria > Pseudomonadota > Alphaproteobacteria > Sphingomonadales > Sphingomonadaceae > Sphingopyxis. The sequence continues at coordinate 24,902 of NZ_JBHYDE010000010.1, read as the reverse complement.
CGAACGATCTTTGGATGCCCTATGGCTCGGCGCCGGGCACCTTTGCCCAGCTCGCCGGCGCCTATAGCGCCGCGCACAGCCTTGACGGCGGCGATCTCAAGCGCGCGATGGGGCATGTGAGCTGGAAGAGCCACCAGAATGGCGCGCTTCACGGCAAGGCGCATCTCAGAAAAGCGGTTGAGATGGAGACGATCCTGAAGGCCCCGATGATCGCCGATCCGCTCGGTCTCTTCGACTGCTGCGGCGTCTCCGACGGCGCAGCCTGCGCGATCGTGACGACGCCCGAGATCGCAAAAAGTCTCGGCATCGACAATCCCGTCACGGTGAAAGCGATCCAGCTCTCCGCGAGCAACGGTTGGGAGATGGGTTATGGCGAATGGGACGGCGCCTCGGTGCGCAACACCCAGGTCGCCGCCAAACGCGCCTATGCCGAGGCCGGCATCGCCGATCCTCGCGCCGAGATTTCGCTGACCGAGGTCCATGACTGTTTCTCGGTCACCGAGCTCGTGACGATGGAAGATCTCGGCCTGTCGGATGCGGGCCGCGCGGTCTTCGACATTCTCGACGGCAAATATGACCGCGGCGGCGCGATTCCGTGCCAGACCGACGGCGGGCTCAAATGCTTCGGCCATCCGGTCGGCGCGTCGGGCCTGCGCATGGCCTATGAGGTCTATAACCAGCTTCGCGGGCGGGCCGGCGACCGGCAGCTGTCGCAGGTCGATTTCGGGCTGACGCACAATCTCGGCGGCGCGCCGTTCAATAGCGTCGCGGCGGTCTCGATCCTCGGCCGCCTCGACTAGGGAGAGACAAGATGGCGGGACTTTATTTCGATCAGTTCAGCGTGGGCCAGACCTTCGATCACGAGATACGGCGCACCGTGACCGACATGGACAATATCTTGTTCAGCTCGCTCACCTATAATCCGGCGGCGATCCATATCGATCATGCCTATGCGGCGACCACCGAATTCGGCAAGCCGCTGATGAACTCGATCTTCACCCTCGGGCTCGTCATCGGGCTTTCGGTGCAGGACACGACGCTCGGCACGACGATCGCCAATCTCGGGATGAGCGAGACGACCTTCCCCAAGCCCGTCTTCGCCGGCGACACGATCCGCGCGCGCACCACGGTGATCGAGCTCAGGGACAGCAAGTCGCGCCCGACGCAGGGCATCGTTACCTTCGAGCATCTCGGGCTCAACCAGAAGGACGAGATCGTCTGCCGCACGCTGCGCGGTGCGCTGATGATGCGGAGCCCCGCGTGAGGCTGCGCTCTCTCCTCTTTGTCCCCGGCGACAGCGAGAAGAAGTTCGCGAAGGCCAGCGGCATCGGTGCGGACATCCTGATCCTCGATCTCGAAGACAGTGTCGCGCCGAGCATGAAGGAAGCGGCGCGCGCGCAGGTCGCCGCCCTCCTCGACGATCGCAGCGAACGCGACTGGTCCTTCTTCGTTCGGGTGAACCCCTTCGATACCGGCATGACCTTCGACGATCTCGCCGCGGTGGTGAAGCCGGGGCTTGACGGGCTGCTCATTCCCAAGGCCAATGGCGCCGCCGATATCGAGCGGATCGGATACGAGCTCGACCGCCTCGAGGCGAAGGCCGGGATGGAGCAAGGCACCGTTAAGATCGCGGTCGTCGCGACCGAGACCCCGCTCGCGATGTTCAACCTTGGCAGCTATACCCCGCCGCATCCGCGCCTCGTGGCGCTCACCTGGGGCGCCGAGGATCTTGCTGCCGCGATCGGCGCGACCGGCAACAAGGAAGAGGACGGCCACTGGACCGATCCCTATCGCCTCGCCCGCTCGCTTTGCCTTTATGCGTCGGCCGCTGCAGGCGTGGCGCCGGTCGACACGCTCTACGCCGATTTCCGCAATGCAGACGGCCTCGAGGCGGATTGCCGCCGGGCACGCCGCGACGGCTTCACCGGGCGCATCGCGATCCATCCCGACCAGGTCGCAATCATCAATCGCTGCTTCAGCCCCTCGGACGAGGAAATCGCCGAGGCGCAGAAGATCGTCGATGCCTTTGCAGCGAGTCCCGATGCGGGGACGCTCGGCATCGACGGCAAAATGTACGACATTCCCCATTTGAAGGCTGCGCGCCGCACGCTTGCGAGCGCCTGACCACGGAGAGAGCCATGACCGCCACCCGCCCGCTTCCGACCGACGAGGATCTCGATGCGATCCGCGAGGGCGTTCGCGCCGTCTGCGCACCGTTCGACGATGAATATTGGCTCGACCGAGACAATACAGGCGAGTTTCCCAAGGATTTCCACCGCGCCATGGCGGACGGCGGCTGGCTCGGCATCACCATGCCCGAGGAATTTGGCGGCTCGGGCCTCGGGGTTACCGAGGCGATGACGATGATGAACGAAGTGGCCGCCTCGGGCGGCGGCTTCGCCGCGGCCTCGACGATCCATATCAATCTCTTCGGCCCGCACCCGATCGTCGTGAAGGGCACGCCCGAGCAGAAGGCGCGCTGGGTCCCGCGGCTCGTCGCCGGCGAAGACCAGTGCTGCTTCGGTTTCACCGAGCCCGACGCCGGGCTCAACACGACGCGGATCAAGACCTTCGCCGAGAAGGTGCCGGGCGGCTATGTCGTCAACGGGCAGAAGGTCTGGACCTCGACCGCGCAGGTTGCGAACAAGATCATGCTGCTCACGCGCACAACCAAGTTCGAGGACTGTGCCAAGCCGACCGACGGCATCACCATCTTCTACACCGACCTCGATCGCGCCAAGATCGACGTCCATCTCATCCCAAAGATGGGCCGCAAGGCGGTGGATTCGAACGCGATCTTCATCGACGGCCTGTTCATTCCCGAAGAGGACCGGATCGGCGAGGAGGGCAAGGGCTTCTCCTACATCCTCCACAGCCTCAACCCCGAGCGCGTGCTGATCGGCGCCGAGGCGATCGGCATCGGGCGCGATGCGCTGCGGCGCGCGACCCAATATGCCAAGGAGCGCATCGTGTTCGACCGCCCGATCGGCCAGAACCAAGGCATCCAGCATCCGCTCGCAGAGAAATGGATGTATCTGGAAAGCGCCTGGCTGATGGTCGAGAAGGCAGCGCGTCTTTACGACAGCGGCCTCCCCTGCGGCGCCGAGGCGAACAGTGCCAAGTTCCTCGCCGCACGCGCGTGTCATGATGCTGCCTGGCAGGCGGTCGCGACGCATGGCGGGTTCGGCTACGCCAAGGAATATCATGTCGAGCGGCTCTACCGCGAAAGCGCGCTGACCCGACTCGCCCCGATCACCGAGCAGCTGATCATGAGCTTCATCGCCGAAAAGGTGCTCGATCTCCCGAAAAGCTATTGAGGACATAACAGATGGGAATGATGGACGGAAAAGCCGTGCTGGTAACCGGCGCGGGACGCGGCGTCGGCCGCGGCATCGCGCTCGAGATGGCGAAAGCCGGCGCCGCGGTGGTGGTCAACGACCTCGGCGTGTCGCTGACGGGTGAAGGCACGGGCGAAGGCTCGCCCGCCGAGCAGGTCGTCGCCGAGATCGTCGCGATGGGCGGCAAGGCGGTTGCCAACCATGACAGCGTCGCCGACTGGGATGGCGCCTGCGCAATGGTCAAGGCCGCCGTCGACGGCTTCGGCCGCATCGACGCAGTGGTCAACAACGCCGGAAACCTGCGCGACGTCTATTTCCACAAGATGGGCCCCGACGATTTCGACGCGGTGGTCGCCGTCCACCTGAAAGGCAGCTTCAACACCAGCCGCGCCGCCGCGCCCTTCTTCAAGGAGCAGGCGTCGGGCGCCTATGTCCATATGACCTCGACGAGCGGGCTCATCGGCAATTTCGGGCAGGCCAATTATGCCGCCGCCAAGCTCGGCATCGTCGGCCTGTCGAAATCGATCGCGCTCGACATGCAGCGTTTCGGGGTGCGTTCGAACGCGATCGCGCCCTTCGCCTGGACGCGTATGATCGACTCGATCCCGACCGACACCCCCGAGCAGCAGAAGCGCGTCGCCGGGCTCAAGAAACTCGACGCCGACAAGATCGCGCCCTTCGTCGTCGCGCTCACCAGCGATGCTGGCGCCAAGGTGACGGGGCAGATTTTCGCCGTGCGCAACAACGAGATTTTCCTTTTCTCGCAGCCGCGCCCGATCCGCACCGCGCACACCGCCGACGGTTGGACCCCCGAGACGGTCGCCGAGCGGGTCTTCGACCAGTTCGAGAATGACTTCTATCCGCTTCAGCGCTCGGCCGACGTCTTCACCTGGGACCCGGTCTGAGCCATGGCCTTCCGGCCCGATCTCATCCTCGCGCATGATTTCGGCGAAGCGCGGCAGAGCTATATGGCGCGCGATGCGATCCTTTATGCGCTCGGCGTCGGGCTGGGTCACGACCCGCTCGACGAGAGCGACCTCGCCTTTCTCGACGAGACGCGCCTGTCGGTTCTCCCGAGCTTCGCGGTCACGCTCTGCTCGCCGGGCATGTGGATCCGCGACGACGCCTTCGGCGTCGACTTCCGCCGCCTCGTCCACAGCGCGCAGGCCGCCGCCTTTCATGCGCCGCTCCCCCCAAGTGCAGATGTCCTTGGGACGGCGCGCGTCGTTAGCCTCACCGACCGCGGCGAGGGCCGCGGAGCGATCCTCGAGCTCGAGCGCCAGATCGCCAATGCCGCGGACGGCACGCTCTATTGCACGCTTCGCCAGACGCTCTTGCTGCGCGGCAACGGCGGCTTTGGCGGCCCAGCCTCGCCTCGCGCGTCGTCGATCATCCCCGAGACCGCGCCGGGAGCCCAAACAACCACTCCCATCTCGCCGCGCGCCGCGCTGATCTACCGCCTCTCGGGCGACTGGAACCCGCTCCATATCGACCCCGCTTTTGCCAAGTCGGCAGGCTTCGACCGCCCGATCATGCACGGCCTCGGTAGCTATGGCGTGGCAGGCGCCGCGCTATCGCGCGCGCTGGGCCGCAACCCCGCCGAGATGAGCGCGCTCTCCTGCCGCTTTTCCGGCATCGTCTTTCCCGGCGACACGCTGGCCTTCAGCATCTGGTCCGGCGCCGACGGCGCCGTCTTCCGCGCGCATGTCGGCGACCGCCTCGTCCTCGACGACGGCCGGATCGCCTGGCGGGGCGCCGCATGACGAGCGCCAGCCTCGCCGCGCGGCTTAAAACCGGCCTCCGCCTCCCGGTCATGGCAGGACCGATGTTCATCGCCTCGACGGCCGATCTCGTCATCGCCCAATGCAACGCCGGGATCATCGGCGCGATGCCCGCGCTCAATCCGCGGAGCACCGACGCGCTCGACAAGGATCTGGCGCGCATTGCAGCGAGCGTCGGCACGCAGGCCTGGTGCGTCAATCTCGTCGCGCACAAGAGCAACGAACGTCTCGCTCCCGATCTCGAAGTCGTCCTGAAGCACAAGGTGCCGATCGTCTGCCTGGCGCTCGCCGCCGACCCGGGACTCGTGCGCGAACTCCAGGCCAATGGCAGCCTCGTCTTCCAGGACGTGATCCGCAACCGCCACGCCCAGAAATGCGCCGAGATGGGGGTCGACGGAATCATCGCGGTTGCCGCCGGCGCCGGGGGCCATACCGGCGACCAGTCGCCCTTCGCGCTTGTCGGCGAAATCCGCGAATGGTGGGACGGTTTGCTCCTGCTCGCGGGCTGCATCGCGAACGGCCGCGGCGTCCTTGCCGCCGAAGCGATGGGCGCCGACCTTGCCTATATCGGCTCGCCCTTCCTCGCCTCGAGCGAAGCCAACACCCAGCCCGGGTTCAAAGCCATGCTCGTCGAAGGAAGCGCGAAGGATGTGCTCGTCACGAGCTGCTTCACCGGCGTGAAGGCGAGTTTCCTGAAGCCCTCGCTCGTCGAGAACGGCCTCGATCCCGACAACCTCGTGCCAGTGACGACCGGCGGGGCGATCAACATCAACAATGGCGGGGCGAACAGCAAGGCCTGGCGCGATATCTGGAGCGCGGGCCAAGGGATTGGTGCCATCAAGTCGGCCGGACCAGCCGCCGAATGGCTCGACTGGCTTGCCGGCGACTATGCCGCCGCGCGCCGCAGCATGGGACTTGCCGAATGAACCGCCAGTGCCTTCTCGTCTGCCGGCCCGCGGGCGTCGCGCAGGCGAAGAATTTCGAGATCGCCGAGGCACCGCGCCAGCCGCTCGGCGATGGCGAGATCCGGGTTCGCAATCATTTTCTCTCGGTCGAGCCCGCGATGCGCGGCTGGATTGCCGACAAGGGCAATTATGCCGAACCCGTCGCCATCGGCTCGGTGATGCGCGCGCTCACCGCCGGCATCGTCACCGAGACGCGCCACCCGGATTATGCGGTTGGCGATGCGGTGACGGGCTGGTTCGGCTGGCAGGAGGAAGCCGTCGCGCCCGCAAGCGCGGTCGTGCGCAAGATTGCCGAGATCGACCTGCCGCTGTCACTCAGCCTCGGCATATTGGGGATTAATGGGGTGACCGCGCATCTGGCGCTCACCGGCATCGGCGCTCCGAAACAGGGTGAAACCCTCCTCGTTTCGACCGCCGCGGGCGCGGTCGGCTCGGCGGTCGGCCAGATCGGCAAGCTGCTCGGTTGCCGGACGGTGGGCATCGCGGGCGGCCCCGACAAGGTGAAGCTCTGCCTCGAGCGTTTCGGCTATGACGCCGCGATCGATTACAAGGCGGGTGACCTTCGCGCCGCGCTCGCGCAGACTTGCCCCGAGGACATCGACATTTATTTCGACAATACCGCGGGCGCGATCAGCGACGCCGTGTTGGCGCATCTTGCGCTTCGCGCGCGGGTCGTCGTCTGCGGCACCGCCGCGATCGATCGCTGGAATCCCTGGCCCGAGGGCCCGCGCGTCGAGCGGCACCTGCTCGTCAAGCGCGCGCGCATGGAGGGGTTCGTGATCTTCGACCATATGGACCGCTATGAGGCGAGCGTTGCGCAGCTCGCGGAGTGGGTGCGCGGCGGCCAGCTCGCCTATGAAGAAGATATCCTCTCGGGTATCGAGGCGTGCCCCGATGCGCTCGCCGGCCTTTACCGGGGCGAGAACAGGGGCAAAAGGATTATCCAGCTCTAAGAGGGACGCGCGATATGCTCGAAGGCCGTCACATCGTCATTCTCGGGGGAAGCTCGGGAATCGGCTTCGCCGTCGCCGAGGCCGCCCTTGCCGCGGGCGCCAAGGTCCATATCGGCTCGACCAACGCGGCGAAGATCGAGGATGCGCTCGCGCGGCTCGGACCGCAGGCGAGCGGCGCCGCGGTCGATACGACCGACGAGACGAGCCTCGCTGCTTTCTTCAAAGGCTGCGGCGAGATCGATCATCTCGTGCACACCGCCGGCGACCGGCTCCCGCGCGGGCTCGCGATCGGCCCCGACTTCGACCTGGCGGCTGCGCAAGGCGCCATGGGCGCGCGCTTCTGGGGACCGCTGCTCGCGGTCAAGCACGCGCTACCCAAGCTGTCGCCCGAGGGCTCGATCACGCTGACCGCCGGGCTTTACGCGCACCGGCCGACCAAGGGCTCGACGATGTCGACCGCGATCGCCGGCGCGGTCGAACATCTGGCGCGCGGCCTCGCGGTCGACCTTGCCCCTGTCCGGGTGAATGCGGTGACGCCGGGGCTGATCGCGACCGAAATGTGGGCGAAGGTTCCCGAAGATGCGCGGGACGCGATGACGAAAGCGCAGCCGCTGCCACGCATGGGTTTTCCCGTAGAAGTGGCCGAGGCCTATCTCTATTTCATGCGCGCGGGCTTCACGACCGGACAGGTCGCGGTGGTCGACGGGGGCCGGCTATTTTCCTGACCCGCCCTCGCCCTGCTGCGCGCGAGCGCGGCTGAAGCCCGCGTCGACGGTCTCGGGCGCGACATCGAGGTTGGCGGCACGCGCCGCTGCGTCTTCCATGCGAAGGCCCGCCTCAAGCGTGATCTCGAACCCGGAGCGGATCAGCGCCTTCATGGCCCGGACGCCCTTGGGTTCATGCGCGGCAATCTGTTCGGCGAGCGCCAGAGCGGCAGGCGCGAGATCGGCAGCCGGATAGACCTGGTTCGCGAGGCCCCAGGCCACCGCTTCATGCGCGGTCAGTGGGCGCGCCGAGAGCGACAGCTCGTTGGCGCGCGAAAGTCCTACGGCCCGTGCGAGGCGCTGCGACAGCCCCCAGCCCGGCGTGATGCCCACGCGCACATGGCTGTCGATGAACGAGGCTTCTTCGGCGACAAGCAATATGTCGAGCGCGAGCGCAATCTCGAACCCGCCCGTCACGGCGATGCCGTTGATCGCGCCGATGATCGGCTTCGGGAAGGCGGCGATCGCGTCGACCATATTCTCGGCGCCGACATTCGCCTCGACGCTTGCGCCCGACGCCGCGATCTCGGCGAGATCGAGCCCGGCCGAGAAGGCACGGCCGGCACCGGTCAGGACGACAACGCGCACATCCTCGTCTGCCGCAAGCAACGACAAGGCCGCAAGAAAAGCGCGGCGAAGCGCTCCCGACAGGGCATTGAGCTTTTCGGGCCGGTTGAACGTCAGGAGCGCGACATGACCGCGCCGCTCGACGAGCAGCAGCAAGTCGCCGCTCACGCGACGCTCCGTTGCTGCCCTCCCCAATAGGGCGCCCGCAGATCTTTCTTCGAGACTTTGCCCGACGGCACCAGCGGGAAGACTTCGACAAAATCGACGCTCTTGGGCACCTTGTAGCCGGCAAGCAGGCCGCGGCAGTGGGCGACCAGCACATCTTCGTCGGCTGCATGGCCTTCGCGCACGATGACGATCGCCTTCACGCTCTCGCCCCAGCGCGCATCGGGCACACCGATGACGGCGACGCCGGCAACGGCCGGGTGCGTCGACAGCACATTCTCGATCTCGGCCGAATAGATATTCTCGCCGCCCGAAACGATCATGTCCTTGGCGCGGTCGACGATATAATAGAGCCCCTCTTCGTCGCGCCGCGCGATATCACCCGAGCGATACCAGCCATTTTCGATTGCTTGCTGGGTCAGCTCGGGCTGGCGCCAGTAGCCTGTCGTAATCGACGGCTGGCGGATGAGAAGTTCGCCCGGTTCGCCGTCGGGCACTTCACGGCCCTCGGCATCGACGATGCGAAATTCGATCAGCGGCAGCGGGCGGCCGCAGCTCTTGAGCTTGTCTTCATGCTCGAGATCATGCTCGTCGGGCCGGAGGATCGACGTCGCCCCGCCCGCCTCGGTTGATCCGTAGAATTGCATGAACTCACCGGGCATGGTCGCGATCGCGCGCTTGATGAGGCCGAGGCTGATCGGCGAGCCGGCGTAGAGCGTCAGACGGATCGACGAGAAATCGGTCTTCGCCGCATCGGGATGGTCGAGCAGCATCTGGAGCATCGTCGGGGTCAGCGTCAGCAGCGTCGGCTTCATGCGGTCGATGGTCGCGAGCATCGCGGCGGGGTCGAACTGCCGGACGATGTCGATCGCCACACCATTATAGAGGCACTGCAGCATGATACCGATGTGCAGCAGATGGAAATTGGGCAGGCCGTTGACGAAACTGTCGCCCGCCTGCCATTTGTAGGTCGGCTCGAGATGCTCCGAGAGGCGCATCATGTTGGTGCCGCCGTGCGAGAGCATCACCCCCTTGGCACTGCCCGTCGTACCCGAAGTGTAGAGTTGGAACGCCGTGTCTTCGAGGTGCGGTCGCTTGGCTATGGGCTTCTCGGAACAGGTCGCGACAAGCTTTTCGAGCGTATCCTGTTCGTCGATCCAGATCACCTGCGGCGGCGTGGTGAGATGGGCGCAGGCCGCCTCCCACAATTCCGCCTGCTCACGCTCGACGATCGCATGGCGGACTTCGCTGTCCGCGATCTGCGCCGCGAGCTCGGCGGCCGCAAGGCGCCAGTTGAAGATGACCAGCCCGGCCCGCGTGCGCGCACATCCGAAGAGCGCGAAATAGAAATCGAAGCTGTTCTTGCCCATGAAGCCGACGAGCTCGCCCGGGCGGGCAATGCCGTCGGACAGATAGTTGGCGACCCTTGCGCAGGCGCGATCGAACTCGGCGAAGTCTATCGTGCGGGCCGAGGTCCGGAGCGCTGCGCGGCCTGGATCGCGCCGCGCCCAATATTCGGGATATTGTCCGAGGCAGCGAATTTCGGGAAAAAGCCACATGTCACACCCCCTCGAATTCGGGGCGCCGGCGTTCGGTGAACGCCCGGATAGCGCCTGCGGCATCGCGCGTCCCCGAAGACCGGCTGAGCGCCTGTGCCTCGAGTTCGAGCTGCGTCTCGAGCGGCTGGTCGAACACCGACAGCATCAGCCGGCGGATCTCGCCAAAGGCCTTTGTCGGACCGGCGGCCAGTTGCTTCGCCACTTCCTCGCCGCGCGCGCGAAACACATCTTTCGAATGAACCTCGTCGACCAGCCCGCAAGCCAGCGCGGCCTCGGCGCCGAGGCTTTCGTTCAGCAGCAGGAAACGGCGGGCGCGCGAGGCGCCCATGCGCCGGGCGTACATGATCGACGATCCCGCATCGCAGGAGAAGCCGATGCCCGGATAGGCGGCGACGAATTTCGCATCGTCGGCCGCGATCAAAATGTCGGCGCCGGCAACGAAGGCCGACATGCCGCCGGCACACACGCCATGTACGGCAGCCACGATCGGGGCATCCATCCGCTGGAGCCGCGCGATCCCGCTGTGAAGCAACGTCGTCCAGCGTTTGATATTCGCCGGCAACGAGTCGAGATCGTTCACGAAGTTGGTGATGTCGCCGCCATAGCCGAAGGCGTCGCCGAGCGCGGTGATGAGGACGCAGCGCACCGAGGGATCCACCGACAACAGGGTCGCCGCTTCGCAGGTCTCAGAGCAAAAGGTCTCGTCGATCGGGTTGCCCCGTACCGCATTGTTGAATTCGAGACGGGCGAGCCCGTCTTCGACCGTCAGCGTCAAACGCTCGAACGCCATGCCACTCTCCCATGACAACCTATTTTGTAAGTATGTTTACTAGATCGAACGACGCGGTCAACCCGGAGAAGCTACCTTTATGTATCCTGATAACGCAAAAAAGGGTCCAGAAGATGTCGTGTTGCCGACACCTCCCGGACCCCGAGTCCGCCGTCTGCCAGCCCTGACAGGACGGCCGGAGGAGATCAGAAGCGGTAACCGACCTTGAGGCCGTATGTCCGCGGTTCACCGGGAAAGTCGCTGAGCGTCGAGCCAAGCGCCAGCACGGTGCGGCGATAATCCTTCTTTGTCACGTTGGTGACATAGGCGGTGACGCGGAAGTTGCCGATCTCATAGGCCGCGCGCAGGTCGAGCAGACCATAAGAAGGTTCCTTCGACAGGCTCACCGCACCGCCGTAGATCGGATCGGCTTCGCCCGGCTCATGATAGAATTTGTCGAGCAGGGCATAATCGGCGCGCAGCGTCAGACCGCTGTCTTCGCCGATTGGAATGCGCCATTCGCCGCCAACGTTGATGCTGTGCTTCGGCGCGCGCACCAGCGCCCGGTCCGAGAAATCGGTCGCCGCGGTCGGCGGAACGCCCGCCGCGTTGGTGAAGTAAGCGTCATATTTGGCGTCGAGATACCCATAGGTCACGCTGACATCGATATTGTCGCTCGGGCGCAGCAGGAGTTCGACATCGGCGCCATAGATCTTCGACGAGGCGGCGTTGCTGATCAGGCTTGCTGCCGCGCCGCCGCCGAGGTCGACGATGCGCGAGACCTGCAGGTCCTTGTAGTCATAGTGGAAGGCGGCGACGTTGAAGCGCAGGCGGCGGTCAAGCCACTCGGACTTGAAGCCGACTTCATAGGTCTTGATGTCCTCGGGCTGGAACAAGACATTCGCCTGCGCCGCCGAGAAGGGCACATATTGGAAGCCGCCGCTCTTGAAGCCGGTCGAGAAGCTCGCATAAACGCTCGCATCGGGGCTGAACTTGTAAGTTGCGACGACGCGCGGATCGAAGCTCTCATAAGTCGCACTGTTGTCGACCGCGAAGGGAACCGCGATCAGCGGAACGCCCGGACGCGTATTGAGGCCCTGCTGTACCGCGCGCTTTTCGTCTCGGGTGTAACGGCCGCCGAGCGTCACTTCGAACTTCTCGCCGAGATGGATCGTCGCCTGCCCAAAGATGGCATAGCTGTCGATCTCATAATCCGAGATCGCGGTGCTGACCTGCGGACCGCCAGGCGTCCCCGCCGGGTTCGGCGGACTGGGCAGCGGAATCCCCGCAACCACGCTGTCGACACCCAGACGGAACTCGTCGCGCCGCGAGCTGCGATCGCGATAATAAAAGGCACCGATGATCCAGTCGAGCGCGCCATCGAATGACGCCCCGCCGTTCGGATCCGACGTGATACGGATTTCCTGGGTGAACTGCTTGGACCGCTCGTTGCTCAGCTGGTTGATCACGTCGAGCGAGGAACCCTCGAGGTCACGACCGTCGGAAATGCGCAGCTTCTTGAACGCGCTGATCGAGGTGATCGTCGCGAAACCAGCGTCAAACTCCGCCCGCCCGATATAGCTTTCGGTCTTGCGATCGAGGTAAGGATCGAAGGACCAATAACCGTCGTTCCCGCCCGTGTAGACGATCGGCGTGCGCCCTGCCCGGCCAAGGAAGACCGCGAAGGGATTAGCAGGCGTGGTAACGCCGGCGAGTGAACGCGCCGGTCCGCTGCCGCGGTTGAACCCGGCAAAGGCTGCCTTGTCGCCGTCGCGCGAGAGCTCGGCGGTGAGATCGATCGTGAAAACATCGCTGGGCGCGAACTTTAGGCGGGCACGGCCACCCCAATTGTCGATGCCCTGGAACTTGTTCCCGTTGGCGAGGTTCGTCTGATAGCCGTCGCGTTCGGCCTTCCAGCCGGCAACGCGGAACATCAGCTTGTCGCCTGCGATCGGACCGCCCACGGCGCCAAAGAGGCTGTAGCCGTCGCGGTTGCTGATGCCGGCTTCAGCCTCACCCGTGAAGTGATCTGTGGGGCCTTTGGTAATCACATTTATCGCACCCGCGATCGTGTTGCGGCCGTAAAGCGTGCCCTGCGGGCCGCGCAGGACTTCGATGCGCTCGATATCGCGAAGCGAGCCGAACGAGCCCGAGGCGCGGCCGGCATAAACATCGTCGATGAACACGCCGACCGAGCTTTCCGAACCCGGATCGAAGGAGCGCGTCCCGATACCGCGGATGTAAAGCTGTGGGCGCGCCGCGCCGAAACTGCCGAAGTAGAAGGATGGGACGCGCGGCGCGAGGTTCTCAAGGCTCATGATTCCGAGCTTTTCGACCTGCTGACCGCCAAAAGCGGTGATCGCGACCGGAATATCCTGGACGCGCTCTTCGCGCCGCTGTGCGGTCACGAGGATTTCGCCGGGGTAGGTTTCTTCCTGCACTGCCGGGGCTTCGGGCGCCGCGGCATCCTGCGCCATCGCGGCATGGATCGGGGCCACCAAGGCGGCACCGGACATAAGGATTCTGAGCGTACAGGCCTTCATGATCAACCCTCCCAAGTTGGCCGCAGTCTGTCGCTGCCGGCGCTAATTTTCGAATCTATGTAAACCAGTTTATTTTTCCAACGTCAAGAAGATACTTCCAAGTTGGAAGTTTTAGATACCGACTTGTAGATATGATCGAGAGCCGCCGGGTCCTCGATCGTCGCGGGAACCGGCACGGTCTCCCCATTGGCGATCGACCGGATCGTCGCGCGCAAGGTCTTGCCCGACCGCGTTTTCGGGAGCGCCTTCACCACATGCACCGATTTGAAGGCCGCGACGGGGCCAAGCTCGTCGCGGACGCGCACCACGACCTCGCGCGACACATCTGCGTCGGTGGCCTGAACACCCGACTTGAGGACAATGAAGCCCATCGGGATCATCCCCTTGATCGCATCATGGGCGCCGATCACGGCGCATTCTGCAACCGCCGGATGCGCGGCGACGATCTGCTCGATCGCACCGGTCGACAGCCTGTGCCCCGCAACGTTGATGATGTCGTCGATCCGGCTCATCACATGGACGAAGCCGTCCGCGTCGATCATCCCGGCATCGCCCGTGGTATAATAGCCGGGGTGCTGACTAAGATAGGCGTCGCGGAAATGGTCGTGACGCTGCCAGAGCGTCGGGAAGCAGCCCGGCGGCAACGGCAGGCGCAGCGCGATGTCACCGATTTCGCCGGCGGCAAGTTCTGCGTCTTTCTGATCGAGGATCGCGAAACTGTAGCCGGGAATTGGCCGCCCGGCGCTGCCGTGCCGTGTGCGCGTGTCGCCAAGGCCGATGCAGGTGCCGAGCGCGGGCCAGCCGAGTTCGGTTTGCCACCAATGATCGATGACGGGTACGCCGAGCATCGCCTCCGCCCAGGCGAGCGTATCGGGATCGGCGCGCTCGCCCGCGAGGTAGAGAGCGCGAAGCTTTCCGCACCCCTTTTCGGCGAGCAGCCTCCCCTCGGGATCGTCGCGTTTCACCGCGCGGATCGCGGTCGGCGCGGTGAAGAAGACGTCGACACCATGATCGCGGATGACGCGCCAGAAAGCGCCGGCATCGGGGGTCCCGACGGGCTTGCCCTCATACATGACGCTCGTGCAGCCGTGGATCAACGGGCCGTAAACGATATAGCTGTGACCGACCGCCCAGCCGATATCGGACCCCGCCCAAAAGGTCTCGTCGCGGCCAATGCCGTAAATGTTGGGGACCGACCAGGCCATCGCGACCGCATGTCCGCCATTGTCGTGGACGACGCCCTTGGCGATGCCCGTCGTCCCCGACGTATACAGGATGTATAGGGGGTGGTCCGAAGCCACAGTCACGCAATCGACGGGATGGGCCTGGGCGAGCGCCTCGCCCCAGTCGAGATCGCGGCCATCGATCAGCGCCGCCTCGAGCTCGGGCCGCTGCAGGACAATCGTTCGCGGGACCTTGTGCGTAGCAAGATCGATCGCCGCGTCGAGCAGCGGCTTGTAGGCGACGATCCGCCCCGGCTCGAGACCGCAGGAGGCGGTGATGACGAGCCGGGGCCCGGCGTCATCGATGCGCTTGGCGAGTTCGTGCGATGCGAAACCGCCGAAAACAACCGAATGGACCGCGCCGAGGCGCGCGCAAGCGAGCATTGCGAAGACCGCTTCGGGCACCATCGGCATGTAGATGATCACGCGGTCACCGAGCGCGACGCCTTGCGCCCGGATCATCCCTGCGACGCGCGAGACCTCGTCCTGTAGCTGTGCATAGCTGTAGCGGGTCACGCGGCCCGTCATCGCGCTGTCGTGGATCAGCGCGGTGCGCTCGCCGCGGCCGGCCGCGACATGGCGGTCGACGGCGTTGAAGCAGGTGTTGAGGCGGCCATCGGGAAACCAGGTCCAGATCCCGTCGGCCTGCGCATCTCCCGCGCGCGTCGGCGCCTGGTCCCAGTCGACCAGCTTCGCCGCTTCCATCCAGAAGGCCGCCGGATCGGCGACGCTGGCAGCATAGGCGGCAGAATAGCTCATAGCGCCTCTCCGGTCAGGTGCCGCCACATTCGCTCTACGACGCCGCCCGACCAGATTTGCCGCGCGTCAATCTCTTCGGGCGAAAGCCGCGCTTCCCCGGCATCGAGCCCCATCGCGCGGACAGACTGTTCGACGCGCGCGGCATCCTCGAGGAACCAGGCGAGCGTCACCGCTTGCGGCAGGGTCTCGCCGGCAACGACCGCGCCGTTCCCGCGCATGACGAGCGCGGGCACATCGCCGAGCATCTCGGCGAGGCCGGCCGCGGCCGCATCGTCGCGGAGCAGGCGCGGGTCGTCCCAGAGCGGAACCGCCTTGAAATAGGCACCGATGCCATGACGCGGGACGGGAACGAGGCCCGCCACCGAGAGTGCCATCAGCGCCGGCGGCATGATCCGGCAAATGCCGCCGACGTCAGGGCGACGCCGATAGATTTCGCGGTGGATGCGCACTTCGCCGAGCACGCCCTCGGGCAGCGGGCCTTCAAGCGACACGACAGTGCCCACCTCATCGGCAATCCGTCCCATCGGAAACGGTGCGCAGACGAGGAAGCTGTCGCCGCCGATGCGAGCGCTGCAGTGGCCGAAGGCATGGACGAGGCCCGCCGACGCGAGCGCCCGCGCGGCGAGCCGGACCTGTTCGTCGAGGCCTGCCGGAACCGTCATTTGCCGGTCCGGACCATGTCGAGCGCGACATCGACGATCATGTCTTCCTGCCCGCCAACCATCTTGCGGCGGCCGAGTTCGACGAGGATCGCACGCGTATCGAGGCCGTGGTCGGCGGCCGCCTTTTCAGCGTGGCGCAGGAAGCTGGAATAAACCCCGGCATAGCCGAGCGTGAGCGTCTCGCGGTCGACGCGCACCGGGCGGTCCTGCAAGGGGCGGACGAGATCCTCGGCGGCATCCATCAGCGCATAGAGATCGCAGCCATGGTTCCAGCCGTGGACGTCGGCAGCGCCGATGAACACTTCGAGCGGCGCGTTGCCCGCGCCTGCCCCCATGCCCGCGAGGCTGGCATCGACGCGGATCGCCCCATTCTGCACCGCGACGATGCTGTTCGCGACCCCGAGGCTGAGGTTGTGGTGCGCGTGGACGCCGCGCTGCGTCTCGGGCCTGAGCACCCTGTCATAGGCCGCGAGCCGTGCGGCATATTGATCCATCGTCATCGCGCCGCCGCTGTCGGTGACATAGACGCAGTGCGCGCCATAGCTTTCCATGAGCAGCGCCTGGCTCGCCAGCGCGTCGGGCTCGGACATATGGCTCATCATCAGGAACCCCGACACGTCCATGCCGAGGTTCCGGGCTGCCTCGATATGCTGCTTCGATACGTCGGCCTCAGTGCAATGCGTCGCGATGCGCACAGAACGGACGCCGAGGTCGTACGCGCGCTTCAGGTCGTGAACGGTGCCGATGCCGGGCAGCAGCAAGGTGGTGAGCACGCTATGCTCGAGCACTTCGGCGACCGCGCCGATCCACTCCCAGTCGGTGTGCGCGCCGAAGCCGTAGTTGAAGCTCGAGCCTTGCAGGCCGTCGCCATGCGCAACCTCGATCGCGTCGACCTTCGCGCGGTCGAGTGCGCGCGCGATCGCCCGCACATGGTCGAGGCCATATTGATGGCGGATCGCGTGCATGCCGTCGCGCAGCGTCACGTCCTGGATATAGAGCTTGGTGGTCGCGGGATCGAAGCTCATGCCGCTGCTCCTGCATGCATCCGCGCCGCGATCTTCTCGGCGGTCTTGAGCGCCGCCGAGGTCATGATGTCGAGATTGCCCGCATAGGCAGGCAGGTAATGCGCCGCGCCCTCGACCTCGAGGAAGACGCTGACCTTGAGGCCGGTAAAGCTGCCGCCCATTTCGGGGATACGCAGCGGCGCATTGCTGCCGATACTCTCGAACTGCACCGCCTGTTTGAGCCGATAGCCCGGAACATAGGTCTGCACCTCGGCCACCATCGCCTCGATACTCTCGGCGATCGCCGCACGGTCGCCGTCCTCGCAAAGGCAATAGACGGTGTCGCGCATGATCAGCGGCGGCTCGGCGGGATTGAGGACGATGATCGCCTTGCCGCGCGTGGCGCCGCCGACATCGACGATCGCCTGACTGGTCGTCTCGGTGAACTCGTCGATGTTCGCACGCGTGCCCGGCCCGGCACTTTTCGAGGCGATCGAGGCGACGATCTCTCCATAATGCACCTTCGCGACGCGGTTCACGGCGGCGACGATCGGGATCGTGGCCTGCCCGCCGCATGTCACCATATTGACGTTCGCGGCGTCGAGGTTGGCGTCGCCGTTTACCGGCGGAATGACATAGGGCCCGATCGCCGCCGGGGTCAGGTCGACGACGCGCTTGCCATGGCCGATCAGCACGTCGCCGTGCCTTTTGTGCGCACCCGCCGAGGTAGCGTCGAAGACGATTTCGATATCCGCAAAACCCGGCATCGCGACCAGCCCTTCGAGCCCGCCGGCGGTGATCGGCACCCCCAACCGCTCGGCGCGCTTCAGCCCATCGCTCTCGGGATCGATCCCGACAAAGGCGCCCATCTCCAAAGCGGCGGACAGGCGCATGACCTTGATCATCAGGTCGGTCCCGATGTTGCCCGAGCCGATGATGGCGACCTTGGTCTTCGCCATCGCCTCAGGCCCGGAAGGTGAAACTGCAGTTGCCGATCCCGGCAATGCGCGCTTCGACATGATCACCAGGGGTGAGCGCGACCATTGGCCCGAGCGCGCCGGCGAGCAGAATATCGCCCGCCTTCAGCGGCTCGCCTCTCCCGGCCAATGTCTGCGCAAGCCAAGCAGCGGCGTTCAAGGGATTGCCGAGCGCTGCGGCGCCCACCCCGGTCGAGGCGGTCGTGCCGCCAACGTCCATCTCCATGGCCGCGCCCTCGAGGTCGAGGCCGGCGAGCGGCAGTCCTTCGTCGGCAAGCACGAAGAACGCCGATGAGCCATTGTCCGCGACGGTGTCCGCAAAGGTGATTTTCCAGTCCGCGATGCGGCTGTCGACGATCTCGATCGCGGCGTGGACGCTCGCGACGGCGGCAGCGACCTGCTCGGCCGTCGTACCGGCATCGGGAAGGTCAGCGCCCAGCACGAAGGCGATTTCCGCTTCGGCCTTGGGCTGCAGCGTCCGTGCCGGATCGAGCGCTCCGCCGTCGGCGATCCGCATGTCGTCGAAGAGGACGCCGAAGTCCGGCTGATCGACCCCGAGCTGGGTCTGCACGGCCTTCGCCGTCAGCCCCGCCTTCCGGCCGACGATCCGCCGCCCCTCTGCTTCCCAGAAACGCGTGTTGATCGTCTGTACGGAATAGGCGCCCTCGGCGTCGGTGGGCTCAAGCGCGTCGCGCAGCGGCGGAACGGCGCCCCCGGCATAGGCTTCGCGCAGCCGCGCGGCGATGTCGTGATGGCTCGGCATCGTCCCTCTTCCCGTTTGCGGCGTTTGTTCACCGATTGACTAATTGCGACTCATGTTACATACCAAGTGCACGGTTTGTAAAGAGCCCAAGAGCTCGAAAGGGAAGAGGAATGGAACAGAGCCTGCGGCCGGTCGTCGATGAAACGCGCGGAATCTATCGCGTTCCGCGGCGGGCCTTTGTTGATCCGGCGGTTTTTGAGCGCGAATGCCGCGCCATTTTCGATAAATGCTGGCTCTATCTCGGCCATGCGTCGGAGCTTCCAAACCCCGGCGACTTCGTGACACGCAAGGTCGCCGGACGGCCGATGCTCTTCACCCGCGACAAGGAAGACAAATATCACGCGCTGATCAACACCTGCCCGCACCGCGGGGCGGTCGTGTGCCGCGAGCGCAAGGGCTCGGCGCCAGCGTTCCAGTGCATGTATCATGGCTGGGTCTTCGCCAACACCGGGCGACTGATGGTCGTGCCAGGCCATGCCGGCTATCCCGCCGACTATAAGGACGATCCGGGCAAGCAGCTCAGCCACGCCCCGCGCTTCGACCGCTTCGGCGACTTCTTCTTCGTGAGCTTCGCCGCCGACGGCGAGGATCTCGCGACCTATCTCGCGGGCGCGGGCGACTATTTGAAACTCGTTTCCGAGCAGTCATCGAAGGGCATGACGATCGTCGGCGGCACGCAGGAATATTCGATCCGCGGCAACTGGAAGCTGCTCGCCGAGAACAGCGTCGACGGCTATCATGCCGCGAGCACCCACTCGACCTATCTCGAATATCTCAAGAATGCGAACGGCTCGACCCACGACACGCGGCTTGCCGGTTTCGGGCACGATCTCGGCAATGGCCATGCGGTCATCGAATATTTCGCGCCCTGGGGCCGGCCGATCGCCAACTGGATTCCGCTGTGGGGCGAAGAAGGCAAAAGCGAGATCGAGGCGATCCAGCAGGATCTGACGACGCGCCTCGGGCAAGAACGCGCCGAGCGGATCGCAAAGCAGAGCCGCAACATGATCATCTTTCCCAATCTCGTCATTAACGACGTGATGGCGATTACCGTCCGCACCTTCTGGCCGACCGCGCCCGACTATATGGAAGTTAATGCCTGGGCGCTGGCGCCGGCCGAGGAGTCCGAGTGGCTGCGCAAGTTCCGCCTGTTCAACTTCACCGAATTCCTCGGGCCCGGCGGCTTTGCGACCCCCGACGATGTCGAGGCGATCGAGAAATGCCAGGTCGGCTATCAGGCGGCGCGTGAGGCGCAATATAATGATATCTCGCGCGGCATGCTGCGCGAAGGCGGTTCGGCCTATGACGACGAGCTCCAGATGCGCTGTTTCTGGAACGAATGGGACCGGCGCATCCAGGAGCATGGCGCATGACCCGCGAGGCGGACATCGACGCGATGCTGCTCCAGCACCGCGTGCAGAGCTTCCTCTTCCACGAGGCCGACCTTCTCGATCGCTGGCAATTGCTCGAGTGGGAAGCGCTCTTCGCCGACGAAGCCAGCTACCTCGTGCCGCCGACCGATGTCGACGGCGACTTCGCCGACCCGAGCAAGTCGCTCTTCTACATTTTCGATGATCGGACGCGCATCCATGAGCGCGTCGTGCGCCTCGAAAAGAAAGGCGCGCACAGCGAATTTCCGCGCTCGAAGACCCGCCACCTCGTCAGCAACGTCAGGGCTGTCGAACAGGGCGGCACGATCGAGGCGACCGCCTCCTTCGCGGTCTGGCGTTCGAAGGACGGAAACACCGACATCTTCGTCGGCCATTACGCCTACCGGCTTGTCGAGATCGAAGGCGCGCTTCGGATCGCCGAAAAGAAGTGCGTGCTCGATATGGACGCACTGCGCCCGCACGCCCGCATCAGCATCTTGCTGTAGGATGACGATATGACTGCACCCTTCCGCTACCGGCGCCTGTCCTATGTGGCGCTCGACGTATCCGACCTCGAGCAGTCGCTAGGCTTCTACCGCGATCTCGTCGGCCTCACCGTCGACCGGCGCACCGGCGACACCGCCTATCTTCGCTGTAGCGAGCTGCCGCAGAACCTCGTGCTGCGCGAAGGCGACACGCCCGGCCTCGCGCGCGCGGCGTTCGAGCTGGAAAGCCAGGCCGATCTCGACCGCGCCTTCACTTACCTCGACGACGAGGGCTTTGCGCCCGAATGGCTGACCGCCGAGGAAGCGGGCGAGCTCAAGGTCGGGGCGGCGCTGCGCTTCCGCGAGCCGGGCTGCGGGCTGCATTTCGAGTTTCACGTCGACCCCGAGCTGCAGAATGATTTCGAGGCCGGTCACACCGCCATCGCCCGCCTCGGCCATGTCGTGCTCAATGTCGCCGATTTCAGCGCGGTGGAAGGCTCGCTTGTCGGCAAGCTCAACTTCCTGATTTCGGACCATGTCCCTGGAAAGATCGCCTTCCTGCGCGCCTTCCCCAACAAATATCACCACAGCTTCGCGATCCTGACCGGACCGTCGGACGGCTATAACCACGTCAATTTCATGGTCTCGGACATCGACGACGTCGGGCGTGCGATCAACCGGATGAAGAAAGCCGAGGTGCCGATCGTCTTCGGTCCCGGGCGCCACGAGCCGTCGGGGAGTATCTTCCTCTATTTCCTCGACCCTGATGGCATGACCACCGAATATAGCTTCGGCATGGAGGAGTTTGCAGAAGAGGGTGCGCGGCCGCCACGCGAACTCGAGGCGAAACCCGAGGTGCTCGATACCTGGGGCAGCATTCCGGACCCGCGCTTCGGCAAGGGCGGCGCGATCCTTGCCCATGCGTGAGACCCATCATGATGGCCGGGTCGCGATCGTCACCGGCGCCGGACGCGGCATCGGGCTTGCGATTGCGCGGCGCCTCGAAGCCGACGGCGCGCGCGTGATGTTCGCCGATCTCGACGAGAGCGCCGCGCGCGAAGCTGCGAGCGAGACAGGCGCCGCCTTCTGGGGAGATCTTGCGGACGAAAAGACGGCAGAGCTGCTCATCGCCAAAACCGTGGAGACGCTGGGCGCGCCCGCAATCCTCGTGAACAATGCCGGCGGCGGCATTCTCCGCCCCTTTCTCGAGCACACGCCCGAGACGCTCCGCGCGACGATCGACCGCAATCTCTGGACCGCGATCTGGTGCAGTTGGCACGCGCTGCCGCATATGAAGGCGGCCGGCTGGGGCCGCGTGATCAACATCGGCGCCGACAGCGTCCGCAACGGCCTCTTCGATCATGCCGGCTACAATGCGGCCAAGGGCGGCATGCACGGCATGACCACGGGGCTCGCCCGCGAGTTCGCGAAGGACGGCATCACCGTCAACACCGTCGCGCCCTGCGCGGTGGTGACCCCGCAATATCGCGAGATCGAGAAGAGCAATCCCGATCTCATCGCCAAGGTGGTGAGCGTGATCCCGATGGGCCGCGCCGGCACCGAGGAAGAAGTCGCCAGCATGGTCGCCTATCTGGCGCGCGACGAGGCCGGTTTCGTGACCGGCCAGGTCGTCAGCGTCAATGGCGGCACCACGATGCTCTAGAGCGAAACGCTACAACCGAGAGACAAGGAACAGCATGACCAACCCCGAAATCGGCCAGTCGATCGTCGCGAACGGCATTCGCACCAATTATATCGAGGCCGGGGATCCGTCGCTTCCCGCGCTCGTCCTCATCCACGGGTCGGGTCCGGGCGTCACCGCCTTCGCCAACTGGAACGGCGTCATCCCGGCGCTCTCCGAGCATTTCCATGTCCTCGCGCCCGACATGGTCGGCTTCGGCTACACCGAAGTGCCCGAGGATGTGACCGACTTCACGCTCGATTTCTGGGTCGATCATATTATCGGCTTCCTCGACGCGCTTGGCATCGATCAGGCGAGCTTCATCGGCAACAGCTATGGCGGCGCGCTGAGCCTCGCCGTTGCCGCCCGCCACCCCGGGCGTGTCCGCCGCTTCGCGCTGATGGGCGCGGCGGGCCTCAAGTTCGAGATGTCGAAAGGCCTGCTCGACGTCTGGGGCTATGAGCCGTCGGAGGCCAACATGCGCAAGCTTATGGAAACCTTCGCCTATAATCCGGGCCTCGTCACCGACGCGATCGTGCTCTCGCGCCACAATGCGAGCATCCGCCCCGGTTCGCACGAAGCTTTCTCGCGCCTCTTCCCTGAACCGCGGCAGGCGAAGCTCGACCGGCTGGCGACGCCCGAAGAGGATATTCGCAAGATCGATGCCCCTGCCCTCATCATCCATGGCCGCGAAGATGTGATCGTTCCCGTTGACGTGGCCTATCGTTTCTCGGCATTGCTTCCCCATTCGGAGCTGCATGTGTTTGGGGAATGCGGGCATTGGACACAGATCGAGAAGAAGGACCGGTTCGTCGAGGTGGTGATCCCGTTCCTCACGGCGGCGTGAAGCGCCCTCGGCGCTCGCAGGGCGAACGCTCGGAGGAAATGCGCGAGCGTGTCGCGCATGCGACGTTCGAGGTGATAGCGGCGCGCGGTTTTTCGGGCCTCAGGACCGCTGCCGTCGCCGAGCAGGCGGGCGTCAGCCAGGGCGCCCTCCTCCATCATTTCGAGACCAAACATGGCCTGACGCTGGCAACGGTCGAATATGCCTTCGCGCGCGCCTCGGCCAAGACCGAAGAGATCATCGAGGCGGGCCTCGCCAAGGGCGAGGACCCGATCGATCTCATGCTCGACGATTTCCGCCTCTATTTCTTCAACGATGACTTCTGGGTGTCGCTCGACATCACGATCAACGCATCGAAGGATCCCGAGCTCAAGGGCGGCATTCGGGAGATCGTGCCGCGCTACCGCCTCGGCGTCTATCGCCGGTGGGTCGGCATCCTATCGGAGAATGGGTGGTCGACCAGCGACGCCGAAGAGATTGTGCGCATGAGCGCAGCGCTCACCACCGGCCTCGGAATCCGCACACTGTTCGACGATGTCGATGCCTATCTGGGCCCGACAATCGAGCGGTGGCGCAGGATGGTCGAAGCCACCTGGCCCCGAAAGAAAAGCTAGCGCGGCTCGGCGATCACCGGGTTCTCGATCGCGCCCACGCCGTCGATCTCGCAGCGCACGACATCGCCGACCTTCAGGAAAACGGGGGGATCTTTCGCAATCCCCACCCCTTCGGGTGTGCCGGTTGCAATGAGGTCGCCGGG
The DNA here is from genome assembly GCF_051861155.1 of Sphingopyxis sp. Lineage (GTDB taxonomy): Bacteria > Pseudomonadota > Alphaproteobacteria > Sphingomonadales > Sphingomonadaceae > Sphingopyxis. Next base: position 973 of record NZ_JBHYDE010000010.1, on the reverse strand, counting down.
CTCGAGCGTGAACGCGGTCGAGAGATATTCAATCTGCTCGTAGATATTGTGGAGCATCATGCCGGTGTTCGATGACTGGCGCTGTTCGCCGTTGACGAAGCAGCGGATCGGCAGGTCATGCGGATCGGCAATCTCGTTGGCGGTCACGATCCACGGACCGATCGGGCCATGGGTGTCGAAGGATTTGCCCATCGTCATCGTCTGCGAATGGAATTGCCAGTCGCGGGTCGAGACATCGTTGGCGACAAAATAGCCGAAGATATGCGCGGGCACATCGGCGGCGGAGACATGCTTCGCGGCCTTGCCGATCACGACGCCGAGTTCGGCCTCATAATCGATCTGGTCCGACACCTCGGGCTTCACGATGCCGTCGTAGGGGCCGGTGATCGAGGTCGTCTGCTTGTTGAACCAGAGCTGCTTCTTGGGCTCGGCGATCCCGAGCTTTGCGCCCTCTTCTACATGCTTGCGGTAATTCATGCCGATCGCGAGATATTTGCCGGGCCGCTCGATTGGTGCGAGCAGCCGAACCGATGCCAGTGGCAGCGATGAGGCAGTAGAGGCAAAGTCGGTGATGCGAGCCAGCGCCCCCACGCCATCTCGCACCACCGACAAGAGATCGAGGAAACCAAGCGGCTCCAGATCGACGACAGTTTCGCCGACTATCACGCCTGCGCGCGCGCCAGCACCACCGTCGAACCGAACCAGCTTCATTTTGCCCTCACCCCTCGACCTCTGATGAACATATTTACATACCGTGCGCTTGGTATGTCAACGATTCCTCGCCGACCGCTGATCCCTGTGCGCCAGCCTTCGGACGCTAAATCTTGGCCGTCAGATCCGGCACGGCAGCAAACAGATCGGCGACGAGGCCGAAGTCGGCGACCTGGAAGATCGGGGCGTCTTCGTCCTTGTTGATCGCGACGATCGTCTTCGAATCCTTCATGCCGGCGAGATGCTGGATCGCGCCCGAGAT
>NZ_JBHYDE010000009.1:0-177620 GCF_051861155.1 Sphingopyxis sp. | reverse complement strand
TGCGGACCAGCTTGCGCGCGAGGTCGGGGCGGTCGAGCGTGTGCGTGAAGAAGAACCGCAGCGCGCCGACGATGCTGTTCATCGTTGGTGCGGGGACGCCCGCCTGTTGCTGCTCGATCTGGAACTGCCGGACATCCTCGGCGCTCGCGGTGTGGGGCGAGCGCCCGAGCCAGGTCGCGAACCGTCCGACGTCGCGCAGATAGTTGCGCTGCGTCTCCTTCGAGAAGCGCCGCATGGTCATATCGTCGATCAGCCGCTGGCGCAGCGGGCTGATCGGGCCAATCTGGATAAGCTCGTTCATCGTTCGACTCCTCAGGTAAAGGAGCCGAAAGGGTCTGCCTGCGGCAGCCGACGTTCAATCAGGCGCGGCGCTCGCTCGGCCCCTTTACATTGAGGCTAGCGCCAATCCGCGCAGCGGTTCGTGCATCGGCCACAACCGGAAGACGGAATGGTACGCTCAGCCTGTTGAAGGCGCTCATCGCCGCAATCGCGATCGTCAGGTTCACAAGATCGTTCGGCTCGAATGCTTCGGCTGCTAATGCGCAGGCCTCGTCGGACGCATGCGTCTCGCTGGCTCGCGTGAGCGAGAACGAGCGAGGACATTATATTGCCAACGGGCGAATTTGCCCTGCAATGGATCCACTGCGAGATGCCGATGGTGGCATGGAAAAGTGCCGCCTATATTCCCGCGAGAAGTGGCTCCCGTTTGCGAATCCTGATGCCGTAGCCACCTCGGCAACCGTCATGCCGGTTTCGGCCAACAGGCGACGGGCTCTCTCCAGTCTCAAAGCTCGATAATGAACCGCGATCGTCGTTCCCAGTTGGGCGGCAAACAGGCGTTCCAATTGCCGGACCGACATTTTCGCGACCGAAGCGAGTGAAGACCGATCAAGCGGCTCGCCGAGATTCTCTTCCATCGCCGACAGTGCGCGGCCCAAGCCTTCGCTGGATATCCGGTATCGCTGTCCGGGATCGGGCCGTTGCGCGCCGCCTCCTTGGCGCTGCTCGGCTTGAATAAACCAGTCGCTTACCCGGCGTGCCAGCCTTGGGCCGAAATCCCGGGAGATCAGTGTGACCGCCAGATCAAGCCCTGCCAGGCCGCCAGCGCAGGTTGTGCGATCGCGGTCGAGAACGAACAGGCCGCGTTCAAGCCGTGGCGCGGCAAAGGTTTCAAGGAAGGCGGCCTCGTGCTCCCAGTGAATGGTGCAGCGATAGCCGTCGAGTAATCCTGCCCTTGCGAGTATGAAGGGACCTCCCGATACGCCCACCAGCCGCACCCCGAAGCGTGCGGCACGCCGGAGTTGGGCAAATGTGCCTTTGTCCCGGAACAATGCGGGGTTGCCGCCTGCACAGACGAACAGCATGTCGATGTCGCCCATCGATTCAACCGAACCGTCGACTGCCAAGGTTACGCCGTTCGAGGCCAGCGCCGGTCTTCCGTCGACGGAATAGTGACGCCAGATGTAATGGTCCTCGCCCGACAGGCGGTTAGCGGCGCGAAAGGGCTCGATGACCGGCGCGTAAGACATGAGAGCAAAGCCGTCGATGAGCAGATAGCCGAGCCGGGTAGGCAAATATCTCTCCGATGTCGCTGTTAGGCAATATCATGTCGCTATAAGACAAGCGGCGCTGGGCAGCAAAGCGTAAATTCCTTCTGATGGAACGGCAACGCTACTCCCTGTTCACGCTCGCGCGTCACGCGCTCACGGGGCACCGCGGCTGGAAGCCCGCGTGGCGCGATGCGGCGCCGAAGGAGCGCTATGACGTCATCGTCATCGGCGGTGGCGGCCACGGCCTTGCCACGGCCTATTATCTCGCCAGGAATTTCGGCATCACCAATGTGGCCGTTATCGAAAAGGGCTGGATCGGCGGCGGCAACGCCGGGCGTAACACCACGATCGTCCGTTCCAACTATCTGCTGCCGGGCAATATTCCCTTTTACGAGCATTCGCTGAAGTTGTGGGAAGGCCTGGAGCAGGACCTCAACTATAATGCGATGGTCAGCCAGCGCGGTATCCTGAACCTCTGCCACTCGGACGAGCAGCGCGACGCTTTCGAACGGCGCGGCAACGCGATGCGTCTTCACGGCGTCGATGCGGACTTGCTGGACCCGGCCGAGGTGCGCCGCATGGCGCCGTTCCTTGACTTCGACAATGCGCGTTTTCCCATTTTCGGGGGGCTGTTGCAAAAGCGGGCGGGTACCGCGCGGCATGACGGCGTCGTCTGGGGCTTTGCACGCGGCGCGTCGGATCGCGGCGTCGACATCATCCAGAATTGCGAAGTCACCGGCTTCGTTCGCGATGCCGGCGGCCGGGTGACCGGCGTCGAAACGAGCCGCGGCAAAATACTCACGGGCAAGGTCGGGATGGCGGTTGCGGGCAATACGTCGCGGGTGGCGTCATTCGCGGATCTGCGCCTGCCGATCGAGAGCCATGTGCTTCAGGCGTTCGTGAGCGAGGGGCTGAAGCCTGTCATCCCCGGTGTGATCACGTTCGGCGCCGGGCATTTCTACATCAGCCAGTCCGACAAGGGCGGGCTGGTGTTCGGTGGCGACCTCGACGGGTACAACAGCTACGCGCAGCGCGGAAACCTACCGATCGTCGAGGATGTCTGCGAGGAGGCGATGGCCATCATGCCGATGGTCGGCCGCGCCCGGGTGTTACGCTCGTGGGGCGGCATCATGGACATGACGCTCGACGGGTCGCCGATCATCGACCGGACGCCGGTGCCGGGCCTCTATCTCAACGGTGGCTGGTGCTACGGCGGCTTCAAGGCGACGCCGGCGTCGGGCTGGTGCTTTGCACATCTGCTGGCCCGCGACGAGCCGCATCCGGTCGCTGCCAGCTATCGGCTCGATCGCTTCGCGAGCGGGCAACTGATCGATGAAAAGGGCGCGGGCGCCCAGGCCAATCTGCAGTGAGGGCGTCGCGATGATCATCTCCTGCCCGCATTGCGGGCTACGCGACAGCAGCGAATTCTATTTCCGTGGCGAGGCGCCGACGCCTCGTCCCGACTATGAAGAGGGAAACGTCGCGTTCGCCGACCATGTCTATGGGCGCATCAATCCCGCCGGGCCGCAGAAAGAGCATTGGTATCATGCCGCAGGTTGCCGGAGCTGGCTGGTCGTTGAACGCGACACGCGAACGCATGATTTTCTGTCGGTGACGCTGGCATCGGAGCAGGGGCGATGACGCGCCTTCAGGCGGGCGGCCTGATCGATCGCACCAAGGCGGTCGACTTTCGCTTCGACGGCCGGGCGCTGACGGGCTTCGCAGGTGATACGCTGGCGTCGGCGCTTCTAGCGAATGGTGTCCGGATCGTCGGCCGGTCGTTCAAATATCACCGCGCGCGCGGCATCCTGACCGATGGGATCGACGAGCCCAACGCGCTGGTGACGCTGCGTGGCGGTGCGCGCGCCGAGCCCAATTGCCGCGCGCCGTCGGTCGAGCTGTTCGATGGCCTGGAGGCGCAAAGCCAGAATTGCTGGCCCAGCCCGAGTTTCGATCTGATGGCGGTAAACGGGCTGTTCTCGAAGATCTTTGTCGCCGGCTTCTATTACAAGACCTTCATGTGGCCTGCGGCTCTTTGGGAGCGTCTTTATGAGCCGCTGATCCGCCGCGCGGCGGGACTCGGGCGCCTGAGCGGCCAAGCCGATCCCGACAGCTATGATCGCAGCCACGCCTTTGCGGACCTGCTGGTCGTCGGCTCGGGTCCGGCCGGTCTGTCGGCTGCGTTGTCGGCGGCGCGGAGCGGCCTTCGCGTCCTGCTGGTCGAAAATGACAGCCGGGTGGGCGGTCGATTGCTTTCGGAACGCCACGAGGTCGGCGGACAATCGGGGACGGCGTGGGCTGCTGCGGCGCTGCGCGAGCTGGCCGCGAACGACCGGGTGACGATCCTGACGCGGACAAGCCTGTTCGGCGCCTATGATGGCAACAGCTTCGGTGCGGTCGAGCGCGTGTCCGACCATTTGCCGATCGCAGCCGACGGGCAGCCGCGTCAGCGTTACTGGAAGATCGTCGCGGCGCAGGCGATTTTTGCGACGGGCGCGACCGAGCGGCCGATCGCCTTTGGCGGCAACGACCGTCCGGGCGTGATGATGGCATCGGCGATCCAGACCTATGTCAATCGCTATGCGGTCGCACCGGGCAAGCGCGTAGCGATCTTTACTGTCTGCGACACGGGATATGACGTGGCGGCGGACCTCGCCGCCGCGGGTGTCGAGATCGCCGCGATCATCGATGCGCGCGGCCAGCCGACCAGGGACGTGGCGTTTGCCCCCGTCATTGCGGGCGAGGTGGTGCGCACCTTTGGCAGGAGCCTGAAGGCGATCGAGGTGCGCCGTTTCGACGGTGGCATGGAGCGCATGGCCGTCGACCTTCTGGGCATGGCGGGCGGCTGGAACCCGAATGTCGGTTTTGCGAGCCATCTGGGCAAGCGGCCCGACTGGTGCGATACGCTCCAGGCGTTCCGGCAGGGTACGCTTCCGGGCGGGATGATGTTTGCAGGCGCGGCCGACGGTGCCTTGTCGCTCGCCGACGCAATGGCGAGCGGCGAAGCTGCGGCGCGTCGGATCTGCGATGCGGCGGCGGCCGCGCAGCCGGTGGTGGTCTCGGCGCAAGCGTCGCCCCATGTCGTCAGCGACAGCGGTCAGAAATCCTTTGTCGACTTTCAGCATGATGTGACGGTCGACGACGTCCTGCTCGCCGACCGCGAAGGCTATCGTTCGGTCGAACATCTCAAGCGTTATACGACGCTGGGCATGGCGACCGACCAGGGCAAGGCGGGACAGGTCCTCGGCCATGCCGTTCTCGCGCAGCATCGCGATGCGGGGATGGCTGCGATCGGTACGATCGCAGCGCGCCCGCCGCATACGCCCGTGGCTATCGGCGCGCTTGCGGGTGTGCACCGCGGCGAGCATCTCAAGCCCACACGGCTGACGCCGACGCATCGCTGGGCGGCGGAAAACGGCGCGAGCTTCGTCAATGCGGGACTGTGGAAAAGGGCCCAATGGTTCACCCGGCCGGGCGACAAGGATTGGTTGGCGAGTGCGGTTCGCGAAGCGAAGGCGGTGCGATCGACGGTCGGCATCTGCGACGTGTCGACGCTCGGCAAGATCGAGATTGTGGGTCCCGACGCCGCGATGCTGCTCGACCGGCTCTATGGCAATATGATGTCGACGCTGCCCGTCGGCAAATGCCGCTATGGCGTGATGCTGCGCGAGGATGGCTTCGTGTTCGACGACGGTACGGTCGCGCGCCTCGACGACAATCGGTTCGTCATTACGACCACGACAGTGAACGCCGTCGCCGTGATGCGGCACATCGATTTCGCGCTGCAGGTGATCTGGCCGGGCCTCAAAGCCCATGCCTGTTCGATTACCGAAGGCTGGGCGCAGATTGCGGTCGCCGGTCCGCTGTCGCGCGCATTACTTCAGGATCTGCTGCCCGCCATTGACCTGTCGAACGAAGCCTTTCCGTTCATGGCGGCGCTCGCCGGGGAATGGAACGGCATTCCGATGCGACTCTTCCGCCTCAGCTTTTCGGGCGAACTCGCCTATGAAATCGCAGTACCGACCAACCATGGCGATGCGCTTGTTCGTGCACTAGCGTTGCTGGGCCGGGCCTATGGCTGCACCCCCTATGGGCTTGAGGCGCTTGGTATTCTGCGCATCGAAAAGGGGCATGTGGCGGGCGGCGACCTCAACGGGCAAGTGACTGCACACGATCTCGGGCTTGGGCGCATGCTCTCGAAGAAAAAGGATTTCATCGGCCGGGCGATGGCCGAAAGGCCCGCGCTCGTCGATCCGGGCCGGCAGATGCTCGTCGGTTTGAAGCCGGTCGATCCCGCGCAGCGGTTTAGCGCCGGATCGCATCTATTCCGGAAAGGAGCGGCGCAGGTGGCGAGCGAAAGCCAGGGGCATATCACCTCCGTGGCCTACTCGGGCGTGTTCGATCATTGGATTGCTCTCGGCCTGTTGGAGCATGGACCTGAGCGTATCGGCGAAACCATCGCCGCCGCATCGCCGGTGCGGGGAACCTGCATCGAGGTCGAAGTGTGTAGCCCGGTCTTTTTCGACGCAGCGGGGGAACGCCTTCGTGCCTGACCATCAGCTTTCCGCTTTCGATACCATTCTCGCCGACCTGCCGACTGCACATCCGTTCGGGCTGCGGGTCGAGGCCTTGCATGTCCACCAGACCGTAGCGACGATGGCATATCGCGGCGCCGAAGACGACACGGGCGCGGCGCTTGCGGCTTTCGCGCGCGGGGCGCCCGGAGCAACGGTATTGAAAACCGGTCCCGGAACATGGCTGACGCTGTGCGAAGAGTCGCATCCAGGCCTGGACGATGCGGCCGCGACCTTTGATCAGGGCGACGGCTATGCCTTGCTCAAACTGCACGGTCCTGCGGCGATGCGCGTCTTGCAGAAAGGCATATTTGTCGATCTGGAAACCGCCCTCGCGTCTGACGGAGACTGCGTCTGCAGCGTCATCGCCCATATCAATTTGATCGCCTGGCGGGCCTCTTCGGGCACACTGGGCGTCGCCGTCCCGCGAAGTTTTGCGGGCAGCTTCTGGCACTGGTTCAGTGCCGCGGCTGCAGCGGAGGGCCTCGCGGTCGGGCGCTAACGCCATTTATCCATGGTTTGAAACGAAGGTATCATGACCGAGAAATTCATCCTCACCATGTCGTGTCCCAATCAGCGCGGGATCGTGTCCAAGATTTCGACCGCAATTTTCCGGGCGAACGGCGACATTCTCGAAGCTGATCAGTATGATGACACGACAACGGCCAGCTTTTTCATGCGGGTCGTATTCGACCTCGCACCCGCTAGCGAAGCGGCACTGCAATCGGATCTCGGCAAGCTGGCGAATGACCTTGGCATGCAATGGGATCTTCGCCGCGACAGCGTCCGTCAGCGGGTTCTGTTGCTGGTGTCGAAGTTCGATCATTGCCTCGTCGATCTCCTGTACCGCTGGCGCATCGGCGAGTTAAAGATGGATATTGCCGGAATTGTGTCGAACCATCCGCGTGAGGTATTCGGTCCGGCGGATTTCGGATCGATCCCCTTTCACTATTTGCCGGTCACCAAGGAGACGAAGGCCGATCAGGAACGTCAGATCCGCGAACTCGTGGAGGCGGAGCAGGTCGATCTGGTCGTACTCGCGCGTTACATGCAGATTCTGTCCGACGAGATGGCGGCCTATCTGTCCGGGCGTTGCATCAACATCCACCACAGTTTTCTGCCGGGTTTCAAGGGGGCCAAGCCCTATCATCAGGCGCACAGTCGCGGCGTGAAGCTGATCGGTGCAACCGCCCATTATGTCACCGCCGACCTCGATGAAGGGCCGATCGTCGAGCAGGACGTCGAACGCGTCAGCCATTCCGACAGTCCCGACGATCTGGTGCGCAAGGGGCGCGATATCGAGCGCCGCGTGCTCGCGCGTGCGCTGTCGTTCCACCTTGAGGGCCGCGCATTGCTCAACGGATCGACTACCGTGGTGTTCAGGGACTGATATGGCGGCCGCGCTGATCGACGGCGCCGCGCTCGCGCGGCGCCTGAACGAAGAACTCAAGGTCAAGGTCGAGGCGCTTGCCGTTTCCGGGGTGGTGCCGCGCCTTGGCGTGATCCTGGTCGGAGACGACCCGGCCAGCCACACCTATGTCCGCAGCAAGAGCCGGGCGGCCCGATCGGTCGGCATCGATTCCGTCGAACATCGGCTCGACTCGAGCATTGGTGAAGCCGAACTTCTGGCGCTGGTCGACCAGCTGAACCATGATCCCGATACTGACGGTATCCTGATCCAGCTGCCGCTGCCCCGGCAGATCGACGTTACCAAGGTGCTGAGGGCCGTGCACCCTGCCAAGGATGTGGACGGTTTTCATCCGACCAACGTCGGTGAACGCGTAACGGGCGCCGGCGGGATTATCCCCTGTACCCCGATGGGCGCGATGTTTCTGATCGAAACGGTCCGTTCAAACATTGAAGGGCTCGATGCCGTGGTCATCGGCATGTCGAACATCGTCGGCAAGCCCATGGCTGACCTTCTGCTTTCGGCGGGCTGCACGGTGACGGTCGCCCATATCAAGACGGTCGGGCTGCCCGCAATCTGCAAGCGCGCCGACATCGTCGTGGTAGCGGTGGGTAAGCCGGGGCTTGTCCGCGCAGAATGGATCAAGCCCGGCGCGATCGTCATCGACGTCGGGATCAACCGCATCGTCACAAGCGACGGCGAAAAGCGCCTCGTCGGTGACGTGGCGTTCGAAGAAGCCGCGGTGGTTGCTGGAGCGATCACGCCGGTGCCCGGCGGCGTCGGACCGATGACGATCGCGTGCCTGCTGCTCAACACCTTTCAGGCGGCGCTGGGGCGGCGGGGCGCAGAGCTCCGCGCGGGCTGAAAGAGTGCGCGCCTAGTGCGATAGCCAGTCTGCGATGTCCTGCCGCGATTTGCCGTCCGACAACAGAAGCTGGACGATGATGCGCGCTTGCGCCGGCCGCCAGCGGCCCCCGTTGATCACGCCGCGCCGCGCCAGATCGATTTCGCTGCCGCCATAGGCGTAGCTGCGCGACAGGGTATGCCCCATTCCGACGCGGCTGGTGATGATCACCGGAATTGCCTGCGCGAGGTCCGAAATCGCGTCGACGGCCCGCGACGAGACGTGGCCGCCGCCGACCCCCGCGATGACGAGTGCGCCGATTTCGGCGCCAAAGAAGGCTGCGACCGTCTCGGGCTCAAGATCCAGACCGGCCTGGATGATCGGAACGGGCGGGACTGGCCCGCCAACGCGCAACGGCTTGCGGACGAGTGTCGGGCGCATCTGCAGGTCGAGCCGCCCTTCGACGATGTGGCCCATCGGTCCGAACGGGTCCGACGTAAAGGCATGGGGTCGGCTGCTATGGATCTTTCTCACCAGGTGCGGCGCGTGAATTTCGTCGCCGAACATCACGGCGGGACCAAGGCCTTCCGCTTCGCGGTTTGCGGCGACGAAGATCGCCGACGCGAGGTTTGCGGGGCCATCGGCACCGGCCGCTTCCGGACTTCGCATCGCCCCTGTCACGACGACGGGTTTTGATGTGGGCATCAGCAGCGATAGCGCGAAAGCCGTTTCTTCCAGCGTATCGGTTCCGTGCGTCACCACCGCGCCGCAAAAGCCCGCCTGCAGCCCCGCCTCTATCTGGTCGGCAATCTGCTGGACATCGGCTAGCGAGACGCTCGCGCTCGGCTTGGCGAAGAGCTCTATATGCTCCAGCCCCAGATCGGGGTGCGCCGCGCGCATAGGCGATAGCAGATCGAAACCCGCTTCCGGTGCGACGCCCTGTTCGCCTGGCTGCGCGGTCATCGCAATGGTCCCGCCCGTGGAGAATATGCCGACCGTTCGCGTCATGCTGGCGACATCGCCCATGATGCTCAGGCAGCCGGAACGGGAGCGACCGGGACCGGTTCTGTCTTCCGCTTCAGGGTTTCGGGGAGGCTGAGCCAGATGATCGCTGCGATCGAGAAGACCAGGCTGGCGATGGTCATCGTGGCCGCGAGCCCGAAATACTCCGCGATCTGACCGGTCAGAAGCGGTGCGAAGAAGCTGAAAATGCGTCCCCAGTTAAAGATCGATGCGGCGGTCGATTTCAGGTGAGGGGGATAGAGTTCGGAGAGCCAGGGTCCCCATACGACGCTGCAAGCGAGGCACGCGCCATAACCGAAGGCGACGATATTGAGGACGTCGGGACTGATCGGCGCGTAGAGATAGACGAGGATGAGCGCTGCCGCGAGGAAGAAGCCAACCGCGGCGGCGCGGCGCCCGAACCGGTCGCCGACCCAGCCCCAGAAGAATCCGCCGATGACGCTGCCTGCGAACATCCAGCTGACCGACACGCCGATCGCAGCGTCGCTGAACATGCGGACGGTCTTGAGATAGGTTGTCGCCCAGCCACTGAAGGCCTGATAAGCGAAGAAATTGAAGCCCGAGACCATGGTCAGCATGATCGTCTGGCGACGGAACTGCGGCGAGAAGAGCTCGCTGATCGGCAGCTTGCCTTTCGCGGTCGCGCTGGTGACGGCACCGCCGAACGGGATCATCCTTCGATCGTTCGGAACGGCGAGGGGAGCCAGAAATGCCAGCGCGACGGGAACTGCGCCAGCCCATAGCAGCAGGTGCCAGTCGAGCGAACGCTCGAATATGAAGGTTGAGGCCGCGCCCAGAAGTGAGACAGCTAGATAGGAGGAGCCCATGATGACCGAGGCGACGCGACCGCGAACTTCGGAACTGAAAAGCCCCGCATAGATTCCGACAGTAATCGGATACATTGATCCGGTAAAATAGCCGAGCACGAAGCGCTGGGTCAGAATCTGCGGATAGCTGGTGACAATGGTTCCAAGCGCGAGGACCGTGCCATAGCCGACCATGACCACCATCAGCGCGTTACGACGGCCAAAGCGGTCGGCGAGCTGCCCGTTGATCACTGCGCCGACCAACGCTCCAAGCGCCTGTACGCTGTAGAGCGATCCGGCCTCGGTCAGGCTGAGCTTCAGGTCGTTCGCAATATAGGGGCGAAGGACATCGACCGTATTCCATGCCCAGGCATAGAAAATATAAGCGACGGCGAGAAAGCCGAGGGCGATGAGCCGGCGCGTCAGCGACATGTCTTCGGCGCGCGGAAAGGGCCTGTTGTTGGTTTCTGTCATCATCTTCCTCCCGTCGGAGACTTTGCGATCATTTGCGTTCGAATGCAATTGGTTTGTGACAGAGATATTGCGAATATGTCGCAATAAATCAACGGAAATTGGAGGGATCTAGGTAAGATTGATACGCTATCGGCGCCTGCGTCAAAAACATCTTGTTTGATTTTTGCATTCGAAGTACAAATCAACGCCGGGGCCGCTTCGAGTCCCTTTGAGACCTAGGGGGAATCATGCACTGCACAAATCGGATGCGTTTCTGGACTGCCGGAAGCCTCACCATCGCGGCCCTGCTCTCGGCAGCGCCCGCTGCCGCGCAGGAGGCCGCACCCTCACCCGCCGCGGATACCGCAGAAGAGGGTGGCCTGAGTGAAATCGTCGTCACTGCACAGAAGCGTTCGCAGAACCTGCAAGACGTCAGTGCAACGGTTCAGGCCCTTTCCGGCGATGATCTTGCCAAGAACGGCATCAACGACGTCTCCCGCCTCGAGCAGCTTTCGCCAGGCATGGTTTTCGCGAAGGGCGGCAATGATTCGAAGATCGCGCTTCGCGGCGCGAACTCGAACAGCACGTTCGCGGACAACACCTCGATTGTCGGCTTCTTCGTCGACGGCGTCTTCAAGCCGCGTTCGTCTCAGCAATCGCGCGCCTTCTTCGACGTGCAGCGCCTTGAAGTCCTGCGCGGACCGCAGGGCACGCTCTATGGCCGCAACACGCTCGGCGGCGCGATCAATATCTACACGAACGCGCCCGACACCTCCGAGCCCGGCCTTAGCGGCAGCATCGACACGCGCTACAGCCGCTTCAATGATCTGCGTAACGAGTTGGTGGTCAACGCAGGCATCAGCGACAATTTCGCTGCTCGCTTCGCACTGCTGACCGACAACAGCGATGGCTGGGTCAAAAATTTGATCGGGCCGAACCTCGGTGTCGCGGACACCTTCTCCTTCCGCGCCTCGGCGCTCTGGAAGGCGAGCGACAATGTCGACTTCACGCTTCGCTTCACCCGCATCGCCGAAGATGGCAATCCGGCGGGCATGTTCGCCATCAACGGTGCCTGCCGCACGGTTGCGACCAACGGGCTCACCGATCCGTTCGGACCGGTCTTTGATTGCCAGAACCCGCGTCGCGGTTCGGGCGGAACGCCTGCATTCGATATGATCGACGGCCGGCCGGGCCTTTCGAACAAGGACAAGCGGACCGTCATTCGCGACTATGTCCACGACGATCGTCTGCGCGAAGCGAACGTCACGCTGGAAAGCAATTTCGATTTCGGCGCCGTCGCTCTGAAGTCGATAAGCTCCTTCACGGACTACAAGTCGCTGCTCGGCAACGATTCCGACTACAGCTCGAACGCGCACGGGCGCGAATGGGTGGAAGAAAACAACAAATCCTACTCGCAGGAAATCCAGCTGATTTCGCAGTGGGACGGCCCGCTCGAGCTTACCGCAGGCGGCTATGCGTCTTACGACAAGCTGCTGTTTTCTTACTCGTCGCTGCGCCACACGGTCGACAATCTCGCTGCGCGTCCGACAGCGACATCGACCAATGGTGTGGTTCTGCCGGTGCTCACCGGAACGCCGATCGTGTCGTTGGCCAATTCGATCAATTCGGCATCGAACAACACCCAGTTCATCAACAGCCGCTACCTCGGCATCTTCGGCGAAGCGAAATTCTCGATCACCGACGCGCTGCGGGTTATCGGCGGCATTCGCTACAACAATGAGCGCAAGCATGCGATCAATGGCAACGCCGCCTATTTCGGTAGCCTCACGCCGAGCGTCGCGCCCACGGATCCGCGGGTCATCTTTCCCTATAACCCGGCGACGGCGACGGCGAAGAGCGATGTCACGGCGACCTTCGAAAACGTCACCTGGCGTGCCGGTGCGGAGTTCGACATCAATCCTGACGTCATGCTCTATGGCACTGCCTCGACCGGCTTCCTGTCCGGGGTGATGAACCAGAACGGCACCGTGACCCAGCCGCAAAAGTCGCGCTCATACGAGTTTGGCCTGAAATCGCGTTTCTGGGATCGCAGGGCCGAACTCAACGTCTCGCTCTATGACGTGCGTTATTCGGAATTGGCTACGACGTTCCAGATTCCCAATCCGGCCAATGCGGGCTCGTTCATCACGCTGTCCTCGAACGGCGGCGTATTGAAGGCGCGCGGGGCGGAAGTCTCGCTGGCATTGCTGCCGGTGGACTCTTGGAAGATTTCGATCGGCGCTTCCTATCTCGATGCAAAATACGGGCGCTTCGGGATCAATCTGCCGGGCGGCTTCCAGGTCATTAACGGTGCGGTTCCAACCAGCCGTTTCATCGAGCTGCGCGGCGAGCGTCCGCCTTATACGCCCGAATTCACCTTCTCGATCGCCACGGGATATGATTTCGACATCGGGGTCGGCACCCTGACGCCGCAAGTGCAGTTTCGCTATAGCGACTCCTATTTCGCGCATGGCGGCCTGCCCTACGATCTCTCGGGTTTCCAGCCGAGCTTCACGCAGACCGACGTCAGGCTTTCGTTCCAGTCGGCCGACGAACGGTGGACGCTCGAAGTCTATGGCGAGAATCTCGAGAACGAGATGCTCAATCAGCGGACGCAGACCGGCGGTGACGGGCTGCAGCAGGCGAACTGGGGCATGCCGCGCAACTACGGCGCGCGCGTGAAGATCCGCTTCTAGGCCGGGCGGAAGGACTCAAAAGGAAAGGGGGGCTTTCGCCCCCCTTTTTTGTCCGGGAAATGGCGGTGGGGGCTGAGGCCCCCCCGCCGCTTTTTGTCAGTCAGCTGTCGCCTGCTTCGCGGCATTGGTGCGGGCACCGATGATCTGTGCAAGCACGGCAATCTCGTCGAACAATCGCCATTCGCGCAAAATCTTGCCGTCCTTCATCTCGAAGTGCGTTGCGCCGAGGATCTTGACCGGACTGCGCGTCGGCGGTCCATAGAGCGGTACGCCCGAATAAGTGCCATGAAGTACCCAGATCGCTGCGATGCGCTGGCCGAGTTCGCCTGACTGGCAGACAACAAGGTCGCGCACCTCGATCTTTGCGTCGGGAAAGACGGCGAGGAGGTCGATGATCTGTTGCTGATAGGGATCGATCGCCTGTGCGCGATGCAGGCGCACGGTGTGACAAACGACCTTTGGATCGCAATAATCGACGACGCGGTCGAACCGGCGCCGGTTCCAAACCGTCTCGTACATGTCGAGGATCGTCTGGCATTCTGCGTCGAAGCGTTCGGGCCGAATCCCCGACACGCCCTCGCGCGCGGGATTGGGGTAGGATCCTGCAAACGGGCCGGCGTCGTCTGCGATCGCCATGATCTCGCCCGTTACCGGAGAGGCCTTCGCAAGGTCGGCGGCGACGGTTTCCGGATCGATGCCGAGCGATTGCAATACGGCATATTCATCGCGCACCAACCATTCCTCGACCACCTTGCCGTCCTGAACTAGGCAATGCGCGATCGTGCGCGACACCCAGTTTTTCCCGGTTGGCGGGCCGTAGGTCCAATATCCAAGATTAGTCCCGGTCTTGAGGACACGATGCGAACTGATAAAGCCCATCGGTCCGCGCTGTTCCCAGACGACGTCTTCGCCTGATCCGCCGCCGCCATTCGGAAAGGCGCTCATCTTCTGAACGCTGTTCAGGATCACATGCTCGAAGTCATAGGTCTCGCCATAGGCGGTATGAACCTTGATATCGTCGGCATAATGTTCGCCGAGCCGGCCGAGGCCCTTATCGATCCAGATCTGGTCGGTCCAGGATAGGATATAATCGCGAGGGTCGCGAAACGGCGCGTAGGCAGCCTGCTTCAGGTCGGCGAGGGGATCAAAATCTGGCATCATGCATCCTCAATTGTTGCATTCGAATGCTAAACTTCTTCCCGCTGCAATTCAAGTGTCTGTGAGCCTTGCGGAGGCGCCGCGGACCAGTTCGCCGGAAAAGACTCGCTTCTCGGTGATCAGCTGGGGGTCGTCGATGCGCGCCATCAGCATATCGATTGCCGCGTCGACCATCAGATTCGTGGGCTGGCGAATCGTGACGAGATCATAGCTTGCCCATTGTCCGGGCGCCGAGCCGTCGAAGCCCACAATCGAAATGTCTTCGGGTATCCGCAGGCCCAACGCATGACGGGCCTCGTCCATGCAGCCGATCGCGAGCATGTCGTTGGCGCAGATAATGGCATCGGGCCGCGCCGGGCCCGCCGCGAGTTTGCGCATCGCCTCGCGGCCGCCCTGATAGGTGAAGTCGGCAACGACGATTTCGACGGGTTTGACGCCGGCGTTTGCCAGCCGCTCCGCGGCGCTCGACACCCGCTGCCGACTGACCGGCGAATCCTCCGGACCGGATACGATGGCGATCCGGCGATGCCCCGCGGCGCAAAGCTCGTCGACCAGCCAGCGCTCCCCTTCGGACTGGTCGCAGGAAACACTGTTTACCGGCACCTCCTCATAGGCGCGATTGACGAAAACCAGCGGAATTTCGCGCTGCGACAGCATGTCGACGTGCCGCGGAGGCAGCGTGACAGCCGCGACGACGCCGGCGACGCGATACTGCCACAGCTGGTCGATTACATGATCTGCGTCGCTTTCGTGATCGAGTGTGAAGAGCAGGGTGTTGAGTCCGCGGGCGCTGAGCGACTGCCCCAGAATCGACGTGAATTCCGGATTGAAACCAAGGTTCGCGACGACCACTGCGACGAGACTCGACCGGCGCGTGATCAGGCTCCGGGCGATGGCATTGGGCTGGTAGCCGAGCTTGTTGACCGCCTTCAGTATCTTGGCGCGGGTCCGCGCCGAAACACTGGCTCCCGGCGTGAAGTATCGCGACACCGCCGACTGCGAGACGCCGGCTTCCCGTGCAACATCGTAAGATGTGACGGGCTTCGCCTTGTCCGTTCCTTCGCTCGCCGCCTGTGTCGATCTTCGCGCCATAATCGGGTGTCCGCCATTCTGTTGCCGTCCGGCAAAGCCGGCGCCCGCTTCTTATCTTCCTCTCACTGCGAAGCAAAACATCAATTGCCACGAAGCGGCTATTGTGTGCATTCGAATGCAGTGCTAATACGAACCTGTAACCGCGACCGGCGGTGATCAGCAGCGGGGATGAGGTTCGATCATGAATGCGAAGAGCAGCGATGGCGTCAGCGCCGAAAGTCGGCTGATCCGTTACGAGGATCTGGTGCCGTGCCAGCTCGCTTTCATCGACTGCAAGCTTCCCGGATCGGACCGCAAGCTCAACTATTCGATCATCGGCCCGGGCGTCACCCAGTCCGCCGAGCAGGTCGTCAACCTCGCCGAGCCGCATGGCTTTGCTCTAGGCGTCGCGGCGATGCCGCACGGTGTCACGAACAATCTCCACATGCACTATACCGCGGAGGTATTCATGATCTATCGCGGGGAATGGACGTTTCGTTGGGGGCCCGACGGCATGGACGGCGAAATTGTCGGACGGGCCGGCGATACGCTTTCGATTCCGACCTGGATCTTTCGCGGCTTCACCAATACCGGGCCCGACGACAGCTGGATCTTCACCTTGTTGGGGCAGGATGAGTCGGGCGGCGTTGTCTGGCATCCGAGCATATTGGACAATGCGGCGGAGCACGGGCTTTATCTCACGCGCGACAATATGATGGTCGATACCGCGACCGGCGCGCCCAAGCCGGCGGATGAAGACCTGATCGTTCCACTGAGCGATTCCGATATCGCGGCGATGCGGTCCTACACCCCCGAACAGATGCGTGCGCGAATGGTCGCGGTCGACGAGCTCGTGTGGTCTGGCGCCGCCACCCTCGATCACGTCGTGCCCGGCCATGGATGCGAAATTGCGCCGGTGATTGGTCCGGGGATGTCCGAAGACCGCGACGCGGACGCCAAAATCCGCAACCCGCACGGTTTCAGCCTGGAATATATGCGTATCGAGCCCGGTCAGCAGGTCGGCCCCTTCCGGGTCTCTCCGAAACAGGTGCTTATCGTGCGCAAAGGTTCTCTCGAAGTCGTTCTTGGGCCGGAAGGAAGCGAGAGCCGCGCAAGGGCGGAGCCCTGGTCGACATATTCGGTGCCGGGAGACGCTTGGCGGACGTATCGATCGGTCGGCAACGTGCCGGTCCTGATGAGCGTGACGACCGCCGGTGACGCGCGTGCGATCATCGAATGGGACGCCGATCTGGTCGAGCAGGCTCTTACGGCCAACCTCGGGCGCGACCCGAACGGATATCTTGCGCCCGCCTCCTTGCTGCCGGAGAATTAGGACGATGCGTGTGAACAGGCTGCGCCAGCTCAAGGTTGAAGGACGTCCGATCGTCAACGCGTGGCTTTCGCTCGGGTCGGGCTATGCGGCGGAATCGATCGCGCATCAGGGATTCGATGCGGCAACGGTCGATTGCCAGCACGGCATGATTGGATTCGAAACGGCGATTGCCATGCTTCAGGCGATTTCCAGCACAGATGCGATACCGCTGGTCCGTCCGTCAGCGCTTGTGCCGTCGGAAATCATGCGGTTCCTCGATGCGGGTGCCTATGGCGTGATATGCCCGATGATCTCGACCGCGGACGACGCGGCCCAGCTCGTTGCGGCCTGTCGTTATCCGCCGGACGGATCCCGGTCCTTCGGTCCCGCGCGCGGTCTGTTGTACGGCGGGGCCGATTACCGTGACGGCGCCAATCGCGAACTGCTGGTGCTGGGGATGATCGAGACGCGCGAGGGGCTCGACAATCTCGAGGAAATTCTCGCGGTTCCGAGCCTCGATGGAATTTACGTCGGGCCGAACGATCTGTCGCTGGCGCTCGGCTATCGCCCCGAAAACGAAAGCAGTGTTCCCGAAGTCGCCGATGCAATCGAGTTGGTACGCCGCCGCACGGTCGAGACAGGCAAGATCGCAGGAATTTTCTGCTCCAACGGTGCGTCGGCCGCAATGCGTGTCGCGCAGGGTTTCGATCTCGTCACGCCGGGCAACGACGCCGCCCTGCTGCGCGGCGCCATGCGCGATGCCGTCAATGCCAGCCGGGCATGAGCGGAACCGGGCGCCCGCTACTATGCCTGGGCGGGACGCTGTGCGACGCGCGCGTTTTTGCGCCGCTTCTGGCTCGCCTGGCCCGCCCGGCTATCTTCTGGTCGCACAACGATCATGATCGCGTGGCGGCCGCGGCGACTGCCTTGCTACAAGCGGTGCCCGACGAATTTGTCGCGCTCGGTTTCTCGCTGGGCGGGTTCGTGGCGCTCGATGCGCTTCGCATGGCGCCCGGCCGGGTGGTCGGCGTGATCCTGCTCTCCGGCAACGCCTTCCCCGACGACCCGGCCAATGCCGATCTTCGCCGGGCCGAGGTTGCAGCCGGTCGCGCTGAGGGCTTGCGCGTCTGGATGGAGGGTCGCGGAGCGGCTCTTGTGTCGCCGTCCTGTCCGGCTCCTGACGATGTCGTGGACCTTATCGCCGACATGGCCGAAGCGGCGGGGCACGACGTGCATGGTCGGCAGGCGGAGATGAACATCCATCGCCCCGATTTGCGCGCCGTGGTCAACGCATCGGGCCGACCGCTCCTCGCACTTGCCGGGATGGATGATCGTGTCTGCCCGCGCCAACGCTATCTCGATCTGCAGCATGCCTCGAACGCCACGCTTAGGATGATCGCGGATGCCGGGCACTTTCTGCCGTTGGAAGCGCCCACGGCTTGTGGCGACGCGATCGAGACTTTTCTGAAAGAGCATGATCTATGATTCTGGGGTGCATCGCCGATGATTTCACGGGAGCGGGCGACCTGGCGAGCATCCTGACCGGCCAGGGGATGCGCACGAGCCTCCTGACGTCGGTCGCCGATATCGAAAGCGCGCGGGGCGACGCGGGTGTCGTTGCGCTCAAGACCCGGTCGATCGCGCCCGCCGACGCGGTGCAGCAATCTGTCGCGGCGCTCCGCGCGCTCCGCGCCGCGGGGTGCGAGCAGTTCTACTTCAAATACTGTTCGACCTTCGATTCAACTGAAGAGGGCAATATCGGTCCAGTCGCGGAAGCTCTGCTTCGGGAGATTGGCATCACGAAAGCCATCGTTTGCCCCGCCTTTCCCGCAAACGGTCGGACGGTTTATCAGGGTCATCTCTTCGTCGGGGATACGCTTTTGCACGAATCGAGCATGCGCAACCACCCGATTACGCCGATGACCGACAGCGACATCCGCCGTTGGCTTGGCCATCAGTCCAGAGGCGCGGTTTCCCATATTTCCCACCGGACGGTAACGCGGGGCGCCGACGCTATCGCGCATGCGCTGGCCGCAGCGCCCGACGGGCTCGTCGTTTGTGACGCCGTTGCAGATAGCGATCTTCGCGCGATCGGCCGTGCGGCCAAGGATATGGCGCTAATCACGGGGGGATCGGCGCTTGCGATGGGACTGCCCGAAAATTTTAGGGCGACAGGACAGATCGCGGACAGCAAGACGGATTATGAAGCTCGGCCCGGGCCGGCGCTGGTTCTCGCCGGAAGCTGTTCGGCCGCGACAAATGCGCAGGTGGCGCGATACAGACAAGCCCGCCCCGCCTTTGCGATCGACGGCGCCGCGCTGCTGGCGGGCTATCCCGTTCTCGAGTATGCTGATGCCTTCGCGCGCGAATATCACGAGAAAGCCCCCTTGATCTATTCGACTATCACCCCCGATGCCGTAGCAAACAGTCGCGCCCAAGCGGACTTCGGGGCCGCTTCGGCAGCGATCGAGGAGCTGATGGCCGGGCTTGCGCTGCGCGCGAGGAAACGGGGCGTAACGCGACTGGTAGTTGCGGGCGGCGAAACGTCCGGCGCGGTTGTAGAGGCGTTAAGCCTCGGGGCGATGGCCGTCGGCCCCGATGTGGCTCCGGGCGTTCCGCTATTGTCAGCCGGCGGCGTCGGATTTGCCTTGAAGTCGGGCAATTTCGGTGACGAGGACTTTTTCGAAAAGGCGCTGAGGATGATGGAGGAAAATGCGTGAGCCTGGTGCGCGCCCGCGAAGAAATCTGCCATCTTGGCCGGTCGCTTTTCGATCGGGGATATACGCACGGAACCTCGGGCAACATCAGCGTCCTTCTCGACGATGGTCGGATGCTCGTTACGCCGACGAAATCCTCCCTTGGCGGCCTTGATCCGGCGGCGCTCACTCTTCTCGATCCCGCTGGGCGGATATTGGAGGGCCTTGCGCCGACAAAGGAGCTGCCACTGCACGGCGCGATGTACCGTTCGCGCGGTGCCGCGCGTGCCATCGTGCACCTGCATTCAACCCACTCGGTTGCTGCCTC
Source organism: Sphingopyxis sp. (assembly GCF_051861155.1). Lineage (GTDB taxonomy): Bacteria > Pseudomonadota > Alphaproteobacteria > Sphingomonadales > Sphingomonadaceae > Sphingopyxis. The sequence continues at coordinate 157,701 of NZ_JBHYDE010000009.1, read as the reverse complement.
GATGTTGCCCGGCCTCGATCCGACTGACGTATTTCCGCCGCTGACGGCCTATTATCTGATGAAGGTCGGGCGGACCGCATTGCTACCCTATTTTCGACCGGGTGATCCCCGCGTGGCCCAGGCGATCGACGAACTGCAGGGGACATATTCTTCGATTCTTTTGGCAAATCATGGACCTGTTGTCTCGGGCCTCTCGCTAGCCGAGGCAACGGCGGCGGTCGAAGAGCTTGAGCAGACGGCAAAACTCTATTTGCTCGTCGGGCATCGCGGAGCGCAATTGTTGAATTGCGAAGAAACTGAAGCGCTTCGGTGTAACTAGCTGATCAATGAACGCTGGCAGCAATGAATCCCCGGAGCAGTGGATTCGGCGACCGGTAGCCGACGCTCAGGATCGCCACGCGCCGTTGCCGGAGAGCTCCGTAGGTAGCTTGCATGAGGGCCGTAAGCTGCGAGGTCGAACGTCGGCAAAGCCACTTTCGAATTCGCAAGCAGACGGTCCGTTACCGGCCAATTTCGCAGGGGCTTCCGTTTGTCGATTTGCCTGACTATCGCAGCATTCATGACAAAGCGGCCCACCATAGCGGAGCGAGTGGCAGGACTGGTCCGCAGGATGGACGGGACGCCGCTTTGCGACGAATGTATCGCCGACCGGCTCGACCTTTCGTCGATCGCACAGGCGAGTGTCGCTGCCAGTTCGGCGAGCGGGACCGGAGGCTTCGAGCGGTTGAGAGGCCCCTGCGGCCTCTGCGGAGAGCCAGGGCCGGTCATCCGCTACAACGGTTGAACGTCCGGAATCCGGCCGGCCAAATCGAGCGCGGCTGAATTGGGCGTGCTCTGGCGCCGCCGGGCGGCGCCAGGGGCCGCGCGTTGTTTTGGGCCGCGCGGCGCACTTGGCTCGCTATCCTTGCCGGGCGGCGGCTGGCCCCCAGGCCCGCGCGCACGCCGCCCGGCCGCGGGCTCGCCAAGAGCGCCTTCTTCTCGGGCGCTTCGCGCCGGCGTCGAGGCCCTGTGGAATGATTGCAGGGCCTGGGCGGCAATTGTCGCCCTGCTTTGCTCCAAGACATCCGGCCCTCTCCGCCGTCCGCGGTCGCACTGTGAGTCGCACCACTTTCTCTTGTGGGTCGCGGGGAAAGGCCCTTGCGGGATCTCGGCGACCGAGCCCGCCGGGACCAGACGGAGCTTCGCGCGTCGGCTGGTTTTGGGCAGCGGTGGGCAACGCTCCCTGGCCTGCCCGAGGTCACCCCCTCCTTTCGCCTGTTTGCTGGTCCGGCTCGCTTCTGGCCGTCAACCCCATGCGGGGTTCGCCCTCGCGTGCCGCTCGGTGACGGCAGCTCGCGGCCCCTTCTTCCGGCGCCATCGGGGATGTCCCCCGAGCAAGCGAAGGAGATTTGATATGCCCACCATTGCCAACCTCAACGTCAAGGCCGACGGCAGCTTCGAAGGCACGCTGGCCACCCTCAACGTCACCGCGCCGATTGCGATCGTGCCGAACGGTCGCAAGACCAAGGACAATGAGCCCGATTATCGCATCCTCAGCCGCAAGAACGGCTTCGAGCTGGGCGCCGGCTGGAAGCGCTTCTCGCAGAACAACGGCGCCGAATATGTGTCGGTCACCATGTCGGCCCCCGAATTCGGGACCATCTACGGCAATGTCGCCAATGCGCCGGGCGACGACCCGATGAAGAAGGTCATCATCTGGAATCCGCCGGCCTGACGGCCATCCGGCTCCGCCTTCGGGCGGAGCCGGTTTCTCTTTCTGTCGATGGACGGCGGTCTTCGGGCCGCCATTCGGCATGTCTGGCCCGGCAGGCCCTTGGCCAACTGGGGAACTGCGCAGGGGTTCTGCCTGAGGGGCTGCATGTCGCGGTGTTTCGAAGATCATGATCCGATCGGCGTGGTGGATCGCTGGTTCGGCGTGTCGGTGAGTATTCGGTCAGGCGCCGGGAAGCGGAAGCAAGGGGGCGATGGGGCGGCATGGGGGCTGCCGCATGACCTCAGCCACCAACACCGCGTTTCGCGACCCTGCGCGATCGCAGCTTTTCCTCAACAGCGCCCATCCGAAGCTCGCCGGACGGCGACCGATCGAAGCTTGTGGCACGGAGGCGGACCTCCGGGTCGTGCTCGCACACCTGCCAAAAAGCTGAAACGCTCCGGCGTCAGAGCGACCGGCCGACAAGCTCGCGCATGACCTCGCTCCACCGCCGGATCCGGGCGACCGGCGTTTTGTTATTGGATCCCGGCTGTCGGGGGGCCGGTACGCGGCGTCACTCGGCCAAACTTGGCGATTGGCGGAATATAGTTGCGGTTGCTTCCGGCCCAGTGCCATCGAGACATACCCAATGGTCGCTATCGATGAGTGAGCGCATGACGTGCGAGCGCTGGTCATCGGACAGCACGATCGAGCCATCTCCCGCGATGCGAGCGCGGAGGAACTGCGTGATACCCTCTCGCGGTGGTTGGGGGGCGGCGATGGGGCGGCCCAATTCGCGGTCTATGCCGACCAGCTGGCGAATGGCCGCCAGGACGAAAAATCGAAAGCCGACCAACGCTGCAACGGGGTTGCCCGGCAGCCCGAAGAACGGACGGCCGTCGGGCAATACCGCGAACAATATCGGCTTGCCCGGCCGCATGGCGATACCGTGAAACACGATACGCGCACCGGCCTTTTCGAGTGCCGCCCGGACAAGGTCATGTGGGCCGACCGACACGCCGCCAGTTGAGAGGATGAGGTCAGCGCGGGGCGTTCCCTGAAGGCTTTGGAGTGCTGCGTACAATATGTCGGCGTCGTCGGGCACCGGGTCTTGGATGTGAAAGTCGACGCCGAGCGAGCGGCATATTGCGCCGATCATTGGCCCGTTGCAGTCTATCCGCGGCACCGATGCCGCAGGAATTGGCAAGGCGAACTCAGAACCTGTCGGCAGGATGTGGACCTTGGGGAGCGAGCGCGCCTCGACTTGCGCTACACCATAGGCGAGGAGTGCTCCGATCAGCGCGGGGGACAGAAAGCTCCCGGGGCTCGCAACCAACGCGCCGCTCGCCATATCTTCGCCCTGTCGGCGGACATTTCGCCAAGGCGTGACTGGTTCTGAGATGAGAAGTTTTCCCCGGTCCACACGGCATTGCTCCTTGGCAACGACGGCCGTTGCTCCAGCCGGCAGAGGTGCGCCGGTACTGATCGGGGCGGCAGTTCCTAGTTCCAATTTGTCCTGTCTGCTCGCTGCGGGAATGTCGGCCGCGAGTTCGAACTGCGCGGGGCGCTGCTCGGTTGCGGTCGAAGTTTCGGAAGTCGCGAGTGCGAAGCCATCCATCGCGGAACAGTCGAACCGAGGCGTGTCTGCGGCCGCAGTCGTCGTCCGAGCGAGGATCTGACCATAAGCCTGGGCATCGAGACGGATCATGCGCGGCAGCAAGGGAGCGACGTGGCTCTCGATCCGGTCGAGCGCTTCACTCACGCTGATCTTCTCAGTCATGCGAGGTAGCGATCCTTGCGAGGTCGGCCTCGTAATTTATGTTCGTGATATTGCCGAACCCGCCAAGTGGCTGAATGGACATTTTGGTGGCCCAAGCCAACACTGACTTGTCACCGCCTGCCGCCAAGTACCGCTCAAGATCGCCGCCGAAATGCGTGGGCCACATCCCGATCACCGGACATGTCTGGAGAAAAGCCCCGTCGCTTCGCTTGCCAAGCGCCGTCATCAGCCCGTCGGGGATCAGCGGAGCGTCGCAAGGGAGCGACAGAAGATGGGTGTAATTTTCGCCCGCTGCGGCCTGCAGCGCGCCCGCCAATCCTGCCAAGGGACCAAGGCCGCCGGAGGGACGGTCGACGACCGTCTCGTGGCCAGGATAAAGGCGTCCTGAAACAAATCGCCGCTCCACATATGGACCAAGCGCGGCCAGCGCCCACTCGATCAGGGCCACGCCTCGAAAAAGCTCCAGGGCCTTGTCGCGGCCGAAGCGGCGCGAATTGCCTCCTGCGAAGACAACACCGGCAATCCGCATGGTCAATATTCGCTCGCGAGCAGCGCATCCGGACGCGCAAGGACCCTGAGTTCAAGCCCCGCCTTTGCGGCCCGCTCGACGGCGAGACGCGTGGGAGCCGAGATAGTGACCAGCATCGGGCAATCGGCGAGCGCGGCCTTCTCGACGAGCTCGAAGGAGCAACGCGAGGACAGGAGCGCAAAACCGCCATCCCATGCCGCACCCGTGCGGCGCATGGCACCGATCAATTTGTCGAAGGCGTTGTGCCTTCCGACATCCTCGCGGACGATGCGGATCGATCCCCTCGCATCGACCAAGGCCGCAGCATGCACAGCGCCGGTACGTGCATTCAGCAGTTGGAAGCGGGAAAGTTCGGCGAGGGCGTTGAAGACCGCATCGTTGCCGGCCTCGCACTTCGCCGCAACGGGCGGAAGCGGACGCATCGCCTGCTCCAGATTTTCGATTCCGCATAGGCCGCAAGAGGAATCCGACGCGCGGTGACGGATGCGGTCAAGCAGGGCGCCGGCGCGATCGGCGGGCAGCGTCGCACGGGCAACCAGCCCGGCTTCGGCGCGGTGAAGTGAGACGTTGATGACAGTGTCACCCGCAAACTGCAGTCGCTCGGCCAATAGAAAGCCTGCAACCAGGTCTTCGATATCGTGCGGCGTCGCCATCAGCACCGCATATCCGATACCGTTAAACTCGAGGGCGATCGGGACTTCTTCGGCCAGTTCGCGTTCGACATGGGAAATGTCTCCGCTCGCCGCGATGCGCCGAAAGGGGTAACTGGTTGTCGGTACGGTCAAGTGGGCGCGATCCGACCAACCGCTGCGCTCGCGATGGGTGAGAGGGCTTCGGGCCGGCTGCTTGCCAGCGCAACGATCCGACGCTTCATCGATGGATCCCAGAAATCGCGTATATGATCTGCCACCATCTGTACGGAGTGTTCGGGACCTAGCGCCTCTAGATTGCGGGCAATCTGGTTGGCCATGTAGATCAGTCGATCCTCGGTCGACATCACGCCGTCTTCAACCGCTCCCGTCATCATTCGGCGGCTTCGATGGGTGCAATGCGTCGACTTTTGCGCGCATGATCGGCATAATCTTCCTGCCAATCGGACGGACCGTTCGAGAGGCCCACCTGCACCGCAGTGACCTTATACTCGGGGCAGTTCGTGGCCCAATCCGAATAGTCGGTCGTAATTACGTTCGCCTGCGTGTCGGGGTGGTGGAAGGTCGTATATACGACGCCGGGCGCCACCCGCTCGGTGATGAGCGCCCGCAGGGTGGTCTCGCCGGCGCGGCTTCGGAGGCTCACCCAGTCGCTATCCTTGATGCCGCGATTTTCGGCGTCGAGTGGGTGTATCTCGAGGCGATCCTCGGGATGCCAGGCGGTGTTCGCGGTGCGCCGCGTCTGTGCCCCGACATTATAGTGGCTGAGGATGCGCCCGGTGGTGAGCAGCAGCGGGAAGCGCGGCCCGGTCTTCTCGTCGGTCGGGACATAGTCGGTGACGACGAACTTGCCTTTGCCGCGCACGAACCCGCCAATGTGCATCGTCGGGGTGCCGTCGGGCGCCGCATCGTTCGCGGGCCATTGCAGCGAGCCTTCGTCGTCGAGCCGGTCGTAATGGACGCCCGCGAAGGTCGGGGTCAGCGCCGCGATCTCGTCCATGATTTCCGACGGATGCTTGTAGTCCCAGTCGAGGCCGAGCGCCTGTGCGACCAGCTGGACGATCTCCCAGTCGGCATGGCCGTTGAGCGGCGCCATCACCTTGCGGACGCGCTGGATGCGGCGTTCGGCGTTGGTGAAGGTGCCGTCCTTTTCGAGGAAGGTCGATCCGGGCAGGAAAACATGCGCGTAGTTCGCGGTCTCGTTGAGGAACAGATCCTGCACGACGACGCATTCCATCGCGGCGAGGCCCGCCGCGACGTGATGTGTGTTGGGATCGGACTGCAGAATGTCCTCACCCTGGATGAACAGCCCCTTGAAATGCCCGTCGGTCGCGGCGTCGAGCATGTTCGGGATGCGCAGTCCCGGCTCGCTGTCTAGTTTCACGCCCCAGGCATTCTCGAAAAGGGTGCGCGCGCCCTCGTCCGAGACATGGCGGTAGCCCGAGAATTCATGCGGGAAGCTGCCCATGTCGCACGCGCCCTGGACATTGTTCTGGCCGCGCAGCGGGTTCACCCCGACGCCCTCGCGCCCGACATTGCCCGTCGCCATCGCGAGGTTGGCGATCGCCATCACTGTCGAGCTGCCCTGACTATGTTCGGTAACGCCGAGGCCATAGTAGATCGCGGCATTCCCGCCCGTCGCGTAAAGCCTTGCCGCCGCGCGAACCTCTTCCGACATCACACCGGTGAGGGCTTCTGTCGCTTCCGGAGAGCGGTGAGCTTCGGCAACAAAGTCGGACCAGTCGAGGAATTCGTCCCAATCGCAGCGCTCGCGAATGAAGCTCTCGTCAAAAAGGCGTTCGGTGACGATGACATGCGCCATCGCAGTAAGAAGGGCGACATTAGTGCCGGGGCGCAGCGGCAGATGATGCTCGGCTTCGACGTGCGGCGATTTTACGAGATCGGTGCGCCGCGGATCGACGACGATGAGCTTGGCGCCCTGTCGCAGGCGCTTCTTCATGCGGCTCGCGAAGACGGGATGGCCATCGGTCGGATTGGCACCAATCACCAGCATCACGTCCGATTGCATCACGCTGTCGAAATCCTGCGTTCCCGCCGAGGTTCCGAATGTCGTCTTCAGTCCGTATCCGGTCGGTGAGTGGCAAACGCGCGCGCAAGTATCGACATTGTTGTTTCCGAAACCCTGCCGGATCATCTTCTGGACAAGAAATGTTTCTTCGTTCGTGCAACGACTGGAGGTGATGCCGCCGACCGCGCGCGTTCCGAATTTGGCCTGGATATGGCGGAAGTCGCTGGCCACCCGCGCGATCGCCTCCTCCCAGCTCACTTCCTGCCAGGGATCTGTGATGTTCTGACGCACCATCGGTTTCAGGATGCGGTCCTGATGCCGGGCATAGCCCCACGCGAAGCGGCCCTTGACGCAGCTGTGTCCGCGGTTCGCCTTGCCGTCCTTCCACGGCACCATGCGGACGAGTTCCTCGCCCCGCATCTCGGCGCGGAAGGTGCAGCCGACGCCGCAATAAGCGCAGGTGGTGACGACCGCCTTCTCGGGCGTGCCGACTTCGACGACCTTCTTCTCGATCAGCGTTGCTGTCGGGCAGGCCTGTACGCAGGCGCCGCACGACACGCATTCGGACGACAGGAAATCCTGCCCCTGGCTGGGTGAGACCTTGGTGTCGAAGCCGCGTCCCTCCATCGTCAGCGCGAACGTCCCCTGCACCTCGTCGCAGGCGCGAACGCAGCGCGAGCAGGCGATGCATTTCGACGGATCGAAATCGAAATAGGGGTTCGAATGATCCTTCGCCTGCCCCATGTTGGTCGCGCCGTCATAGCCGTAGCGCACGTCGCGCAGGCCAACCGCGCCCGCCTGATCCTGCAATTCGCAATCGCCGTTCGCACCGCAGGTCAGGCAGTCGAGCGGGTGGTCGGAGATATAGAGCTCCATCACGCCCTTGCGGAGCTGCTTCAGCCGGTCGGTCTGCGTGCGCACGATCATGCCGTCGGCGATCGGGGTGGTGCAGCTTGCGGGATAGCCATTTCGGCCTTCGATCTCGACAAGGCAGAGGCGGCACGATCCGAAGCTTTCGAGATTATCGCTCGCGCAAAGCTTCGGGATCGCGGTGCCGGTCAGTGACGCGGCGCGCATGATCGACGTGCCTTCGGGCAGCGTCACCGCCTCGCCGTCGATCGTCAGCGTGATATCGCGGCCGGTCGCCAGCGCGGGCGGGGTGCCATGGTCGATTTCTCGGGTGAAGCTCATGATTCTACTCCGCTGCTTCGATAGCAGGCGCGGGGACGCCGAAATCTTCGGGGAAATGATCGAGCGCGCTCAGCACCGGATAGGGGGTGAATCCGCCGAGCGCGCAGAGCGAGCCGTATTTCATCGTATCGCAAAGGTCGCGCAGTAGCGCGGTCTGTGCCGGGATGCTCACGTCGATCCGGTCGGGGCTGCGCGAGTGGAGCGCCTTGCCCAGTGGACCGGCAAGGCGCTCCTGCATCGAGGATCTCCTCCCTCGTGCATCCATGATCCGATCCATAATCTCGACGCCGCGGGTCGACCCGATCCGGCACGGCGTGCACTTCCCACAGCTTTCGACGGCGCAGAATTCCATCGCGAAGCGCGCCATATGCGCCATGTCGACGCTGTCGTCGAAAACGGTGATCCCGGCGTGGCCGATCAGCCCGCCGGCCTGCGTGAAGGCTTCGTAATCGAAGGGAAGGTCGAACATCGACGGCGGGAAATAGGCGCCGAGCGGTCCGCCGACCTGCACCGCGCGCACCGGCCGGCCGCTCGACGTGCCGCCACCGATGTCGTTCACCAGTTCGCCGAGCGTGATGCCGAAGCCGACCTCGAACAGGCCGCCATTCTTCACATTGCCTGCAAGCTGTACCGGCATCGTCCCGCGCGAGCGGCCGAAGCCGACATGGGCATAGGCATCGGCGCCCGCCGACAGGATGAAGGGCACCGCGGCGAGACTCAGCACATTGTTGATCACCGTCGGCTTGCCGAACAGGCCGGAGAGCGCGGGCAGCGGCGGCTTGGCGCGCACCTGTCCGCGCTTGCCCTCGATGCTGTCGAGCAGCGCGGTCTCTTCGCCGCACACATAAGCGCCGGCGCCAACGCGCACTTCGAGGGTGAAGGGCGCAATTCGGCTTGCGGATAGCGCGAGGGCCTTCTGCATCGTGTCGATTGCGAACGGATATTCGCTGCGGATATAGATATAGCCATGGCTCGCCCCGACCGCGTGCGCGGCAATCGCCATGCCTTCGATCAGGCAAAACGGGTCGCCCTCCATCAGCATCCGGTCGGCGAAAGTGCCGCTGTCGCCTTCGTCGGCGTTGCAGACGATATATTTGGAGCCGCCGGGCGCATCGAGGACGGTCTGCCACTTGACGCCCGTCGGAAAGCCCGCGCCGCCGCGCCCGCGCAGGCCGCTTGCCTTGACGGTATCGACCACGGCCTGCGGCTCGGCCGATCGTGCGATGTCGAGCCCCGTCCAGCCGCCATGCGCGGCATAGTCGGCCACACTCAGCGGATCGACGATCCCGCAGCGTGCGAAGGTAAATCGCTGCTGGGCGGCAAAGAAGGGAAGCGAGGCGACATCGCCAAGGCGGGCCGGATGGGTATTTTGGAGCACCGCCGATACATCGCCCGGTCCAACCGGGCCACAACCAACCCGGCCTTCGCCGGTCTCGACCTCGACCAGAGGCTCGATGCTGAACAGGCCGCGCGAACCGGTGCGAACCACCTCGCATCCCGCTTCGGAAAACGCGCGTGCGACGGCGTCCGCGCCGAGCGCCACCGACGCCATGTCGCAGCTGATAAAAACCCGTGTCACGCGGCGATCTCGGCCGCAATGCGATCGAGCGCCGCCCCGTTGACGCCTGCAATGGGGCGCCCGTCGACCAGGGCGTTGGGCCCTATCGCACAAAGGCCCAGGCAATAAACGGGCTCCAGGCTGACCTGACCGTCGCGGCGTGTCTCGCCCATCGGGACGCCGAATATTCTAGTGGCTGCCGCTTCGACCTCCGCTCCGCCACGCGCTTGGCAGCTTTCGGCGCGGCAGAGTTTTACGACGTGCTTCCCAGCCGGCCTGCGCCGATAGTCATGATAGAAAGTGACCACGCCATGCACATCGGCCCGTGAGAGGTTGAGCGCGCATGCGAGGAGTGGCACAAAGCCATCATCGATATAGCCTATCGCATTCTGGATCGCGTGGAGCAGCGGCAACAGCTGCTCACGGCCGCGGCCATGTCGGCTTACCCAGTCTTCAATCACCTGATTTGCAGCATCCGCCAGCATATCGTCCACCTTCTCCGGCAGAATTGCGTGCCTCAGGCGGATTGAGCCGTCAAATCGAACAATCGCATGTTTGATAGCCTTTATCTATCAAGATTAGAGCATGTCGCGGGGGAGTTGAAGATCGCGTGCTACTGCAAGAACGCTTTGAGCCAACGGGCTCATCGGAGTGTGATCAGAGACGATGACCCCTACGCGATTGAGGTCCCCCGTGTCGGGCAATGGGGTGGCTATCGCCCAGTCGAGACCATCGAGAAGCATCGCGTGACTTGTCGGCATAATCGAGCAGAGCTGCCCTTGCCGGACGATTGCCAGAAGCGCGAGGTAGGAATCCGCGGTCACGATCGGCCGCAGCGCCAACCCGAGCGTGGCCAGCCTCGCATCGAGAATGCGCCGATTCTGCATGCCTTGCGGCAGGAGGCAAAGGGGGAGACGGCCAAGGTCGCTCCAGTCGGGCCGCTCCGGGAGCGCAATCCCGCCACGTGAACTCACAAGCATGCTTCGCTCGCCGTAGAGCGGCACGGCGAGGGTGTGGGCCGGGGGTTCGAAGTCCAGGTAGGTAACCCCGGCGTCGAGTTCGAAACCGGAAAGCTCACGCTCGATTTGCCGCGAGGTCAGTGCTCGCAGCTGTACATTGAGCTCCGGAAAGCGGGCGCGCACGGCTTCTACGAGATAGCCTGTAGCCGGCATCGAAGCAGGAATCGCTCCGAGCCGCAATTCACCCTTGAGCGGACCGCGCGCCGTACCCGCAACCTGGCCCATCGCCTCTGCGGCGGCGACGAGCTGCTGTGCCCACGGCAGGATCGCTTCGCCTTCGGGCGTCAGTCCGACATATTTGCGGTCGCGGTGAACGAGCCGCTTGCCAAGCTGGGTCTCGAGCATCGCGATGCCTGCCGACAAGGTCGGCTGCGACACGTGGCAAGAAGCGGCCGCCCTCGCAAAATGGCGTTCGCGGTGCAGCGCAAGGAAATATTCGACGAGTCGTGTCTGCATGAATGCCGGAGATTAGCCGCTCGCCAAGAGTACGTCGTCGGGTTTCGGCTGTTTCCGCATTCTATTGGTGAGACGGACGGCGCGCCGCCGTGGGCCGCTCACGGACGGGCTGCCTTCCGTCAGGCACTGGCGACATGCGGTTCGAAGGCGAGCGGCGCGACGCCGACATGGCCACGGACCAGCGGTTGCGGAGCAGCCTCGCGGCGCGCGCGGTCAACGCCAGCGCGAAGATGAGCTCCCCAGGCCTCCAGATAAGCGGCGCGCTGGGCTGCATCGACTCGCGGGGTCGCATAGGCAATGAAGTCGTCGAGCTGCGTCAAACCGGTATAGGCCAGCGCACAATGCTTCAAAGGCCACAGGACCCGTTCGATCGAGCCGTATGTGCCGGCGTCAGTGAAGCGGTCGGCCGTGCCGCCGGTCGGAATGCAGAGCATGGCATGCCGCCCCCGGAACAGCCCCCGTTCGTAGCGCGCGCCGTCCATATAGGCGAAGCCGTAGGACATGACGCGATCGAACCAGCCTTTGACGACCGCGGGCGGACCACCCCACCAGAGTGGGAAGAGAAAGACGATCAGGTTCGCCTTTGCGACGCGCGCCTGCTCGCGGCTGATATCATCGGAGAATGCATCCGATCGCTCAGCGGCTGCCTGTTCGTCCTGGACGCTGAAATAGTCCGGATTCCAGACCGTCGAAAAGTCGCCGCGACCCAGGACCGGATCGAACTTTTCGGCATAGAGGTCCGACACTTCGAAGCTGGCGCCCGCTTCCGCGGCGACTGCCTTTGCCTTCTCGAGAAGGGCGCCTGTGAAGCTGTTTGGCTCTGGGTGCGCTACGACAAAGAGGATGTGCATGAGTGGCCTTTCAGGAGCGAAAACGGAACGAGGGCATATTAGCTGAAGACGGGGCGGCGCTTGTCGAGGAAGGCTGCAATGCCTTCGCGCCCTTCTGGCGATCCGGCGGCGTCGCAAATCGTGCGGGCCTCGAGGTCCATCTGTTGATCGAGCGGCAGGCCGGACATCAGGAGCGAGCGGATATTTGCGAACGCCGATACCGGGCCATTGCGAAGCCGGCTGGCCAACGCGGCGGCCTGTCCTTCGAGTTCGCTATCGTCGACCACCTCGGTGACGAGCCCGATCGCCGCCGCCTCGTCGGCGCTGAGCCGCCGGTTGGTAAACGCCAGTTCCTGCGTTCGCCGCAAGCCGATCAGCCGCGGGAGGATGGCGGTCGCGCCGCCATCTGGCGTCAGCCCGATGCCCGTATAGGCCATGGTGAAGCTCGCCGAGCGCGCCGAAATAACGATGTCGCCAAGCGCCGCAAGGCTGAGGCCTGCGCCAGCCGCCGCGCCATTGACCGCCACGACCAACGGCTTGGGCATGCGCGCGAGATGGGAGATAGCCTCGTGCAGCGCGGCGGTGATCTGCTGCAGCAATTGCGGCACCGCTTCTCCAGCCGCACGAAACGCGCCGATATCTCCGCCAACGCAGAAAAAGCGCCCGCTTCCCGTGAGCAGCACGCAACGAATATCGTCGCGCGCCGAAATCTCCGAGCTCATCTCTGCCAAGGCTTTTGCCATTTCGAGACCGATCGCGTTCCCCGCATCGGGCCGCGACAGCCGAAGCGTCGCCACCCCATCTTCGACGCTCAGAGCGAGCGGCGTATCAGAAGCCGACATTGTCGCCACCCTTGGTCGCTAGCATCGCGCGTGCTTCCGCCGGCGTTGCGATTTCGAGGCTCAATTCCTCAAGGATGCGCCGGATTTTCGCGACCTGTTCCGCATTGCTCGTCGCCAGCTTTCCCTTGCCGGCATAGAGGCTGTCCTCGAGGCCGACACGCACATTGCCGCCCAATATGGTGCTCATCGTCACGAACGGCATCTGATGACGACCGGCGGCGAGGACGGAGAGATAATAATCGTCGCCGAACAGCCGGTCCGCCGTAGCGCGCATGTGAAGGAGATTTTCCGGATCGGGGCCAATGCCGCCGAGGATTCCAAAGACGCATTGAACGAAGAAGGGCGGCTCAACCAGCTTCAGCTCGGCGAAATGCGCGAGATTGTAGAGATGGCCGACATCATAACATTCGAACTCGAAGCGCGTGCCGTTGGCACCCATCGCGCGCATGCCATAGTCGATCTGCTTGAAGGTGTTCGAGAGGATCAGATCCTTCGTCCCTTCGAGATAGGGCTGCTCCCAATCGTGCTGAAATGCGGTGCGCTTTCCGGCCGCTCCCGAAATGTTGAAGTTGAACGAGCCCATGTTCATCGAGGCGACTTCGGGCTTGCACGCGAGCGCGGGCGCCAGTCTTTGTTCGAGCGTCATGCCGAGACCGCCCCCGGTCGTGATATTGAGGATCGCGTCGGACTGCGCCTTGATGGCGGGCAAGAACTCCAGAAATCGCTCGGGGGTCTGATCGGGGCGCCCGTCCTCGGGGTGGCGCGCATGGAGGTGGACCATCGCTGCACCGGCCTCAGCCGCCGCGACCGCTTCGGCCGCGATCTGGGCGGGCGTCACGGGAAGATGCGGCGACATCGAGGGCGTATGAATGCTTCCCGTGACGGCGCAGGTGATGATGACCTTTTCGGCCCGCTTCATGATCTTCTTCCCTATTCTTAGGCGGGAGCCATCGCGGCGGCGAGCCGGTTTACGTCCTGGCGAAGCGCGCCCTGATCAGACCCGGCGAGGAGAAATGAAATGCCCATGCTGCGATAGCGCGCCGCCTGGGCAGGGTCTGCGAGATAGGCGCCGCAAGCGATGCCGGCGTCAGCCGCGCTTTGGGCGATGCGAGCTGTCGCCTCGTCGAGCTTCGGGTCGTTCCAGTCGCAACCGAAGGACGCCGCGAGGTCTGCGCGTCCGATGAACAGTGCGTCGATACCAGGGGTCGCCGCAATCGCCGGCAGCGATCCAAGTGCGGACGCGTCCTCGATCTGCGCGATCACGAGCACGTTGCGATCGGCAGCATCCATATAGGGTTTGAGGCCACGACCGCCATATCCACCGGCACGCGTCGATGGGGAGAACCCCCGGGTACCGCCGGTATAGCGAGCGAAGCGCGCCGCGTTCGCCGCTTTGGCCGGAGTGTCGACATGCGGCACGAAGACACCCGTCGCGCCCATATCGAGCGCGCTCAGCACCGCGTCGGCGTCCGTTCTGGCGATGCGGACGAGGAGCGGAAAATCGCACGCCATGCCCGCCAGCATGCATGCGTCGACCTGGCTCGGGTCGAACGGCGCATGCTCGGTATCCAGAACTGCGAAGTCGAGATCGGACATCGCGAGTATCTCCGTCGCCTGATGGTGCGGGAATTTCTGGAAGACACCAGTCAGCGACGTCCTGTCACGCAGTCGCTCGGAGAATGACGCGCGCCTGCTCACCCTCGCCATTCCGGACGCTGATGATCGAGCAAATGCGCATATTCGGGCGGGACCGGCGCAAAAATATCGAGGTTAAGGACCGTTTCAGTGCCGGTAACCTCGATATAATGTTCAGTGTGGGCCGGGACGCGCACAAAGCTGCCGCGCGTGCATTGGTGCGGCACGCCACCCACATGATAGATACAGTCCCCTTCGAGGATCATGACGATCTGCTCATGATCATGCTTGTGGGGCCGAAGGGCGGCGCCGGGTTCGACCCAGCCGAACTGGCAAACGACGCCTTCGCCGCCCAGACCGGCGCGCTCGATGCCAGGGCGAACATATTCCCGCGGAATATCTTGCCAGTTGTAGAGCGTCGGCGCTCGCACCGGCATTTCGGACTCGTCGGTCATTCTACTACCTCCATGGCTTTTGCTGGACCGGCTGCGGCTTCGCGCAGCCGCCGTTCTATGATGCGCCGCGCGCGGCCAGACCCCTGGTCGTTCTGGAGCAGCACCGGCTTCATATCCATCAGCTCGCGGCCGTTCAGGACGCGTTGCTGCGCTTCGATGACCGGCCGGTCCTCATGTTCGAAAGCATAACTCGCGCCCTCGGCGAACGCCTCGCTCATCGCATCGTCGTCGAGGTCGAAATCGCGCGCGATGGCCCAGAAATAATGGGTGGTCGACTCGGTTTCCGGGGTGATGATATTGGGATTATAGGTGCCCCAGCCTTCTTCGCGCGTCTTCCCTGGCTCGGTGACGCCGTAAAAGGTGATCATGCAGCCGGGCGGGTCGCAGCGCATCTCTAGCCAATGGTCCATCTGGCCGGTGAAGCCCTTGACCATCGTGAAGAGCGGCGGGACGGGCATCGACGGGACGAATTGGCGCGTCCAGACTTGGTCGTCCTTCTCGGCCACCTCATAGCTCGCCGTCGCGATCTCCCGCGGTTCGAGCGTCTTCTCATGGACAAAGCCCGCGTGGCTGAGGTCGGTGAGATTGTCCATCACCAGCAGGTAATTGGCGTCGAGCTTGATCGTGCCATGGACCTGCCGATACTTCTGGTCGGTCAGCCAGTGATAATCGGGGATAGTCTCGGGATCGGCGAGCTCATGATCGCCCATCCAGATCCATACGAGGCCCCATTTTTCCGCCACCGGATAGGTCTTCACCTTCGCGGTCCTGGGTATAATTCCCTTGCCATGCGGGTTGTTCACGCAAGCGCCAGAGCAGTCGAATGCGAGGCCGTGGTACAGGCATTCTACCGTGTCGCCGACGAGCTTGCCCATGCTGAGCGGAATGAAGCGGTGCGGACACAGATCCGCCATCGCGCAGGGCGTCCCATCTTCCTTTCGGTAGAAAAGAACCTGCTCGCCGAGGATCATGCGCGAAAGAAAGTCGCGCGAAATATCCTCGCCCCATCCTGCGCCGTACCAGCAATCACGAATAAAGGTCACGGACATCCTCCTGATTGATCGTCTCTTTTGCGATCGGGGACGTCGCCGCTATGCTGCGCTTCGACCTTGAGAAATTCTGTACTGAGCCGCCGCACGTCGGCATCGCCAGGCAGAGCGACGTGGCCTGGGCCGTTCAGCTGGACGTAGGTCAAGCCCGGCATCGCGTTGCGGAGGCGTTCGTCCGGCTGGGCTACCCTGTCGTCGGACGAGTTGATCAGCATCGTGCGCGAGGCGAGGTCTGCAAGCGCAGTCGCGTCGACCACCGGATTAGGGCGACGACGAAGCACGGCGGCAAGCGCCAGCGGGTTTGAGCCGCTCGCTTGGGAATCTTCCACCAAGCCCTTCGCGAGGGCCGGCGTATCGGCGGTCACGCCCTGCTCCAACGCCTCTACGATGACATCTGCCGCCGGCTCAGGCGCAAACAGATTGTCGCCGATCCCGAACAGGGCGAGCCGCCGCACTTTGTCCGGGCTTGCGATCGCTAGTGCCAGCGCGATTTTCGCCCCGAGCGAATAGCCGACGATGTCGACAGGTTCGGGAGGTAGCCTCGCGGCAACCGAAGCCGCGAGGTCGGCATAGGCAGCGGGATCCAGCGGCGCATCCGGATCGGCATGCCCGGGCAGATCCATCCGGATGAATGTCCTGTTGGCGGCCGCTGGGGCGGCGGTCCATCCATGCGCCTCGAACGAGGAGGCGAAGGAGCCGCCCCAACCGTGGAGGAGCAGGATGGGAGGGGTGGTCATCAGGCCGCTACCAGCTGCGAATGTGCGACCCCGACGCCGACGGCGATAGTAGTGTCTTCCGAATAGTAGTCGACGCGGAGCGGCTGTGCGCCCGCCTGCTGGCCGGCGGCGACAGCGGCCAACCACATCCGGACCTCTCCACCCCCGTAGCCCGCCGCTTCAAGAATATCTTTGTCGGTCCAGCTGTCGAAGGCCGAAAGATCGCCGGCTTCGAGCGTTTTCAGGAAGCTCTCGTCCCACTTCTTGTTGATCCAGGGTGCCTTGAACTCGCCGCTGATCAGGTCGGCCGAAAGCTTGTTCATCTCGGACTCGATGTCGCCGTGCCATTGCTGATCCGAAATCGGTCCAGCGCCGCCGCCATGGACGATGAAGGTGCGCACTTCCTCGCTCGGCGCGGTCTCATATTGCGGGAAGATGAAGGCGGTCTCGTGCGAAAGCCCGCCCGATCCGAGAAACGCGACCCGCTTTCCGGTGCTGCGCGCCCAACGTCCGACCGCTTCGCCAAGCTGGCGGCAGCGCTTCAACGTCGGGCGCGGTTTCGAGAGGCTGTTGATGTGGACGGGGATCACCGGCCTCGCGCCGATGTCCCCGCGCAGGAAGAAGCCGAGAACGTTGGAAAAGCCGTGATCGACCTTCATCGCATAGGAGGTCGCGATGTCGAAGCCGTCGTCGATGAGTGCCTCCGCGAGGCCTGTCGACAGGTCCATGGGGACGTTGAGCTTGCCGGGGGTGCCACCGCAATCGTCGCCCGCCTCGGCAAGGTGCCCCACCATGAAGGTCGGAGCGAGCTTGAGATGGATATGCGAATAATGATCGCCGCCGAACACGATAACCACGTCGGGATCGAAGGCTTCGAACTCGGCGACGCTAGCATCATAGGCCTGCCACAGCCCCGGATTCTGTTCGCGTTCCTGCATGGAGATGATGGGAACGTGCGGAACGCAAGCGACATAGGCCTTGGCATTCTGAGCGGCGGTACTCGCCATATTCTTTCTCCTATTTTGCGTGACTGGCTGCGCCGGGACCGACGGAAATCACGGCGGCGTGAATGTCGGTGATCAGCCAGCGACCGTCGCACTGGCGGCGACAGCTGGCGGTGAAGTCGGCGATCGTTGTCGGCGGTCCCGAGGCAAAGGGCAGGTCGCCGGTCCCCGCATGAACGACCGCGAGGAAGCGCAGCGCGCACGCATCCGCGCCGGTGGCGCTCACGACGAGGCCGGAGATGGCGTGACGGGTACGGCGTCCCGATTCATCCTCTTGATCGCGCCGATCGGCGAAATATTCCGAGATCGAAGCCTGACCGTCGCGGACGAGGGCCCCGATGCGCATCGTCGCGTCAGCCTCGTAGAATTCGGAGGCGCAGCCTGAAGAAATCCGGTCGACGCGGGCCCAGTGCTCGCTGACGAGATCGTGCAGTCTCCATCGATCATCCGCGCTTACGGCGCGGTCAATTTCAGTCGATTGCGGCGCAGTCGCCATGACGCCTCTCCAATGAGTCGTATTGATGTTGTGTCTAATACGACTAATTCATCGCGTGGCTGTCCGTCAAGCGATAGATGCGAAAGCCCGGAAATGCGGGCGCAGGCGAACGTCGCCGGCGCAATTGCGCTGACGCTTTTGGCTGAGGCTTTAGACAGGGAGACGCCGGAGTCGCGGTCAGAAATCGCCGGGAAGCGGATCGGGCAGGTCTTGCGCGACGACCTCATCTGCACGCGCCTTGGGCACGCCGAGGGCGAGCAGCACATGACGCGCGATCGATGCGGCGAATGTCGGCGACGGCTGGTTGCGCAGCTGGGTAATCATTGCGGCGTGGGTGGTCCCGAGCTGGATGTCGCGGCCCGTGTGCGGCCCCGGAATCTCGAATTCTCCGGTCGCGATGCCTTCTCCGGCAGTGGCCTGCGCGTGCTCATAGGTATCCTGGCCGAAGATTGGGCCACCCGCGCTGATGTTCACCATGGCCCAACCCCATTTAGGGTCATGCAGGGCACGCTCGAGATAATAGCGGACAGCGGCGCTAGCGCGCTCCGCAGCGGTCGGAAGCGCCGAGATGATTCGCGTGACGGCGCGGTTGAAATCATGGTTCAGTTCGTCGGACAGGGCGCTGAACACCTCATCCATATTGTTGAAATAATTGTAGAATGTGGCTCGAGAAACGCCCGACTCGCCGCAAATCTCTTCGATTCGCGTGTTGCGTCCATTCTCGCGGCCGAGCAGGGTAAAGGCGGTATCGAGCAACGCAGTGCGGGTCCGGGCCCGTTTCTCCTGACCAATCTGGGCGCGTCGTTCGAGGTTGATATTCAGCGGCGCGCGCGGTTTCGGCTGGCTTTCCTGCCGAACCCTTCTTTGTTCCATATCCTGCATCCGTCCAATTCTAGTCGGATTCCACGAACCGTCAATACGACCTCTTGACAGCTGTTTCTGCTGTCGCCATAAGTCGGAATAGACAAAACATCAATCCGAGGCGAAGTCGGGTACACGCCGAAGAAGGTGTCGGCATGGAGAGGAGTGGGTCGGCTATGACCTTTGCACGCGAACTTTGGTACACGGTCGCTTGGGCCGAACAGATCGGACGCAGCCTGACGCCGCGGACGATCGCGGGGGACCATCTTGTCCTGTATCGCCAGCTCTCCGGCGACGTGGCGGCGCTCAGCGACACCTGCCCGCATCGCTTTGCACCCATGCATCTCGGCTCGCTCGTCGATGACGTCGTGCAATGTGGCTATCACGGGCTCCGTTTCGATGCCGGCGGCGCTTGTGTCCATAACCCTCATGGCAATGGTGCGACGCCGAAGGCAGCACGCCTCCGCCGCTATCCCGTCGTCGAACTCGACGGGCTTGTATGGGTCTGGATGGGGGCGGGGGAACCCGCGGACATCTCGACGATCCCGCGCTTTCCGGAACTCCACGAGTCAAGCTACGCGTTCACCGGCGCGCATATGATGAGGATGGACCTGCCCATCGACCTCATGGTCGACAATCTGCTCGATCTCAGCCACGCTGCCTATCTTCATCCTGCGACGCTTGGCGCGGCCCAGGGCACCAAAGATATTACGTCGGTTAAGAAGACCGGAAATCGCATCCAGTCCAACCGCTTGATGCCGGGAGCCCCGCCGGCTTTCGT
Source organism: Sphingopyxis sp. (assembly GCF_051861155.1). Classification (GTDB taxonomy): domain Bacteria; phylum Pseudomonadota; class Alphaproteobacteria; order Sphingomonadales; family Sphingomonadaceae; genus Sphingopyxis. The sequence continues at coordinate 138,130 of NZ_JBHYDE010000009.1, read as the reverse complement.
CTTCCAGGCGACCGAGGCCGCAGGTCCCGACGACATCGTCGACTACTGGGCGAACATGCGCTGGGATCCGCCGGGCGTCTTTTCGATGGACGCCGGCATTGTCCCCACAGGGGGCCGGAAAGAGGACGGCCGGATTCTGTCGAGTGTGCAGATCGTCGTGCCCTCGAGCGAGGGGAGCTGCTACTATTTCTGGAAGATGTTCCGGAACTACAACGAAGATGTTCCGGGCATGACCGAGGCTATCGAAGCCGCCGTCGTGCAAGCCTTTTCAACCGAGGACGAACCGATGGTCCGGGCCGTCAAGGACCGAATGGCCGGCCGCGACTTCTGGGACATGCGCCCGCTGCTGCTGCCGCAGGATTCGGCAGCGGTCCAGGCGCGTCGCATCATGGACGCTCTCATCGCGGGCGAGGCCGCGGGCGCAGGCGACATTCAGCACGCCGCCGAGTGATTGGCGGACATTCAAACATAAAATAATCGATTGGGAGGTCATATATGCGTACCAATTTCAAAGCAGCCACGCGGCGGAATATCGGGCTGTCGGGAGCGGCCCTGGCGCTTTGCCTGTCGCTCACCGGCCAGGCGGCAGCGCAGGAAACCGAAGGCGAAGGTGCGCAGGACAGTGTCGGCGTTGCCGACATTGTAGTCACCGCCCAGAAGCGCTCTGAAAACCTCCAGGACGTTCCGATTTCCATCACGGCGGTTACGTCGGATGCGCTCGAAGGGCGCGGTGTCAGGTCGGTCGCCGAAATCTCGAACTTCGCGCCCAACGTGCAGCTGGAATCGAGCGCGCCGATCGTTTCGTCGTCGCAGATTCTGACCGGCTTCATCCGTGGTATCGGGCAGAATGATCTTTCTTCGAGCCTCGAGCCGGGCGTCGGTGTCTATCTCGATGGCGTCATTCTGGCCCGCTCGATCGGCGCCAATGTCGACCTGCTCGACATCGAGCGCATCGAAATCCTCAAGGGCCCGCAAGGCACGCTTTTCGGACGCAACACGATTGGCGGTGCTATCAGCGTTGTTACGCGCGATCCGGCCGAGGAGTTCGCGTTCCGCGGCGAGACCACTTACGGCAGCCGCGATCGGTTCGAACTGCGCGGGACCGTCGACGTTCCGATTGCCGACACGCTGCGCTCGCAATTCTCCTTCTCGACCCGCAGCCAGAAGGGCTACCAGAAGATCATCCCCTTCCCCGGCGATACGGGGGTCAGCGACGAGTATAATTTCGGGATCATCCCGCGGAACAAAGATAACCGGCGCGGCAGTACCGACAGTTTCGTGTTTCGCGGCAAGCTGCTCTGGGAGGCATCGCCCGACCTGACGCTGAAAATCGCCGGCGACTATGCCAAGTCGAAGGAGCAGTCGTCGCCGATCACGCTGGTGGCAACCGATACCGACCCGCTCGCTCCGGCGCCGACCTATGCCGCGGTGTATAATACCTGCATCTCGGCTCCCGGTTTCCTGTTCGATCCCGGTGGTCCGCTCGCCTTTCTGGGGCCGATCTGCGGTCCCCGTGGCGGCGGCGTGCCGGGCGCGGCACCGCTGCCGGGGCTTGCCGGATATAATTTCGCCAACGCGAATCCGCGCCTCTTATTCGGCGATCAGTTCATCACCGACGACATCGACACGACTTATGGCAATGGCGGCAACCTGTCGGACGTCGAAACCTGGTCGGTAACCGGCGTTGTCGACCTTCGCCTGTCGGACGATATCGCGCTCAAGTCGACGACCGGATATCGCAAGGTCAACGCGCTCCTCGCCAACGATCTCGACGGCTCTCCGATCATGATCGCGACGACGATGGCGGCACTTGCGGAGAAGCAATTCTCGCAGGAACTGCAACTGACGATTGATGCCTTCGATAATCGCCTTAAATCGGTTGTGGGCGCCTATTATTTCTACGAGAAGAATTTCAATTTCGAAAATGCCTATCTGTCTGAAGGCCTCGGGCAGTTTTACGGCCCCTATCGCAACACCAACAAGTCTTATGCGGTCTACACGCACAACAGCTTCAACATCACCGATGCGCTGAGCATCACGCTCGGCGGCCGTTATACCAAGGACAAGAAGGTCTTCGAAGCCGGTCAGTCCGACCTCAACCTGTCGCTGCTGAAGCTCGGGCTCTTCACGCCCGGACAACTTCCCGATCCGAACGATCCGACGCGGATCTATCCGCTCGGCGTGCAGCGCGACACCTACAATAATTTCTCGATGCGCGTCGGCGCCGAGTACAGGATCACCGACCGCATCATGGTCTATGCTTCCTACGCCGAAGCGTTCAAATCAGGCGGCTATACCACGCGTCTTTCAATCCCGACGCCCGGCAACGTCGCGCCGCGCTTCGGACCCGAAGAGGCCAAGACCTATGAAGTCGGTCTCAAGTCGCAGTTCCTCGATCGCCGCCTGCAGCTCAATCTCGCGGCCTTCTCGACCGACTATACCGACCTCCAGGTTACCGTCGTCCGCGGCATCTCGCCCTTCATCGAAAATGCGGGCGAGGCGCGTATCCGTGGTTTCGAAGCGGAACTGCAGGCGGTGCCGATCGAACGCGTTCGCCTCTCCGCGAGCCTTGGCTATGTCGATGCGAAATATACCAAGCTCGATCCGGACGTGAGCGTCGGTCTCAACAATTCGTTCGTCAACACGCCCAAATGGGCGGCAAGCGCGGCTGCGGACATCGACCTGTTTGAAGCCGCAGGCGGCATGATCACCGTACACGGCGACTATTCGTACAAGAGCAACCAGGCCCGCGATGCGGTCAACACGCCTCTGCTCTTCTCGGGCGAGCAGAATCTGGTCGGCGCGAATATCCGCTGGACGCGTGACGACAAGGCGCTTGAACTGGTTGCCGGCGTCCAGAATCTGACCGACGACCGGTACATCATCACCGGCACGCAGGTCGATGCCGTCGGTGCCACCAGCGTCACCTGGTCGCGGCCGCGCGAATATTATCTGACCGCCCGGGTCCGGTTCTGATCAGGCAGAGGATGGAGCAGCGAAAATGACGTCATCTGAAACACTTCGCGACGCCTGGTATGTCGCAGCCTACACGAGCGAACTCGAAGAGAAGGGCATGATCGCCACGACGCTGCTTGGCGATCCGATCGTGATCTACGCGAAGACGGACGGAAGCCCGGTCGCGCTCGAAGATCGCTGCGTCCATCGTTTGGCGCCGCTCTCGCTGGGCAGGGTCGAAGGCGACCATTTGCGCTGCATGTACCATGGCATGCTGTTCAGCGCCGAGGGCGCCGCGCTCGAGATTCCCGGTCAGGACCTTGTTCCGAAGCGGGCCTGTGTTCGCAGCTATCCGGTGGTGGAGCGCAGCGGCTGGCTGTGGGTTTGGCCGGGCAATCCGGAACGGGCCGATGAAGCGCTCGTGCCGCCTGTCATCGGAATGCGGCATCCCGACTGGTTCCTTCACGAGGGACTGCTGGACTATGACGCCAGTTCGGACCTGATCATCACCAATGTGATCGATCTCGGCCATTTGACCTGGGTGCATCGCGAAAGCTTCGGCGCTGACGAGGCATGGGCCGAGACCGTCCCGACGACGTCGCCAATCGAGCGCGGCGTCCGTGTGACGCGCTGGTTGCGCGAGATTCCGCCCATCCCGCCGCTGGGCAAGGCGGCCGATCATGAGCGCCTCGATCACTGGACGACATTCGATTTCTTCGCGCCCGGCGTATTCCATTTCTACAATGCGATGTATCCGGTCGGCACGTATGACAAATATGCCGGCGGCGAGCCGGACAGGGCAGACGAGACGCTGCTCTACGAACATTATACGCAGCAGTTCGTGATGCCGATGACTGAGCAGAAGTCGCGCTACTTCTTCACTTGGGGGCCAAGCACGCGGGTGGGTAACGCCGAAGAAGGTGCGATCATGCGCGAGGTGAACTACCAGGCCTTCGCCGAGGACCAAGCGATCATCGAGGCGCAGCAGAAGATCATCAACCTCGACCCGAGCCGGAGGCCGATGCCGACCGTCCACGACAAAGCGGTGACGCTTTACGAAGGCATCGTGCGCAAGCTGGTTCGCGAACAGAATGCGGCACTCGGGGCGGCGCCAGCGCTCGAACAAGCCGGCTGAAGATGGCATATTTCGAAACTCATTGCGCATAGGTGACGATGCGGTTCCCGGTGCGCGCGCCATGAGTGCGATCGGGAGCAAGCTCTGCGCCTTCTTCGATCATGTTTTCTCCGCGATCGGGAAGCACCAGCCCGGCTGTGCCCTACCCGACGCGAACGAAAGACCCGGCGCCAACGACGCGCCAAAGCCTCTCAACTCTCCCAGCCGATTAGGAAACGACAAATGAAGACCCGCGCCGCCGTTGCGTTCGAAGCGAAGAAGCCGCTCGAAATCGTCGAACTGGACCTCGAAGGCCCGAAGGCGGGCGAGGTCATGGTCGAGATCATGGCGACGGGCATCTGCCACACCGACGCTTACACGCTCGACGGTTTCGACAGCGAGGGCATTTTCCCGAGCGTGCTGGGGCATGAGGGCGCGGGCGTGGTGCGCGAGGTGGGCGCGGGCGTCACCAGCGTCGTTCCCGGCGACCATGTGATCCCGCTCTACACCCCCGAATGCCGCCAGTGCAAAAGCTGCCTGTCGGGCAAGACGAACCTCTGCACCGCGATCCGCGCCACGCAGGGCAAGGGGCTGATGCCCGACGGCACGACGCGGTTCAGCTACAAGGGCCAGCCGATCTTCCATTATATGGGCTGCTCGACCTTCTCGAACTTCACCGTGCTGCCCGAGATTGCGGTCGCAAAGATCCGCGAAGACGCGCCGTTCCAGTCGAGCTGCTACATTGGCTGCGGCGTGACCACCGGGGTCGGCGCAGTGATCAACACCGCCAAGGTCCAGGTCGGCGACAATGTCGTCGTCTTCGGGCTCGGCGGCATCGGGCTCAACGTGATCCAGGGCGCGCGGCTCGCGGGCGCCGACAAGATCATCGGCGTCGATATCAACCCCGACCGCGAAGAATGGGGCCGCAAGTTCGGCATGACCGACTTCCTCAATTCGAAGGGCATGAGCCGCGAGGATGTCGTCGCGACGATCGTCCAAATGACCGACGGCGGCGCCGATTATACGTTCGACGCGACGGGCAACACCGAAGTGATGCGCATCGCACTCGAAGCCTGTCACCGCGGCTGGGGCACCTCGATCATCATCGGCGTGGCCGAGGCGGGCAAGGAAATCGCGACGCGCCCGTTCCAGCTCGTCACCGGGCGCAACTGGCGCGGCACCGCCTTCGGCGGCGCGAAGGGCCGCACCGACGTGCCGAAGATCGTCGACATGTATATGACCGGCAAGATCGAGATCGACCCGATGATCACCCACGTCATGGGGCTGGATGAGATCAACAAGGGTTTCGACCTGATGCACGCGGGCGAGAGCATCCGCAGCGTGGTGGTATTCTAGTTCAACCGACTGAAGGAATGATGTGATGGCCGTTATTTCGGGTAACGACGTATTCTCGCACGTCTTCATCGGTGCGGCCGACACTGCTGCGTCGGCCAAATTCTACGATGCCGCGCTCGGCGCGCTTGGTATCCAGATTCTCGGTCCGTTCGGCAACGGCTGGGTGCTGTACGGCCGCGACAAGCCCGCCTTCATCATCGCGCGCCCCGGGAACGGCGAGGCACCGTCGAGCAATGGCGCAACCGTTGGCTTTGCCGCCGCTACGGTGGATGAAGTCCACGCATTCCATGCGGCTGGACTGGCTAATGGCGGCAACGATGAAGGCGCGCCTGGACCGCGCGATCATCTGCCCGGCGCCTATGCCGCCTATCTTCGCGCCCCAGCAGGCAACAAGATCTGCGTCTACCACTTCACGGATTGACGCGAACGATGAGCCTCGAGCCAGTCTCGTCCGTTCTGAGCCACGGCGGCGTCCAAGGCGTGTACAAGCACGCCTCGGCCGTTACCGGCACGGACATGACCTTTTCGGTGTTTGTACCGGAGAGACGCTCCGGCACGGGTATGCCGGTGGTCTGGTACCTCTCGGGCCTGACTTGCACCCATGCCAACGTCACGGAGAAGGGCGAGTTTCGCAAGGCCTGTGCAGAGCTTGGCCTGATCTTTGTCGCACCCGATACGAGTCCGCGAGGCGAGGGTGTGGCGGACGATGCCGATGGCGCATATGATTTTGGCTTGGGCGCGGGCTTCTATGTGGATGCGACGGCAGCACCTTATGCGGCTCACTATCGCATGTGGACTTATATCACTGAGGAACTCCCGGGACTGATTGCCCGGGAGTTTCCAGCCGACATGGACCGGCAGGCGATCATGGGGCACTCGATGGGCGGGCATGGCGCGCTCACCATGGCGCTGCGGCACCCCGACCGGTTCCGGTCGGTGTCGGCCTTCGCCCCCATCGTTGCGCCTAGCCGCGTGCCATGGGGCGAGAAGGCATTGCGCGGCTATCTGGGCGAGGACCGGTCGGCCTGGCGCGCGCATGACACGGTGGCGCTGATCGAAGATGGCGCGCGCGTCTCAGAAATACTGGTTGATCAAGGCGAAGCCGATGGCTTTCTGGTCGAACAATTGCGGCCGTCGCTGTTGTCGAAAGCCTGCAACGACGCCGGCATCGACCTGACGCTGCGGCTTCAACCGGGCTACGACCACAGCTATTTCTTCATCTCGTCGTTCATGGCGGACCATCTCGCCTGGCATGCGGCGCGCTTGTGATGGCCGTGCACACCGAAGGCCGTCGTTCCAACCCGGGGACCAAGCTTGTGCGCTCCCATGGCGCGCTGATCGAGCAATATTTTGCTGCATTCAATCGGCGAGAGCCGCAGGAAATGTTGGATTTGCTAAGCGATGACGTCGTGCATGAACCCTCGCAGGGAGCCGCGCGAACTGGGAAGCGAGCGTTCGTTGAATTTCTGGATCACATGAATCGCTGCTATGTCGAGACGATCGTCGAGCCCGTGGTCATGGTCTCGGACGATGGCGACAATGCCGCCGCCGAATTTGTGGTGAACGGGGTCTACATTCTCACCGACGAGGGTTTTCCCCGCGCAGTCGACCAGCATTATCGCATTCGAGCAGGCGCTTTCTTCCACATCCGGGACGGCAAGATTGTCCGAGTCGGCAACCATTATAATCTCGCCGACTGGATTGCCCAGGTGAGTTGAGGGAGACAGACATGCGCTTCGACGTTGTCATCGTAGGGGCAGGCCATGGCGGCGCGCAGGTCGCCGTGATGCTGCGCACGCGAAAGTTCGAAGGCAGCATCGCGATCATCGGCGACGAACCCGAGCTTCCTTACGAGCGCCCGCCGCTGTCGAAGGAATATTTTGCGGGCGAGAAGGAATTCGAACGCATCCAGCTGCGTCCAGCCAAATATTGGGACGAGCGCGAGGTGACGATGCTGCTCGGTCGCCGCGTCGTCACCGTCGATCCCGTGGCGCACACGGTCACGACCGACGGCGGCGAGACGATCGGTTATGGCAAGCTCGTCTGGGCGACCGGCGGCAGCCCGCGCATGCTCCCGATCCCCGGCGGCGACCTGCCCGGCGTGCAGGGCGTGCGCACGCGCGCCGACGCCGATGCGATGAAAGCGGCGTCGGAGACTGCGGGCCAGATCGTCGTGATCGGCGGCGGCTATATCGGTCTCGAGGCGGCCGCGGTGCTCAACAAGGCGGGCAAGAAGGTAGTGCTGCTCGAAGCGCTCGATCGCGTTCTCGCCCGTGTCGCAGGGGTCGACCTCTCGCGGTTCTACGAGAAGGAGCATCGCGAGCATGGCGTCGATCCCAAGATGACCACGGCGCTGCTCGACCGCGTCACCCACCACTGCGATATCGTCGAGACGGGCAACGACAGCTGGCGCTTCAAAAACCGCAGCTGACAGCCACCTTCGGCGCCTTCAAAAATCTATCTTGCGCTGCGCGCGCCTCCGGTCGGGCTACGCCCGCCCTCCGCCGCACGCAGCGCAAGGCCATCTTCAACAAACCAGCATCATATTATCCGAAAAGGGGGTCCCTCTTCGACGCCGATCGGGGGTCCCTTTTGAACGCCGTTTGACAGTCCAGACGTTGTAGCTTCGCGCGCCCGGAGGTGAGCAATCGTTCGATCTCGTCGGAGGTCCGCTGAACTGCGAGCTTGAGGGCCTCGTCGATATGCACGTAATCTTGTGTCACATTCTGTGAGGCGTGGCCCAACATCGCCCGGATAGTAAGTTCCGAAAAGCCGCCGACCGCGCGACCATCGCCCACAGCGAACGGAAACCGTCCTAAGCTGCGTCGCTTGCCGCCCGTGACCGTTTCGACAAGCTCGCGGGTATCGCCGGTGCCTTCGGATGACAGCCGCCCGCCATGAAGGCCGGGGAGGCGCCAGTAACCACGCGCTACTTTGCCGTCGACGACCCGGATTCGTGCCGATCGGAACGACCAGCCCATCGTCTGGACCTGCATTTGTCCGGCCGGGCCGCTTTCCATCACATCGAATTGCACTTCGTCCTCTGTCCATCGGACGAAGCTGCTGTCGAAAAACGTCCGAAGATCGCTCTGCTCGCGCGTCGCGACGAGAATGTCCTTTCCCTCCGGATCGCGAAGAAAGATCGAAGCTGTTGCCTGGCCCGGTGACCGGCGTCGCGCGCGTTCTTTTGTGACTTCACCGTCATAGTGCACAGCGCTGGCGAAGGGTTGGGCGTCGAGGACCACGTACCAGAGCCAACGACCATCAGGCGACCAGCTGTGCGCGCGTACACCCGTAGCGAGCGGCGCATGGGCATATCCCGGAAACACGCTGCTCTCTGCATCGCCATAAATGGCCGTAGCGGGATGAATGATGATCGGGGTCACCGCGCCGTTCGCCGCGATCCGGTAGAGCTGGACGCCGTCGCCCTTATCGATCCGCGCGCTCCAATCGGTGGTGCCGGGTATGCGCTTCAGCTGATCAATCCACGCGACGCGCAGCAACTCGCGGGTCGCACCCGTCTCCAGATCGACCAATCGTAGCAGCGCGGCCGTGCGGTCGCTTTTCCGGTCGGCGATCCGCACGACGTAGAGCGCTCTCTTTGCGTCGGCCGAAACGGACAGCGAGCGCACCTCGGGGACGGTGAGCAGATCGTCGATCGTCCAACCGCGACCGGCTTTTTCAGCGGCGGTGGTTGCCGACATCGGTAGCACAGTGCCGCACAGCATCGCGCCTGTGAGCAGAAGATACCGGTTCATGTTCACCACTCCTGCCGCACGGTAAAGCCGACGAAGCGTCCTGCCGGTGAGTAATTTGTCGTATCGTAGGGGGTATCGCTGGGGAGGGCGGTGACGATCGACGTCGGCTCGGCATTGAAAAGATTGAGCGCAGCGACCGACACCTCGGTCCCCTTGCCGATCCGCACCCGCGCCGTGAGGTCGAGCGTCGTATAGGCGGGAATACGCACGCGCACGGCCTGTCGGTCATCATTTAGCCCGCTCATATGACTGACGAATGCGGCAAGGGAGAAACGCTCGTCGCCATAGCTCAGCCCCCCGCGCCCTCGAAAGCGCGATGGATGGAACAATGCGCCTGCGAGCGGCGTCCAGGCGGCGCCCGGAAGGATTTGCTGACGGCTTTTCAGAAAGCTGCCCGCGACAGAGAGTGTCAGTTCTTTGCCGCCCTCCAGCTCAAGGCGGTAGCGCATCGAAAGATCGATCCCCGAAAAGCGCTGGCGCGCAATATTGCGGTCGCGCGCGTCGATGAAGGCGACGACATTGGCGGGATTGTAAGGCAGGCCTGTGCTATTCTCGAGGCCGAGGAGTGACCCCTCGATGATCGCGGCGAGATCGGCCGTATCGGGGTTTAGCGTGACGAGCTCCGCGTAGAGCGGATTGTCGAGGACGCCGACGAGCGACGGAATCGGCGTCGCGACGCGGTCGGTGTAATCGATCCTGTACCAAGCGGCGGTCAGTTCGAGGCCGCGCATCGGAGTGAGCTGCGCACTGAACGTCAGATTCTCGGAGCGCTCGGGACCCAGTCGGCTGTCAGGTCCGGCCGCGAAGACGATCGTCGCGCCAGCCGGATAGCCGCTCCCGTATCGCGCGGCGCGACCATAGATCGCCGAATAGCCGCTATACTGCTGGTAAAGCGTCGGCATCTTGAACGAACGTCCCCACGATGCACCGAGCCGGAGGATACGAGCGGGCTCCCAGACGATACCGAGTTTCGGGGTGACGATACTCGGCGCGTCGGAATAATCCTCGAAGCGCAGCGCACCGGTGAGCGACAGGCGGTGTAACCCCTCAATCTGTTGCTCGGGCGACGTGAGTGGGACAAGAAGTTCGCCATAGGCGAAGAGATTGTCGCGCCGCCGCTCAACATCGCCGGTCGGTGACTCCGAGAAGAAGCTATTGCGCCGCGCACCCCCGCCGAAGGCCAGGCGCACGTCGCCCGCCGGCAGCGCGAACAATGGGCCCTGGAACCCGCCTTCGAGGGCAAGGTTGCGGTTGAAGAAATGCTTGTCGATGCGGGCGAGCAGTGTGCCGCCGAAAAAGAGCTCGGAAAACCCGCCGGTGCGATCAGTACCGAAGAAGCCGCTCGCCTTGAAGCGCCAGTCGCCGCCAAGCTCGGCCGAGAGGCTGGGCGCTATCCCGAAGATTTCCGAGGTGCTGACATTGTCGAGGCCCAACTGATCGGGCGTGAGGGTCAGGCTATATCCAGTCACCGAATGAAGCCGGCTCTTCTTGTAGAGGAGGTCGACGGCAAGCGTGACGTCAGGTCCCAGAGCCTGGTGTCCGCTCAACAGCAGCGACTGCCGCCACGTCTTGGGAAAGAGCATCGTCTCGGGATTGGCCGCGCCAGCATAGTCGCGGTCGCCCGCGCGGATCGCAGACGAGCGGTTATAATCATAGGCTGCGAGCAGCCCGCCCGATGCCCAACTGGTGCCGCCGAGCAGCCCATATTGTTGTTGCACATTGCCGCCATCCGTCGAAGCGCCGATACGCGCAGTCGCGGAGACGCCTTCATAATCTCGTTTCAGGAGAATGTTGACCACCCCGGCCACCGCGTCGGCACCATAAATTGCCGAGGCGCCGTCGGGAACGATTTCGATCCGCTCGACCGCCGAGACGGGGATCGCGCTCACGTCGATCACCGAGGAGACCCCAGTGTAGGCGAAGCGGTTGCCGTTGAGCAGTGTCAGCGTTGCATTGGGCCCGATGCCGCGGAGGTTGAAGGTCGAGGCGCCATTAACATTGACATTCTCGTTGGGGGCTCCCTGGCCGTTGCCGATGCCCGGGTTGTACCCGCCCCCGAAATTCTGCGGCAGGCTACGGGCGACTTCGCCAAGATCGGCCTGGCCGGCATTGCGGATATCTTCGCTCGTCACGCTGATCACCGGGGCGGCGGAAGGCGCGCCTGCAATGCGGCTACCGGTCACGACAATGTCTTCCCGCGCCACCTCACTGTTAGCCGCCTCGGGTTGCGCTCGCCCCAGGATGACGACCGACCCGTTCTCGAAGCGGGCGGTGAGACCAGTTCCGTGCAGCAGGGTCTCGATTGCCTCGCGTGGGGTGATATCGCCCTTTAGCGGCGGGGCTTTCCGTCCGGCGAGATCGGCCGCCGGCGCATAAAGTTCTATCCCTGCCTGCGCGGCCACTTTGCGCAATGCATCGCCGAGATCCTGCGCGGGCAGGTCGAAGCTCTGGCGATCCCGCAACTGGGCTGCGGCGGCAACCGGATGCAGGCAGGCCGCGCTGACCATCAGCGCAAGCAATGAACGAGACTTTATGGACATCATCATACTCCCCCTTGGTTGTGGGGCCGGATGCGTTGGGCACACGGCCTTTGGGGGAGCGATGACGCCTCGTCGGCGACCGCCTTAGTGGAGCGATGAAAAAATTATCGGCGGCGCAGGTGGATGCCGTCGGCGCGCTTGGTGATTTCCAGATCGAACAATAGGGCGAGACGATCGGCCACGGTTTCGGGCTGGCTGATCCTGAATCGTCCCGACGCCTCGAGACGCGCTGTCGCAGCGTCGTCGATGATGATCGGCCTTGCCGCATAGCGATTGACTTCGGCGATCAGCCTGTCGAGCCGGATCGACCGATATTCCGCCCAGCCGGTCGGCCATTCGCGGGCATCGTCCTGCGTGGTTGATGCAGCCCGTGGCTGCTCCTTGCCGCCAGGGCCATAGGTGACGGACTTGCCCGGCGACAGGATTGCGGCCCGCTCCGCGCCGATTTCCGGGGCATCGGCAAATTGGATATCCGCCTTGCCGCGCAGCAGCCTCACCCGAAGCTCCCCATCCTTGCCGAGCCCGACATCCAATGCTGCGTCGCGGGCCGTCATCACGGCATCACCGGCTTCGATGCGAAGCGGCTGTCCCGTGCCAGTGACCGACAGACGGACCCGCCCTTTGGCGAGCCGAAGATGGCGCACCGCTTTCGCGAGCGAAACCTCGACCTTGCTGTCGGTGTCGAGCACCGCGGTCGAGCCATCGGCGAAGCGGAAACTGCGGATTTCGCCACGCCGCGTCACCAGCGGCTCAGCCGCTTGTGCGGCCAACGGGCCATCCCCGAACGGGCCGTGAAGCGGGGCGCCGCCAGCGCCGAAGGCTAACAGCAGCACCGCCACGGCCGCCGCTACGACCCCGACCGACAGCCAGCGGCGCGCACCCGGGCGACGACCCCTGCGTTGCCCGGCATGCGCCGCGCCGTGGCGCGATGAGGTTTTGAGCATGGCGGACACGGCAAGGTTTTTTGCGACCCGGTCATAGGCGGCCTTGTGGGCCGGCGACGACGCAAGCCAGTTCTCGAATTCGCCGCGGAGCGCATCGGCATCGTCGCCACGCATCTTGACGAGCCACGCATGCGCTACCTCGTCGACGGGGTAGTCGTCAGACCCGTGGCTCATCGGCCGCTGTCCACCACCTTCGCGATAAAGCCGAGCGCCTTCATCATATGATATTCCACCGTCGCGATACTGATGCCGAGACATTCATGTATCTCACGATAGCTGAGTTCGTCGACCCGGTGCATCAGAAACACGCGGCGGGTCTTCGGCGGCATGGCGTCAACCGCCTCCTCATAGAGCCTCAGAAGATCGTCGGCTTCCATATTCCATTCCTGCTGCGGCGGGCTGGCGGCGTCGCTCTCTTCCTGGAAGGAAAAGAAAAGCGCGGGATTGCGCCGCTGCCGCCGTGCGCGGTCGATCAGCAGATTCTGCGCTATGCGGCGAAGGAAGCCGCCGGGATTGGCGAGGTTGTGGCGTTGCTCGCTGCCCGCCGCACGCGCAAACACCTCCTGCACGAGGTCCGGTGCCTCCTCGGCTCCCGCCTTTCGGCGCAGAAAATGGAAGAGCGAAGGGCCATGCGCCCGAAACGCGTCGTCGAGATCGCTTGGATTCTCTGGCACCGCCACGGGCCGGTCGTCGGGATGCGCGTGACAGGCCGACGACACCGAAAAGGGGTGGCGCTGCTGCGACAATTTCTTGGCGGAGTATGATGACAATTTACGTAGCCGACTGGCACAAGATCGCGGGCCGGCACTGGCCGGGCTATCGATCGTCCAACGCTGTGCCGCCGTTTGGCCGCGCGGGCGCGGCATGGTCCGGAACGGCCGCCTGTCCGCCAAGGACGGGCGTTCATAATGGCTGGCGGAAATTCCGCGCGAGCGTTGCCAGATCAGTCCCGCGCGGCCGAATCATGTCAGTATGGGGGCGCCAAGACAAGGGTTTATGGGTGCGGGCAGGTCGCGGCCGATCGGCCAGCGATTATGGTGCGCCTCCGAGCAGCCGGGCGTAACTGGCCGCTTCCGCGGAGCGACGTTCATGATAGCGCAACAGAAGATTACGCGTCTCATGCGCGGCGCCGCTTGCGAGCGTGGCCGCGAGCGCACTGAACTCGGCACCTGTTTCGCCGACGATCTGCTCGTCGAGGTGTCGCGCAAGATGGAGACGATCGCCGAGTGCGGTGATGCTCGCGATCAGTTCGCCATTGGCGGACCGAACCGCCAGTTCGAGAAACAGCCCGCCGACGCGGTCGGGATAATCGTTAGGCGGTGTGCCCGACACCATGCTCCCGCGCGGCGTCGTTGCGAGCGCCGCGAGCAGCAGGATCAGGTGGAGTTCGAGCATATCGCGATATTCGGTCTCGGTCAGGCGATGCGCATGAAACCCCTCACCGTGCATGAAATCGACCATGCGCTCGCCGGTCAGACGGTAGAGGCTGTCGCGCACCGGCGTCACGCTGACGCCCAGCTGATCGGCAATCTTTGCCGATTCCAGACGGCTTCCAGCTATCCAGCCGCCGGTCATCAGCCGGCGCTTGATCGCTTCATAGGTCGGTTCGACCACATGCGCGGGGCTCATGCGCCCCTCCGCTCGGCCGCCGCGAACGCCGCCAGCATCTCCATCTGGTCCGGACGGAGCGCATCGACAGCGCCGATATGATCGGGGATATCGTCTCCGAGCAGGACCGAGGGGCATTGCCCTTCATAATTGCCGAGATTGGGACGGTGCTGGCGGTAGCCCGCGAGTGCGGCAAGCTCGGGCGGGAAAGTGCGCGCGATCTCGGGCGGATAGGCGAGCCAAAGATTCTCATAGGGTTTGAGCCAGCCGAGGCTGTAGCCGATCACGACACCGCGGCGGACCTTGTCGCTGATATTGGCACCGGCGCCATGTGCGGTCGAGCCGAGAAAGCAGATCGCGGCGCCCGGCCCGCAGGCCGCGACCACGGGTTCGCCGGGATCCATCTTCGCCATGCCGTTCGCGCCATGACTATGGGGATAGATGTGCGTTGCGCCATTCTCCGCGGTGAAGGGGGTGAGCGGCCAGATGACGTTGACCAGATATTCATGGGCGCCCTTCTCGCCTGTCCACATGTCATGGTCGCGGTGCGGGAATTGTCTGATCTCGCCGGGGTGTATCTCGATCGCTTGTGCGACATTGAGCTGGATAGTCTCGCAGGCTTCGCCGAGAAGCTCGCGCACCATCGCGAGAATCTTCGGCTCGAGCGCCAGAGCCTGCGCCCAGACCGAGCGTTTCAGCAGTGCGCCGAACCTTTTGGTGCGATGGCCATAGAAATCGCCGCGCCCGAACGGCGTCGCGGCAAAGACCGGATCGAGATCGGCGTCGAGGGCCGCAATCGCGTTCGGGGGTATCAGGTCGGGGACGATACAATAGCCTGTCTCGCGGAGTTCATGGGCAAGCGCACTGGACGAAAGGCAGGTCATGTCACGGCCTCCCCATTGTCGGCGAGGTGGAGCGAGAGCGGCGCATAGACGCCGCCGCGTTTGAGGTCGTCCAGCACATGGGCGTCGATATGGATGTGCAACGCCATCAGCCGACCGCCTGGATCCGCGGTCTGCGGCCCGAGCGCCGCGCATCGCCAGCCGAACCCCTGGACCTGATCGAACCAGCATGAGTCGGCGACGCCGGTGTAATCGGTGATGCCCTCGCGTAGCGCATGCTCTGCGAGGGCCGTCACCAGCTGGTCGCGCGCGACGCGGCGCGATGCGGCGTCCTGGTCGCGGTCGAGGCAGAAGCGGCTGATCTCGCAGATCGTGGGGCCGCGCGGCACATGGCCTGCGCACAGATGCGCATAATGATTGCCGAGGAGATGTTCGCCCTCGGTCGGGAGCAGCCGCGCCGATGCGCAGTGGTGACCATCGGCATCGAGAAGAATGAGATAGCGGGCTGCCGGCGTATCGAACTCGTCGAGCTCATATTGGCCCGCCAGCACGGGCAGATCCCATTTGAGCAGGTCGATGAAGACGCGCTTGCGCGCCGCGAACATGGCGCGCAGCGCCGCATTCCCGGGCGCGCCGGGCGCCCGCGGGGTCATATTGATCATGATTGTTCCTCGGCTGTTTGGTGCCGGGAATCAGATCATTTTCCATGGACTGCGCGTATCCCCAGATATGGGGATGATCTGGGCGATTTCGGAACCCTCGATAGCTGATCTTGTCGCATGGCGTCACATCGGCGCCACCCGGACGATCAGTCGCGCGGCATTCCGGCCTGAAGCGATTGCAGCAGCGGACAGGCGGGGTCGTCTCCGGCGTCGCAAGCGCGTACCGAATCGGCGAGAACCCGTTCCATCCGCGTGAGATCGGCGATCCTGGCCCGCACATTTGCAAGATGCGATGCCGCGACGCCGCGCACCTCGGCGCAGGCAGCCTGGCCGCCAGTCGCGAGCTGGAGCAGCGCTCGCACCTCGTCGAGGGTGAACCCGAGCTCGCGGGCGCGGCGCACGAAGCCGAGGCGCCCCACATCCTCCTCGCCGTAGCTGCGATAGCGCCCGCGCCGGAGTGGAACGTGCAGGACGCCGATACGCTCATAATAGCGGATGGTTTCGATGTTGCAGCCTGTACGGCGCGAGAGTTCGCCGATCTTCATCGCGCCGGTTGCGGTCATCGTCAAAATACCTCTTGAGTCTGTAGCTGCTACAGATGCTACGGCGGTCTCCCATCCCGCACAAGGAACCGATCCCGTGTCAGAAATGCAAAATCGACCCAAAGGCATCGGCGCTGCCGCCTTCACATTCACGGGCATCGCCGCCGCTTTCGGCGTCGCGTCCTGTTGCGCGCTGCCCTTCCTTCTTGCCTCGGCGGGCATCGGGACCATATGGATCGGCGGCATCGCCATGGTTGCCATGCCTTATCGCACACCGCTTCTGCTGATCGGCGCGGTGTGCCTCCTTCTTGGCGCCTTCCTGCTGTTCCGGCAGCAACGGGCGGCCAGGCGCTGCGGCCCCGGCGGCGCCTGTACGCCTCGCTCAATGCGCATCCTGACGCTTGCCGGCCTCCTGTTTGGCGCGGCTCTGCTATGGGCGGGCTACCATTATGTCTGACGCCGGCGCGGAACTTTGCTCGACGATCACCTGTCCGCTGTGTGGTCATCGGGCGACGGAAACGATGCCGACCGATGCCTGCCAGTTCTTCTATGACTGCAAGGGCTGCAGCGCGGTGTTGAGGCCCGAGCCCGGCGACTGCTGCGTATTCTGCTCCTATGGCACTACGCCCTGCCCGCCGATCCAGATCGGGGGCAAGGGCGCTTGCTGCGACTGAGCGGCACGCCCATGAGCGCGTGATTGGGCGCCGCGTGTCGCCCGCATGGGCCGCGCGGATCGTCGACGACGGGCCGCCGCAGCTTTCGGCGCCACAGGCCTGGTCGATGCTTCTTGCGGGCGAAGCCGTCCTTCACCTCGCCGAAGGCCAGCGGGTGGCGCGCGTTCGGGCGATGAACGACTGGCGGATCGAGCTCACCGGTTTCAACGATCTCGGCGTCGAACGGCTGAAGGCATTTGGCTTGATTTCGGAGATCGTCTCATGGAAATTGAAGCTCTACGTGCCGGCAGGGGCTGCTGGCGCCGATGTGTTCGCGCGGCTCGTCGATCGGTTTCCGATTGAACGGGTCAGCGACCGCAAGGCCGCCTGAAGGAGCCCCGCATGAAAAGCCCAGCTCGCGATATCGCGCGCCGCCTCGCCGAAAACGCCGAGGCAGTGTGCCGTCATTATCTCTCGAACGGTCGCCGCGAAGGCCATTATTGGATGGTCGGCGATATGCATAATGTGCCCGGGCGGAGCCTTTATGTTCGGCTCGGCGGCGACGACGGCAAACCGCGGGCCGGGAAATGGACCGATGCGGCGAGCGGCGATCATGGCGATCTCCTCGACATCATCGCCGCGAGCTGCGCCCATGCGAACCTGGGCGAGACGCTCGCCGAAGCTCGCCGCTTCCTGAGCCTGCCTCGTCCCGAGACAGTGCCGCAGGGTCCGCGGCCGCGCCGGGCGCGCCCGGGAAGCCGGGAGGCGGCGGTGCGGCTTTGGGCTGCTTCGAAGGCGGTCGCGGGAACGCCGGTGCGAACCTATCTCGCCGATCGCGAGCTTCGGCAGGTCGGCGACATGCCTGCGCTGCGCTTCCATCCGCATTGCTATTATCGCCGGTCCGACGAAGATGATGTGTCGGTCAAGGCGGCATGGCCGGCGATGATCGCGGCGGTGACCGATCTCGACGGCGCGCTCACGGGTGTCCATCGCACCTGGCTCGACCCCGCCCGCCCCGCCAAGGCGCCCGTCGCCTATCCACGGCGGGCAATGGGGCATCTGCTCGGGGCCGGTGTCCGCTTCGGACTGGCCGGCGAGGTCATGGTCTTCGGCGAGGGCATCGAAACCACATTGTCCCTGCGCGAAATCGCCCCGGCGTTGCCTCTCGTCGCGGGCCTGTCGGCCGCGCATCTCGCGGCGCTCGAATTTCCCGGTCCGCTTCGCCGCCTCTATGTCGCGCGCGACAGGGACGCGGCCGGTCTCGCGGCATATGGCGCGATTGCCGAGCGGTCGATGTCGCTTGGCATCGACGTCCGGCCCCTCGATCCGCGGCTCGACGATTTCAACAGCGACCTCGTCCGCATGGGCCGAAGGGATATGACGGCGTGGGTCCGGACCCAGATGCAGCCGCTCGATGCGATGCGCCTTCTCGGGCGGTGAGAGGGCGCGTTGTCGGCGGATGAGAAGGCACGAGCGGCGTAGATCGAGGGATGGCGCGCCGCGCGATCAGTGCGCGCCGGGCAACTGGGCGGCCGCTTCGCCTTTCAGGGTGCTTTGGACAAGGCCTGCCAGAAAGTCGGCGAAGGGCGCGATATTCTGTTCGCTGCTCGCGGCTTCCAGCGCGGCCATATAATCCTTGCGCCGTTCGACCGGGATGACCGTCCACGGATAGCCGCCGGCTGCGAGCATCAGGTTCATGAGGAAGCGGCCGGTTCGTCCATTCCCGTCCATATAGGGATGGATATAGACGAAGATGAAATGGCCGAGGACGACGCGGACCGAGGCTTCGGTCTCCTCGCTGAGCAGTTCGAAAAAGACCGGCATCGCGTCGCGCACCGCGTCGGGGCTGAGCGGCACATGGAGCGCCCCGCTCAGATAGACCTGCCCGCTGCGATAGCCTGCGAGATCCTTCGCTTCGACGAAACCGAGCTCGACATTGGGACTGAACATCTCGCCATACCAGTCGCCATGGTCGGCGTCGGCGACCTCGCCGGGATTGGCGCCGCCGACGACCTTGCGGACGCTTGCCAGAACCGCCTGATAGGCGAGCCAATAGCCGCGCGCGGCGAGGCCGTTCTTCAGTTCGCGGTCGGCGGCATCGAGGTCGGGATTCCAGGCGCCGGTGCGCACCCGCTCGATCAGGTCAGGGCTCACGCGATACCCCTCGATCGACAGCGAATGATAGGCATCGGTCACATAGACGTCCTGAACGCGCTGGAGATAGGCCTCGACGTCGGCGGGGAGCCCGGGCGCTTTGGGAAAGCGCTCGATGATCGGGCCTCGCATCGCCTCCCACATCAGGCGGATGCGCCCGGCATAAGGGGACCGTTCGCGCAGCGGCATGGCGTTGGCGAGCTTTTCCGCGAAAGGATCGACTTCGCGGACCTGATAGCCAACGCGGTCCATCGCCTTGAGAATGTCGTCGGCGATCCGCCCGCGCCCGATGTTGCGGAAGGCGCCCGCGAGCCGACCGGCAACGACGCTCTGGCCCTTCTGGAGCAGCCGCTCGAGCAGTTCCGACGCATCGCGGATCGTCCCAAGCGCTGCGCGCGCGTCGATCCTGTTCGCGTCGAAATAGCCCGGGCTCGCCGCGATCAGCGCGGCAGGGATCGAGAAGAGCCGAAGCCCGTCCTGCACGACGAGGTCGCTCGCCTCTGGGAGGGCGGCGCGCGTATCGAAGAGCGAGGTGCCGAGCAGCAGGCCGGTTGCCTTGTTTCCGGCCTTCCCAGCACGAACGAGCAGCTGATGCGGCACGGTGCGGTTGCCGGTCTGGAGCGCAAGCGACAGCTCGGGGGTGAGCGACCAGTCGTCGCCGAAGCGGTCGGCGAGATATTGGGCGCAGAAGCTCCAATAGGCGGTGAACCAGATGCCGCTCTCGCCCTGCGCGCTTTCGGGCGGGCTGGCGATGTACCAGCCTTTCATCGCGCTGCGCAGAAAACCATGCTTGAGGAGCAGTTCGCGCTGGGGGCGATCGAGATCCTCGCTGCGGATGGCGATCCGACCCGTCTCCTGCAACTGGTGCAGCGTTTCGAGCGCATTGGCGAGTTTTTCTTGCGGGGTGGCCATGATGCCTCTGGGGTTAAGTTTTAGGTTTTTCTGCTGGATGGTTCTTAGGTTATTATGATGTACGATTTTTAGGTTATTATGCAAGACCAATCTTAGGTTTTTCTGCTGCATCATGTTTAGGTTATCATGCTGGACGATTTTTAGGTTATTGTGCGATACAATTGATCCCAAGAGTTAATTCATAGCTCAAGTCATGCGGGTCACCGCCGGATAGCTTGCCGCAGACCAGACCAAAGCCGAAGAGACCGGCTCCAACGCGCATCGGTCAGACGCGGCCGGGCACCTCGGCACCGTCGAGGATGGCGGCTTTCTATCCGGATGCGGGTTTATCCAGATCCGGAATATACAGCAGTATTTCGGACATCTTCGACCACATCATCGCCTCGCCGAGTATCTGGCCGAGCCTGCCCGGAGCTCAGCCTTCGAATAGCGCGGCGCCGACCCCATATTTCGTGACCAACGCTGTGCCAGGGACAAGCGGCTCGCCATGTTCAGGTGAAAAACAGGGCGATCGACCCCTTTTCCCGGGCGGCCGCGCCTCCGGCCTTCGCTGGAGGGCGACTGCGGCAGCGGGCGCGGGCCGCGCAATGGCTTGGCGTGCGGCTATTTTCCGCCGGGGCTACGCCCCTTTGCATCGCGAAGCAAAATAGCCTTCGCCCGCCATCCTGCGCTGGCGCTTCGGCCGCCTGGGCTCTGCCCATGCGGTGCGGACCCGCACCCGCCGCCGCGGAGACGTCGCCGCGAAGGCCGCGAGAGGCGCGGCCGCCAGACAAGAGAAACGCCATGACCGACCTGTCCGACCTTCCCGAACGCGGCGAGCCGTATGAACCCGGCGCCAGCGCATATCTTCTCCAGGAAATGCAGCTCTACGGTCACCGACCCTATGACGACGAGCCCGACGGGCGGCCGCTGCCCGACGACCGGCTTGCCGGCGGCGCCGTCGCCGACATCTTCGACGCAATGGCGGGCTGTCTGATCGACACGCGCATCGAGCCCGATCTCGAGGATCTGCTCTGGAACATCGTCAATATCTTTCACCGCGCCGGCGAACGCATCGAACGCGACCTCGATCGCAACGAGCAGGCGCAGCGCGAGCAGCAGCGCGAGCAGGACGGCAGCGAAATCCGCTCGGTCGAGCTGGAGCGCAAGATCGCCGAGGGCATCACCATGATCGAGCGCCGCGATACCATGGAATATTTCCGCGAATGCGCCGCCGAACAATTCCGTCTTCACCTCCGCAAGGCGTGGATGCCGCGCACCGGATCGCGCGCGCAGCACAAGGTGATGACCGCGTCGATGATCGACAGCCGTGACTTCATGGACAAACGGCTTCGCGAAAAGGCCGCGGCGCTGATCCCCGAAGGCATCCGCGTTAAGCGCCCGGCCTTGTCGAGCACGCGCACGGCGAGGCTGCGGCGCGCGGCTGCCTTGCCGAGATCTTTGTGGAAAAGGAAATGGCCGCCGGTGTCGGTGTAGCCGCGGGTCACCGACAGATCGAGTGCACCGTCGCGGTCATAGTCGATCCACTGGACGCCATGATCGGCGACGTTGAGCGTCGAGCCTGGGGCCAGGATATTGGCGAAGCCCCTGCCACCGAGGTTGCGGTAGAGCCGGTTCGCCGGCTGTTGCTGGCCCGACTTGCCGGTGTAGGCGGTCACGAACAGGTCGAGCCAGCCATCATTGTCGTAATCGCCCCAGGCGGCGCCCACGGCATGATTATCCTCGGCGAGGTCGAGCTCGGGCGCGACATTTTCGAAGCTGTCGTCGCCCTTGTTGCGGTAGAGGATGTTGACGCCATAGCTCGCGACGAAGAGGTCGAGTTCGCCGTCATTGTCATAATCGCCAACCGCGCAGCCGACGCTGCCTTCGGTGCGCGGACGGCCCGGGCGATCGATGCCGAGCGCGGGGGCGACGTCGGTAAAGCGGTAGCCGTCGTTGCGCCACAGCGCGTCGGTGGCCCCCGACTGGTTGGCGAGGAAGAGATCGAGGTCGCCGTCGCGGTCGTAGTCGAACCAGCAGGCGCCGACGGTCGGGCGCGCGTCGTCGCCGGCCTGATCGGCGGGTAGGTGCGGCGATTGGCGGTGAGTTCGCGCGGATCGGGCGCGCCGCCCGGAAGCGGGAAGTAGAGCGCCCCGGTCACGTCGGTGTTGCGGACGGCGGCCTTCGCCTTCTTGCCTTCGACCGACAGGGTGAACGAGCCGCCGTCGCCGATTGCGAAGCCGTGCGAGACGCTGCCCGAGATGGTCTCTCCATCGCTGCCGCTGCCGTCGCGGCCGTAGCGCTGGCCGGCTTCGAGCGTCGCCTTGCCGCCCGAGTCATTGGTCTTGAGGATGACGTTGATCACGCCGGCGATCGCATCCGAGCCATATTGCGCCGAGGCGCCGTCGCGCAGCACTTCGATGCGTTCGATCGCGCTCGACGGGATGAGGTCGAGATCGACCGGGTTGCCGCCCTGCGACGTTGCGCCCGAATTGAAGTCGATGATCGAGCTGTTGTGGCGGCGCTTGCCGTTGACGAGCACGAGCACATGGACGCCCGAGAGACCGCGCAGGCCCGCGGGGCGCGTCAGGCTGTTGAACGACGAGCTGCCGACCGTCGTCGACTGGAAGGATGGCACGAGCTGGGTCAGCGCGTCGCGCAGCTGCATGCCGCCGCCGAGCTTCTCGAGCTCTTCGCCGCCGATCACATCGATCGGCGTCGGGCTCGAAATGACGGTGCGTCCCTGGCCGCGGGTGCCGGTGACAATGATCTCGGACTGGGATGCGGTCTCACCGGCGTCATCGGCTGCGGCGTCCTGCGCGAACGCGGGCATGGAAACGGCGGCGGCGACGCAGGACGCCCCCACCAGCAGTCTCGTATATGTTTTCATGGTCTTGCTCCTAAACACGGTAAAATGTTCCCCCGATTGAACCTGCTATATTTTCGTTTTTCGCCGGTTTCGGCGCTTATCCTGCGGCCCTCAACTTGTGTTGCGGCGCGGTGTCCTGCGAAAGGGTGTCGAGCCCTTGCCGCAAATCCGCGATGAGGTCATCCACCCTTTCGAGCCCGATGTGCAATCTTAGCAAGGGCCCGGGATAGCTCAGCTTGTGGGTCCGCGCCTTGAGCTGCGGATCGACGGGAATCGCGAGGCTCTCATAGCCGCCCCAGCTGAAACCGAGGCCGAAAAGCTCGAGCCGCTCGACCATCGCGGCAACCGCCGCCTCGGATGCGGGGTGGAGAACCGCGCCGATCAGGCCGCAGATGCCGGTGAAGTCGCGCTTCCAGATCGCATGGCCGGGATCGCCCGGCAGCGCCGGGCACATGACCGAATGGACCTCGGGCTGGACTTCGAGCCATTCGGCGACCTGGAGCGCGGCCGCGCCATGCTGTGCGAGACGGGTGTGGAGCGTGCGGAGGCCGCGGATCGCCATATAGGCGTCGTCGGGCGACACCGCCCAGCCGGTCTCGTAGCTCGACGCCGCGAGCAGTTCGGCGGCGTGGCCCTTGGCTGCGGCAAGCCCCATGAACACGTCCGAATGGCCGCACACATATTTGGTGAGCGACTGTATGCTGACATCGACGCCATGGTCGAGCGGCTTGAAGAGGACGCCAGCCGACCAGGTGTTGTCGATCACCGTCATGATACCGGCTTCCTTCGCCATCGCGGCGATCGCGGGAATATCCTGCATCTCGAAACTCAGCGAGCCGGGGGATTCCAGGAAGATCACGCGGGTCTTCGGCGTGATCATCGCGCGGATCGCCTCGGCGTCGTCGGCCGGGTCGAAATAGCGGGCGGTGACGCCGTAACGCGCGAGCGTGCCGGCAAGGAAACGCCGGGTCGGGTTATAGACGGTGTCGCAGGCGAGCACCTCGTCGCCCGCCGAGAGCAGCGCGAGCAGCGTACCGGTGATCGCGGTGAGCCCCGAGGGGTAGATGAAGGCCTCGTCGGCATTTTCGAGATCGCGAAGCGCGTCGCGCAGCGTGCGCTGGGTCGAAAGGCCGACGCGGCCATAGGTCACCTTGCCGCCGTCGTAGAGCGCCTCGCAGCTCGGAAGCAGCACGGTCGATCCGCGCTGGATGACAGGGCCGGGGGTTCGCTGGAGCGCGTCGCACGGGCTGTCGCCGTGGATGAGCCGCGTCTGCTCGTGAACCGTACTGCAAAGCGTCATTTATCTTTTCTTTCTCAGATGGAATTGGAGTGGAGTTTCTGGCGCTGCGGCGAGGCGCCGTTGCGGTTCGCCGCTACGAGATCGCTGCGGCGGACGACCGAAAGCGCCTTGGCGGCCTTGGTCACATGTTTTTCGATCGCGCTCGTCGAGATGTTGTAGCGGCTCGCCAGGCTCTTCAGGCTCGACCCTTCGACGCGGATCGCAACGAGGATTTCCTGCGTGCGTTCGGGAAGCTGGCTGAGTGTGTCTTCGACCGCGCGGACTTCATCCTTTGCGAGAAGGATGCGCAGCGGTGACATCTCGTCGACCGGATGGTCGGGTTCGTCGAGCTGGCAATGGCAGTCGCTGCGGCGCGTCGTCTGGCGGCGATGGCGGTCGACGAGCGCGGCCTGCGCGGCCTGGAAGAGATAGCATTTGGGATGCGCGATGGCATCGGCGTCGGCGCGGCGCAGGATGCTGAGCAAGACGTCCTGGAGCACGTCGTCGAGGTCGGAGACCGGAACGCGGCGGCGCAGATATTTCCTGAGCAGGGGAAGGTGGGGCCAGAAGGCGTCGATCAGATCCGGGCGGGTTTTCTCTCGGGCCGCGGGCGGAGATGTCTCGACCGGCGGTCGCTCGGCGGGCGGATCGATGAATTCGAACGCTCGCCAGACATCGTCCGACACGACGTTTTCATTCCCATAGTCTGCCCCATAGGCACTGAATGTCATCGTGCGTCCCCTTATGGAGACATTTTATGACACGGATGCCGAGGTGAATTCATCACCGACTTTGAGGCAGATTGATTAAATATTGGGATGTTTGAACTCAAAACTCGCAATTTTGTCGATCAAATGATCTAGTTCCTACATGAACGACGCAGGTTCGGTCGAATCGACTGTCCCTAAGTCGCCTTTGAAATGCAACAATCAGCGCCGGAGCGTGAAACTTCCTCGCGAAATCGCTCTTTGCGCGATGGGGTATTCGGTTCGCACCGCGTCAAAGCCAAGGGGCTTCCCGCGTCGTGGAGGCAGGAGGAGTGGTCGCATGGCGAGAACCTGGCTCATATTGTCGGCGCTGATCGCCGGGCTGGCGCTAGGGGTTGGATGGACGCGGATCGGCCTCGGAGGTCTGGAGGACGCCGTCGCCGTGTCCGATAGCATTGGCGGCGTCTGGCTCGACGGCCTCAGGATGACGATCATTCCGCTCGTCGTATCGCTCCTGATCACCGGGATCGCGAAGACGGTCGACAGCGCCCGCGGCGACCGGGTCGCGATGCGCTCGGTCGTCACCTTCATCGCGCTGCTCTGGATTTCGACCGCGATGGCGGCGGTCCTTGTCCCGGCGCTCCTCGGTATCTTTCCGATGCCCGCCGATGCCGCCCGCTCGCTCGCCGCGAGCCTCTCGACCGGGGCGCATGTTGACGCGCCGACGGTCGGGATCGGGGCCTTTCTGCGTTCGATCGTGCCCACCAACCCGATTGCCGCGGCAGCGAACGACGCGCTGCTACCGCTCATTCTTTTCACCGCGGTCTTCGCGGTCGCGCTCGCGCGGCTCCCCGCCGCGCAGCGCGAGCCGGTGACCGCCTTCTTCGACACCATCGCCAACGCGGTGCTGCTCATCGTCGGCTGGGTGCTCGCGCTCGCGCCGATCGGCGTGCTTGCGCTCGCCTTCGGCGTCGGCGCGCGCGCCGGCACCTCGGCGATCGGCGCGCTCGCCCATTATGTCGTGATTGTCTCGAGCGCGGGTCTTGCCGCCTGGGCGCTCGCCTATCCGGTCGCGGTCTTCGGCGGCCGCGTGCGCCTTCTCGCTTTCGCGAAGGCGGTAGCGCCCGCGCAGGCGGTCGCGCTCAGCACCCAGTCGTCGCTCGCCTCGCTGCCGCCGATGCTGAAAGCGTCGGCCGATCTCGGGGTTGAGCGGTCGGTCGCGCGCGTGTCCTTGCCCGTCGCGGTTGCGATCTTCCGCGTGACGAGCCCGGCGATGAACCTCGCGGTCGCCATCTATGTCGCGCACTGGCTCGGCATCCCGCTCGCGCCGTCGGCGATCGCGGCGGGCGCAGCGGTCGCGGCGATCACGACGATCGGATCGGTGAGCCTCCCCGGGCAGGTCAGCTTCCTGACCTCGATCGCGCCGATCTGCGTCGCGATGGGCATCCCGATCGAGCCGCTCGCGCTGCTTATCGCGGTCGAGATGATCCCCGACCTTGTGCGCACGGTCGGCAACGTGACGATGGATGTCGCCGCGACGACGGCGATCGCCCGGATGGGCCCGGCGCGCGCCACCGCCGATCTTGGCGCCGATGAATTTGCAGCAGGCGAAGGGGAGGCCGCGCTACGGCCCGCTCTCGCGATGGGCGCCGCCGGTGTCCCGAACTTGGATGGAGGAAAATCATGACCCGTGTTTCGCTCGACGATGCCGATGTCCGGATATTGGGGATCCTTCAGGAGGATGCGACGCTATCGGTCGCTGCGGTCGCCGCCAAGGCGAACATGTCGCAAAACGCCTGCTGGCGGCGGATCAAGCGGCTCGAGGAGAGCGGCGTGATCTCGCGGCGCGTCACGATTCTCAACGCCAGTGCGCTGGGTCTCGATCTGACCGTCTTCGTGAGCCTGCGCGCCTCCGAACATAGCGAGGCCTGGCTCGAAATGCTCAACTCGGCGATCCGCGACATTCCCGAGGTGGTCGAATTCTACCGGATGACTGGTGATGTCGACTATCTGCTCAAGCTGCGCGTCGAGAATATGGCTGCCTATGACACGGTCTACCGGCGCATCATCCGTTCGATCCGGCTCACCGACGTGAGTTCGGCTTTCTCGATGGAGGAAATCAAGTTCACAACGGCCCTGCCGCTTACCGCGCGTCCGTCCTGATCGTCAGGACGAACGCGCGGTAAGCGGAGTCAGCGCGCGTAGCGCTTGCCGAGCTCGGTGGCGCGCGAGGTCAGCGGCTGTTCCTTGCCCGCGATGAAGATCGCGGTCGGCTGCGTGAGCGGTTCGAGCGGATCGCCGTCCCAGATCACGATGTCTGCGGCCTTGCCCGGCGCGATCGAGCCCATCTGGTCGCCGACCCCGAAGATGCGTGCCGGCGCGAGCGTCAGCGCCTCGATGCCGGCGGCGTAGGGAAGGCCGCGCGATACCGCGAGCCCGGCATTATAGCGCATCTCGCGGACGCGGTGGCCGGCGTCGTTGCCGCCGATCGCGATCTCGACGCCCGCCGCCTTCAGGATCGACGCATTCTGCAAAGATGCGCCGAGCATGTCGAAGTTCGAGGGAATGTTCGAGGTCGGGTTGATGAGGACCGGAACCTTCGCCGCGGCGATCTCGCCGGCGACGCGCCAAGCTTCCTCGGCGCCGGAGAGGATGATCTTGAGCTTATAGTCGCGCGCGAGTTTCAGCACTTGCTGGATGTCGGCGGCGCGGTGGACGACGACGATCAGCGGCATCGTGCCCGCGAGCACGGGACGGAGAGCGGCGACGTCGGCCTGCGACAGCTCGAAGGGATATTCGTCCCGCGGCGCTTGGCGCGCGAGGTCGAGGATCTGGCGAAGCTGCACGAACTCGGCGGCGCGCGAGCCACCGATGCGCGCGGCGCCGTCCTCGCCAAGCTCGAGCATCATGCCGACGCCGGACCGGTGAAGGATGTTCGCGCCTTCGCCGAGCGAGATCAGCGCCGCTTTGCCCGCGAAGGGCAGTTCGCGTTCCGCGTCGCTGTCGTCATAGTCGGGTATAACGACCGCGTGCGTGACCCCGCCGAGGCGCGCGATCGGGATCAGCGTCGAGGCGGGGTTGAGGCCGTACTGGACGTCGAACGAGGCGCTGATCCCCGAATTATGCGTCTTGTTGTCGACCGATCCGTCGACCGAGCTCACCTCGATCAGGCCGAGCGCGGTATTCACCGCGATGAGGCCGGGCGTGACCGTGGCACCGCGCGCGTCGATCGTCCGCATGCCCGCGGGCACGGCGATGCCGGTGCCCGCAGCGGCGATCCGCCCGTCGCGGACGATCACCGTGCCATTCTCGACCTCGCCGACGGGGCCGGGAGTTACGAGATGCGCGTTGGTGATCGCAAATGTCTGCGCTGCGGCTGTGGGGGCAGCCGCAGCGAGGGCCAGGGCGAGGCCTGTGAAAACTGGGAGCCGTCGTTGCATCTCATTCCTCCCCGACCGGTTGGCCGATTTCAAAATCGCTTCTGTAGCGCGTTGCCGGATCGCTCGTGTCGTGGATGAGCGCGCCGTCGATGAAGACCTTCTCGGCAATCGCATAGACGCTGAACGGATTGTTGCTCCACAGAACGACGTCGGCCATCTTGCCGGGCTCGAGCGAGCCGGTGCGATCGGCGATACCCATGATCTTCGCAGGATTGATGGTGATCCACTTGATCGCCTCTTCCTGCGATATGTCGATTCCCGCGCGGCGTCCGGCCGCGATTGCGACCGCGCTTTCGACGTTGAGGCGCTGGATCAGCCGTTGCTCGTCCGAGTGAATCGCGACACAGACGCCAGCCTTGCTCAAGATCGCGGCATTTTCCTCGATCGCGTCATAGGCTTCCATCTTGAAGCCCCAGCGCGTCGCCCAGGTCGCGACGCAGACATCGTCGGCGACGAGCAGGTCGGCGATCTTATAGGCTTCGACCGCATGATGGAAAGCGCGCGTCTTGTAGCCGAATTCGTGGCCGACATCGAGCATCACCGCCATTTCATCGGCGCGGTAGCAATGGTTCTGCACGAGAATATCGCCCTTGAGCACGCCCGCGAGCGTTTCGAGCCCAAGGTCGCGCTTGGGTGCCTCGGCGGCCTCGCCGCGCGCGCGCTTCTTTTCATAGGCATCGACCTTGCGTCCATATTCGGCAGCGTCGATCCACGCGCGGCGGAATCCGGCGACCTCGCCCATACGCGTGGCGGGGGCGCGGCCGCGGCTGCCATAGCGGCCCTTGGGATTCTCGCCGCACGCCATCTTGAGCGTATAGGGCGCACCGGGAAATTTCATTTGCTGGACGGTGACCGCCGGGATGTTCTTCACGCTGACGCCGCGGCCGCCGAAGAGATTGGCCGAGCCGGGCAGGATGAGCAGGCTGGTAACACCGCCCGCGCGCGCCTTGGTGAAGACGGGGTCCTGCGGCCAGAGCGAATGTTCGGCCCAGACATGCGCCGTATAGGGATCGATATTCTCGTTGCCGTCGGCATGGCCCTCGACGCCGGGGGCGGCGAAGACGCCGAGGTGAGAGTGGGCGTCGATGATCCCGGGGGTCACCCATTTTCCGCGTCCGTCGATGACGCGCGCACCTGCGGGGACGGCGACATCGGCGCCGACCGCGACGATCTTGCCTGCCGCCATCAGCACGGTGCCATTATCGATCCGGGTGCCGGTGCCGGTCAAGACCGACGCGCCGACGATCGCGGTGTCGGCGGCCGGACGCGGCTGATAGGTGCTCGCGAACGGAGCGGGCGCGGGCGCGGCGGCGGGTTCGGCGGGCGGCGGCGTGGCGGTTGCGGGGCGCGCCGACGAGGCGTCGGCTGCGCAGCCCGCGAGGAGCGCGAGCGCGGTGCCGAGAAGTGCGGTGCGCGCGGCGCGGCGGGTGCGCGATGGGGAGGAAATATCGGGGAAATGTCGTGTCACGCCGGGATCACCTTGTGCGAAACGATGGGAAGGGCGGCAATCCGGCCGCCGCGCCGGGGGTGCGCGACGACCGGACGGGAGGTGCGTCAGAAAGTCTTGCGGACGTTGACGTACCAGTAGCGCGGGATCGGCGAATGGAGCGAGCCCATGTAGCCGAACGAGCCCGAATCGATCGGAGGTTGCGCATTGGTGATGTTGCGCACCCCGACGCGCAATTGGGTTCCATCGGTGAACCCGCCTTTAAGGTCATACTGCACGTACAAGCTCGCGGTCGTGTAGGCCTTAACGATCAGGTTTTCTCCGCCGATCGAAATGTCGTTGTCGACGACGCTGCCGGTGTAGCTTACGAAGCCGCCGGCGGTGAATTGCCCCAGCTTCCAGGTAAGCGAGGCCGACCCGCGCCATTTCGGGAAACCGTCGAGGCGAATCTGGTTGCCGCCTTCCGGAATGACCGTGTCGATGTTGATGGCACCCGCCGCGCGCGCATCAAGCAGGACCCTGATGTCGGGGGACACGTCACGAAAATATTTGAGCAGATAGGCCGCGTTGGCAGACATAGTGAAATCGCCGATTCCCGTGTCGCGAAGCCCGACGTTGAGGCCGAAATCGATCCCGCGCACCGTCTGCGGCTCAAGGTTGCGATACTGGTCGTCGACATATTGCACCCGGCCGACCGGTGCGATGCCGGTCCCGGCGAACAATGCGATATCGTCGGCCGTCGGCGCCAGGCGGATCACGGTGGGATCGCTCGACCCCTGAAGGCGAAGGAGATAATCGCTGATGAGCGCATTGCCCTCGCCGAACACGCCGACGATACCCTTCTGCTTGACCTGCCAATAGTCCACCGTGAAGGTCGTGCGGAGTCGACCGGTGTTAAAGGCTGGCGGCTGGAGCACGGTGCCGATCGTCCAGGTGGTCGAGGTTTCCGGCTTCAGGTCGGGATTGCCCGCACGCCGTCCGGTGGTAACAAAACCCTGGGCGCAAGCGTCGAAGCTGGTGATGCGTCCCGCGCGCAGGTCGGCCTCGCAGCGGATGTAATCGGTGCGCGTATTGCCGCGTGTGATGACCGTTGCCTTGGTCTGTTCGAGGTTCGGCGCGCGGAAGCCTTGCGCCCACGAGCCGCGGATGCGCCAGCCATCGAACAAATCCCATGCGGCGGCCACCTTGGGTTTCGTGATGCTGCCGAAATCCGAATAATGCTCGTAGCGGCCCGCGAGCTGCAACTCGAGACTGCGGATCAACGGGATTTCCATTTCGGGTGCGATCAGCGGAACGGCAAGTTCGGCATAGGCGGCGAAGACCGTGCGCGATCCCTTTGTGTCGGGGGTTGGGCTGACACCAAACAGGTCGCTGTCCTGGACGACGCCGGTGACCCTATCGGTCCACTTCATCGTTCCATCGACGCGTTCGTCACGATCATCGAGATAGGAATCACGCCGCAGCTCAAGGCCCAGCGCCATGCCGACATCGCCGGCGGGCAGAGTCAGGAGATCGGCCTTGGACGCCCGGAAGTCCCACTGCGCCAGCGTCGATTTGCCCGCGCGGATCGTCTTGATCGCGATCGCGTCGAGTGCCGCCTGGTTGCTCGGGGTGGTGTCGGGACCGGTCGGATTGGTCGCGCTGCCGCCATTGAACGGATTATAGGCATCGGGCGTCGATAGCGCGAGACTTTGCTGGAGAAGCGTGGCGCTGATCCCGTCTTGGACATCGCGGACTGTCGCTTGCGAGTAGAGCGCGGCCGTTTCCCAGTTGAAGCCGAGCGTCTCGCCGCGAAGCCCCAGCAAGGCCCGGAACTGGCGGTTGGTGACGTCGACGACGGTTGGCCCCATATCGACAAAACGATAGCTTGTGATCGTCACCGGCAGGCCGGCGGCGGGGGCATCGATCCCCGCGAGGCGGTTCGGGTTCAATGTGCCGTTGGCGAAGGTAACCGGGCCAAAGGGGTTCCAGTAGTTCGACGCGGGCACCGTCATCTGGATCGAACCGATCGAGAAGACGCTGTCCTGGATGCTGCGCGTCTTGGCATAATAATAACCAGCCTCGCCGAAGACGGTCAGATTGTCGCTGAGGTCATAATGGCCGTTCGCGAACACGTTGATACGATCCAGTCTGGGGATGATCGAAAGCGGATAATTGGCCTGGGCGTCCCACCTTGTGTTGCGATCCGCGCCGGTCGTGGCACGCGTCGCATCGTCGATACAGATTCCGCCCCCCAGATCGGCCGAGCAGCCACCATTGGCTGTCGGCTGGATCGAAAACACCCCGCCCGTGGTCGTGATGTTGGTCGTTCCGCGGCGCACGCGCACACCAGTGGTGAAATTGCCCCACTGGGACAAAGTGCTGGTATCGTCGAGGCTGTTCGAGCCTGCGAACACAGTCCCTGCGAAATCGTCGAAAAGGCGGTGATCGGACGTCGCGGTATAATCTTGATCCTGCGAGGAAAGCGCCGTGCGGTTGGTGTAGTTGAACAACAGCGAAATATTGCCGCGATTCTCGGCGAAGTCAGTGCCGAGATAGCCCGAGCCGTTGAACTCGCGCAGCCCCGTTCCCTCGGCCCCGCCATATTGCAGCGACAAGCCGCCGCCGTTGACGTTATCGCGAAGGATGGTGTTGACCACGCCCGCCACCGCGTCGGTGCCATAAAGCGCTGCTGCACCGTCGCGCAGCACTTCGACGCGCTGGATGCCGAAAACCGGGATCGAGTTGCTATTATAGGTGATGACCGGCGCCAGCGACGTGCTCGCCTGGCTGCTCGGGTGCTGAACCAGTCGGCGCCCGTTGAGCAGGACGAGGGTGTTGCCGACGCCAAGGCCACGCAAGTCGATTGAACCGACGTCGCCACGCGCGAAGTTGCTGCTCGTCTGGCCATTGCCGCTGTTGAACGACTGGTCGCTCATTTGCGGGATCGATCGCAACAGTTCGTCGCCCGACACTGCGGCGGTTGCCGCAATCTCGTCCTCGCCGACAACGGTCACGGGCAAGGCTTCGGTGATCTTGGTGCCGGCGATGCGGCTGCCGGTCACGACGATATCTTCGCCGCGGGGCGCCGATTGCGGTTCGGTTGCGGCCTCGGTCTCCGCCGCCTGTTCCTGGGCGGCCGCGTTTTGCGCGGCGATCATCCCCATCAACGATGCGGCGGCGAGAATATGCTTGCGGTAGTTCGAATGAGTGCGGTTTGTCATGCCATGTCCCCTTGTTTTCGACCCGATCGGCGCGTCGTCCTCCGTGCAGCGGATGGATTATTGGCCCATCTCATTTGCTGTGACGCAAGTTCCCGATGAAACCCCATCGGGACAGGCGCAGAAAATTTCAACCCGTTGCGCTAGAAGGCAATTTTATGTGGGGGAGCCCATAGCAGCCGTTCCAGAATTGTCTATTGATTTAATCGACAATCTCAATGACGGCATCGACTTCGACCGCGAAATTGAACGGCAGCCGGTAAACGCCGATCGCCGAGCGCGCATGCTTGCCCGCTTCGCCGAAGACATCGACGATGAGGTCGGAGCAGCCGTTCATTACCGTCGGGATCTCGAAGAATTCGGGGCCGGCCTGGACATAGCCGCCGAGCCTCAGGACGCGCGCGATGCGGTCGAGATCGCCATCGGCCGCCGCCTTGAACTGCGCGACGAGGTTGATCGCGCACAGCCGCGCGGCGGTGATGGCGTCAGCGAGGCTGCAGTCGACGCCGACGGTGCCCTTGATGCCGCCTTGCGCATGGGTCGAGAGCTGGCCCGAGATCTGCACCACATTGCCCGAGCGGGTCGACGAGACATAGTTGGCGACGGGCGGGCAGACTTCGGGAAGCTCGATTCCGAGGCTGGCGAGGCGGCTTTCGATATTGGGCATGATCACTCCTTGATTGCGACAGAGGGTAGGTGTTCGGCGGGGGCGGGTTCGCCGGCGGCGGCTTCGCGCGCCATACGGCGGCCTTCCCAGCGGTCGATCACTGCAGCCGCGACTGAGTTGCCGACGACGTTGGTCGCCGAGCGGCCCATGTCGAGCAGATGGTCGACCGCAAGGATCAGCAGCAGCCCGGCTTCGGGCAGCTTGAAATAGGCAAGCGTCGCCGAGATCACGACCAGCGAGGCACGCGGGACGCCGGCCATGCCCTTCGAGGTCACCATGAGCAGGAGCAGCATCGTGATCTGCTGGCCGATGCTCATGTCGATGCCATAGGCCTGCGCGATGAACAGGACCGCGAAGGTGCAGTACATCATCGAACCGTCGAGATTGAAGCTGTAGCCGAGCGGCAGCACGAAGGAGACGATGCGCCGATTGACGCCGAGCTTCTCGAGCACTTCCATCGTCTTGGGATAAGCGGCTTCCGAGCTCGCAGTCGAAAAGGCGAGCAGGACGGGGGTGCGGATGCCGCGGAACAGACCGAAGGCGCGTGCGCCGATGATCGCGAGTGCGGCGAGGAACAGCACGAACCAGAGCACGCCGAGCGAGAGATAGAAGCCGCTCACGAAACCAGCATAGGTTATGAGGACGCCGGGTCCCTGCGTCGCGACGGTCGAGGCGAGCGCCGCGAAGATCGCGACCGGCGCAGTCTTCATCACGAAGCCGGTCACCTTGAGCATGATCGCGGTGACCTGTTCGACGAGCGCGAGCACGGCGGGCGCCTTGTCGTCGATCGCCGCCACCGCCGAGCCCACGAGCACCGAGAAGACGACGATCTGGAGGATTTCGTTCTCGGCCATTGCCTGAACGATAGACTGGGGGACGAGATGCGTGACGAACTGTCTGAGCGAAAAATCGCCCGTCGCAACGACGCCCGCAGCATCGCCGGTGGGCAGGTCAAGCGAGAGGCTCGCGCCGGGCTGGAGCAGGTGAACCATGACGAGCCCGATTGAGAGCGATACGATGGAAGCGCCGATGAACCAGCCCATCGTCTTCGCGCCGACCCGGCCGATTGCGGCGGCGTCTTCCATATGCGCGATCCCCGAGACGAGCGTCGCGAAGACCAGCGGTGCAATAATCATCTTGATTAGGCGGAGGAAAAGGTCGGTGAGGATCGAGAGATTGTCGGCGATTTCGGCGGCGCGCGCGGCCGGGTAGTGCGAATTGACGAACCAGCCCGCCGCGATACCGGCGACCATCGCGAAGATGAGGATGAAGGCGAAAGCTCTGTTCATGACTGTCCCGTTCCGGCTTCGCCCCGGCGGGGGCGTACAGGATGCAGAGACGCAGGCGCGGCGAGGTTCCGCAGCAGCAATGCGGTCGACAAGCGCATTTTGTTTCGACATGGCGGGCGCCGACCGAACGGGTTGGTGGGGAGATCCGCCACTGCTGCGTCAAAGCAAGTCAGGGTGACAATCAGACAATCGAGGAGACGCGCATGGCCAGTTTTCGGAAGATGCTCGTAGCGGGAACGGCAATCGCCGCCGGTCTTGGCTGGGCGGGCCAGTCGGTGCTTGCCGAACCGGGCGGGGACGTCGTCGCGATCACCGGCGCGACGATCTTCGATGCGACCGGCAAGGATCCTTATCGCGGCACGGTTATCGTGCGCGGCGGCCGGATCGAAGCGGTCGGTGCCGACGTCAAGGTTCCCAAGGGGGCGAAAGTCGTGCGCGCCGACGGCAAGGCGCTGCTTCCCGGCT
Organism: Sphingopyxis sp.; assembly: GCF_051861155.1. Lineage (GTDB taxonomy): Bacteria > Pseudomonadota > Alphaproteobacteria > Sphingomonadales > Sphingomonadaceae > Sphingopyxis. The sequence goes on along the minus strand of NZ_JBHYDE010000009.1, from coordinate 102,748 downwards.
TCATCGATGTTCATACCCATTGGTCGCCGTCGGGTTCGCCCGGGACGCTGCCGCAGATCGCCAACGCCTATCTCGCGAGCGGCGTGACGACGGTGAACGACTTCCACCAGCAGCCCGAGGCCTTCGCGCCGCGCCGCGCCTGGCTCGCCGAAATCTATGCGCCGCACGTCAATTTCGTCGCGCGCATGAGCACGCCGGGCGGTCACGGCGCCGACTGGGGCGACACCAACACCACCAAATGGGTTGCGACCGCTGAGAGCGCGCGGCGCGAGGTGCAGGCGCTCCAGCCCTACCGCCCTGATTATATCAAGGCGTTCGCCGACGGCTGGCGCTATGGGCAGCTCCCCGAAGAAACCTCGATGAATGTCGAGACGCTCGCCGCGCTCGCCGACGAGGCGCACAAGCATGGCCAGCGCGTGCTCACCCACACGGTGACGGTCGAGCGCGGCAAGCTCGCGGCGCAGGCCGGGGTCGATGTCATCGCGCACAGCATCCAGGATGCGGTGCTCGACGCCGACGCGATCGCTCAGATCAAGAAGGCGGGCACCTTCTATGCCCCGACGCTCGCCATCTATCAGTTGAAGCCCGACGAGATGGGACCCGGGCGCAAGGACGATGCCGCGACGCGGCAGCGCATCCGCAAATATGGCTTCGCCGAAGAGAATGTCCGCAACCTCTACGCGGCCGGCGTAACGATCGCGGTCGGGACCGACGCTGGTATCGGCGGCGCGAAGCATGGCGTCTCGACGCTCCAGGAAATGGAGCTGCTCGTCGCGGCCGGCCTGACGCCCAAGGCGGCGCTCCTCGCTGGCACGTCGAACAGCGCGCTCGCGCTCGGCCTTGCGGGCGACCGCGGCACGATCGAGAAGGGCAAGCGCGCCGACCTCGTCCTCATCGACGGCAAGCCCTGGGAGACGATCGGCGACGTCGAGAAGATCGACCGCGTATATGTCGACGGTAAGCTCGTCCATGGCGGCGGCGTCAAGCCGCCCGCGGGCAATCTCGCCACCACGTTGCCCGCATCGCCTGCTGCCGCGCTGATCGACGATTTCGAGCGTCCCGATGGGCGCAGCTCGCTCGACACGCTCCGCCTCACCGACATGGATGGCGGCGTCGAGCGCTCGTCGGTGGTCTCCAACCGCGTCACGCACGCAGGCGGCGACGGCACGGCGCTCGCGTTTGCGGTACAGATGTCGCTCAAGGACAAGCCCGAGGGCGGCGTTCTCGTCCCCTTGAGCCGCGGTTCGGTGCGTCCGGTCGATGCGCGCAAGTTCGCGGGCGTCCGGCTCGATATGCGCGGCGCCGGCCGCTATCTCCTCGTCGTCAACACGCTCGCCGGCGAATTCACCGCGCCGATCGAGGCGAAGGAAGGCTGGTCCGAGCTACGCGTGCCGTTTGCCGCGCTCGTCGCGACCCGTCCGGGCCGCGGCGATGCGCCGTCCTGGCGCGGCGACGATCTGGTACAGGTCGGGGTCGTCGTCCAGCGCGATGCCGGCGCGAGCGCCTGGGGCGAAATCGACAATCTCGGCTTCTACTGACGCGGCGCTCACCGCTTCGGTTGTGACGGGCTCTCCCGTGCGCGGCCTGTGCTCGAATGCGTGCGCGCCGCGGTGACCCCCGCACCGGCATCGCGGTCCGCTGCGGGTCTTTTCGGTCAGAGCGTCTGGAGGAGCCGTTCGACGAGCTGGCGCCGGGGCTCGATCGACGAGATCAGGCAATATTCGTCGAGTGTATGCGCGCCGTCGCCATCGACCCCAAGGCCGTCGAGCGTCGGGATGCCGAGCGCGGCGGTGAAATTGCCGTCGGAGCCGCCGCCGACCATCGGCACCTCGGCGAGCTCGAAGCCGAGCGCCGCGGCTTCTGTCCGCGCCGTCTCGAAGAGCTTGGCGACGCCTTCGCTGCGTTCATAGGCGGGGCGGTTGATCCCGCCGCCCACCTTGAGTGCGACATCGGGTCCGATTGCCTCGAGCCCGAGGATCGCGCGCTCCATCCGCTCGCCCTCGGCAGCATTGGTGATCCGCACATCGACCGCGAAGCGGCACTGGTGCGGCACGACATTGATCGCGGTGCCGCCGCCGACCTTGCTCACCGTCACGGTCGTGCCGCGGTCATAGTCGGTCATATCCTCAACCTTGAGGATCTGCCTTGCCGCCTCGCGGATCGCGCTGCGTCCGTCCTGGTGGCGCGATCCTGCGTGCGCGGGGCGGCCTTCGACCTCGACGTCGAACCAGCCGACACCCTTTCGCGCGGTAACCGCCGCGCCGCCGGGCCGCGCGGGTTCCATCACGAGCACATGGCTCGACCGGCGGCCGAGGTCTTCGACGAGCGCACGCGTGGTCGGGCTGCCGATCTCCTCGTCGGGCGAGAGGAGGAAGCGGATCGGTCGCCCGATCGCGGCGCCGAGGCGCGCGGCGTTGCGAAACGCTATGAGCGCCAGATAAATGCCGCCCTTCATGTCGTAGGCACCCGGACCGTAGAGCTTATCGCCGTCGCGGCGGACCGGAAGCGCGCTCGCGAGCGTGCCGACCGGGTGAACGGTATCGACGTGGGTGACGACGAGAATGCCGGGGCGGTCATTTTCCGGCCCGGCGTGTAGCACCGCGCAATCGCCGAGCCCGTCGCGTCCGGGGATGCGCTCGACCGTGACCGATTCCTCGGCGACTTCGGCGAGGATCATGTCCTGCATGGCGTTGACCGCGGCTGTGTCGTGGGTGGGGCTTTCGAGCGCGAGCCATTGGCTGAGCGTCGCGACCGCTTGTTCGTCTGATGTCATGATGGGCCTTCTTGCTGCTGAGTCGATGCCCGGCCGAAGGGCTTGACGACTCATAGGCGTTGCTGTCATCTCGTTCAACATGACAAATCAAGTTCACATATATGAACGATAGCGTTCGCTCCGCATCGCGCGTCCTCGACCTTCTCGAACTGCTCGCGGGCGCCGAGGACGGGCTGTCGCTCGCCGAAGCGTGTGAGCGGCTCGGCGCGCCAAAGAGCAGCACCTTGATGCTGCTGCGCACGCTCACGGGCCGCGGCTATGCCGTCCGCGGCGAGGGCGATCGCTACCGCCTCAACGAGAATTTCCGCCGTGGCGGTTTCGGCTGGGGCGGGCAGGCAGCGCGGCTCGTTGCGGTCGCCGAGCCGGTGCTGCGCGAGCTGGCCGACGCCATCGGCGAGACTGCAATTCTCGCCACGCTCACCGAAAAGGGGATGGTGCGGCTCCTCGCCAAGGCGGTGACCTACGAAAATATCCGATACGACATCGACCTCGGGAAGGAATTGCCCGCCTATTGCACCGCGATCGGCCGCGTCCTCCTCGCGCAGATGCTGCCCGAGGCGCGCGCGCGCTTTCTCGACCGTATCGATCCGGTGGCGGTCACTCCGCACAGCCTGACCGACCGCGCCGCGATCGAGGCGCGGATCGACGAGGCGGCGCGCGAGGGCATATCGGTCGTTGCCGAGGAATATGCGCTTGGCGGGACCGGCGCGGCGGTGCCGATCCGGCTCGCCGATGGCAGCGTTGTCGGTGCGGTCAACGCGGGCTGCATCTCGCCGCGCTTCGTCGGCAAGGAAGAGGCGATAGCAGACGCGCTGCGCGCTGCGGCCTCGGTCATTGCGGCGCGCCTCGACAATCGCGGCGCCGCATGAGCGGGCGCGTCCTCGTCTGCGGTGCGGGCGCGGTCGGCGGCGCGGTCGGCGCAGCGCTCGTCGATGCGGGCCATGATGTCGAATTCGTCGACATGGACGGGGATCATGTCGCGGCGCTTCGCGACCCCGAGCGCGGTCTCGTCATCGAAGGTCCGGTCCGCTCGCGGGCGGGCCCGGTGCGCGCCTGGCGTCCCGATGAGCTTGCGGGGCGATGGGACAAGGTCATGATTTGCGTGAAGGCGCACCACACCGCCGCCGCTGCGACGATGATCGCGCCGCATCTTGCCGACAACGGCTGCGTGCTCACCTTGCAGAACGGGCTCGCGGCGCGCCTTGCCGCCGATGTGCTCGGGCGCGACCGCGTCGTCGTCGGCTTCGTCAATTTCGGGGCCGACCGGACCGGTCACGGCAGGATCATGCTCGGCAACCGCGGCGCGGTGGCGCTCGGCGAATGGGACGGACGGACGACCGTTCGCCTCGGCGAGCTCTTCCGCTTGCTCGGCGATTTCGAACCCGATGTGATCGCCACCCCCGACATCTGGGCCTTCATCTGGGGCAAGCTCGCTTATGCCGCGCTGCTCTTCGGCGAGGCGACCGCGACGGCAGGCATCGCCGCGACGCTCGACCGCCCCGAACTGCTTCCGCTTTGGCGCAAACTCGCGGGAGAGGCGATCCGGACGGCGCGCGCCGAAGGCGTCGAGCCCGCCGGATTCAACGGGTTCGACCCCGATGCGTTCGGGCCGCGGTCGCGCGCCGCCGAGAGCGCCGCGAGCATTCGCGCGATCGCCGACTTCTACCGTGGCGGCGCCAAGCCGCATTCGGGCGTCTGGCGCGATCTCGCCGTTCACCGCCGCAAGACCGAGGTCGATGCGCAGCTCGGCATGGTCGCGGACATCGCGGCCGCGCGCGGTATCGCCACGCCCGCCCTGTCGGGGCTGATCGCGCTCATCCATCGGATCGAGACTGGCGCGGCGGTCCAGGACGACGTCCATCTCGCGGAGCTCACCGATGCCCTCGTTGTCTGATCTTGCGGGTCGCACCGTCGCCGTCAGCGGCGTCGGATCGGCCTTTGGCGTCGCGATTGCAGAGGCTTTTCGCGAGCAGGGCGCCAGGGTGTATGGATGCGACCTCGATCCCGCTGGCTTTGAGGCGCTGGTCGCGATGGGCATCGGCTGCGCGGTGGTCGATCTTCGCGACCGCGCGGCGGCGGCGGACTGGATCGAGGCGGTCGCCGGCGAGGCGGGGAGCATCGATATCCTCGTCAACAACGCGGGCGGCGTCGCCGGCCAGCAGCACCAGTCCTTCGAGACGCTGTCCGATGCCGACTGGGATATTGTCCTCGACATCAATCTCAACGCGGCGATGGCGCTGTCGCGCGCTGCCACACGGCATATGGCGGCGGCGCGATCGGGCGCGATCGTGAATATCTGCTCGGGCGCGTCGCTGCGCGCATCGCTCACCGGCATCCAGGCCTATTGCGCCGCGAAGCACGCTCTTCTCGGACTGACCCGGCAGCTCGCGCACGAACTCGGACCGCAGGGCATCCGGGTCAATGCCATCGCACCCGGACTCGTGCTCACCGGCGAGGCGACGCGCCGCCAGTGGGACGCTTATGGCGCAGAGCGGCAGGCGGATATTCTCGGCGGCATCGCGATGCGCCGGCTTGGCGGCGCGGAGGACATAGCGCGCGCGGCGCTGTTCCTTGCCTCGGACTGGGCGGGGTTCGTGACGGGGCAGATATTGACCGTCGACGGCGGCATCCGGTGAAGGAGCGAGCGATATGACCGAGGAGACGTCGCGCGAGCCCTGGCAATGGGAAGAGGCCGAATGGCGCGCGCGCGTGAACCGCGTGCGCGCGGGCCGCCGGCTCGCGCCGGCGACATGGCCCGGCGGCAAGGGGTTCGCGGTCGCGATCTCGTTCGACAGCGATCATGAAACCAACGAACTGCGCGATGGCGGGCGATCGATCTCGCGGCTGAGCTGGGGCGAATATGGCGCGCGCGTCGGTGTGCCCCGGATATTGGACCTGCTCGCACGCCATGGCGTGCCGGCGAGTTTCTACGTGCCCGCGGTCGCGGCGTTGCTCCATCCCGAAGAACAGCGCCGCGTCGTTGCCGAGGGCCATGAGATCGGTCTTCACGGCTGGATCCACGAGCGCAATTCGGTTCTGCCCGAAGCGGTCGAACGCGAACTGATGTTGCGATCCGCCGACACGATCGAGGCGGTCTGCGGCGAACGCGCGGTCGGCATCCGCACACCGTCGTGGGATTTCGGGCCGGGCACGCTCGCCACGATCCGCGACATGGGGCTCGCCTATGACAGCTCGCTCATGGCCGACGAGGATTGCCACGAACTGCTCCTCGATGGCGAAGAATGCGGCGTCGCCGAGCTCCCCGTCGAATGGATCCGCGACGATGCGCCTTATTTCCTGATGGACCGCTTCGGATCGGCGCGGCCGTATCTCGCACCCACCGACGTGTTCGATATCTTCCGGCGCGAGCTCGACGCCGCCTGCGAAGCGGGGGGCCTGTTCCAGCTCACACTCCATCCGCATATCATCGCGGCGCGCTCGCGCATCTGGATCCTCGACGAGCTGCTGCGCCATGCCGGCGCACGCGGCGCCTGGTTCGCGACCCACCGCGATATCGTCGCTCATGCGCGCATGGCTGCCGCTGTCGATGGCGCAGAAATCGCACGAAGTGAAAATTGCCTGGTGGGGTCGCCCCGCCCGGCTGCGTCTTAACCCACGAGGGCGGGCCTTCAGGCCGAATCAAGTGCCCGTCCTCACTTCAAAGGAGCCGCTGCCTGCCATGAAAGCGAAACTGTCCTTCACGCCGTCCCTTGCGAGGACTTGTCTCGGCGCCACGGCCGCAGCGGCTCTGCTTGCCCTCACCGTCCCGGCCGCTTCGGGTCAGTCGCCATCGGGTGCCCCGGTTCCCAAGCTCAACGATCGCCGTCCGTTCCTCGCACCGGATGCGCGGACGAGCGACGATCCCGTCCGTATTCCGCGCAAACCCGTTGCCGAGACTGGTCCCGAGCTCGTCATTCGCGGCGGGCGCCTGTTCGACGCGGTGAGCGGCGGTGTTCGCCCCGCGACCATCGTCATCCAGGGCAATCGCATCAAGGCGATCCTGCCGCCCGATGCGACCGGCTGGGGCGCCGACGCGCGGATCATCGATGCCGCGGGCAAGACGGTGATGCCGGGTCTTATCGACATGCACACGCACGTCACCTACCCCGACCGCGCGTCGCCGTTCGACGAGCAGGGCAGCGAGGGCGCGGGGACGCTTCGCGGTCAGCGCAATCTTCGCTACTTCCTCGAGTCCGGCTTCACCTCGGTGCGCGACCTCAACGGCGTCAGCAACGCGCCCTTCCTGCTCAGCGAATGGAGCGCGGCGGGGATGATCCCGGCGCCGCGCGTCTTCGCCGCGGGCTGGATCATCACCGGCACCGGCGGCCATGCGACCGAGCGTCCCTCGATCCCGAGCCACGGTCCCGATTATGCCAAGGAGGTCGATGGACCCGACGCGTGGCGCGGCATGGTGCGCAAGGCATTCAAGGAAGGCGCGAGCGTCATCAAGATCGCGAGCCATTTCGCGCCCGACGAGGTCCGCGCCGCCATCGAGGAAGCCCATCTTCTCGGCCTCAAGGTCACCTGCGACTGCGAGACCATCTACACCGAGATGGCGGTCGATGCGGGCATCGACATGATCGAGCATCCGCTGCCGCGCTCGGACGCCGCGATCGCCAAGATGGCGAAGAAGAAGATCGCCGCAGTGCCGACGCTGCAGGTTTACCAGAATCTGCTCGACCGCGCCGGCGGTTTCTACGGCTCGACCTCGCGCCGCTTCACGATGACGAGCCAGGGCAATTTCGACGAGTTCAAGAAAATGAAGGCCGCGGGCATCGTGATGGGCATCGGCACCGACACGATCGGCGATGCGAGCCTGATGGTCCCGAACAGCTATATTGCCGAGCTCAAATGGTTCGTGCGTGGCGGCTATTCGGTGACCGACGCGCTCAAGGCGGGGACGATCGTCAATGCGCAGCTCCTCGACATGGGCGACGAGCTTGGCAGCATCGAACCCGGCAAGCTCGCCGACATCATCATCGTTAATGGGCGGCCAGACGAGAATCTCGACGACCTCGCGAAGGTCGAGGATGTCATCAAGGACGGCCAGTGGCTGATCGAAGGCGGCCAGCTCGTGACCCCGCGTCATGTCTCGCAGCCGCTCGCCAAACCTTCGCCCCCGGCCGACGTGAAGTGACACGCCGCCTGTCAGCCTTTGTGCGCTAGGACACGACCGGGATGGACGCGATCGTCACGGCAGAAGAGCGCATCGAACCCACGCGGCGCGAGACGGCGCGCGCGCTCGGCTCGGCGATGATCGGCAACTGGTTCGAGCTTTTCGATTTCATCATCTACGGCTATTTCGCCGCCCAGATCGGGCATGCGATGTTCCCCGAGGCCGATCCGGTGACGATCATCCTGTCGAGCTTCGCGACCTATGGCGTCGGCTTCATCATGCGTCCCGTCGGCGGCATGGTGCTTGGCCATTTCGGCGATCTCCACGGCCGCAAGACCGCGCTGGTCTTCACCATGCTGCTCATGGCGGGCGCGACCGGCGCGACCGGGCTCATTCCGCCCTATACCGCGATCGGGATCGCGGCGCCGATCCTGCTCGTCGTCTGCCGCCTTCTCCAGGGCTTTGCCGCGGGCGGCGAATGGGGCGGGGCGACCACCTTCCTCGTCGAATATGCGCCGCCGCACCGGCGCGGCTTCTACGGCGCGCTCCAGCAGCTCAGCACCAGCCTCGCGATCCTCTCGGCGCTCGGCACGTCGCTGGCGCTCAATGCGCTCCTCACCGAGCAGCAAATGGTCGAATGGGGCTGGCGCATTCCGTTCCTCCTCGGTTTCCTCGTCGCGCCGGTCGGTTTCTACCTGCGCCGAAGCGTCCGCGAGACGCCGCGCTACCGCGCTGCGAGCGAGGACCGGTCGGTGAGCCCGATGCGCGAAGTGCTTGCAAGTCACCGCGGCGCGGTCGCCAATGTCTTCGGCGTCGCGATCATCTGGTGCGTCGCGGGCTATACCTTCGGCGCCTTCCTCATCAGCTATGCGACCGAGCTCCTGCACATCGAGCGCGGCACGGTGCTGCTCGCGATAACCGCAGGAACGCTGGTCAACATAGCGGTCATCCCGCTCGCAGGGCATTTGTCGGACCGCTATGGCCGCAAGCCGTTTCTGGTCGCGAGTGCGACGGGCTTCCTCCTGCTCGTCTTCCCGCTCTTCCATGCGATGGCGACCTTCCAGGCGCCTTGGACGATCTACGCGACCGCGATCACCGCGGCAATCCTGAGCGGCCTCTACAGCGGCTGCGCGCCGACCTTTCTCTGCGAGCTGCTTCCGACGCGGGTGCGTTATTCGGCGCTATCGGTCGGCTATAATGGCGCAGTGATGCTGTTCGGCGGCTTCGCGCCCTTCATCGCGACCTTGCTCATCCAGCAGACGGGAGCGCTCGCCTCGCCCGCCTTCTACGTCATGTCGGCCGCCGCGCTGACGCTCGTCTTCCTGCTTCGCTTGAAAGCGCCCGATCAGGCCACCGCGCTCGATCGCTAGCCGCCAACTACCAACCAAGAGGGTCCCGATTTATGAAACGACTGGCTGCCGCCGCCGCCTTCGCGTGGCTGATGACGACGAGCGCCGCGATCGCCGGGCCGGTCCCGACACCGAAGGAGGTGCTCGGGCACGATATGGGCGAGGACCGCTATGTCGCGAGCTACAGCGAGACCGCGACCTACTGGAAGCGGCTCGCCGAGGTCAGCGACCGCATCAAGCTCATCGACATCGGCCCGACGGTCGAGAAGCGCCGCCAGCTCATGGCGATCGTTTCCTCGCCCGAAAATCTCGCGATGCTCGACAAGTATAAGGATATTTCCGAGCGGCTCGGCCGCGCCGAAGGGCTGACCGACGAGCAGGCGCGCACGCTCGCCGCCGAGGGCAAGGCGGTGATCTGGGTCGACGGCGGGATCCATGCCAGCGAGACGCTCACCCATTCGGCGATCATCCAGCAGGTCTATGACCTAGTGAACAGCGACGACGCCGAGGCGAAGCGCATCCGCGACAATGTCATCATCCTGTTCGTCGCGAACAATCCCGACGGCCAGGAACTGGTCGCCAATTGGTACATGCGGATCAAGGATCCGGCGAAGCGCGAGGCGGGCTTCGAGAGCTTGCCCAAGCTCTACCACCCCTATGTCGGCCACGATAACAATCGCGACTTCTACATGGCCGAGATGCCCGAGACGCAGAATATAACCCGCGTACTGTTCCGCGACTGGCGGCCGCAAGTCGTGCTCAACCAGCATCAGACCGGCCCCGCGGGCACCGTCGTCTTCATTCCGCCGTTCCGCGACCCCTTCAACTTCAACTTCGACCCGCTCGTGATGACGAGCCTCGAAGAGGTGGGCGCGGCGATGCAGTCGCGGCTGCTCGCCGACGGCAAGCGCGGCGGTACGTCGCGCGACGGGGCGCATTACGACACCTGGTATAATGGCAATCTTCGCTCGATCTCCTATTTCCACAATGCGATCGGCATTCTCACCGAGACGATCGGCAAGCCGGTGCCGATCGACATCGAACTCGTTCCCGAGCGCCAGCTTCCCGGCAACAACCAGCCCGCGCCGATCGCACCGCAGAAATGGCATATCGGTCAGTCGCTCGAATATAGCATGACGATCAACCGCGCGGTGCTGAGCTATGCCGCCGCGAACCGCGAGAAGCTGCTCTTCAACATCTATCGCATGGGCGCGAACAGCATCGCGCGCGGCAGCGAGGATAGCTGGACGATGACCCCGACGCGGATCGCCGAGATGCACGCCGCCTCGGCAGCGACCGGCGCCAAACCCGTCGCGACACGGACGCGCGGCAGCGGTTCGATCGAGCCGCGCTTCTACGATGCGGTCATGAAGAATCCGGCGAACCGTGATGCGCGCGCCTATGTCATCGATCCCGGCCAGCGCGACTATCCGACCGCGATCCGCTTCCTCAACGCGCTGATCAAGCTCGGGGTCGATGTCGACCGCGCTGGCGCGCCTTTCGCCGCGAACGGCAAGCAATATCCCGCGGGAACCTATTTTGTGTGCGCCGCGCAGGCGTATCGCCCGCACATTCTCGATATGTTCGAGCCGCAGGATTATCCGGAGAATTTCGAATATCCGGGCGGTCCGCCGATCCCGCCCGCTGACGCGACGGGCTATACGCCTGCTTTCCAGATGGGCGTGAGCTTCGAACGCGTTCTCGATGCGCTCGACGTGCCGTCGGAACGGGTCTCGACCATCCTCGCCAATCGCCCCGGGCGCATCGTCGGCGAAGGCAAGGCGGGCTATCTTGTCGGACACGGGGCGAACAACAGCTTCATCCTCTCGAACCGCCTGTTGAAGGCCGGCCAGCCGGTCTCCTGGCTTTCGCAGCCGGTCGCGGTCGCGGGTGCCGGCGCCGAGCCGGGCGCGCTTTGGGTGCCTGCGAGCGCCGCGGCGACGCGCATCGTCGAGGCGAGCGCCGCCGAACTCGGGCTCGACGTCGAGCGTGCGGCCGCCACGCCCGCGGGTGGTCTCGAAAGGCTCGACGGCGCTGCGGCCATCGTCGAGGTCGATCGCGGCAAGGGCCGCGTCATCCTGATTGGCCCGGAGGTCGCGCTGCGCGCGCAGACGCACGGTGCGTTCAAGCTCCTGTTCAACGCCATCTATCTGGGTGCTGGTCATGGCCAGCGTTGATGTCGGCACGGCCGCCGTGCGAGACGCGGCGCCTGCGCCTGCGAAGCGCGCGCACGCGCTCCAGGATCTGAGCTGGCCCGAGTTCCAGGCGCGGCTTTCCGACAATCCGCCGATCCTGCTCCCGCTAGGTAGCCAGGAACAGCAGGGGCCGCACGCGCCGATGGGCGATTATGTGCTTGCCGAACGGCTCGCGCTCGCCGCCGCCGAGCGCGCGGGCGCAATCTGCGCCCCGGTGCTGCCCTTCGGCCATGCCGATTTCTTCCGCGGCGCGGCGGGCGGGGTCCAGCTCCGCGCGGCGACCTTCACGATGCTGCTCGAGGATATGGTCATCGCCTTCCTCGACCATGGCCTCAGCCATATCATCATCTGCAACGGCCATTCGACCAACGCGCCGCTGATCGCGCAGGTCGCGCAAAAGCTTCGCCGCGAGCGCGGCATCATGATCGCCTCGCTCAACCTGTGGCGAATGATCCCCGATAGCCTCTGGGAGCAGGTGCACGGCACTGCCAGCGCGCGGGCGCGCGGGCATGGCGCAGATCCGGTCACCTCGGTGGGACTGCATTTGACCCCCGAGCTGATGCGGATGGGCGCGGCGCGGCCGGCGATGCGGTCGAGCGCCTTCGGCCTCCCTACAACCAGTCAGTTTGCAGGCGCGACGTTCGGCGAGTTCGAGGTGGCATTTCCGCTCGACGTTACCGAAGTTGCCTCGAACGGGGTCGGTCAGGGCGATCCCACGCTCGCCTCCGCCGAGGCGGGTGCGCGCTTCTCGGAATGGCTCGTTAGCGCGGTCGCCGACTTCACCGTGCATTTCCGGCGCTGCGATCCGGCGCGCCCACATCTCGGTCCGCTTGCCGCATGACCGCTCCCGGAGACGATGCGGCACTGGCCGCGGCACGGGCGCAGTTGCTCGCCTCGCCGAAAGGTGCGGCTGCGGTGCGCGCCTTCTTCGATCCGACCACCTCGACGATCAGCTATGTCGTCCACGACCCCGCCACAATGCGCGGGGCGGTGATCGACAGCGTCCTCGACTATGACGCCGCCTCGGGGCGGACGTTGACCGCGTCGGCCGAGGCGATCATCGCCTATGTGCGCGATGCGGGCATCGGCATCGACTGGCTGCTCGAAACCCACGCGCACGCCGATCATCTCTCGGCGGCGCCCCGGCTCGCGGAGAGCCTCGGCGGGACGATCGCGATCGGCGAACATATCCGCGACGTCCAGGCGGTGTTCGGCGACATCTTCAACGCCGGACCCGAGTTTCGCCGCGATGGCTCGGATTTCGGCCACCTCTGGTCCGACGGTGAGCATTTTGCGATCGGCGAGTTGCCGGTCACGGTGCTCCATGTCCCCGGTCACACGCCTGCGTGCGTCGCCTATGCGATCGGCGACGTCGTCTTCGTCGGCGATACGATGTTCATGCCCGATTACGGCTCGGCGCGCGCCGACTTTCCAGGCGGCGATGCGGCGCAATTGTTTCGCTCGCTGCGCCGCATCCTCGAGCTTCCTGGCGATACGCCGCTCTTCCTTTGTCACGACTATCTGACCGCCGGACGGACCGAACATCGCTGGGAGACGACCGTCGCCGAGCAGCGCAGCGCCAACGTCCACGCGCGCGACGGCATTACCGAGGAGGAATTCGTCGCGCGACGCCGGGCGCGCGACGCCGGGCTCTCGATGCCCGCGCTGCTGTTGCCGGCGGTGCAGGTCAACATGCGCGCGGGACGGCTGCCGCCTGCGGAGGACAATGGCGTCGCCTATCTCAAGATCCCGATCGACCGGCTTTGAGCGCCAGCGACCCTTACGAACGGAGAGATTATGACCATCAGAACCCTGACCCCGGCCCTTAGCGTGTCGCCGCAGATCGCTCCGGCGGACGTTGCCGCGCTCGCCGCGTCGGGTTTTCGCGCGATCGTCTGCAATCGCCCCGATGGCGAGGAGCCGGGCCAGCCACCGGCTTCGACGGTCGCGGCAGCGGCCGAGGCGCATGGCCTTCGTTTCGTGCATATTCCGGTCGTATCGGGAACGATAGACGAAGGCGATGCGGCCGCGATGGCGCGTGCGCTTGCCGACCTTCCGGCACCCGTGCTTGCCTATTGCCGGTCGGGCGCCCGCTCCGAGCAACTGGCCGAAATGGCCGCCGCGCGCGGTGCCGATGGCGCCGTCGCGCGCTACGACATCGTCGTGATCGGCGGCGGCAGCGCGGGGATCGCGACCGCCGCGAGCATATTGCGCCGCCGTCCGGGTGTGTCGCTCGCGATCGTCGAACCGAGCGAGGATCATTATTACCAGCCCGGATGGACGATGGTCGGCGGCGGCATCTTCGCGGCCGAGGAGACGCGGCGCGGTGAGGCGGGTCTGATCCCCGACGGTGCAGAGTGGGTCCGCGGCGCGGCTGCGTCCTTCGACCCCGCTAGCGACCGGGTGACGCTCGCCGACGGGCGTGTGATCGGTTACCGCGCGCTGGTCGTCTGTCCGGGGCTCAAACTCGACTGGGACACGATTCCAGGGCTCGCTGCGGCGCTCGGCTCGGACGGCGTCACGTCCAACTATCGCTACGACCTCGCGCCCTATACCGACCGGCTCGTACGCCGCTTCCGCGGCGGGCGGGCGCTGTTCACCCAGCCACCGATGCCGATCAAATGCGCGGGTGCGCCGCAAAAGGCGATGTATCTGTCGTGCCACCGCTGGGAGCGCGCGGGGGTGCTTGGACAGGCCGATGTTCAATTTCATACGGCGACGCCGTCACTGTTCGGCGTCGCGGCCTATGTCCCGGCGCTTGAGGCCTATATCGCGCGCTACGGCATCGACCTGCAGCTCGAATCGCGTCTCGTGTCGATCGACGGCGCGGCGAAGGTCGCGCTGTTCGAGCAGCGCCGCGGCCACACGGTTCGCCGCGTCGAGGAGCGTTTCGACATGATTCATGTCGTGCCGCCACAGGTCGCGCCCGATTTCATCGCATCGAGCCCGCTCGCGGCGCCCTCGGGTTTCGTCGCGGTCGATGAGGCGACGCTGCGGCATCCCGTCTACGCCAATGTCTTCGCGCTGGGCGATGTCGCGGCGACCACCAACGCCAAGACCGCGGCGGCGGCGCGCAAGCAGGCGCCCGTCGTCGCGTTGAACGCGCTCGCGGCGCTCGATGGCGCCGCGCCGGTGGCGGCCTATGATGGCTATGGGAGTTGCCCGCTTACCGTCGAGGCGGGCAAGATCATACTCGCCGAATTCGGCTATGGCGGAAAGCTGCTGCCGACCTTCCCCAAATGGCTGATCGACGGGACGCGGCCGTCGCGCCTCTCGTGGCTGCTCAAGGCGAAGATCCTGCCGCCGCTCTACTGGCACGGCATGCTGCGCGGCCGCGAGTGGCTCGCGGCGCCCGCCCGGATCGGCGAGGGCGGGTGACGCTCGACACGATCCAGTATCTGCTGGGCGCTCTGTCGGGCGGGATCGTTGGCTTCACCCTCGGGCTCATCGGTGGCGGCGGGTCGATTCTCGCGGTGCCGCTGATGGTCTATCTCGTCGGCGTCGCGAGCCCGCATGTCGCGATCGGAACGAGTGCGCTCGCGGTCGCCGCCAACGCCGCGTCGGGGCTCGCGCAGCACGCGCGCGCCGGGACGGTCAAATGGCGCTGCGGTTTTCTCTATGCGGGCAGCGGTATCGTGGGCGCTCTCGCGGGCTCGACGGTCGGCAAGGCGATCGACGGGCAGAAATTGCTCTTCCTGTTCGCGCTGCTGATGCTTGTCGTCGGCGTGCTGATGCTGCGCGGACGGAACAATCCCGGGATTGAAGGCGCCGCCTGCAATCGACACAACGCACCCAAGGTGCTCGGCTATGGCCTTGGGACCGGCGGATTTTCAGGCTTCTTCGGCATCGGAGGCGGCTTCCTGATCGTACCCGGGTTGATCGCGTCGACAAAAATGCCGATCCTCAACGCGGTCGGCACGAGCCTCGTCGCAGTCACCGCCTTCGGACTCACTACCGCGCTGAGCTATGCCGCGTCGGGGTTGGTCGATTGGCGGCTCGCTGGGATTTTCATCGCTGGCGGGCTGTTCGGGGGCGTCGCCGGGACGCGGGCGGCGCGGACGCTCTCGAGCCGGGGCGGCTTGACGGCGATCTTCGCGGGTCTCATTTTCGTCGTCGCGGCCTATATGCTCGTCCGGAGCGCGACCGCTCTCCTGAGCGCCGCCGGCGTTTGATGTTCATGTCGCCCGGCGCCATGCCGCCGCCGAAGTGGGGGGGGCGCTTTCGAGGCGCGCCTCTTCGGCTCGCTGCGTCTCTATCCCCATCTGTGTGAGGCCGATGCTGGTCGGATCGCGGGCCGACCAAATCTTGGGGTAACGGGCAGCTATCATCCTGTTCCAGGGAGACCGGCCATCAATCCACGCGGTGGAGACCATTTTTCTGCCGCCGGAAATACACCCGTTCCGTGCATAGGTCCGCCGTCGCCTCGAACCCTGCTTCGATCCATGCTCGCCGATGCGGAGACCCCGGCTGACCGTCCGCGCGCCACCATTGCGCGTCGGCCGCCCCGCGCGGCAGGCCGCCGCGGATGATGCCCTCGATCTGCGCGAAGCTCAGTTCGACGCCATCAACATCGTTGCGAACCTTCCACCGTCTCAGAAATGTGCCAAGCGCATCATATTTTCCCATAACGGCGTCTCCACAACATTGGTGGTGGCGAGCCTGGAGTCCAGATGTTCGCGCCTCCCCGCAGCAGATACGGTGTGCGTGGTCCGACTTGTAGTGCGAAGCCCTATCACATGCCACCAGTCCCCGTGCCGTCACGTTCGCAGGCGGCCGCCGCCAGGCTCTTGGATCGGTCGTCCATCCCTTCTTGTCGCCTTCCTACCGGGCTCGGATCGCCTTGTGCCGTCAACCCCTTGTCAGGGGTTCGCCCTCCGCTGCGCTCCGGTGACGGCGGCTCCCGGCCCGTAGAGCGGGCGTCATCGGGATAGTCCCGATCAACCCAAGGAGTCTAAATCATGGCCACCATCGCCAATCTCACCGTCAAGGCGGACGGCAGCTTCGAAGGCACGCTCGCCACCCTCAACGTCACCGCGCAGATCGCGATCATCCCCAACGGCCGCAAGGCGAAGGACAGTGAGCCCGACTACCGGATCGTCAGCCGCAAGAATGGCTTCGAGCTCGGCGCCGGC
Source organism: Sphingopyxis sp. (assembly GCF_051861155.1). Lineage (GTDB taxonomy): Bacteria > Pseudomonadota > Alphaproteobacteria > Sphingomonadales > Sphingomonadaceae > Sphingopyxis. Next base: position 86,183 of record NZ_JBHYDE010000009.1, on the reverse strand, counting down.
TGGAAGCGTTTTTCGCAGAACACCGGCGCCGAATATGTGTCGGTGTCGCTCTCGGCTCCCGAATTCGGGACGATCTATGGCAACATCGCCAATGCGCCCGGCGACGACCCGATGAAGAAGGTCATCATCTGGAATCCGCCGAGCTGATTGCCTCCGGCCCCGCCTCCGGGCGGGGCCGCCTAAATGGGGTCGGCACTGCGGACCAGGATTTCGTCAGGATAGCCATCCTGCGTCTCCAACGTCCCGCTGATCCGGTATCGGCCGGGCTTCAATGTCTGTTGCTGGAATGTCCCGCGGCCGAAAGCGACCGGGACAAAATAGCGATAACCATCCGGTCGAAAATGAAGCTCGCCAGCCGCATAATCGATCGATCCGGTGATGATCCCACGTTCGACCTCGAGCGAGAACTTCCTGACTTCAGGCGCCATGAGCAAGGGCATTTCGCGCTCGTCTGTGAGGCGCGGTATCTCACGTTGGCGCCTTTCGGCCTCGCGAACGTCCTGCGCGGAAGCTTCGTCCATGATCACGGTCCGCTGATCAATCGTGACGATATCGATCTGTTCGATATGGCAATGTTCGACCACATCGGCGCCCGCTTTGGCCAGCGGCGTCGGGTTCGCAGAATGCATGGCCCAGACGATTGCTCCGACCACCGCTCCGACGATGTGCTCCATCAATGCCCAATGGAAGTGAAAGAGGCGATCGTCCGTCAGATGTGGCGGCTGCTGAAGCCCGGCGGCGAACTTTTCATCGCGGACTATGGCGAGCAACGCGCCCTCCTGATGCGGGCGCTCTTCCGGCAGGTGCAGATGATCGATGGTTTCGAGCTCACCGAACCGAATGCGCGCGGCTGCGTTCCCGAAATCCTTCGCGATGCGAAATTTCGCGATGTCGAGGAAGTTAGGGTGATCCCGACCCCCACTGGCTCGATTTCACTGTATCGGGCGCGGCGCTAGCCCGCATCCCGGCTAGTGGTGTTCCGGCTCGGCACATTGCCCACCGTCGGACTCCATCTGCAATGTTGCGTGTGAGATATTGAACTCCTCGTGCAAAGCGTCCGATACTACCAGCCGGACGGGATCCGCATCACTCCCCGGCTTCAGGACGACATGTGCCGTCAGGCTCAGGTCGCTCCCTGCGATCGACCAGAGATGGAGGTGATGGACTTCCGCCACGCCCTCCACGGCGGCAATGCGCGCGCGAACAGCGCCAAGATCGACGCCGCGCGGCACGCCTTGCAGCAGGATGTTCGTCGTGTCGCGGAGCAGGATCCAGGTTCGCGGCAGCACCCAGAGGCCGATCGCGATCGCGACGATGGGATCGACCCAGCTCCAGTTCGTGAAATAGATAAGGATCGCCGCGCCGATGACCCCGAGCGAGCCGAGCATGTCGGCCCAGACCTCGAGATAGGCGCCCTTGACGTTGAGGCTCTCGTCCTTGCCGCCCGCTAGTACGCGCATGGATATTAGGTTGATGATCAGTCCCACCGCTGCGACCGCCAGCATGCCGAGAGACTGGACCTCCTGCGGCTCGACGAAGCGCTTGATCCCTTCGTAGAGAACATAGGCGGCGACCGCGAACAGTAGCAGAGCGTTGAAGGCCGCGGCGAGAATCTCGAAGCGGCGGTAGCCATAGGTCCGCTTGTCGTCGGCGGGGCGTCGACCGATGCGGATGGCGGCAAGCGCGATGGCGAGCGCCGCTGCATCGGTAAACATGTGCGCGGCATCGGAGAGGAGGGCGAGGCTGTTGAACAGCCACGCCCCCACCAGTTCGGCGACAAGGAAAGTGCCAGTCAGGCCCAGCGCGATCGTCAGGCTTCGGCTGTTGGCGCCCGCCATATGATCGTGCCCCGAATGGCCGCTGTCGTCGTGACTATGCGAGTGCGCCATCATCGATCCTTTCATCCTTCTGCGCGCGCCGGTCACCATAGCGCGCGTAGAGGGTCGGAAGCACGAAAAGGGTGAGCAAAGTCGCCGAGATCAGTCCCCCGATCACGACCGTCGCGAGCGGCTTCTGCACTTCGGCGCCGGCGCCGGTCGCAAGCGCCATCGGAACGAAGCCAAGACTCGCGACGAGCGCGGTCATCACCACAGGGCGCAAGCGCATAAGGGCGCCTTGCCGCGCGGCTTCGGCCCGTTCCATGCCCGAGCGCATCAGCTCCTGGATCGACGACACCATCACGAGCCCGTTGAGCACCGCGATCCCCGACAGCGCTATGAAGCCGACCGCCGCGGAGATCGAGAAGTCCATACCCCGGAGGAACAGCGCGAGCACGCCGCCGATAAGTGCCAGCGGAACCCCGGTGAAGACGATCGCCGCGTCGCGCGACGAGCGCAGCGCGCCATAGAGGAGTAGCAGGATCAATACGAAGCAGGCGGGGACGACGAGTTGGAGCCGATCGCGCGCCGACGCCAGATTCTCGAACTGGCCGCCCCATTCGAGATAACTGCCGGCGGGCAGGCGGACATCCTTCGCAATACCCGCTTTCGCATCCGCAACCACATCCGAGATCGCCCGGCCGCGGACATTGGCCTGCACGACGACGCGCCGCTTGCCATTCTCGCGGCTGATCTGGTTCGGCCCCTCGACGATGCGAATATCCGCTACGCTCGCGAGCGGTACGAATGCTCCGCCCGCGACCGGGACTTGGACCTGTTCGAGCACCGACAGGTCGGCGCGCTGCGCGTCCGACAGCCGGATGACGACCGGGAAACGCCGATCGCCCTCGAAGATCGTGCCCGCCTCGCGGCCGCCGATCGTCGCGGTGACGACGTCCTGCACGTCCCATGCGGTCACGCCGAGACGCGCCATCGCGTCGCGGTTCGCACGAATGTCGAGCATCGAAAGCCCTTCGGTCTCTTCGACACGCACATCGCTCGCGCCCTCGGTTTTTCGGAGGGTGGCGGCGATCTCCTGTGCGGTGGCGTTCATCGCGTCGAAGTCGTCGCCATAGACCTTGATCGCGATGTCACCGCGCACGCCCGCGATGAGTTCGTTGAAGCGCATCTGGATCGGTTGCGTGATCTCATAGGCATTGCCCGGAATCTTGTTCAGCTCCTTTTCCAGCCGTTCGACGAGTTCGGCCTTGGCAAGGCTTGGGTCAGGCCATTCCTTTCGGGGCTTGAGGATTACGAAATTGTCGGTCGCATTGGGCGGCATCGGATCGGACGCGAGGTCCGCCGTCCCCGTCTTCGAGAAGACGATCGCGACCTCGGGCTGCTTCGAGAGCATTCGTTCAATCGGCCCCTGCATTGCCTGGCTTTGCTCCACCGACGTCGAGGGGACGCGGAACGCCTGGATGAGGAGATCCCCTTCGTCGAGCTGCGGCAGGAATACCTGTCCGAGCGAAAAGAAGGCGAGGATGGCCACGATGAATCCGCCGATACCGGCACCGAGCGTGAGCTTGGGCTTGCTCATCGCCCGGTCGAGGCCCGGCTTATAGCGCTGTTTGAGCCAGCTCATGATGCGGCCCTCCTTTTCTTCGACGCGCTTCGAGAGCCAGATGGCGATCGCGGCGGGAACGAAGGTAAGCGAGAGAATGAAAGCGAAGCCGAGCGCGATGATGACCGTCAGCGCCATGGGGATGAAGGTCTTGCCCTCGACCCCGCTCAGCGTGAGCAGCGGAACATAGACGAGGATGATGATCGCCTGGCCATAAACGGAAGGGCGCACCATCTCGCGCGCCGCTGAGGCAACGGTCGCAAGACGCTCCTGGATGGTAAGAACGCGGCCGTGACGATGCTGCAGGTCGGCCATGCGCCTGAGCGCATTTTCGACGATGATGACCGCGCCATCGACGATGAGCCCGAAGTCGAGTGCGCCTAGGCTCATCAGGTTGGCCGACACGCCAGCGCGCAGCATACCGAAACTGGTGAGCAGTACGGTGATCGGAATGACGAGCGCCGCGATCAGCGCCGCCCGAAAATTACCAAGCAGGAGAAAGAGCACGACGATGACGAGCAAAGCGCCCTCGGTCAGATTCTTGCCCACCGTCCAGATCGTCGAATTGACGAGCTTGGTGCGATCGAGCGCAGGCTCGATGACGATATCGGGCGGAAGCGAAGCATTGACCTCGTTGAGCCGGTCGGCGACCGCGGTCGCGACGGTGCGGCTGTTCCCGCCGATGCGCATGACGGCGGTGCCGACGACGACCTCGGTGCCATTCTCCGATGCCGAGCCCATGCGGACGGCCTGTCCGGTGCGAACCGTCGCGACCTGGTCGAGCGTGATCGGCACGCCGGCGCGGGTCGCGATGACGATGCGCGAGAGTTCGGCGGTATCGCGGACCAGCGCGTCGGAGCGGACCGCGAGCCCTTCGCCATTTCGCTCGACGACCCCGCCGCCGACGGCGGTATTGTTGCGTTCGAGGGCTTCGGCGAGATCGGTGAGGCTGAGTTCGAGCGCGGCGAGCCGCTGGACGTCGGGAACGACCAAATATTGCTTCGAATATCCCCCGATCGCATCGACGCCCGCGACGCCGGGAACGGTTTTGATCAGCGGCGTTACGATCCAGTCCTGCGTTGTGCGCAAATAGGTCGATTTGTCGGCCTCGTTGACGAGCCGTTCGCCTTCGGGGGTCACATAGCTGCCGTCGGGCTGGAGGCCGGGCTCTCCAGCCTTGTGCGCATCATCCTTTCGGTGCGCGATCCGCACCGTCCACATATAGACGTCGCCAAGGCCGGTCGCGATCGGCCCCATCTCGGGTCGAACGCCGTCCGGGATCGCCTCGCTCGCTTCGGTCAGGCGCTCGCCGACCTGCTGCCGCGCAAAATAGATATCGGTAGAATCGTCGAAGACGGCGGTGACCTGCGCGAACCCGTTGCGGCTCAGCGATCGCGTATGATCGAGGCCGGGAATACCGGCGAGCGCGGTCTCGATCGGGAAGGCGACCTGTTTCTCGACAAGTTCGGGCGACAGCGCCGGCGCGCGCACGTTGATCTGGATCTGGTTGTTGGTGATGTCGGGAACCGCGTCGATCGGGAGGCGCGACAGCGCGGTGGCCCCGATGATGGCGGCAACGGTGGTGAGCAGGACGACAAGCCAGCGCTTCTCGACCGCCCAGGTGACGATATGGGCGATCATGGCTTAGTCCTCATCGCCTGCTTCGCCCTTGCCGATCTCGGCTTTGAGCGCGAAGCTGTTGGTGATCGCGATCTGTTCGCTGCCCTTGAGGCCCGAGCGGACGATCACATTGGCGCCGGCGCGGTCGCCGAGGACAACGGGAACGGCTTCGAAACCATCCTTGGTGCGGACGAACACGACGCTCTTGCCCTCAACGGTCTGAATTGCAGTTGAGGGAACACTGATCGAGGCGTCGCCGCCGCCCGCCGTGAGAGCGACCGAGGCGGTTACCGCTTCGCCGACGCGCCACTGTCCGGAGCGATTGTCGAGGATGGCGATGGCCGGCACGAGCTTCGTGGCCGGATCGAGGGCTGGCGACACGAAACTGATCTTGCCGCTGGCTTGACGTCCCGGCGCGCTGACCGAGACGATGGCGCCGGGGCGGATTCGTCCGGCGTCGGCGGGTTGGAGGTTCAGCGACAGCGACACGCTGGACAGGTTGGCGATGCGATAAAGCTCGGCGTCGGCCGGCACCGTCTGGCCAAGCACGGCGCTGCGCGCGATGACCTGCCCCGAGATCGGCGCGGCAATCGCGATCCGGTTGAGCTGACCGCCGCCGCCGCCGGCAGCCGAGACCTGCTGCTGCGCAAGCTGGTAGGCGATCCGAGCTTCGGTCGCTGCGGTGCGCGCCGCGATCACATCCTGTTCGGGCGAAACGCGCTGTGCGTACAACCGCTCTTCGCGTGCGAGGTTGGAGTTGGCGAGCGCCAACCGGGCGCGTGTGGCCTGGACCTCACCCTGAAGCTGCGCCGCTTCGCGGCTTTCGATGATCGCGAGCGTCTGCCCACGACCTACGCTTTGTCCGAGATTGCGGTTGAGGGCGACGACACGCCCGCCGATGGCCGCCGACACCGCCTGCGTCGCTTGCGGGTCGCCTTCGATGGTGGCGGGCAACTGAAGCGCGCCCGCACTGCCCGTCGTCGGGCGACCAAGCGCGATCCCGGCCACTTTGATCTGTTCGTTCGTCAATTCGATATGGCCTTGCTCCGCGTGGCCAGCTTCTCCTTCGCCTTGCTCTTCGGCGGGCTTGGCGCTCTCGCTGCTGCCGCATGCTGCGAGGAACAGCGGCAGGGCAGTAGCCAACATTAGCTTTCGGTTCTTGTTGAAAGTCATGGGTTCAATTTCCTTCGATGGGCGCGGGAGCCGTGAGGCGTTCCAACTGGGCCCTTGCGAGTTGATAGGAGGCGAGCGCGTCGATCGACGCCGACCGCATTTCGGTCAGCGTCCGCTCGGCATCGAGCAGTTCGAGCTGGCCGAACTTGCCCTCGCGGTAACCGATGCGCGCGATGCGCGCGGCTTCCATCGCGGCCGACAGTGCGGGGCCGCTCGCAACGCGGGCCGCGGCTGCGGCATTGGTGGCTTCGACCTCGGCGTCGCTGATCTGCTGCTCGACGTCGAGCGCGGTGACGCGCCGCTGCGCATCGGCGCGCCGCCTCTCCGCATTCGCCTGGTCGACAGCGGCGCGTCCATTGTTGAACAGCGGCAGCGGCATCGAAACACTGAACACGGCGGCCATATCATTGGTCGCCTCGATCCGGCGAATGCCCGGGCCGACGGTGAGGTCGGGCACGCGCTGCGATCGCGCGAGCTGCACGCCAGCATCGGCCGTCGCCAGATCGGCGTTGGCAGCCGCCAGCGCGAGCGTTCCTGTCGCAGACGTCGGGCGCGGCGGGCCCATCGTTCCGCTTCCCGGTCCGCCAAGCACGCTGATATCGAGCGGCCCGGCGATCGGGCGTCCAATCCGCCGAGCGAGGTTCGCGCGGGTTGCATCGGCAAGTCGGCGGGCTTTCTCGGCCCCCGCCTCGGCTGTCAGGCGCGCGACTTCGGCGCGCTCCTGCTCGAGCGGCGAGGCGCGTCCGGCCTGCACCCTTATGGTCGCGGCGCGCGCCGTGTCCCCCGCGATACGATATTGATCGTCGGCAATCGCAACCCGCACCTCGGCGGCCGATGCCTGAACATAGAGTTCGGTCACCTGTAGCCGGATATCGGCCTGTGCGATCGCCTGTGCGATTTGCGCGCGATGCGTCGCCGCATCGGCGACCGCGATCCGCGCTTGCCGCTTGCCGCCGAGTTCGAGTGGGATGGCGAGGCTCGCCGTCACGTCGGCGCCGTTCACGCCCTTATAGGGACCCGTGCCGACGAAGTTCTCGACCTCGACGGCAATCTCCGGGTTGGGCCGCTGGGAAGCGACACGGCGTGCCGCGCGTGCGGCATCGACCTCTGCCGCGGCCACTTCCGCCGCCGGCGCGCTGCCGCCGGCGAGCGCGACCGCATCGTCGAGTGTCAGAAGAGGGCCCGATATCTGCCGGCTTTCCGCGGCCGTTTCTTGTGCGTGCGCTATCGCAACACATGATGTGGCTGCCACCAGGGCAGCAACGATCCTGTCCATAAATTCATCCTCAATTGAACCGGGAGATCGCCGCGCGAAAGCGGCGAGCGTGTCGCAATTCGTCAGACGAGAGGCGGATCGAGAAGGGGAGGCAGCTCGCGTGAAGGTCGCTGCACGACTGGCGCCGCAAACAGCGGTCCGAGGGCCAAGGCCAGCGGGGCCTCGCTGACCGTTTGGCGCTGATCTGGCGCCATGGGACAATGATGGTGGCCGCTATGAGCGAGTTTCTTGACCGGCTCGCGGGGCTCCTGTTTGCCGTCGTCCCGGTCCGGCGCGTAACTGACGTCGCGATCGGCGAGATGGGCCGAAGCGGGCTCGCAGAACTGCAAGCTGCAAAGCAGTACGCCCACGATCACCAGCATTCGCATCATCGCACCAGCCATAAATGCCCCCTATCGATCCTGCTCTTGCTTGTCGCCCGGTGAAATCGCTACGGCCAGATCGGCGGGAACTGGCATCGGCTTGAACGCGCTGACCCTTGCCCGGCCGGTATTTCCCTCAGGCAGCCGGCTCGTCAGCGATCCTAACGGGACCAAAGCAAGCCGAAACAACTGCCCTGCTACTTCGCGCCAGTCTTGCAGTGCCAGCGCGAAGCCGGCCATCTGCCAGTGTGACGCCCAATGCGGTCCGAAAAAGGGCTGGGCCACGATGTGCGCGCGTTCCAGCGCCCGCCACGCTCCGTCAAGGTCTGCCGCCCCCTGGCAAATGCGATATTTGTCCATCTCGATCGCGATCAGAGTCTGCGCATTCTGTCGGCTTGCTAAATTCATCCAACCTTCCCCGAACAGGCGATGCCTGATGCTTGCAATGCTGCGCTGGGGCGACATTTGGGCCATCTGTTCCCACTGCTACCCATGGGTCGCCTCCGCCCGCCGGTGTTGCCGGCCATTGTACCAAAAGCCGATCCAAAGGACGCCAAGTGCGAGAAGCTGGAGGACCAACGGTTCGAGCGAAGGAAAAATCCCGAACGCCGGGAAGCGGGGGAAATGGGTGAGCGGTGTAATGCCGAGGAGTCCGGCTTCCTGCAGGCCCCCCGCTCCCTTGCCGGCGAGAACGACCGCGAGGATCGCGATCAGGGCGGAGCTATAGGCGAAGAATGTCCCGATCGGCAGAACGCGGCTGTAGCGAAGCATCACCCACGCGATCACGGCGAGGATTGCCAGCGCCGTTCCCGCTCCAGCCGCGATGGCGCCGCTGCTGCCTTGCGTGGCCAGCGCCGCGAAAAACAGGATGGTTTCGAAAACCTCTCGATAGACGACGAGGAAGGCCAAGCCGAACAGGAACCAGGCCGAGCGGCGCGAAAGCGCCTTGCCCATCGCTGCGCGAATATAGCGCTGCCAGCTCTCGGCATGCGACTTGCCATGCATCCAGATGCCGACCCAGACCAGAACCACGGCCGCAAAGAGGGAGCCGAAACCTTCGGTCAGTTCGCGGCTCGCGCCGCTGACCGATATCGCATAGGTCGCGATCGCCCAGGTCGCGCCGCCGGCGATCAACGCCGCGATCCAGCCGCCATGGACATAGGGCAGGACTTCGGGCCGTTCGGCCTTCCGCAGAAAGGCGATCATCGCCACGACGATCAACAGGGCTTCGAGCCCTTCGCGCAGGAGAATGGTAAGCGCTCCGACGAAGGTCGATGTGTCGCTGGCGGCGCCGGGAGACAGCGTGATCTCGGCACCGGCGAAGAGGGCTTCGACCGATGCCGCCTTGCCTGCGACGATATCGACCGGCAAGCCGCGCCCGATCGAAGCGCGATAGTCGGCCATGGCGGTTTCGATGCGCGCCATCAGGCCCGCATTGCGGGTGGCCAGAATCGGCTCGAGCGGCTCGAATCCGTCAAGATAGGCCGATAGCGCGAGGCGCTCGGCTTCGTCGCGGTTTCCCTTTCGATAGGCCGCGAGACTTTGTGAAAGTTTGTCCCGCGCTACGGCGAGAGATGCGGGCATGGCCGCGTTCAGCGCCTTGGGGTCGGCGCGCAAATAAGCGGTGACCGCGTCGGCAGGCCCCTGTCCGAGCGCGCGGCCGAGCGTTTCCGGGCTGAGGCTGGTAAAGGCTTGCAGGTCGGACACCTGCCCGCGGGCGGACGGATCGCGCTCCCAGATACGCTTGCCGGCTGCGAGATCCTGAAAGGCAAACCCTCCGGCATAGGCTGCCACCGCCCACCGATCGTCGGAAGAAAAGTGAGCAAAACTGGGCATGGAAGTGCCCTCAAGCCCCTGTCCTATGACTTGGTAGAGCGCGAACAGGCTGCGCTTACGGGCGCGCTCGGCATCGGTGAAATCGATGGGCGCCGGGTCGAGCCCCCGCGCCTGAGGCCCCTTGCCGTCACCACGGGTGCCGTGACAACTGGCGCAATTCTCCAGATAGATTTGGGCACCGCGTCGGGGATCCGGGGCGTTGCGAGGCGCCAGCGGCACCGGATAGGCGGCGAGCAAGTCCGTCGCGACCTTGCGCGCAAGCCCGGCCACCTTGGCCGGGTCCGACCTTGAGGCGATGGCCGCTTCGAGCTGCCCCGCTTCGGATACGAGGCGCGTGCGCGCCGAGGTCGCCGGAAGCGCCGCGATACCCTTGCGAACCGTCGCCGAAAACTCGGTCATCTCGGCGTATTCGACTGTGCTGGTCACCTGGCCATTTGCGACGGCACCGGCATAGTCGACGGCGACATAATCCAGCAGGCGCCAGATGGTCTGGACCTCGTCGGCGTCGCTGCGGGCCTGGGCTGCTTGCGCGGCGAAGCCGGCGATGACGGCGACGAGGATCAGCAGAAAGCGAAAGCGGGGAGCGGGCGCCATCGATCCTATCCGGCCGCGGCCGACAATTCGCGCAACTCGTTGCGTGCGCCCCGGAGAATTTCAAATGCCGAATGCAGAAAGAGTGCGGCGATGACGGCGGCGACCGCGAGGTCGGGCCAGGCCCGTCCCGTCCAGGCGACGAGACCCGCCGCGATGATCACCGCGATATTGGCGATCGCGTCGTTGCGGCTGAAGAGCCACACCGCGCGGACATTGGCGTCGCCTTCGCGAAACCGGGAAAGGACGGCGGCCGAGGTTAGATTGACCAGCAGCGCAGCGATGCCGATGACTCCCATCAGTTCCGCCTCGGGCGGAACGGCCGTCAGCGCGCGCCACAGCGCGACGCCGATCACGCCGAGACCGAGCGTCAGCAGAAACAGGCCCTGCACCAAAGCGATGCGCGTGCGCGCCAGCGCAGTCCAGCCGATCGCCACGAGCCCGGCGAGCGTAATCGTGCCATCGCCGATGAAATCGAGCGAGTCGGCCTTGAGCGCCTGGCTGTTGGCGATGAATCCCCCGACGATCTCGATCGCTCCGAAACCGAGATTGAGCAGCACGACGATCCACAAGGCACGGCGGTAGGCGGGATCTTTTTCCGCGCGCACGGCGTCGCCCGTGCAGCCGCATGCATCCCCGTTTTCCGAACCTGCCGTCATCGCGTCTTCATCCCCATACTGCCGCCTCGGCGCCCTTTTTGCTGTCTTCAACTTTGGGCATGGCCAGCCTATACAACCTCCAGTCACTGGAGGATCAAGCACTTTATGACCAAGCGGCTCGCGATCGGCGATCTCGCCCGGCAGACCGGCACCAAGGTCAATACCATCCGCTTCTACGAGGAAATCGGGCTGCTGCCCGAGGCGCTTCGCACGGCTTCTGGCCGACGAAGTTATGATGCTGCCGATCTGCGGCGCCTCGCTTTCATTCGGCATGGCCGCCAGCTTGGCTTTTCCATCCCCGAGATTCGATCGCTGCTGGCGCTTTCGGACCAGCCCGACCGCGACTGCGCCGAAGCCGCGGCCATCGCGCGCGAACATCTCCGCGAAATCGGCATTCGTATCGCCCGGCTCGAGACTTTGCGTTCGGCGCTGACCGAAGTCGCGACATCCTGCGAAGGCGGCCGCGCCGCCGAATGCCGGGTAATCGAGGCGATCGCGGGAACCGAACTGGCGATTTAGGCCAAAGGGTTTCTCCCTGGATCGGCGCCCGTTCGGACAATGACAGGGCCATTGCGCACGGCGGCCGACTGGCCGCCGTGCGCAATGATAGCTGGGCCACGACGCGCTTGTCGCGCGGCGAGCTCCGGCGGCGCCGGTTCTTACGACGCCTTGTCGAGTTTCGTGACCGTTCCCGCCTTGCCGTCCCAGTCGAGCTCGAACGCGACCTTGTCGCCGACCTTGATGTTTGTCAGCAACTCAGGTTTCGCGGCGAACCCCATCGTCATCGGAGGCCATTCGAGTTCGGCGATTGCACTATGATCGAGTGTGACCTGTCCTTTCGCGGTATCGATCGCGGTCACGGTTGCCGTGCCTTTGCCATGCTTGGTTTCGGCCGGCATCGCCATGGTCCCGGCGTCATCGGCCATGGCGGCCTTTTCTTCCGCTTTCGGCGCTTCGCCCTGCTGGCCGCAGCCAGAAAGCGTCGCGCTGATGGCAAAGCCCAGCGCGATGGCAATAGATGTCTTCATGTCGTTTCTCCTTCGGGTTGAACGGGATTGGCGGAACGCCGCCGCATCAGCAGATAGGCGGCGGGAATGACGAACATCGAAAGCAGCGGTGCGGTGAGCATGCCGCCAACCATCGGCGCGGCGATCCGGCTCATCACTTCCGATCCTGTGCCGGTTCCGACAAGGATCGGAAACAGGCCCGCGAGGATGACGGCGACGGTCATCGCTTTCGGACGGACGCGGAGCAAAGCGCCGTCGCGGATCGCGGCGGGAATGTCGCCATCGCTTCGCGCCGCGAGCGACTGCTTGAGATAGATGAGCATCACGACCCCGAACTCGGCGGCGACGCCCGCAAGCGCGATGAAGCCGACGGCGCTCGCTACCGACTGGTTGTAGCCGAGGAGGTAGAGCAACCACAGCCCACCGGTCAGCGCGAAGGGCAGCGTCGCGAGGATGAGCAGCGCCTCGTCCCAGCGGCGGAAGGTCAGGTAGAGCAGCCCGGCGATGATCGCGAGCGTCACCGGCACGACGACCTTCATCCGCTCGGTCGCGCGGACGAGGAACTCGAACTGCCCGGTGTAGGAGACGCTGATGCCGGGCGGCAGCTTGACGTCGCGCGCAACGGCTTGCTGTATGTCCCGGACCAGCGTCTGCAAATCGCGGCCGCGCCCCTCGACATAGATATAGGTGACCGGGCGTCCGTTCTCGCTTCGCAGCATCGGCGGGCCGTCGCTGACCTTGACGCTCGCCACCGTGCCGAGCGTGATCTGCTGGCGCGATGGGGTGAGCAGCGGGAGGTCGGTCAATTTGCCGATGCTGTCCCTGAGCTCGCGTGGATAACGCACGCTGATCGGATAGCGCGCGAGCCCCTCGACCGTCTGACCGATCGTCTCGCCGCCGATCGCGCCCGAGACGACCGCCTGCACATCGGCGACGTTGAGCCCGTATCGGGCGGCGGCCGTGCGGTCGATATCAACATCGATATAACGCCCGCCGGTGAGCCGCTCGGCGAGCGCCGAAGCGACGCCCGGGACCGTCTTTGTGACCGTCTCGATCCGTTTCGCGGTCTGGTCGACCGCGGCAAGATCCGACCCCGCGATCTTGATTCCGATCGGACTCTTGATCCCGGTCGCGAGCATGTCGATCCGGTTGCGGATCGGCGGAATCCAGAAGTTCGCGAGCCCGGGGACGCGGACCCGCGCATCGAGCTCGGCGATCAGTTTCTCTTCGGTCATGCCGGGTCGCCATTGGTCCTTCGGTTTGAAGCGGATCGTGGTTTCGAACATCTCGAGCGGCGCGGGGTCGGTCGCGCTGTCGGCGCGCCCCGCCTTGCCGAATACGCTCTCGACCTCGGGCACGGTCTTGATGAGCCTGTCGGTCTGCTGGAGCAGGCTCGCCGCCTTCGCGGTTGACAGGCCGGGCAATGCCGACGGCATATAGAGCAGGTCGCCCTCGTTCAGCTGCGGCATGAACTCGCCGCCGAGCTGCGCCATCGGCCAGAGGCTGGTCGCGAAGACAAGCCCGGCTATAACGAGCGTCTTCTTTGGTCGCGCAAGAACCCAGTCGAGCGCTGGCCGGTAGGCGTGGGTCAGCCAGCGGTTGACGGGATTGGATTGCTCGCCCGGAATGCGGCCGCGGATCAGCCATCCCATCAGCACCGGGATCAGCGTGATCGACAATATGGCGGCGGCGGCCATCGCATAGGTCTTGGTGAAAGCGAGCGGCGAGAAGAGCCGGCCCTCCTGGCCCTCGAGCGTGAAGATGGGCAGGAAGGAAAAGGTTATGATGAGCAGGCTGAGGAAGAGGGCAGGGCCGACTTCGGCGGCGGCATCGGTGATGACGCGCCGACGCTCGGCGCCCTTCAACTCCTCGCCCGGATGATCGGTGTCCCAATGCTCGAGATGCTTGTGGGCATTTTCGATCATCACCACCGCGGCATCGACCATCGCACCCACCGCGATCGCGATCCCGCCGAGCGACAGGATGTTGGCGTTGAGCCCCTGCAGCCGCATGACGATGAAGGCGATCAATATGCCGAGCGGCAGGGTCAGGATCGCGACCAGTGCCGAACGCGCGTGCCAGAGGAACAGCGCGCAGACGATGGCGACGATGATAAACTCCTCGATCAGCTTCGACGTCAGATTGTCGACCGCGCGGTCGATCAGCCCCGATCGGTCGTAGGTGGTGACGATCTCGACGCCCGGCGGCAGGCCCGCCTTCAATTCGGCGAGCTTGGCGCGAACGCCATCGATCACCTCGCGGGCATTCTGGCCCTGCCGCATGACGATGATCCCGCCCGCGACCTCGCCCTCGCCGTTGAGTTCGGCGATGCCGCGGCGGGTGTCGGGGCCGATCTGGACGGTGGCGACGTCGCCCAATGTCACAGGGATTCCGCCCGGCGCGGTGCGGATCGGGACGGCGCGAAAATCGTCGAGGCCCTTCAGATAGCCGCTGGCACGCACGATATATTCGGCTTCGGCCATCTCGAGCGTGCCGCCGCCGCTTTCCTGGTTCGCGCGCTTCAGCGCGTCGGCCACGTCGGTCGCGGTCACGCCGTAGGCGGCGAGCTTCTGCGGATCGACGAGGATCTGATATTGGCGCACCATGCCGCCAATGCTTGCGACCTCGGCGACCCCCGGGACCGCCTTGAGCTCGAAGCGGAGGAACCAGTCCTGCAGGCTGCGCAGCGCGGCGAGGTCATGGCGTCCGCTCTTATCGACCAAGGCATATTCGTAAATCCAGCCCACCCCCGTCGCATCGGGGCCGAGCGACGCCCTGGCCCCCTCGGGGAGGCGGCTTTGCACCTGGCTCAGATATTCGAGCACGCGGCTGCGCGCCCAATAAAGGTCGGTGTCGTCGTCGAACAGCACATAGACGAAACTGTCGCCGACGAAGGAATAGCCGCGCACGACGCGCCCCCCGGGCACCGACAACATCGTCGTCGTGATCGGATAGGTAACCTGGTCCTCGACAATACGTGGTGCCTGGCCGGGATAGCTGGTGCGGATGATGACCTGGACGTCCGAGAGATCGGGCAGCGCGTCGACCGGGGTCGTGCGGACAGCGGCGATGCCGAGCAGCGTCAGGATCAGCGCCGCCGCGACGACGAGGCCGCGCGCGGCGGCGGATGCGCGAATGATCCGCTCGATCATCGCGCCGCATCCAGCGGGCGCACGGCGAGGCCGGTGAGGCTTGCCTCGGAATCGAGCAGGAATTGGCCCGAGGCCACCACCTTCTCGCCGGCGGCGAGGCCGTCCAATATCTCGGTCTTGCCGCCCCCTTCGCGCCCAGTCGCGACCTCGGCGGGGTGATAGCGGCCATCACCCATTTCGAGCATCACGACGTTCCGCTTGCCGGTACGGATCACCGCTTCGCTCGGCACCAGCAGCGCCGGCCTCGCATCGCCGCCGAGCGCGACACTCGCGAACATGCCCGGCCGGAGGCGTCCGCTGCGGTTGGGAAGCTCGATGCGGACGGTCAGCGTCCGGCTGTCAGCGGCTGCCGTGGGCAGGATCGCGACCACCCGGCCGCCGAAGCTCTCGCCCGGGAAAGCGGTGAGTGTTGCCGCGGCGCGCTGGCCGACCTGCACCAGGCCCGCCTGCGCTTCGGGAAGCGCGGCGTTGAGCCAGACCGTGCCGAGCCCCGATATTTCGGCGAGCGTCTGCCCTGGCGCCAGCGTGACGCCCGCGCGCGCATTGAGCGCTTGGACGACCCCGCCGATCGGCGCCCGGACGGTCAACCTGCCGCCGGTCCGCCCGCTCCGGTCGACCTCGGCGATCACCGCCTCGGGCATACCCATCAGGCGCAGCCGCTGCCGCGCCGCTGCCGTAAGATCGGGGCGGCCGAGCCGCTTGACGCTCAGATATTCGGTCTGGGCGCCGCCCCATTCGGGTAGCTGCACGTCGGCGATCGGCGCACCGGCGCCGATGACGTCGCCGGGCGCGAGGCGGTAGACGCGCTCGACATAGCCGCCCGAGCGAGCCTGCACGATCGCGACATCGCGCTGGTTGAACTCGATGCTGCCCGTGGCATCGACGGTTGCCGCGAGACTGCCCATCTCCGCCGCGACGACGCGCATCCCGAGGCTTTGCCGTGCCCCGGGGTCGACTATGATCCCGGGGGCGGCGTCCGCAGCGCCATCGTCGGCATATTTGGGCATCAGTTCCATGTCCATAAACGGCGATTTGCCCGGCTTGTCGAACTTCTGGTTCGGGAACATGGGGTCGTAATAGTAGAGGATCTTGCGGCTATCGTCGCTCGCGGCGCCGGGCGCTGTAGCGTCGCCTCCGCGCTGCCCGAGCCAATAGCCGCCGCCGCCCGTAACCAGCACGGCGGCAAGGATCGCGGCGCGCCAGCGCGCCTTTGTTGTCGCATCGGTCATCACCGTGCCTCCTCCCCATAAGTGAATTTGATCCGGACGGCGTCGCGCGCCACCTCGGCTTCGCGCGCCAGCGCATCGACCTCGGCTTCGGCCAGCGCGAGCGTTGACAAGAGCGCGGTGCCGAGGTCGAGACGGCCCGCGCCATAGCTTTCGAGGTCGAGCTGGGCGCGCTTCTTGGCAAGCGGCACCAGCCTTGTCCGCGCATTGGCGAGCTGCTCATCATGCATGCGATGCGTCGCGAGATCGGCCGTGAGCGCCGCGGCGAGTTCGCGCTCGGCCGCCTCGCGGTCGAGCCGCGCCGCTGTCGCCTCGCTCGCCCGTGCGGCGATCTTCGGATCCTGCCGCTTCCTGGCGAAGAACGGCAAGTCGATGGTCACGCCGACCGTAACGAGATCGCCAAAATTGGGCTCGCGGCGGCCATAGGCGGCATTCACCGACCAGTCGGGCCGCTTCTCGGCGCGCGCGAGCCCGGTTTCGGCATCGGCGGCCACGATCCGCGCATCATAGCTGCCGAGCCGCGGCAGCGCCGAAAGGTCGGCCCGGAGGACCGTGCCATCGACACCCAGCGGCGGCAGCGCGCCCACCGTGTCGGCGGCGGCATCACCGGTGTAGCGGGCAAGCTGGGCACGGAAGCGCGCAACGTCTGCGGCAAGCGTGCTGCGCCGGTCGGCCAGCTCGGCGCGAAGCTGTTCGGGCTCGAGCGCCTGCGCGGGCCGCGCCGATCCGCTGGCGAGCCGGGCGGTCACCGTCGCCTGAAGCTCGTCGAGGCCCGTGTCGAGCAGGTCGAGTTCCTTGAGGCGCTTCTTCGCAAAATGGAGGTCGATCCAGGCGAGCGCCGTCGCCAGCCGCACATCCTGCGCCGCGATCGTCCGCTCGGCCTCGGCGATGCCGATATCGGCCTGCGCCCGCACCGCGCGGGCGCGGCGCTTCGCGGGGTTCGGGACGTCTTGGCTGATGCCGATCACCCGCATGGTGAAATCGTCGCGATTGAACCGCCCCGCGTCGGGGCCGGTGACCGGGAAATCGCGCAGAGCGAGATCGAGCTTCGGGTCGGGCAGCCGGTCGGCGGCGATCGACGCGGACCGGGCGGCATCGATCCCCGCCTCGCGGGCTTGCATCTCCGGCGCACGCGTTTCCGCCAGCCGAAGCGCCTCGTCGAGCGACATGGGTTCGGCACGAAGGGCCGTGGGCAGCGCGAGCAAGGCTGCCGCAAAAAATAGGCGCATGATGTCCCCCTCTGTGGACCCGACGAAAGCCTCCCCGGCGTATGTACGCCGGGGAGGAAGGACCGTCACCCTTGTGGGGGCATCTTATGGTCGCCGGACATTTTCTTCATGCAGTCGGCCGGACTCACCTTCATCATGTCGCAGTCGCAATGCGCCATCTGTCCCGGCTTGTCCTTGACCCAGACGCGGACCCGCGAGGTCGTATTGGACTTGTTCGGTCCCGGCATCTGGCGGGTCTGCCATTCATAATGGCCGCCCGATTGCTCCTGGGCGAGAACGGGGGCGGCAAGGGTTGCTGCCGCGAGCGCGGCAAAGGCAAAAATCGGTTTCATGTTGAATTCCTCAGTTGAAAAGGCAGGAAACGCGCGCCGAAACGGCCCGGCGCGCATCGTGCAATTCAGCCGAGAATTAGCGGTGGATCGGGCTCGGGACCGAATGTTCGGCCATCCAGCCGCTGGATCGGAAGCGGATCGAGCAAGCCCGGCATGTGAGTCGCCGCCGCGATCAGCGTTGGCGGCGTTACGACGACAGGCGGGAGCGCACAGCCCATCTTGGCGATGCAGTCGAAGGTCAGGCCCTTGCAGGGCGCGCCGTCCCCGGATTTGGCGATCCCCATCATTTCCGCGCATTCGTCGCTCATCGCCATCGCTGTGATCGCGGTATCGGACGCCGGGATTGCCGGGGCAGACGCGAACGCGGCTTCCTGGCCCAGAAGGCCCAGAACAGCTCCGAAGAGCAGCAAGAGGGAAAGCCAGCGTTTCACGGTAAAAGCATGATCCTCGATCGTTGCCGCGTCAATTCGATTCTCGGCGATGCAGCTCAAGGGAATATTCGCACTGTGCCGCGCCGAAGTTACGCCGCCCGCAGCCTTCTTAGTGAGTCATCGGCATGACGACAGGCGAAAAGCGCCTCCACAGCGCAATCGTGAGCATCATCAGGTTCGGTTCCGGCGCGGCGCACCACGACGCCGGGAGCCCGCAATTCGTATGCAATAATGCCGGTCCAAATTTCATGATCCGCCGCTGGCAAGCGTCAACCCTTGCACTGCGCGAGGGGTCATGCCGAACATACGCCTCATCGTGCGCGAGAGGTGCGCCTGGTCTGAAAATCCACCCAGCAGTGCCGCGCCTACCAACGTCTCTCCATCATGCAAGGCGCGAGCGGCTCGATCGAGCTTGCGCCAAAGCATCCATGTCGAAAGAGGAAAGCCGAGCTGGTCGCGCGCAAGAAATCTCAACCGCGAATCTGACAATCCCAATTTCTCCGCCATATGTGCGATTTGCATTTCGTTCGGGTTTTCAGCGAGTTGCTGCAAGGCGATAGAAAGGCGGTGATCGACCGTCGAACCGCTTCTCGGTGCCGAATCTGACAGTTTCTCGACCCAATCCTTAAGCGGTAATTTGCAATCAAATCCAAGAAAGCCGGGGTCGTTTACTATGTTGATATCGCCGGCGCTGATTTCGTCCATAACGCGGAACGCCAAGGGCGTTTGCGGCTCCAAATACAGCACGGACACGATATCTCTGGCAATCAAGCTATGTTCGACCATCGGCTGGATAACAACCGTGCGGCCAGCAAACTCTTTCCCGTCCTCACCAACCACGCAAACAGTACGGTCAGAACCGAAGACAAGCTGGATCGCCGCATGTCTATGCGGGCTGTTGTCGGACGATTGCCCGCGATAGGCTGCCCATCCGTCGCCGAAAACAAACGCATTCATCAAAGCTGGTTTGCCATCAATTTGGGGCGCGCTTCGCACCGGACTTTGGATCGTAGTTCAGACCGCAAGCAAGAATATTGAACAAAACGGCGGAGCGACAACAAATTTTACCCAAAAGTTGGTTTGGTTCCGTTCCGTTCAAGCCAGATCGACCAGCGCTACCTAATGCAGGAAGCATTCTCGACTCAGACGAATGTCTGCTCATTTAGGACGCTGTAAATGTTAAAAAACTTGGTCCGGCTCGTATATCTACCGCTTTTCCTGCTTGGCGGCAACGCGCTAGCCCTTCACATCGTCGGTAACGACTTTAACCGGGCTTGGCTTTTCGCATTGGTTGGCGGGTTCATTTTGCTCGCCTTTTGCCTTGAGCGACTCGTTCCGTACGACAGTGCGTTCAACGTGGATCAAGGGGACACGCTGCGGGACTGGAGCCATTTCCTCGTCAATGAATCCATGGCGGTAATCGGGATTTTGTCGGTTCCCTTTACGGCGGCCCTGCTCGCTATCCCATCAGTTTGGCCAGTTGGCTGGCCCCTTTGGCAACAACTGCTGTTGGCCATCCTGATCGCCGACGTCGGTATTACGCTGGCGCATTTTGCCAGCCATCGCTTTGCCTTTCTTTGGCGTTTGCATGCCGTGCATCATAGCGTGAAGCGGATGTACGGTTTCAACGGGCTGATGAAACACCCGTTGCACCAGCTTATCGAAACGCTTGCAGGAACCACGCCTCTGCTTCTGATGGGTGCCCCGCAGGATGTGTTGTCGCTGTTTGTCGTCGCCGTGCTGCTTCAACTCCTATTGCAGCATTCAAACGTCGCATACTTTACTGGACCACTAAAGTATATTTTGGCAGTCAACGTCGTTCATCGCTTCCATCATATTGGTAATGCCAAAGAGGGCGACGTGAACTTCGGCCTTTTCACAAATCTTACCGACCGGATATTGGGAACGGTATTTTTTGATCCCAATCGCAAGATTGGCTCGGCTGACATCGGGATTGAAGACAGGCCAAATTATCCCAAAGAATATCTCAAGCAACTTGTTGAACCCTTCAGGGCCTAACGATCACGTGGTCGGAAGCTTCTTCCAGCAAGGAGAAAAGCCTTGAAAGGCAAGGTCATAATGATCGGTTTGGCAATTCTGGCATTCGTTGTCGCTGTCGGATACATGTCAGGACGGCAACCGGATCGAGATGCTGTTGTTGCTGCCCGCAAAGAGTTGGGCACAGCGTTTCGCGAAGCGTTTGTAGATGCAAACGGTGTCAGGCTGCACGTTGTTATTGCCGGTCCTGACGATGGCAAACCGATCCTCCTCCTCCATGGTTATCCTGAGTTTTGGTACGCGTGGCGTGGCGTCATGGCGAATCTCGCTCGCAAGGGCTATCGGGTAATCGCCCTCGATCAGCGCGGCTATAACCGATCCGCAAAGCCCGGTAGCGCTTCTTCCTATCGTCTCGATATCCTCGCAAAAGACGTCGTAGATGTGGCTGCTGCGCTGGGCCACGAAAGATTCGTGGTAGTCGGACATGATTTTGGCGGGCAGGTCACCTGGTGGACGGCTTTGCTACACCCCAGAAAAGTGGTTGGGGCCTTGGTTGTCAACAAGCCCCATCCCTATGCAATTCGCGACGTCAGGCCAGAGGGCGAGGCGATTAGCTGGTATCGGACCTTCCTAAGGGTTCCATGGCTGCCGGGCCATGTTGCACGATATGGCAACTGGGGATTGCTCGAAAAAAATTTGCAGGACACGTCCGAACCCGGAACCTTCTCGAAGCAGGTGATGGACCAGTATAAGGCGGCCTGGGATCATGATGGGGCCATCCACAGCATGGGCGCATGGTATCAGGCCAATGCGAAGTTCGATGCAGACGTAGGCGCCGGGCTGGTCGCTGTTCCGGCGCGCCTTTTGCTGGCGAAAAATGACGCATTCAGCCCACCCGAACTTGCGTTCGCAAGTGAACAATATTTTGAGAAGGGTGACGTGCGAGAGCTGGGTATAGGGACTCACTGGGTAATCCAGGAGCATCCTCGGCTGATTGCCGAGGAGATCGACAAATTTGTTGATGACTTGGAATGGGCGTCCAACCCGTAATTTCTGCCTGATGTGAGAACGCAACATGGAATGGCGCAATTGAGTGGCGCCGAGAGATCGGCCTCCAGCAAGCCGTTCGGGTTGATTGTTAGCGGATTATGGTCGCCGCCGCTATTGTGGGTGGAGGTGTGGCGAAACGAAACTGGAGGCTGTTGCGAAAGGGCGAGTCCAAACTGAAGGATCGCACGGCGGCACCGGTCGGCCTCAGCCGATGGCGAACATGAGATGGTATGGACCCGTATTGCAGCGGCAAGACCCACGCGCACCCCCTGCCTGAACGGGAGCATTTTTCGACGTCGCGGCCTTGCCGCGCGGCGAATCCGTCACCGGGATGCTCCTGCGCGATCTCGGATCCGTCCGGTGTACGAGCTTCGCACCGCCAAGGGCGTACGCCTCATCGACTAGGCTGCGCACCGGGGTATGGAGTCAAGCACCTGCGTGACATGACCATCGGACAGCTTGCGAAGCGCGCGGTCGTCAACGTCGAGACCATCCGCTTCTATCAGCGAAGGGCCTGCTCCCGGTTCCCGGCCAAGGCAAAAGAGGCGGTGCGCAGGGCAGCATACGCCGCTATGACGAGGCCGTCTTTCGGCGCCTGCGTTTTATCAAATCCGCGCAAGCCGCAGGCTTCACGCTCGCCGAGATTGGAGAACTGCTCGAGCTCGATGCCTCGACTGATCGCGCCCGCGCGCGCTTGCCGACGAGCGCATCGCCGCGATCGAAAAGACGATGGCCGAACTCGGCACCGCGCGGCGGGCGCTGCTTGGCTTGTCGCGCCAGTGCGCCGCGGACGATACGACGCACTGCCCGATCATTACGGCGTTCGAGCGGGTCTGACGCATCGGGGTGGATCCGCCCCACATCCTATGCCCGCCCGCTACGCCTTCGGTTTGCGCGAAGAGCTGTGCAGGCTGATGATCTGCCATTTGCCGTTCGTCCACTTGAGGACGCTCGTCGCGACGCCGGCGCGTTCGATCGTCTCGCCGTTCGTAAGGACGATCGTGTAGTTATAGGTTTCGGTAGCGACCGCGACCTCGCCTTCGCCGCGCACCGAGATCTTATAGTCCTTGAAGGCGAAGGATTTGAAAGCCTTCAGCTCGGGTGCGAGATGATGGTCGCGATAATGCGCAAAATTGCCCTCGATGCCGCCCGACTCGAAGATCTGGGCGTCAGGCGCAAACAGCGCGTCGACGCCCGACAGGTCGCGGTTCTCGATCGCCTGCTTATATTGTGCCAGCGTCGCGGTCGCCGTCTGATAATCCGGGGCCGCCGCCGCGTGGACGGGAGCCGCCATGACCAGGGCCAGCCCGATTGCCGCCATTGTGAAACCTCTCATCCCCATTCTCCCTTTTGTGATTGCCGCCGCTCAAGGCTGCGGCGATGCTTCGATCAGATTTTCACGAACCGCAGGCGCAGCGAATTGGCGATGACGCTCACCGACGAAAGCGCCATCGCAGCGGCGGCGATGATCGGCGACAATAGCAGCCCGAAGACCGGATAAAGTACGCCCGCCGCCACGGGTATGCCTGCGACATTATAGGCGAAGGCGAAGAAGAGATTCTGGCGGATATTCCCCATCGTCGCCTGGCTGAGGTGCCGCGCCCGCACGATGCCGAGCAGGTCGCCGCGCAGCAGCGTGATGCCCGCGCTTTCGATGGCGACGTCGGTTCCCGATCCCATGGCGATCCCGACATCGGCGGCGGCGAGCGCGGGGGCGTCGTTGACCCCGTCGCCCGCCATGGCGACCACCCGGCCCTGCTCGCGCAGCCGCTGCACGACAGCGCTCTTCTGGTCGGGGAGAACGTCGGCCTCGACATCGTCGATGCCGAGGCGCCTGGCGATCGCCTCGGCGGTGACGCGATTGTCGCCGGTGAGCATGATGACGCGAATTCCCGCGTCGCGCAGCGCCGTGAGCGCTGCGCCCGTCGTCTCCTTGACGGGGTCGGCGATGGCGATAGCGCCGGCGGCCTTGCCGTTGACCGCGATGTAGATCGCGGTGGCGCCGTCCGCGCGAAGCCGGTCGGCCGCCTCGGCGAGCGCGCCAGGATCGACATCATATTCCTCAAGGAAACCGGCATTGCCGAGGACGATGGCCTTGTCGTCGACGACCCCCACGATGCCCTTGCCGACCGGCTGGTCGACCCCCGAAGGCTCGACGAGCGCGAGACCCCGATCCTCGGCGGCCTTGACGATCGCCGCCGCGAGGGGATGCTCGCTGCTGCGCTCGAGGCTGGCAGCGATCCGGAGCAAATCCTGCTCCTCGAACCCGTCCGCGACTTCGATGGCGACGACCGAGGGTCTGCCTTCTGTGAGGGTGCCGGTCTTGTCGACGACGAGTGTGTCTACCTTCTCCATCCGTTCGAGCGCTTCGGCGTTCTTGATCAGCACGCCGGCCTCGGCGCCGCGTCCGACGCCAACCATGATCGACATGGGCGTCGCAAGGCCGAGGGCGCACGGACAAGCAATGATGAGCACCGAGACGGCGGCGATCAGGCCATAGGCCATCGCAGGCGCGGGGCCGAGAAGCGACCAGATGATGAAAGCGGCGACGGCGACGGCGATGACGCCCGGCACGAACCAGCCCGAAGCTGTATCGGCGAGGCGCTGGATCGGGGCGCGGCTGCGCTGCGCATCGGCAACCATCTGCACGATGCGCGCGAGCATCGTGTCGCGCCCGACTTTCTCGCTGCGCATCAGCAGGCCGCCGGTCTGGTTGATCGTGCCACCGATGAGCGCGGCGCCGGCTTCCTTCGTGACCGGCATCGATTCGCCCGTGACCATCGACTCGTCGACCGTGCCGCGGCCTTCGAGGACGATGCCGTCGACGGGCACCTTCTCGCCCGGGCGAATGCGAAGTACATCGCCGACCGCGACATCCTCGAGCGCAACCTCTTCGTCGCTCCCGTCGCCGCCGACGCGCCGTGCGAGCTTCGGCGTCAGGTCGAGGAGCGCGCGGATCGCGCCGCTCGTCGTCTCGCGCGCCCTCAGTTCGAGCACTTGCCCGAGCAGCACCAGCACCGTGATGACCGCCGCGGCCTCGAAATAGACCGCCACCGATCCGTCGGCCGCGCGGAACGCGTCCGGGAAAATCTGCGGTGCGAGCGCCGCGATCATGCTGTAGCCCCAGGCGACGCCCGTCCCCATCGCGATGAGGGTGAACATATTGAGGCTCTTGTTGCGGATCGAGAGCCAGGCGCGCTCGAAAAAGGGCCAGCCCGCCCACAGCACCACGGGGGTCGCGAGAAGCATCTGGATCATGTTGCTGGTCTGACGACCGACATATTGGTGGAGACCCGTCATGTGGCCGCCCATCTCGAGCGCGAGGACGGGAAGGGCGAGCAGGAGCCCGACCCAGAAGCGCCGCCGCATGTCGCGATATTCTTCGCTGGGTCCGGCCGCCGCATCGGGCATGGCGGGTTCGAGCGCCATGCCGCAGATCGGACAGCTTCCAGGTCCCGGACGCTGGATCTCGGGATGCATCGGACAGGTCCAGATCGCATCCCCGACCGCGTCGGCCGGCTCGCGCCCCGCCATGTAGCGACCGGGGTCGGCCTCGAATTTCGCGAGGCAGCCCGCGCTGCAGAAATATTGATGTGCGCCGCCATGCGTCGCGACGTGCGGCGTGGTCGCCGGGTCGACCGTCATGCCGCAGACCGGATCGGTCGTGTCTTCGCTGCCTTTTCCTGCGCCTTGATAATCGTGCACCGTCATCGCTCCTGTCGCTGTCCCGGCGCGACCGGCAAAGGCCGCGTTCGGGCTTGCCGGTCCGGCTCGCCCCGACCGTCGCCGTCGTCGCGGCTGAAGAATGAGGCCGCTCCTATCGATACGCAAGGCAGGCCGCTGCCCCTCGGATTTTCTTGCGCGTCTGGTCAGGCCTTGGCCTTGCCGGCTCGGAGGATGGCGATCGCGCCGGTTGGCGTCCGAAAAGTCTCCAGCTCGCGAATATCGTCAAACCCCGCTTCGCGGATCAGGATCGGCAGCAAGCCATCGGCGTTGGGCTGGGTATCGCGCACGCCATCGAGCTGCTGGACCGTCAGGCGGAACAGCAGCCGCATCAGGCGGCTGCGCTGTTCGCCATAATCGGCGACAAAAAGCGCGCCGCCGGGGGTAAGCGTGTGCCAGGCCTCACGGAGCAGGCGAGCCTTTTCCTCCATTCCCACCTGGTGGAGGACGAGACAGATCGTGATCTTCGCCGGGGCCGGCCAATCGGTGACGGCCGCGGCCGAGAAGAAGCCGACACGAAACTCCGGAGCTGGGGAGAGCCGCGCCATTTTGGTTCGCGCAATGCGTGTCGCAGCTTCGTCGGGGTCGATGCCGAGATAGCGCACGCCCTGGCTATGACGGGCGATCGCCAGCGCGAGATTGCCCGTGCCCGAGCCGATGTCGAGAATGACCTCGCCCTCGGTCGGAGCCATATGGCGGACGAGACGGTCGCGCCACACGCGCTCGCGCGTCGTCACTGCCACGCCGAAATCATAGAGCGGCGTCAGCATATGATAGCCTGCCGCCGGCGTGTAGGACCGCGCGGCGGGTTCGGGTTCGGGCATCGTCCAACTCCTTTCGGCTGTCTGGCTCGCCGCGCGGATCGCGGCCGGGTGCCAGCCTCGACGAGCCGGATAGAGCCCCGCCGAGGCCCGGGTCTTGAATGTTTCGCCGGTGCCGCTGGGCGGGCGCCGCGCTCAGAGCATGATTTCGACCGCAAAGCCCGCGAGCCCCGCCGAGGGCGTCACGCCGAGCCATTGCGCACAGCGGCGGGTGAAGTGCGATTGATCGGCAAAGCCGCCCGCCGCCGCCGCGTCGGCGAGGCCTCCACCGTCCGCGAGCGCGCGCAGCGCTCGCTGGAGCTGGAGCCATTGCAGCAATTTCGCCGGGGGCACGCCAAAGTCCCTACTGACGATTTCGCGCAGGCGCGAGGGCGAGAGACAGGCGACGTCGGCCAAGGCGCGAGCGCTCGACAAATCGTCGGGGTTTGTGAGCGCTGCAGACAGGCGCGCATCGACCGGATGCCCGTGCGACCGATCAAGATAGGAGGAGGCCCAGCGTCTCGCATCTTCCGCATTGGCGATCGCGCCGAGGCCGGCCGCTTCCGTCGGCGGCAGCAGGATGGGTGCCGATCCGCCCGACATCCTCGTACCGGCGCGAAAGAGCGGATCGAGATAGAATGACCGTACCATCGCGCCCTGCGGCCCCATGCGGTGCGGAACATGCGATGCGAGGGCGACCGCATGTCCAGTCGGGACCGTCATGTCGGCGTCGCCCGAAATCTCGAGATCCTGTTCGACCGCGAGGCTGATCTGATGCGCCAGATGGCTGTGGGGACGGCTGGTCCCGATCCGCGCATCGATCAATGCCCAGCCGGTCCCGAGCATGATCGAGCCCGACCAGGGGGCGGTGTTGGCGGTCAAGCCGCGTCGGCGCCCACGAACGGTTCGAGCGTGCCGAACCAGGCGACCAGCGCGAGTATGGCGAGCGCGGCGGCCGCTTCGATGATGAGACTCTTGCGCATCGCCGCAAGCGCTGCGTCGGGATCGGTATCGATGTTTTCGGTATTGCCACCCGCGGCTGCGGCGAGCGCCGGCGTCAACCGCCAGCGGTTGGCGGCCGCGAGCGCAAGCATCAGTCCGAACAGCGCGAGCTTGGCAAGGAGCAATTGGCCATAGGGCGAGCTGAGCGATCGGCCGAGATTCTCGGCACCGACGATGAACTGGCTGTTGATGAGGCCGGTTGCGGCAATGATGAGGACGCAGATTGTGCCAATGAGCGAAAATTGATCGAGGCTCCGCGCCGCAATTCGAAGCCCGCCCGGCAATTCGCGGATGCTTTGCGGCGTGACCAGCAAGAGAAAGGCGCCGATCGCGCCGATCCAGACAGCTGCCGCGATCATATGCAATATGTCGCTGATCCGGTGGATTGTGCCCGCTGCGCCTTCGGTCGCGCCCGCGTGGCCGGACCAGACAAGGGTCGCGACGGCCACCGAGCCAGCCGCCGCGAGTATCGCTGCGGCGGTTGCCGGCCAGCGGGTCAGCCAAATCGCCGCCGCCAGCGCGAGCAGGAGGGCGGCGCTCCGGTAGATCCAGGCCATGCCGACGTCGGTCTCGCGAACGAGATCCCAGAAGGGCTGGAACTCGAGCGAGAGGAAGCCAACGCCCTGCATCGAGGCGGCGAGTACGCCCATGCCCAAGGTGGAGAGCAGCAGTCCGGCGGCGCAGAGCCACCGCTCCAGGCGCCAGATCGCGGCCATTGGCTGGGTCCCGAGGCGTTCGCTTCGTGTCAGCGCGTAAAGCGGGAAGGCAGCGAGGCCGGCGATAAGCATCAGGTCCGCGTAAAGCGCGAACCTGATGCCGATCAGGACGGGATCGCCCACCGCCTTACTTTACGGTGAAGCTGAATTCGCTGCCCATGCGGTGGGTGTCGGCACCCGCGGCCGACCATGTCACCTTATAGGTTCCAGGCGTCAGCGCGCGCTTGAGCGCGAGCGTCATCGACTTGCCGTCCTTGCCCATCGCCGAGGTGTATGGAATTTTCATCGGCGCGTGATTGGCCATGCCGGGCATCGCGGTCATCACCAATTCGGTCTTGACCGTCGATGCGATCACCTTTTCGCTAAACGTCAGGCTGACCAAGGTCACTTTCGAGACGGTCGAATTGGCCGCGGGCGTCGAACCGACGAGCTTGGTATGCGCGCTCGCGGCGCTCGGCATGAGGAGCAGCGCGAAAGCCGCTGCCGCGGAGGGGAGAAGCGATTTGAACATAAAGAACTCCAATTGCGTGTCTGTGCCTGTTAATACGCAAGATGAGCGCATAACCCTCATCGGCAACGAAAAGAACGCAGCGGTGAGGGATGATCGTCGCTCATGCGTATGAGCAATGACGGAAGAATTGGCGAGACAGGTTGATGGACGAAGAGCTTCGCATATTGAATAGGATCGATTTGCCGGCCGCGCTCGACGCGCTGGACGATCGTATCATCGGCGCCCTTGCGGTGCGGCGCCGCGAATCGGCTGCGATTGGGCGCCTTATGGCGCTCGCGGCGTTTGTTTCGCTGGGCGGCGGCGTTGTCGCGGGCAGCGCGTTTCCCGAGCCCGCGGTTGCGGCAAGCCCGATCAGCCCGTTCGGACCTGCCAGCGCGCTGGCGCCGTCGACCTTGCTGGGCGTTCAATAAGGATGCCGTCACGTCGCCTGCTTATCGTCGGATTAATTGCGTTCGCGGCCGCCATCGCGGGCGTGTTCATCGGCCGTATCGTGTCGGAACCGCCAAGAGCCAGCGAAACCGAATTGCATGCGCTTCTCCACAGCGAGATCGACCTCACGCCTGCGCAGGAAGCGAAGCTCGAACGGATCGAAGCCAAATTCGCCGGACGGCGCCGGACGCTCGAGACCGAAATGCGCGCCGCCAACATTCGGCTTGCGCAGGCTATCGAGGCCGAACATGGCTATGGACCTCGCGTCACCGAGGCGATCGACCATACCCACAATGTCATGGGGACGTTGCAGAAGGAAACGCTCGAGCATCTCTTCGCGATGCGGGCCATCCTCGATAGCGACCAGGCGCGCATGTTCGACAAGAGCGTGGTCAAAGCGCTGACCGCCGATGCGCGGTGAGCCCCGACCTATCGCAGTATAGCGACCAGGACCTTGCGGCGCGCGCCTGCGCGAACCAGGAAGATGCCTATCGCGAGTTGCTGAGCCGTCACAAGACGGCGGTTTATCGGCTCATCGTCAAGCATATAGGCGACGCCGACGAAGCGATGGACCTGACGCAGGAAACCTTCGTTGCCGGTTTCGCTGCACTCGACCGTTACGATGGCGAGCGTCCGTTTCGCATCTGGATCGCGCGCATCGCCCTCAACAAATGTCGCGACTGGGGGCGACGGCGAAAGGTGCGCGCCTTTTTCTCGCGCGCTTTGCCGCTCGAGAGCGCGCATCATGTCGCCAGCAACACGCCTCCGCCCGACATGGAAACAAGTGATCGGCAGGAGCTGGCGAGAGTTCGTGCAGCGATAGGCGAACTTCCCGCGAATCTGCGTGAAGTGCTTCTCCTGCGCGGAATGGATGAGGTCAGCCAGTCCGAAGCGGCGGCGATGCTGGACGTCAGCGAAAAAACGATCGAAACTCGCCTCTACCGCGCGCGGACCCGTCTCAAGGCATTGCTTGCCGGAACGAGCGACAGCTCACAGGGTTGAGCGATCGTTCATCCGCCTGCCCGGCTGCTCTTTTTCCTGCCTTTCGATGAGGGGCGGACGCCGCGCCTGCGTATGGCATTAGGAACATTCAGAAACGGTCGGGAAGAACATGCAGATAGACAGGCGTCGGTTCGTGAGCGCAACTCTGGGCGGCGGGGCGGCTGCCGCGGCCGCCGCATGGTTCCCGGCGTGGGCCCAGCCGGTGTCGCAAGGCATCACCGCGCCCCTCCCTACCGTGTCGGGCAATGACATCACCCTGCGCATCGCGCGGCAGACGATGCGGATCGACGGCAAGCTCAGCCGTGCGATCGGGATCAACGGCACGGTGCCGGCGCCGCTGGTGCGCCTCAAAGAAGGCCAGACGGCGAAGCTCACGGTTGTCAACGACCTCGACGAGGACAGCTCGATTCACTGGCATGGCCTGATCCTTCCGTTCCAGATGGACGGCGTGCCGGGCGTCAGCTTTCCCGGCATCAAGCCGCGCTCGAAGTTCGTTTATGAGTTCCCCGTCGTCCAGTCGGGGACCTACTGGTATCACAGCCACTCCGGTCTCCAGGAGCAGTTCGGCCATTATGGGCCGATCGTCATCGACCCCGCGGGCGCCGACCCGATCGGTTATGACCGCGAACATGTCGTCGTGCTGTCGGATCATAGCCAGTTGTCGCCCGAGGCGATCTTCCGCAAGCTGAAGGTCAACCCGGGTCATTTCAACATGCAGCGCCAGACGCTCGGCGGCCTGCTCGCGGGCAAGGATCAGTCGCTGAAGGACCGCATCGACTGGGGCAAGATGCGCATGGATCCCTCCGATGTCGCCGACGTCAATGGGTCGACTTACACCTTCCTCGTCAACGGCCACGGCCCGCGCGACAATTGGACCGCGCTCTTCAATCCCGGCGAGCGCGTGCGGCTGCGGATCATCAACGCCTCGGCCATGACGATCTTCAATGTGCGCATTCCGGGCCTCAGGATGACCGTTGTTCAGGCCGATGGGCTCAATGTCGTGCCGACCGACATCGATGAGTTCCAGATCGCGGTCGCCGAAACCTACGATGTCATCGTGACCCCGGTCGAGGACCGTGCCTATACGCTCGTCGCCGAGGCCAATGATCGCTCGGGTCTGGGCCGCGCGACGCTCGCGCCGCGCGCCGGCATGGTCGCCGAGGTTCCGCCGCTGCGCGAACGGCCGCTCGCCACGATGAAAGATATGGGCATGGGCGATATGTCGGGCGGCTCAATGGCAGGAATGGATCATTCGGGCAGCGGCGACATGAGCGCCATGCCGATGCCTGCAAGCGATCCCGCCTGCTCCCCCGAACATGCCAAGATGGGCCATTGCACGCCGGCGGCCGAAGGCGGCGAGATGGCGGGCATGGATCATGGATCGGGCGGCGGCATGCAACACAGCATGCGCGATTTCAGCGTCGCGCCGCAGGTCAAGCGCGACCCGAGCGTCCAGACGATTTCCCCTATGCCATCGGATCGCATGGGCGAGCCGGGGCAGGGCCTCGAGAATGCCGGCCACAAGGTGCTGACCTACCATGATCTGGTGGCGCTCGATCGCAATCCCGACGTGCGCGCCGCTTCGCGCTCGCTCGACATCCACCTCACCGGCAACATGGAACGCTTCATGTGGTCGTTCGATGGCGTGAAGATGTCCGACCATCACGAGCCCATCCCTTTCATCGAGGGCGAGCGGGTGCGGATCAACCTCATCAACGATTCGATGATGAGCCACCCGATTCATTTGCATGGCCATTTCTTCGAGCTGGTCACCGGCAAGGGCGACCGTTCGCCGCGCAAGCATACCGTGCTTGTCCAGCCGGGCGGCACCGCGAGCTTCGACTTCACCGCCGACGCGCTCGGCGACTGGGCGTTTCACTGCCATATGCTCTACCACATGCACGCAGGAATGATGCGCGTCGTCAGCGTTCGCCCGAAGGGAGACGCCGCATGACGCGCACAGCGCTTTTCCTTGCCGGCACGGCCGCGCTTGCCTTCGCGTCTTCCGCTGCCGCGCAGTCGATGGATCATTCGTCGATGCCCGGCATGACGATGCCGGCCGAGCCCAAGCAGCCCGTTGCCAAGACGCCGCCGGCCCCGCAGCCTCAATCCGAACCCGCGCCCATGGCGGAAATGGATCATGGCGATATGCCCGGCATGGACATGGACCAAAAGGAAATGGACGCTCCGGCTTGCGCGCCGGAACATGCGGCGATGGGCCATTGCACGCCTGAGCCGGAGCCTTCGATGACCATGGACAAACCGGCGGCCGCGCCGGTGGACCCCGATTGTCCGCCCAAGCATGCAAAGATGGGTCACTGCACTCCGAAGGCGAAGCCGCCGATGCCCGGCATGTCGATGGACAAACCGACCGCTGCGTCGGCCGATCCCGATTGCCCTGCTGAACATGCGAAAATGGGGCATTGCACTCCGAAGGCCAGCGCGACGAACGAACCGGCCGCCGGTGCCATCGGCACCGACCTTGCGCCGGGCGACGCCCCCGCGCCGCCACCGCCGGGTGACTGGTACGCCGACCGTGTCTATCCTGCGGCCGAGATGGAGCACTCGCGCCACGAGATGATGAAGGAAAATGGCGCTCAGACCATCGCCTTCATTAGCTTCAATCTTGCCGAATATCAGGCCCGCAAAGGCCGCGATGGTTTCCGCTGGGACGGCGAGGGCTGGTACGGCGGCGACATCAACCGGCTCACGATCAAGAGCGAAGGCGAAGGCGTCTTTGGCGAAGGCATCGAGAGCGCCGAAATGCAGGCGCTGTATAGCCGGGCAATCGGCCCCTATTTCAACGCGCAAGCGGGCATAAGGCAGGATCTCGGGCCGGGCCCCGACCGCACCTATGCGACGATCGGCTTCGAGGGGCTCGCACCCTATTGGTTCGAGGTCGAAGGCGCATTGTTCCTTTCGAACAAGGGCGATCTCCTCGGCCGGCTCGAGGGCTATTATGATCAGCGCATCACGCAGAAGCTAATCCTCCAGCCGATGGCCGAACTCAACTTCGCGCTGCAGGATGTTCCCGAGACCGGCACCGGCTCGGGCCTCTCCGACCTCGAGCTTGGGCTCCGCCTCCGCTACGAGATCGTGAAGGAATTCGCGCCCTATGTCGGTGTCGAATGGGCGCGCAAGGTCGGCGATACCGCGCGCTTCGCGCGAGCCGCGGGCGAGGATGCCAACGGCGTGAGTTTCATCATGGGGGTACGGGCCTGGTTCTAGAAATTCGCGGGGTGGCGACACGTCAAGGAGAAATGCCGTGAAACCAGCTTATCGCAGCCTTGCGCTGCAGACGGTCATCGGCGGACTCATCATGTATCTGGTGATGTTCGTCATGATCGACCGGCTCTCGAGTTTCTACAACAACCTCAACATGGTCTATATGACCTTGATGATGGTTTCGCCGATGGTCGTGCTGATGATCGTCGCGATGCCCGGCATGTTCCCGTCGAAGCGTCTCAATACGCTTCTCCTGCTGGGGTCGGCCGTTGCCTTCTTCGGGAGCTTCGCGCTGATCCGGACCCAGACGACGATCGGCGACACCGCATTTCTGCGCTCGATGATCCCGCATCATTCTGGCGCGATCCTCATGTGCGAGCAGGCCAAGCTCTCAGATCCCGAGGTCCGGCAGCTTTGCAGCGGCATCATCGCAGGCCAGAAGTCCGAGATCGATCAGATGAAGCGTATATTGGAGCGAAAATGAATATGACGTCCGCTTACAGTAGGCGCAGGCTTCTCGCGCTTTTTGCGCTGGCCGGTGGCGCTGCGCTTGCGGGATGCGATCGCAAGCCTGCCGCTGTCGATGGGGCATCCGAGGCGACGACATCGCGGTCGTCAGCCAAAGCCAAGGGCGGCGAGCCGATGCTCGTCTATCGGGATCCTGAATGCGGCTGCTGCGAAGCTTGGGCCGATTTCGCGCGCGCCGAGGGCTATGCGGTGACCGTCGAGAACCGCGCGGATATGGCCGCCGTAAAGACGCGATATGGCGTGCCCGACCAGCTGGCGTCGTGCCACACGGCCATTATCGGCGGCTATGCCATCGAGGGCCATGTGCCGATGCGGCATCTGGCGAAGCTTCTTCATGACAAGCCGCGCGACATTCGCGGAATTGCGGTCCCCGGCATGCCGCGCGGATCACCGGGAATGGAAATGCCGGACGGAAGCGCCGACGCCTTCGAAGTTATGGCGTTCAGCGGCGACGGCAAGGTTTCGCAATTTCGCGCATGACCTTTCGGAACGACAATTGGAGACTGATATGACGAAATTCATTCCTCTATCCGGCGCCGCTGCCCTGATGCTAGCGCTGGCGGGATGCGGAACTGAGCCTGCGCAGGAGCGAGGCGCCACACCGGAACAGAGCGCAGTTCCTGCGGGGGAGGCGCCTGCAATGGTCGAGACCATGCCTGCCGCAGCGGCGCCGCCAATCGCCGCTGACCCGGCGCTAGCGACCAAAGAGGCCAAGCCTCCCGAGAAGTCTCGCACCCAGCAAGAACCGAAGGCGGCTGCTCCGCCCCGAGCGAAGGCCGTGCCGGAAGCGCCGCAGCCTGTCGCACCCGAGCCCGATCCGCACGCTGGGCACGACATGGACAAAATGTAAGCGATACCCTCTCGCATCAGTCCTTCGTCGGCTCGCAAGTGATCTTGTTGCTTCGGCGCGACGAGGGGCGGTCTGCTGACTGCGACGCGAAGCGCTGGAGTAATTAAATTACGCAGATTTTGGTCGCGGCGGACTGTGCCGTTCGCAGCTCGTCCACCTATGAAAAAAAATGTCTCGACGCGTGAGGGGTAACGCTTTGGGGTGCGTATTAATCATACCCGGTGCAACCTCCCAATGTCCAATTAACATATTGAAGTTACACGATAATTTCTATTGACCTGTATATACAATTGGTGCTCTCTAGGGTTCATAACGCAACCAATAGGGGGTTTCGCATGTCCATCAGAAAATCTTTGCTCGCGAGCGCCGCGGTGGTCGCAACTATCGCTACGCCGGCTTATGCACAGGACGGAGCGGCTCCCGCGTCGGCGGCAGAGACGAGCGAATCAGGGAGCGACATTGTCGTCACCGGTTCGCGAATCCGGCGTCAGGATCTCGCCGGAGTCGGTCCGGCCACGGTCGTGTCCGCCGAGCAGATCGAAAACACCGGCCTGGTCAATATCGAAACCGTGCTGCAACGTCTTCCCGCCAATGCCGGTTTCGCCGGCAACCAGACCTCTGCCTATTGGGCGAACAATGGCTATGGCACGGCGCAGGTCAATCTGCGCGGCCTTGGCATCAAGCGCACCCTGGTGCTGCTCAACGGTCGCCGCCTCGTCGCGGGCGGCACCGGCGCCAACTCCTCTCCCGATCTCAACATGATCCCGGTCGCAGCACTCGCGCGCACCGATGTCCTCAAGGACGGCGCGTCGGCGATCTACGGCGCCGATGCGATGGCGGGCGTCGTTAATCTCGTGACCCGCACAGACTATGAAGGTCTTGGGCTCAGCGTTCGCCAAGGCATCACCGAAAAGGGCGACGGATCGGATTTCACCGCCGACCTGCTGTGGGGCATCCGCAACGATCGCGGCGGCTTCATGGCCGCTGTCACCTACCAGAAGACCCGCGCGGTCAATATGGCGACGCGCGCGCCCTGTTCGCTGGCCGAAACCACGCCTGGAATGCTCGGCTGCGTCAATAGCGCCTCGACGATCGGCGGCCGCGCGGTCCTGCCCAATGGGCAGCAGATCAATTTCAACCAGGTGCTAGGCGGCAACGGCAATTTCTTCGAGCCTTACAGCGCGGCCAAACATAATTTCAACTCGAACCCGTTCCTCAACGCCGTGAGCCCGGTCGAGCGCGTCAGCACGGCCTTCTTCGCCGACTATGACCTTACCGACAATATCGAGGCATTCGGCGAATTCCTCTACACGTTCCGCAAGTCGAACCAGATTGCGACGCCGGGAACGCTGCGCAACCTGTCGATCGCGGCAAGCAACCCCACGAACCCGACGGGCCAGAACATCGTATTGATCCAACGGCGGCTCGCCGAGCCCGGGCCGCGCCAATTCTTCCAGGAAACCGACACCTGGCAGGGAACCTTCGGCCTGCGCGGCAAGCTGTCGAACGACTGGGGCTGGGAAGTTGCGGGCGCTTTCGGACGAAACACAGCAGTCGATGGTTCGACAAATATTGCCAATCTCGAGCGCGTCCGCAACACGATCAACACAGGCGTGTGCAGCCCGGCGCCTGGCGCGGCCATCCCGTGCGGCGACTATCTGGGGTTCGGCGACCTGACCCCGCAGGTTCTCGACTATATCCTCTTCACTTCGCGCGACCGCGGCGGGAACGAGCTCGCGACGGTGACCGCCGATCTCAACGGCGATCTGTTCAAGCTGCCCGCGGGGCCGGTTTCGTTCGCGGCGGGTGTCGTTTATCGCAAGGAAAAGGGCTGGCGCGATCCCGATCCGTTGACCGTCCTGGGGATCGCCAACACCAACCAGCAGAGCCCGATTTCGGGGACGAGCGTGGCCAAGGAAGCCTATCTCGAGCTGTCGGTGCCGATTCTCGCGGACAAGCCTTTCTTCGAGGCACTGACTCTCGGCGGTGCGGTGCGCTATTCCGATTACGATCTGTTCGGCAGCGACTGGAACTACAAGGCCAGCCTCGACTGGATGATCAGCGACAGCTTCCGCCTGCGTGGCACCTACGGCACCGGCTTTCGAATCCCGAACGTCCCCGAATTGTTCGGCGGGGTGTCCGAAGGGAATTTGACCACCACCGATCCGTGCTCGCGCTATGCGACGAGCGGCAATGCTGGGCTGATCGCCAACTGCCAGGCATCGGGCGTGCCGGCGAACTATGTCCAGCTCGGCACGACGATCCTGACCACGGTCGGCGGCAACCAAGATTTGAAGCCCGAGAGTTCAACAACCTGGACGGTCGGCACCGTGGTCTCGCCCAAGGGGCTGATCCCCGGCCTGTCGCTCACCGCCGACTGGTTTGACATCAAGATCAAGGATGCCATCCGCGCTATCCCGGGCTCGACCAAGCTCGCCATCTGCTATGCCAGCACCAACCTGTCGCATCCCTTCTGCGACGATTTCACGCGCAGTCCGCTGACCGGCGAAGTCACCTTCCTCTCCGCCCAGCCGATCAACACCGGTCGCGAGGAGATGAACGGGCTCGACCTCGGTCTCGTTTATAATAATGACATCGGCAGCGTGAACATCTCGCTCGATGTCAACCTGACCTATCTCAACAAATATGTCGTCCTTCCCTTCCCTGGCGGCGCGCCGATCGATTTCGATGGCTTCATTGGCGGCGGCAATGGCGGTTATCCCAAGTGGCGCGGCTATGGTGTGCTGACGGCCGAAAAGGACGGCGTCAGCGCAACCTGGTCGACCCAGTGGATCGGCAAGGCGACTGACTTCAATGCGTCGCCCGGAGAAATCGGCTACAGCACCCCCAACGTCTTTTATCACAATCTTCAGGTCGCCTTCGAGATCGACGAGAAAACGCGATTCCAGGTCGGCGTCGACAATCTGTTCAATCGCAAGGCGCCCTATATCCAGAGCTTCACCGATGCGAACACCGATACGATGACCTACGACCTGCTTGGCCGACGCTTCTACGTCGGCTTCCGCACGGCGTTCTGAGGACAGCGGCATGGCAATCCGTTGGCCGCTGCTCGTTCGGCGAACGCATAAATGGCTGGCCCTCGTCGTTGGCGTCCAGGCTCTGCTCTGGACGCTGACCGGGTTTTACATGGTGGTCGTTCATATCGACACCATTCATGGCGACCATCTGGTGCGCTCCCCGGCGTCTCAGCCCTTCGACCTCGACGGCCTCGCAGCGCCGTCGCAGGTCGTCGCGGCCGCGCCGGGCGTATCCGAACTAAAGCTCCAGCGCTTCTCGGGCCGATCCGTCTGGCGCGCCGAGACACCCGAAGGTCCAAGGCTCTTCGATGCCCGCTCGGGCGCGCCGCTGCCTGCCCTCACCGAGTCCCAGGTCCGGGCGCAAGCGCGGCGCATCTATACCGGCGACGGCAAGATCGTTTCGGTACGGCTTCTGACAAAGGCGCCGCAAGAAATGCAGTCGCGCAAGCCGCCCTATTGGCAGGTCGAATTCGAGGGCTGGAACCGCCCGACGCTCTATCTCTCGCCGCAGACCGGCGAGCTGATCTCGCGGCGGCATGCGCTCTGGCGGGTCTTCGATTTCGCCTGGATGCTCCACATCATGGACTATGACGAGCGGACCGACGTCAACAATCCGCTGCTCCGCGTCGCAACCTGGAGCGCCTTCGCAATGGCGCTGACCGGCGCATGGCTGCTGATCTGGTCCTTTAAGCGGCGCAAGAGGAACAAGGCATGAAACGGATTCGGCTGACGCCGCTGTTTTTCCGGCGCGTTCACAAATGGGTCGGCCTGATCCTCGGTCTGCAATTCCTGCTCTGGGCCCTCAGCGGCTCGGTCATGGCGCTGCTCGACAAGGACAAGGTCGGCGGCCACGGCGGCGGCATGTCGCACGCCCACCCGCTCCCCGCCGGGGAATATTTCGACGTCGCGGCGCTGCCGCGCGGCGAGGCGGTCACCGGAGTGGTGCTGCGCGATCTGGGGACGCGGCCGGTCTATGAGGTGCAATCGGCCAAGGGAGTCCGCCTGGTCGACGCAGCGACCGGCGCCGATATTCGCGTCGATGCCGCGATGGCCCGCGAGGTCGCGGCGATGATGAACGAGGCGCCGATCCGCGAGGTCAGCGTGCTTGCGAAAGCGAACCTCGAGGCCCGCGATCACGAAGGCGCGATGTGGCGCGTCGACTTCGCCGATACGGAGAATAGCAGCGCTTATGTCTCGCTCGATACCGCCCGCTTCCTTGTGATGCGCGGCGACACCTGGCGGACGTGGGACTTCTTCTGGATGCTCCACAATATGGATTATGTGAACCGGAAGAGCTTTAATCACCCGCTGATCATCTTTGTCGCCTTCGGAGCGCTGTGGCTGTCGGGCACGGGCTTCTACCTGCTCTTCAAGAGCTTCAGCCGCGCCGATTTCCGCTGGCTGCGCCGGCGGCGCAAGCCCGTCGTCAGCCGCAGCATCGCCTGACCTTCCGGCGGTCAGTCGTCGATCGAGAAGGCTGCCGACAGCTCGAAGCGCGAGCCGGGATGCGTCAGCCAAGCGTGCGAAACGAGCCGCGAATGGCTCCAGGTGCGGCGGGTCATTCGCAGCACCGGCTCGCCATCCGACAGGCCGAGCATGCTATGTGTCCGCGCGTCGGCGCTCTCGGCGCGGACACGGTGCTCGACCCGCTCTAGCGGTGCGGTGCGCGTCAGATATTCGTTCGGCGTCATCTGGGTGAAGTCCATCTTGCCATAGTCGGGGGCGGCCGATGCGAGCACGTACCGCTCCTCGAGCTGGATCGGGAACTCGGCTTCGTGATGGACGATAATCGAGTGGAACAGCTTCGTGCCGACGGGAACCTCGAGCAGGGCCGCTGTCTCGGCGCTTGCCCGTATCTCCTCATTCTCGACAACCCGCGCGCGATAGACATGACCGCGCGCACGGATTTCTTCGGCGATGTTGCGGATCTCGATCATCTGGCCGATCGGCTTCGGCTCGGCGATGAACGATCCGCTGCCCGCTCGGCGCACCAGGACGCCCGCCGCCTGAAGCTCGCGAAGCGCCCGGTTCGCGGTCATGCGCGAAACATCGAACTGCTGCACCAGTTCAGCTTCAGATGGCACGCGGTCGCCAGGCTTCAGGAGGCCGTCACGAACGGCGTCGCAAATGCTCTGCTTAATGGCGGCATAACGAGGCGCCGCGCGGCCTTCCTCGTCATCGGGTCCTCCGCGTCGGGCCAAGGCCGAACCATTTGAAATACTTGAACCACGACCGGGCGTGCGCGTGATGGAATCCATAACCCGTCTATACAGGTTGGCGCGCGAAAATTCCAAGCGCTCGAACGGAAAATCCGAACGGCTTCATTCGTCGGGCGACCCGTGCAACTTCGCGGTAGGCCAATCCAAGATTTACGCGGGAACTCGTCGGCTCATCGGCAGGTCCTTCGTCAAATTCAATTCGACTAAGATGGAAATGAAGTTGACTCGGCGTGACGCGGCCTAAAACGGACCGAGAACCTTGATTGCCCGGATACGGCAGGCCAGTCTGTCCGAATTCTGATTCTGGGGTGGTGCAGCCATGGATGTGCGTCAAATCGTCATGGGGGACGCACCAGCAATTCAGGAAATCTACGCGCCCTATGTGAATGACACCATCGTCTCGTTCGAAGACGTAGCGCCCAATATCGCGGAAGTTGAAAGGCGCATCGCCGCCATTCTGCCGTACTATCCCTATCTGGTAGCCGAAATGGATGGGCGTGTTGTCGGTTATGCCTATGCCTCGGAGCATAGGACGCGCGCGGCATATCGGACGTCTGTCGATGTCACGGTCTATGTGGCGCCCGGCGCACAACGAATTGGCGTCGCCCGTAGTTTATATTCTCGTCTACTGCCGGCCGCAGCGAGCTTGGGTTATCACGCCGCTTTTGCCGGCATCGCACTGCCAAACGACGCGAGCGTCGGGCTGCACGAAGCGATGGGTTTCGAGCCGGTCGGGATCTACCGCGAGGTCGGACGAAAATTCGGCGCATGGCACGATGTCGGCTGGTGGCAACGGCTGCTGTGACTGTTGTCGAAGAACTAACGCGACGTTGAAGCAATCGAGTCCAGGATTGCAGCCACGTTTGAAGCCCGCTCGGCTTCTGCCACCGTCTCGCCGCGCTCTTTCCGCTCCGAATAGCGGTCGACGAGCAGATCGGCATGGCCGCGCGTCAGAACGGTGAAGCGCACCAGTTCCTCTGCAACATCGACGATCCGGTCATAATAGCTCGACGGCAGCATGCGGCCAGCCTCGTCGAACTCGGCATAGGCTTTGGCGACGCTCGACTGATTGGGGATGGTGATCATCCGCATCCATCGGCCGAGGATGCGCAGCGTGTTGACGCTGTTGAACGACTGCGATCCCGCCGATACCTGCATCACCGCGAGTGCGCGCCCCTGCGTTGGGCGCAGACCTTTGTAGGCGAGCGGGAGATGGTCGACCTGCGCCTTCATGATCCCGGTGATCTGCCCGTGTCGCTCGGGGCTGCACCAGACCTGGCCTTCCGACCAGAGTGAGTGCTGGCGCAGTTCCTCGACCGCCGGATGATCGTCGTCGGCGATCAGGTCGGGTAGTGGCAGGTCCGACGGATCGAATATCCGCGTCTCGCAGCCGAACAGCTGGAGCAGGCGCGCGGTCTCCTCGACTACGAGCCGCGAGTAGGAGCGCTCGCGCAAGCTGCCGTATAGGAGGAGGATACGCGGCGCCGGATCGAGCGGGCCGAGACCGACCGCGGGCCGCGATCGGATATAGTCGGGGCATAGTGCCGGAAGATGGGCGGGATCGGCGAGCGTGCGCAGGCGGGAGAAGGTCGCGGACATCGAGTTCAATCTTTCGTGGGGGTTGAAGCCGGAAACCAGCGGCGCCCGAACCAGAAGGCGACGTTCACCAGCAGGATCAGAACGGGGACCTCGACGAGCGG
Organism: Sphingopyxis sp.; assembly: GCF_051861155.1. GTDB lineage: Bacteria > Pseudomonadota > Alphaproteobacteria > Sphingomonadales > Sphingomonadaceae > Sphingopyxis. The sequence continues at coordinate 45,057 of NZ_JBHYDE010000009.1, read as the reverse complement.
GCCAATGACGGCGGCGAAGGCGACGGGCGAAGCGAGACCGAAGGCGGCGATCGCGACGGCAATCGCGAGTTCGAAATTATTGCCCGCGGCGGTGAAGGCGACGGCCGTCGTGCGCGGATAATCGGCCTCGATGAGCTTCCCCATCCAGAAGCTGATGACGAACTGAACGACGAAATAGATGGTGAGCGGGATCGCGATCCGCACGACGTCGCCAGGTATCGTGACGATCTCTCCGCCCTTCAGGCTGAACATCGCGACGATGGTGAAGAGCAGCGCGACGAGGGTGATCGGGGCGATACGGGGCAGGAAGCGCGTCTCGTACCAGTCGTTGCCCTTGGCGCCGGCGAGCAGCTTGCGCGTCAGATAGCCGGCGAGGAACGGAATGCCGAGATAGATGAGGACTGCTTCTGCGACCGTCCAGAAGCTGACGTCGATTACACTGCCTTCGAGCCCGAAAAGCGGCGGCAAGATGGTCAGGAAAAACCAAGCATAGACGCTGAAGAAGAGGATCTGGAAGATCGAGTTGAAGGCGACGAGCGCGGCGACATATTGATTGTCGCCCTTCGCGAGCTGGTTCCAGACGATCACCATCGCGATGCAGCGCGCAAGGCCGATCAGGATCAACCCGGTCATATATTCGGGCTTGTCCGAGAGGAAGACGACCGCGAGCGCGAACATCAGGACGGGGCCAATGATCCAGTTCTGGATCAGCGAGATGGCGAGGACCCGCTTGTCCTCGAACACCCGCGGCAGCTCCTCGTAGCGGACGCGTGCGAGCGGCGGATACATCATCAGGATCAGGCCGATCGCGATGGGGATATTGGTCGAACCCCAAGACAGGCTGTCGATCGCGGCCGGCAGGCCGTTGAAAACCGAACCGAGCAGCACGCCGAACGCCATGGCGAGGAAGATCCACAGGGTGAGATAGCGGTCGAGGAACGACAGGCGCTCCCGTTTGAGGTCTGTCATCGCCGTGCCTCAGGCCCCGACGCGGTTGCCGGCAGCGTCGACCACCTGTTCGCCATCTTCCTTGGCGAAGGCGCCGCGCTGCCGCTCCGGGATGAGGTCGAGCACTTCTTCGGAAGGGCGGCAAAGCTTCACGCCGAGCGGTGAGACCACCACCGGCCGGTTGATGAGGACGGGATGCGTCATCATCGCGTCGATCAGTGCTTCGTCGTCAAGAGCCGTGTCGCCGAGACCCAACTCGGAATAGGGCGTGCCCTTTTCGCGGAGCAGTTCGCGCGGGGTGATGCCGGCGCGATCGATCAATTGTTCGAGCAGGGCGCGCGACGGCGGCGTCTTCAAATATTCGACGACATGCGGCTCAATGCCGGCGTTGCGGATCAGCGCGAGCGTGTTGCGCGACGTCCCGCATTCGGGATTATGGTAGATGATGATGTCGGTCATGGCGCCAGTCTCCCTTAGCAGCAGGCGAGTTCAGCGAGCAGCGGCTCGCAGAGTTCTGCCCGGCCTTGGCAGCAGTCCTTGGCAAGAAAGAGCATCAGGTCGCGCAATGTGTCGATATGGGCGCGTTGGATGATCTGGCGCCCATCTTTCTCCGATCGCACGAGGCTCGCTTTCGCCAGCACCGCGAGATGGGTCGAGAAGGTGCTTTGAGACAGGCCGGATGCTTCGACGAGCTTACCGGTCGAAAGTCCCTCGGGCTCGTGCCGGACAAGAAGGCAAAAGGCTTCGAGGCGTGTCGGGTGCGCCAGCGCGGCAAGAGCGGGTAATGCCAAATCCATATTCATGTATCGGGATTATCCGATGAATAGGCCTTCGTCAAATTCTATCGGAAATATCCGATGGGCTAGCGCAATTGAGCGATCCCCTAATCGGACTATAGGTTGATGATGGTTCGGGAAAGTCAGAGCGAGATCCCCATGCGGATCGTCATCGAACAGCCCGTCGTGGGCGTTCTTCACAGCTTGCAGGCCAAGGACGACCATCCGCTCGATCCGAAATGCTCGAAAGCTGGCGAAGCGCTGACGTTCGATTTTCCCGTCCGCGTCGGCCCCGGCCCGAAATTCTCTGGTGATCAGGTGCGGCGTGAAGGCCCCGAACGCCGGTTTGTCTATATTCGTGTCGGGCAAGCGGCCGGCGACCCGGCGTCGCCTTGGACGCGGCGGATGAAGATCGACATCCATGATATCGATCAGCAGTTGCTCGATGCTGCGGCAAAGGGTGGGCGCCGGATCGAGATTTCGGTCAATGGCACGGGCAAAGACGGTACGCCCGCCTGCGCAACGGTGCGCTCGACAGGACGGCGTCTCGTTTAGACTCGCGCGTTCCCCCGTTTGCCGATCATGCAGCGTGGCGCATCGTCTCCAGCTTCGCAGCGCCGAGCGCGAGGAGCCGCTCGATTTCGTCCGACGTCCGCCGGACGGCTAGTTTCAGCGCTTCGTCGATATGGACATAGTCTTGCGTTACATTCTGCGAGGCATGACCGAGCATCGCCCGGATCGTGAGCTCCGAGAATCCCAGGTCTCCGGCGACGCTTCCAAATGTGTGGCGAAGCGTATGGGGTGTCACGCCTTTTATGCCGGCCAAATTGCACACGCGCCGCAAGCAGTCGCTGACCGCGGTGTACGGACCATTCCCAACAGCGGACGGAAACAGATGCGGATTACCCGCTATCTCCGTCTGGTCTTCGAGCCCACGAATGGCGGCGGGTCCGATCGCCCGGATCTGTGCGCCGCCCTTCGTATCGGGAAAAGCGACATAGCCGCGCTCGGCATGCAGCCAGCTACGGCGCATCGCTTGACCTTCTTGGCGCCGATAGCCTGTGAGCAGCAATGTGCGCAGCACGCCAAGCGCGACAGGGTTTTCCCCAATGGCCTTTGCGTAGGCGATCGCTTTGCCGAGCATCTCGATTTCGGCAATGCTCAGCCTGCGCGTCTTCTTCTTGCTGGCAAGCTTCCTCGCCCCCTCTGTCGGATGCGTTTCGAGCAGCCCCTTATGCTTCGCATGTCCGATGATGGCCTGCAGCGTGCCGACACACCGCCCTGCGACGCCGGGTCCGCCGGTAGCCATGCCGCCCCGGCCTCCCGTTCGAGGCTTGGCGGTCTTCCCATTCTTCACGTCTGTCTGCATCTGCTCGACGTCGGCGATTTTCAAATGTTTGACGATTCGATTGCCGAGCAGGGGCGCGATGTGCGTGCGAATGCGGCTCTCATCCATCCCGAGCGATGATTCCTTGATCGGAAGATTCTTGCGGCCGAGGATATTGCCCGCGCGCGCCTCCACCAGATACCAATCGCACATCTCCGCGACAGTCATGCCTTTGCGATCCTGCCGGACTTTGTCGGCAGGATCTTCTCCGACAATGACTTCGGCCAGCTTCAACTTCGCCAAATCGCGGGCTCTATCGACGGTTAGAACGCCAAAGCGGCCAAGGTTCATGCGCCGCTTGGTGCCTTCGGCGTTTCGATACTGGACGACGAAGGTCTTCAGCCCAGACGCCATGATCCTCAGGCCAAAGCCCTTCACCTCTGAATCCCATAGAATGAGATGCTTGTTTTCTGGCGGAACCAGGGCGTCTATGGCCCTCTTTGTCAGCTTTGCTGTTGGCATATAAAACTCCTGCTGGAGACACGACTTCAAAAATCGCTAGTGTCTCCAAAATGTCTCCAGTTTAGTGGAAACCGGAGGCAATTGCAGGATATAACAGGTGAAAGAGAAACTCAAGAAAACAAGCAAAAATAGAGGGATAGCGTAGTTTCGAAAACGATAGAAAAGGTAGAAATTCAAGTTGCCAAGGTTGGGGTCGAGGGTTCGAATCCCTCGCCCGCTCCAGTTTCGTTTCTACGATATCGTTGTCGAAACGTTCCCATCTCTCGATAAATGTACGGACCGATGCCGGGGTTTCCCGATTTGTCTCCAAACTAAAGGTTCGGGTCGAAGGTTCGAGCCATGCCAAAGTTGGCGACCTCACATCGTCAAACCCTGGCCGGGCGCCAGCCATAATTGAGGAACGGGGCTTGCTTCGAGCGCGCCGGGACGACCGCTTTGCGCCTGATATTGGACGTTAGGTTCATTCCCACAAAGTCGGAAAGCGGACGCTCAGCTTCCCGGCGAAAGGCAGGTATCATGTCGTCGCTTCGGAATAACTCCGCTGGACTTCCTATTTTTATCATATAAATAATTTCATTAGATGAAATTAGCCCGCGAGGTTGCGGAAATGAATTTGAGTTTGCGCCTGCCGGTTGTTCTCGTCGGTCTCCGAGACAAGGCGTGGGTGTCGGACGACGCGGCGCGGTGGCCGGCTTGGGAGTCGGGCCGGCAGACACAGGCGACCTTGGCTCTGCCTTGCGCGGCAAAGGTGTCGGCGCCGCGATTGCCACAGAATTCCGACGAGCCGCATTTGTGCACCGCCGCGCTGCGCACGCTTGGCCAGCGGCTCGCGGCCGAAACGAACGATCTTTGGTGGACGTGCTACTGATGCGGGGCGATGGGCGTCCGCTGCGGTATTGGGCCATTGGAGGGATTCTTGGGGCCTGCGCGGTGGCCGCGACGATCGGCGCGTTTTATCGTTCGGGCGACGAGGAAGAAGCGGCCCCGCTGGTCCTGCTCGCCGAAACGCCCGCCGTGCCGAAGCCCGCCAGCGCATCCAGCGGCTGGGCGCCGATCGTGCCGAACGCTGACGACGGTAGCGTCATCGTGGTGTCGGCGCAGCCGAACGATCTCCACACCGAGCTTTTGAACGAGACGCGCGACGCGGCATGGGCAGACCGCAGCGAAACGGCAATCCGCGAGGGGTTGCGCGGTTTCAGCTTTCTGAGCCAGGGTGGGCCGCTCGACGTGCGCTGTGCGATGACGATCTGCGAAATACGCGGCGTCGTATCGGCGCCATCGATCGACGCGCGCAAACTCCGCTGGCAGGAGATCGAGCAGTTCACGCAGGGCGAAACATTGTCGTCCGCCGGATTGCTGGCTGCGGCGGCCGTATTCGGGACGCGGGAAGATGCTTATGCTTTTGTGCTGCACTATCGCCGTGACGATGCACTGGCGGCAATGGCAAGGAATTGAGGCCGGCCGACGTTGCGCCGACCGGCCTTGCCCCCGTCAGTTCCGCGCGCGGAAGCTGTCGATCCACTGATAGTTGAACTGCGCTTGGCCGGTCGTTGGGTTGGGCACGCAGCTCTGGTTGCAATAGATGCCGTTCAGCATCCAGGGGTCGGTCGATGGGCCGATCGACGCCTGCGACTGGCGCAGTGCATAGGTGGCGACCGTCAGTCCCTTCTGGTCGAACAGGATATCGGCATTCTCGAGGCTGAGGCGGACGTTCATGAACCAGGGGCTGGCCTCCAGGAAATCGACCCATTCGGCGCGCGGTCGCGGCGTCTGGAGCGAGTAGTTCAGATATTGCCAGACCTTCCATGCCGGACTGACGCCATATTGGCTGGCGAAACCGGCGTTGATCGTGTCGCCCAGATGGGCGCGGAAATGATTCTTCAGGCTGAACTCGGTGCTGATGATCTGCTTTGCGGTACCGAGCTCGCCGCGCGCCCAGTCGATCGCTTGGCCCATTTCCGCCACCGAACTGGTGTGCATGTGCAGGTCGATGCCCGCGACGTTCGGCGTATTTTCAGCATAGTTTATCAGGTCGCGCGTCGCCTGTGTCTGCCACGATGCCATCTGCAGATTGTTGAACGCCCCGACATAGAGCGGGATCGCCCGGCGCGTCTTGTTATAGGTGATGACGTGGTTCGACATCTGTTTGTAGAATAGGAACAGGTCGTTGTCGCGGTCCGCGGGATCGCTTTCGATGAAAGGTTCGTTGCCGACGACGATGATGTCGGTGCTGTTATAGACTTCGTCGAGAACCTTGGTGGTGAAGGCGCGGACATCGACGAATTCCTGGCTGTTGACGTTGCTCGGAAAATCCGAGCCGCTGTACTCATATTTCAGGTTCAGGATGACATTGAATCCCGCGGCGCGAATCTGCTTGAACCCTACGACGTCGGGGTCGGTGGCGATCGCCGCTTCACCCAAGCCTTGCAGGCGGGTGACGTCGATGAAGGCCCGAACCCAGGTCGTTTCGGTGCGATCGAGTTCGCTCTGATCGAAGTTGCGCGTCAGGCCATTGTAGTTGACGCCAAGCTCGGACGCGCTGGCCGATCCGGTGCTCAGCGCGGTCGCCGCGGCGAGCGCGAGATATCGTAATATGGTCATAACCTCTCCCTTTTTTGTCGTTGTTGCCGATTGGCCGCAGCGCAATATCACAAAAATAAGATAAATAATATGATTCGTGGCCTCGACGTCGAGCAGGTGCCGTTGTCCTTGCATTATATGATAAATACTATACAAAGATCGCAAAGTCGTCGGGAGGATGGATTGTGAGTGTCGTGCTGTCGCGTCGCGCGTTGCTTCTTGCCGGGGCGAGCGCTGCTCTCTTGCCCGCGGTCGCTGCCGCATCGAGCCGAAAAAAACCCAATATCATTGTCATTTACGCGGACGATCTGGGGTTCGGCGACCTTGGTTGTTATGGCTCGCCGATCGCCACGCCGCACATCGACAAACTCGCCGCGCGCGGAACGCGCTTCATCAACGCACACTCGCCATCGGCGACCTGCACGCCGTCGCGCTATGCCCTGCTAACCGGCGACTATGCGTGGCGCGCTTCGGGAACCCAGATCTTGCCGGGCGACGCGCCCGCGCTGATCCGGCCGGGCCAGTTCACGCTGCCGCACATGCTGAAACAGGCCGGCTATGCGACCGGTGTCGTCGGCAAATGGCACCTCGGCCTCGGCGACGGCAAGGTCGACTGGAATGGCGAGATTGCACCGGGGCCGCTCGATGTCGGTTTCGATTACGGATATTTCATGCCCGCGACGCTCGACCGGGTGCCGACGGTGCTCATCGAGAACCGGCGCGTCGTGAACCTTGATCCCGCCGATCCGATCCGCGTCGATTACAAAGCCAAGGTGGGCGACGAGCCCACCGGGGCCGAGCATCCCGAGCGGTTGAAGTTCGGCGCCGATCCCGAGCATTCGAACACGATCGTCAACGGCATCAGCCGCATCGGTTACATGACCGGCGGCAGGGCTGCGCGCTGGACCGATGAGGACCTCACCGACCAGCTGTTGAGCAAGGCAGTGGACTTTGTGACCGCGCGCAAGGACGGTCCTTTCTTTCTCTATTTCGCGATGAACGAGCCGCACGTGCCGCGTGCGCCGCATCCGCGCTTCGTCGGTGCCTCGGGCATGGGGCCGCGGGGCGATACGATCGTCCAGTTCGACTGGACGGTCGGTGCGTTGATGGACAAGCTCGCCGAGCTGGGCCTTGCCGACGACACGCTGGTGATCCTCAGCAGCGACAATGGCCCGATCCTGTTCGACGGGTATCAGGATCAGGCGGTCGAACTTGCGGGCGGCCACAAGCCGTCGGGTCCGTATCGCAGCGGCAAATACAGCATCTATGAAGGCGGTACGCGGGTGCCGATGATTGCAAGCTGGCCCGGCCACGTCCGCGCGGGGCATGTGTCGGCGGCGCTGATTGGCCATGTCGACATGGTCGCGACGCTCGCGGCATTGGTGAAGCAGGAACTTCCCCCGACCGCAGCGGTCGACAGCTTCGAGATGCTCGCGCCGCTTCTGGGCCGGAGCGACAAGGGGCGCGACTATGTCATCCAGGACACCAAGCTGATGGTGACGACGGGCTCGACCGTCGCGAGCAGCGGCGCGCGCATCCTGGCGCTGCGCACCGGCGATTGGAAGTTCATCCGCGGCAGCGTCGAGCCTCATAAATTCCATGGCAATGCGATCGGCACCTTGGCGCAGCACCAGCTCTATGATCTGGCGGCCGATCCCGGCGAGCGCGAAAATCTGGCGGACCGGATGCCCGAGATGACGCGCAAGCTTGCCGCCTGGCTGGACAAGGTCGAAAGGGACGGGCGCAGTCGGCCCTGACATCGACTTAGGCGGAAATCGTGCAACGCAGACCTTGCCATTCGCAAATTTAATTATATGATTTATCCGAAAAGAAGAATTGGAGAGGGCGGGATGCGGTTTTCGAAACTGGGACAGAAGGCGATGGCGCTGTTGGTTGCGACCGCGCTTGCCGGATGCGCGCAGCCCCGCGCCATTCCCCAGTCGGCATCGGCGATCGCGCCCGCCGCTGCTCCGACGCCGGTCCCCGCGCAGAGTCCGAACATACTCGTCATCCTGATCGACGATCTGAAACCAACGCTCGGCTCGTTCGGCGATCGCACCGCAATCAGCCCCAATATCGACCGTCTCGCGGCACGCGGCACCCGCTTCGAACAGGCCTATGCCAATCAGGCGGTCTGCGCGCCGAGCCGCATCAACCTGATGACCGGCCGCCGCTCGACCTCGACCGGCATTTATAATTTCGGGATGGATCTGCGCGACTATATCCCGAACGCGGTCACGTTGCCGCAACTGTTCAAGCAGGCGGGCTATGGCGCCGAATCGATCGGCAAGGTCTTTCACGTCGGCCACGGCACGCACGACGATGTCGAAAGCTGGTCGGCGCCGCCCCAGAAGGACAAGGTGATCGAATATGTCGAGCCGGGCAGCACGGGCGGCAAGGCGACCCGCGAAGAGGCGCTGTTCAACGAAATTCCCGTGCCCGCGGAGCGCGACATATTCGAATATGCCGCGACGCTGCCGCGGGGCACGGCGTGGGAAAGCCCCGACGTGCCCGACGATGCCTATGCCGACGGCCGCACCGCGGCGCGCGCCTCGACGCGGCTGGCGGAGCTCAAGACGAGCGGTCAGCCCTTTTTCCTCGCGGTCGGTTTCGCGCGGCCGCACCTGCCCTTTTCGGTGCCGAAGCGTTATTGGGACATGTATGATCCGGCGCGGCTGCCGATGCCCGATTTCGAGCGGCTTCCCGACGGGGCGCCGCTGTTCGCAGGCAAGGTCGGCGGCGAAATCGCCGCCTATGACCCCGTTCCGCCAGGCAAGCTCGGCGCCGAATATCCCGAGGAACTGAAGCGCAAGCTCATCCATGGCTATTATGCCGGCGTGACCTATGTCGACGCGCAAATCGGCAAGGTGCTCGACACGCTCGACCGCGAAGGCCTCACGGAAAATACGATCGTGATCCTGTGGGGCGACCATGGTTGGCATCTCGGCGACCATGGGCTGTGGACGAAGCATACCAATTTCGAACAATCGGTGCGTCTGCCGCTGATCTTTGCCGGTCCGGGTACGGGCAAGGCAGGCAGCGCGCCGAAACAGATCGCCGAAACCGTCGACGTGTTCCCGACGCTGGCCGCCCTCGCGGGCCTCCAGCTTCCCGCGGATATGCAGCCGCTCGACGGCGCCAGCCTTGTCCCGGTGTTCCGAGATGCTGCGGCACATGTCCGGCCCTATGCCTATCATGCCTTCAATCGGCCCGGCCGGATCGGGCAGGCGATTCGTACCGAACGCTACCGCCTAGTGCGCTGGACGCAGGAAGCCACCGGCGCGCGCGCCTATGAACTCTATGACCTTCAGCAGGATCCCGGCGAGACGCGCAACGTCATCGATGCCGAGCCCGCCGTCCGCAAGAAACTCGAAGCCTATCTCGACGCGCAGCCGGCGCCGGCATCGGTCGAGCTGAAAGCGCGCCGCGCCGCACAGGCGCGAAACTGAAATTTACCGAACAGGGAAGGGTCTGGAATGAAGAGGCATCAGCGGATTGCGCGCCGGGGATTGTTTGTCGCGGTGCTGGCTGTCGCCATGGCAAGCGCAAGCCTTGCTGCAGCACCGGCGATGGCGCAGGACGTCGCGGCGTCGACCCCGGTTGCGCCGGGGCGCTGGACGCCAGAGCGGATCAACGCCTGGTATGCCGGGCAGCCCTGGCTTGTTGGCGCCAACTACGTGCCGCGCGACGCGATCAACCAGCTCGAAATGTGGCAGGCGGATAGTTTCAACCCGGAGCAGATCGACGAGGAACTCGGCTGGGCCGCAGGCATCGGCATGAACACGATGCGCGTGTTCCTGCACGACCTGGCGTGGAAGCAGGATCCCGAAGGCTTCCTTGGCCGCGTCGATCAGTTCCTCGCCATCGCCCAGAAGCACAAGATCCGCCCGATGATCGTGATCTTCGACGATGTCTGGGATCCCAGCCCGAGGATCGGCAAGCAGCGCGACCCGCGTCCGCATGTCCACAACAGCGGCTGGGTCCAGTCGCCCGGCAAGGCGATTCTCGGGACGCCGTCGCGGCATGACGAACTCAAGCCCTATGTTCAGGCGGTGCTGCGCCGTTTCGCCAAGGATGACCGCGTCCTCGCCTGGGATCTTTACAACGAGCCGGCGAACATGATCGGCAACAGCTATGGCAAGAACGGCACCAAGGAGGAGCTGACCGACAAGCCGAAATACACCGCGATACTGCTCGAAAAAGTGTTCAGCTGGGCGCGCGAGGTCAATCCCGACCAGCCGCTGTCGGCGGGCATCTTCTGGCACACCGGGGGCATGAACCGGCCAATCGTCGATGCGAAAACGTTAGAGGCGAAATCGGCATCGACGCTGCACCCGGTCAACCAGATCGCGCTCGCCAACAGCGATTTCATCAACTGGCACAATTACGATCATTCCGCGCGGGTAGCGGCCGAAATCCGCGTCATGAGCGCGTGGAATCGCCCGCTGATCATCACCGAATATCTGGCGCGCGACAACAAGCCGGCGCAGGGCACCAACAGTTTCGAAGGCCTGCTGCCGATGGCGAAGGGCTTCAAGGTCGGCATGATCAACTGGGGCCTCGTCGCGGGCAAGTCGCAGACGCAATATCCGTGGGACACGTGGGACAAGGTTTGGACCCGGCCGCCCGCCATCTGGCATCACGATATCTTCCATCCGGACGGCACCGCGTTCGACCTGGCCGAAACCGCCTTTATCAAGAATATGACTAAGGGAGAGCATTGATGCGGGGATTTCTGACGGCGTGCGCCGCGATCGCTTGTCTGCCTGGCGTCGTCCATGCGCAGGGCGCCCTCGGCGCCAATTATAACGAACATTATGAGGATGTGGACTATCGCGACCTTGAAAAGGCCGATGCGACCTGGGTGCGCATTTTCCTGACGATGCCGCAGCTCGACCGCGGTGCCGCCGAGCATGGCGTAGTGCGCACGACGCTCGATGCATCGGGACGCGGCTGCAAGACGATCCTGTCGCTGAAATGGCCGTTCCCGAACCGCGACTTTCCCAAGGCGGGCAGCGCCGACATGGCGAAGGAACTGGAACGTCTCGACGCGGTGCTGCCGCTTGTGATGGGCAAGGTCGATATTTTGGTCATCGGCAACGAGCCCTATATCGAAAGCCGCGAGGGCGACCGCGATCTCGACCTCAATGCCTTTTACGAAGCGATGGCGGCGCGGGTGATTGCCTATCGCGCCAAGGCGTGCGGCGAGGCGTGCAAGACGCGGCTCTACATGGGGGCGCTGAACCGGCTCGACCTCAAGAAAAACATGACAGCGTCGACCGATCGCTGGATGGCCTATGTGAAGGCGACGGCCGAGCTCGACGGGGTCGATATTCATCCGCACGTCAATTCGCTCGAAGCATCGAAGCCTTTCCTCGACTATATCCTGCCGCGGATGCGCCCCGAGCAAAAGTTTCTCGTCACCGAATTTTCGATCGTCTGGTGGTGGAAACAGAATCTGGAAAAGCCGATCCCGGCCGCCTTCGCCGAAAAATATGGCGTCACGAGAACCGCGCAGAACTGGCAGGTGATCAAGGCGGCGCTCGAGCAGCCCTTCGCCAAGCCGCATTGGGACGATTTTCTGACGATGAGCCCATGGTTCGAGACCCGCAAACATTATCTGCGCAACCAGATGAAGATGTTCCGCGACACCGGGCGGCTCGCCGTCGCGACCTATGGCTTCAAACAGGGCAGTTCGATGGCGAGCAATTTCGGTCCCGAAAAGACGCCGTGGTTGCTCAACAGCGTGTTCGCGCCGGCGACTGTGCGCAAGAATGCCGACGGTAGCACCGCGCCCAACTACGCCTGGATCGACGATTTCAAGGCGCTCCAAAAGGATTGATGAACGTGAACAAGCCGACTTGGATGCACGGCCTGATGCTGGCAGGGCTGACGCTGGCGCCTTCGGCAGCGGCGCAGCAGCAACAGCTGAAAGCGGCGGTTGCCGACGATATCTTTGCCGACCATCCGTCGATGGACAAGAATGCGACGGTGATGCCGGCCGCCGATGCCAGGCCCGTCGCGCCGGTCTTTTCCGATCGACCGATCGCCGACGCATCGGTGGCCCGATTGCCGGACGGGGGCTGGGTTCTGACCGGCACCCAGATCCGCAGCGGGACGCGCCACGGCGTCGCGCTGTGGACGTCGACCGATGGCAAGGCGTGGAAAGCTTTGGGGCCGGCGAAAATCTCCGGCGCTGGCATTACGCCGGGCGACGTGTCCGAACGTTATCTGGCGCCGTCGGTGACGGTGGCGGGCGACAAGCTCTATCTCGCGTTCAGCGACAAGGCCGGCTGCGCGCGCGTCGCGACCGGGCTTGCTGCGCAGCCCGGCGGGGCGTTCGCCGCTTCGCCCTGCCTCGTCGAGGATGCGGCGGACGTGTCGCTGTTCGTCGACCAGGACGGCACCGGCTATCTGGTCTGGGGTGGCGGCACGATCGCCAAGCTCGATCCCGGTTTCGGCAAGCTGGCCGAGGCGCCGCGTTTTCTCAAGCCCGATCAGGCGCTGTTCGCCAAGCATCCGCCGGTGGGCAAGGATTGGCCGGTGCGCACGCGCGTTGGCACGCGCGGCGCGGCGATGGTCCGCGACGGCGACCGCTATATTCTCGCCGCCAGCGAGGTGACGGGGCGGATACGGACCGCGACCGAGGATCTGTTCGTCGCCGAAGCGCCGACACCCTATGGCCCCTTCACGATGCGCGCGCTCGCGGTTCCGCACGCGGGCCGCGGGTCGATCGTGCGCACCGACGACGGCACGCTTGCCGCGGTGTACAACCCGAAATGCGATGATGGTTTCGCGATGTTTTGCGAAAAGGTCGGACTGGTGCCGCTCGACCGCGCGCCCGACGGGCGGTTACGGCAGGCGGCGTCGGTCATCACCGAGGACAGCGCGGTTGCGGCGCGAAAGGCGCTGGTCACCAGCGAGACGATGCGCGACCCGTCGGTGACGCTTGGCGGCGACGGCTTCTACTATCTCGTCGGCACGCTAGACGGCTATGGCTATCACAAGCCCGACGGCGGGGTGAAGCTGTGGCGCTCGGCCGATCTCAAGAGCTGGACCGACGTCGGTTTTATCTGGAAGTGGGAAGGGATGGGCTATGATTTCGGCCAGAATATCGCCGAACTATGGGCACCCGAAATCAAATGGGTCGAACGCGATAAAACCTTCTATCTCGCCTTTTCGGTGATGGAGCGCGGTGTGGGCGGCAAGACCTGGCTCTATCGCTCCAAGACCGGCAAGGCCGAGGGGCCGTATGAGAATGTGACGAAAAGCTATTTCGCGAAGGGCATCGACGGTTTTCCTTTCGAGGACGACGATGGTCTCTATTTCCTGTGGGGCGGCGGTAGCATCGCCAAGCTCAACGCCGCGCGTAGCGGCTTCGAAGGGCCGGTGCGCCAACTCGTCGACGTCGATGGCGACCATGTCGGTTATGAAGGCAACGGTCTGATCAAGGTCGACGGCGTCTATTTCCTGACCGGCGCCGAATGGCACGGCCCGCTTCGCACGCACGGCACTTATGACATGATGTACGGCACGTCGAAGAGCCTGTTCGGCCCCTATACGCAGCGCCGCATGGGCGCGCCACACGGCGGCCACGGCACGGCATTTCGCGACAAACAGGGTCGATATTGGTACACGATGTTCGGTAACGATCCGACGGCGCCGTGGCGCATGAAGTTCGGTCTTGTGCCGATCGACATCGGCGATCCGGCCTCGATCGGCGTGCCGCGGATCGACAGTGTCCGCGACTGAAGCGCGACGGTCATCACCTAAACCACCGTGAGATAACGTTTTTCAGCTCGGCCGAGCCTCCTCAAAAATGCTTCATCTCATATATATATGATTTATATTGCCAATGATGTTCGCGGCCGCTATTTCAGCCGTAGAACAATGCCAGATACATGGGGGAAGGATTATGAAGTACCGGATGCTTATGGCGAGCTGCGCGTCGTTGACCGCACTTTGCAGCGCATCGCTGGCCCATGCACAGGAGGCCAATGTCGCGGCCGCGTCCGACGCTGGCGTATCGGCTGAGGCCGCCGTTGGCGATGAAGACGCGATCGTGGTCTCGGGAATTCGTGCTGCGCTGCAAAGCGCCGAATCACGCAAGCGGGACGCCGAAGTCGTTATCGACGGTATTTCGGCGGACGATATCGGCCTGCTTCCCGACGTGTCGATTTCGGAATCGCTCACCCGCATTCCGGGCGTTACCGCCAATGACACGGCCCGCGGCTCGGACCAGGTTGCGATTCGCGGCCTTGGTCCCGATCTTGCGTCGACCGAATATAACGGCCGGATCCTGCCGACCGCCGATGGCGTCAACCGGCGTGTCGGTCTGGGTGGTCTGCCATCTGAAGGCCTGAGCGGCGCTTTCGTCCAGAAAACGCCGGATGGTGGCACGATCGAGGGCGGGGTCTCCGGCATTCTTGCGCTCGAGTCGATCCGGCCTCTCGAAAGCAAGCGCAAGGGTCTCACCGTCGTGGTTCGAGGGCTGTTCGAGGAGCAGGCCAATGATTTCAGGTCGGCCAGTGCCACGAAGCCGTTCGGACTGCGGGGCGAGGTGACCTACGTCGGCAAGCTTGCCGACAACCTGGGCATCTCGTTGACCTATGCCGGCATCAAGGACCAGAATGTGCAGACGGGGGTTCAGCTCGAAAGCTGGCGCCTCGACTCCTCGACGCGTGTCGTCTCGCCTGCGGCGCCTCCCGGGCGGCCGCTCGCGATCACGCAGCCCGGTGCGCGCTACGACATCAACGGCGACGGCGTGGCGGACTCGCTGCCCTCGAACGCCGGCTCGATCATTCAGATGCTCAACACCGAACGCCACAGCGCGCTCGGCATGATCCAGTGGGAACCCACCGACTGGCTTACCGTCAGTCTCGACGGACTCTTTTCGGAAGAAACAAGGTCGGGCGAAACCCGTCGCTTCTTCGCGATCGACCTCTTCAATGGCGCGCTGGGTGCCCCGACATCTGCCACGGTCGAAAACGATACGGTCACGCAGTTTGCGGGCACGTCGGCGCTTTATCGCGGTGTGATCAACGCGGAAAAAGTGAAGGATCATACTTATGGCGGAGGGGTGAATTTTGCCGTCGACGACGGCGGCGCGCTGAAAGCGCGCTTCGACTTTTCTTGGGCGGAGGCGGGCCGCGACCGTTTTACGCCGGTCGTCAATTTCGACAATGACGCCAATACCGCTTTGCCTGTCGCGCAGCAGGCGCCATCGCAACGTCAGGCCTTCGGCTATGATGTACGGGACCGCGGCAATGTGGTGCTCGACTTCGGTGCGCTCTCCGCAGATGATTTCGCGATCCAGCAGATCAACACGACCAAGCAGGACTCACTCGATCGAATCAAGGCCGCGCGCGCTGACTTCGTCTATGAAATCGACGGTGGCTTTCTCCGTTCGATCGAGTGGGGGCTACGGTACGACAATCGGTTCCACAGCCAGCGTGTCGATCAGACCCAGTATCAATTCTTGGCAACCGGTGCGCTGCCCGGACAAACTGCGCTGGCCAATCGGCCTGACCTGACGGCCGCGATGCTCGAGCTCCAGCAGAATCCCTTTGCTGGCAGTGCGGGAGTTGGCGGGGCATCGGCCGTTGCCTATCCCTATTATGATTTCGACACCCTCTACGCACTAGGCACAACAGCGTCGAATGTGACGATACTCGATCTTTTTGCGCAGGATGCGGGGGCCGCGAACGAGATCGAAGAAGATAGTTTTGCGCTCTATGGGCAGTCGAAGTTCGGGACCGGACGGCTCACCGGAAACATCGGCGTGCGTTGGGTGCTTACCGACAGCGTTTCGCGAGGACGCATTGCCACCAGTGCGACAGCAGCGCGAGATGTCAGCGTCTCCAATTCCTACAATTATTTCCTGCCGAGCCTGAACCTGCGTTGGGAAGCGGCGCCCGACTTCCAGGTCCGGCTGGGTGCCGCTCGCACGATGTCGCGGCCGCTATTCGAGCAGCTTCGTTCGGGCAGCGGCGTAGATCTCAGCGGGATCGGGGAGGGAGTGATCAACGTCACCACCGGCAATCCCAACCTGCGCCCATTCACTGCAGATGGCGTCGATCTTGGTGTCGAATGGTTCCCCGACAAGGGAACGTCGATTGCGATCGCCGGCTATTATAAATGGGTCAAGAATTTCACCACCTCGGCGACCGAGACGGGCACGATCACGCTGCCCGACGGCACGGTACGCGATGCGAACTACACGCGCTTCTTCAACGATCCCGAAACGCGCTATTTCCGGGGCGTCGAGGTCCAGTTTCGCAAGGATTTCGACTTCCTGCCGGGTTTCCTTGCGAACTTCGGGGTGCAGGCAAATTATAACTACAACGAAACCAACGCGCGCGAGAGTTTCATCTCGCTCGCCGGTCCCGCGAGTTTCGCGATCAACACCACCGGTACGGCTGCCGGCGTGACCAGCATCCCGGTCGCGACCACGACCGATGTGCTGCCGATCAACCTCTCGCAACATGTCGTCAACGCCATCGCCTATTACGACACGCCGACTTTCAACTTCCGTCTCGCCTACCGCTATTACAGCGGCTACTCGCGCCGGTTCGCCAACGGCTATCAATATCAGCCCGACGGCCAGCTCGATTTCAACTTCGGGGTCAAGCTGCTGGACAATGTCCGCGTGATCGGCACGGTGACCAACATCCTCGGTTCGAGCTTGTACCGCGCAACCGCCGACAGCCGCGATGCGTCGAACCGCAACATGCTACAATATTATGGCTCGCGCGGTCGCGACTATGCTCTGGGTGTCCGCGTCCAGTTCTGATCCATAGGGCGCGCGGAACGCCGCGCACCCCACCCGGCTCATCCTATGCCCGCCATCGATCATCGATGGCGGGGCCTCCTTTTGGGTGGATCGTCAGTAGGAGAAGGGGGCGACCGTCCGGCGTTCGGCAACCAGAAAGGCGTCGGCGACCAGCTGGAGCGGCCGGATATCGACGTCGCTCTTGCCAGCCGCGATCAACTCGGCAAAGCGGGTGTATAGGCGCGGATATTCGCGATCGGCGCCCGTCTGCGGTTTGGCGCCGGGGACCTCAAGTACGCTGCCGCCCATCGACAGACGCAGCGTTCCGGCGTCGGTGTCGACTTCGATGTCCCAGCTTTGCGCCCCGGTTTGCAAAAAATCGAGTTCGGCGATCACCGGCGCCGCGCCGCTGCGCATTTTCAGAGTCGCTGCGATCGGTGCCTCGCGGCCTTCGGGTATATCGATCTGCGCGGCGTCGAGCAGCAGCGTTTCGGGGAGGATCGCGGTGGCGATCGACAGCGCGTTGATGCCGGGGTCGAAAACCCCGAAACCGCCAGCGGCGAGGATCCACTCCTGTCCGGGATGCCAACGGCGGATATCCTCTTTCCACAGGATGCGCGCGGCGTGGATCGTCCGCCCGACAAGCCATTCGCGCGCCGCGGCGACGCCCGCCGCCTCGCGTGAGTGCCAAGTCGCGAACAGTGTGACGCCGCGCGCGCGGGCGAGATTTTCCAGATCGGTGATCTCGGTGGCGGTGGCCGCCGGCGGCTTTTCGAGCATGATATGCAGCCCGGCCTCGATCGCGGCGCGGGCGATCGCGTGGCGGCCGCTCGGCGGCGTGCAAAGCGACACCGCGGTCAAATCGTGGCCGCCCGCGATCATCGCGGTTATATCGGCATGGCCCGGCACATCGTCGAGCTGCGCGTGGCGGCTCGCCGTCGCGACGAGTGTGAAGCGGCGGTCGGCGGCGATCGCCGGTATATGCTGATCGCGCGCAATCTTGCCGATCCCGACCAATCCCAAGCGAATCATAGCTGTGTGTCCTTCACCAATTTATCTTATTTATATGCTTCCTATCCGTTTCGTTCCGCTGTATCAACCATGACAGGGCTGCGGCCGGACAAGACGTATCGAGAAGGATGAATATGGGAGAAGGGGCGAAAACGCAGCCGGAAGGCAAGCCGGGGCTGCGGTCGCGTGCCTGGTTCGACAATCCGGACAATCCGGATATGACGGCGCTCTATCTCGAACGCTATCTGAACTACGGCTTCAGCATCGATGAATTGCAGTCGGGGCGACCGATCATCGGTATCGCCCAGACCGGCAGCGACCTGACCCCCTGCAATCGCCATCACCTCGAACTCGCGAAGCGCGTCCGCGACGGTATCCGCGACGCGGGCGGTATCGCGATCGAATTTCCGACGCATCCGATTCAGGAAACGGGCAAACGCCCCACGGCGGGGCTCGACCGCAATCTGCAATATCTCAGTCTGGTCGAGACGATCTATGGCTATCCGCTCGACGGCGTGGTGCTGACGATCGGCTGCGACAAGACGACGCCCGCGTGCCTTATGGCCGCGGCGACGGTGAACATCCCGTCGATCGCGCTGTCGGTCGGTCCGATGCTCAACGGCTGGTTCAAGGGCGAGCGCACCGGGTCGGGAACGATCGTGTGGAAAGCCCGTGAAATGCTTGCGGCGGGCGAGATCGACTATAAGGGCTTCCTCGAACTCGTCGCCTCGTCGGCGCCCTCGACCGGCTGGTGCAACACGATGGGCACTGCGACGACGATGAACTCGCTGACCGAGGCGCTCGGCATGTCGCTGCCGGGATCGGCGGCGATCCCTGCACCGTATCGCGACCGACAGGAATGCGCCTATCGCACCGGCGTGCAGATCGTCGAGATGGTCCACGCCGACCGCAAGCCGAGCGACATATTGACGCGCACGGCCTTTCTCAACGCCATCCGCGTCAATTCCGCGATTGGCGGATCGACCAATGCGCCAATCCACCTCAATGCAATCGCGCGGCATATCGGTGTCGAACTGACGCTGGAGGATTGGGAGGCGCAGGGGGCCGATGTGCCGCTGATCGTCAATCTGCAGCCGGCTGGCAGCTATCTGTCGGAGGATTTCTACCGCGCGGGCGGCGTTCCCGCGGTGATGGGACAATTGCTGCGCGCGGGGATGATCGACGGCGACGCGCTGACCGCCAATGGCCAGACGGTGGCAGCAAACATCGGCGAGGCCGATACGCAGGACGCCGATGTGATCCGCACGCTCGCCGCGCCGCTGAAGCCGGCGGCGGGACTGACCGTGCTCCACGGCAATCTGTTCGACAATGCGGTGATGAAGCTGAGCGTCATATCACCCGAATTTCGCGCGCGCTATCTCAGCAATTCGGCTGACCCAGAGGCGTTCGAGGGCGTCGCGATCGTGTTCGATGGGCCTGAGGATTATCACAGCCGTATCGACGATCCGGCGCTGGGCGCCGACGCCAATTCGATCATGATTATGCGCGGTGCGGGGCCGATCGGCTACCCCGGCGGCGCCGAGGTGGTGAACATGCGCCCGCCAGCGGCGCTGATCCAGGCGGGCGTCCATGCGCTGCCGTGCATCGGCGATGGACGCCAGTCGGGGACGAGCGGCAGTCCGTCGATCTTGAACGCCGCGCCCGAAGCCGTCGTCGGCGGCGGCCTCGCGCTGGTGCGGACGGGCGATCGCATCCGTATCGACCTTGCAAAACGCACCGCCGACATGCTCGTTGACGAGACAGAGCTCAATCGCCGCCGCGCCGAACTCAAGGACGATCCCGACTATATGCCGCCGGCCCAGACGCCGTGGCAGGAAATCCACCGCGCGCTCACAGGACAGTTCGACGGCGGCGCGGTGCTCGAAATGGCGGTCAAATATCAGCGCGTCGCCCAGGCGCACGGCTTGCCGCGCGATAGCCATTGATGGCGGACGTCCGGGTCATCGAACGCGAACGGCGCGACCGGCTGGGTGAGGGGCCGATGTGGTCGGCGCGTTATGAGGCGCTGTTCTGGGTGGATATATTGGGCCGCCGTATCAATCGCATGGCGCTGACCGACGGTTGTGTCGACAGCTTCGAACAGCCGCATTATGCCGCGTGGATAATCGAGCGCGAGACAGGGGGCTTTGTGGCCGGGATCGGCCGAAACATCGTGCGCCTCGATCTTGAGACGGGTGCACGAGAACCCCTCGCGTCAGTCGACCCGCACAACGCAGGAAATCGTCTCAACGACGCGAAGGCGGACGCGATGGGCCGGATCTGGGCGGGGACGATGCCGGTCACTTGCGACCGGCCTTCGGGTGCCTTTTACCGGCTCGATCCCGATGCTACGCTTGTCCAGGTCGATGGTCCCTATACCATTGCCAACGGGCCCGCGATCGACCCGGATGGAAATTTCCTGCTGCATACCGATACCGCTCGAGGAACGATTTTCCGGTTCGACATCCACGGCGACGGCACGCTAGGCAAAGCGACCCCATTCATTGTCTTCGAAGAAGCTTGGGGCAGTCCCGATGGCATGACCTTTGACGCCGAGGGTGGTCTCTGGGTCGCCTGTTGGGGGGCGTCGCGTGTGATGCGTTTTGCGCCCGACGGAACGCGCGACCGCCATATCATGCTTCCGGCATCGCAGATTACCAGCTGCGCCTTTGCGGGCCCCGAACTCGATCGGCTGTTCGTCACCTCGGCCTCCAGCGGCGTGACCGAGGAACATGCCGGTGCTTTGTTCGAGGTCGATCCGGGTTGTCGCGGGCTGCCGACGCAGAAGTATATGGGATAGAGGAGCAAAAAAGATGACGAAATTGGCTTGGGGCGCCGCGGCGGCGGCGTTGGTCGCGGCGACGCCGGCGCTTGGTGCCGAGGCGACGCAATCGAACTTCGGCACGATGCCCGACGGGCGCGCGGTGCCCGCGGTGAAGCTCAGCAACGGCAATGGCGTCGAGGCGACCGTGATTGCGCTCGGCGCGACGCTGCAATCGATGGTTCTCCCGGACCGCGCGGGCAAGAAGGCCGATGTCACGCTCGGCTATGACAACCTCGATGCCTATCTGAAAAAGCCGCAATATTTTGGTTCGACCGCCGGCCGCTTCGCCAACCGCCTCGCCGGCGGGCGTTTCAAGCTCGACGGTGCCACCTGGCAGACGCCGATCAACAATGGCGCCAACGCGCTGCACGGCGGCACGCTCGGCTTCGACAAGGTGCTGTGGCAGGTGACCTCGGTGAAGAGCGGCCCCATCGCCTCGGTGACGCTGCGTTATGTCAGTCCCGACGGCGACCAGGGCTATCCAGGAACGATGACGGTCGATGCGACCTATTCGCTCGACGAGAAGAACCAGCTGACGATCGAATATGTCGCGACGACCGACCGGCCGACGATCGCGAATATCACCAACCATGCCTATTGGAATCTGTCGGGCGAAGGCTCTGCGAACGGCGCGATGGGGCATGTCGTCACGATTCCGGCCGAGCATTATCTGCCGACCGATTCGGGCGCGATCCCGACCGGCGAATATCGTCCGGTTGCGGGCACGGTCTTCGATTTCCGCAAGCCGGCCGCGGTCGGCGACCGCGTCCGCGACGCGGCGGACGAACAGATTGTTTTCGGCCGCGGCTATGACCATAATTGGGTGGTTGGGCGCAGCGTCACTGTCGACCAGCATCTGATGGCACGCGTCGAGGATCCGGCATCTGGCCGCAGCTTCGAACTCTGGTCGAACCAGCCGGGCTTGCAGATGTATTCGGGCAATTTCTTCGATGCGACCAGCTACGGCAAGGGCAAGAAGATTTACCGCATGGGCGATGCGATCGTCATGGAGCCGCAAATTTTCCCTGATGCGCCGAACCAGAAAGATTTTCCGAACGCGCGCCTCGCGCCCGGTGAAACCTATCGCAATGTCATGACCTATCGCTTCACCACCGGTGCCAAGGCATCGAAACGCTAATCCATGGCGGCGTCGCCGGTCAGTCGGCGGCGCTCTCGGGTCTGGCGGTGTCGATCAGGTCGAGCACATCGCTGATCAGCGAGCGCATCGCCTTGCGCGCCTTGTCCGGATTGCCATCGGCGATCGCGTCGCGCACCGCGGCATGATCGCCGACATTGGCGGTGCGGCCCTTGACCCGGTTGGTAAAGCGGATCGAAGTGCGCAGCGCGGTGCTGACCACTTCGCGAAACTGGGCGTAAAAGGGGTTTCGCGACGCGCGCAGGACCGCGATGTGAAAGGCGATGTCGCTTTCGAGCGGGTCGTCGTCGCCGCGTTCGGCCTTTTCCATGCGGGCAAGGCCGGCGCTGATCCGTTCGATGTCGTCGGCGGTTGCGACCCGCGCGGCAAGCGCCGCCGCTTCGGGTTCGATCGCGACGCGCAGTTCGTTGAACTGGCGCAGCAGATCGATCGAAAATTGCCGTTCGAGCAGCCAGCGCAGCACATCGGTGTCGAACAGGTTCCACGACGTCGTCGGTTGGACAATCGTTCCCTGCCGCGGGCGGGCGCTGAGCAATCCCTTCGCGGTCAGCATCTTTACGGCTTCGCGCGTGACCGACCGGCTGACGCCATGCTGCTTTGCAAGCTCGGCTTCGGTCGGGAACACCGATCCGTCATAGTCGCCGATCACGATCGCCCGCCCGATCGCGTCGAGCATCCCATAGGTCAGGTTTCGTCCCAGTTGCGGTCCGCCGTCCTCAATTCCCAAACCCGACATGTTCCCCACGCTCTTCTCCATCGCCCGATCTACCGAGCCCCATATCATCTAAATCGCATCACATGCTAGACAAGCCATTTAAATAAGATAAATGTGATTTCAAATTTAGCAATAGCAACGGGGGAGAGTCCGTATGTCGGGCCTGGCGCAAATCGATATCATCGTCATCGTCGTATATGCCATTGGCATTTTCGGCCTCGCGCAATGGGTGAGCCGCGAAAAAGCCGGGCATGCCAAGGACACGTCGGACTATTTCCTCGCGTCGAAATCGCTGCCCTGGTGGGCGATCGGCGCGTCGCTGATCGCGGCGAACATTTCGGCCGAGCAGATCGTCGGCATGTCGGGCTCGGGCTATGCGCTCGGCCTCGCGATTGCGTCCTATGAATGGATGGCGGCGCTGACGCTGTTGATCGTCGGCAAATATTTCCTGCCGATCTTCCTCAAGAACGAAATCTACACCATGCCGCAGTTCCTCGAACAGCGGTATGGCAAGGTGCTGCCGGTGATCATGGCGGTGTTCTGGCTCGCTCTCTATGTCTTCGTGAACCTGACGTCGATTATCTGGCTCGGCTCGATCGCGGTGAACAAGGTGGCGGGTGTCGATCAGAATGTCGCGCTGATCGTGCTCGGCGCCTTCGCGCTGCTCTATCAGCTCTACGGCGGGCTCAAGGCCGTGGCGTTGACGGACATCGTCCAGGTGACGTTGCTGGTTATGGGTGGGCTGATCATCTCCTATCTCACCCTGAACGAGATCGGTGGAGGGCAGGGCGTCCTCGCGGGCTTCTCGATCCTCACCGAGCGCGTTCCGGGCCATTTCGACATGATCCTCGCGCCCGACCACCCCTTCTTCAAGGATTTGCCCGGTATCGCGGTGCTCGTCGGGGGCATGTGGATCGCGAACCTCAGCTACTGGGGGTTCAACCAATATATCATCCAGCGCGCGCTGGCCGCGAAGAACCTCGGCGAAGCGCAGAAGGGCGTGATGTTCGCGGCCTTTCTGAAGCTGTTGATGCCCGTCATCATCGTGCTGCCCGGCATCGCCGCGGTCGTGCTCGCGCCCGATCTCGCCAAGCCCGACGAAGCCTATCCGACGATGATGCGCCTGCTGCCGCCGGGCCTGCTCGGCCTTGTCTTCGCCGCGCTCATCGCCGCGATCATCGCCTCCACCGCCAGCAAGATCAATTCGATCGCGACGATCTTCACGCTCGACCTCTATGCGAAGGGCCGCGGCCTTTCGAGCGACGCGGAAGATGGACAGAAGGGTGCGCGCGAAAAGCATCTGGTGTTCGTCGGTCGCATCGCCGCCGCGCTGTCGGTGGTGATCGCGCTCGTCGCGGCGCGCCCGCTGCTCGGCAATTCGGACCAGGCGTTCCAGTTCATCCAGGAATTCTCGGGCTTCTTTACCCCGGGGATCACGGTGATCTTCCTGCTCGGCCTGTTCTGGAAGCGCGCCAACGAGGCGGGCGCCATTGCAGCGGCGGTCGCATCGGTACTGCTCTCCTATGCGTTCAAGATCGGTATGCCCGACTTCCCTTTCATGAACCGCATGGGCCTGGTGTTCCTCATCAGCCTCGCGCTCGCGGTAGTCATCAGCCTGACCTTCAAGGCGAAGGGCGACGCCAACCGCATCACGATGGAGGGCGTCACCTTCCGGACGCCGACGACCTTCAACGTCGCGGGCGTTGCCGTCATCCTGATCCTGATCGCGCTGTACGCGACATGGTGGTGAGCCCGCTAACCTCCTTTCTCGCGGTCGACTGGGGCACCACCAACCGCCGCGTCTTCCGCATCGACGCGGGGGCAGTGGCGGAAACCGAACGCGACGATCGCGGCGCCGCATCGGTCGAAGATTTTCCGGGCGAGGTCGCGGCGATCCGTGGGCGGTTCGGTGATCTGCCGATGTTGCTCGCCGGGATGGTCGGATCGACGGTGGGCTGGCGAACTGTGCCTTATGCGCTGGCGCCCGCCGGTATCGAGGATCTCGCCGAAAAGCTGTTGTGGATCGACGATCGAACCGCGATCGTCCCCGGGGTTGCGTGCCGCGGTGACGGCCGCGCCGACGTGATGCGCGGCGAGGAAGTACAATTGCTGGGCGCCGTCGCGGCGGGCATGGTCCCCGCCGACGCGATGCTCGCGCAGCCGGGGACGCACTGCAAATGGGCGACGATGACGGGCGGCCGCATTGCCGGCTTCACGACCGCGATGACTGGCGAACTGTTCGCGCTGCTGCGCCGTCACAGCCTGCTGGCGGCAACGCTGACCACCGAGGTCGAACTCGGCGATGCGTTCCGCGGCGGTCTGGCAGAGGGCGCGCGGCGCGACCTCAGCGCCTCGCTGTTTGCAATTCGCGCCGCATCGGTGCTGGGCCTTCGCGGCGACGCGGACGCCGCCTCTTTCGCCAGCGGCGTGCTGATCGGCGCCGATGTCGCGGCGCGCTTGGCGGATAGCCCGTTCGACCAGGTTCATATCCTCGCCGACCCCACGCTCGGCGGTCTATACGCCGCTGCGGTTGCCGCGCATGGCCGCGAGCCGGTGGTCGTTGACAGCCACACCGCCTTCGCCGAGGGCGCCATCGCCATCGGAGTCCGAGTAAAATGAGCCATATTGCCGCCTTCGACGCCGCTTTTGCGCGCTGTCCGCTGATCGCCATCCTGCGCGGCGTCAAACCCGACGAGGTCGAGGGTATCGGCGAAGAACTGGTCGCGGCGGGCTTCACGCTGATCGAGGTGCCGCTCAATTCGCCCGATCCGCTAGAGAGCATCGCGCGCTTGGCCGAGCGGTTGCAGGGTAGGGCGGTCGTGGGCGCGGGTACCGTGCTGTCGGTGCAGGATGTCGCGGCGGTTGCGGCGGTTGGCGGCACGATGATTATCTCGCCCAACACCAATGTGGATGTGATCGCTGCGAGCGCCGAGGCGGGTCTTGTCTCGCTGCCGGGATTTGCCACGCCCAGCGAGGGCTTTGCGGCGCTCGTCGCGGGCGCCACCGCGCTCAAGCTGTTCCCCGCCGAAGCGGCAAGCCCGGCGGTGCTGAAAGCGATGCGCGCGGTCTTGCCCGCATCCACGCGCGTGCTGCCCGTGGGCGGCATCGCGCCCGAAACGATGGCGGTCTGGCGTGATGCGGGCGCGGCGGGTTTCGGTCTCGGTTCGGCGCTCTACCACGCCGGGCTTTCCGCCGAGGCGGTCGGCACGCGCGCACGGTCGTTCATCGCGGCTCTTGAGGACTAGGCCCGCCGATGGCGCCGGATTGCGATCGGACGGGCATGCGATTTGTGGAGGGCGGTACCTTTCTGATGGGATCGGATCGCTTCTATCCCGAAGAGGCGCCGGCGCGCCCGGTTCGCGTCGACGGTTTCTGGATCGACGAGACGCCGGTCACCAACGACCAGTTCGCCGCCTTCGTCGCTGACACGGGCCATCGCACCCTTGCCGAGATGGCGCCCGATCCCGCTGACTATCCCGGGCTCCTTCCCGAAATAGTGCAGCCTGGATCGTCGGTGTTCCAGAAGACCCGATTGCCCGTCGACCTGTCGGATTACAGCCAATGGTGGGCGTTCATCTTCGGCGCCGACTGGCGCCGCCCGCTCGGGCCCGACAGCTCGCTCGACGCGATCGGCGATCATCCCGTCGTCCACATCGCCTATGCCGATGCTGCCGCTTATGCCCAATGGGCGGGAAAGGCGCTGCCGACCGAGGCCGAATGGGAATATGCTGCGCGCGGCGGGCTCGACGGCGCCGACTATGCGTGGGGCGACGAACTCGCGCCCGGCGGGGCGATGATGGCCAATTACTGGCAGGGGCTGTTCCCATGTTCGAACCTGCTCACCGACGGGTGGGAGCGGACGTCGCCGGTGCGGACCTATCCCGCCGACGGCCATGGTCTTTTCGACATGATCGGTAATGTTTGGGAATGGACGAGCGACTGGTATGCCGAACCCAAGGCCGCTGCGGTGCGGACCAAAAGCTGCTGCGCTCCGCACAATCCGCGCGGCGGGACCGAACGGCAGAGCCGCGATCCCGCGACCCCAGATCTCAAAATCGGGCGCAAGGTGCTAAAGGGCGGCTCGCATCTTTGCGCGCCCAGCTATTGCCAGCGCTATCGCCCCGCGGCGCGCCACGCGCAGCCCATCGACAGCCCAACGAGCCACATTGGCTTCCGCTGCATCCGGTGCAGTTGAGGCACCTCCGCCGATCCGCGCTTTGCCCACGAGCTTTCGACTCGGCGACGTTAACTCGACGGCTGGACAAGGCGTACGGCGACGACGGCAAAGTCCTGATGCTGCCGCGGCTTGAGCCCGGACCGATCGAAGGTGAACGCTGCCGAGGCGGAGAGGTGCAGGCCTCGCCTTCGCAGCCGATCGGCAAATAACTCGCCCGCCGGGACATTTCTGCGACAAATGATTCTGATAGGATAAATAAGATTCAAAGATCGAGGAGTGAGCATGATGTTGGGGTCGATGCGCCGCGTGCTGCGGAATGGTGTGATGAGGGGCGTGGCTCTGGCGATGCTTGCCGCTCCCGCGATGTCCTTGGCGCAGCCCGTGGCGGTGCCGCCCGCGCCAAGCCAGACGGTTCAGGCGAAGCGCCCGAATGTCATCGTGATCTTGGTCGACGACATGGGTTTTTCGGACGTCGGTGCCTATGGCGGCGAGATACCGACCCCCAATATCGACGCGCTTGCCGCGAGCGGCATCCGTTTCACCCAATTCTACAACAGCGCGCGGTGCAGCCCGTCGCGTGCGGCGCTGCTCACCGGCCTTTATCCGCATGAAGCGGGGATGGGCAATCTGGAGGGCGTGATCAGGCCCGGCGCTGGCGGCTTGCAGGGCCGGATCGCCGACCGCGCCGTCACGATTGCCGAGGTGCTGAAGCCCGCCGGCTATTTCACCGGCGTCGCAGGCAAATGGCATCTGGGAACGGCGCAAGGGACGCCGCCCGAGGCGGTCGGTTTCGAACGGTCTTTCTATCCCAGGGGTGGGACCTATTTTCCCGATCAGGCAGGCCGCGAATTCGTCACGATCGACGGCGTGCGCAAGCGGCTCGATTCGCCCGAAGTGGGCGAGGGTGAGTGGTATGCGTCGGACCTGCTCGTGGACTGGACAATCAAATATGTCGATGAGGCAAAAGCACAGAAAAAGCCGTTCTTCCTCTATCTGCCGCTGACCGCGGTCCATTTCCCCGTGATGGCGCCCGCCGACGAGATCGCGAAGTTCAAAGGCAAGTATATGGCGGGATGGGAACAGCTTCGCCGCGGTCGGTTCGAGCGACAAAAGGTGTCGGGCCTTATCGACGCGGCGGCGCAATTGCCCGACATGCTGCCCGAGAATTACGACTGGGACGACCTGTCCGCCGCAGACAAGGAGCGTTTCGACACGTTGATGGCGGTCTATGCGGCCGCCATCTCGCGCATGGACAAGGCGATCGGCGATCTGGTCGCCGACCTGGAGGCGCGCGGCGAACGGGACAACACGCTGATCCTCTTCATGTCGGACAATGGCGGCAACGCGGAAAGCGGGCCCGATGGCCGGACCGGGAAGGCGCCTTGGGGCGGGCCGCAATCGAACGTCTGGGTCGGACTCAATTGGGCGACCTTGCAGAATACGCCTTTCAGCTATTTCAAGCATTATGCCGAAGAGGGTGGCATCGCGACGCCGATGATCGCGTCCTGGCCTGCGGGCATCGACGCCCGGGTGCGGGGTACGATGGTGCGCGAACCCGGCCATCTGATCGACATCATGCCGACGATCGCAGCGCTCGCGGGCGCGGTCTATCCCGCACGCCATAACGGCCATAACATCCGGCAGATGTCGGGCCGGAGCTTTGCACCGGCCTTCGCGGGCGAGCCACTGACCCGCAGCACGCCAATATTCTGGGAGCATGAGGGCAACAAGGCCGTGCGCGACGGTAAGTGGAAGCTGGTCGCTCGGTTCGGCGAACCTTGGCGGCTCTATGACATGGAAGTCGACCGCACTGAACTTCGTGACGTCGCTGCCGCGCATCCGGATATCGCAGCCGGGCTCGCGAACCAGTGGGACGCATGGGCCGCGTCCAGCTTCGTCGCTCCCTGGCCGAACAAGGTCGAGGGCGGCGTGATCAACGGGGCGCTGGAAGGCGGCAAGCCACAGGGTTCCAGGCCGCAGGGTCGGCGTGGGAAGCGCGGGGTGCCGACAGAAGAAGCGGAGTGACAAATTGGGGAGGCGCTGCGCGGATGATCACGCCTGATGCGACTTCACCCAGTCGGACTTTCGCGAGATCGCGTGCCTGGTCAACGGTCATGACGCCGAAGCGACCGAGGTTGATCCGGCGCTTGGTGCCATCTTTGTTACGGTACTGAACAACGAAGGTCTTCAATCCGGAGGGCATCGCCCGCACGCCAAAGCCCCTGATCTCGCTGTCCCATAGGATGATCTGCTTTTCCGCCGGAGATTCCAGCGTCTCGACGGATTTCTTCGTCAGCTTGGCGGTTGGCATATTATCGCTTCCTGTCGGTTGGAGACAATGACACAAAAACTCCATGTCTCCCAAGCGTCTCCAGCGACGGTCTTGCGTCATCGTCGCCGAACGATCCTGTTGCCGATGGAAATAGGGACCGAAGATCGGGAAGCCTTGCTTTGCGTTCAAGTTGAAGGCCTGGTCCATAGCGAGCTGACGGCCTTGCTTCGCCAGATTTCGGCGCCGCTTCTGACAAATCAAATTGCCGCGCAAGAATCGGGGTTTCCGCCGAACGGAGGTCGAGCATGACGGTGTCCAGCAAATGCACCCTAACGCGCTGGAGTCCCTGCCATGTTGACTCTCTATGATTATCTTCCGTCCCAGAATGCTTGGAAAATAAGGCAGATATTGCGCCACACCGGCATCGCGTATCGCACCGAACTGGTCAGCATCTTTGCGGGTGAGGGGCAATCGGCGGCGTATCTGGAAATCAACCCCTGGGGCGCGGTGCCGGCGGTTCGTTTCGCGGGTGGCCGCGTGTTGTCGGAGAGCAACGCGATCTTGTGGCATCTCGCGCGCGGCACGGCCTATCTGCCCGACGATCCGTTCGATCAATCGAAAGTGATGCAGTGGCTGTCGTTCGAGGCGGACTATGTGCAGACCAGCATCGGCAGCCTGCGATACTGGAATTTGACCGGCAAGCTCGCCCGGCGCGACGCGAGTTTGATCGCGTCGAAACGCTCGGTGGCGGCGCGCGCGCTCGACATTCTCGATCGGGCCTTTGCGGCGCGGCCCTTCATCGCCGGTCATCGCTATACGATCGCCGACATCGCGCTTTTCGCCTATGCGCATAAAGCCGAAGAAGCCGGCCTGACGCTGGACGGGCTGGCGAATTTCCGGGCATGGGTCGAACGGGTGCGCGGCCAGGACGGTTTCCTGAGCGAGATGCACCCCTATGCGATCGATCCCCTGGCGTCGGCTGAGCTGCCGTGACGGCGGCGGCCAACCCCCGTCAACGCTTGCTAGATTGGGTGATTGGGACCGGAATTCTTCGCCCATTTCTCCAGCACAGACCGCGTATGGTCGTCGTCGGGGTACCAGAGTTCGATCCGGTGCGACGTCGTGCTGACGTCCTGGGGCAGGCCAGGGATCGACTGAAAACAGCTGAAACTTAATGGACCCAGCGCGGTGTCGAAGCAGAGTTGGAGATAGGGCGCCCCCGCCTCGCGCGGACTGGCGTCGAGCGGGCCGTAGCGGGCCTCAAGTTCGCTGCCGCACGCCCGCACCCGATCGAGCAGCGCCGGCCGCGCCCAGGCTTCGGTCCAGAATTGTGCAAGCAAGGTCGCCGCGGCCCGCTCCGCATCGCGCGCCGTCGACAGGAGCCCATCCGGGTCGGCGACGGCGTCGATCATGTCGAGCTTGCCGTCAGCGCCCGCCCAGCCGCGCGCCCGCGGCATCAGCAGCTCGCAAAGATGGCGCCCGCCGGCACTCAGGCTGCGCGCGTACCAGTCGGAATCGAACACGACGGCGGGAAAGGGGTCATGCGCATCGAGCATCGTCTGCATCAATCGCGACATGGCGATCCCGGCACGCTCGGTCAGCGGCTCGGGTCCGAATCCGGCGGCGATCAATGTCGCATTGCGGATCGACCGCGGCGGGTTCAGCGCATCGAGGATGGTCAGCAGCATCCCGCGGCTGGGCCGCGACCGGTTGACCTCCAGAAAGCCCAGGTGACGCTGCGACACCCCGATTCGCAGTGACAATTCCATCTGGGACAGGCCGCGTGCCGCGCGCGCGGCGCGTAGCAGCGTGCCGAGCGCCGCCTTGCCGGGCTGCGGACTGCGCGAGCGTGCGGGTACGGCGGCGACCGAGGCTTCGGCGAAGGTGTCGGTTCCCTCGGTTTCGGTCGTCCGCCGCGATCGCGCCGCGGTCCCTGATGCGATGCGTCCCGTCGACATGGGACTCCTCCTGCGGTAGTTGCGAGGATGCGGTAAGAGGCTAGAAATCAGTCTTTCGCCACAATGCCCGCGACGAACGCCGCTGGGCTGCGACGAACTCCAACACCGGATGGGGTCTGTGCATGGACGCGATCGCTGAAGTCTCGCGGCGGACATTGGCCAAGGTTCTGGTCGGTTTTTGGACGGCCTACACGATATTGTTCCTCGTCCGCGCCTATATGGAACCGTGGGCCAGCCGGTTCGCTTCGCTTGCCCGCCGCGTGCCGATGGCGATTTTCGGCGCACTGCTGTGCCTTGCGATGGCCGAAATATTGCGGCGCGCCGATCCGCGGGGGATCCGCGACCGGATCCTCTGGGTCGTCGGTCTCAGCGTCCCGGCAGGGGTCGGTTTTGCCATCGTCAACTCGGCCGCGCTCTATTTCATCGCTCCGATTTCGGGCGAGGATTGCCGCGACGGGTTCAAATGTTCGGTGGAGGGGGTATTTGTCCTCGCGGTCGAATATTCGGTCAACTTCATCTTCGTCTTCGCCGCCTGGGCGCTGCTCTATCTTGGCATGCGCGACAGCCAGAAGGCGGTGGCCGCCGAACGCGCCGCCGGCCGCGAGCGCGAGGCAGCTCGGCTGGCCGAACTGCGCGCGCTGCGGTATCAGGTGAATCCACATTTCCTGTTCAACTCGTTGAATTCGCTGGGAACGCTCGTCGATCGCGGCGAAAGCGAAACGGCGCGCGACATGATCGGCGAGATGAGCGCCTTCCTCCGCTATGGCTTCGCCGCCGATCCGGTCGCCGACGTCGAGCTTGAGGAAGAGGTCGAGATGGAACGGCAATATCTGGCGATCGAATGCCGGCGGTTCGGCCATCGCCTTCAGGCCGTGTTCGACATTCCCGACGAGGTGCGGCGCGCGCGCGTGCCGGCCCTCATTCTCCAGCCGCTGGTCGAAAATGCGATCAAGCACGGCCTGGCGCGGACCTCCGCTCCCGTCGTCATCACGATCACCGCGACGCGTGTCGGCGCGGGTCTGCTCAGGCTCAAGGTCGAAGATGACGCGCCGCAAAAGCCGAAGGATGTCACGGCCTGCGGCATCGGGCTACGCAACGTCGAGGAGCGGCTGTCGGCGCGGTTCGGCAGCGCGGGACGGATCGAGGCAGGGTCGACCGGCAGCAGCTTTGCGGTGACGCTGACGATGCCGCTGGAGCTTGCCTGAATTGCCGATGACCGCGATCATTGCCGACGACGAGCCACTCGCCGCCGACGGCGTGCGCAGGCTTTGCGAGGCCAGCGGCAAGGTCACGATCGTCGGGATCGCGGCGGATGGCGCGACCGCGCTCCGCCTGATCCACGCGGTCAGGCCGCAAGCGGTCTTTCTGGATATTGCAATGCCCGAACTGACCGGGCTCGAGGTCGCCGCCAGCCTGGCCCGGATGATGGATCCGCCGCGCGTCGTGCTGGTGACCGCGCAGGAGCATTTCGCGACCGAGGCCTTTGATCTTTCGGTTGTCGACTATGTCTTGAAACCGGTCGATCCCAAGCGGCTCGACCGGGCGATCGACCGGTTGCAAGGCCAGTTGTCGGCCGAACAACGCTTGGCCGGCGAGCAGGAATTATGGGTTCCCTATCTGGGGTCCGTCGTCCGTCTACCGATCGAGGCGATTGTCAGGATCGAGACCGAGCGCGACTATGTTCGCATCCACGAACTTGGCAAATCCTATCTGTTGCGTTCGACGCTCACCGATCTGATCGACCGGCTCGGCGACGGGTTTGTGCGGGTCCACCGCTCGGTCGCTGTCCCGGCGCACCGGATTGCCGAAATCCGCCATATCGGCGGCGGCGCCTGGGTGGCGATCGATATCGCTGGCGCGGTGGCGCCGGTGGGGCGCCGCTTTCTGGAGGCGGTTCGGCAGCGGCTGGGGCTGAGCTGAACAATCCGTCCGCAAATTCCCGGACCCGGTCGCCGCGCTGGTCCCGTATCGCACTACCCCAAAGATATTTGGCCAACCGCGATGCCGGGCCTAATCACGCGGGCGATCGCCTTAGGAGCTGACCATGACCCGAACCGCAATAATCGCCGCCTGCGTGCTCGCCGCGCTCAACGGCGGGGTGTTTTTCGCTTTCTCCAACTTCATCATGCGCGCCCTCGATCGCCTGGGCCCGCAGGCCGGTGGTGACGCCATGCGGTCGATCAACGTCACCGTGATCACGCCCGCTTTCATGACCCTGTTGTTCGGAACCGGTCTTGTCGCGCTGCTGGCCGCTACCCTCGCTTTTGGTGAGGATCAGGAGCCATGGCTCGTCCTTGTCGGCGCGCTCCTCTACTTGCTCGGCTGCATCGCGGTGACCCTGTTTGGCAACGTGCCGCTGAACGACGCGCTCGGCGCCACGCCGCCGATGGCGTGGCAGAAATTTTATCCGGCGTGGGACAGGTTCAATATTTTCCGGACC
Source organism: Sphingopyxis sp. (assembly GCF_051861155.1). Lineage (GTDB taxonomy): Bacteria > Pseudomonadota > Alphaproteobacteria > Sphingomonadales > Sphingomonadaceae > Sphingopyxis. The sequence continues at coordinate 11,580 of NZ_JBHYDE010000009.1, read as the reverse complement.
ATCGCCTGCATCCTGTCGTCGATCACATTCGCTATCGCTGCGCTGCGACTGAGTTAGGGCACGCCGGTTCACGGCGAGCGGGCCGCCCCGCTCAAAAGAGCGTCGTCAGCACCAGCCGGGCGCGGCGCGGTGCGGTGTAGGACAGGGTTTCGGACCCGTTCACATCCCAACTCCACTGGTCGAACAGGTTGAGCAGCTGCGCCCGCGCCACCAGATCGCGGCCGCCGATACGGAAACCGTACCGCACGCCCAGATTGACGGTGGCGATCGCCTCGACCCGCGGCTGCGATGCGCCGGGCGCCGCGATTCTGGACCGCGCCGCGCGCCCGCCGATATAGCTCACTCCGCCGTCAACCGACAGGCCAGGGATATGCGCTATGCGGTAATCCAGATTGGCAATCGCCCGAAGGCGCGGAACGCCGACCGGCGTCCCGCCGACCCGTCCCGAAGCGATTTCGTCGCCCGTTAGCGCCGGATCGATCAGTACGCCGCCGAGCACCAGCGACATATCGCGCGACAGCGCGCCGGACAGCGAGGCTTCGATGCCGCGGTGGCGAACCCGGCCAAGAAAGCGATAGGCACCGGCGGCGTCGATCCCGGCGTAGGGCTTGCGCGTGTCGAAACCCGCGATCACGAAGCCGAGGCCCTTGGCGGGGGCGATACGCAGTCCGATCTCGCGCTGGGTCACCGCGATCGCGCTTAGCACCTCGTTGCGATTGGTGGCGACCGCCGGCGCGACGCCCGCTTCCTCGAGCCCGCGGCTGTAACTGCCATAGATTTCGACGTCGCGGCCGACGCGCCAGGCGAGCCCCGCATTGTACAGCAGCGGCGCCGACCGGCCGGTTTCGACGCGGCCGTCGGCGGCGGTGAAGCTTTTCCGATAGTCGGTCTGGAGCGCGCCGACATTCACGCGGACGCGGCCGTCGAACGCTGCGCGATAGGTCAGGCCGACGCCGAATTGTTCGACGCGGTCGCGCAGATTGGCCGCGTCGGGGTCGAGGACGGGTCTGGCCGTTTCCGCCGGTGCTTCTCCGAACGCGGCACGGCCAAGATCGACAACCTGCGCGCCGCCGATCCGGGCTCGCTGCACCCGGCCACGGAACGTCACATCGACCCGCTGCGCCAGCCGCCCGGTCGTTCGCGCTACATGCGCGCGCAGTTCGCCCGACCAGGCGGTCGATCGCTGTTGCGGTACGGCGACCACCCGCGCGGCGATCGTTCGGTCGGGGCGCATGGCGGCGAAGATTTGCGTATATCCGCGGGTCGGATCCTCCTGCGACACGACGGCGGTCGCGCCGATGCCCGACGAAGCCGAGGTCGAAACATCGGCCAGAACACCGGCAATTCGGCGCTGCCCGCTTTCGCGCGCCCACGGCTGGCCAAGATAGCGGCCACGCTCGATGCGCGGCGGCAGCGCATCGCCGTCCGCGGCGATCCGGAAACCACCGGCCCGCTCATATTGATATTCGCCGAAAAACACCCGCCCCGTTACCGGCCCGGCGCTGAGCCGCGCCGTCCCGGCAACGAGCAGCGATTCGCCGCCGCGGCCGCCCTGTGCGTCGCGGACGTTGAAAACGCGCCCGACCCCGATCGAATAGCTGGCCCGGTCGTCGCGCGAGCGATGCTTGAGATGGAGTTCGGTGTAGGGCTGCGCATATTGGTCGAGCCCGACGGTCAGCGAATCGCGCTCGCCTCGTGCCGGATCGCGCAGGCGGTAGTCGACGACGCCGGACGGCCCGGGCAGGATGGCGCCGAGCGTATTATATCCGATCCGCACCGTGGTATTTTCGAGGAAGAAATGGCTCACCCCGGAATTGCGTACGAAATAGCTGCCCTCGATGCGGTAATTGCCCGCGGCCTCGAGGTTGAAGCCGCGCACCGACGTCTCGTCATATATGCCGACGGCCTCGTCGCCGTTGCGGAATCCGAAGGCGTCGCCGGCCCCGGTGACGGCGTTCGCCGTTGCCTGGCCCGCGGCCGGTGTTGCCATGAGCAGTGCCGATCCGGCCGCACCCAGAATGATGTAATCGCGTAGCATGACGCTCCCCTTTCGATGGCGGGCCATGCCCGATGCCGGGGCAATAGAGGGGCTCGGAGGGACGCGCTTCCCGCCGCTTGCCTTGCAATTCGGCGTCCACGATCCGGCCGCCTCTGAGGGCTCTGGCTGCGCCACTGCGCTAGGGTCGGGGTCTATGCCGCGATGGTCTCGCGATGCAGCAGCGCGTGTTTGCGCTCGACCCCCCAGCGATAGCCGGAAATCGACCCGTCGGTTCGCACGACGCGGTGACACGGTATCGCGACAGCGATGGCGTTGGCGCCGCACGCCTGGGCGACGGCGCGCGCGGCGGACGGATCGCCGACCCGGCGCGCCAGTTCGGCGTAGCTGATGGTCTCGCCGGCGGGCACCTGCCGCAACACCCGCCAGACCCGTTCCTGAAACGCGGTTCCGCGCACGTCGAGCGGCAGGTCGGTCGTCGCCCCCGGCCGCTCGATCATCCCGATCACGGTGGCGACGGTGGTTTCGAAGGATGCGTCGTCGCCCACCAGTTCGGCGCGGGGAAAGCGGTCCTGCAAATCGCGGACCAGCGCGTCGGCGTCGTTGCCCATCAAAATTGCGCAAACGCCCTTTTCCGTCGCTGCGACGAGGACCGCGCCCAGCGAACATTGGCCGACGGCAAAGCGAATGCGCTCCCCCGCGCCGCCTGCGCGGTAGGCCGCGGGTTTCATGCCGAGCATGTGCGGCGCCGATGCGTAGAAGCGGCTCGATGCGTTGAAACCGGCGCCATAGATCGCTTCGGTAACCGAACCCGCTTCCTGTAGCTCGCGCCGCGCCGCCTCGGCGCGCCGCGCGGCGGCGTAATCGCGCGGGGTCAGCCCCGTTACCTCGCGAAAGACGCGGTGGAAATAATGCGGGCTGAACCCGGCGACGCAGGCGAGTTCGGTCAGCGACGGCGGGGTTTCCGCCTGATCGATCAGGCGGCACGCCGCCTCGATGGCGGCCGCCTGCGTCGCCGATCGGGATGGCCCGTCAGGCCGACATCGCAGGCAGGCGCGAAAACCCGCCGCGCGCGCCGCGGCGCCGTCCGTATGAAAGTCCACATTCTCGCGCCGCGGCGTCCGCGCGGAACAATTCGGGCGGCAATAGATGCCCGTCGTGCGAACCGAAAAAAGGAATTTCCCGTCGGCACCCGCGTCGCGCTGCCGGACGGCGCACCAGCGCTCTTCGTCGGTCGCAAAGGCAAATATGTTTCGATCGGTCACCTGGGCCTCCTGTTCGCGCCGAAATGCCATGATCCGGCGCGTGCGGCGCCCCGATGCTTGCGGCCGAATTCGCCGATCGGCCGCCGCCGATCCGGGTCGGCGATGGTGGCGCGTTTGCCGACATAGCGGCGAGCGGACGGCCTGAATGCTACCTTATATGTAGTTGCCCCATGCGGCCGCGGCGGCGACTGATCTCCGATCGATCGGCCCGCCGCGCATGGAGGCTCCCTTGCCCAACTTTATCGTCGCTGCCTTCCCCAGCCTGGATGGGGTCATGCGGGGCAGCACCGAAAGCGCGGGCCGCTGATGATGCCGCTGGCGGGACTGGCGCGCTTTGGCGACCTGTCGCTGCTCGGGCTGCGGCTGATGACCGGCGCCTTTCTGGTGAACGGCGTCTGGGATAATATCGTGTCGGGCGAACGGATGGACGAATTTGCCGTCTTTCTGGCCCGCCACGGCTTCCCGCTCGCGGAACTGGCAGCGCCGCTCTCGGTGGGCGTGCAATTCGTCTGCGGTGTCTGTCTGTTGCTGGGGCTGGCGACGCGCGCGGCGGGGCTGCTGTGCAGCCTGAATTTCGTCATCGCGCTTGTCATGGTCCATTGGAACGAAGATTTTCGCGGCTGGTGGCCCGCCCTGACGCTGGTCGGGATCGGCGCCATCTTCGCCACCCATGGCTCGGGGCGTATCGGCATAGACCGATTTTTCGAACGTTCGCGCGAATAGGTCCGGTTTCAGTCGCGCGGCCCGATCGCGGCGGCGAGCTTGCGGGTTTTGGTACGCGTCGGCTGGCGGAGGGCCTCGCCGACCAGGATCAGCGTCGGCGCCTTGTCGGCAAGCGCGCGCGTCGCGAGCCCGAGCAGGTCGAGCCGGGTCGCCAGCTGTTTTTCGCTGGGCAGGCTGACGTCGCAGACGATCAGCACCGGGGTCGCCGCCGCCATGCCCGCGGCGATCAGCTCGCGCGAAATGGCGTCCGCGGCGCTGCGCCCCATGTAGAAGGCCAGGGTGGTGCCGAATTTCGCCAGCGCATCCCAGTCGAGGTCGAGCGCTTCGCCGCGCTGGCTGTGCGCGGTGATGAAGCGGACGTCGCGCGCGACCCCGCGCAGCGACAGCGAGATGCCTGCCGAGGCCGCCGCGGCGCTGGCGGCGGTGATGCCGGGGCAGATCTGCACCGGGTGCCCCGTCGCGCGGAGCGCCGCGATTTCTTCGGCGGCGCGGCCGAACAGCGCCGGGTCGCCGCCCTTCAGCCGCACGACGCGCTTGCCCGCGGCGGCGGCGGCGACGAGCAGCGTATCGATCGTCCCCTGGTCCTTCGAATGAAGGCCCGATCGCTTGCCGACGCTCACGCGCTCGACGTGCGACGGGATCAGCGCGAGGATGCCGGGTCCGACCAGCGCGTCGGTAAAGACGATGTCAGCGGCCGCGATCAGCCGCACCGCCTTCATCGTCAGCAGCTCGGGGTCGCCCGGCCCGGCGCCGACCAGCCACACGCTGCCCGGCGCAAAATCGTCATGCGGCATGGGTCTTCTCCTCGGCAATGAGTTTGGCGAGCGCGGGACGGCACGACCCGCAGTTGGTTCCGGCGCCGATCGCGGCGCCGATGGCCGCCACATCGGCCAGGCTCTGGTCGCGGATCGCGGCGGCGATGGTCTTGAGCCCGATGTCGAAACAGACGCAGATAATGGGTCCGCGGTCGGCCTGCACCCCCGGCGCGCGCCCGGCAAGCAGGGTGGGGGCGACGTTGGGCGCCGACAGCTGGGCGATCAGCCAGTCGCGCGGCGGCAGCTCGCCGGTTTCGGTGACGAACAGCGCCGCGGCGAGCCGCCCGCCCGCGACCACTGCGATCCGGCGGGTGCCGCGCGCCACATCCTGCGCCTCGATGCGCTCGCCCTTGGGTAGCAGCGCCTCGATGGCGCGCAGGTCGTTGTTACCGGCAAGCTCCCACAGCGCCCCCGACGGCACCGCGATCCGCGTCGCCCACAGGCAGGCGGGGCGATCGGCGATGTCGCGGGCCAGCAGCAGGAAGCCGCGCCATTTCGCCGCGACCGGCGCGATCGCCGCCGGGGTGCGCTTGAAACCCGGCTGCCCCGACACCGGATCGACGAGTGGGCGCGAGAGCAGCCCGGTGCGGCCGCCGCTGCTGGTGCGGTCGGTCCAGTGGATCGGTACGAACATTTCGCCGCGGCGCTGGCCGGGGTGGAACGCGACGCGATAGAGGCTGTCGCCCTGCGGCGTATCGATGCGCGCCAGACCGCCGTCGGTGAGATTGCGCGCCGCGCCGTCGTCGGGGTGGACCTCGACCAGCGGCTCCTCGCGATGCCGCGCCAGCTTGGGCGCGAGGCCGGTGCGCGTCATCGTGTGCCACTGATCACGGTAACGCCCGGTGTTCAGCATCAGCGGCCATTTGGCGAGTGGTTCGGGCAGCGCCTTCTGGACGACCGTGACCAGCCGCGCGCGGCCGTCTTCGGTCGAAAAGCGCCCGTCGGCAAAGGGCTGGGCGCCGCCCCAGCGGAACGGCGCCATGTCGTCATACGCCGCGTTGCCGCCCTGCGCCGCGCCGGGCAGCGCGAACAGGCGGCTACCGTCATTGTCATAGGTCGACAGGCGGCAATGCTCGCGCCAGATGTCGGCGGGGCGGTCATAGGTGAAGGCGTTTTTCCACCCCATCCGCCGCGCCACTTCCTTGATGATCCACCAATCGGGCATCGCCTCGCCGGGCAGCGGGAACAGCGCGCGCTGACGGCTGATCGTCCGGTCGCTGTTGGTGACGGTGCCGTCCTTTTCGCCCCAGGCGGCGGCGGGCAGGCGGACATGGGCAAAGGCGCCGGTGTCGGTCTTTTCGATCACGTCGCTGACGACGACAAAGGGGCAGTCGGCCAGCGCCGCGCGCACCCGGTTGGCGTCGGGCATCGACACCGCGGGGTTGGTCGCCATCACCCACAAGGCCTTGATCCGCCCCTCGCCGATGCTGCGGAACAGATCGACCGCCTTCAGCCCCGGTTTTTCGGCGATCGTCGGCGCGGCCCAGAAACGCTGGACGCGGGCGCGATTCTCGGGCGCGAAATCCATATGCGCGGCAAGCGTGGTCGCCAGCCCGCCGACCTCGCGCCCGCCCATCGCATTGGGCTGGCCGGTGATCGAAAAGGGCGCGGCGCCGGGCTTACCGATGCGGGCCGTGGCGAGATGGAGGTTGAGGATCGCGTTGACCTGGTCGGTGCCCGCGTTCGACTGGTTGATCCCCTGGCTGAACATCGTGACCGTGCGCGGATGGGCGGCGAACAGCTCGTAGAAACGCCTGAGGTCGGCGGCCGGCACTTCGCATGTCCGTGCCACCGACCACAGGTCGCTCCCCTCTCCAAGCTGGATCCAGAAATCGTCCGGCACCGCGACATGCGCGGCGAGATAAACGTCGTCGACGATCCCGGCCTCGCGGCAATAGTGCAGCAACCCGTTCATCAGCGCGACGTCGCTGCCGGGGCGGATCGCGAGGTGCAGGTCGGCCTCTTCGGCGGTTTCGGTGCGGCGCGGGTCGATGACGACCAGCTTCGCGCCCGCATCACAGCGCGCGCGGATGCGCTGATAGACGATCGGGTGGCACCAGGCGGTGTTCGACCCGACCAGGACGATCAGGTCGGCGGCGCCCAGGTCGTCATAGGTCGCGGGAACGATGTCTTCGCCGAACGCGCGCATATGCCCCGCGACCGCGCTCGACATGCACAGGCGCGAATTGGTGTCGATATTGGCGGTGCCGATGAAGCCCTTCATCAGCTTGTTGGCGACATAATAATCCTCGGTCAGCAGCTGGCCCGAGACGTAGAAGGCGACGCTGCTGGGGCCGTGGCGGGCGATGGTCTCGCGGAATCTCTTCGCGACAAGGTCAAGCGCCTTGTCCCAGCTGGCGCGCTTCTGGCCGATCATGGGCGCCAGCAGGCGGCCTTCGAGCCCAACGGTTTCGCCCAGATGTGTACCCTTCGAGCAGAGCTTGCCAAGGTTGGCGGGATGATCGGGATCGCCCGCAATCTCGACCGTGCGGTCGCCGGTCACCGTCGCGCGGATGCCGCAGCCGACGCCGCAATAAGCGCAGGTGGTGCGGATGGCGTTCACTTGGCTCGCCCATTTCCACGTCTGTTCCCCCGCGAAGGCGGGGGTCCATCACCTGCCGCTTCGGCATGAAACAGAGGATCGTTGAATAGCGACAATTTGGGTGATGGGCCCCCGCCTTCGCGGGGGGACATAAAGGGTGGGGTAAATGTCACGCCGCCGCCTTCAACGTACCCGCGCGGCAGATCAGCACGCGGCCGCCATCGATCTTGACCGGCACCGTCGGGGTGCAGCCTTTGTCCTCGCCCAGCGCCTCGCCGGTCGATAGCGAAATCCGCCAATTATGGAGCGGGCAGGCGACCGCGCCGCCGTGGACGATGCCCTGGCTCAGCCGACCATGCTTGTGCGGGCAGCGGTCGAGCAGCGCGAAGACCTTGCCCTCATTGGTGCGGAACACCGCGATGTCGTCGCCGCCTGCGACCTGGACGGTGCGGCTGCCGCGCACCGGGATTTCATCGACCCAGCCGATGTCGAGCCATTCAATTGTGGTCATGCCATTTCTTCCTGCGGGGTAAAGCGCGCCATCGGCGCATGATGTTCGGCCTCGGCGCCCTCGGCGCGCTGCGCCCAGGGGTCGTCCTGCGAGAAGCTTTGGGCGTAGAGGAAACGCGCGCGCAGCGCCTCGCGCCCCGCGGCGTCATCAACGATCCGCGCCTTGATCTGCTCGACCCCGACGCGCTCGATCCATGGCGCAGTGCGCTCCAGATAACGCGCTTCCTCGCGGTAGAGCTGGATGAAGGCGGCGCAATAATCCATCGCCTCCTGCTCGGTCGCGACCTTGCAGAGCAGGTCGGTGGCGCGGACGTGGATGCCGCCATTGCCGCCGACGTGGAGCTCGTAACCGCTGTCGACGCAGACGATGCCGAAATCCTTGATCGTTGCCTCGGCGCAGTTGCGCGGGCAGCCCGATACGGCGATCTTGAATTTGTGCGGCATCCAGCTGCCCCAGCTCATCCGTTCGATCTTGACCCCCAGCCCGGTCGAATCCTGCGTCCCGAAGCGGCACCATTCGGACCCGACGCACGTCTTTACGGTGCGCAGCGCCTTGCCATAGGCGTGCCCCGACACCATCCCCGCGGCATTGAGATCGGCCCACACCGCGGGCAGATCCTCCTTTTTGATCCCGAAGATGTCGAGCCGCTGGCCGCCGGTGACCTTGACCATCGGCGCGTCATATTTCTCGACGACGTCGGCGATCGCGCGCAGCTCGGTCGGGTTGGTGAGCCCGCCCCACATGCGCGGGACGACCGAGTAGGTGCCGTCCTTCTGGATATTGGCGTGGAGGCGCTCGTTGACGAAGCGGCTCTGCTGGTCGTCGACATAGTCGCCGGGGAGCGCGCAGAGCAGGTAATAATTGAGCGCCGGACGGCACGACGAGCAGCCGTCGGGGGTCGTCCAGTGCATCTGCTGCATCACCTCGGGGATCGACCGCATCCCCTGTGCGACGATCTCGCGGCGCACATCGTCGTGACCGAAGCTGGTGCATTTGCACATCGTCTTTGGCCCGGCCTGTACCTCGTCGCCCAATGTCAGCGCGAGCAGCGTTTCGACGAGGCCGGTGCATGACCCGCAGCTGGCTGACGCCTTGCAGGTGCTGCGCACCGCGTCGAGGCTGTGCGCGCCCTTGGCGATGCACGAGACGACCTGGCCCTTGGTGACGCCGTTGCAGCCGCAAATCTCGGCATCGTCCGAGAGCGCCGCAACGGCCGCCTTAGGGTCCGCGGCGCCGCCTCCCGCGGCGAAGGCCTGGCCGAAGATCAGCAGGTCACGAAGGTCGGAGACATCCTCCTGCTTTTTCAGCAGGTCGAAATACCAGCTGCCGTCGGCGGTGTCGCCATAGAGCACCGCGCCGACGATGCGGTCGTCCTTGACGATGACGCGCTTGTAAATGCCGCGGCTGGCGTCGCGCAGCACAATGTCCTCGCACCCGTCGCCGCCCGAAAAATCGCCCGCCGAAAAGACGTCGATGCCGGAGACCTTGAGCTTGGTCGAGGTCACCGAACCGCGATAGCCCGTGGGCTGTTCGACCAGCCCGTCGGCGAGGCTGCGGCACATGTCCCACAGCGGCGCGACGAGACCGTAAACCTGCCCATCATGCTCGACGCATTCACCGACCGCGAGGACGGCGGCGTCGCTGGTCACCATATGGTCGTCGACCTGGATGCCGCGCCCGACGGCCAGACCCGCATCGCGCGCCAAAGCCACCGACGGGCGGATGCCGACCGCCATGACGACGAGGCTGGCAGGGATCAGCGTCCCGTCCTTCAGCTTCACCCCCTCAACCTTGGCGTCGCCGACGATAGCGGCGGTGTCGGCGCCGGTCAGGATCGTCTGCCCGCGCGCTTCGAGCGCGTTTTTGAGCAGCCAGCCCGCGGCTTCGTCGAGCTGGCGTTCCATCAGCGTCGGCATGAGGTGGATGACGGTGACCTTCATGCCGCGCAGGCTCAGCCCATGCGCGGCCTCGAGCCCGAGCAGCCCGCCGCCGATCACCACGGCGTCGCCGCCGGCATCGGCCGCCGCGAGCATTGTGTCGACATCGTCCATGTCGCGAAACGCGATCACGCCGGGCAGATCCTTGCCCGGCACCGGGATGATGAACGGATCGGACCCCGTCGCGATCAGCAGCCTGTCATAGGCTTCGGTGGTGCCGCCGCGCGTCGTCACCGTCTTTGCCGCCCGGTCGATCGCAGCAACCGGATCGCCCGCGACTAGTGCGATGCCATTCGCTGCGTACCAGTCGGCATCGTTGATCACGATGTCGTCAAAGCTCTTTTCGCCGGCAAGGACGGGGGAGAGCATGATGCGGTTATAATTGACCCGCGGCTCGGCGCCGAAAATCGTTACCCGATAGCGGTCGGCGTCGCGCGCGAGCAGTTCCTCGACCGCGCGGCAGCCGGCCATGCCGTTGCCGATCACGATCAGATGCTCGCGCGTATCGGCGCCGGGGTTGAGGGGGCGATATTCCATCACAGCATCCAGTCCAGTTGCAGCCAAAATTTGTCGGTGTCGGTGGCGAAGCGGTCGGCGTTGTAGTGCGCGTAGCGCACCGACCCGGTGACCTTGCCGAGCTTGGCGCTGGCGAGCAGGTCGATCTCGTCGCCATAGGAACGGCTCGCGCGGTCGCTGCGATAATCGTGATACGCCGCCTGCAACGTGACCGCCTTCAGCGCGCCGACCGCCTTCCAGCTCCACCCCGCGCTCGCATACAGGTCGCGGATCCCGTCGGGCGGGGTGAGCAGAAATTTGTCGGCCCAGCCCTGAAATTTGAACCCGGTGGCGAGCGGGGTCTGGAAGCTGGTGAGCGCGGTGCCCCCAATTGCTCCTGAACCCGCGCCCAGCACCTCGTAACCGACGCCCAAGCGCGGTCCGCCGAAATCGACCGCGACATCGGCGAGATAATAGTCGGCGCTGTAGTCGTTGGGGTTGCGGTGCCAGTCGGACTGGCGCGCATAGCTCAGCTGATACGCAATCTTCGTCTTGCCGATCGGCCGGTTGCCGTCGAGCCGGACGCCATAGCTTTGGCTCGACATGCGAAAACCCTGCATCGCCGACTCGTCCTGATCGACTAGATAAGCAAAGGCCGCGACCTTGCCGACCGGGGTCTGGGCGCCAACATTGGCAAAGACATTGTCGCCCGACACCGCCTGCTGCCGCGCGCCCCTGCCGTCGATGCCCCAGATCGTGCGTACGCTCCATGCATAGGCGACGTCCGCCTTCACCCCCGTCATCGGGGTGATTTCGGCGCGCACCGCGTCATAGCTCTGGCCGTTCTGGCGAAACCCGACGCTGCCGACGAAACGCTCGTCGTCGAAACCGATCCGCTGCCGCCCGGCGGTGACCGCGAAGGCAGGCGAGGCGTAGCGAATTTGCGCGCGGGCGAGGGCGATATTTTCGGGATCGGCGACCAAGGGGCGGGTGGTGGGGCCGTGCAAACCGTCGAAATAATCGTCGATGAGGGCCAGATTTCCTTGCCCTTCGACCAGCGCCGACCAGCGGCCTGCCTTGGCCTCGACCCCGGCGCGGACGCGGAGGGTTAGCGCGTCGGCGTCGAGGCCGAGACCGTTTTGATCGACCGTTTCGTAGCGGAGGCGCGCTTCGCCAAGCGGCTTGAGCTGCACGGCCTGGGCATGCGCCGCCCCGGCCGACGCGAGCGCCAGCAAGAAAATGAGGGTGCGGGTCATGGCTAGATCCGCACGCCTTCGGCGGCGCCCCAGGCCCTGC
>NZ_JBHYDE010000008.1:0-197549 GCF_051861155.1 Sphingopyxis sp. | reverse complement strand
TTCCCACGCGTTACGCACCCGTGCGCCACTAAGTCCGAAGACTTCGTTCGACTTGCATGTGTTAGGCATGCCGCCAGCGTTCGTTCTGAGCCAGGATCAAACTCTCAAGTTTGATGTTCGAATCTGCAAAGGTGGAATATCCCTCGCAAACCCGCTCATTTTAAGGAGCCTGGCCTACACAAGAAGCAACCTTCGAAAAGGCTGCTTCCACGTTATGGAAACGTGTAAGACATGTAGGTCAGGCTTGGCTTTTTATCCTGAGTTGCTTGCACCCTAAAGCTGCAAGACCCAGGGCCGCCGCCCACATGTCCCTTCATCGACAATCACAATTTCAAAGAGCCACCGACAAGAAATGGCGGACAGTTGTCGTTCCCCGCTATTGCTATCGGGGGACATCTGTCCGTATCTGTTGGCGACCGGCTGGAGCGTGGCGTTTGCCGCCGCGCCCCGTCCGGTGAACAGGCCTCTAGGCCCCTCATCGATTCGCGTCAACAACCTTTTTGCAATTTTGTTTCAAAGGATGTTCGACCCGCCGGAAAACCCGGCGCCAGAAGGACCAAATGGTGAGCGAAAGCGCGGAATTCAAGGGCTCTACGATGGACGGCGAAAGCGCGGACGCGTTCGGGCGCCGCGTGCGCAGCGCGGTTATCTGGCGTTCCGGCAGCCAGATCCTCGCGCAAATCATCACCTGGGGCTCGACCCTGATGGTGATTCGACTGCTCGATCCGGCCGATTATGGCCTGTTTGCGATGACGCAGGTCGTCATTTCCTTCCTCGCCTTCCTCAACGGCTGGGGATTCGCGAGCGCGCTGGTGCAATCCGATTCGGTCGAGCCGTTTCGAATCAGGCAGGCATTCGGCCTGCTGCTGGTGCTCAACGCCTTGCTCGCCGCGATGCAATTTTTCGGCGCGCCGATTGCCGCGGCCTATTATGGTCAGCCGATCGTCGCCGACCTGCTCCGCGTGCAGGCGCTGATGTTCCTCGCCACCCCCTTCATCGCGCTGCCCGAAGTGATGATGAGTCGCGCGCTGGATTTCCGGCGCCAGGCCTTCGTCAATCTGGCCGCGGCGCTCGCCGGCGCAAGTACGGCGCTGGCATGCGCGCTCGCGGGCTATGGGGTGTGGACGCTTGTCTATGCACCGATCGCGCTGTTCTGGACCCGCGCGATCGGGCTGACGCTGGTCGCGCGGCTGCTGGTGTGGCCCAGCTTCGACTTTCGCGGCTGCGGCCAGATCATCGGCTTCGGTTCGGCGGTGCTGTTCAGCCAATTGTTCTGGCTGGTGCAAAGCCAGTCGGACATCTTCATCGCCGGCGCCCGATTCGAACCGCACGCGCTCGGCCTTTACGCCGAAGCGCTGTTCCTCGCGCAGATCTTCATGGCGAAGTTCGTGCCGCCGCTGAACGAGGTCGCCTTTCCTGCCTATGCGCGAATCAAGCATGACCGGGCCGCGGTGCGCTGGAGCTTTCTGAAGACGGTGCGCCTGCTGACGCTCGTCGCGGCGCCCTTTTATTGCGGGCTCGCGGTGACCGCGGCCCCGATGGTCGAAACGGTGTTCGGCGCCAAATGGCTGGGCATGGTGCCCTATATCCAGATCATCGCGCTCGCGCTGATGCTGATGACGGTGCAGATCCTCTTCGCGCCGCTGACCAACGCGCTCGGCAAGCCGTCGCTGTCGATGTTCACCGCGCTCAGCGGCGCGATCGTCTTTCCCGCCGCCTTCCTGATCGGCGCCGAGTGGGGGTTGATCGGCATGGCGTGGGCGTGGCTGATCGCCGCGCCGCTGCTCTTGATCGTCACCGCGCGGCTGTCGGCGCCGCTGATCGGGGTTTCCTTATGGGATGTCGGCCGCGCGATGCTGCCGGGACTCGCCCCCGCGCTGGTGATGGCGGTCGGGGTCGGCTTTACCGCACAGACGATCGCACCGCTCGGGCTCGCCGCACCCGTGCGACTCGCCGCGCTCGTCGCGCTCGGCGCGGCGCTCTATGACGCGCTGCTCTGGCTGCTGGAGCGGGAGGCGATCGCCGAAGTCATGCGACTCGTGCTGCGCCGCCAACCGCCCGCCGCCGAGGTCGCAGCTCAGGACGCGATATAGTCGCGCATCGCCGCCGCCTCGGCCTCGATGCGGTCGATGCGATATTTGACCAGGTCGCCGATCGACACGAAACCGACGAGTCGACCGCCCTCGACGACGGGCAAATGGCGGATGCGACGCTGGGTCATTTGCGACAGCGCCCCCATCACCGCCGTACTGGGTTCGCAGGTGATCGGCGATTTGGTCATTACCTCGTCGAGCTGGCGGTCGAGCGCTTCGGGTCCATATGAGGACATCAACCGGACGAGGTCGCGTTCGGAAAAGATCCCGACGATCGCGTCGCCCTCCATCACCGGCACCGCGCCGATGCGATGCTGGGCGAGCAGGTCGAGCACGGCGCGCACCGTGTCTTCCTTGCGCGCCGAAATCACCGGGCCCGTCCGCCCGTGGAGGATCGCTCCGATCGTCATGCCATGCCGCTCCCCATGTCGATTCTGTGGAGACAAAGTCTATCATGATTCGCGGCAAAGCCGAAACATCTGGCCGCATTCCATTCGCGCTTGGCCTTGGCCGCGGCATGGTTCATGGAGGCCGCCATGGTCAAACCCTCCCCGCTCGACAAGGACGCGACGTCGAAAATCGCCTGGGCGCGCTATCGCCGCCTGATGCGCGGCATGGCGCTGGTGTCGCTGCTCGCGGTCATCGGCGCGCTCGGCTGGCTGCGCATCAGCATGGGCGACGCGCTTTCGATCCATATGATCATCGCGACCGCGGCGGGGGTCGGGCTGTCGGTGATGCTCGGCGCCGCGCTGATGGGGCTCGTCTTTCTGTCGAGCGGCAGCGGCCATGACGAGGCGATCGAAGACCCTTTCGAAAACGACCCGGATATGAACCATGACCGATAAACCCGCCCCCGCGTCCGCCGATTGCCCGCGCGACCCGATCCTGCGTGTCGTCCCGCGCCCCGCCGACATCAACGCCAACGGCCATATCTTCGACGGCTGGGTGTTGAGCCAGATGGACATCGCGGGCGGTATCGTCGCCGGGCGCGAGGCGCAGGGCGCGGTCGCGACGGTGGCGATCGAGACGATGGAGTTTATCGCGCCGATCCTGCTGCGCGACCTCATCTCGGTTTACGCGCATCTCGAACGCCGCGGGCGCACCTCGCTGGCGATCCGCATCGAAGTGATCGCGACGCGCGGCCGCGAACAGGAAGAGGTGAAGGTCACCAGCGGGCTGTTCACTTTCGTGGCGCTCGACGAAAATCACCGCCCGCGCGCGCTGCCGCCGGTCTGACGCGATCCCGGCAGCGAATCAGCCGCCTTTCAGTTTCTGGCGAAAGCTCTGCACCAGGCTGTCGTTCGCCGGGACGCGGACGCGCCAGACCCAGTTGCTGCCGCGGCGTTCCCATCCCGTGGGCGCCGGGTCGATCGCGAAGGGGATCAACATCTCAACCTCCGCATCGAAAGGCCGGGCGTTGGTCAGCGTCACCTGCCAGGTCTGGAATTCGCCCTTGGCGTCGCGGTCCTGGATCACCGCGCGAAACTGCACCGCCGGGCTTTGGCCGATGTCGTAATCGACCCGCTCGTCCTTGGCCTTGTCGCCGATTGCCGCCTCGCCGACGAGCAGCCGCTGGCCGCCGATCGTCTCGAACACCGCCGCGGTCCCGGCGGGCAGCGCCAGCCCCAGCCCGTCGGCTTCGCGATTCTGGACGCGCAGCCGCATCATCAGCGGCTGCGGCTGGCCATTCTGATACAGCGTCGCGGCATAAAGCTGCTCGACCACAACCTTGTCCTTGGCGAGCAAGGCAACCTGCTTCTGCCCCTTCGCCGACACATCGACGCGGAACGGGATGCGATAAAATTTAAGGTCGCCCAGATCCTCGGCCGGGGGCGGCGGGGGGGGCGGCGCGATCGCTGGCGCCGCGGCGGGCAAATACCTCAGCATTTCGCGCCGATCGATACGCGATCCGGTTACCGTCACCTCCTCGGCGGCGTCCATTCCAAACTCTTGCTCGATCTCGAGGATCGGCGGCAATTCCCACAAGGGATGGGTGCTGGTGATGTCCATCGGCCAGCATTTCAACACCAGCGGCCCCGGCGTGCTGCGCGGCAAGGGCGGGCTGTACACCTTGTTCAAGCGCCCCGCGATGACGTTGAGCTGGGCGCCCGGAAAGCTGGTGACGCCGCCATTGGCGACGGTGATCCACCCGGTCAGCCCCAATGTCTTGCCGTCGGACCCGCGGTCGGCGACATAATTGGCGGCCCAGTCGAAGCCTTCGGCAAGATAGAGCAGCTGCACCGTCACCGTCCGCGGCGCCTTGCTGTCGACCAGCACCGACAGCGTCGGCTTGGCCGACAGATCCTTCGGCACGCGAGGATAGAGCATGCGTTCGGGCAGCCCCGAGCAGGCAAGCGCCTCGAACCCGCCCGCGGCATTTTGCACGATGACGCCGCCGTTCGGGCCCGCCTGGATCACCGCCTCCTGCTCGATCACCTTGCCGGTGGCGCGGTTGGTGCGGCGCAAGGTCACGCTGCGCTTCAGATAGGCATCGACCAGCCCCGCGGGCGACAGCAGCCGCGCGTCGCGGTTCTTTTCGACCACCCCGTCGGGCAGCCCGCTGACCACCGCAGTTTCGGGCAGCAATCCTTCGGCGACGCCTTCAAACCGCAGCACCGATGTCCCGGCGGGCAGGGTGACGGTGCGCGTTTCGGTGATGAAGGCGAATCCCTGCGGCCAGTTCGGGTTGATCGGTCCAGCGCCGCGGTTCGGGGCGCGATAGACGGTGACCGCGGCGTCGTCGATTTTTGCCGACACGATAATCGCCGGTTCGGCCTGCGCGCGCGCCGCCACCGGCGCCAGCAGCGCCGCGATCCATGCCAGCAGGAGCGCGCCCCGCATCGTGTGCGCCTTAGTAGCGCGTATCGAAGGTAACGGTGACGTCGGCCTTGCCGTTGGCGGGCACCGGCACCCGCCATTCGACGCGGTCGGCCGACACCCGCTCGCCCTTCAGGCTTTCGTCGCTGATCCGCACATCGCCATACAGCCCGTCCTGCGCGAGCAGCACCGTCACCGGCGCCGGCCGCGCGTTGGTCACGGTATATTTCATCTTCGTCACCCAGCGCGAATCGCCCTTCCGAGTGCGCGACACCACGGTCGGCTGGACCTTGACGTCAAAGGCGTCGCCGGTGCGCAGCGACATCGCCGATCCCATCGGGGTGTGGCCGATGCTGTTTTCGCCGATGAATTGGGGATCGCCGCGCGCGTCGCGCATATAGACGCGGATCGTCCCCGCGGGCAGCTGGTCGCCCAGCCCGCCCTGGCGCGAGGTCGAAAAGCGCAGCACGCTGGCGGTGCTCACCGCTTCGGTGCTGCTGCCCAGCCAGCGATTGACATATTCATAGGTCGATTGCGCCGGCGCGGCTTTGACATCGAGGAAGCTCACCTGTTTCTGCTGGGCATTGGCGATCGTCGTGCGCTGGCTTAGCGGATAGAGATAATAGTCGCCGAGCCGTTCGCGGTCGTTGCTCTCGGTCCCCGCCGAATCCATCGCGCCGGTCATCTGGCGAAACCCGCCGCCCCCGCCGGGATTGCCGGCGACCAGCAAGGTGCGCGCGTTGGCAAAGGTCGTGCCGGTGCTGTTGGTCAGCGTCACCCAGCCCTGAATATCCATCGC
Source organism: Sphingopyxis sp. (assembly GCF_051861155.1). Lineage (GTDB taxonomy): Bacteria > Pseudomonadota > Alphaproteobacteria > Sphingomonadales > Sphingomonadaceae > Sphingopyxis. The sequence continues at coordinate 191,840 of NZ_JBHYDE010000008.1, read as the reverse complement.
CCCCTTTGCCGCGTCGAACAGCGCGACATAATCGGCGGTCCAGCCGAGGTTGGGGGTAAGGTACGACAGCCGGGTCGGAACCGTCCCGGCGCTGGCGGCGTCGACCGTCACCGACAGCGTCGGGCGCGCGCGCAGATTGGGCGGCAGGCGGTCGAACACCGCACGCACTGGCAGGCCGTCGTCGCGCAGCACCTCGATCCGTTCGCCGACCTGCAGCACGATGCCGCCGTTCGCGGCGAGCACCTTGGCGCGTTCGGTGCGCTCGGCCCCGGTCGCGGGGTTGGTGCGGATCAGCGTGATCGACTGGCCGACCGCCTTGTCCATCAATTTGTCGGGGGTGAGCAGGTCGAAATCGAAATTCTGTTCGACGATGGCGATGCCCGGACCCGACAGCGTCACCGTTTCGGGGCGGATACGCGCCGAAACGTCGGGAAATTCGATGCGGTTGCGCCCGGCCGCGACGCTGAGCTGGCGCTCGTCCTGCACCAGCGACTGGCCGTTGTTATAGATGGTGACCGCCACGTCGCCCTGGGCATTGCCCGGCATCCCGTCCTGTGCGGCCGCGGGAAGGACGACCGCCGCACCGAGGGCGACAACCGCCCCGCAAGTCCTTGCCAAAGCGCGCATAAAAAAGCCTCCCCGCAGATGGTTGTACGGGGAGGCTATGTCATGTCCCGGTCAATGACCAGCGCGAAGATGTACCCTTACTCGGCGGCTTCGACGCCGGGGCTGCGCGTCGCCAGCGTGCGGCGGGTGCGGCGCGGCTTGGCCGCCGGAGCATCTTCGCCGCCGTCGCTGCCGCTGTCGGCATCGGCGCTGCGTTCGGGGCGGCCGATCGCCGGCGGCAGCACCGCGGTGTCGATCCCGGCGTTGCCGCCATCGCTGTTGCCGTCGGCCTCGGCTGCGCGCGGGCGGCGCGGGCTGCGGCGCGCCGCCCGCGGTGCGGGGGCTTCGTCGGCGGCCGTTTCAACGTTGCTCGAATCGTCGCCACCGGTATCGCGCGCATCGCGGCGATCGTCGTCGCGGTCGCGGCGCGGGCGGTCCTGCGGCTGGCGGTTACCGCGATTGTCGTCGTCACGGTCGCTGCGCGTGTCGCGATTGCCGCGCGCTTCGCGCTGACTGCGCTCGGGCCGGTCGTTGCGGTCGCCACGATCATTGCGTTCGTTCCGCTCACCACGGTCGCTGCGATCATTGCGTTCGCCACGATCACTGTCGCCATTATCGTCGCGGTCGGCGTCCATATCCAGATCGCTGTCGTCATGGCCGTCGAAATCTTCGACGCCGCGGATTTCGCGCTGGCGATCCTGCCCGCGATCCTGGCCGTTCTGCGCGTTCTTTTCTTCCTGACGGATGCGGAAATCGCTCACGACGCGGAAATAATGATCGGCGAACTGGAGGTAATATTCGGTCTGCACCCGATCCCCGGCCAGCTGCGCATCGCGCGCCAGGTTGCGGTATTTCTCGATCATCTGGGCACCGTTGCCGCGCGCGCGGCTGTCGATGCGGTTGGCCTGATCGACCCCACCGCGGCCGCCCGATTGCGGCCGGTTATTGTTGTTGCTGTTGTTATTGTTGCGGCCGCGACGGCGACCGCTTTGCCGGTTGTTCATGTTCAACTGAGACATCCTGTCGAAAAGCTAATAAGCTATGCCAACCCCTTTTGGCCGACCGCGCCATTTGCGCGTCGTGCCCGCGCGCCTTGCGCGGTTCTTGCCCTTTACCGCTCGTCTGGACCGAAGCCCGGCACGAACATCGTAAGTGGGAAGCAGATCCACCGGACCAGTATCGATGCGGTGCATCGCCAAAGGTACCCCAGTCGGGTCTGTGACTGGCCCCTAACCCGCTTTGCGGCGAAAACCAAGCAATATTTGTGGCGGGCTGTCAGGCGCGGGTCAGCAAAAGCGCCCGGTCGCGGCCGCCCAGATCCTGGCGACCGGCGACGCCAAACCCCGCCGCAACGGCGAGTTCGCTGACCAAGATGTGCTGCGTCGCGCCGATTTCAAGGATTGCGATACCGCCGGGGGCCAGCAGGCGCGCCAGATCGGGGATGATGCGGCGGTAATCGTCGAGCCCGTCGGGGCCAGCGAAGAGGGCGCCGGGCGGCTCATGGTCGGCAACATCGGGCATCAGCGGCTCCGCGTCGCCGATATAGGGCGGGTTGCAAAGGATGAGGTCGAACGCGCCGTCGATGCCTTCGCCCCAGTCGCCCGACTGAAAGGCCGTGCGACCGGCCAGCCCGAGGTCCGCGGCATTGTCGCGCGCATAGGCCAGCGCCTGTTCGGACACATCGACCCCCAGCCCCGTCGCCGCCGGAAATTCGCTGAGCACCGCGAGCAGCAACGTCCCCGGCCCGGTGCCGAGATCGAGCACCCGCGACGGCCACCCCCGCCCGCGTTCGCGGGCGAAGTCGAGGCACGCCTCGACCAATGTTTCGCTGTCGGGGCGCGGGATCAGCACCCCCGGCCCGACCGCGATCCGCAGCGTCCAGAAATCGCGATAACCGACAATATAGGCGATCGGCTCGTGCGCCATGCGGCGCGCGATCAGATGCGCGTAAATTTCGGGTACGTCATACCGCGCCGGATCGAGCAACACATCCTGCCGCTCGACCCCGAGCGCATGCGCCATCAGCAGTTCGGCATCGAGCCGCGGTGTGTCGCTGATTCCCGTCAGCAGATTGGTGGCGGTGCGTAGAGACTCGGCCACCCCCGCAAAAGTCGGCCGTTCAGTCACCCAGCCCCGCCAGCCGCTGCGCCTGATCCTCGGCTATCAGCGCGTCGATCAGCTCGTCCATCGCGCCCTCGATGATTTCGGGCAGGCGGTGGAGGGTCAGGTTGATGCGGTGGTCGGTCACTCGGCCCTGCGGGAAATTATAGGTGCGGATGCGTTCGGAACGGTCGCCCGACCCGACCATCGATTTGCGCGCCGACGCCTCGGCGTCGTGAATCTTCGCACGTTCCAGATCATAGAGCCGCGCGCGCAGCACCTGCATCGCTTTCGCGCGGTTCTTGTGCTGGCTGCGCTGGTCCTGCTGGATGACCACGAGGCCCGACGGAATATGGGTGATGCGGATCGCCGAATCGGTCGTGTTGACGTGCTGACCGCCCGCCCCCGATGCACGATAGATGTCGATCTTGAGGTCGCTGTCGTTGATCGCGACATCGACCTCCTCGGCCTCGGGCAGCACTGCGACGGTCGCGGCGCTGGTGTGGATGCGGCCCTGGCTTTCGGTCGCGGGGACGCGCTGGACGCGGTGGACGCCGCTTTCGAACTTGAGCCGCGCGAACACCCCCTGCCCGCTGACCGACGCAACGACTTCCTTATAGCCGCCCATTTCGGCCTCGTTCGCCGAAATGATCTCGACCTTCCACCCCTGTCCATCGGCAAAGCGGCTGTACATGCGCAGCAGGTCGCCCGCGAACAGCGCCGCCTCGTCACCGCCGGTCCCGGCGCGGATTTCGAGCATCGCGGCGCGCGCATCGGCGACGTCCTTGGGCAGTAGCTTGATCGCAAGATCATGCTCGGCGGCGGGCAGCGCATCCTCGACCGCTGCGATTTCCTCTGCCGCCATCGTCTTCATCTCGGGATCGGCGAGCATTTCGGTCAGCGAGGTCAGTTCGCCGCGCAGCCTTACGACTTCGCGCGCCGCAGTAGCAACGGGCTCGAGTTCGGCAAACTCCTTCGACGCCGCAACAAAATCGGCAGGCGCCATATCGCCCGTCGCCATGCGCGCCTGCAGCGCGGCGTGACGCTCGATGATGGCGTCGATCTGTCTTTCCGAAACATTGGTCACGAGATTACCCCAACCTCGTCATTCCCGCGAAGGCGGGAATCCCGCTTGGGCTGCAAGGAATAGCTCGACACCGAAAAGCGGGATCCCCGCCTTCGCGGGGATGACGAAGAATAGAGCATCAGCGATTGTCCAGCGCGCGAATAGTCGTGCTCGCTACAATCGTCAGTTCGTCATCTCCACGCGCATTGACGTACGAAGCACCGTCGCGCGTACCGATTGCAATCAACGCGCGCGAAGGAATCTTCCCCGCCTTGTCGAAACGTTTCCGCGGCGAGCCGCTTGCGACGATTTCGCTCGCAAAGCCGCGATTGCGCAGCGCCGCGAGCGTTTTCATCCCGAGCGCCAGCAGACCGTCATCCTCAACAGCGATCACGAAGTCGAGCCGGGTGTCGATCACATCGTCGGCAAGCAACATCGCCAGCCGCTCGATCCCGGCTGCCCAGCCGACCGCGGGGGTCGGCGGCCCGCCGAGATTCTCGATCAGCCCGTCGTAGCGACCGCCACCGAGCACGGTGCCCTGGGCGCCGAGCCGGTCGGTGACGAATTCGAACGCGGTGTGGCGATAATAGTCGAGCCCGCGCACCAGCCGCGCGTTGCGTTCCCAAGCGACGTCCGCAGCGTCGAGTCCCGACGTGACCGCGCCGAAGAAATCCTGCGCTTCGCCGGTCAGATACGCGTCGATGTCGGGCGCGCTGTCGGCGATCGGGCGATCCTTCGGATCTTTGCTGTCCAATATCCGCAGCGGGTTCTTGTCGAGCCGCGCCAGGCTGTCTTCGGAGAGATCGCCGCGATGCGCCTCGAAATGCTCGACCAGCGCCGCGCGCCAGGCATCGCGGCTCGCCGCATCGCCCAGCGTGTTGAGCGTCAACGTCACGCCCTCGCTGATCCCCAATTCCTTGAGCAGCTGATCGGCGAACACCAGCAGTTCGGCATCGGCGAGCGGGCTGTCGCTGCCCAGCACTTCCGCATCCAATTGGTGGAACTGACGATAACGCCCCTTTTGCGGGCGTTCGTAGCGGAACAGCGGCCCGTGCGTCGCGACCTTCAGCGGTGCGAACTGCTGCCAGCCGTTGGTGATGTACGCCCGCGCGATGCCCGCGGTGAATTCGGGGCGCAGCGTGATCGATTCGCCGCCGCGGTCCTCGAACGAATACATTTCTTTCGACACGACGTCGGTCGTTTCACCCAAGGATCGCGCGAACACCGCGGTCGGCTCGATCACCGGCACCTCGATGCGCTTGTAACCATAAAGGCGGCGCACCCGTTCGAAGGTATCGACGACATGCGCAAACCGGTCGGCGAAATCGCCCAGCATGTCCTGGGTGCCGCGCACGGCCTGCGGGGTCGGGATTTTGGCGGATTTGTCCTTGCTCATGGCGGCGGCGTCTAATGGTTTTTGCTCGAAAGGCAAAGTGAGTCCCTCTCCCCTTGCGGGAGAGGGATGCAGAGACTTGCCAACTTGTTGGCTAGTCGTAGCTGGGTGAGGGGTTGCGGTCCGCAGGACCGCGCGCGCTTCGCTCGCAGACCCCTCATCCAACTGCGGCTAGTTCGCTTCACTCACAAGCCTTCGTATCCTTCTCCCGCAAGGGGAGAAGGGAGCAACTCTGGACCCCACGCCCATTTCCCGCCACAACCGGCCCATGAAAAAACAACTGCTCGCCGCCGCCGTCCTGATCGCCGCCATCCCCGCCGCTTTTGCCCAAACCGGCAACAGCCGCCCGCAGCCGGTCGTCCAGCCGCACGTCATCCCGCTGCCCGCCGACAAGCCCTATCCGGGCACCATGCAGCTTCGGGTCGATGCGACCGACGTCGCGCGCGGCATCTTTCATGTCCGACAGACGATCCCCGTCGCCAGGCCCGGCAAGCTGACCCTGCTCTATCCCGAATGGCTGCCCGGCAAGCACGCCCCGCGCGGCGCGATTGCCGAACTTGCGGGGTTCAAACCCAGCGCGGGCGGCAAACCGCTGCCGTGGACGCGCCAGCCGACCGACGTCTATGCGTTCGACGTCGATGTCCCCGCCGGCGTCAAGAGCATCGAGGTCACGTTCGATTTCCTGTCGCCGACCCGCACCAGCGAGGGGCGCGTCGTCGTCACCCCGGCGATGATGAACCTGCAATGGGAACAGGTCAGCCTGTACCCGGCGGGCTATTTCACCCGGCAAATCCCGGTCCAGCTGGAAGTAACGCTACCCGAGGGATGGACCGGTGCCGCGGCGCTCGACGGGCTGAAGGTCAATGGCAACCGCTACAGCTTTGCCCCGACCAGTTACGAAGTGCTGGTCGACAGCCCGATGTTCGCAGGACGCCATTTCCGCAAATGGGATCTGGGCCAGAATGTCACGCTGAACGTCGTCGCCGACGAGGCCAAATATCTCGACGCACGCCCCGACCATATCGCGCGCCACGCAGCGCTGGTGTCGGAGACGGTGGCGCTGTTCGGGGTCCGCCATTTCGACCGTTACGAATTTCTGCTCGCGCTGACCGACGAATTGGGCGGCATCGGGCTGGAGCATCACCGGAGCAGCGAGAACAGCCGCAACCGCGACTATTTCACCGCATGGGACGAGAATGACAGCGAGCGCGGGCTGCTGCCGCACGAGCTGGTGCACAGCTGGAACGGCAAATTTCGCCGCCCCGCCAAGATGTGGACCCCCGATTATCGCACGCGCATGCAGAACAACCTGCTGTGGGTGTATGAAGGGCAGACGAGCTATTGGGATCTGGTCCTCGCCGGCCGGTCGGGCATCCAGTCGAAGGACATGGTGCTGGCCGAATGGGCGACCAACGCCGGTTTCTACAGCGCGCAGGCGGGGCGCGCGTGGCGTCCGGTCGAGGATACGACGCTCGACCCGATCATTGCGGCGCGCAAGCCGAAACCCTTTGCCAGCTGGTCGCGCGGCGAGGATTATTACAACGAGGGGTCGCTGACCTGGCTCGAGGCCGATCTGCTGATCCGCCAGGCGACGAACGATGCCAAAAGCCTCGACGATTTCGCGCGCGCCTTTTTCGGCGGGCGCGAGGGCGATTGGGGGCAGGACGCCTATGATTTCGACGATGTCGTGGCGGCGCTGAACGCGGTGCATCCCCATGACTGGGCGGGTTTCCTGCGCCAGCGATTGCAGATGCCGGGACAGGTCGCCCCGGTCGCCGGGATCGAGCGCGCCGGATACCGGCTGGCGTGGCGCGACGCGCCCAATGTGTACGACCGCGACCGCATGGCGCAGGCGAAAAACTATGACCTGACCCATTCGCTGGGGATGACGATCGACAAGGACGGCATTGCCGGGGCGATCCTGTGGGACAGTCCCGCGTTCAAGGCCGACATCGTCAATGGCAGCAAGATCGTCGCCGTGGATGGCACGAGTTACAGCAAAGACCGGCTGGAGGCCGCGATCCGCGCCGCGACCGACGGCAAGACCCCGGTGCGCCTGCTCGTCGAACGCGGCGGCCGCTATCGCCAGGTCGACCTTGCCTATCACGGCGGGCTCCGCTGGCCGCACCTCGAAAAAACCGGCAGTGGCCCCGACTGGTTCGATCGGCTATTGGCGCCGCGCCGCCAGCTGTAAAAGATTCGGCGGAGAACAGAACAAAGGACTCCACTCTCCCATGCGCATCGACCTGATCCCCGCCGGCGACAGCCCGCCCGACAGCCTGAATGTCCTGATCGAAGTGCCGATCGGCGGCGAGCCGGTGAAATATGAATTCGACAAGGCGTCAGGCGCGCTGTTCGTCGACCGCTTCCTCCACACCCCGATGCGCTACCCCGCCAACTATGGTTTCGTCCCGCACACGCTGGGCGAGGACGGCGATCCGCTCGACGCCCTCGTCGTCGCGCGCTCGCCGATCGTCGCGGGCGCGGTGGTCAAGTGCCGTCCGATCGGCGTGCTGCTGATGGAAGACGACGCCGGCGGCGACGAGAAACTGCTCTGCGTGCCGGTCAACAAGACCTTTCCCTATTATGCCGATGTCGCCAGCTACACCGACATGCCGCCGATCGTGCTGCAACAGATAGAGCATTTCTTCACCCACTATAAAGACCTTGAACCCGGCAAATGGGCGAAGCTCAACGGCTGGGGCGATGTCGACGAGGCCAAGCGCATCATCGTCGAATGCGTCGAGCGCGCGAAGCAGGTCGGGTTCTAAAGAGCCTCGTCATTGCGAGGAGCGAAGCGACGCGGCAATCCAGAGTGTGCGTAAACCGCCCTGGATTGCTTCGCTTCGCTCGCAATGACGAGCTTCAGGACGAAAGCTCGTCGTCGTCCGCCAACACCCGCACATCAGTCCGCGGATAGGGAATCCGGATCCCCGCTTCCTTGAACCGGTCCCAGATCCCTAAGAACACCTCGCCCTGGATATTGCCCAGCCCCGCTTCGGGGTCGGAAATCCAGATGCGCAGCTCATGCTCGACCGCGCGCTCACCGAACGCGGTGATCCACACCGCGGGTTCGGGCTCGTCCAGGATGCGCGGATTGGTCTTCGCCGTCTCGACGATCAAACGCTGTGCGAGCCGCAAGTCGGCGTCATAGGGCACCGGAATGCGCATCCGCACCCGCACCTCGGGGCTGGCATAGCTCCAGTTTTCGACCGCCTGCGTCATCAGCAATTCGTTCGGGATCAGATGCTTCTTGCCGTCGCGGGTGACGACATTGACCGCGCGCACCCCGATCTTCGCAACCCGCCCGACATTGGGCACGCCGTTCAGCATCGCCGACCCGCCCATGCTGCTGCCGTCGCCGACGACGATGATGTCGCCGGGCTTGATCGATCGGTCCATCAGCAGGATGATCCCGGCGATCAGGTTGCCGACGGTCTTTTGCAGCCCGAAACCGATCGCCAGACCCGCGGCGCCCGAAAACACCGCAAGCGCGGTCAGGTCGATGCCGAGCAGGTCGATACCGAACAGCATCGCAAAGACGAACAAGGCGATCGCGATCAGCTTTTCGGTGAGCAGCCGCTGCGTCTGGTCGATATGGGTGTTGCGGCGGAGCAGCCACTTGGCCCCGCGCATCACGATCTTGACCGCCAGATAAAGCAGGACCGCGACAAGGATCGTCGAAAACAGACTGTAGAGCGACAGGCGATACGCGCCGACATCGAGCCCGATCGCCTTCATCGCGGTGACCATGCCGTCGACCCCCTCGCGCAGATTGGCCACGCTCATAAGGCGGCAAATCCGCGTGTCAGATCGGCGATCAGGTCGGCGGGATCCTCCAGCCCGATCGACAGGCGGACCAGCGGATCGGGGTCGGTCCAGGCGGTCGCGGTGCGAATGGGGTTGCTGGGTACGACCAGGCTTTCATAACCGCCCCAGCTGAACCCGATGCCGAACAGCGACAGTGCATCGATGAAGCGGGTGCGCGCGGCAGCATCCACCCCCTTCAACGTAAAGCCGAACAGCCCGCTGGTGCCGGCAAAGTCGCGCGACCAGATCATGTGCCCCGGATCGCCGGGCAGCGCGGGATGGAGGACGCGGCCCACGTCCGCCCGCGCGGCGAGCCACTTCGCGACCGTCAGGCCATTTTCGCCATGCCGCGCCATCCGCACGTCGAGCGTCCTCAGCCCGCGCAGCATCAGCGCGCAATCGTCGGGCGCGACCGCCTGCCCCAGCTGGTACGCCGCGCTGCGCAGCCGCGGCCACACCGCTTTCGTCGCGGTCAGCGACCCCATCATCGCGTCGCTATGGCCGCCGACATATTTGGTCAGGCTCATCATCGCGACATCGACGCCATGCGCCAGCGCGGGAAACAGCAAAGGCGTCGCCCAGGTGTTGTCGAGCATCGTCAGCACGCCGCGACCCCGTGCCGCCGCGGTGATCGCTGGAATATCCTGCACCTCAAAGGTCAGGCTGCCCGGCGATTCGAGGAAGATCAGTTTGGTTGCTGGGGTGATCAAATCGGCGATCCCCGCGCCGACCAGCGGGTCATAATAGGTCGTCGTCACGCCATAGCGCGCCAGCAACCCGTCGCAAAAGGCGCGCGTCGGTTCATAAGCACTATCGACCATCAACAGATGATCGCCGGGCGCCAGCAGCGCGAGCAATCCCGCCGAATTCGCCGCGACCCCCGACGGATAGAGCAACGTCCCCGCCGCCCCCGGCTCCATATCGGTCAGCGCATCGGCCAGCGCCCACACCGTCGGCGTGCCGCGGCGCCCGTAATAGAGCTTGTCATGCGTCGCATGCCCCCGCGCTTCCAAGTCGGCGATGCTATCGTAAAGGATCGTCGAGGCGCGCCATACCGGCGGATTGACCACGCCGCCGCCCAGCCGCGGATCACCCGTCCACTCGGGCCGCCGCCCGCCCTGCACCAGCTTGGTTGCGGGGCGGAGGCTCTCATCGTCGCTTTTGCTCATCCCCGCTGTGTTAGCGGAGCCATGCTCAAAATCCAGTGCGACAATTGCCCCTCCCCTTCAGGGGAGGGGCAGCGAGACTTGGCAGCTTGCTGCCTAGTCGCAGCGGGGTGGGCCTGGCGCATGCGCTTGGCCGATAGCCCCACCCCAACCCCTCCCCTGAAGGGGAGGGACTAAAACGGCTTACGCCGCGCCGGTGGCCTTCGGCGTCGCCGGGTCGGCGCCCCATTCGGTCCAGCTGCCGTCGTAAACCGCGACATCGTCCTTGCCGAGCAGATGCGCACCGAACGCCACGACGGTCGCGGTCATGCCGCTGCCGCAGGTGGTCACGAGCGGCTTGTCGAGGTCGATCCCGACAGCGTCGAACGCGGCCTTCAGCTCGTCGCCCTGCTTCCATGTGCCGTCGGCATTGAACAACGCGCTGTGCGGCAGGCTGCGCGAATTCGGGATATGGCCCGGCGCGACGCCCGGGCGCGGGTCGCGTTCCTCGCCGGTAAAGCGCGCCGCGGGGCGGGCATCGACGACCTGTTCGTCGCCGCTGGCGACATTCGCCAGCATCTGGTCCTTGGTCCGCACCGCCTTGGCATCGCGCCACACGGTGAAATGACGGTGGCGCAGCGTCTGCTTGCCCATTTCGAGCGCGCGGCCCTCGGCCTTCCATTTCGCAAGCCCGCCGTCGAGCAGCGCGACATCATGCGCGCCGAACAATTTGAGCAGCCACCAGGCGCGCGCCGCGCTTTTCAGCGGGCTGTCGTCGTACAGCACGATGCGGCTGCCATCGCCCAGGCCCAGCGATTGCATGCGGCTGGCGAATTTTTCGGCCTGCGGCGCCATGTTGTCGATGGCGCTCGACGGATCGGTCAGTTCGGCCAGGTCCATGAACACCGCGCCCGGGATATGCCCCGCCTCATACTCACCGCGCGCATCGCGGCCGGCGTCATCCATGAATTTCGTCGCGTCCACGACCCGCAGGTCCGACGCCCCCAGTTCGCGTTCCAGCCAGTCGGTTGAGACCAAGGCGTCCATGTCATGCTCCTGTTGCGACCGATCGGAACCTTTGCCTGTCCCTTCGCCGGCCATCCTGCTCTGTTCTTTCCGGGGAGGACAAGCCTATGCCCCGCGCTGCGCTTTTTCAAGCGCGGTGGCGCTGTGCCCCAGCCAATGCTGCGCTGCAACAAAAAAGCTGCGTTTTTATGGCGCAAGGCGCGAAACTATTGGCGGCGCGTGACCGCGGTTGCGCGGGCGCCGGGACGGTCGACCAGATAGGTCGCGCGATCGAGCGCCAGCGGGGCAAGTTTGGCGCTGCCGCTCGTGCCTTGCTCGCGGCCGAGCACGAAACTGACGGCATTCTGGCCAAAGGCTTCGCCCTCGCCGTCCCAATGATAGGTGACGTCGAACGCAATCACCGGGACCAGCATCGGTTTGCCGCCGATCATCAGCGGCTCGATCGCAGCGCGCGGCAGCATGACTTCGGTCGTCAGCTCCTCGCCGGCGCCGACCGCGAGCATCATGTCGTCGCGCAGCACGCTGCCGCCCGCCCCGTCGAAGAAACGCCCGAGCACCGCTTCGGGCATCGCCGATCCCTGATTGAGCGCGATGCGGACCATCAGCCCGGTCGCGGGCAGGCTGCCCTGGTTGGTCAGGTGAAGCGCAAAGCCGACCGCAACATGGTCGGGGGCAAAGCGAATGCTGCCGATTTCGAGCGTCATCGCGACCAGCGCGCGCTGCTCGCCCGCGGCGCGGGTGACGAGCGGCGCGGCGGGGCGCGGTTCGTCGCGGACGGCGGGCGGCACCGGCGCGGCAGCGCGCGGCGCCGGCGGCGCGGCGGGCTTCGCGGGCGGGCTGGCGGGGCGCGGGGCGGGAACCGGCGGCCGGGAACGCGGCGCATCGATCTCCGGTTCGGGCGCAGCACCCGCAACCGCAGTGCGGCGGCGCCAATACCAGACGCCGACGCCCAGCGCTGCGAACACCGCGAGCAGCCAGGCCCAAAGCGGCGTCCCCGCTGACGCACTGGCGGGTGCTGCGCTGGCGGGCGCCGGATCGCTCGCGTCGGATGAAATGACCGGCGGCGCGGCGACGACCGGCACGTCGGTGGTCAGCGGCGGCAGCACCGCGCCGCCCGCCTCGGGTGCGCCGGCGGACGCAGGCGCGCCCTGCGGTGTGACCGCAGCGGGCGCATCGCGGCGGATCGGAGCGGCATCGGGTGCCGGCGCGGGCGTGGTCGGCTGCGTCGGGATCACCCGCGGCGCGGCGGGCTGGGTCGGTGACGGTGCCGGGGTGGGCGCGGGGGTCGGCTGCGAACCGCGGCGTTCGCCCGGCGCGACCGGCGGCAGGCCGTTGTCCGACGGTCCCTGGACCCCCGGGTCACGGCCGTCGTCGGCGGGCGGCAGGCGAAAGATCGACGAGGGTGCCGGGGTCGGCGTTGGCGCAGGAGTCTCGCTCGGCTGCGCGGTCGCGAGCCCCGCCGCACCGACCCAGATCGTCGCGGCCGCCAGCGGCAACGCCGTCCGCGTCAGCCACCGTCCCTGCCCAAATTTCCGCACCGTCATCGAAATGTCCGCGATCCCAAACTGCTCATATGCTTGCCGCGCCGCTGAATTGGCGCTGAACCGCGCCATCCACGGGATGACAGCGGCCGCGCGCGTCCCTAGATGGTTTCGATGACCGATTCTACCCCCGCACCGCTCGCGCCGAAACATCTTGGCCAGTCGAGCGACCTTCCTGCCGCGCCCGAAGCGGCGATCCTCGACTATGTCCCCAATCCGCGCGTCGGCGAACTCTATCTCGTGCGCTTTGCCGCGCCCGAATTCACCTCGCTCTGCCCGGTCACCGGCCAGCCCGACTTTGCGCATCTGGTCATCGATTATGCGCCCGGCAAAACGATCGTCGAATCAAAGAGCCTGAAGCTGTTCCTAGGGTCGTTCCGCAACCATGCGGGGTTCCACGAGGATTGCACCGTCGGCATCGGCCGCCTCCTGTTCGACGAGATGCAGCCCCAATGGCTGCGCATCGGCGGTTACTGGTACCCGCGCGGCGGCATCCCGATCGACGTCTTTTGGCAATCGGGGCCGCCGCCTGCGGGCCTGTGGCTGCCCGATCAGGGCGTTGCGCCCTATCGCGGGCGGGGATGATCGATAAGCGGCACCGGCCCGCTCCCCCACCCGGCCTCCCTAGGTTACAATCGTTGGGGAGGCCGGGTGGGGGAGCGGGCCGGTGCCGCCTTAACACAGTCGATAATTCATCTTTCCGTCACAATTTATTGACATTAGTGTCAACGATATGACCGCAGCCTCGCTCCCGCACGACCACGCCATCGCCGTCGGTTCCGACCAGATCGATTTCATGGGGCATGTCAACAACGCCCATTATCTCAGCTGGGTACAGGAAGCGGTGCTGTCGCACTGGCGCCACATCGCCCCGCCCGACGCGGTCGCGGCGCATCTGTGGGTCGCGCTGAAGCACGAGATCACCTATCGCCGCCCCGCCTTCCTCGACGACCAGGTCATCGCGACCGTCATCCTCGAAAAGGTGCAGGGCGCGCGCGCCTTTTACGAAACGATCATCAAGCGCGGCGAGGATGTCCTGGCCGAGGTCAAATCGAGCTGGTGCTGCATCGACGCCGAAACGCTGCGCCCGGCGCGGCTGGCGAGCGACGTGATCGCGCGGTTTTTTCCGGGTGAGAAGGTCTGACGGCCCAACGGTGGCGACTCCGCCAAGTCAAAACGTCCGCTGAGCATTGGATTGCGGCCATACTGTTCCCCGGCGAAAGCCGGGGCCCAGGGCGTTCGAGAGCAAGCATCGCGTGGTGACGCTCTGGGCCCCGGCTTTCGCCGGGGAACGGCTAAGCTGACGTTAAAGCCCCTCTGCCGCTAAACCGCCTCGAACCGGATCGGCAGCCGCTTCAGCCCCCCGACAAACACCGACTCCACCCGCGCCGGTTCGCCCGCCAGCTCAAGCGTCCTGATCCGCGGCAGCAGTTCCTCCATCAGGATCCGCATTTCCATCCGCGCCAGATGCTGGCCCAGGCACACATGCGCGCCAAAGCCAAAGGCGATCTGCTGATTCTTCTCCCGATCGGGATCGAACGCAAACGGGTCGCCGAACACATCCTCGTCGCGGTTGGCCGACACATAATTCAGCATCAGCCAGTCGCCTTCGCGGATCGTCTGGCCGCCGATCTCGACATCCTCCTTGGCGCTGCGCATGAAATGCTGGACCGGCGTGGTCCAGCGGATCGCTTCCTCGATCAGCCCCGCCTTGTCGGCCTCCGCCCCGCGAAAGCGTTCGAACAGCGCCGGGTTCTTCGCCAGCTCCATGATCGCCCCGGCGGTCGACGCGCTCGTCGTGTCGTGCCCCGCGGTCGCGACGATCATGTAATATCCCGACATTTCGCGGTCGGGGATCGGCGCGCCGTTGATCGTCGCATTGGCGATCACCGTCGCGATATCCTCACGCGGGTTGGCGCGGCGTTCGGCGGTCAGCGCGCCGAAGTAATTTTCGAAATCGGCGATGACATAGTTGAGCATCGCGATCGCCTGTTCGGCGCTGGTGATTGCCTCGCGGCTGCGGTTCAGTTCGGGGTCGGTCGGGCCGAACAATTGCTGCGTCAGCATCAGCATCCGCGGCTCGTCCTCGCGCGGCACCCCCAATATGTCCATGATGACGCGCAGCGGATAATGCGCCGCGACATCGCGCGCAAAATCGCATTCCCCGCCCGCCGCCAGCATCTGATCGACCGTTTCGCGGGCGATCTGCCGGATGCGATCTTCGACGACCTTCAGGTTCTTGGGCATGAACCAGCTCTGGGTCAGCAGCCGGTATTTCATATGGTCGGGGGCATCCATCTGAACCAGCGAGCGGATCAGATGCCCATCGTTGTTCGGCGTCGCGGCGCGCGCCAGCGCCTCGCCGTCGCGGTTGGTCAGCACCGTCGGGCGGATACCGTTCGCGAACCGTTGCGGATCGCGGCTGATCGCCATGATGTCGGCATGGCGCGTCACCAGCCAGAATGGGTCGTGATCGTGATTCTCCGCCACCGCCAGCGGCGCATGGGCGCGTGCCCACGCCAGCTGTTCGTGCAGCGGTTCCCATTGGCCGTATGCGACGGGGTCGACGACGGCGGCGGCTACCTCTCCAGGCAATATCGGTTTTGTCATGCAACCTATGCTGCCGCGATTCGCGGCGGGAGTCGAGGGGCTTAGACGCGGACAGTTTGCTAAGCGATCTGCGGCGCCCCCGCGGGCATCGCGCTGGCCCATTCGGCGCGCGCCCGGCGGATCATCGCCTTCAGCACGTCGGCATTGTGCTGCCAGGCCGATGCGCAGGCGGCGGTCCACGCTGGTCCGGCGGCCAAACCCAATTCCTCGACCGTCATGTCGATAAAGGCGTCATATTTGGCGATCGGCAGCGCGCCGTAATTGCGGTGGGTGAACACCAGTTCGGCCACCAGCGGCCACACCCATCCCTCGCCCTGGGCCAGCCCGAACATCATCTGGAGCGTTTCGTCGGTCATCCGCCGCGACGCGGCATCGACCGAAATGAAGCTGGCACGGCGTGCGGGATAGGCGGCGAAAAACCGCTCGAACAGACTATGGCGAATGTCGATGCCCGCGTCGGCGGCGGCGATCAGGCTCGCCTCCATCGCCGCGGCATCGGCGTCGCTCATTTGAACAGGCTGCCCAAGATGCCGCGCATCAGCTGGCCGCCGAGCTTGCCCGCGACCTGCCGCCCGATGCTCGTCGCCGCCGAGCGCGCCGCCGATTGCACCATTTTTTCGGTCATCGACGGCTTGGCGGCCTCGCGCGCTGCAGCGGCTTCGCGGCGCAACCGCTCTTTCTCTTCGGCGACCTTGCGCTTCGCCTCTTCCTTCGCGGCGATTGCCGCCTGCTTGTCGGCCTCGACCTGCGCCTTGGCCTCGACCGCCGCGGCCTGCGCCTGCTCGGCCTTGGCGGCGAGCAGCTCCTCGGCGCTTTCGCGGTCGACCGCGGTGTCATATTTGCCCTCGACCGGCGAGATCGACTTGATGATCGCACGCTCCTTGGCGTCGAGCGGCCCGGCGCGCGAGCACGGCGGCTTGATCAAGGTGCGTTCGACCGGCGACGGCGCGCCATCGGGCATCAGCAGCGACACCAAAGCCTCGCCGACCTTGAGTTCGGTAATCTCGCGCGCAACATCGACCTTGGGATTGGGGCGAAAGGTTTCGGCGGCCGCCTTCACCGCTTTCTGGTCGCGCGGGGTAAAGGCGCGCAGCGCATGCTGGACGCGGTTGCCAAGCTGGCCCGCGACATCCTCGGGAATGTCGATCGGGTTTTGGGTGACGAAATAGACCCCGACGCCCTTCGACCGGATCAGGCGGACGACCTGTTCGATCTTTTCGGTCAGCGCCGGCGGCGCATCGTCGAACAGCAGATGCGCCTCGTCGAAGAAGAAGACGAGCTTGGGTTTGTCGGGATCGCCAATCTCAGGCAGCGTTTCAAACATTTCCGACAGCAGCCAGAGCAGGAAGGTCGCATAGAGCTTGGGGCTCGCCATCAGCTTGTCGGCGGCGAGGATGTTGACATAGCCGCGGCCATTGTCATCGCAGCGGATCATGTCGTGGATGTCGAGCGCGGGTTCGCCAAAGAAGTTCGCCCCGCCCTGGCTTTCGAGCGTCAGCAACTGGCGCTGGATGGTGCCGACGGTGGCCTTCGACACATTGCCATATCTGGTCGTCAGTTCGTCGGCATTCTCGGCGCACCACACCAGCATCGCCTGCAAATCGCCAAGGTCGAGGAGCAGCAGATTCTGTTCGTCGGCGACGCGGAACGCAATCGCCAGCACGCCCTCCTGCACCTCGTTGAGCCCCATCAGCCGCGCCAGCAGCAGCGGCCCCATTTCGGAAATCGTCGTGCGGATCGGGTGTCCCTGTTCGCCGAACAAGTCCCAGAAGATCACCGGATTGTCGCGGTACGCCCATTCGCTGTCGCCGATTTCGGCGGCGCGCGCGGCAAAGATTTCGTGCATCTTCGCCATCGGGCTGCCCGCCATCGCCATACCGGCCAGGTCGCCCTTCACATCGGCGACGAACACCGGGACGCCGACCGCCGAGAATCCCTCGGCCAGCCCCTGCAGGGTCACCGTCTTGCCGGTCCCGGTCGCGCCGGCGATCAGCCCATGCCGGTTGGCGCGCTTCAGCACCAGCGACTGGCGCGGCCCATCGGCCGCACCGCCGCCGCCGAGACCAATATAGATTTCGCTTGCCATGCTGCCGTCACTCACCCGCTGTCCTCCGCTTTTTAGGCCCTTATGAGGTCTAGAGCGGCGGGGCAGGTCAGGCAATCGGCAAACGGGATGGCGGCGGGCGTTCCGGAGGCTTTCGGCCGGAAATGGCCGCCGCCCCCGCCTGCGCCGGGGCAACGATCCGCGCGCAGGTCCGCCCTTCCACCTCAAAGATGAGGTGCGCCCTCCAGCTCAATACCCCAGCGTCGCTTCCAGGAACCAGATCCGCTGCTGCGTCTCGTCGGCCCAGGCGTCGACCAGGCCACTGGTCGCGATGTCGCCGCCGGCTTCGGCCGCGGCCTTTACCTCCTTGAGCTGCCCGAGCAGGATCTTGTTGTCATCCGCCAGCGTCCGGATCATCGCCTCGGCATCCGCCCCCGCCGCGTCGTCGTCGCGGATCGACTGGTGGCGGCCGATGTCGCCGATCGACTGGAGCGTCCGCGCGCCATTTTTGCGCACGCGTTCGGCGATCAGGTCGGTGGTCGCGAAAATCTGCGTCGCCTGTTCGTCGAACAACAGGTGCAGTTCGCGAAAACGCGGCCCCTGAACATGCCAATGATAGTTTTTGGTCTTGAGATAGAGGGCGAAGCTGTCGGCGAGCAGCGCGTTGAGCGCGTCGGCCACCGCGGGCTGGTTGTTCGTGGATTTTTTGGTCGGGGACATGGGAATATCCTTTCTGCTACCCCCGCGACATAGCGGCTCGCGGCGCGTTTTTCCCATGAAAGCTGTCGGTTGCACTGATCGATAAAAGCGATGACATGGCCTGTCGGAGGCCAATCATCCGATCAGTCCGAACGCCCCCATCGCGGTGCGCAGGCCCCAGATTGTCAGGATCGCGGCGCTGGCCCAGCGCACGCCATGCGCCGCGCGCCGTTCGGCGAGCAACGGACCGAATGCCAGAAACGGCAGCATCGCCAGCGTCCAGCCGATCAGCCCGCCCGCCGCAGCCCATTGCCCGGCGCCGCTGGTCGCCGCCAGCGCCCCGATCAAAAAATGGCTGCGGTCGCCGAACTGCGCGATCAGCATCCGCCCCGCCAGCATCGGCGGGGTCGCCGCCAAAGCCTTGTCATCGAACAGCGAAGGCCGCCCGCGCCACATCAGCGCCGCTGCGGCGGACAGCATCGCAAAGGCGACCAGCAGCGCCGCCACCCCCTGCCCGATCATGCGGTTCGCGATCGCCCCCGCGGTGGCGGCGACGATGGCATTGACAATGAAGGCGGCAAAGGCGAGCCCGGCGACCACCCGCCGATCCGGTCGCACGCTGAGCAGGCGCAACAGCAATATCCCGCTGCGCCCATCGGCATTGGCCAGCAGCACCGCCACCAGCGCAAGCATGATTGCATCCATAAGAGCCCGTCTGAATTGTCAGGCGGGGTCGGTCAATGGCCCAGACGCATCGCGACCGACGCCAGCCACGCTTCCTGCGCCGCGGCGGGCAACGGCCCGCGCGGCACGCTGGCAGCGTCGCTCATCGCGTCGAGATAGGTCAGGATCGCAGCGCGATAACCGCCCCCCGCGACCGCCGACTCGAGCCGGCTGGCCAGCGTTTCGACCGCGGCAAAGCCGTTGTCGCGCGCCAGGCAACGGATGTCGTCGATGCCCTGGACGATCTGTGCCAGCGCGCAATGCGGCAACGCTTCGGCCAGCGCGCCGATCTGGCCGGTGATCCGGTTCTGAATGTCGTGATATGGGTCGGCTTGGGTTTGCATGATTCACCCCCCTGTCCTGAGGGCACGATGCGCCGATTTGGTTAACGGGCGGTTAGCGCCAATGCTCAGCGGTGCCCGGGAAGGCCGCCCTGCCCCTGTTTGTTGCGATACATGTCGCGATCGGCGGCGGCGAGGATGTCCGATTCGGTCATCCCCGTCTGCAACATCGCGATCCCGAAACACGCCGACAGCGCAATCTCGTGCCCGTCATACTGCGCGGGGGCGGCGGCGAGCACCTCGCCCAGCCGGTCGGTCTGCGCGCGCGCGCCGTCTTCGCTCGACTGGTCAAGGATCAACCCGAATTCGTCGCCGCCGATGCGCGCCGCCACGTCGGTGGCGCGGATTGATTCGGCGAGCCGCTTGGCAATTTCCATCAAGGCGAAATCGCCTGCGGCATGGCCAAAGCTGTCGTTGATATATTTCAGCTGGTTGACGTCGACGAAGACGACCGCAGCGCGTTCGGCATGGCGTTCAAAGCGCGCGATGCGGTGGTGGATCGCGGTCAGGAAATAGCGGCGGTTGAAGAGCGGGGTCAGTGTGTCGCGTTCGGACACGCGTTCGAGTTCGGCGACCGCGATCTTCAATACGCGGTTTTCGCGGCGCAGCGCGTCGCGTTCCCGGCGGATGTCCCGCAGCTGGTCCTCGATGGAGTCAACGGATAATGCGCCGAATTGATCGACCGCGATCCGTGCCCCCCCTACGCTGTCCATTCAACGTCCCCGAAACCTACGCTTGCTCCCCGGCCCGATGCCGATGATTATCGAGCCGCAACCCTAAACGCGACTTGATACCAATCGGTAAACGCTGGGGTAGCGAACCACAATTACCCGTTGGAGGTGCCGAAGCGGCGGCGATCGTACCGCCGCGAAACCGCCGCCAATCGCGGTTCTGCGCGCGATTGCGGGGCGGCGCCCCGGCGCGCCGGACGGGCACGTTCGGGAATAATCCAAAGGTGGGCGGCGCCCTCCCCGAACGAATTCGCCCCATACCCCGATCGGCTGAAAGATCGATCGCCGCCGCCGAACGGGCGGCGTTGCCCGCGCGCGGCCTTGTCGCTAGGGGGTATGCGGCGGCGATTCATCCGTGGGTCGACCGCCGGCACAGGAGGGTCAAGGGATGGGCGATAGCGCGCCGCAGGTGGGCGTCATCATGGGCAGCCAGTCGGACTGGCCGACGATGGCGCACGCGGTCCAGATCCTCGAACATTTCGGTATCGCGCACGAGGTGCAGATCGTGTCGGCGCACCGCACCCCCGACCGCCTCGTCGCTTATGCAAAGAGCGCGGCGGAGCGCGGGCTCAAAGCGATCATCGCGGGCGCCGGCGGGGCCGCGCACCTGCCCGGCATGGTCGCGGCGATGACGCGGGTGCCGGTGCTCGGCGTGCCCGTCCAGTCGGCGGCGCTCAGCGGCGTCGACAGTCTCTATTCGATCGTCCAGATGCCCGGTGGCATTCCGGTCGCGACCTTTGCGATCGGCAAGGCTGGGGCAACCAACGCCGGGCTGTTCGCTGCCGCGCTGCTCGCGAACCATGACCCGGCGCTCGCGGACAAGCTCGATGCCTGGCGCGACGAACAGACGAACAGCGTCGCCCCCCACCCTGTGCGCGAGGGTTGATCGCGTTGCTGGCACCGGGTTCGACGATCGGCATCCTGGGCGGCGGCCAGCTTGGCCGGATGCTCGGCGTCGCCGCGGCACAGCTCGGTTACCAGATCCATATCTATGCCCCCGACCGCGAAAGCGTCGCGGCGCAGGTCGCGGCGCAGCATGTCCAGGCGGCGTGGGACGACGAACCGCGCCTCGCCGCCTTTGCCGCAGGCTGCGACGCGGTGACCATCGAGTTTGAAAATGTTCCCGTCGACACGGTGCGCTTTCTGTCGGGGCATGTGTCGGTGCGCCCCGGCGCGCAGGCGCTGGAAATCGCGCAGGATCGGCTGACCGAAAAGACGTTCGTGACCGGGCTCGGCGGCCGCCCCGCGCCCTTCGCCCCGGTGCCCGACCGCGCTGCGCTCGATGCCGCGCTGTCCGAAGTCGGCGCGCCCGCGATCCTGAAAACGCTGCGCATGGGCTACGACGGCAAGGGCCAGGCGCGGCTCGCCGCCCCCGCCGACGCCGACGCCGCATGGGATGCGATCGACCGCCACGCCGCGATCCTCGAAGGCTTCGTTACCTTCGCGCATGAATTTTCGGTGCTGCTGGTGCGCGGCCTCGACGGCGAGACGCGCTTCTGGGACAGCAGCGTCAACGTCCATGCGCACGGCATCCTCGCCACCTCGGCGCTGCCGCCGCCGCCGATCATCCTCGATCAGCAGGATGCGGCGCGCGCGCTGATGACGCGCATCGCCGACGATCTCGACTATGTCGGCGTGCTGACCGGCGAATTTTTTGCCACCGACGACGGCCCGATCTTCAACGAGATGGCACCGCGCGTCCACAACAGCGGCCACTGGACGATCGAGGGCGCGGTGACCAGCCAGTTCGAAAACCACATCCGCGCCGTCGCCGGCCTGCCGCTGGGCAGCACCGCGACCGTCGCACTGCCCATCACCATGCGCAATCTGATCGGCGCCGATATCGCGACCGTGCCCGCGCTGCTGACCGACGGCGCATGCCACGTCCATCATTATGGCAAGACCGAAGTGCGCGCGGGCCGCAAGCTCGGCCACGCCACGTGGGTCGGCGTTGCGGTCGGAACCGACCCCGCATGAACCACCCCGAAATCACCCTCATCCTCGCGCGCGCCGCCAATGGCGTGATCGGCGCCGATGGCAAGATGCCCTGGCACCTGCCCGCGGATCTTCGCCGTTTCAAACGGCTGACGACGGGGCGCCCGATGATCATGGGGCGCAAGACCTTCGACAGCCTGCCCGCGGTGCTCGAAGGACGCCGCCACATCGTCCTGACCCGCGACGCCGACTGGCAGGACGAGGGCGCCGAACCCGTCGCGAGCGTGGAGGAGGCGCTGAAACTCGCCAATGCCCCACACGTCATGGTGATCGGCGGCGCCGAAATCTATCGCCTGTTCCTGCCGCTGGCCGACCGCATCGAGCTGACCGAAGTCGCGCTCGAACCCAGGGGCGACGCAGTGATCGCCTATCCCGACGGGGGGTGGCGCGAAGTGGCACGCGAGGACCATCCCGCCGACGAAGCCGGGCGCCCCGCGTACAGCTTCGTCACGCTGACAAGGACATAGCACCCATGCGCCGCTGGCTGATCGCCCTCCTGCTCGTTATCGCGGTCGCCGCGCTCGCCTTTTTCGCGTTCGCCCCCGGGATCATCGAGCGCGGCACCAACCAGATCGACGGCAAACCGCTGCCCGCGGTCAGCGAACGCGCGAAGGCGCTGCATGCGACGCTGACGATCGTCGACCTGCACAGCGACACCTTGTTGTGGAAACGCAGCATCCTGGATCGCGCCGACCGCGGCCACATGGACCTGCCGCGGCTCGAAGACGGCAATGTCGCGCTGCAAATCCTCGCCAGCACGACCAAATCGCCCAAGGGGCAGAATTACGACGCCAACAGCGGTGATACCGACAATATCACCAGCCTGGTGATCGCGCAGCTCCAGCCGGTGCGGACGTGGAAGTCGCTGCTCGAACGCTCGCTGTGGCACGCCGAAAAGCTGCACCGCGCTGCCGCGGCGTCGGACGGCAAGCTGCGCGCGGTCGCCACCGCCACCGATCTCGACGCGCTGCTCGCGGCGCGCAAGGGCAAGCCGCTGACCACCGGCGCCCTGCTCAGCATCGAAGGCCTGCACCCGCTCGAAGGCAAGCTCGCCAATCTCGACAAGCTCTACGCCGCGGGCTTCCGCATGGCAGGGCTCACCCATTTCTTCGACAACGACCTCGCGGGATCGATGCACGGCCTCAAGAAAGGCGGCCTCACGCCGCTCGGGCGCCAGGTCGTCACCGCGATGGAGGCGAAGGGCATGGTCGTCGACATCGCGCATTGTTCGAACGCCTGCGTCGCCGACATCCTCAAAATGGCGCGCCGCCCCGTCGTCTCCAGCCATGGCGGGGTGCAGGCGACGTGCAAGGTCAACCGCAACCTGTCGGACGCGCAGATCCGCGGCGTCGCCGCGACCGGCGGCCTGATCGGCATCGGCTATTGGGACGCCGCGATCTGCGACACCGCGCCCGCCAGCATCGCGAAGGCGATGAAGCATGTCCGTGACCTCGTCGGCATCCAGCACGTCGCGCTGGGCAGCGACTATGACGGCGCCACCACGGTGCGCTTCGACACGTCGAAGCTGGCGCAGGTCACCCAGGCGCTGATCGACGCCGGGTTCAGCGACGACGAAATCCGCGCCGCGATGGGCGGCAACGCGGTCCGCGTGCTCCAGGCGGGCCTCGTCCCGCTGACGCCGCCGGTCCCATGAACCCATTCTCCAAATCCGTTCGTCCTGAGCTTGTTGAAGGGCTGTTCTTTTCTTTGGCAACGCCGAAAAGAAGAACGGTGCTTCGACAAGCTCAGCACGAACGGAAGAGAGGGCGGATATGATCCGCCTCGACGGCCACGCTCGCATCGAAGGTCCACTGCGCGGCGGGGTCATCGCGCTCGGCAATTTCGATGGCTTCCATGCCGGGCATCAGGCGGTCGTCGGCCGCGCCGTCCGCCATGCCCGCGATGAAGGCCGCCCGGCGATCGTCGCGACCTTCGACCCGCATCCGGTGCGTTTTTTCAAACCCGACGTGCCGCCCTTCCGCCTCACCACGCTCGACCAAAGGCAAGAGCTGTTCGCCGCGGCGGGCGCCGACGCGATGCTCGTGCTGCCCTTCGACGCCGCGCTCGCGGGGACAACGGCCGAGGATTTTATCACCGGACTTCTCCTCGATCGCTACGGCGCCGCGGGGGTCGTCACCGGCGCCGATTTTGTGTTCGGCAAGGGCCGCGGCGGCGACGTCGTGACGCTGGCCGACCACGCCCGCCGCCGCAGTTTCTTCACCGAAATGGTCGCGCCCGTCGAGGATAACGCGGTGATCTCGTCGAGCCGCATCCGCGAAGCGCTGCAGGCGGGCGACTGCGCTACCGCCGCGCGCCTGCTCACCCGCCCCTTCACGGTGCGCGGGCGGGTCGAACATGGCGACAAGAACGGCCGCCTGCTCGGCTTTCCCACCGCCAATATCGACATGGGCAATTACCTCCGCCCGCGCTACGGCATCTACGCGGTGACCGGAAAGCTGCGCGACGGCCGCATTCTGAAAGGCGCCGCGAACCTCGGCATCCGCCCCAGTTTCGACCCGCCCAAGGAATTGCTCGAACCGCATTTCTTTGATTTTGCCGAGGATCTGTACGGCCAGGACATCGACGTCGCCTTCCACGCCTTCATCCGGCCCGAAGCGAAATATGACAGCATGGACGCGCTGATGGTGCAGATCGCCAGGGATTGCGATGCGGCGAAGGCGTTGTTGGCGGACATCTAAACCCTCTCCCCTTGCGGGAGAGGGCAGCGAGACTTGCGAGCTTGCTCGCTAGTCGCAGCGGGTGAGGGGTCGGCGCGCTATCGATATGGCGCTACCCCCTCTCCCAGCCTCAGCTAGGCAGCAAACTGCCAAGCTTGCGCAACCCTCTCCCGCAAGGGGAGAGGGAGTGGGGGACGAAATGACCGACAATGATTGGGCATCGGCCCTCGAACCCCCACCCAAAAAGCCGCTTCGCCGCGGCACCAAAATCGCGCTGTGGATCTTCGCCGCCTTCGTCGCCTGGGCGGTGCTCAGCAACGCCAGCTGGCTTGCCCCCTCGCCCGATGGCAAACCCAAACTCATCGCGCACCGCGGCGTCTATCACCTCTATGACAAGCGCGCCGCGGTCGGCCGCGACACCTGCACCGCCGTCCACGCCTATCCGCCCGAGCATGACGTTTTCGAAAACACCCCCGAATCAATGCGCTGGGCGGTCGGGCTGGGCGCCGACATGGTCGAGATCGACGTCGCGCCGACCAAGGACGGGCGCATGGTGCTGTTCCACGACTGGACCGTCGATTGCCGCACCGATGGCAAGGGCGCCACTCGCGACCTGACGCTGGCCGAGCTGAAGGCGCTCGACATCGGTTACGGCTACACCGCCGACGGCGGCCAAACCTTCCCGCTGCGCGGCAAGGGCGTCGGCAAGCTGCCGACCGTCGAGGAAGGGCTCGCGGCGCTCCCCGTCCACCCGATCCTGTTCAACTTCAAATCGAAAAACCCGCGCGAGGCCGACCAGCTGTTCGCGATCCTGCGCGCTTCTGGCCGCGACAGCGCCAAGCTCGGCGACGCCTTTTACGGCCACCAACGCCCGGTCAAACGTATGCGTGAATTACTCCCCGAAAACTGGTCGTTCGACCTCAAGCGCGAGGCGATGGTCTGCACCAAAGATTATGTGACCTACGGCTGGACCGGCATCGTCCCCGCCAGCTGCCGGAACGGCGTGCTCGCGATCCCGGTCAATTATCAATGGGCGTTCTGGGGCTGGCCCGACCGGCTGATCGCACGCATGGACAGCGTCGGTGCGCGCATCATCGTCTTCGGTCCCTATGAACAGGGCAAATCGAACGAAGGCCTGACCACCCCCCAGCAACTCGCCAAAATCCCCGCCAGCTTCAACGGCTATATCTGGGTCGAAGACATCCGTGCGGTGGGGCCAGCGTTAAGGCCGCGGCAGCGGTAATCCCCTCTCCCATTGGGAGAGGGTTGCGCAGCCTTGGCAACTCGTTGCCTAGGCGAAGCTGGGTGAGGGGTTCTACGCTATCGATGGCGCACAGCCCCCTCACCCGCTGCGACTAAGCCAGCAAGCTGGCAAGTCTCGCTGCCCTCTCCCGCAAGGGGAGAGGGACAGAGGTTTGCTCCCACGCAAATCTGCGCTAAGCGCCGCCCCCATGACCGACAGCACGCCCAGCCCAGAACAGCGCGACTACCGCGACACCGTCTTCCTGCCCAAGACCGACTTCCCGATGAAGGCCGGCCTGCCGCAGAAGGAGCCGCTGATTCTCGCCAAATGGGTCGAGGGCAATCTGGAAGGCCAGATCCGCGCCGCGCGCGCCGGCCGCGACCAGTTCATCCTCCACGACGGCCCGCCCTATGCCAATGGCGACATGCACATCGGCCATGCGCTCAACCATATCCTGAAGGACATGGTCGTCCGCACGCAAACACTGAAGGGCAAGGACGCGCCCTACGTCCCCGGCTGGGACTGCCACGGCCTGCCGATCGAGTGGAAGGTCGAGGAGCAATATCGCAAGAAAAAGCTCAACAAGGACGAGGTGCCGGTCGAGGAATTCCGCGCCGAATGCCGCGCCTATGCGCAGCATTGGGTCGACACCCAGCGCGAGCAGCTGAAACGCCTCGGCATCGGCGGCGACTGGGACCATCCCTACCTCACGATGGATTATGAGGCCGAGGCGACGATCGTCCGCGAACTGCTCAAATTCGCGGCGAACGACATGCTCTATCGCGGCGCCAAGCCGGTGATGTGGTCGCCGGTCGAAAAGACCGCGCTCGCCGAGGCCGAGATCGAATATGAGGATATCGTCTCGACGCAGATCGATGTGGCGTTCGAGATCGACGATGCACACCAATGCAAGCCGATCGAATACATGTTGGCAACGGGTGGCCGAGTATTGGCCGTAATCTGGACGACGACTCCTTGGACGATTCCAGTGAATCAGGCGATCGCGTTCAATCCAAACGTCACATACTCATTCCTGCGCTTGGGTGTGTCTCGCCCTGTTCTTGTCGACGAGACTTGGCCTGAGGAAGACATTGTTCGTCGGCTGCGTCAGCACGGCTACAAGATCATGAATGACGCGTATTTGGTAGCGAAGGATTTGATCGATCCGTTCATCGAACGGATGAACAACGCCATCAAACACATCGATTTCAGTGACATTACGCCTCATCCAGTGAGGTTCTTTGAGACGTTCGATTTCTCAGTTTCTGCTGGCAGCGATGTTGAAATTCTTGGCAAGGAACTGATTGGCGCAACCGTTCGCCACCCAATGCACGCGCTCGGCGGCTTCTTCGACCGCCCGCGCCCCTTCTTGCCCGGCGATTTCGTCACCACCGACAGCGGCACCGGGCTCGTCCATATGTCGCCCGATCACGGCGAGGATGATTTCGACCTGTGCAAGGCGAACGGCATCGACCCCGTGTTCGCAGTCGAGGGCGACGGCAAGTATCGCGAGGATTGGGGCTGGCTCGGCGGCCAGGGCAGCGTCATCAACCCTAAGTTTACCGCCCCCGACGGCCCGATCTGCACCGACCTGCGCGAATCCGGCGGCCTGCTCGCGGCTTCGGCCGACTACAAGCACAGCTATCCGCACAGCTGGCGCTCGAAAGCCAAGGTCATCTATCGCTGCACCCCGCAATGGTTCGTGCCGATGGACAAGGTGATGACGCACATCGAGCCCAAGGCGCCGCGCGAGCAGCGCTGGGAATCCGAAGGCGGCGCGATCAACCCCGCCGAGGAGGATCTCTGCGCAGCGCCGACATTGCGGCAGGCCGCGATGCACGCGATCGACCGCACGCGCTTCGTGCCCGAAAAGGGCCGCAACCGCATCGGTAGCATGGTCAAGGACCGCCCCGACTGGGTGCTGTCGCGCCAGCGCGCGTGGGGCGTGCCGATCACGCTGTTCGTCGACCGCAAGACCGGCCATTATCTCAACGATCCGATCGTCAACGACCGCATCGTTGCCGCCGTCCGCGAGGGCGGCGTCGACGCCTGGAACGACGCGCGCGCGCAGGAATATCTGGGCGAGAGTTACAACGCCGCCGATTACGAACGCATCGTCGACATCCTCGACGTCTGGTTCGATTCGGGCTGCACCCACGCCTTCGTCCTCGAAAGCGGCAAATGGCCCGCGCTCGTCCGTCACGACGGCGGCACCCACAGCGCCGACCTCTATCTTGAAGGCAGCGACCAGCATCGCGGCTGGTTCCAGTCGTCCTTGCTCGAAAGCTGCGGCACGCGCGGACAGGCGCCGTACAAGGCGGTGCTGACCCACGGCTTCACGATGGATTCCAAAGGCTTCAAAATGTCGAAGTCGCTGGGCAACACGATCAGCCCGATCGACCTGATGCGCGACTATGGCGCCGACATCCTCCGCCTGTGGGCGCTGTCGGTCGACTTCACCGAAGACCACCGCATCGGCAAGGAAATCCTGACCGGCGTCGCCGACCAGTATCGCAAGCTGCGCAACACCTTCCGCTATTTGCTCGGCGCGCTCGAAGGCTTCACCGACGAAGAGCGTATCGCCGACGTCGCGGCGATGCCCGAACTCGAACGCTATATGCTCAGCCTGCTCGCCGACCTCGACGGCAAGCTCGCGCGCGCGGTCGATGATTTCGACTTCAACAGCTACACGCGCCTGCTCTCGGATTTCTGCAACGAAGACCTGTCGGCCTTCTATTTCGATATCCGCAAGGACAGCCTCTACTGCGACATCGGCCCCGCCGCGCCGCTCGGCACCGACAAACGCCGTGCGTACCGCACCGTGCTCGACACGCTGTTCCACGCACTGGTGCGCTACGCCGCCCCGGTGCTGGTGTTCACAGCTGAGGAAGTGTGGGGCACGCGCTATCCCGACGCGGATAGCGTTCATTTGCTAGAGTGGCCGAACCTCGACACCCTCCTCCGTCATCCCCGCGAAGGCGGGGATCCCGCTTCTTCCAGCATCGCCGCAGAGCGGGATTCCCTCCTCCGCGGGAATGACGAGTTGAAGGAAAAGTGGGGGCGCGTGCGCGAAATTCGTTGGGCCGTTTCGGGCGCAATTGAACCTCTTCGCCGTGACAAGCTCATCAAATCCAGTCTGGGCGCGCGCGTCGAGGTGCATTGCTTTCACGACGCTGATCTCGAACTTCTGCGGTCCATCAATTTCGCCGAGGTTTGCATCGTCGAAGATGTGAAACTAGAAAAGTGGAATGTCGTGGAATCGGCGTCTGGCGATCAGGTAATTTCTATTGCTGATCCGTTGGGCGACACCTTTTGGCACGATCACGTTGACTTTGTACGTATCGGAGTCACCCCCACCACCGACCAAAAATGCGGTCGCTGCTGGCGCCACCTCCCCGAAGTCACCGCGGACGGCGCCTTGTGCAATCGCTGCGAGACGGTATTGAACCCCGCATGACCAGCACTCGTTCGCCGCACCTGCGCTTTGGCCTGTTGATCGCGGCCTTCGCCTTCATCCTCGATCAGGTGACCAAATGGGTCGTCATCACCCCGCTGTCGCTCGAGGCGAAGCGCGAGATCGAGATCATCGACATCTTCAACCTGACCTGGGCGGAAAACTGCGGCATTTCGCTGTCGATGTTTTCCGATTGCAACGACACGACGCGCTGGACGCTGGTCGCGGTGACCGCCGCGGTGGCCGCCGCGGTCGGCATCTGGATGACGCGCGAAAAGGCGCGCGGCGATGTGATCGCGCTCGCGCTGATCCTCGGCGGCGCGCTCGGCAATATCGTCGACCGCGTCCGCCACGGCTTTGTCGTCGATTTCGCCGACCTGCATTTCGGCGATTTCCGGCCGTTCCTGATCTTCAACGTCGCCGATGCGTGCATCTCGATCGGGGTGCTTTTGCTGGTTGCGCGCGCGCTGCTCTTGGGCGACAAGGCGGCCAGCACCGACGGCAAGCCGTCTTCCGATTAAACGGGGCGCATAGGAGTATATTTCAAGTGAACCGGACCACCGCCATCCTGGCCGCCTCGATTCTGGCTACCACCCTGTCGGCCTGCGGGTCGAACAATCTGTTCAGCCGCGACCGCCCCGACGAATTCGCGGTGTCGCGTCAGGCGCCGCTCGTCGTGCCGCCCGATTTCGCGCTGACCCCGCCCGCCCCCGGCACCGCGCGTCCCGGCGGCGAATCGACCGCGGAACAGACGCTGCGCGCGCTGTTCGGCGGCCCCTCGGCGCGCAGCCCCAATGAAGCCGCGGTGATCAGCAGCGCCGACGGCGCCCGCGCCGACCCCGGCATCCGCAGCCAGGTCGGCAGCCCCGACACGCAGGTTGTCGACAAGGGCCTGGTCGTCCGCGACATCCTGGCCGCCCCCGAAGGCGACGGCCGCGACGCGCAGGCGGCGATCCCGGGGGCGTAAACGCGCCGCCAAATTCAGGACGACGGCCCGGCTTTCCGGGCCGTTTTCTTTTGTGCGGTCAGCTGAACAGGCTCGACAGCAGCAACATTGCAACCAGGCTTTCCACCATCGCGCGCGATGCGTGGCCAAAGGCGCGCAATCGCCCGCATTTCAGATGCTGGTTGAACCACGCCGTCTGCAGGAAGCCGAACCACAGGAAGCCGAAGATCGCGAGCGAGCCCCCCGCGATCAGGGCCCACTCCTGCGCCAGCTTGATCAGGATCACCGCGCTGCCGAGCATGATCGCCAACAGCGCGGCGACATAGCATTGGCTGTAAAAGGGCGCGCGCAGCGTGTCGCGATCGACCCGCAACCGCCGCGCCCGCACCAGCCGGGTCGCCATCAGCACCGGAAACAGGCTGTACAGCACGATGCGCAACATGATCAGGTCGGTGTTGGTGCTGACCAGTGCCGACAACCCGACCTTGCTCGCCACCACCGCATCATTGCCGACCAGCGCCAGTTCGGCGGCATGGACGAGGATCAGCGACAACAGCAGGAACAGCGGCGGCGACAGCGTGTCGGTATATTGCTGGTCCTCGGCATCGCCCTGCTCGATGTCCGAATAGTCCATCATCTGCAGCGGCCGCACCAGCGTGCGCCACAGGGTCATCGGATAAAAGACCAGCCACGACATCACCTCGTACAAAAGCTCGTCGAGCGACTGCAGCAGGTTGAAGAAGTTCATGCAACCTTCTCCGCCGGCAAACGGCAAATGTCCATAAATAGCGCTCCGATCTTGTTTGCCGACCGGCTTCGCTATACATGTATAGCGAAGGAGTCGTGACATGCTCGCCATTCGCCTCGACAAAGAACTGGAAGAACGGCTCGCCGACGCAGCAAAGCGCGCTGGCCGCACCAAAACTTCGTTCGCGCGAAAAGCGATCGAAGAATATATCGAGGACATTGAGGATATCGCCGCCGCCGAAGAGGCGATGCGCCAACACGATCCCGCCAAAACCATTTCCCTTGCCGAGCTGAGGAAAGAACTTGGCCTGGACGATTGAGCTCGACGACGGCGCGCGCCGCGCCTTTCGCAAAATTGCTCGCGAACAGGCCGATCGCATTACGCGCTATCTGGAGGAACTCACCGCCCTCGAAGATCCGCGCCAGCGCGGCAAAGCGCTGACGGGAAGTCTCAAAGGGCTGTGGCGATATCGGGTGGGCGACTATCGTATTGTGGTCCGCATCTATGATGAGCGGCTGGTCGTCCTGGTCCTCACGCTAGCCCATCGTCGTGAGGGGTATCGCTAGGCCCGGACCCCCGCCTCTTCGACGCCCGCGCTGTTATGGCGCAGCGCTTTCAACACGCAATCGACGATCTGCGGCGCATTCAGCCCCGCGGCGTCATATTGCGCCTCGGGCTTGTCCTGATCCTGAAACGCATCGGGCAGGCGCAAGGTGCGCAGCTTCAGCCCGGCGTCGATCAGCCCCTCGTCACTCGCCAGGGTCAGCACATGCGCGCCGAGGCCGCCGACGCTGCCTTCCTCGACCGTCACGCACACCTCATGGCTCGCCAGCGTCTTGCGGATCAGTTCCTCGTCGAGCGGCTTGGCGAAGCGCAGGTCGATGACGCTCGTCGACAGCCCGCGCGCTTCCAGCGTGTCGGCGGCCTTAAGCGCCTCGGCCAGCCTTGTCCCGAGCGAGAAGATCGCGACGGTCTTGCCGTGCCGCACGACGCGCCCCTTGCCGATCTCCAGCTTCACCGGAACCTCGGGCAGCGGCACCCCGGTGCCATTGCCGCGCGGATAGCGGAACGCGATCGGCCCCGCGTCATATTCGGCGGCGGTATAGGTCATATGGACCAGCTCGGCCTCGTCGGCCGCCGCCATCACCACCATGTTCGGCAGCGTCGCCAGATAGGTGACGTCGAACGACCCGGCATGCGTCGATCCATCGGCGCCGACCAGCCCGGCGCGGTCGATCGCAAAGCGCACCGGCAGATTCTGGATCGCCACGTCATGGACGACCTGGTCATAGGCGCGCTGGAGGAAGGTCGAATAGATCGCGCAGAACGGCCGCATCCCCTGCGCCGCCAGCCCTGCCGCGAACGTCACCGCATGCTGCTCGGCAATCCCGACGTCGAAGCTGCGCGTCGGATGCGCTTTCGCGAATTTGTCGACCCCGGTTCCCGACGGCATCGCCGCGGTGATCGCGACGATGCGCGGATCGCTGTCGGCCAGTTTCGCCAGCGTTTCGCCAAAGACGTTCTGATATGCGGGCGGTCCCGGCGGCGCTTTCGCCTGCTGCCCGGTGATGACGTCGAATTTCTGGACGCCATGATATTTGTCGGCGGCAGCCTCGGCGGGGGCATAGCCCTTGCCCTTCATCGTCACCGCGTGGATGAGCACCGGGCCATGGTCGCTGTCGCGGACATTTTCCAGCACCGGGATCAGATGGTCGAGATTATGGCCGTCGATCGGCCCGACATAATAAAAGCCCAGCTCCTCGAACAATGTCCCGCCCATCGCCATGCCGCGGGCATATTCGTCGGTCTTTTTCGCCGCCTTGTGCAGCGGCTCGGGCAATTTGCGCGCAAAGCGCCGCGCGATTTCGCGCAGTTCGATGAACGGCCGCGACGACACCAGTTTCGCGAGATAGGCCGAGAGTCCTCCAACGGGGGGCGCGATCGACATGTCGTTGTCGTTGAGGATCACGATCAGCCGGTTGCCCGCCTGCTGCGCGTTGTTCATCGCCTCATAGGCCATGCCCGCCGACATCGACCCGTCGCCGATCACCGCGATCGCGCGCCCGGGCTCGTCCTTCAGCTTGTTGGCGATCGCAAAGCCCAAGGCCGCGCTGATCGATGTCGAGCTGTGCGCGGCGCCGAACGGATCATATTCGCTCTCGCTGCGCTTGGTGAAGCCCGACAATCCGCCGCCCTGGCGCAAGGTGCGGATGCGGTCGCGGCGCCCGGTGATGATCTTGTGCGGATAGCATTGATGCCCGACGTCCCACACGATCTTGTCGCGCGGGGTGTCGAACACATAGTGGAGCGCGGTGGTCAGTTCGACCACCCCCAGCCCGCTACCCAGATGGCCGCCCGTGGTGCCGACCGCCGAAATCATCTCGGCGCGCAGCTCGTCGGCGAACTGGCGGAGATCTTCGGGCTTCAGCTTGCGGAGGTCGGCGGGGACATCCACCGTGTCGAGCAGCGGCGTTGACGGACGATCGGTCATCGCGTCGTCATAATGGTAACCGCCGAAACTGTCGAACGAAAAGCCAATCTTATCCCCTCCCGCTTGCGAGCGTCGGGTCGGTCATGCCCTTGGCCCCTTCAGCAAGCGGGAGGGGAGGTTAATCCTCGCCTTCATCGCGCTTTGCTGCGCCGATCTGCGCATAAAGCCCGCGCACCATCAGGTCGGTGAACACCAGCATGACCCCGACCATCCCGATCAACAGCGCGACCGCGGCGACCGGAAACGGCCCGACACTGTCGATCGCCCCGCGCCGCAGCGCCACCGCGAGCGCCGCCGCAATGGCCATCAGCGCATAACCGATCAGGCGCGGGGTGCGGTTCATGCACCGGCCGCCGCGGGCGCGCCATATTCACTGAGGTCGATCGCCCGAATATCAGCGAAAATGTCCCGTTTTGCGATATAGCGCGCAGCCTGCTTCAAATCCTGGGCAAGGTGCGGTTTGAGATAGGCCGCTGCCGCCATCGGGTCGCGGCCCGCGAGCGTCTCGCTGATCGCCAGCGCGGTCATCAGCGCGCGTTCGGATAAATAGCCTTGCGAACCCGCAACGAACCACCCGCCATATTGGGTGCCAAGTTCGCCCTGCGTGTGGCGGCTAAAACGCGCACCATTGCCAAGAAAGATGCCGAAACCGAGGAACACGGCAGCGAGGTCGGTCAGCAGCTCATGACAATCCTCGCCGCCCGGTACCGGCCGCTCGGTGCTGGAGAGAAGATAATGGGCGACCTCGTGCGCCAGCGTCGCTACCAGCGCGGCCTCGTTGCCAATTTGCTGGCGACTTGCCACAATCTCCGCAAGCCAGCCGCCCGTGCCATCTTCAATGATCTGAAATGTCCCCATCGCCCAGCCCGTTTCAGGGGTCAGCGCGTGGATCTGCGACACCGCGCGCAATTCGGGTTCGCCATCGTCCATTACCAGCCGCACCGGCCAGTCGGCAATGTCCGCAATCGTCATGATCTGGCCCAGCAATTCCGCGGCGCGCGCGTCACCGGTCTGCTTGCTGTCGGGAAAACAGGCGCCGTCGGGCGTCGCGAGTATGCCCACGCGATGCTTGTCGAGCCCCTCGAACTCCTCGAGCAGCCAGCGAAAGCCTGCCAGCTGCCATTCCCACTCGTCTGCCGCCAAGGGCCGCTTCGGACCGAACAGGTTCATGCGCGCGACAGCATGACTTGGGCAGGACCAAGTGTCGCGCGGCGGGAACCAACAGCGCTGCGGCGCGATAGGGAAACGGCAATGGCGCGGTGATGCATGAAAGGCACGATGCGGCCAAAACCGGTTTTCGGCAAGACGAAGCCTTTGCAATATCTCGACCTTCGCCTACACCCCCGGCAAGAGGGGCAAGAATATAGGATGTGTATGCCCGACTTGACGCCGCTCTTCCGCATGGTTCGCCAGACCGGCCCGCTCCTCGCCACGCTCGCTTTTTCCGGCTTCGCTGCCGCTCCCGCGGCCGCCGCCGATGCGCCGCTGCCCCCCGCGATCCCCGCGCCCGGCGACGCCCTGCTGGTTGCCGAGCCCGTGCTGCCGGCGCGCTATGGGCAGGATACCGGCGACATCGACGAAAATATCCTGCTCCCCGCCGCGCGCGACGACGATGATGATGAACGCAAATGGTCGCGCAATTATATCTCGGTCGCCGGGGGCGTGCTCAGTTCACCCGACTACAACGGCTCGGACGAGCGCCGCCTGCTCCCCGCCTTTTACATCCGCGGTCGCTACGACGGCTATTCCTTTTCGACCCGCGGCACCAATCTTCAGGTCGATCTGATCCGCCACCGCCGCGGGCAAAAGACCGACTTCAAATTCGGCCCGATCATCAGCCTGCGCGCCGACCGCACCGGCAGCATCAAGGATCCGCAGGTCGAGGCGCTCGGCAAGCGCAAGCTGTCGGTCGAGGCGGGCTTTTTCACCGGCGTCACCCACACCGGAGTGATCACCAGCGATTATGACCAGATCGGCTTTCGCCTCGTCGCGCTCAAGGACATCTCCGGCCGCCACGGCAGCTGGGCCGCGTCGCCGACGATCGATTATGGCACCCCGCTGTCGAAACGCGCCTTTGTCGGGGTGTCGGCGTCGGTCAATTTCTACGGCAAGGGTTTTGGCCGCTATTATTACGACGTCGACCCGGTCGGCAGCGCCGCCAGCGGCCTGCCCGTCTATACCGGCGCGGGCGCCAGGGCGGGTGCGGGCAAATATACCCTCGGTCTCGCGGGCGCCTATGCCCTGTCGGGCGATTTGCGCAAAGGATTCGTGATGATCGGCGGTGCCCAATATGGCCGCCTCCTCTCGCGCCTCGCCGATTCGCCGATCGTGAAGGACGTTGGCAGTGCCGACCAATGGCTGTTCGGCGGCGGGCTGGCGTATCAGTTTTGATTTTTTCGAGCGGTTGCCACCATTGCTTCTCCTTGTCGTGAAGCGATGGGAGAGGGACCGCTCGCGAAGCGAGCGGTAAAGGGGCAGCAGCGGCAGCGCCATGACCCCTCTTGTCAGCGCTTCGCGCTGCCACCTCCCTGCGGCGAACCGCGGGGAGGACATGTCCCCATTCGCGACCCTATTTCAGCCATTCGCTGCCGATCCGGAAGGAATGACCAAGAGACGATCAGAAATTGCCGTGTTTCGAAAGGGCGTATCGAGAGAAGATTCGCGCAGCGGCCGCAGAGCACGCAGCGAAGATAAAATGATTCACGCAGAGTCGCGGAGTTGAAGCCGAGGTGGATCATCTCGCCGCGAAATGGCTAAGCGA
The DNA here is from genome assembly GCF_051861155.1 of Sphingopyxis sp. Classification (GTDB taxonomy): domain Bacteria; phylum Pseudomonadota; class Alphaproteobacteria; order Sphingomonadales; family Sphingomonadaceae; genus Sphingopyxis. The sequence continues at coordinate 155,689 of NZ_JBHYDE010000008.1, read as the reverse complement.
TCCAGGCCCTGCATGATGCGCGGCAGCGCGTGAACAATATAAGACTCGTCAGCGCTCCCTGCGCGAATTTCATCTGGCCCAAAACCGCCGCGCATCACCCCATGATGAACGCATTCAGCTTATTCCCATCCGGATCGCGGAAATAGCCGGCGTAGAAGGTGTCGCCGCGCGGTCCCGGGGGGCCTTCGCAGGTGCCGCCGTTGGCGAGCGCGATGTCGTAGAGGCGCTGGACCTGGTCCTTGTCCCTGGCCTCCAGCGCCACCATCACGCCGTTGCCGACGCTTGCGGCATTGCCGTCGAACGGCTTGGTCAGCCCGATGCCCGCGGCGCCGCCCGGCTTGCCCCACGCGATGAAGCCGTCGAACTCCATCATCCGCGGCGTATCGAGCTCGGCGGCGATCGCGTCATAAAAAACGGCAGCCTTAGCAAGGTCGTTCGTCCCCAACGTCACATAACCGATCATCATCCGCCTCCCGATTCGTCAACAAGAGAACATAATAAGAACATTGCGTGCGTTTGTCAAGCAAAAAAGGGCGCCGGACCCGTAGTCCGACGCCCTGTTTTGACCGGCAGAATGCGCTGTCTTACTTGACCCGCACCGCGATGAACGCCGACGGGCCGCCACGGCGCAGGATTTCGAGCAGCACCGCATCGCGCCCCGCCCGCTTGGCGTCCGCGACCGCCTTGGCCAGCGCGTCGCTGGTCGCCACGGGCACCCGGTTGGCGCTGAGGATCACGTCGCCGCGGCGCAGGCCCTTGCGGCCCGCGTCGCTGTTCGCCGATGCGGCGCCGATCACCAGCCCCTTGGTTCCGGCGTCGACCCCCACCGCGCGTGCGATGTCGGGGGTGACCACCTGCACCGCCAGGCCGAGGTCTTCCTGGATCGCCTTGTCGGCGGCGCCGGTCGGATCCTCGGGAACCGCCTGTTCCTCTTCGGGGTCGAAGTTGCTGCCGGCCAGTTCCTCCTCGGGCGGCCGGGTGCCGACGAGGACGTTGAGCGTCATCGGCTTGCCGTCGCGGATGATTTCCAGCGGGATGCGTGTCCCCGGCTTGGTGTTCGACACGATGTACGACAGCGTCTGCTGCGGCGTGACTTCGCGGCCGTTGACCTTGGTCACCACGTCGCCGCGGCGCAATCCGGCCTTTTCGCCCGCCTGCGCGGGTTCGACGCGCTGGATGAATTCGCCGCGGTCCTTGGGCAGGCCGAGCGCCGCCGCCAGATCCTCGTCGACCGGCGCGATGCCGATGCCCAGATAGCCGCGCTGCGGCCGTTCGCCGGCGCGCAATGCGTTGATCACCGGGATCGCCGCTTCGGCCGGAATGGCGAAGTTGACGCCGATATTGGCGCCGACCGGCGAAATCAGCATGTTGTTGATGCCGACGACATTGCCCTGCAAATCGAACAGCGGGCCGCCCGAATTGCCGCGGTTGATCGCGGTATCGGTCTGGATATAGCGGTCATAGGCGCCGGACTGGCCGATGCTGCGCTGCAATGCCGAGACGATGCCCGCGGTCACCGTCGAGCCGAGGCCGAGCGGGTTACCGATCGCGACGACCCAGTCGCCGACGCGCGCGGTGCCGCCATTGGCGAATTTCACGAACGGCAGGCCGGTCGCGTCGATCTTGAGCAGCGCCAGGTCGGACGCGGCGTCGCGGCCGACGATCGTCGCGCGATATTCCTTCTGGTTGGTCAGCGTCACCGTGACCTGATTGACCGCCTCGCCGCGCGGGCCGCCCGAAATCACATGGTTGTTGGTGACGATATAGCCGTCGGCCGAGATCAGGAAGCCCGATCCGCCGCCCTGCTGTTCCTGGGTGATCGGCTCGCGCGTCCCGGCAAAGGGGTTGATGCGGGTGCCGAGTGTGACCTCCTGCCGGGTCGAGATGTTGACCACCGCGGGCTGCAACTGTTCGACAAGATCGGCAAAGCTTTCGGGCGCGCCCGACCGCGGCACGACCTTGGCGATTTCGCTCTGCTCGTTTTGCGCAACCTGCGCGCCGACGGGGGACTGGGTGACCAGCGCCAGCGCGGTGCCACCCGCCAGCAAGGCCGAAGTGATGCCATAAACATAACGCACGATCGAAAATCCTCTTCTCTTGGGAAAACTCTTAACCCCGGCCGCGGCGGTCTGCGACGCAGCGGCTGAACGCCAATTGAACATGAACGGGCGCTTTCGGTTCCATTCACCGTCGCGCCCGGCCGCATCAACCGCCGCTGAAACGCTTCAGATATTCATTGTCGGGCGACATGATGATCGAGGTTCCGCCCTGGTTGTTTTCACCCAGGAAGGTCTGGCGATAGCTTTGCATGGCGCGGTAGAAATCGTAAAATTCGGGATCCTTGCCAAAGCTGGCGGCATAGATGCGCGCCGCTTCACCATCGGCGTTACCGCGGATGATCTGCGCTTCCTTTTGCCCTTCGGCGCGGATCGCGGTCGCTTCCTGCTGGCGCGCCGACCGCATGCGGTTATACGCCGCGATCAGCGTCGCGCCTTCGGGCAGGTCGGCGCGCTTGATCCGCACATCGATGACCTCGGCGCCATATTTGTTCGCCTCGCGGTTCAGCGCGACCTGGATATTGTCCATCACCGCGCCGCGTTCGGGCGACAGCAGGGTCGCAAAGGTGCGCTTGCCCAGCTCGTTGCGCAGCGACGAGCCCAGGATCGTTGCGAGCTGTTGCTGCAACCGCTCCTCGGTGCGGATCGCAGTGTACATGCGCACCGGATTGGTGATGCGAAAGCGCGCAAAGGCGTCGACCTGCAATCTTTGCTGGTCGGTCGACAGCACCTGCTGGCGCTCCATGTTCACGCCCATGATGCGCTTGTCGATATATTGGATGCCGTCGGTGAACGGCACCCGCAGGACGAGGCCCGCGCCCGAGCTGCCGAAATCCTCATTCGCTTTGTAGCGGTTCACGGTGCGTTCGATTTCACCGAAGCGCAGGATCAGCGCCTGCTTGTCCTCGGGCACGATCGCCAGCGACTGCGACAGGATGACGAGCAGCGCGACGACCCCGACGAGCAGGCGCACGGGGTTCTGGAACAGCGAACTCAACATCATTCGCCTCCCTTCGTCGCCGCGGCGGGCGGCGTGGCGGGAATCCGTTTCTGGACCTCGTTGAGCGGCAGATAGGGGGTCACCCCGCGCGCTTCGACGACGGTCTTGTCGACATTCGACAACACATTCTCCATCGTTTCATAATAAAGGCGCTTGCGGGTCACCCCCGGCGCCAGCCGATATTGTTCGTAAATCTGGTCGAAGGCGGCGGTGTCGCCGCGGGCGCGTTCGAGCACCTGCTGTTGATAGGCGCGCGACAGGTTGATCGCCGATTCGCGCTCCTGCAGCGCCGCGGTGACTTCCTTGAACGCATCATCGACCTGGCTCGGCGGGTCGGCCTGGCGGATCGCGATGCCCTGGATGGCAACGCCGGCGCGATATTGGTTGAGCAGTTCCTGCATGCGTTGCTGGACCTGCGCCTCGATCTCGACGCGGCCGGGGCCGATCGCATCGGTCAGGTTGAAATTGGCGACGGTGGCGCGCATCGAGCTTTCGGCGACTTCGCGGATCGTGCCTTCGGGATCGGCAAGCTGGAAAAAGAACAGCTCGGGATCGCGCACCGACCAGCGCACTTCATACGCCAAGTCGACCAGGCTCTGGTCGCGGGTCAGCACGAAATTTTCGTCGGTCGCGTTGGGCGAGCCGACCGCCATGGTGCGGATCGCGCGGACGTCCTCCAGCCGGATGCGCTCGATCGGCGCCGGCCAGGTGAATTTTACGCCGGGGCCGACGGTGCGCGAATAGCTGCCGAGGCGGGTGACGACGCCTTCTTTTTCGGGCGGCACGATGTGGAACGACGAAAAAATCACCCACAGCACCGCCGCGGCGAGCACGCCCCATTTCCAGAATTTCGCCGAATCGCCCAGGTTGAACTGACCGCCGCCGCCCGAGCCGCCGCCGCCAAAGCCGCCGCGTCCCTTGCGCAGCAGCTCGTCGAGCGCCGAAGGGCCGCGCGGTTTGCGGCCGCGATTGATGTCGATGGGATCGGGGGTCACCCACGGGTTGCGCGGGCCGGGGCGCTTGCCGTCGCCGCCATCCTTGCCCCCGTCGTCGTCGCCCTTGCCCGGACCACTGCCCCACGGGCTCTTGGTCATCTGAAGGATCGACCCGAAAAATTGCCGCAATCCGCTGGGGCTGCGGCGTCCGATGCTGCCGTCGATATTATCGTTCATAACGCTTTTATAGGGTCGGCGCGCGCGATTAACAGGGGGGCCCGCGAAAATGGCTGGCAATTGACCCGCGCATGCCTATCTGCCGCGGACATGACCGATCACAGCGCCGCCATCGCCCGCCTGACCACCGTCGCCGCCGAATTGAGCGAGGGGCGCACCTCGGGCCTGCGCCTGCTCGACGATGCGGGATTACTGGCGGTCGTGCTCGACGTATCGGGGCTGGCGGCCGAGGATCGCCAGCCGCTGGAGGACCAGCTGCGCGCGGGGCTGCTCGCCGAGGCGGGGGTCAGCGAAGTGCGCATCGCGATGACGGCCGAGAAAAAGACGATGACGATCATCGCGGTCGGCAGCGGCAAGGGCGGCGTCGGGAAATCGACCCTCGCCGCCAATCTGGCGGTCGCGCTCCAGCGACGCGGGATCAAGGTCGGGCTGGTCGACGCCGACATTTATGGCCCCTCACAACCCCGCCTGATGGACAGCGAGCATGTGAAACCCGAATCGCGCGGGTCGAAACTGATCCCCGTCCCCAACGCCTATGGCGTGCCGATGCTGTCGACCGGGCAGATCGCGGCGCCGGGGCAGGCGATCGCCTGGCGCGGGCCGATGGCGGGCAAGGCGCTTGAGCAACTGGTCGATGCGAGCTGGGGCGACATCGACACGCTGATCGTCGATCTCCCGCCGGGCACCGGCGACGTCCAGCTGACGATGATCCAGAAACACAAGCCCGCGGGCGCGGTGATCGTGTCGACCCCGCAGGATCTGGCGCTGATGGACGCGACGCGCGCGGTCAGCCTGTTCGAACAGGCGGCGGTGCCGATCGTCGGCCTCGTCGAAAATATGGCTGGCTATGCCTGCCCGCATTGCGGCGAGGTCAGCGATCCGTTCGGCAGCGGCGGCGCCGAGGCCGCGGCCAAGGTGATGGGGCTCGATTTTCTGGGCCGCGTCCCGCTGGCGATGGGCATCCGCCTCGCCAGCGACGGCGGCGTCCCGCCCGCCGCCGGAACCGACCCGGCGGGCGAGCCGTTCCATGCGATAGCGGCAAAGGTCGCCGCGTGGCTGCAAGCGCGCAAACAGGGGTAAAGCGACATGGCGATCAACGACGAAGGTGAAATCCGCGACCTGCTGGGGCAAAAACGCCGCATCGCGGTGGTCGGCGCCTCGCCCAACCCGGCGCGCGCATCGAACGAGATCCTCGCCTTCCTGCTTCGCCAGGGCCATGACGTGATCGCGGTCAATCCGGGCCACGCCGGCAAGACGATCCACGGCGCCCCGGTTGTCGCGACGCTGGCCGATGTCGAACCGCCCGCCGAAATCGTCGATATTTTCCGCAACAGCGACGACGCCGGGGCGGCGGTCGATGAAGCGATTGTGCACGGTGCCAAGGCGGTGTGGATGCAGCTGGGGGTGATCAACGACGCCGCGGCGAAGCGCGCCGATGCAGCGGGGCTGATGGTCGTCATGGACCGCTGTCCCAAGATCGAGATTCCGCGGCTCGGGCTGCTGCGGTGAAGGCCGCGCTGGCGCTGCTCGCCGCGACCGCACTGGCCGGTTGTGCCTCGACTCCGGTTCCCGCCAAGCCGCAAGACGCGTTTTTCGCCGTACTCACCGCGCGCTGCGGCCAAGCCTATGCCGGACAGCTTGCGAGCAATCAGGACGCCGATGCCGATATGCGCGGCAAAGCGATGGTGATGCACATTCGCAGTTGTACGCCCGACCGCATCGAAATCCCCTTCCACATCGACGGCGTCGGCCCCGACGGCGGCTGGGACCGCTCGCGCACCTGGGTCATCACCCGCACCGCCACCGGGCTGCGCCTGAAACACGACCATCGCCACGCCGACGGCGGCAAGGACGAACTGACGATGTATGGCGGCGACACCACCGATCGCGGCACCGCCACGCGCCAGACTTTCCCGGTCGATGCCGAATCGATCGCGCTGTTCACCCGCACCGGGCGCAGCGTGTCGAACACCAACATCTGGTCGGTCGAAACCACGGCAGAGGGCTTCACCTATGGCCTGAACCGCGAGAACCGCGATTTTCGCGTGACCTTCGACTACCGCCAGCCGGTCGCCCCGCCGCCTGCGCCGTGGGGGTGGTAGCCCTCTTCCGTCATTGCGAGGAGCCGCAGGCGACGCGGCAATCCAGGGTGGCGTAACCCGCCCTGGATTGCTTCGCTTCGCTCGCAATGACGAACGGGATTCGGCACAGCCCCGCACCAAAAGCCTTTGCCCTCGCGACTCGCCCCGCTTATCAGCATCGGCGATGGTGGGCATTCGTGACACGGCTCTGAAAAACAAATCGCGCCTGCCGCAGGTCAGCCGCCGCCAGATGCTGGTCGGCGCCACCGCCGCGGGCGGGCTGGCGATCGCGTGGAGCCTGTGGCCGCGCGACTATCAACCCAATCTGACCGCCGCCCCCGACGAGCATGTCTTCAATGCCTTTCTCAAGATCGGCGACGACGGGCACGTCAGCGCCATCGTCCCGCAATGCGAGATGGGGCAGGGCGTCACGACGCTGTTGCCGCAGATCATGGCCGACGAACTCGGCGCCGACTGGCGGACGATCGCGGTCGAAACCGCCCCGATCAACCCGCTCTACACCAACACCCTGCTGGTCGACGAGGATAGCGGGCTGTTCACCCCGCGCGCCGGTGTCCCCGATTTTGTGTCCGACGTGCGCAGCTGGGCGCGGCGCGAGTGGGCGGTGCGCCACGCGGTGATGCTGACCGCGAACAGTTCGTCGGTGCGGATGTTCGAGGGACCGTGCCGCGCCGCCGCGGCGCAGGCGCGCGCGCTGCTGATGATGGCGGCGGCGGCGCGCTGGGACGCCGATTGGGAAGATTGCGATACGCAGGATGGCTTTGTCATCCTAGGCAAGCAGAAGCTGCGCTTCGGCGAGGTTGCCGCCGCCGCCGCCTTGCTCGAACCGCCCGCCGAGCCCGTGTACCGCGCCAGCAGCGGCGACCCCCTGTACGGCAAGGAACTGACGCGGCTCGACCTGCCCGCCAAAATCGACGGGTCGGCCAATTTTGCCGGCGACATCCGCCTGCCCGACATGGTGTTCGCCGCGATCCGCCAAGGGCCGCTGGGTGCGACGCGGCTGAAAAGCATCGACCGGAAACGCGGCCTGGCCTCCGCCGGCCTGCTCCATGTCGTCACCCACGACCGCTGGGTCGCTGCGGTCGCGCGCAACTGGTGGGCGGCGAACCGCGCGCTCGACCGCTTGGCGCCGGTGTTCGAAACCGCCGGCACGCCGATTTCCACGACCCGCATCGACGCGGCGCTGAAACAGGCGCTGAACGACGGCGGCACGCGCATATCGCATACCGGCGACGTCGCCGAAGCAATGATCGGGCGCGCCAAAATCGTCGCCGAATATGCCGTCGCCCCTGCCCTTCACGCGCCGATCGAAACGCGCACCGCGACCGCCGCCCCCGACGGCGGGCGGCTGCGCGTCTGGACCGCGACGCAGGCGCCCGCGCAGTGCCGCGATGCGATCGCGCGCGCGACCGGACTGGCGGCGGGCGATGTCATCCTGTTCCCGATGATGGCGGGCGGCTCGTTCGACGCCTGCCTCGACCATAGCGCCGCGGTGCAGGCGGCGATCATCGCGCTACAGGTGAAGCGGCCGGTCCAGCTCGCCTGGTCGCGCGCCGAAGAGATCATGCGCCTGCCGCCGCGCGCCCCGGCGCGGGCGCGGCTCAGCGCGACGCTCAACGCCGCAGGCGGCATCGACGCACTGGTGACGCGAATCGCCGTGCCGCCGACCAACCACGAGGTGCGCGCGCGGCTGTTCGACAATGTCCCCGCCGATGTCGCACAGCGCGAGGCGGTGGGCCGCGCCGACGCCGCCGCGGTCGAGGGCGCCGCAAGCAGCTACGCCTTTCCGCACCATGCGATCGATCATTGCCCTGCCGACATCGGGCTGCCGACCGGGCGCTGGCGCGGCAATGCCGACAGCTACACTGCCTTTTTCACCGAATGTTTCGTCGACGAAATGGCGACGCGCGCGGGGACCGACGGCCTGTCCTATCGCATGGCGATGCTCGGCGATGCGCCGCTGCTCGCGCGCTGCCTGCTCACCGCGACCAGCCTGGGCGGGTGGGAAGGCGGCGTGTCGGGGACCGCGCAGGGGCTGGCGTGCCACAGCATGCGCGGCAGCCATATCGCGCTGATGGCGACCGCGCAGCAGAGCGACAAGGGGTTGCAGGTCGAACAGCTGGTCGCGGTCGTCGACGCCGGGCGGCTCGTCAATCCGGCGGTCGCGCGGCAACAGATCGAGGGCGGGCTGATCTTCGGCCTCGCCGCCGCGGTCGGGGCGACCACCGACTACAGGGGAGGCGTTGCCACCGCGCGCAAGCTGGGCCAGCTTGGCCTGCCGCGGCTGTCGCAGACTCCGCAGATTTTGGTCGAATTCGTCGACAGCGACCGCGAACCCGGCGGTTTGGGCGAAATCGCGGTGCCCGTCGTCGCGCCTGCGATCGCCAATGCGATGTTCGCCGCAACCGGCCGCCGCATCCGCCGCTTGCCCCTGTCGGGGCAGCCGCTTTGACCCTGCCCCCCGATCATCCGCCCGTCGCGGCGCGGCGCATCGGTGTGCTGCTGATCAACCTCGGCACCCCCGAAGCCCCCGATCCGCCGTCGGTGCGGCGTTATCTGGCCCAGTTCCTGTCCGATCGCCGCGTCGTGGAAATCCCGCAGCTATTGTGGCAGCCGATCCTGCGCGGCATCATCCTGACCACCCGGCCCAGGAAATCGGCGCACGCCTATGCCCAGGTGTGGACCGATGAAGGCTCACCGCTCGCCGCGATCACCCGCGCGCAAAGCGCGGCGTTGCAGGGCGTATTCGGCGAGGAAGTGCACGTCGCCTATGCGATGCGCTACGGCAAACCCGCGATCGGCCCCGCAATCGATGCGCTGGTCGCGGCGGGGTGCCAGCGCATCCTGATCGCGCCGCTGTATCCGCAATATTGCGCCGCGACGACCGCGACGGTGGTCGATGCGGCCGGCGATCATCTGAAGACCCTGCGCTGGCAACCGACCTTGCGCTACCTGCCGCCCTATCACGACGATCCGGCCTATATCGACGCGCTCAAGGCTTCGGCCGAGGCGGGGCTGGCGGCGCTCGACTTCGCCCCCGACGTGCTGCTCGCCAGCTTTCACGGCATGCCCGAACGCACGCTGCATCTGGGCGATCCCTATCATTGCCAGTGCCGCAAGACGGCACGATTGCTGTCCGAGGCGATGGGCCGCCCGATAGAGGTCGCGTTTCAGTCGCGCTTTGGCCGCGCCAAATGGCTCGAACCCGCGACCGACACCCGGCTCGCAGCCTTGGGCAAAGCAGGACAGAGCGTCGCGATCCTCGCCCCCGGCTTTTCCGCCGATTGCCTCGAAACGCGCGAGGAGCTGGCGATCCGCGGCAAGGAACAGTTCGCGGCCGCAGGCGGCGGGCGATTCGCCTACCTGCCGTGCCTGAACGCCGAAGCCCCCGGCATGGCGATGCTGGAGGCGCTGGTGCGCCGCGAGCTGGCGGGCTGGCTTTAATCTCCGACGCTTACCAACTGTTTAGGTCCATGCGCTAGATTGCTCCGGTGCGGCGCCGAAACGGTCCGATCGCTGCAATTTGGAGATACGCCATGAACGAGGTCCAATCGGCAGCATTGATGCTCGCCGGGGTCACGCTGGTCTTTGTGGCGGTCGTCTTTGCTATCTGGTGGCTGCGCCGTCCGCGCACCGCCGCTGCCGCGCCGCGCGCGCCCCGCGAACCGGGTGAAAGCCGGATGCCCAAGCTGTCGCGCAAGGCGAAGGCCGAGGTCGAACCGGTCGAAATCTCGGCATCGCGGCTCGCCCGGGTCAGCGGCAAGGCGCCGCTCGAACCGCAAGCTGAGACCGACTATGACTATCGACAAATCCCCGCGCCCGATAGCGAAACCGCTGCGGTCGAGGCGACGCTCGAAGCATTGGCGTCCGAGGTCGAAGACGAAGCGCATCGGATCGCCAAGACCGAGATCGAAGCCGTCACGCTCCGCCTCGTACCGCAAATCCCGCCGCGCGACGCGATATTGACCACCAGCTGGCTCGGCGGCCGGCCGCGACTACCCGGCGGCATGGACTGGCCGCAGATCGACGGCGAACCCGCCGACTTCCTCGCCCAGATCGACTGTGCCAGCCTGCCGCCCGCGCTGTGGGGTGGGCTGGGGCCGCGCGACGGGGCGCTCGCCTTTTTCATCCATCGCCGCGGCTATCAGATGCGCGTCGTGCATTTGCGCGATGCCGATGTCGCAGTGCCGCCGCCGCTGGCGCTCGACGACCCCGACGGCTGGTTCGGTCCGCACGGCGGCCTGCGTTTCGGCGACCTTGAACCCTTTACGGTGCGCGCCTTTCCCGAATGGCCGGTCGATCTGGTCGCGGTGCGCCCCGGCGACGCCGATCCGCGCGTCGAGGCCGATCCGAACGAGCCGGGATCGGCGCTGTACGAGCGCGGCTACGACATCGCCGATCCCGCCTTTCACCCCTTTGACTGGGGCAGCATGACCGCGATGGCGGCGCTGCTCGAAATGCGGCTCGACCGGCTGATGACCGACGGTGCGCCGCCGCCGGGCGCCAGCGCCGACGCGGTCGCCGAGATCGAACAGCGCGCCGCGATCAACCGCGAAGCACGCACCCGCGCCGAAGAGATCATCACCATCGTCCACGACAGCGCGGCGCACGAAGCGTTTTCGGCGGGCGATGCGACCGCGGTGATGGCGGCGCTGCACGCGATCCATTGGGCCAAGGCGCTGCACCGCATCGACCCCGAGACCGGGGCCGAGACGCACGAAACGATCACCTTGCCGCTCACGACGCACCGCGCCGACGCCAATCTGTGGGTCCATGATTATCAGACGATCCTGTTCGACCGCGCCAAACATGCATGGTGCGCCAATCCGAACAGCCTGTCGGCGCCGATGCGCGCCTTTTACGAACCCTATTGGCACGACCTGGCGGCGCGCGAAATGGCGGCAATCGGGCATGAACCCTTCCGCTATGTCCATGATTTTGACGATGACCGCGACGCGGTGCTGCTCGAACTGCCGACCAGCGGGCTGATGAGCCGGATGTTCGGCGATTGCGACAATCTGGTGGTCACGATCGACAAGAGCGACCTGGCGGTTGGCGACTTTTCCAGGCTGCGCGTCCAAGTGAGCAACTAGCCGCCTGAATAGCTTTGCGATTGACGTTTCGGTAAACTTGCGGCGCCCCGCACCGCGCCCTAGTCTGGCGCAATAATTGTGTGGGAGAGCTTGATTCATGGCACGCGTAGCAATCGTCACCGGCGGCAGCCGGGGCATCGGGGAGGCGATCAGCCTAAAATTGCAGGAACAGGGCGTCACCGTCATCGCCAATTACGGCGGCAATGACGAAAAGGCGAAGGCCTTTACCGACCGCACCGGCATCGCGGCGATGAAATGGGACGTCGGCGACCATCAGGCGTGCCTCGATAGCTGCGCCCGCATTGCCGAGGAATTCGGGCCCGTCGATATCGTCGTCAACAACGCCGGCATCACCCGCGACGGCACCCTCGCCCGGATGAGCTACGCCGATTGGGACGATGTGATGCGCGTCAATCTGGGCGGCTGCTTCAACATGGCGAAGGCGACTTTTGGCGGCATGATCGAGCGCGGCTGGGGCCGCATCGTCAACATCGGATCGATCAACGGCCAGGCGGGCCAGTACGGCCAGGTCAATTATGCCGCGGCGAAATCGGGCATCCATGGCTTTACCAAGGCGCTGGCGCAGGAAGGCGCCAAAAAGGGCGTCACCGTCAACGCGATCGCGCCGGGTTATATCGACACCGACATGGTCGCCGCGGTGCCCGCGCCGGTGCTGGAAAAGATCGTCGCCAAAATCCCCGTCGGGCGCCTCGGCCAGGCCGACGAAATCGCGCGCGGCGTCGCGTTCCTGTGCAGCGAGGATGCCGGGTTCGTCACCGGTTCGACGATGTCGATCAATGGCGGGCAGCATATGTATTGACGGGCCGAGGGCGCCAGCGAAGGCGTTCGCGCAGCGAACGGCAAGCTGGCAACCGGTGGCGAAGCCACGGCCCGGCACGGCCAGCGGGGCGGACGGCTCCAAGGCCGGCCGAGCCCGTCTGACGTCATAGCGGCGGCTTTGCCGTCGCCGCTAACGCGCCATCTAACAGAAAACCCGTTCGCATCGAGCGAAGTCAAGATGCCCCTCGGGCTAGGCGCCCTTACGCGGCGTGTCTCGACTTCGCTCGACACGAACGGGAAGAGAGGGCGGGTCAGATTTCCGATCCGTTCCGCCCCCTATTCGATCGTCACCCCCACCACGCGCCACTGCCCGCCCTCGCGGACCAGCGACAGCGTTTCGATCGCCCCCGCCTTGTTCGCATAATCGGTACGGAACTTGACCAACTGATAGCCATAGGGCGGCGCGGGCACCGACTCTTCGGTCACCAGCACCCGCGACTTCACCGCCCCCAGCGGCAATTGCACCTGCTGCGCCACCCGCGTCCAGGTCTCAACCGTGTTGAGCGCCTTGAACGACGCCCCGGTCGCCGCCCAGCTGCCGTTCCAGTCGCCCTTTTCGACCAGCGCGAGCCAGTCGCGCGCCGCGGCGACCGCGGCGCTTTCGGCTTGGGCGGTCGTGGGCGCCCTGGCGGGCGTATCGGCGCTTCCGGACAGCGCAGCAAAGGCCAGCACGGCAAGACTGAATGACATAATGATCGCTCCTGCAAGCCAGCCGGACGGCCGCACCATGCGGCGCGCTTCGGCGGGTGCAGCAAGCTCTGCCATGGCGGGGGCGGGGGCGGCTTCCCCCAAAGCCTTGTCCCCCAATATTTCGGGGGGCCGCGCCTCGATCTCGCGTAGCTGGCGTGCCGCCTCGCGGCTGCTCGACGCCGACATCTTGCGCCGCGCATCGCGCAAGCGTTCGTTGATCGTATGCACCGACAGTCCCAGATGGCGCGCCATCGATTTTGCGTCATGTCCGTCAACCAGCAGGCGCAAGCTTTCCTTTTCCTTTTCAGTGAGCGCCTGAAATCCGGTCATGACCCTGCCTGCATTTGCACCGCGTCGATTTGCCAGTTTAGGCAGCGCCGAAAATCCGGGCCACCCCAAATATTTTGGGTGGCGGCCGGGCCCGAACCACCGCCGCCGTGCTTGCGGTCACCAATCGAGCCGTTACACCCAAGGCATGACCGACACCCTCCTCACCGCCGCGCAGCATGACCTTGCCCGCGCCTACGCCGGCGGCGCGCCCGGCGTCTTCGTCTCGGGCCTCGTCTGGCTCGTCGCCGGCGCAGTGTGGCTGTTTCACGGCATCACCGCCGCCTTTGCCGCGCTGTTTTTTGGCGGCATGGCGATCCACCCGCTCGGCGTTCTGATCGAGCGCATCGCCTTCCGTGCCCCCAAGGCCAGCATCGGCAAGCCGCTCGAAACGCTGGCGATCGAAGCGACGATCCCGCTGTTCGTCGGCATCATGATCGCCTGGGTGTTGCTCGTGCGCGCGCCCGACCTGGCGATTCCGGTGTTCGCGGCGATTGTCGGCGCGCGCTATTTCCTGTTTCGCACCCTGTATGGCGAGATCGCCTATTGGGTGCTGGGCGCCGCGATCCTGCTGGTTGCCGGGCTGGCGCTGTTCGGCCTTGGCCTGCCGCTGAACCTCGGCTTTCTGGTCGGCGCCATCGAATTGGCGGCAGCGCCGTGGATCCTGCACCGCTGGCGCGCGCGCCGTTGAGCGCGCCGCTCCATCCCCCGGTCAAACGGTCGGTGACGATCGCGGGACATCCGACCTCGATCAGCCTGGAGCCGATGTTCTGGGACGCGCTGGAGGCCGAAGCGGCAAAGCAGGCCCTCCCGCTCAACGCGCTCGTCGCGCGGATCGATGTCGAGCGGATGGAGGCGGACGATCCGCCGAACCTGACGTCCGCGATCCGGCAATGGTTGTGGCGGGAGCGATGAAGAAACTTGTTCGTCAAAGTACAAATATCATCGCTCCGATCATAGCTGCTGGTGCGTTCATCGCGATGATTGTCGATATTGGGTCGCAGATAATATCGGGATCGACCAACAATTTACTGATGAATATCGCTGGATGGCTAATCTTTATCGCGTTCATGGTCTTTGTCTGGCACGCGACCATCCTGCACATTGAATCGTCCGATTAACCGAGCAAAGCCCGCGCCACGGCCAACCCGAACGCCGCCCCCTTGTCGGGTGCGTGATGCAGGAACAGCGAGGGTTCGATCAGTTCGAGTTCCATGATGCGGAGCGTGCCCGCCGCGTCGCCGACCATGTCGACGCGGGCGTAAACCGGCGGCGCCGGGGCGGCCGCCAGCGCGGCGGCGGCGAGCGCCTGTGCGTCAGTGGTCGCATCCCACGCTGTCTCGCGCCCGCCGAATTGTTCCTGCACCCGAAAGTCGCCCGCCGCGGGGCGCTTGACGATCGCGTGACTGAAGCGGCCGGCAAAGAAGAACAACGAAAATTCGCCGTCGGTCAGGATGCCTGGCATCAGCGGCTGGACGAGACGGCGCTGGCCGAGCGCATCGGCGGGGATCGCACCGTTCGCGGCGATGCGGTGGGTACCGTCGGCGCCGCCCGAAATCGCAGGCTTGATGACGACTTCGTCGGCGTGGAGTTCGGCGCGCGCGGCGGCCAGTGATGTATCGCCCAGCGCCGCGACCTCGACCGTAGGCACCACCGCAACGCCCTTGGCGCCGAGCTCGGAGAGATACGCCTTGTCGCTGTTCCAGCGCAGCACCGGTACCGGATTGGCGACCGGCAGCGCCTCGGCCTCCAGCCGATCGAGCAGCGCGTACCACGCCGCAACATCGCGCTGATACCCCCAGGCAAAGAGCGGCAGGATCAGGTCGTGACCCGACAGATCGCCGGGATTGGTCCACACCCGTTGTTCGACGATCAGCCCGGCGCCAGTCAGCGCCGCCGCCTTGCGGGCAAAGGCGGGCTGCCAGTTTTCGTGATAATCGGATGCCGGGACAAGGATCGCGACGCGGGGTTGAAAAGGCATTTCAGGACCACCTTAAAATCCGTCATTGCGAGTGCAGCGAAGCAATCCAGAGCGGTTTACGCGCACTCTGGATTGCTTCGCTGCGCTCGCAATGACGGCAATATCTACCGCCCCAACAATCCGCGCGCCTGCCCCGCAATATGCGACAGCATCGCGCCATTCGGGTTGGGGATCGTCCGGGCGCGATCGACCGTGGCGCGGAACTGGGCAACGCGCGGGGCGTGCTCGGTCAGCCATTTGGTCACCGCGGTATCGAGATCGCCCTTCGGCAACTGGCCAAGGAAGGTCAGCCGCATCTGCTGGAAATCGCGCGCCAGGCTGTTGACCAGCAGGCGCTCCCACGGATCGGCGGGGCTCATATGCGCCGCCAGCGTCTGCGCCCAATCGAGCCCGAGCGCCTCGCCCAGATGGGTGAAGGCGTGGGTCACCGCGACCTCGTCGTCGCCGCGCCGTTCGGCCAGGTCGACGATGCCAATCGCGCCGTCGGTCTTGAACAGGCGAACGACCGCGGCGGTCAGCGTTTCGGGTGCGCCGGCGTCGAGCAATTGCTGGGTCAGCATGTCCCACTGGCGCTTGACCGACGGGCTGAGCAGCCCGTCGACGCTGGCGTTCAGGCGATCGACCCCGGGCTCGAGCCGCGCGACGACCGGCCCCGCCTGCGCCAGCGTTTGCGTGACGCGGAGCAGGTCGGCCATTTGCGAGGTCATCGCCGACGCCGCCTGGCTGAACAGCGACAGGCGCACGCTTTCGTCGATCTTCGCCGCGTCGAGCGCGTCCCAGATCGCGGACATGCCGAGCAGCCGCTCGACCGCGACGAACGCCGCGGCGATGTCGCCGAGCGCGCAGCCTTCTTCCTCGACCAGTTCGAACGGATGGACGATGCCCATGCGGTTGATGATGCGGTTCGCCAGCTTGGTCGCGATGATTTCGCGGCGCAGCTGGTGATCGGCGATCGCGCCCGCAAAATCGCGCTGCATTTCGGCGGGAAAGGCCGCGGCAAGGTCGCTGCCGAGTGCCGGATCGTCGGGCAGGCTGCTGTCCTCGATCGCGTCCTGCAACGCGAGCTTGGCGGTCGACAGCAGCACGGCGAGTTCGGGGCGGGTCAGCCCGCGGCCTTCGGCGGCGCGGCGCAGCAGTTCGTCGTTCGCCGCCAGCCCCTCTACCTTGCGATCAAGGCGTCCCGTCGTCTCGAACGTCTCCATCAACCGGACATAGGACGCGACCGCCGCCGATCCGCCCTGTTCGGCGATCGACAGTGCCAGCGCCTGGAGGCGGTTGTCTTCGAGCACCAACGCCGACACATCATCGGTCATCCGCACCAGCAGCGCGTCGCGCGCTTCCTGTGCGAGGCGCCCTTCGGCCATCTCGCGGTTGAGCGCGATCTTGATATTGACCTCATTATCCGAACAATCGACCCCGGCGCTGTTGTCGATGAAGTCGGTGTTGATCCGGCCGCCCTTGGCCGAAAAGGCGATGCGCGCCGCCTGCGTGGTGCCGAGGTTCGCCCCCTCGCCCACCGCGCGGACGCGCAATTCCTCGGCATCGACGCGCAGCGCGTCGTTGGCGGGATCGCCGACCTCGGCGTTATTCTGGCTCGCCGCCTTCACATAGGTGCCGATGCCGCCGAACCATAGCAGGTCGGCGGGCGCCTTCAGGATCGCCGAGATCAGCGAACCGGGGTCGATTTCGGACACCGACAGGCCGAGCAGCGCCTGCACTTCGGGGCTCAAGGGAATGCTTTTCTGGCTGCGCGGGAAGATACCGCCGCCCTTCGAGATCAGCTTGGCGTTGTAATCGGCCCAGCTCGAGCGCGGCAGCGCGAACATCCGCTCGCGTTCCTTCCAGCTTTTCGCCGGGTCGGGATTGGGGTCGAGGAAGATGTGGCGATGGTCGAACGCCGCGACCAGCTGGATCGCTTTCGACAGCAGCATGCCGTTGCCAAACACGTCGCCCGACATGTCGCCGCAACCGACAACGCGGATCGTGTCGTTCTGCACGTCGACGCCCATTTCGGCGAAATGACGCTGGACCGACAGCCACGCGCCCTTGGCGGTGATCCCCATCGCCTTGTGGTCATAGCCCTTCGACCCGCCGCTCGCGAACGCATCGCCGAGCCAGAAGTCGCGTTCCATCGCCAGCGCATTGGCGACGTCGGAGAAGGTCGCGGTGCCCTTGTCGGCGGCGACGACGAAATAGGGATCGTCGCCGTCGTGGATCACGACGCCCTTCGGATGCACGACCTGACCCGCGACCA
Source organism: Sphingopyxis sp. (assembly GCF_051861155.1). GTDB lineage: Bacteria > Pseudomonadota > Alphaproteobacteria > Sphingomonadales > Sphingomonadaceae > Sphingopyxis. The sequence goes on along the minus strand of NZ_JBHYDE010000008.1, from coordinate 138,173 downwards.
GATTGTCGGTGATCGACAGCAAGGAGCGGATGAAGATGCGGTAGCATTCGGTGCCCTCGGCGAACCACGCATCGCGGTCGAGCGAAATGTCGGGCAGCGCCTTGGGATAGAAGCCGCCCTTCGCGCCGGTCGGCACGATGACGGCATTCTTGACGCGCTGCGCCTTCATGAGGCCGAGGATTTCGGTGCGGAAGTCGTCGCGGCGATCGGACCAGCGGAGCCCGCCGCGCGCGACCGGGCCGGCGCGGAGGTGAATGCCCTCGACCCGCGGCGAATAGACCCACACTTCGCGCCAGGGGAGCGGCTTGGGCAGCCCGGGGACCAGGCTGGAGTCGATCTTGAACGCCAGTGCTTCGGCGGCCGCAGGGGCAAAGGCGTTGGTGCGCAAGGTCGCGCCGATGACGGCGTGGAACAGGCGGAGGATGCGATCCTCGTCGATCGATTTGATGTCGGCAAAGCCCGCGAGGATCTCGGCGTCCAGCGCTTCGGCACGCTTGGCGTCGCGCCCCTTGGGATCGTGCAGCGCGCTGAAACGCTGGATCAGCGCCGCGGTCAGCGCCGGGGCATGGCGCAGCGCGCTGACGACGGTGTCCATCCCATAGGCCGACCCGCCCTGCCGCAAATAGCGGAACCAGGCGCGCAGCCAGACGATCGCGCGCGGGTCGGTCTGGTTGGTGAGCACCAGTTCGTTGAACGCGTCATTTTCGGCGCGGCCGTCGAGCACCGCGGCAATCGCGCCTTCGAGCACTTCGGCATAGGGCAGCAGCGCCAGTTCATCGACCGACGCGGGCAGGCGCAGCGTGAAATCATGGATGACGATCGGTACGTCGTCATCACTCTCCATCCCCGGGGCGCGGCCGTGGCCGAGCGCGGTCGGGATTTCCTCGAGCACCTCAAACCCGAAATGTTCGAGCGCGGGAACGACGTCGGACAGCGCGAGCGGGCCGACCGCGCTGTACACTTTCAGCCGCAGCCGGTCGTCGCCGTCGAGGCTCTTTTTCGCCAGCCGGACGCTGCGCGGATTGTCGGCGTCGAGATCGCGCAGCCGCAAGATGTCGCGCGCCGCTTCTTCGGGATTATAGAGGTTGCGGTAGTTGGGCGGAAAGGTCGGCGCAAAGCGCGCCGCGAGCGCCGCCGCGCGCCCGGCGTCGCCGCGCTTGGCCAGCGCCGCCTCGACCTCGGGCTGCCACCCCCGCACCATCTGTTCGAGCTGGGCGTTGAGCGCGTCGGTGTCGGGGACAACCCCGCCGCTGCGCAAGTCGAGCGTGTAGCGCAGCAGCGCCGCGCCGCCATCCTCGAGCACCATCGTCCAGCCGATGACCCCCGCCTTCGCTTCGCGCACCAGCATCGCCTCGACCGCAATGCGGCGACCGGTCGACACCTCGTCGCGCGGCAACCAGACAAAGGCGAACAGGTGACGGCCAAGCGCGCTGCGCACCGTCACCAGCTTGGGCCGCGGGCGGTCGGTGATCGACATCGACGTCAGCACAAGGTCTTCGAGCGAGGCGGCGTCGAACGCGATCAACAGGTCGTGCGGCAGCGCGGTCAGCGCGTGGGCGAGCGCCTTGCCGGCGTGGCCGGTGGGATCGAAGCCGAATTTGGTCATCAGCGCGTCGAGCTGCGCGCGCAGCACCGGCACCTTGTCGGGACGCGCCGACAGCGCCGCGCTGGTCCACAGACCCGCATGGATCGACAGGCGGTCAACCTTCTTGCCCTTCATTTCGGGCACGATAACGAGGTCAAGCAGCACGCGGCGATGCACCGCCGACAGCCGGTTCGATTTGATCAGCAGCGGGGCCTGGCCGCCCCCGTCGAACCACGCAAAGGCGGCGTCGAGCGCGGTGGGCGACAAAAGCTGAGTCTCGCCGCTTTCGCTGACCCCCAGGGAATCATGCACCTTGCCGTCGCGCGTCCGCCATTCGTGGCCGAGCTGGGTCATCGCCCCGCCCTCGAACCAGCGCAGCAGCTCGGCGGCCTCGCCCTCGACGCGCATCGCGGCGTCGGCGAGCATCGCGGCGCGCATCGCACGCCAGTCGCGAACCGCGGCGCGCACGTCGCGCAGCGCGGCTTCCAGCGCGTCGAGCAGGCGGCGACGGGCGCGCGCGTCGCCGCGTTCGAGTTCCATATAGATTACCGATTCGCGGTCCGGCCCTTCACCCGCGGCGAGCAAATGCCCCTTGGCGTCGCGCTTCACGGCGACGACGGGATGGAGGATGCGGTGGACCGCCAGCCCCTGCGCCGCGACGATCTGCGACGTCGAATCGACCAAAAAGGGCATGTCGTCGTTGACGATAACCAGCCGCATGCGGCGGTCGGTGCCGTCGGCGGCCATCGGTTCGAGCAGCAGCGACGGGGTTTCGGCGGCGCGGCCCAGCGACGCGCGCCCGGCAAACTGGCTGGCGTCGGCCAGCGCCGCGGCGTCCATATCGTCACCCTCGCCGGGCAGCGCGCTGCCGCGCAGCGCCGCCAGATAGGCGGCGGCGATTTTGGCGGGGACTTTGGCGGTGGCGGTGGTTGGCGTGTCCGTTTCCGGCGTGGCGGACGAATTTTGAGGCATAAAGTGCAGCATCCCGAACCAAAAGATGGGGATCCCTGCCGACGATCGGCGGGGGCCCGTTCGCTCGCCACCCTATGCGCCTGTGACGCGCGCGGCTCAAGGCCTCGTTCGCGCGCTCACGTTAAAATATTTCAATTTTTGGATCGACTGTTGCGTGAACGCTCTCAGCCGCCGGTAATCGGCACCGCCTTTTTCGCCAATTTGGCGATCAGCGCTGGATCGTCCGCCGCCTTGGCGACGATTCCGATATGGCCGCCCGGCATCGCGCGCGCAATCAGCACGACAAATTCGGCGTCGCCGGCATCATGCTCGAGGATGATCGCCGGATGCGCAGTGCGCAATGCTGCCAGCTTTTCATCGACCCGGGGCGCGGCCTCGCCCTCGGGCTTGCGGCGCGCGCGCGCGTCCTTGACCAGGCCTTTCAGCCCGCCCGGATAGCGATCGAGATAGGCGGCGAGTTCACCGCGGCCGACGCCTTCGTCCCTGGCGTGGCCCAGCACACAGGCATATTCGGCCAGCCGCGTCTTGTCGTAGGTCGCGCCGAACACCAGCTTGACCACCGGCGTCATCGGCGCGCGGTCCTGCACCGCCAGCCCGGCATCGTCGAGCAGCGCGGCAAAGGCTTCGGGCTGCTCCTCCGCGACCAGCGCGAAATCCCAGGCCTTGGCCACCGCCTGATACAGCGCGCCGCGGCTGCGGCTGTCGGCAGCAATCGCGCGCTCGGCGGTTTCGCGCGCCAGCGCCAGCCAGTCGGCGAGCTCGGCATCGGCGCCCGGATCGGCGGCGGGCGCCTCATCGATTTCGTCGGCCGCGACAACGATTGGCACGTCGGCGCTGTCGACCAGCGCGGCAAAGCCGGGGGCCGCATCGCCGTCGACATCGTCGTCGAGATGTTCGCTGTCGGGACCGTCGGCCCACACCGGCACCGGCGCGGTCAGCGGCGCGGCGCTACGCAGCGCCTGTTCGACCGACAGCTGCAATTCGGCGGCCTGATCGGCGGGCGCCGCTTCCTTCCAGTTGATCACCCCCATGATGAAGTCGATCGTGTCGTCGTCGGACGAAAAGGGCAGCAGGATGCCGCGGTACATGATGGTGACGCCGCGATCGTTGACGAATTCGGCTTCGAACCCGATCGGCGCGCGGTTGGCGATGATCTGAAGATAATGGTCGGTCAGCCGCGACAGCAGCGACCGGCCCGGAATCTGGCTGATGTAATGGACATCCTCGTCGATCTGCGATTCGGCGCGCAGCCGGTCGCCGACGAAGGCAATGCCGGGATTCTCGACCCCGGCGGTGAAGTCGAGCAGCACTGCGTTCGAACCGAAGTCGGCGCCCTCCAGATCGAGATCCTCGACCGACGGGTAAGCGCGGTCGGCGAGCAGCGACGCCCAGTAATTATAGGCGCGCACCTGCATCCGCCGTTCGTCGACACCGACCGACGCGGGCGGATCGATCGCCCCGTCGTCCTGGTCGTGGCTGCCCGAAAGCAGTCCGCGCATGCTGTCCATCATTTATCCCCAGCCATAAACATCGGGGAATGCCATGCACCAGAACTGGTAAAAGCCGCGTAAACGATGGCCAGAAAGCCGCCGATCGGCGCGCAATCTGGTCGGGTCTATTTCCCCGGATGGAGCCGGATTGCCGCGCCGCCGCCGGGGGCGAGCCACAGCTTGTACGAATCGCCCTTCTTCACCTTGATCGTCTCATAGGCGATCTTGTGCCGCGCTTCGGTGAGGTACGTGGCGCCTTCGCCGTCCTTGTAGATCGTCGCGGTATAGGTCTTGCCCGCGTCGAGGAAGTCGAAGCCCAGCGTCAGCGTGCGTTCGGTGCCGTCGTTGACCCCGCCGACATACCAATCGGCGCTATTGCGGTCCTTGCGCGCGAAGATCGCATAATCGCCGACCTCGCCCGCGATCAGGCGGCTGTCGGCCCAGTCGGCGGGAACGACCTTGATGAACTCCAGCTCGCGCGGGTGCGCTTCCAGATTCTCGATGAAATCGGCCGCCATCTGGATCGGCGAGTAAATGGCAAGGTAAAGGCCGAGCTGTTTGGCGAGGGTCGAGGCGTGCGGCCGCCCTTCGCCGCCGACGAGGCTCAAGACCCCCGGCGTATAGTCCATCGGGCCCGACAGCATGCGCGTATAGACCAGCGTCGGTTCATGGTCGGGACCGCCGTTCGCAAAGGCGCTCCAGCTGTTATATTCCATCCCGCGCGCACCCTCGCGCGCCACCCAATTGGGGTAGGTGCGGCGCAGCCCGGTGTCCTTCACCGGTTCGTGCGGGTTGACCGCCACCTTGTACTTCGCCGCGGTCTCGACGACCTTCAGATGATGCTGCACCTGGCGCTGGCCGTCGTGCCACTCCATGCGCGTCTCGCCCGGGGCGTCACCCGGCGCGATGATGCCGCCAGCGTCGGCGACATAGCCGGTCTTGACCGCCTGGACCCCCAGATCGCCATAGAGCTTCATCGCGTCTTCGAGCTGGGCTTCATACACCGCGATATTGCCGCCGGTTTCGTGATGGCCGATCAGCGTGACGCCCTTTTTGCGCGCATGGTCGGTCACCGCCTTCAGGTCGAAATCGGGGTATGCCTCGGTAAAGCTATAGGCGTCGCCGTGGCCGAACCAATTGCTTTCCCAGCCCTTGTTCCAGCCTTCGACCAGCACGCCGCCGAACCCGTGCTTGGCGGCGAAGTCGATATATTGCTTGGTGCGCGCGGTCGTCGCACCGTGGTTCGGTCCCTCGGCCCAGCTCCAGTCGCCGCGGATCATCCCCCACCAGATGCCGATATATTTCATCGGCTTGACCCAGCTGACATCGCCCAGCTTGTTGGGTTCGTTGAGGTTGAGCTCGAGGTCGCTTTCGACCAGCCCCGCCGCATCGTCGGTGATGCGGATCGTGCGCCAGGGGGTGTTGAACGGCAGTTCGCGGATCACCCGCGGGCCGCGCGACGAGGGCGACAGCGTCGAGCGGAACAGCCGCCCCTCGGCGCGTTTCAGCCACATCCCCGAATAATCGACCAGCGCCGCTTCGTGGAACGCCAGATGGGTGCCGTCGTCGAGCCGCATCGTCATCGGCGTGTGCGCGGTGGCGACCGCGTCGATCGGGGTCTTTTGATAAATCTGTTCATAGCGGTTCCACTCGCCGGCGGTGATCCACCAGGCGGTACCGGGCGCCGCGATGTCGAATTCGGTGACCTCGTCGATGATCTTTGCGGTCTTCAGCCCCGCCTGTTCGGGCAGTTCGTAGCGAAAGCCGATGCCGTCGTCGAACAGCCGGAAACGGACGTTGAGCGCATGCCCGCCCCAGCTTTCATGCTGGCGAAACCGCACCAGCATTTCATTGTGGCGATCGCGCACAAAGCGCCGCTCGCCCCACGGCAATTCCCACTGGCTGTCGGCGCTTGCCTTTTCGGCGCCCTCGATCGCAAAGCCGCGTTGCAGGCCGACGCGGTCTGCCATCAGAAAGCCGAGCTTTGACGGCGCGATGAGCAGCTTGCCCTTGCGCGACAGCGACCAGGTCGGGCGCTGGTCATTGTCGGTCGATACGGTGAGCACCAGGCTGCCGTCGGGCGAGGTCGCGGTCTGCGAGGGGCGGGCGTTCTGCGCCAGCGCGGCGGCCGGGGTGGTCGCAGCGAGCAGCGAGAGGGTGGCGATCAGAGTCCGCATCATGTTTTTCCTTCGAGTGTAAGCCAGAGGACACCGCAAGGCGGCAGTCTTGCCAGCTCGGCGCCGTTCAGCGCGATGAATACGTCACCGTCGTTGCCATGCGCGGCAATATCGATCGCCTCGCCGCCGAGGTTGAACAGGCAGCGCAAATGCTGGTCGCCGGAAATACGGTCGAATCCGAGCAGGTCGCCCTCTGCGATCCAGGCGGCATCGCGGCCGAGGCGCAGTGCGGGGTGCGCGGCGCGCAGCGCAACAAGTTGCCGCGTCAGGTTGAGCAGCGAGCGATCGTCGTCCTGCTGGCGGTCGACCGCGAGTTCGCGGTGCGCAGGGCCGAGCGGCAACCACGGATCGGTGGCGGAAAAGCCGGCATGCTCCTCACCCGCGGCCCAGGGCAGCGGGGTGCGCGCACCGTCGCGCGACAGGGTGAGCGGCCAGTTCTTGCGCGCCTCGGGATCCTTGACCAGTTCGAACGGAATTTCGACCTGGTCGAGCCCCAGTTCCTCGCCATTATAGATGATGATATTGCCGCGCAGCGCGCACAGCAGCGCCATCTTCATGCGCGCAAAGGCGGCGGGATCGACGCCATCGGGGGTCCAGCGCGACACCGCGCGCGGCGCGTCGTGATTCTCGAACGCCCAGCTGGGCCAGCCGATGCCCGGCGCATCGGGCCATTGCTCGGCCGCTTCGCGCACCAGTTGCGGGGTCAGCCGGTCGGCATAGAGGAAATCAAAGCCATAGGCGCTGTTGAGCCGGTTTGTGCCCGCGGTGAACAGCTTCATCTCGCGCACCGCATCGTCGCCGCCGACCTCGGCGACGGTGAAGCTGCCGTCATATTGGTCGGTCAGCGCCCGGATGCGTTCGAGGAACAGCGGAATGTCGGGGTGCGACTGATTATAGATTTTCTGCTGGAAATCGAACGGGCGGGTGCGGACCTTGTTCGACGGCGGCGCGGGTGGATTGTCGCGCATTTGGGGGTCGTGCATAGCGAAATTGATCGCATCGATGCGAAAGCCGTCGACGCCGCGGTCGAGCCAGAAGCGCACGACGTCGAGCAGCGCATCCTGCACGGCGCGGTTGTGCACGTTGAGCTGCGGCTGGGTGCCCAGGAAATTGTGCATATAATATTGGCCGCGCCGCGCGTCCCATGTCCAGGCCGGGCCGCCGAACACCGACTGCCAGTTGGTCGGCGGCGACCCGTCCGCCTTCGCATCGGCCCAGACATACCAGTCGGCCTTCGGATTATCCTTGCTCGTGCGGCTTTCGCCGAACCAGGCGTGCTGGTCCGACGTGTGCGCGAACACCAGGTCGGTCGTGACCTTCAGCCCCAGCGCATGGGCGCGGGCGACCAGCGCGTCGAAATCGCCGAGGTTGCCGAAGATCGGGTCGACCCCGCAATAATCGGCGATGTCATAGCCGAAATCGTCCATCGGCGAAGGGTAGAAGGGCGACAGCCAGATCGCATCGACCCCCAGCGAGGCGATATAACCCAGCCGCGCGGTGATGCCGGCCAGGTCGCCGATGCCGTCGCCGTTCGAATCGGCAAAGCTGCGCGGATAGACCTGATAGATCGCCGCGCCCTTCCACCATGGCGGCACGGCGCTGGTCACGGGCTGGTCTTGGACAAGGGAGGGATTGGTCGTCACGCTGGGGTTCCGGTTATTCGCTGGCCTGGCAGATGATGGCGCCGAAGGGGGGAAGGGAGAAAGACAGGCTGCCCGGCGCCGCGGCCGTGGCCGGGCAGTCGCCATGGAGCGCGGTAAAGACCGTGCTTTTCATATCGATGGCAATCGTCGCCGACAATTGCGTTGCAGACATATTATAGGCCAGCACGACCTCGCGCCCCGACGCGGGGTCAAAGCGCGAAACCGCGAGCAGCCCCGGCTTGTCCGAAAAGGCGCGCAGCTTGGTGGCGCCGCGCATCAGCGCCGGGGTGCGGCGGCGAATGTCGGCGAGTGCAGCGATATGGCGATAGAGCGGGTGCGCGGTGTCGAAATTCGCGGTCGCGGTGGTCGCGTCGGTGCCGATCAGATCATTGTCGTTATACACCGCGACCTTTGACGCGAACATATTCTCGCGCGCCAGCTGGTCATTGCCGTCGGATATAAACCCCTGTTCGTCGCCATAATAGATCGTCGGCACGCCGCGCAGGGTGAGCATCAGAGTGTGCCCGAGCATCACGCGTTGCAGCAGCTCGGCATCGCTCGCGCCCGGGTTCGCCGCCTTCACGAACATCGCGAAGCGCCCCATATCGTGGTTGCCGAGGAAGGTCGGCAGCTGGAGCGCGGCATCCGCGCCGCCCTTGTAGAGCACATCGCCGTCGAACAGCCGCGCGAACTGGTCGGTGCCCTTGGTCCCGCTGATCGTATCGATCGCGGCGCGCGCAAAGCTGAAGTCGAGCACCGCCGGAAGGTCGGCGGTGTGGGTGTAGGCGGCGAGCGAGCCCGGATCGACGCCGTCGATATACACCTCGCCAAAGATGTGGAAGTTGGGGATGCCGCGCGCCGCCGCGCGCGCCTGCATCGCGGGGACGAACGCCTGCCAGAATTCGGGGTTCACATGCTTGGCGGTGTCGATGCGAAAGCCGTCGATGCCGAATTCGTCGATCCAGCGGCCGTAGATTTCGATGAACCCCGCCACGACGCGGGGGTTTTCGGTCGCGAGGTCGTCGAGTCCCGAAAAATCGCCATAGAGCGCCGATTCGCCGACCCAGTCGCTATTGCCACGGTTGTGATAATAGGTCGGGTCGTTGAGCCACGCCGGAACCTTCACCGCCGCCTCGTCCTGCGGCACGACCGGGGTGTAGGCAAAAGCCGGGTCGGTTAGCTTCGCCCAATTTTCCGGCGCCGCGACATGGTCGCCCGCAAAGCCCGGATTGATCGCCGGTCCGCTCAGCCCGCCGCGCCGCGAAAAGGGATAATCGGCGAGGCTGCGGTACCGAAAGGCTTCGGCCTCGCCTTCCCGGTAACGGATCACGTCGGCGGTGTGGTTGGTGATGATGTCCATATAGACCTTCATCCCGCGCGCGTGCGCCGCATCGACGAAAGCCTTGAATTCGGCGTTGCTGCCGAAATGCGGATCGACGCGGGTAAAATCGGTCACCCAATAGCCGTGATAGCCCGCGCTCTCGTCGCCCTTTGGCCCCTGCACCGGCTTGTTCTTGAACACCGGCGCGAACCAGATCGCGGTCGCGCCCAGTCCCTGGATATAGTCGAGCCGCCTGGTCAGCCCCGCGAGGTCGCCGCCGTGATAGAAGCCCTTGGCGGTCGGATCATAGCCGGTCTTTAGCCGGTCGCCCTTCAGCCCGCCTTTGTCGTTCGCGGCGTCGCCGTTCTCGAACCGGTCGGGGAGGACAAAATAGATGACTTCGTCACTCGCGGGCCGTGCGCGCACCGCGGCTTCGTCGGCGAGTGCGGGCAGCGGCGCGAGCAACAGCGCCAGTGGGGCAAAATAGCGGATCATGCGGCGACTCCAGCGGTGGGGCGGGTGGCGGCGAGGAAGCGGTCATAGCTTTCCATCGCGGCCACCTCGCGGTCGATCATCAGCGAAACGCCCGCCATATATTGAGCCAGCTCCTGTTCGCCGATGCCATCCGCAAGCGGATGCCAGGCGCGCGGTTCGATGCCCTGCCCGACCAGCACCTGCAGCCAGCCCGATTCGGTGAACAATTCCTCATGCTCGCGGAAAATCAGCCCCTGCGCGCGGAACAGCTCGATCTTGGCCGCCAGCGTATCGGGGATCGGCATCGCCGCGCGATCGCGCCAATAGCCGGTGTCGCGGCGTTCGGTGGCCTTGAAATGGAGGATGATGAAATCGCGGATGCGCTCCCATTCGAAATCGCTCTGGCGGTTGAACTCGGCGGCGACGGCGGGGTCGCTCACCCCCGCTGGGAGCATCTTGAGCAGCCGCGAGATGCCCGCCTGGACCAGATGGATGCTGGTCGATTCGAGCGGTTCCATGAACCCGCTGGCGAGGCCGAGCGCAACGACATTGCGGTTCCACATCCGGCGGCGTTTGCCGCTGGTGAAGCGCAGCCGGTTCGGTTCGGCCTGCGGCGCGCCGTCGAGATGGGCGAGCAGGGTCGCGAGCGCGTCGTCGTCCGAAATATGGTCCGAGCAATAGACATAGCCGTTGCCGATGCGGTGCTGGAGCGGGATGCGCCATTGCCAGCCGGCATCGCGCGCGGTCGCGCCGGTCCACGGCAGCTGCGGCGTGTCGCCATGCGCGCAGGGGACGGCGACGGCGCGATCATTGGCCAGCCAGCGCGACCAGTCATCATAACCGGTTGCGAGGGCACCTTCGATCAGCAGGCCGCGAAAGCCCGAACAGTCGATGAAGAAATCACCGTCGATGGCGCGCCCGTCGGCAAGCGTCACCCCCGCGACGTCGCCGTTTTCGCTGTCGAGGCGGACATCGGCGACCCGCCCCTCGATGCGTTCGACCCCGTTCGCCTCGGCGCGGCGGCGCAGATAGGCGGCGTAGAGACCGGCGTCGAAATGAAAGGCATAGGGCATTTCGAGCAAATGCGGCGAGGTGCGCGGCGCCCCGCGCTGCATCCGCCGCGCTCGCGCGGCACGTTCGTTGAGCGAATAATGGTCGAGGCTTTGCGCCGCGCCCAGGCGGCGCGCGCGCAACCAATAATGCTGGAATTCGAGCAGCCCGAGCCCACGGCCGATCGCGCCAAAGGCGTGCATGTAGCGATGCCCGGGGCGCGTCCAGTCGGAAAATTCGATGCCGAGCTTGATCGTGCCCTGCGTCGCGGTGAGGAATTCATCCTCGTCGATGCCGAGCGCCTGGTTGAACAGCCGGATCTGCGGGATCGTCGCTTCGCCGACCCCGACGGTGCCGATGTCGTCCGATTCGACCAGTTGCAGCGACCAGTCCTGCGGCAGGAAGCGGCGCAGGCAGGCCGCGGCCATCCAGCCCGCCGTTCCGCCACCGATGATGATCAATCGCCTCAAGGGTCAGATCCCGCCTCTGCCTCGCCATACAACAAATTGTCGGGGCGGCGCGACCCGGCCGCCCCGACGAGTGGGAGGGTTCAGAATTTGAACGAGGCACCCGCGAGGTAGCGGCGGCCATAGGTCTGGTAATCGATCACCGCGCGCGCATCGCGCGGATCGTCGGTCACGAACGGTTCGTTGGTCAGGTTCTGGCCCTGGACAAACACCGACAGCCCTTCGAGCGCACTGCCCGGCTGGAAATCATAGCCCAGCTGCGCATCGACGATCGTTTCCGACCGCGCCCGGCGCCGCACCCGCTGCCCGCCGAAGCCCGACAGTTCGCCGATGAAGCTCGACCGGTAACGCGCGCTGACACGGGCGTTGAAGCCCCATTTTTCGAAATAGGCGGTGCCGTTGGCGACCCATTTCGAATAGCCCGGGATGTCTTCCGCGGGCGCGCCGGGGTTCGGGCTGATCTTCGTCTTGGTATAGGATACGCCCCCGGTCACCCCAAAGCCGTCGAGCGCCGAAGTGAAGGTGCTGAACGGCAACGAGCCGGCCAGTTCGGCGCCGTAAAGTTTGCCGCCCTCGCCGTTGATCGGCGCGTTCACGGTGCCCATGTAATTGACGATGATCGGCAGCCCGCCCGCGTCGTTGCCCGGCGCCTGGATCGGATAGCCGGTGAAATCGAACGGGATCGCCTGATTATAGATGTAGCTCTTCAAATCCTTGTAGAAGAACTGCACCGCGAGATAGCCCGTCGAGCCGAAATATTTCTCCAGCGTCAGATCGGCGGCATTGGCGCGCCACGGGCGAAGGTCGGGGTTGCCCGAATCGCCGCGCACCACCGCGCAGGTCCGCCCGGTCGGGCACACCATGCCGCCCGGATCGCCGATCGTGGTGCCATAGCTCAAGGTCGCGCGCAGGTCGTCGAGCCGCGGTCGGACGATTTCGCGCGCCACGCTGACGCGGACCACGAAGTCGCTCGCGGTGCGCAGCGACAGGTTCAGGCTGGGCAGCACGTCGATATAATCGGTGCTTTCGCGGCGCGGAATGCCCTGGATATTCGGCGATCCGTTGGGGTTGGTGCCCGCAAAGGTCGCGCTGGCGCCGCTCGAATTCTGGTCGGTGAAGATCGCCTGCACCCCGAAATTGCCGGTCAGCACCGACGACCCCATTTCCTGGTCGATATTGGCCTGAAGATAGGTGGTCATCTGCTTTTCGGCGACGTTGTACGCCTTGACCACCACATCGCCATAGGGGTTCGGCACCAGCGTGTAGATGCCAGCCGCGAGCAGGTCGCGCGGATCGTAGCTGATGACGGGGCCGAGGCCGAGATAGGCAAGGTCGGTCGTGCCGCGGCGGAACTGCGTCGGTACCGGCAGGCTGGTCAGCCCGTCGGTGTTGGCGGTCAGCCCGACAAAGGCTTCGTCGGGGGTCAGCTGCTTGGTGCGGGTCGTGTAATTGACCCCGAACTGCACCGATTTCAGAAAGCCCTCCATCTCGCGTTCGATCTCGACGCGATACTGCCATAGCTCATCCTCGATGATGCGGTTGTTGTAGTAACCGTCCTGGCCGCCGCGGATGCGCCCGCCGTTGACCCCGGTCTGGTCGCCGCCCCAGCCGAGCGGGCTGGTCAACTGAATGAGGTTATAATCGCCATAGTTGAGCGTCGGACGGAAAAAGGTGCCGTCGATGTCGCTGGTGAACCCGATGCTGTCCCGCGCGCCGACCCCGGCGCCGCGACCCGTCCCCGAATTGCTTTCGAGGATCAGTTCGTTGCGGTCGGTTTTCGACATGCTGATGTCGGCATAGGCGTTCCAACCGTCGTCGCCCTGCCAGCGGTTGTTCCAGCCAAAGCTGTACAGCTTGGCATTGCGTTCGAACACGTCGTTGCGCACCACGCCTTCGACATTGGTGAAGGTGCCGGCGCGGGCAAAGACGAATTCGCCGCTGTCGTCGACGTCGGTGATGTTCACCCCGGCGCCGCCAAAGGCGAGCGGCAGTTCGATGCCGCGCTTGATCTGGTCGTCGCTGAAATCCGAATAAAAAGCGTCGAAGGTCGAGGTGAAATTGGGGGTCGGCGCCCATTCCAGCGTGCCCTGAAGCCCCAACCGCTTCAGCTGGGTCGAGGTCGCATAGGATTTCGAACCGCCGAGCACGACCGGGCTGGCGAGGGTGCCATTGCCGGCATAGCCCCAGGCGTTGAATTCCTGGATCTGATAAGGTTCGTCGAGATAGCTTGCCGACAGCGCGATACCGATCGTGTCGTCGGCGAACTGGTCGACGAAGGTGCCGTTGACCCGGTAGCCATATTTTTTCGACCCGACGTTGAGCTTGCCGATTTCGGCCCAGGTGCCGCGGCCGCCAACCGAAATGACGCGCTTGCCATATTCGAGCGGGCGGATCGTCTTGAGATCGACGGTGCCCGAAAGGCCCTGGCCGACGATCGACGCCATCGGCGATTTGTAAACCAGCACCTGGTTGACGACTTCGGACGGATATTGGTCATATTCGACCGCGCGGTTGTCGCCGGTCGAGGTCTGTTCGCGGCCGTTGAGCAATGTCGTCGAGAAATCGGGGGCGAAACCGCGGATCGAGATCGAGTTCGAGCGGCCCGACACACGCTGCGAGGTCAACCCCGGCAGGCGCGCGATCGATTCGGCGATCGACGCATCGGGCAGCTTGCCAATGTCTTCGGCCGAGATCGATTCGACCACCTGGTCGCGGGTTTTCTTGGCGTTCACCGCGCTCTGCAAGCTGGCGCGAAAGCCGGTGACGACGATCGCGTCCTCACTGCCTTCTGCGCCGCCTTCCTCGGCGGCGGGCGCGGTGTCGGCATCCTGTGCCCACGCGGCGGCCGGCAGCAATGCGGTCAAGGCAACGCCAAGCGCCATGGCGCTGGCCCCGCGGCGAAGACTGGTCGATTTGGTCATGCTAAACTCCCCTGCTGCGGCGGGCGGCTTGGCCAGGCGACGACAAAAGGGGGCGGCAATCGCGCCGCGCGGCATCCTCTCATCGACGCGTGGGTTTTCCCATCGCGGCCTAGCAATTGGAGCCAATCGGCGGGGACGGCCATAGGGTATACGTATACGCATATTATGCGGCCGCGCCGCCTGTCGCCGAAATGTCACGCTTTTCGCCGCCGACACCCTTGCCTCTGGCGCCATGCAATTTCTTGGCAGCGCCCGGCCCAGCCGCTAGGCTGCCCCGCAGCAGCGACCCACGCCAAGGCCGCCGCACCCGGGAGAAATAGATGGGGCGCCAGCCCTCGGCCAAACCGACGAGTTTCGACATCGCCTATCTGGCGGGGGTGTCGCAACCGACTGTGTCGCGTGCGCTGCGCGGCGGCAAATCGGTCAGCGCCGCGACCCGCGCCAACATCGAACGCATCGCGCGCGAGCTCAACTACACCGTCGATAAAAACGCCTCCAGCCTGCGCTCGCAGCGCACCCACACGCTGGCGCTGCTGTTCTTCGAGGATCCGACGCCCGACGAATCGATGATCAACCCCTTTTTCCTGTCGATGCTGGGCTCGATCACCCGCGAATGCGCGCTGCGCGGTTACGACCTGCTGATCAGTTTCCAACAGATGCACAACGACTGGCACGTCGCCTATCAGGACAGCCACCGGTCCGACGGGATCATCCTCCTGGGCTATGGCGATTACCAGCTGTACCTCACCAAGCTTGAGCATCTGGTCGAGATGGGGACGAAATTCGTGCGCTGGGGGTCGGTGTCCGACGACGGCATCGGACTGACCGTCGGTTCGGACAATGTCGGGGCGGGCGAACAGGCGGGCGCGCATCTGATCGCGATCGGGCGGCGGCGGATCGCATTCCTGGGTGACGCGTCGGACCATGCGCCCGAGTTTCAGGACCGCTACACCGGGCTGTGCCGCGCGATGCGGGCCGCGGGCGCAGTACCCGACCCGGCGCTGCAACGCGACGCGGTGTCGTCGGAGGATTCGGGCTATGCCGCCGCAAAATCGCTGCTCGCCGGCGGCCAGCCGTTCGATGCGATCTTCGCGGCGAGCGACCTGATCGCGATCGGCGCGATGCGCGCGCTGGCCGAGGCGGGTCTTCGCCTGCCGCACGACGTCGCGATCATCGGCTTCGACGACATCCCCGCCGCCAGCCTGACCTCGCCGACGCTGACCACGGTGATGCAGGACATGAAGGGCGCCGGGACGCTGCTCGTCGATGCGCTGCTGGCGCGGATCGACGACCGCCCGGTCGAACGCACGATGCTACCCGCGCGGCTGATCGAGCGGCAGAGCACGGCGGTTTGACAATGCCGCCTCCCCTGAAGGGGAGAGGCTTAAACTACGCATTCGTATAACCAGCACCGACACCTTGCCCTCCCCCACCCGCCCTGCAATCCTCCGCGCCGACAAGAGCCGCCAATGCGGCCATGGGGAGAGACACATGGACAAGCCGCGGCAGGGCTTTGCCGGCCTTTGGAACATCAGCTTCGGCTTTTTCGGCATCCAGATCGGCTTTGCGCTGCAAAATGCGAATATGAGCCGCATCTTTCAGTCGCTGGGCGAGGATATTGAAAAACTCCCCGGGCTGTGGGTCGCGGCGCCGCTGACCGGCTTGCTCGTCCAGCCGATCATCGGCCATTTGAGCGACAAGACCTGGCTTGGTCGGCTCGGGCGCCGCCGTCCTTATTTTCTCGCCGGCGCGATTCTCGCCGCGATTGCCTTGTTCGTGATGCCCGAAAGCCCGGCAATCTGGTTCGCGGCGATGATGCTGTGGATTCTCGACGCCTCGCTCAACATCTCGATGGAGCCGTTCCGCGCCTTTGTCGGCGACATGCTGCGCCGTGACCAGCATAGCGCGGGCTATGCGGTGCAGACCGCGTTCATCGGCGCGGGGGCGGTCGTCGGATCGCTGTTTCCAACCCTGATGGACGCGATTGGGGTCGCCAATGTCGCGCCGCCGGGGCAGATTCCCGATACGGTCAAATATGCCTTCTGGTTCGGCGGTCTCGCGCTGTTCCTGTCGGTGCTGTGGACCGTCGTCACGACGCGCGAATATGACCCTGCCCAGATGACGGCCTTTGCCGAGCGCGATGCGGCGGCCGAAGCCCCCGCGATCCGCGCCCTCGCCTCGCACAGCTATGCGACCAGCCTACTCTGGATCGCCGCGGGCGGGGCGGTCGTCGCCATCCAGATGCAGTTCGCGCTGCTGCGCGAGGTGCTGCTGCTTGGCGCGCTGCTGATCGGCTATGGGCTCGCCAGCATGCTTGCCATCGCGCTGGCACGCGGGGGGAATGACAAGAATATGCTGTCGAGCATCGTCGGCGATTTCGCGGGTATGCCGCCGCTGATGAAGCGGCTGGCGCTGGTGCAATTCTTCAGCTGGTCGGCTCTGTTCATCATGTGGATCAACACGACGCCGGTGGTCACCCAATATCATTATGGCACCACCGACCCGGCGTCGGCGGCGTATCAGACGGGCGCGAACTGGGTCGGGGAACTGTTTGCGATTTACAACGGCGTCGCCGCGATCGCCGCCCTCACCTTGCTGCCGTGGCTGTCGGCGCGGATCGGGCAGGCGCGCACCCACATCGCCGGGCTGGTCTGCGGCGCGATCGGCTTTGGCAGCTTTTTCCTGCTGCGCGACCCAACCCAGCTGATCGTCAGCGAGATTTTCATCGGCATCTTCTGGGCGTCGGTGCTGGCGATGCCCTATGCGATGCTCGCCTACAGCCTGCCGCAGGCGAAGCTCGGCATTTACATGGGGCTGTTCAACGTCTTCGTCGTCGTGCCGCAATTGCTCGTCGCGACGATCATGGGATCGATCATGCAGGCGTTTTTTCCCGGCGAGCCGATCTATACCATGGCGTTTGCGGCGGCGACGCTGCTGCTCGCGGCGCTCGCGATGCTGCGCGTCGTACCGCTGATGCCAAAGGGCGGACTGGCCGCCTAGCTCGACCAGCCGCCTGCGAGGGCGCGGAACAGCGCGATCTGGCGGCGCGAAATCTGGCCGTCCTGCGCCGCGAGCACCGCCTCGGCCTCGGCAAAGGTGCGTTCGGCGTCGAGCCATTCGAGCGAATCCGAGGCGCCCTCCTGCCGTTTGACGCGCACGATCCGCGCCGCCCGTTCGGCCTGATCGCGCGCGGCACGCAACGCCTGCCGCTGTTCGAGGGCGCGCGCGTAGGACGACAGCGCGGTTTCGGTTTCCTCGAGCGCGCGCAGCACCGCGCCGTCGAACTCGGCGAGCGACGCCTGCGTATCCGCCTCGGCCGCCGCGATTCGCGCCCGCGCCGGTTCCTGATTGGGGAAGGCCCAGTTGAGCAACGGCCCGAGCAGCCAGCGGATCGGCCCGCCGCCGAACACATCGCCAAAGCCCGAACCGGTCGATCCAGCCGAACCACCGAGCGTGATGCGCGGATAAAGATCCGCCGTCGCGACGCCGATGCGCGCGGTGTCGGCGGCGAGGCGGCGCTCGGCGGCGCGAATGTCGGGACGGCGCTTCAAGAGCGCCGCCCCATCACCGACCGGGATGGGGTCGGTGATTTCGAGGCTGATGTTGCGGTCCGCCGCGATGGGGGGGAGCGCAGCGGGGGCACGACCGGTCAGAGTCGCGAGGCGGAACAACGCCGCCTGCCGCTCGGCCTCGATGGAAGGAATGTCGGCCGAGCGCTGGTCGCGGAGCGTCGTGATGCGCGCGAGGTCGAGCCCCGTCGCCATCCCGACCTCTTTGCGGCGTTCGGTGAGCTTCACCTGCTGGTCGAGCAGGCCGACGATGCGCCGCGCGACGTCGAGCCGCGCGGCGCCCGAAGCGGCGTCGGCATAGGCCTGCGTCGTGTCGGCGGCGACGATCACGCGCACCGCATCGGCATTGGCTTCGGCCGCGGCAGCATCGCCGCGCGCCGCCTCGATCGAGCGGCTGACACGGCCGAACAGGTCGACCTCGTACGAAACGTTGAGCCCGACATCGACCGCCCAGTCCTCGCGATCCGCACCCGGCAGGCGCTGGCCTTCGGGGCTGCGGCCGTAATTGGCACCGGCGCCGATCTCGCCCTGCGGCAGCCGGTCCGCGCGCGCGCCGCGCAGTGATGCACGGGCCCGGGCGATGTTCGCGACCGCAACGCGGACGTCGGTGTTGTTGGCAAGCGCATCGCCGACGAGCCCGTCGAGGACGGGATCGTCATAAAGCCGCCACCAGTCGGCTGCGACCGGCGCGAGGGTCACCGCGGGGCTGTTCGCCGATACGAACGGTCCGGTGGCGACGGGCGCCGACGCCGACTTGGGCTCGGCATAGTTGGGGCCGACCGCGCAGGCGGCAAGCGCCAGCGCCGAGGCGGCGGTGAGGATATTGCGGAGGATCATATTCTTGTTCCTTATTCCGCCGGGACCGGCAGCGCGGCCCCGTGGTCGTCTGGCCCGCGCCGCGCGCGCCGCCCGGCCGACCATTGGCTGAGCGCGCGGGCGACGACGTAGAAGGTCGGGGTGAAGATGAGGCCGAACGCCGTCACGCCTAGCATGCCGAAGAAAACCGCGGTGCCAAGCGCCTGGCGCAGCTCCGCCCCTGCCCCGCTCGCGATCAGCAACGGCACGGCGCCGAGGATGAAGGCAAAGCTGGTCATCAGGATCGGGCGCAAACGGTCGCGCGCGGCACGCACCGCGGCTTCGATCGGCGACAAGCCGTCTTCTTCCTCGGCCTGCTTGGCGAATTCGACGATCAGGATCGCATTCTTCGCGGCGAGCGCAATGAGCACGACCAGCCCGATCTGCGTCAGCACATTATTGTCCATGCCGCGCAAATTCACCCCGACCATCGCCGCGAGCAGACACATCGGCACGATGAAGATGATCGTCAGTGGCAGCATCAGGCTTTCATATTGTGCGGCCAACACCAGGAAGACGAAGACCACCGCGAGCGCAAAAACGATACCCGCGGTGTTCGCCGCCGCCTTCTGCTGGAAGGCGATGCCCGTCCATTCGGTGCCGTAACCCGCGGGCAGCGAGTCCGCCGCAAGCTTTTCCATCGTCGTCAGCGATGCGCCCGAGGATGAACCCGGAGCGGTGTCGCCGTCGATCTCGACCGCGGGGAACAAATTGTAGCGCGTGACGCGATACGGCCCGGTGCGGTCCTCAAAATTGGCAACCGACCCGATCGGCACCATCGCGCCCGAATCGGACCGCGTCCGCAGGTTCGCGATATCGGCGACGGTCTGGCGATAGGGCGCGTCGGCCTGCGCGGTGACGCGATAGGTGCGGCCGAGCAGGTTGAAGTCGTTGACGAACGCCGAGCCGAGATAGACCTGCAGCGCCTCGAACACGCGCTCGGGCGGGACGCCGAGCGCATTCGCCTTCGCCCGGTCGATGTCCGCGAAAACGCGCGGGTTGGTCGGATCGAAGAAGGTGAAGACGTTCGCGAGACCCGGGGTCTGGTTCGCCTTGCCGATCAGATTGTTCGTCTCGTTCGCGAGCGCCGCATAACCGTTCCCGCCGCGATCCTGCACGATCATCCGGTATCCGCCCGCCGAGCCGATCCCCTGGATCAGCGGCGGCGGGATGATGACGATCTGCGCCTCGGTAATATCTGCCGTGTTGGCGCGCGCCTGATTCATGATGTCCTCGAAATTGACCCCGAGCTTCCCGCGCTCCTCGAACGATTTGAGCGGGAAATAAGCGGCAGCCGAGTTCGGCGCGAGCGTCTGCGACGGGCCGTCGAAGCCCGCGAGCATCACCGAGCCGAGGACACCCTCGATCGGCAGCACGCGGCCTGCGACCTTCTTCAGCACCGCGTCGGTGCGTTCGACCGAAGCGCCCGAGGGCAGCTTGGCGACGACGAGGAAATAGCCCTGATCCTGCGCGGGGATGAAGCCGGTCGGCGTCGCCCAGAACAGGCCCGCGGTCGCGGCGATCAGCGCGGCATAGGTGACCATCATCTTTTTCGGCGCGCGCACCAGCCGGTCGGTCAGGCGCGCATAGCCATCGCTCATCTTCTCGAAATTGCGATTGAAGCTGTCACCCGCGCGGTGGATGCGCTGCATCAGCCAACCCTCATCCTGGCGCGGGGCGTGCGGCTTAAGCAGGATCGCCGCGAGTGCGGGCGACAGGGTGAGCGACAGGACGAGCGAGATGATCGTCGCGGTCGAGATTGTCACCGCGAACTGTTGATAGAATGCACCCGACAGGCCAGTCAGGAACAGGGTCGGCACGAACACGGCGCAGAGCACGAGCACGATCGCCACGAGCGCCCCCGACACCTCGTCCATCGAGGTGCGCGCGGCTTCCAGCGCGCTCATGCCCTTTTCGAGATTGCGTTCGACATTCTCGACCACCACGATCGCGTCATCGACGACGATGCCGATCGCGAGCACCAGCCCGAACAGCGACAAATTGTTGAGGCTGTAGCCGAACGCCGCGAGCACCACGAAGGTCCCGATCAAGGAAACCGGGATCGCGAGCACCGGAATGATCGCCGCGCGCCATTTCTGCAGGAACACGAGGATCACGATGACGACGAGGATGACCGCTTCGAACAACGTCTCCATCACCGCGTCGATCGACTGGGCGATAAACTCGGTGGGGTTATAGATGACGCGATATTCGAGGCCCTTGGGGAAGCTTTTCGACGCCGCCGCCATTTCGGCTTCGACCGCCTGCGCCGCGGCGAGCGCGTTCGAACCCGGGCGCTGGAAGGTCGCGAGAATGACCGTCGGATCGCCCGACAAATAGGTGTTCGAATTATAGTCCGATGCACCCAGTTCGACGCGCGCGACGTCCGACACGCGGACCTGCCGCCCGTCGGCATCGGTGCGGATAACGATATTGGCGAAATCCTTGGGGTCGGTCAGGCGGCCCTGCGTTTCGACGCTCAGCTGGAAGCTGCTGCCATTGGCATGCGGCGGCTGGCCAAGCGAGCCCGCGGCGACCTGCACATTTTCGCGCCGCAGCGCGGTGACGATCTCGCCCGCGGTCAGGTCGAGCGCGGCGGCGCGGCCGGGGTCGATCCACACGCGCATCGCATAGTCACGCGCACCGAACAGCCGCACGTCGCCAACGCCGTCGATGCGCGACAGGCGATCGCGGAGCTGGGTCAGCGCATAGTTGGAGATATAGGCGCGATCGAGCGACTTGTCGGGTGACACGAGGTTCACCACCATCAGGAAGTCGGGCGACGTCTTGCGCGTCACGACGCCGAGGCGCTGCACCGTTTCGGGCAGACGCGGGGTCGCGATCGCAACGCGGTTCTGCACCAGCACCTGCGCGGCGTCGAGGTCGGTGCCGATCTTGAAGGTCACGGTGATCGTGACGACGCCGTCGCCGGTCGACTGGCTGCTCATATAGAGCATATTGTCGACGCCGTTGATTTCCTGCTCGATCGGCGCCGCCACCGTGTCGGCGACCGTTTCGGCCGACGCGCCGGGGTAATTGGCCGACACGGTCACCGTCGGCGGGACAATGTCGGGATATTGCGACACCGGCAGGCCGATATAGGCGACCGCGCCGACGATGGTGATGATGACGGCGAGCACCGCGGCAAAGATCGGGCGGTCGATGAAAAAGCGGGATAGGCGCATGGGAGAGCCCCTGACTGGAAATTGACCTTCGGAACGCGAGCACTGCCGTCATCCCGGCGCAGGCCGGGATCTCGACGTCAGCAGACCAGCGCACCCTTGAGCTCCCGGCCTTCAGCCACCGGCTGAAGTTTATCCTGAACGCCTGCCAAGGCAGTCGAAGGGCCGGGATGACGAACTCTATTTTGCAAACGTCGCCTGTGCCGACACCGGTTCGGCCGCGGCGGCCGCACCCTTGGGGGGCGTTGAAGCGGCGATCTTGCCCGCCTTGGTCACCGCCTTGGTTCCGGGCCGCGCGAACTGATAGCCGTTGATGACGACCTGATCGGTCGGCGCCAGCCCCGAGCGAATGACGCTGAGGCCGTCGACTTCTGGACCGACCTCGACCGGCTTTGCGGCGACCGTCCCATCCTTGCCGACGACATAGACGATCTTGCGCGCCTGGTCGGTCTGCACCGCCGCGGCGGGGATCAGCAACGCGCGCGTCGTCTGCCCGGTCGACAGGCGCATGTTGCCGAACATGCCGGGGGTCAGGAACATTTCAGGGTTGGCGAAGCGCGCGCGGGCGCGGATCGTGCCCGAACGCGGGTCAAGGCCATTGTCGGTAAAGTCGAGCTGGCCCTTCCAGCGATAATCGCTTTCATCCTGCAGCCGGACCTCGACCGTCGCGCCCTTTTCGGCCGCGGCCCGCTTGGCCTTCAGGAACAGCGCTTCGGAGCCCTGGAAGCTGAAGTAGATCGGGTCCAACGCGTTGATCGTGGTGAGCAAAGTCCCTCCGGCATCGCCCGCCGACACCAGGTTGCCGGCATCGATCTGGCGGTCGGAGATGCGCCCGCCCATCGGGGCGCGCACAACGGTGAATTCGACGTCGAGCGAGCGTGCTGCGATGCGGGCGTCGGCACCGGCGAGCGCCGCCGAGGCGGCGTTGACGCGGGCGCGCAGCCGGTCGATCTCGCTCTGCGACACCGCCTCGACATCGACGAGCCGCCCGGCGCGTTCCAGTTCGAGCCGCGCGAGCGCCAGGTCGCTGCGCGCGCTCGCCGCCGATGCGCGCGCTTCGGCGAGCGCGGCGCGATAGGGGCGCGGGTCGATTGTGAACAGCGGCTGGCCCCGGCGGACGATCTGGCCGTCGGTGAAGTGGATTGCGGTGATCGCGCCCGAGACGCGCGGGCGCACCTCGACCGCCTTAGAGGCTTCGAAACGGCCGATATAGTCGTCCCACAGGGTCACGTCGCGCGCGATCGGCGCTGCGACGGTCAGCACCGGCGCGGGCGCGGCGGCCGCCTGCGGCGGACCATCGCGCAGCAGCCACCAAGCGCCGACGATCAGCACCAGAAACGCGGCGATCCAGGCGTTACGCCGGCTGCGCGCGGGATGGAGCAATGTCTTGAGTTCGCGGCGAACCGTCGCATCGGCGGGGTCGAGCTTTTCGATCGGGGTGTGGACGGTCATTCGGGTGCCCTCTTCTGTTCAATTCGGTCGGCTGCGCGCAAGGCGCAGCGGTGCGCAGCGCGGAAAGCATGCTTCCCGCGGATGACTTCAATTATCCTCATGGCTGGACGGCCCTCTGCGAAGAGGACGGCCATCCGTCCGGCGCCCCGCATGCCGATGCGCGCGCCGATCCCTGTTATATCTTGCGGGCGAACGCAGTCAGACGCCGACCGGAGCAAGGCCCGCTCCCGGACAATATTCTATGTTGGGGGTTCCGGTCGCCACATGATCATTGTCACGCGGCGACCGGCCCGGGGGGAGAACCATTCTTTATATACTAAGTGGTATATATATCTTGTTGCGCTGCGTCAAGCGCATTCTGTACCGGGCAGTAAAAATTTTCTACTAGCGCCCCGGCCACAGCTTCAGGCTGGTTTCGACGAGCCGCTCCAGCTCGGCGCGCGTGGCGCCCGCGCCGGCCTGCACCGCCATGCCCTGGTTCACCGCGATCAGAAATTGCGCGAGACCATCGGGGTCGGTGTCGGGCGGAAAATCACCCTCGTCCTTGGCCCGCGCGAACCGATCGAGCATCGCCAGCTTCGCCGCGGCGCCGCGCGCGACGACCGCGTCGCGAATGCACTCGGCCTCGGCCCCACAGGCGACCGAGCTGATCACGCCCAGACACCCGTTCGGATTTTCGGGGCAGCTGTACATGTCGAGCGCGCCGTGCATCAGCCGCTCGGCCACCCCGCGCGCAGTCGGCGCATCAAGCGCGGCGCGCATATAATCGGTCTTTTCGCGTTCATAGAGGTCGAGCGCCTTGTTGAAGAGCGCTTCCTTGTTGCCGAACGCGGCGTAAAGGCTGGGCTTGGTAATCCCCATCGCATCGGTGAGGTCGGCCATCGACGCGCCCTCATACCCCTTCGACCAGAACACGCGCAGCGCCGCCGCAAGCGCGGCATCGACGCAAAACTCGCGCGGGCGGCCCTTATGCGGTGCAGCGGGGGCAATGGCAGCTTCGATTTCCATAACGGCTGGTATATAAGTGAGGCGGCGGCAAATGTCCAGTGGCGCCGGAAACGGCCTTGACCGTGAAAAGAATGCCATTTCGTCAATCGGTGGAGGCCCGAGCCGGAATCGAACCGGCGTGCACGGATTTGCAGTCCGCTGCGTCACCACTCCGCCATCGGGCCTCATGCCAAATTGCCGCATCCTGGGGGATGGGCCGGGTGTTGGACGGCGCCGCTAGTGAGGGGGTTTCGCCGCCTTGTCAAGGATTCGGCTGCACGCCGACTGGCCCCCATGATGCGGGGTTGGCGGCACCGGCGTTGCCCGCTATGCGCGTCTTAGCGGGCAAAGGCTGTATTACTATTGCAATACAGCGTAGGTTGGGCTAGAGCTGCCCCGCACAGGTTCATGCCCCCAGGGAATCGGAAAAAGGCTGATGGCGACCAAGTTTAGCGAAATCACCGCGGCGGACATGCGCTCTGCCATGATCGACAGCCAGCTGCGCACCAACGACGTCATCGACGCGGCGGTGGTCGGCGCCATGGCGGCGGTGCCGCGCGAGGCGCATGTGCCCGCCCATCTAGCGAGCGTCGCCTATATGGACCGCGCGATCGCGCTGGGCCACGGCCGCGCCCTCAACGCGCCGCTGGTCACCGGCCGCATGCTTGTGGCCGCAGCAATCCGCCCCGGCATGCGCGTGCTGCTGGTCGGCGGCGCGACCGGCTACACCGCGGCGCTGCTGTCGCGGCTCGGCGCCGAAGTCCATGCGGTCGAGGAACAGGCCGAGTTGATGGCGATCGCGCAAGCCGCAACCGCCGACGCCGACATCCACTGGGTCGCCGGGCCGCTGAACGCCGGGGCGCCCGGCGCCGCGCCGTTCGACCGCATCATCGTCGACGGCGCGATCGAAACGCTGCCGGACGCGCTGGCGGCGCAGTTGGCCGAGGGTGGCCGCCTGGTCGCGGCACGCCGCGAAGGCGCGGTGACGCGGCTGGTCCAGGGGGTCAAGGCCGGCGGCGCGGTGCCGCTGCGCAGCTTTGCCGACATGGACGCCGCGCCGCTGCCCGGTTTTGCCGCCCCGGCGGGCTTCACATTCTAAAAGCCACTCCCCTCCTTGTTTCAGGCTGACATGACGATGCTCGATACCGATAAGAAACGGCCTCTCCCCCGCGCGCGCTGGCTCGCCGGTCTGGCCGTCGGCGCCTTGACGCTGTCGTCCGCGGCGCATGCCGAAACGCTGCAGGATGCGCTGGCGAAAGCCTATGAAAACAACCCGACGCTGACCGCGGCGCGCGCCGGACAGCGCGCGAACGACGAAAATGTCCCGATCCAGAAATCGGGCGGGCTGCCGAACGTCGGCGTCGGGGTCGATTATCAGGAAAATCTGGTGCTGCCCGGCAACAGCTTTTTCTCGCCCAAGCGCTTCGTCAGCGTCGGCGGACAAGTGTCGGTGCCGATCTATCAGGGCGGCGCGGTGCGCAACGCGGTCAAGGCCGCCAAGTTTCGCGTCGAGGCGGGTCAGGCCGACCTGCGCGCGACCGAGGCGAGCATTTTTTCGCAGACCGTCGGCGCCTATATGGACGTCATCCGCGACCAGGCGATCGTCCAGCTGAACCAGAAGAATGTCGCGGTGCTGCGCACCAATTTGCAGGCGACGAGCGACCGGTTCGAAATCGGCGACCTGACGCGCACCGACGTCGCGCAGTCGGAGGCGCGGCTCGCGCTCGCCGAGGGCGATTTGCGCACCGCCGAGGCGAATCTGATCGCCAGCCGCGAATCCTATGTCCGGCTGGTCGGCGATGCCCCGGTCGACCTGGAACAGCCGCCGCAGCTGCCGAACCTGCCCGCCTCGCCCGACGAAGCGGTCGCGATCGCGCTGACCAGCAACCCCGACATCGAGGCGGCGAACCAGTTGGTCAGCGCCAGCCGCGCCGACATCGGCGTCGCGCGCGCCGGACGACTACCCAAATTGTCGGCGAGCAGCGGCGCCGGGTACAACAATAATCTGAATTCGGTGAACGATCCGACATCGGAAAATACGACGAAAAGCGCTTCGGCCGGGCTGTCGCTGACGATCCCGATCTTTCAGGGCGGCCGCCCGTCGGCGCAGGTGCGCCAGGCACAGTCGCGCACCAGCCAGGCGATCGAAAATTATGTCGAGGTCGAACGCAGCGTGATCGCCCAGACCCGCGGCGCCTATGCCGCGTGGCAAGCGAATCAACAGATCATCGCCGCGACGCAGCAAGCGGTGAGCGCCAACGGGCTGTCGCTGGAGGGCGTGCGCGCCGAAAACAGCGTCGGCACGCGGTCGATCCTCGACATTTTGAACGCCGAGCAGGAATATCTGAACACCCAGGTCCAACTGGTGTCGGCGCAGCGCAATTCCTATGTCGCGGCTTTCTCGGTGCTCGCCGCGATGGGCAAGGCCGAAGCGCGCGATCTGGGGATCGAGGGCGGCGCGCTCTATGATCCCGAGGTCAATTACAACCGCGTCAAGGGCCAGATCTGGGACTGGGCCGACGACCCGGCGCCGCAGCAGCAGGCGACCGACACGCGCCGCGTCCCCGCGGCAACCGCCAGCGTTCCGGTCGGCCCGCCCGCGTTGCCGCGACAATAAAGCTTGGCAAAACCCGCCTCAAATCGGTAAGAGCAGCGTTAACCATCCGGTAATCGCGGTGGTTTAGGGGGTTGGTTATGGGCGATATGTCGCGGGAACCGTCGATGGAAGATATCTTGTCGTCGATCAGGCGCGTGATCGCACGCGACGAAGCCCCCGGCGCGGCGCGCGAAATCACGCCCGCCATCGCCGAAGACATTCTCGACCTGCACGACGAAGAAGATGACGACGCCGAAGCCGCGCCCACGGCCGACGAACTGGTGTCCGAAGCCAGCGCCGATGCGGCGCGCCAGTCGCTCGACGCCTTGACCGCCGCTATCGCACCCGCCGTTGCTGCCGCGACGGTTGCGGCGCCTGCCGCTGCGGGCCGCACGATGGAAGATGTCGTGCTCGACGCGCTGCGCCCGATGCTGAAAGACTGGCTCGACGCCAACCTGCCAACGCTGGTCGAGGCGATGGTCGCCAAGGAAATCAGCCGGATTACCGGGCGCAGGCTCTAACCTCCCCGATCCTCCCTGTCGCGCGGCGATGGGGGAAATTACCTAATCCAATCCTCGAGCAAATAACGCGCGATCGCCAGCGGCGGCGGCGCCAGGAACGGCGCGCCCATGTCGCCCGCCAGCGCGGCGCGTACTTCGGCCCTATCGACCCACATCGCCGCCTCGATCTCGGTGGTATCGAGGGTCAGCGCCGGATCGGTCGTAACCGCGCGGCACCCGATCATCAGCGACGAGGGAAAGGGCCACGGCTGGCTCGCCACATAAGTCACGTCCGACACGCGGATGCCCGCTTCCTCGAACAATTCGCGCGCTACCGCTTCCTCCAGCGATTCGCCGGGTTCGACAAACCCTGCCAGCGCCGAGAAGAAGCCCGGCGGAAAGCCGCCTTGCCGCCCGACCAGCACGCGCCCGTCGCATTCGGCGAGCATGATGACGACCGGATCGACGCGCGGAAAATGTTCGGCGTTGCAGCTGCCGCAGCGCCGCCCCCAGCCGGCCCGGAACACCGCCGTCGGCGTGCCGCACACCGCGCAAAAGCGATGCCGCGCGTGCCAGTCGACCAGGCTGCGCGCGCCGCCGTAGAGCGCCGTTTCTTCGCCTGACAGCAACGGCAGCAGGCGCATGACGGTGCGCGAGCGCGCGTCGATCCGCCCCCCGGACGCGGCTTCACGAACGAAATGCGGGATTCCGGCGGCGTCGAGGCCGAGCAGGAGCAACGCGCGGTCGTCGGCGGGGTCGAGCGCCTCCCAGCACAGCCCGCCGCCCTCACCCGGCACAAAATCGATCCCGTCGAGCGCCAGGCAACGTGCGCGCGGGTCTGCGGCGGCGGCGGCAAAGCCGTCCGCATTGCTGCGCAGCTGATCGGCGCGGTCGAGCCACGCCCCCGTGAACCCCAACGGCAGCGGCATCAGGCGACGACATCCTTGAAAAAGGTCTCGCCGAACTTCTCCTGAAACGGCACCGCGCCCGAGGGCATATATTGCGCATAGGCCGCGGCGCGATAGCCGAGACCGCGATGGACAAAACCGATGGTCCCCGCGGCGCCCGCCCAGCCGAAAGCGCCCTCGCCGCCCGGCGACGAGGGCAGCGACACGCGGCCCCCGGCGCCAAAGCCCTGCCCGTCGATAAACGTCCCTTTGCGGTCGACGCTGTCGGCGAGCAGGTTCGACATCGCGAGCCGCGCGGTGTCGGCCTTCATCACGCGTTTCCCACCGGTCGCGCCCTCACCCAGCAGCATGGCGAGGAAGCGGTCGTAATCGCGCGCGCTCGACACCAGCCCGCCGCCGCCGAACGGATAGGGCGGCGGGTCGAGGTAGATTGAGCTGGTCGCGGGATCGAAGGGGATCAGCGCGCCGCCATAAGGGGCATAGTTGGTCGTGAAGCGCCCGACATCCTTCGCGCCGACCACGAAGCCGGTGCTCGTCATGCCCAGCGGATCAAACAGCCGCGCTTTCAGGAACGCGTCGAAGGGCTGGCCCGATGCGACCTCGATCACCCGGCCGAGCAGGTCGAGGCTGATCGAATAGCTCCATTTGGTGCCGGGTTCGTACACCAGCGGCAGCGCCGCGAGCCGGTCGGCCATCACCGCCAGGCTGGGCGCCGCGGTGACCGGCGCCATGCCGGGGATCGGCAAGCGGCTCGCCTGGCCGCCGACGATGCCGGCGTCATCGTAAGCCTTTTTGATCGGCCCCTTTTGCATGATGTTGTAGCCCAGCCCCGCGGTGTGGGTGAGCAGGTGGCGCACGGTGATTGCGGTCCTGGCCGGGCGCAAGTCGGTGATCGACCCGTCGGGCGTGTTCTGCACCTGCATCTTGGCATAAGCGGGCAGGAAATCGGCGATCGGCTGGTCGAGTTTCATCTTGCCGTCTTCGATCAGCAACATCGCGGCGATGCCGGTGACCGGCTTGGTCATCGAATAGAGCCGCCACAAAGTGTCGGGGCCGACGGGCACCGCATCGCCCAGCGATTGCACCCCGGCGCCGAAAAATTCGGCGGCGCCCTGACCCTTGCCGATCGCGGCGAGGGTGCCGGCGAGTTCGCGGCGATCGACGAAGCCTTTGATGAACGCGTGGGTCGCGGGATAAAGCTGTGCCCCGCTGTCTTTCCACGCGAAGGCGGCGCGCGGCAGCAGCGCGGCACCACCGCCCAGCGCCAGGCCGCCGAGCAGCGCCCGGCGCGAAACCATCATGTTCATGCCAATTTCTCCAGCATCTTATCGACCAGCCTGCGATAGAGCGTCGGCAGCCCCGCCGCGTCAAGGTCCGAGATCGGCCACCATTCGCCTTCCGCTGCGGCATCGCCGTTTTCCGGAAGAGCTTCGCGGTGAACCAGCTTCAGCGTCAGGTCGAAATGGGTGAAGCCATGATCGACCTCAGCGATGCCCGACTCGGTTGGACGCGCATCGGTCCAGTCGCCCCCCGGCAGCGCGCGCATTCCGCCGAGCATGCCTTTGGTGGGGCGGCGGACGAGCCAGACCCGGGCATCGCGTTCAATCCAGTGCGCCAGCCCGTGGCGATGCGGCTTCGCCTTTTTGGGCGGCTTGACCGGCAGGCGATCGATGTCGGGCCGTCCGCGCGCGCGGCAATCGTTCGTTAGCGGGCAGATCGCGCAGGCAGGGCTGCGCGGGGTACAGATGGTCGCGCCCAGATCCATCAGCGCCTGCGCAAAATCGCCCGGGCGGTCCGGCGGCACCAACGGCGTCAAGGCAGCGCGAATCTCGCGCTTGGCCAGCGGCAGCGGGGTTTCGATCAGGCGGTGGCGCGCGATCACGCGCTCGATATTGGCATCGATCACAACCGCCGGGCGGCCAAAGGCGATCGCTGCAACCGACGCCGCGGTATAATCGCCGATCCCGGGCAGCGCGCGCAGCGCGGCTTCGCTATCGGGAAAGCGCCCGCCATGATCCGCGACCACCGCCCGCGCGCACGCCAGCAGATTGCGGGCGCGGGCATAATAGCCCAGCCCCGCCCAAGCGGCCATCACGTCCGCATCATCCGCCGCCGCCAGATCGGCGACCGTCGGCCAGCGGGTAGTGAAGCGCGCGAAATAGCCCGTGACCGCCGCCACGGTCGTCTGTTGCAGCATGACCTCGGCCAGCCAGATACGATAGGGATCGGGCACCGCGTCGCTGCCCGGCGCGATCCGCCACGCCAGCACCCGCGCGGCACGGTCGTACCACGCCAGCAGGCGGCCAGCGAAGTCGCGCGCGATATTCTGATCGATGCCGGAAGTCTGGACGCTCACCCCTCGGCTATGGCATGGCACCGGCGATGACGAAAGACGCGGGAGACGACGGGCCGGCCAAAAAGGCCAAGGCGAAAGGCGGAGCGAAAAAGCCCGCCAAGCCCGCGCCGCGCGTCTATGAACGCCCGCGCGGCGGCGAGGCGCGCGCGATTTCCGACCTGGTTCCCGAAATCGGCCGCGCCGCTTTTCGCAAATTCGGCTTTATCCAGAGCTCGGTGGTCAGCCGCTGGCGCGAGATCGTCGGCGACCGGCTCGCCGACGTCACTCAGCCCGCGATGATCCGCTTTCCCGTCGGTGCCAAGGCGGGCGGCACGCTGCACCTGACGATCAGCGGCGCACACGCCCCGATGCTGCAACATGTCGCGCCCGACATCATCGCCGCGGTCAACCGCTTCTTCGGCTATGCCGCGGTCGCGCAGGTTCGCATGACGCACGGGCAGATCACCCCGGCGGCGCCCGTTCAGCCGCCCGCAATGCTGAAACCCGTACCCGCCGAACTGGGGGATAGTCTGCGCGACATCGGCGACCCGGAACTGCGCACCGTGCTCGAACGCATGGCGTCGGGGCTGGCCGCCGCGCCCAAACTTCCCCGGATCAGTTGAAGAAAGAGCCGCTGCAAATGTCCGCATTTGACGATTCCCCGCTCGATCGCCGCACCGCGGTCCTCGCGCTGTCGGGCGCCGCGCTGACCCTGCTCGCCGCGACCCCCGCCAAACCCGGGCTATGGTCGTCGACCGTGACCACCAGTTCGATCGGCGCGCATGTCGTTGGCAACCCGGCCGCCAAGGTCCGGCTGGTCGAATATTTCAGCTACACCTGTCACGTCTGTGCCGATTTCGCCAAACTAGGGTCGGCGCCGCTCAAGACGCAATATATCGACCGCGGGCTGGTGCTGTTCGAATATCGCAATCTGGTGCGTGACCCCGTCGACATGACCGCGGCGCTGCTCGCGCGCTGCGGCGGCCCAGCCGCGTTCGCGCGCAACCATCAGGCGATTTTCACCGCTTTCGACATCTGGATGGCCAAAGTGAAGAACGCGACCGACGCGCAGGCGAAAAGCTGGTTCGAAGGCACCACCGCCCAGCGCGCGCGCAAGATTGCCGCCGACACCGGGCTCGCCGCGCTGATGCGCGCGCGTGGTTACACCCAGGCACAGCTCGACGCCGCGCTCGACAGCGAGGTCGCCCAGGCCGAACTCACCGGCATGACCAACATCGCGCGCGGCGCCGATCGCGTCGCCGGCACCCCGACCTTTTTCGTCAACGGGCGCAACGCCGAAGTGACGGCGTGGCCCGCGCTCAAATCGAAACTCGACCTCGCGATCAAGGGATCGTAAAAGCCTGCCCATCTTGTTTCCGGAGAACAGTACATCATGACCGCATCGCTTCGTATCGCCCTTTTGTCTTCGCTCGGCGCAGTGGCGCTTGCCGGTTGCGGCGGCGGTGCCAGCGACACAACCAAGGAACAGGATGTCGTCGCCAAGGTGACGGCACCGGCGGGCAAGAGCTGGTCGCAGGTCGTCAGCTTCGACGGCGATGGCGTCGTGATGGGCAACCCCGAAGCGCCGATCAAACTCGAAGAATTCGGCGCCTTCACCTGCGGCCATTGTGCGCAGTTCGCCAAGGATTCGCACGAGGAGCTGAAGCGCGACTTCGTCGATACCGGCCGCGTGTCGTACAAGCTGACCCCGTTCATGCTGCACCCGGTCGACGCGATCGCCGGGGCGATCGTCAAATGCACGGGCCCCGACCGCTTCTTCCCGCTCGCCGATGCGACCTTCCTCGAGCATGAGGCGTTTATCGCCGGGGCGCAAAAGCCGCAGCCCGGGATCGAAGCAGCGATGCAGCTGCCCCCCGAACAGCGCTTCACCGCACTTGCAAAGGGCTGGGGCATCGATCAATTTTACCAGCAGCGCGGTGTTCCGGCGGCGACGATCCAGCAGTGCCTGAGCAAGGTCGACAATGTCTCGGCGATCGAAAAGGGCACCAACGCCGGGGTCGAGAAACATCAGATCACCGGCACCCCGACCTTCGTCATCAACGGTCAGGTCGCCGAAGGTATCGCCGCTTGGGGCCCGCTGCGCGACCGCCTGCGCACGATGGGCGCGCGCTGACGCTTGGAGCGCCCTCCCCTGAAGGGGAGGGGCTAAAGGCCTTGCGACTCCCCCGCCCGCGCGGCATGACGGCTGCTTGGGGGGATATGTGACACCAGCGTTGCAACATCCGCGATTCGACGATCTGCACGGGGCCGCTCCGTGCAGATAAAACGCTTGCGCCTGACCGGTTTCAAATCTTTCGTCGAACCCACCGAACTGCGCATCGAGCCCGGTCTGACCGGCGTCGTCGGCCCCAATGGCTGCGGCAAGTCGAACCTGCTCGAAGCGATCCGCTGGGTGATGGGCGAATCCAGCCCCAAATCGATGCGCGGCGGCGGCATGGAGGACGTCATCTTTGCCGGCACCGCATCGCGCCCGGCGCGCGATTTTGCCGAGGTCGCGCTGCATTGCGACACCGAAGGCGCGCTCGTCGCGGGCCTGTCCGACGGCGAGGACGGCGACGATCTGGAGGTTATCCGCCGCATAGAACGCGGCGCGGGGTCGGCGTATCGCGCCAATGGCCGCGATGTGCGCGCCAAGGACGTCGCGCTGATCTTTGCCGACGCCGCGACCGGTGCGCACAGCCCAGCGCTGGTCAGCCAAGGCAAGATCGCCAATGTCATCGCAGCGAAACCGACTGATCGCCGGGCGATGCTGGAGGAAGCCGCCGGGATCGCCGGGCTGCATGTCCGCCGCAAGGATGCCGAGCAGAAATTGCGCGCGACCGAAACCAACCTGACGCGCCTGTCCGAAATCACCGCCGACATGGAGGTACGCGCCAATGCGCTGCGGCGGCAGGCGCGCGCGGCGGAGAAATACAAGAAGCTGAGCGACGAGATTCGCATCGCCGAGGGGCGGCTGATCTATGCGCGCTGGCGCGATGCCGCCGCCGCCGCCGATCAGGCGCGCCGCGACAGCGATGCGGCCGAGGCGGCGGTCCAGACCGCGCAGCACGAGCTGGAAACCGTTTCCGCCGCGCAGACCGAGGTCGCGACCCGCGTCGCCGCCGCGCGGCACGACGCACAGGCACAGCGCGACGCGCTGGCCGAAGCGACCGCGACGCAGGTCCGGCTGCAGGGCGAGGAGCGCGCCGCGCTGCAACGGCTGGACGATCTGGCGGCGCAGCAGGCGCGGCTGGCCGACGACCGCGCGCGCGAAGGCGAATTTGCCCGCGAAGCGCATCGCGCGCTGACCGACCTCGACGCCGAGAGCAAGTCATTGGCACACGACATCGCGGGCCATGATGCTGGTAAGGCCGCGCTCGCCGACGCCAATCTGGCGGCGCAGGCCCGGTTGCGCGATGCCGAGGTCGCGTTGGCGCAGGCGCGCGCCAAAGCGGCGAGCGAGGCAGCTGACCGGCGCATTGCGGTGTCGGCGCGCGACAGCGCCGCGGCGGCGGTGCGCCGGATCGACAGCGACAAGGCGCGCGTCGATGCCGACATCGCGGCGTTGGGCGATAGTGCCGCGCTTGCCGCGACCCATAGCGACAGCGTCAACGCCGCCGAGGCGGCCGAAGCGGCGATCGCCTCCGCCGAAGCGGCGCTGAAAAATGCCGAAGCCGGCCGCGAAGCGACCGCCGCCGACCTTGCGGGCGTCGAACAGGGGCTGGCCGAAGCGCGCGCCGCGCTCGCCGCGCTCGACGGCGAGGCTGCGACGCTCGACCGCGCGCTGGCGGCCGGACGCCGCGACGAAGACCGCATCCTCGATCAGCTGCGCGTCGCGCCCGGCTATGAAGCCGCGCTCGCCGCGGCGCTCGGCGACGACCTCGACGCCGGGACCGACAAAGCTGCATCGCGCAGCTGGGGCGGCGCCGACTTGCAAGCCGATGACCCTGTGCTGCCCGCCGGAACGCGGCCGCTGGCCGAATTCGTGACCGCGCCGGCTGCGCTCGCGCGCCGTCTGGCACAGGTTGCGGTGGCCGACAGCGACAACGGACAGCCGCTCAATGTGGGCCAGCGGCTGGTTACCACCGATGGCGTGATGCGCCGCTGGGACGGCTTTGTGGCGCGCGGCGACGGCGCCACGGCGACCGAGCGCCTGCAACGCCAGAACCGCCTTGACGCGCTCGCCGCGCAGCGCCCGCAGGTCGAACTTGGCGTTCAGAACCTGCGCGACCGCCGCGATGTTGCCGCGACGCAGGCGACCGAACTGACCGAGGCCGCCGCCGCCGCGCGCCGCGCGCTCGCGCAGGCCGATGAGGCCCGCCGTACCGCGCTGCGCGCCGCCGATCAGGCGCAGGCGGCGCTCGATCGCCACCGCGATGCCGCCGCGCTGTTCGGCCGCCGCCTCACCGAAATTGCCGAAGCGGCCAGGGAAGCCGCAGAGCAACTCGCGACGCAAGAGGCGGCGCTGGCGGTGCTGCCCGACGACAGCATCGCCCGCGCCGCACTGGCGGCCGAGGAACAGGCCACCGAACGCGCGCGCGGCGATGCGGGCGCGGCGCAGGGCGCACTCGCGGCGCACGAACGCACCCTTGCGAGCTTAAGCGAACGGCAGGCGGTGGTGACCGCCGAAATCAAAAGCTGGAAAGCCCGCGCGGGCGAAGCGGCGCGGCGGGTGACCGAGATGGACAAGCGCGCCGACGCGCTGGCCGCCGAAGCCGCCAAGCTCGCCGATGCGCCTGCGAAACTTGCCGAACAACGCACCGCCGCCGAAGCGCAACAGGCGGCGCTGCGCGACAAAGTCGCGGCCGCCGAGGCGCAGGAGCGCGCCGCTGAGGCGGCGCTGCGCGAAGCCGAGACGGCGCTCAACGCCATCCGCGAGCGCGTCGCCGCGGCGCGCGAAACCCGCGCCGGGGCGATTGCGCGCTCCGAAAATGCCGAGCTCAGGCGGATCGAAATGGGCCGCCTGTCGGGCGAACGCTTTGAATGTCCGCCGCCGCTGCTGCCGCAAAAAGCGGGGTTCAACGGCGAGAGCGTACGCGATGCCGGGGCCGAATCGGCGCAGCACGACCGCCTGATCGGCGACCGCGAGCGGCTCGGCCCGGTCAACCTCGTCGCCGCCGACGAACTGATCATACTCGACGCCGAACGCGAAAAAAGCGCCGCCGAGATCGAGGAACTGACGCAGGCCGTCCACCGCCTGCGCGGGTCGATCGGCAATCTCAACCGCGAGGGCCGCGTCCGCCTGCTCGCCGCGTTCGAGACGGTGAACGGCCATTTCCAGCGGCTGTTCACGACCCTGTTCGACGGCGGCCAGGCGCATCTTGAGCTCGTCGATTCGGACGACCCGCTCGAAGCAGGGCTGGAAATCATGGCGCAGCCGCCGGGCAAGCGCCTCGGCACGCTCACGCTCCTCTCAGGCGGCGAACAGGCGCTGACCGCGGTCGCGCTGATCTTTGGCCTGTTCCTGACCAACCCGGCGCCGATCTGCGTTCTCGACGAAGTCGATGCGCCATTGGACGACGCCAATATCGAGCGCTTCTGCGACCTGCTCGACCGCATGACGCGCGAGACCAACACCCGCTATCTGATCGTCACCCACAATGCGGTGACGATGGCGCGCATGCACCGCCTGTTCGGGGTGACGATGATCGAAAAGGGCGTCAGCCGCCTCGTATCGGTCGATCTGGGCGCCGCCGAGGAATTGCTTGCGGCGGAATAAGCTAGGGCGCCATCCCCACCACCAGCATCGCGGCGAACACCAGCAGCCCGGCAAAGCGGTTGCTGCGAAATTTCGCCAGCGCGTCCTCGCCGCTGACGGGATCGAGGGTGACGATCTGGCCAGTAAAGTGCACCACCGCGGGGAGCAGCGCGATCAGCGCCAGCGGATCCGGCCGTA
Source organism: Sphingopyxis sp. (assembly GCF_051861155.1). GTDB lineage: Bacteria > Pseudomonadota > Alphaproteobacteria > Sphingomonadales > Sphingomonadaceae > Sphingopyxis. Next base: position 101,793 of record NZ_JBHYDE010000008.1, on the reverse strand, counting down.
CCACCCATAGCGCGCCACCCCAGCAAGCGAGCGCGGCGCCATAGCACAGCGCGACCCCGCCCTTCACATGGCGTCCCATCGCACGCGCGCTCGACTTGACGCCAATCAGCATATCGTCCTCGATGTCCTGCAGCGCATAGATGGTGTCGTAACCGATCACCCACGCGATGCAGCCGGCGTAGAGCAACGGTAGTGCCAGACCGCCGGGCCCATCGACCGCGATCCAAGCGACGAGCGAGCCCCAGCTGAACACCAGCCCCAGCCACGCCTGCGGCCACCAGGTGATCCGTTTCATGAACGGATAGCCCGCGACCAGGATCAGGCTGGCGAGCGCGACGATCTGCGCCGGCAGCGGCAGCTGGAGCAGCACCAGCAGGCCAACAAGCGCCAGTAGCACCGCCCACAAGGCGGCATTGCGCACCGACACCGCACCGCTCGCGATCGGGCGCGACGCGGTGCGCGCCACACGCGCGTCGAGATCGCGATCGACGATGTCGTTATAGACGCAGCCCGCACCGCGCATCGCGATCGCGCCGAGCAGCAGCCAAAGGAACAGCGGCCAATGGCCAATCGCCCCGCCGCCGAGCGCCAAGCCGAAGGCGCAGGGCCAAAACAGCAGCCACCAGCCGATCGGACGGTCGAACCGCGCGAGCAGCGCATAGGGCCGCGCAGCGGCGGGCAAGAGCGCCACAAAACCACGCAACTGGCTGTCGGGAGGATGGGCGGCGGTCATCGGCAGCGGTGCATGTAGCAGCCGCGGCACCGAGGATAAATGACCGATTATCCGTCAGACGACGGCCTGGATCAGGTGTCGCAATCCGAGGGTGTGACACCTGCTGAAGGATAGACCCGCGTCAGGTCGCGTCCTTCGCGAACATTGAATGCGGCCTCCGACCGAATGGTCCTCGGCCCCAGCCATCGCCCATAGGCAACGGGCTGATAGGTATAGGTCAGTTCAACCACCATCACCGCGGTGCCCTCGACCGCCACCACCCGCTTGCCAACCGGACCCATGCCAGGGAAGCTCGTTCCGGATGCCCCCGTGCCTTCGGTGCCGTAAAGTGATTGCACCGGCAGATCGCCATAGCAGCGTTGCCATTTGATCATCTGGCCGCCATCGGCATTGCGCTCGAGGCTCGACAAGACGATTCGGCCGTTCGCCCGCAGATTCAGCCCGCGCGCCTGCTCTTCGGCGCCCGTGAAAACCTCGTTGATGTCCAGTTCGCGCACCTGCGGAAGCGACATGTTTCTGCCAAAGGCAATACGCGACGCATTGTCGGCGGTGCTGAGGCTGATCTGGCTGATCCGCGTGTTGACCAGCGTCAAATTGGCCATCTCAATCCCGCCGAATCCGACAAACACCAGCAACGGGATGCAAAAGGCCATCTCGATCATGACGGCCGCACGATTGTCGCGCGCGAACCTGCGGCGCGACGAGCGCCGCGAGGCCAGTTTTGTCCAGAGGGGAAAAGCGGTCATGGGCATACGCGCCTGCTTGTCTCGGTGTTGTTGTTGTAAGGCTGGTTGCGCAACACCGAAGTCGATCGCAGCGTCGTTTCTTTCGATTGACCCAGCATGCGCCATACCGGCAGCACGTTGTCGAACGTCATGCTGACGGTGTAGAGAACGACGTCTTCGGCGCCGCCATTGCCATCCAGGCCGCGATCCCTGTCGTAGCTATTGTTGTTGTTCAGATCGGTAAAACACTCATTGGTATCGTGGACGCCGTTGTAAGGGGCCGCGTCCTCCCAAGGCTCCGGTTTGCCGATCGCGTCGTAACTTTCATAAGCTTTACGCGAAAAGCTGACCCGCGCACCCTTGAACACCACCAGCACCTTCCGGCGGACCGCGGCATCGAGACCTGCCTGATCGAGCGCATTGCCTTCCAGCGTCGCGGCACGCGCCGCATTGCTGACCGCGCCCTGCAGCACATGCTGGGCGTAATATTTCCAGCCATAATCGATGATGCCAAGCAGCAGCAGCAAGAAGACCGGCGCCGTCAGAGCGAATTCGACCAGCGCAGTTCCGCGGCTGTCACGGCCAAGACCGCGGCGATTCAGGATGAGCCGGCGGATCATTGCGACAACCTCAATTTCGAGATCTGCCGCGCAATGGCCTGAAACTGCTCATTGAGCTGCGCCGCATTGTTCGCCTGATAGGCGGCGCCCGGCGAGGCACAATTGCGCAGATTCGTGGTCAAGGTCGTGCCGAAACTGACGATCCAGATGGTGGTGTTCTGGCCCTTGGCCTGGGCGCATATTTGCTGGAAGCGGTTCGTGTGCCGGTTCACCGCGTCGGTGTCGCTCGATGCGCCGATACGGCCGGTCGATTGCTCCTGGCTTTGAAATGAAAAGTTGTTGCGCGGCGCCGTCGGCGCGCCATCGGTCATGAACACGATGTGCCGGTTGATCGGCCGGTTGTTCGGCGCGGTCGCATTGTCGTCCGCCAGGATTCCCGTCGGCGACAACAGCCGTGCGCCCCACACCATCCCTACATCGTGATAGGTAAAACCCTGCGACCGGAGCGCAGCGATCCTGGCTACGAAGGTCGAGCGATCGGCTGCCGTCATCGTGGTAAGCCGCATCGCAGGCGGCGGGCAAGCCGCTGTGTCGGAACCGCTATCCGCCAAGTCGCCGAAGCTGTTGACGTTCGATGTGCTGGAGGAAGTGGTCTCAGTCTGCGATGAACGACTATAGGCGAATTCTGGCAGGAACATGTGCCATTGCGTCGCGGGGTCGGTGGTGGGCACCAGATCGATGTTCATGTCATAGGCGTCGGACGGCGCCGTGCTGGTCGAACTGAACGGTTTCGTCTGGCGCTCGATGATGCAGCCATCCCAGGTAAAGCTTTCATCAACGCCAGCCGTTCCCGTTTTCATGGTCAACGCGCTGCCAGATTTCGCCGGCCCCACCTCGAGGTCGTGGTTCTTGTATGTGAAATAGCTGAACTGTTTCACCGGCGGCTGCGTCAGCGTCGAAGGCGATGTTTCGGTGTAGAGATGCGGGCGCGAGCGCCGTTGGCACCGGTTAGGGCTGGAGCTGGTGTTCCAGCGATATTCATAGCGGGCGTAGGTCCAGTCCTGCTCGACGTTCGACGTCGTGACGCGGTTGCCGTTGCCATCGACATACTGACCAGTCTGCGTGCTCCTCTCCGCACCGGACTTGGTCGCGGTCCCGCCGGCTGGCTGCGTCGGAATGACACAATTGGTTTGTGTGATACCACTTCCATAATTGGACCACCCAGACCAGCTGCTGCCCGACGTGGGGTTACCCGGATAGGTGGTACCGCTGGGCGATCCGGTCGTTGTGGTGCCGGTCCCCCAGACATCGATAAATGTCGGTACGCGCGTCGGTGTCGTTGCAACGTCCGCTATCCAGCTCGGATTTTCTTCCAGCAGGATAGCACCGACGTTTACCGTGCCGCTGTACGGGACAATGCCGAACCGCAACCTGCCGTCGCCCAGTTCTGCGGTGGTCAGCGTGTCAAAGAAATCGACGGCGGCTGTCCGCAGCGCCTCAATGCGCGATACCGAGTCGCCCGAATTGACGGTGTCCATCGACCCCGTCACGTCGAGCACCATCATGATGTCGGTATTGGAAACTTCGAGTTTTGCGGTGCACGCCACCGACAGGTTGAAGTCGTCAAACCCGAATATCTTCATAATCTGGGTTGGAAGGTTGGCCGACGCCGAACCGGTAACGTCTGATGTGTTCAATGCCTGCGACGAAAAGGTCACGCCGGTGCTGCCATAGGCGCCCTGGCTATAGTTGAAGGCAAACATCTTGTTCGCTTCCGCCTTGGCCGCGTCATTATAGGTGCCGCCTGCCTGCGCGCGGCGACCCGCAAGAACCCCGGCGTCGCACGCCTGCTGCAAACGAAGCTGCGCCATATAGGCGCGCCCGATGTCGATCCCGGACCCGATCATGGCGAGCACGGGCACGATTGCGGCGGCGGTCAGCATCATCGCATTGCCGCGCTGGTCGCGCGACAGCCTGTTGGCGCCCTGCCGCAGCCGGGTGAATACGGTCCCTCGCATGGTCTAACCCCTCTTGGTCCAGACACGCGGCCCACTACAGATGCGTGGCTGGCATCCTTGCACTAGGGCCGAACTGCTTACCAAACCCCTAATCGCCGACCGCGCGATCCCCGCATCGGGCGGCCTTTTTGACCCGGATCGGGACAGATGGCCATGCCGCACGCGGCAGATGCGCAAAATTCCGCCGTCTGCTATCGCGCGCTTTATGCCCGCGACTCCCGCCTGGCCGCCCGCCAGCACGCCCCGCCTGTTCGTCGATATGCCGCTGTCCGCCGGGGCGACGGCGGCGATCGACGGCGCCGCGGCCCATTATCTGCTCAACGTCATGCGGCTGAAGGCCGGCGCGCCGATCCTGCTGTTCGACAATCGCAGCGGCGAATGGCTGGCCCGTGTCGCCGATGCGGGAAAACGATCGCTGACGCTGCATGTCGACCGCCAGACGCGTGCCATCGAGCAGGTGCCAGACCTGTGGCTGTGCTTTGCGCCGGTCAAAAAGGCACGGCTCGACTGGATCATCGAAAAGGCGACCGAACTCGGCGTCGCGCGACTGCAACCGGTGATCACCGAACGCACGATCGTCGAACGCGTCAAGCGCGAGCGGCTGGAGGCGCAGATCGTCGAGGCGTGCGAGCAATGCGGGCGCACCGCGCTGCCCGCGCTGGGCGAGCCCGTCAAACTGGCGCAGTTGCTGGCCAAATGGCCCGCCGACCGCGCGCTGCTGTTCGCCGACGAAGCGGGGGGCGTGCCGCTGGCCGCTATTGCCGCCCCCGCCCCCGCCGCAATCCTTGTCGGCCCCGAAGGCGGCTTTACAGCGCGCGAGCGCGAGCTGTTGCTCGATAATCCCACAACCCGCCGGATCGCGCTCGGCCCGCGCATCCTGCGCGCCGAAACCGCGGCGATCGCGGCGACCGGCCTGTGGATGGCACAGCATGGCGACTGGACCGGCAGCGGCTGAACAGGCAAAGCTGTGCCGTTGCTGGACAGAATTTCGGCCAAGCCCCCGATTTTAACCGCATATTAGCTATGCGCGGGCATAGCGGCCCGATGCAACGGCAGGACCAGAGCCGATATTGCTGGCGTGGGGGCCGGCGCGCACAGTTTGTACGAGCCCTTTTGCTGCTCGTCGGGCTGGCGCTGACGCTCGCCGCCAATCCGGCCGCGGCACAGACCACCACAACCTATAGCAATACGACCACCGGCGCGATCAGCGAGACTGCGACGCCGTGCACGACGCCGCTGGTGCGCAATTTCACCGTCGCCGCCAACGCGCAGATCACCGACGTCAATATCGGGGTGCAATTCAGTCATAGCTATCGCGGCGACATCCGCGCGACTTTGGTCTCGCCGACCGGCACCGTCGTCAATCTGATCACCAATGTCGGGACGGGGGCGGACAATCTGAACGTCCTGTTCGACGACAGCGCCGCGACCAATATTTCAACGCACAGCGCGAACGACAACACCGCCGCCGCGCCGCCCTATCAGCGGACATTTGTCCCCGAGGCGGGGCTGGCGAGTTTCAACGGCCAGGGTTCGGCGGGGACGTGGCAGCTGACGATCTGCGACTCGCTGAACGGCGACGTCGGCAATTTTACCCGCGCCGACCTGACGCTGACGACGGTGCCGATGGCACCCTCGGCCGATCTGTCGCTGACCAAGTCGGTCAGCAATGCGGCACCCGCCGCCGGGGCCAGCATCAATTATGTGCTCAGCGTCACCAACGCCAGCGGCTCGGCGCTGACCGCGACCGGGGTGACGGTGCAGGACATGCTGCCCGCCGGCTTCGCCTTCACCGGCGCATCGGGGTTCGGCAGTTACAACAGCGTGACCGGCGTCTGGACGGTCGGCAGCATCCCGCCCGGTACGACGCGCACCCTGACGATCACCGGCACCGTCACCGCGACCGCGGGCGCGACCATCGCCAATGTCGCCGAAGTCAGCGCCTCGTCGGCGTTCGATTTCGATTCGACCCCGGGCAATGGCGCGGCGGGCGAGGATGATTATGACAGCGCCAGTTTCACCGTCGCCGGAACGCGCGTCGCCGGCACGCCACCGACCCTGGTCTGCCCGGTCGGTTCGACCGTGCACGATTGGGACGGCGTCACCTGGGCGGCGGGGACGACCAGCGGCAGCTATCCGCTGACCGCGATCGGCACGATGAATTTCAATATCGGGATCAGCGGCGGGGCGTTCCTGACCAACGCCACCTATGGCGGCCAGTCGCCGACGCGGCAGAATGTCGTCACCGGCGGCTTTTCCCCGGCGCAATTTTCGATTTTCCAGCTGGTCGACATGACCAGCCAGTCGGGAACCGTCGCCACGACGATGACGCTCCCCACCGCGGTGCCGGGCGCGCAGTTCCGCCTGTTCGACATCGACTATGCCGCCGGGCAATTCGCCGACCGGGTGACCGTCACGGGCAGCTTCAACGGATCGCCGGTGACGCCGGTGCTGACCAACGGGGTCAGCAATTATGTCATCGGCAACAGCGCCTATGGCGACGGCACCTCCGCCGATGCCAGCGCCAACGGCAATGTCGTCGTGACCTTTTCCGCGCCGGTGGACACGATCGTCATCAGCTATGGCAATCACAGCCTCGCGCCGACCGATCCGGGGCAACAGGCGATCGCGATCCATGATGTCAGCTTTTGCCGCCCGACCACCAATTTGACGATTGCCAAGACCAGCAGCGTCGTCAGCGACCCGACCAATGGCACCACCGATCCCAAGGCGATCCCCGGCGCGACGATGCGTTACTGCATCCTGGTCACCAACAATGGCACCGCGACCGCGACCGCGATCAACGTCGCCGACGCGCTGCCCGGCACAGCCACCTTCGTTCCCGGCTCGCTGCGTAGCGGTTCGAGCTGCGCGGGCGCCACCACGGTCGAGGACGACAATGCCAGCGGCGCCGACGAAAGCGATCCGTTCGGCGCCTCGATCACCGGCACCGCCGTCGCTGCCACCGCGCCGACACTGGCGCCCGCCACCGGGTTTGCCGTCGCGTTCGATGTGACGATCAATTGATCCTGGGCAGTCGCTTCTTTCGGCCGTGCGCGCTGCTGGCCACCGCGGCCGCGGTGGCGACCGCCACGCCGGTCCAGGCACAGCGGGTCATCGTCAACCCTTCGTTCGAATCGAACGACCCGCAAGGGCCGGGCGCCGCCAATTTCCAGATATATCCGAACGGATCGGTCATCGGCTGGGACTCCGCGTCGGGCGAAATCGAGTTGTGGGATACCAATTTTCAGGGCGTCCCCGCTTATGCCGGGTCGGTTTTCGCCGAAATGAACGCCAATGTCCCCGGCGCGCTCTATCAGAATATCTGCATGGTCAATGGCGAGTCGATCGGGTGGACCTTTGCCCATCGCGCCCGGTCGGGCGGGCCCGCGACGCAGACCGCGCGCTTTCAGATCGCGACCAGCGGCGGCACCCTGATCCAGGCGCTGGCGACGCAATCGTCGATCGTGAACAATGTCTGGAACGTCAACACCGGAACCACAACCTACACCGGCGCATCGGGGATCCAGCGCGTCCAGTTCGTGACCACCGACCCGGGCAGCCTGGGAAATTTCCTCGACGACATCCGGATCACGCTCAATCCCTTTATCGAGCTGTCGACGGCATCGGCGGCAGGGGTCGAATCGCTCGCGACCGCCAATTTGCCGACGCTGACCGTCAACGGCACACTGTTCGCGGCGCGGACGGTCAATGTCAGCATCACCGGCGGCACCGCGGTGCGCGGCACCGATTATACGACCCCCGGCGGCGGCGCCAGCTTCACCGTCACCATCCCCGCCGGCACCTATCAGAACGCCGCCGTCCCGCTCGGCATCCAGATTATCGACGACACCGCGAACGAGGGCAGCGAGACGATCCAGATCGCGCTGAACCCCGGCACCGGCTACACCGTGTCGAGCACGTCGAGCTGCGGCGGCGCGGCACGCACCGCGAGCACCTACACGATCACCGATAATGACTCGCCGGTCGTGCTGACCAAAAACTGGGTCACCGGGATCGTCGGCGATGCCGTCAGCCTGGCCATCACCGGCGGCTTCGCGGCCAGTGCGGGCACATCGACCGTTGGCGGCGCGGCGACCAATGCGACCGCGGTGGCCATCCCCGGCAGCACCCTCACCCTGACCGAAGCCTTTACGGCAGGCGCGGCGGCGAATTACAACAGCAGCATCGAATGCCGCCGCAACAGCGACAATGTCGTCGTCGCGACCGCGGGCAGCGGGCTCAGCCGCACCGTCGTCATGCCCTCAGGCACCTCGCTCACCTGCACCTGGACCAACAGCCGCCGATCGGCGACGCTGGTCGTGCGCAAGACCTGGGTCAATGCGGTGCTGGCCAACGCCGTCACCGTCGCGACCAGCGGCCTGATCAACAACGCCAGCCTGTCGTCGGTCGCCAACAGCGCGAACGAGACCGACACCAACGCCGCGGTCACCGTCTATGCCGCCGAAAACGCGGCGCTGAGCGAGGTTTTCACCGTCGGCAGCGGCGCCAACTATAGTCAGGCGCTGGCCTGCACCGGCAATGGCACCGCGCTCGCGGGCAATATCTTGACGGTCAATCCCGCCGACACCGCGATCACCTGCACCTTCACCAACAGCTATGTCGTGCCATTGGCGATCGCCAAGACGTCGGTCGCCTACAGCGACCCGGTGAACGGTCTGGTCAACCCCAAACTGATCCCCGGCAGTTTTGCGAATTACACGCTGACCATCACCGCGCCCGCCAGCACCAGCCCGACGAACAACAGCGTCATCGTCACCGACGCGCTGCCCACCAATCTCGGCCTGTTCGTCGGCACCTATGCCCCCGGCCCCGGCCCGGTGCGCTTCACGCCCGGCGCCAGCGGCCTGACCTACAGCTTCACCAGCCTCGCGAACGCGACCGACGATCTGGAATTTTCGAACAATGGCGGCGCCAGCTGGACCTATGTGCCAACCGCCGACGCCGACGGGGTCGATGCCGCCGTCACCCATGTCCGGATCCGGCCCAAAGGCACGATGGCGGCGGGATCGAGCTTTACGATCAACCTGCGCGGACTGGTCGAATAGGTCCGTTCAACAGTCGATTGCATTCTGTACTGAACAGTCTAAATGCGCGATATGAGCACGCGCACCGCTTCGGACAGCAACGATCCCATCATCGAAAACCGCGACCAGCTCGCGGTCCCCATGGCCCAGGGCGAGAAGCCCAAGGACCGCTGGCGCATCGGCACCGAGCATGAGAAATTTGTCTATCGCACCGCCGATCACCGCGCGCCGAGCTATGACGAACCCGGCGGCATCCACGACCTGTTGATGGCGCTCACCCGCTTCGGCTGGGAACCGGTGATCGAGGGCGGGAAGGTGATCGCGCTTGCGGGCAGCGACGGCACCGTCAGCCTCGAACCCGCCGGCCAGCTCGAACTGTCGGGCGCGCCGCTCGAAAATCTCCACCAGACCTGCGCCGAAACCGGCCGCCACCTGAAACAGGTGAAAGAGGTCGGGGCCGAACTCGGGCTCGGTTTCCTCGGGGTCGGCATGTGGCCCGACAAGACCCGCGCCGAACTGCCGATCATGCCCAAGGGCCGCTACAAGATCATGCTCGACCATATGCCGCGCGTCGGCACGATGGGACTCGACATGATGCTGCGCACCTGCACCATCCAGACCAACCTCGATTATTCGAGCGAGGCCGACATGGTACAGAAATTCCGCGTTTCGCTGGCGTTGCAACCAATCGCGACCGCGCTGTTCGCCTCGTCGCCCTTTACCGAAGGCAAGCCCAACGGCTTCATGTCGTACCGCAGCCATATCTGGACCGACACCGACCCCGCGCGCACCGGGATGCTGCCCTTCGTGTTCGAGCAGGGTTTCGGCTATGAACGCTATGTCGACTATATGCTCGACGTGCCGATGTATTTCGTCTTCCGCGACGGCAAATATATCGACGCCGCGGGGCAGAGCTTTCGCGACTTCCTGAAGGGCGAACTGCCCGCGCTGCCCGGTGAAAAGCCGCGCCTCTCCGACTGGAACGACCATCTCTCGACCGCCTTCCCCGAAGTGCGGCTCAAAAGCTTTCTCGAAATGCGCGGCGCCGACGGCGGCCCATGGAACCGCATCTGCGCGCTACCGGCGCTCTGGGTCGGGCTGCTCTATGATCAGAGCGCGCTCGACGCAGCGTGGGATCTGGTCAAGGGCTGGAGCATCGAGGAGCAGCAGATCCTGCGCGACGCGGTGCCGAGCGAAGGCCTCGACGCGCCGGCCCCCGGCGGCGGCACGGTGGGCGACCTCGCGCATCGGGTACTCGACATCGCGGCGGCGGGCCTCGCCGCGCGCGGTGAAGTCAATTCGATGGGCGACAATGAGGTCGGCTTCCTCGAACCGCTCCGCCGCATCGCCAAAAGCGGCAAATCCCCCGCGCACGACCTGCTCGACCGCTACGAAGGGCCGTGGGCCGGCGATCTGTCGAAAATCTACGACGAGCTCAGCTTCTAGGAGCGAGCGTCGCGGCCGCCAGCGATCCTCCCCCTTGGGGGAGGGGGACCATGCGAAGCATGGTGGAGGGACACAGGCGGTGTTTCCGACCGCTGAGACGAAGCGCGCTGACGCACCTGCCCCTCCACCACCTTCGGTGGTCCCCCTCCCCGTGCCGGGGAGGATCGCCCGCCACCCTCAAAAGTGCAGCAAATCCGCAACACTGCTGACACGAACGTCAGCGGCGCGCGCATCCGCGATTGATCGCACGCGCGCACGAAGCCAAAGAGGGCGCGGTTTTTCGCCTCTCCCATCACCCACTCTGTTTCAGGAAGCTCGCCATGCGCCATTTTCCTTCCGCTACCGCTATTGCGCTCGTTCTCGCTTCGGCCGGCTGGGCTGCCCCCGCCGCCGCGCAGGATGCGCCCACCACCCCCGCTGCCGATGACGGCACGCTGGGCGAAATCATCGTCACCGCGCAGCGCCGCGAGGAAAATCTGCAGGACATCCCGGTGTCGGTCGATGTCGTCAGCGGCGCCAAGCTCGACGCGATCAATTCGGGCGGCGGCGACATCCGCGCGCTCGCCGGCCGCGTCCCCAGCCTCAACATCGAATCCTCGTTCGGGCGCACCTTTCCGCGCTTTTACATCCGCGGCCTCGGCAACACCGATTTCGACCTCAACGCGTCGCAGCCGGTCAGTCTGGTCTATGACGACGTCGTGCTCGAAAACCCGATCCTGAAGGGCTTCCCGATCTTTGACATCGACCGCGTCGAAGTGCTGCGCGGACCGCAGGGCACCTTGTTCGGTCGTAACACCCCCGCGGGCATCGTCAAGTTCGACAGCGTCCGCCCCGACCGCGATGGCGGTTACATCAAGGGCAGCTATGGCCGCTTCGATTCGATCAATGTCGAAGGTGCGGCGGGCGGCCATCTGTCCGACACCGTATCGGCGCGCCTGTCGGCGATGTACCAGCGGCGCAGCGACTGGGTCGACAATCTCGCGACCCCCGACAAGAACGACCTCGAAGGCTATGAAGATGTCGCGATCCGCGGCCAGATCCAGTTCGAACCCAGCGACGCGTTCAAGCTGCGCCTGACCGGCCAGTATCGCAATTTCGACGGCACCGCGCGCGTGTTCCGCGCCAACATCTTCCGCCCCGGCAGCAACGACCTGATCTTCTACCCCGGCGTCCAGAACCCCGGCCAGCCCCCCGCGGCGCCGGTCGATTTCGACCGCAATGTCGTGCGCACCGACGGGATCAATTACCAGAAGCTCGAGCTGTATAACGCCGCGGCGACGATGGATTACGACCTTGGCCCGGTCACCCTCACCTCGGTCACCGCTTACTGGAACGGCAATTATGACAGCCGCGGCGACATCGACGGCGGTTTTGGCGCGGCTTTCCTGCCCAATTCTGGTCCGGGCATCATCCCCTTTCCGGCGCAGTCGCAGGATCAGGTGCCCAGCCTCGACCAGTTCAGCCAGGAAATCCGCATCGCGTCGAACGGTGGCGCGATCGATTACCAGGCCGGCGTCTTCTACTTCGACGAGGACATCGACATCGGATCGATCAACTATGACAATCCGACCGACACCACCCCCAGCGTCGTCGCGCTCCAGCGTCAGGAATCGCGCGCATGGGGCGTGTTCGGGTCGGTCACCGTGCCGGTCACCGAGCAGTTCAAGCTGACCGCCGGGGCGCGCTATAACAATGACAAGCGCGACATGGTCGTCAACCGCACCGGCTTTTTCGGCGCCATCGGCACCGGCAGCGCCAGCGTCGACGACGAGAATCTGACCTGGGATCTGTCGGCGCGCTACGAAGCGTCGGACAGCGTCAACGTCTATGCCCGCGTCGCCAAGGGGTATCGCGCTCCGAGTATTCAGGGCCGCGCGCTGTTCGTGTTCACGACGGTGCAGGATGCGATCAGCACCGCCGACAGCGAAACGATCATGTCGTATGAGGCGGGGATCAAGACCGAGTTCAACCGCCGCGTCCGCTTCAACCTGTCGGGCTTCGTCTATGACCTCAAAAACGCGCAGCTGACCGCGGTCGGCGGCGCCAGCAACGCGGCGCGACTGATCAACGTCGACAATGTCCATGGCTATGGCTTCGAGGCCGAGCTCGACGCGCGTCCGATCGACAATATGACACTGACCGCGGGGATCAGCTACAACAACGCCAGGATCGACGACCCCAATGCGTTCATCACCGGTTGCGGCGGCGGCTGCACCGTCACCGACCCGGTGCGCCCCGGATCGCCCGGCATCTATTCGATCGACGGCAACCAGCTGCCGCAGGCGCCCAAATGGTCCGTCAACTGGACCGCAGGTTACGGCGTGCCGGTGGGCGACGGCGAAGTCTATGTCTTCACCGACTGGGCGTACCGGTCAAAGGTCAATTTCTTCCTCTATGAATCGGCCGAGTTCAACGACGATCATATGCTCGAGGGCGGGCTGCGCGTCGGATACAAGACCGACCGCTATGACATCGCGGCCTTTGTTCGCAACATCACCAACGACGTGTCGGCGGTCGGCGCGATCGATTTCAACAACCTGACCGGCTTCGTCAACGAACCCCGCATCTGGGGCATCGAGGCGGGCTATAAATTCTGATGCCGCGGGCGCGCGGGGTTCGCCCCGCGCGCCTTATGCCACCGGCCCGACCCGCTCGTCGGGTTCGAGGCGGATCAGCGGGCGCTGCCGCCCCGTCAGCCGCGCGAACAGGCGCGGGACCAGCGCATGGTCCTGCGCCCAGTTCCAATATGCCACATAAGCGGGATCGGCGAGGAGATGCTTCTCCTCGGTCTTGGCGCGCCAATAATAGACCCCGCTGACCAGCGCGAGCAGCACGACATTGCGGGCGCCCTCGACCCAGCCGCCGGAGACCGCGAGGAAGGGCATTGCCCCCACCCACCAGCTGAGATTTTTCGACACATAGGCAGGGTGCCGGGTGAAGGCATAGGGGCCGTGGGTGATGATGCCGCGGTGGGTCAGGTTCGAAAAGCGGATGCCGAAAGCCATCGTCGCCCAGCTATAAACCGCGGTGAGCGCAGCCAGCGTAACCGCCCAGACGATAAGCAGCGTCTCCTGCCCCGCCAGCCAATGCCCCCAATCGGCGCCGTTCACCTGATAGTCGAGCGGCCCGCCGCTCATCAGGAGGAAGGGCGGATAACAGACAAGCGCCGCGACCCACGCCATGCCGTAAGGGTTGGCGGTGCGGATATGCGCATCGAGCGGTTTCAGGGTCAGGATATAGCCGACCGTCGCGATATGGACGTCGATCAGATAGAGGAAATTGAGCGCCCACAATCCGGTCATATAGGGGTTGGCGAGCACCTCGCTCATCGGCACGGTGACCAGCGCCGAAAAATTGCCCGGCACAATCGACAACATGAAGGCGGTGAAAAATCCCTTCACCGCCCAGGCGCGCAGATGATGGCCGATCGCGCGCCCATCCACCGGTTTCCCCGGCGCGATCAGCAGGCGGCCGAATTGATAACAGCCGTCGCGCGGTTCGATCATGCGGCGGTCGAGCCACAGCATATAGGGCACCGACACCAGCAGCAGCCACGGCGCCACCCGTTCGAGCAGGTCCATCGAAAAGGCGTAATTGCCCGTCCAGTAATAGCGCATTGTCGCATAGATCAGCGCGATCAGCCCCCAGGTCGCCCACAGCCCGGCGAGCTTGGTCAGGCTGATGTCGATCGTCTCGCGCCAGGCGCGTCGCTGCGTCCAGTCGATCCCGGTTGATGGATTGCGGTGCACCTTATCGACGAATACCGACCACAACACCATCGGCACCCCGCACGCCAGCACACTGGCGATCGCCGAATTCGGCCCGCTCATCGGCCCGCGATTGCCCCAGTCGATGCCGAGGAACGCGGCGATGCCGGGCGCATAGCGCGCGACCAGCAAATAGCCGACCAGCCCTGCGAGCCCGACGATGCCGACCCCGGCGCTGACCGCCGAACGCGGCCGCACGGCGCGGGTCGGCGCCGGGCCGCCGGACGCGGCATCAGCGCCGGGAGCAATGGTTTTGGCGATGGAATCCATACGCTTGGCCCTAGCAAAAATTGGTAAGCAAGCCGTCAATATTATTTAGCGATTCGCGGTCGATTTCTCGCCAAAATGGCAGCGTTCCCGCCGCTTGACACCGTTCACCGCATGCCCGGTTCGACTCGGCGCGAGTCGGCCCGCAAAGATTCGCCGTGCCGCAATCGGCCTGTTAAGGCGCCCATCAATCGGGGCGGAGGGCTCCACAGAACAACAAGATGGGGTCGCCACTTGTCATCGAAATCCACGGGCCTGCGCCATTGGCGCCAGCGCTTTTCTGCGCTGTTTCAGGACCATGAAATCTTCGTTCGCACGCACGGACATGTCCGGTTCCTGCGGATCAGCGCCGTCTGGCAAAAGCGCGTCGCGCTGATCGCCGGGGTCGTGCTGCTGGCCTGGGCCGGTGCAACGCTCGCGGTGCTGATCAACCAGCTGCTCACCGCCGACGAGCGCGCCGCCGTCGCGCAGCAACAGGCCGCCGCCGCCGCCTCCGAAAAGCGCATCGCCCAATATCGCGATCGCGTCGCCGAAACCGCCGCCGATCTCGAAGAACGGCAGGCGCTGCTCGAAGGTGTCGCCGAAAGCCATTTCGGCATCGATCCCGAAGCCATTGCCGCACAGCCGGCCACAGCAACCGCCGAACCGGCCACCGCCACCCCGATCAAGACCAGCGCGATCGACCCGAACCTGCCCCCCGAAGCGCAGGCGCTCGCCCGGCTCGAAGCGCGGCAGGAACGCTTTGCCAGCCGCCTGCTCGCCGCGGTCAACATCCGCGCCGAAAATGCCGAGGACGCGGTCGCCAAGCTCGGGCTGAACCCCGCCGCGATCGTCCGCAGCGCCGCAACCGGCCGCGGTGGTCCGTTCATCCCGTACAAGGGCCGCATGGGCAAGGCCAAGGCGCTCGGCCCGTCGTTCGCCGCGCTCGAAGGCGCACTGTTCCGCATGGAAGTGCTCGAACGCACCCTCGTCGCCGTCCCGTCGGGCAATCCCGCCGACGTGCTGATGATGTCGTCGGGCTTCGGGTATCGCAGCGATCCCTTTACCGGCGCCGGCGCGATGCACGCCGGGCTCGATTTCCGCGGTCCGATCGGCACCCCGATCCTCGCCGCCGCCCCCGGCCGCGTCAGCTTTGTCGGGGTCAAGGCGGGTTACGGCAATGTCGTCGAGGTCGATCATGGCCAGGGCATCATGACCCGCTACGCCCACTTGTCGGGCTTTACGTCCAAGGTCGGGGCTGAAGTCGCCGCCGGCCAGCAAATCGCCAAAATGGGCTCGACCGGCCGTTCGACCGGCAGCCACCTGCATTTCGAAGTCCGTCTGAACGGCGTCGCGGTCAACCCGCGCCGCTTCCTGGAGGCCAAAGCCGATGTTCTCGAAGTCAAAGACGATGCCCGACAGCGAGTCGGTGCCATCACTGCCCGCGGTGCCCGCTAAAATGGCGACCGGCGCGCGTCACACGACCTTTTCGATCCTGGGATCGGACGTCGTCGTCACCGGCAATGTCGCCGCCAGCGTCGACCTGCACGTCGATGGCAAGATCGAAGGCGACCTGAAATGCGCCAATCTGGTCCAGGGCGAAGCCAGCGAGATCAAGGGCGCCGTGAGCGCCGAGACCGCAAAAATCGCGGGCCTGCTCGACGGGTCGATCGAGGCCAAGACGCTGATCGTCCACGCCACCGCGCGGATCACCGGCGACGTGACGTACGAGACGATCACGATCGAAAACGGCGGCAAGGTCGACGGCAAGCTGTCGCACCGCCGCCACGGCGCGATGGCCGCGAAAGCGCCGCCCCCGCTGGAAGTCGTCGAGAATAAGTCGGCGCTCGGCATCTGACCCCGTCCCGCGCCGGGATGGCATGACCGCGCCGCAGTTCGACATCGACACCCATGTGCATTGGGCGTGGGGCCGCGGCGAAGGCCATGGCCGCGTCGCCGCGCGTTTCGAGCAGCGCGTCGAACGGGTGATCAAGGGTGCGCGCATCGTCCGCAACGGGTCGCCCGCCAACCCCGCCTACCTGATCGAAATGATCGACGGGCGCGAGGTGCTGAAACTGGGCAGCGAGCTCAGCGCCGACTGACGCGGCCGATCTGCATCGTGACGGCAATTCGGTCGCCCAGCCCGACGCCCTCGGCGCGCTGCACCGCCACCTTGATCGGCACGACATAGGTGTCGCCGCGGCGGAATAGCGCGGTGGTGAATTCGGTTCCCCCGATCCACACCGTCGCCGGGACCATGCCCCAGCCATAGCTCGCTTCGCGGGCGGCATAATGCACCTCACCGACCAGATGATCGGGCACCGCGGCGAACAGATAGGGCGGCGGGCCGCGCCACTCGATGATTGCGGCTTCGAAGGCGAGCCTCAATTGCGCGGCGCCTGCCGCCGATAGCTGAGCGCTTCGGCGATATGGATGCGCCCGACGTCCGCGGCGCCCGCCAGATCGGCGATCGTCCGCGCCACCCGCAGGATGCGCGTGTAGCCGCGCGCCGACAGCCGCATCGCCTCGGCCGCCTGCGCCAGCAGCTTGCGTCCGGCATCGTCGGGGGTCGCGACCGCCTCCATCAGCTCACCGTCGATTTCGGCGTTCGTGCGCGCCTGGTGCTCGGCATAGCGTGTCGTCTGCCGCGCGCGCGCCGCGGCGACGCGGGCCGCGACTTCAGCGCTACCCTCGGCGGGCGGCGGCAGGACAAGGTCGGCGGCGCTGACCGCCTGCACCTCGACATGCAGGTCGATGCGGTCGAGCAATGGCCCCGACACCTTGGCCTGATAATCGGCGGCGCAGCGCGGCGCGCGGCTGCACGCGAGCGCCGGGTCGCCGAGATGCCCGCAACGGCACGGGTTCATCGCCGCAACCATCTGGACCCGCGCCGGAAAGGTCACATGCGCATTGGCACGCGCAACGCTGACCTCGCCCGTCTCCAGCGGCTGGCGCAGCGAATCAAGGACGGTGCGTTGAAATTCGGGCAGTTCGTCGAGGAACAATATGCCAAGATGCGCCAGACTCACCTCGCCCGGCCGCACGCGCAGCCCGCCGCCGACGAGCGCCGGCATCGATGCGCTGTGGTGCGGGCTGCGGAATGGTCGCGCGCGGACCAGCCGCCCGCCCTCCAGCCCGCCCGCGACCGAGGCGATCATCGACACTTCCAACGCTTCGGCGGGGTCAAGGTCAGGCAGGATGCCGGGCAGGCACGCCGCCATCAGCGACTTGCCCGCCCCCGGCGGCCCGACCATCAACAGATTATGCCCGCCCGCGGCAGCGATTTCGAGCGCCCGCTTGGCGACTTCCTGCCCCTTCACCTGCGCCAGGTCGGCGATGCGCCGAGGCGGTTCGGCCTCGCCCGGGCGCGGCGGCGGCAGCAGCGCGTTGCCCTTGAAATGATTGAGCAGCGACAAGAGGTCGGGCGCCGCGAGCACCTCGACATTGCCCGCCCACGCCGCCTCCGGCCCCTGCGCGACCGGGCAGATCAGCCCGCGGTCCTGGCTGCCCGCGTGAAGCGCCGCGAGCAGGACGCCGGGTGACGCGGCGACGCGGCCGTCGAGGCCGAGTTCGCCGACCACCACATAACCGCTGAGCGTTTCGGGATCGACGACCCCCATCGCGCCGAGCAGCGCGAGCGCGATCGGCAGGTCGTAGTGCGAGCCTTCCTTGGGCAGGTCGGCGGGCGACAGGTTGACCGTGATGACCTTGGGCGGCAGCGCCAGCCCGATCGCGGCGATCGCGGCGCGCACCCGCTCGCGGCTTTCGCCGACCGCCTTGTCGGGCAGGCCGACGACGACGAAGCGCGGCAGGCCCGGGGTGATCTGGCACTGCACTTCGACCCCGCGCGCCTCGAGCCCCAGATAGGCGACGGTGGAAACGATCGCGACCATGAATGTCCCCTGTTTGTTCCTGTCCTTTTGACGGCAATGGCGGGGAAGGTCGAGTCTTTTTCGGATGTTGGCGAAAGTGCCGCGCAGCGTGGGGCAACTTTGGTGTTTGACAACATACCAACTAGTCGGTATGTTGATTCGCATGACGACGAATCAACCCCCTTCCACCCCCACGGCGCTCCCCGCCGCCGCCGCCCGCGACGTCCCCCACGCGGGCGGCGGCACCCCCGCGCCGCGCGCGGCGCGGGGCAGCGCGCGCGACAAGCTGATCGCCGCGGCGCATATGACGGTGCGCAAACAGGGCTATGCCGCGACGACGGTCGACCAGATCTGTGCCGCCGCCGGGGTCACCAAGGGCGCCTTCTTTCATCATTTTGCGTCGAAGGAAGCGCTGGCGGTCGCCGCGGCCGAGGCGTGGACCGAACGCGCACGGCCGATGTTCGAAATGCCGCCGCACACCAAATTGGGCGACCCGCTCGCCCGCCTGCTCGGCCATATCGATTTCCGCTTTGCGATGCTCGACGGCCCGGTCGAGGAGTTTACCTGCTTCGTCGGCACGATGGTGCAGGAAGCCTTTGCGACGAGCAACGCGATCCGCACCGCGTGCGAAGCGAGCATCGCCGCCTATTGCGACGCGCTGGCCCCCGACATCGAGGCGACGATGGCGCGTTACGGCACCCCCGACGGGGTCACCGCGCTCGGGCTGGCGCAGCATGTCCAGGCGGTACTGCAAGGCAGTTTCATTCTGGCCAAAACGACGAACGACCCGGCGATTGCCCGGGAAAGCGTCACCCACCTGAAGCGTTATGTCCGCATGCTGTTCGACCAGCGAGGCGCGCCATGACCCGACACGTAGTTGCCCCCACAGCGCCCCGGCGCTGACCTGTAACACCCCAACCCAAGGAGAAGAACGATGCCCCAGATGATTTTTGTGAACCTGCCGGTGACCGACCTTGCCCGGTCGCAGGCCTTTTACGAAGCGGTCGGCGCGGTCAACAACCCCGCCTTCACCGACGACACCGCCGCGTGCATGGTGGTTCAGGAAGGGTCGATCCACGTCATGCTGCTGACGCACGACAAATGGGCGACCTTCACGTCGAAGGCGATCCCCGACGCGCACACGACCGCGCAGGTGCTGCTGTGCGTGTCGGCCGACAGCCGCGCCGATGTGGACGCGCAGGTCGCCAAGGCCACCGCCGCGGGCGGCAAGGCCGACCCGACCCCGACGCAGGATTTCGGCGGCTTCATGTACGGCCGCAGCTTCGAGGATCCCGACGGCCATATCTGGGAAGTGATGTGGATGGACCCCGCCGCGATCCCCGCCGGTGAACCCGCCGAAGCCACCGCCTGACCCAGGCCGAGAGAAGGAGGAAGAGGATGACCAACGATACGACCCCCGCCAAGGGCCAGTTGATCGCGGGCCGCATATTGAGCGGCCTGGTGATCCTCTTCCTGCTCGTCGACGCCGGGCTGAAGCTGGTGTCGCCCGAGACCGCGATCAAATATAGCCCGCCCGGGCTCGGCTGGCCGCTCGACGTCGGCACGATGACGATGCTCGGCGTGCTGCTGCTGATCCCGACGCTGCTGTATATCTGGCCGCGCACCGCGATCCTCGGTGCGATCCTGGTCACCGGCTATCTCGGCGGCGCGATTGCCACCCATGTCCGTATCGACAGCCCGTTGTTCAGCCACAGCCTGTTCGGGGTGTACCTGGGCCTGATGCTGTGGGGCGGGCTGTGGCTGCGCGATCCGCGCCTCCGCGCGCTGATCCCGCTGAACGCAGGAGCAAGCGCATGAGCTTTCAAGCCTATCTCGACAATGTCGAGGCCAAGACCGGCAAATCGGCCGACGATCTGAAGACGCTCGCGATCGCCAAGGGGCTGGCCGACCCGAACGGCCTGGCACCCGGCATCAAGCCGGGCGCGGTGATCGACTGGCTGAAGGCCGATTTCGATCTGGGCCACGGCCACGCCATGTCGATCGTCGCCTATCTCAAGGGCAAACGATCCTAACCCCCGCTCTGTCAAAACAGGAACAATTCGATGACCTATCCCTCCCCGCTCCGCAGCCTTGTCCCCGCCTTCGTGCTGCTCGCCGTCGCCGCCCTGCCGACGCCATCGCAGGCCCAGGCGGGCGCGACCGTCGCCGCAACCGCCGCAACCCCGGCCGCCGCCAGCGATGGCCATGTCGATGTGCAAGGCGCGCGCATCCATTACCAGGTCCATGGCGACCTTGCCGCCGGCAAGACCCCGCTGCTGATGCTCCACGGCGCCTTCATGTCGGGCGACGCGATGAAGACGCTGATCGATCCGCTGGCCGCGACGCGCCCGGTGATCGCGATCGACGCGCGCGGCCATGGCCGTTCGGGCGGGGTCGACGGCACGCTCAGCTATGACCAGATGGCCGACGATGCCGCCGCGGTGCTGACCAAGCTCGGCGTGAAGCAGGCCGATGTTGTCGGTTATTCGATGGGCGGGTCGACCGCGGTCGCGCTCGCCATCCGGCACCCCGGCATGGTCGGCAAACAGGTCGTCCTGTCGGCGACGTCGCGGCTCGACGGCTGGTATCCCGAAGTGCTGGCAGGCATCGCCGCGATCAAGCCCGAGTTTTTCGCGAACACCATCATCGACACCGAATATAAGCGCCTGTCGCCGACCCCCGAAAAATTCCCCAAGCTGGTCGAAAATATCAAGACGCTCGACGCGACGCCGTTTGCCTTTCCCGACGCCCAGGTCCGCGCGATCCCGGGCAAGACGATGGTGATCATCGGCGATGCCGACGGCGTGACGCTGGATCATGCGATCGCCCTGTTCAAGCTGCGCGGCGGCGGCGACGTCGCCGCGGCGACGCAGGGTTTCCTGACCGAAGCCCCCAAGGCGCGCCTCGCGATCCTGCCGGCGACGTCGCATATCGGCATCATGAGCGAGGTGCCGGCGATCGCCGCGATGGTCACCGCCTTCCTCGACGATGCCAAGCCGCCGATGCCGGCCTTTTGACCCCGAACGGCCAACCGAAAGCCAAGGAGAGCGAATATGTCTGTCGATCCGAACGCCAAGCTGGAAATCACCGCCTTTGACTGGGTGCCCGATTTCGCCCGCGGCTATGTCCGCGACCTGCGCCCGCGCTGGGCGTGCGAAGAGATCGGGCTGGATTATGCCGAGCATCTGATCAGCGCGGTCAACCGTCCCGCCGACCATTTCCTGTTCCAGCCGTGGGGACAGGTGCCGGTGCTCAACGACGGCGGCATCCGCCTGTTCGAAAGCGGCGCGATCCTGCTCCACCTCGCCGAAAAGGATGCGCGGTTGCTGCCGCGCGACAGCCAGGAGCGCGCCAACACGCTGGCGTGGCTGTTCGCCGCCTATAACAGCGTCGAACCGATGCTGTTCGAACTGGGCAATGTCGACATCTTTGCCGCCGACGAGGAGTGGGCGAAGCTGCGCCGCCCCAGCCTGATCGAATTCATCCAGGGTCGGCTCGGCCGCCTGAACGATGCGATCGGCGACAAGGACTATCTGACCGGCGACTTTTCCGTCGCCGACATCGCGATGGCGACGGTGCTGCGCGAAGCGATCGACGCCGGGCTGATCGCCGAACAGCCGCGATTGCAGGCCTATCTCGACCGCTGTCTGGCGCGCCCGGCGTTCCAGCGCGCGCTGGCGGCGCAGCTCGCCGCATTCAGTGAAGAGGCGGGTCCACCCGCCTGACGAGAATAGCCCCTCCCCTTCAGGGGAGGGGTTGGGGTGGGGTGTGCGGCCATAAGCCCACCCCGCTGCGACTAGCCAGCAAGCTGGCAAGTCTCGCTGCCCCTCCCCTGAAGGGGAGGGGATGTAGAGGGGGCAGAAGGAGAGAGAAGATGACGTATGTAGAAGGATTTGTGGTCGCGGTGCCGACCGCGAACAAGGAAGCGTATCGCAAACATGCCGAGGGCGCCGCGCCGCTGTTCAAGGAATTCGGCGCGACGCGGATGGTCGAGGCGTGGGGCGACGACGTCCCCGACGGCAAGGTCAATGATTTCAAGGGCGCGGTGCAGGCCAAGCCCGACGAGACCGTCGTGTTCAGCTGGTTCGAATATCCCGACCGCGCGACCCGCGACGCGGCAAACGAAAAGATCATGAGCGATCCGCGGATGAAGGAGATGGGCGGCACGATGCCGTTCGACGGATCGCGCATGCTTTATGCCGGGTTCGCCCCGATCGTCGACGACCGCGCCGATGGCGCGATGGGCTATGTCGACGGCTATCTGGTGCCGGTGCCCGACGGCAACAAGGACGCGTATCGCGCCCTGGCCGAAAAGGCGTCGGCGGTGTTCCGCGACCATGGTGCGACGCGCGTCGTCGAGGCGTGGGGCGACGATGTCCCCGGCGGCGAAGTCACCGACTATGCCCGCGCCGCGCACAAGCAGGACGGCGAAACCGTCGTGTTCAGCTGGGTCGAATGGCCGAGCAAGGAAGCGCGCGTCGCCGGCTGGGAAAAGGTGATGGCCGACGAACGGATGCAGCCCGATGGCAGCGAAGTCCCGTTCGACGGCAAGCGCATGATCTACGGCGGCTTTGCCCCGATCGTCGAGGCGTGAGCTAATCCTGCCCGTCGCGAAGCGATGGGGAGGGGACCGCTTGCGAAGCAAGGGGTGGAGGGGCCGCGGCGGCGCGCCCCGGCCCCTCCGTCAGCCCTGCGGGCTGCCACCTCCCCATGGCTGCGCCTCAGGGAGGATCGGCGACGCCGCAGATGAATGGGATGCCCATCATGGCCGATACGACAAAGAACGGACAGTCCGACATCCGCACCGCATCATGCCAATGCGGCGCGGTGACGCTGGCCATGATCGGTTCGCCGATCCTGACGGCGACCTGTTACTGCCATAGCTGCCAGCAGGCGGGGCAGGCGTTCGATGCGCTTTCCGACGCCCCGGCGGTGGTCGGGGCCGACGGCGGCACGCCCTATGTGCTGATGCGCAAGGACCGGCTCGAATGGCTGTCGGGATCGGGCCGGCTGGACGAACATCGGCTGACCCCCGAATCGCCGACGCGGCGGTTCGTCGCGCGCTGCTGCCGATCGCCGATCGCGCTGGAATTTACCAAGGGCCATTGGCTGAGCGTCTATGCCGCGCGGATCGCCGCCGCCGAGCGCCCGGCGCCCGAGATGCGGACGATCGTCGGCGATCGGCCCGCGGGGGTCGAGCTGCCCGACGACATCCCGAACTATACCGCGCCGTCGGGCAAATTCATGTGGCGGCTGCTGCTCGCCTGGGCGGCGATGGGCTTTCGCGCCCCGCCGATCGAAAAGACCAAAGGATTTGGGCAATGAGCCAGGACATCGAGCGCGTCGAGATGCGCAATATCATCAGCCCCGGCCATGTCATGCGCGTCGACAAGGCCAAATATGAGGCGATGAAGGACGCGATGCTGGCGGTGGTGCCGGCGGACGCGCCGGGGCATAGTGTCGCCGAGATCAAGGCCGGGGTGCTGCCGCGGCTGCCCGAGGCCTTGTTCCCCGGCGGCGCCAAGGCCGGCTGGTGGCTGAGAGGCGTCCAGCTCGACCTGGAGGCGCGCGGCATCATCGCGCGGGTGCCGGGAAAACCGCTGCGGCTGTACAGGATATGACGCCAATCATTCCCTTTTTCCGAGGAGAGCGACGATGAGCAAGCCCGCCAATTTCATCTGGTATGAATTGATGACCCCAGATCCGCTGGGCGCCGCGGCCTTTTACGGCGCGGTCGTCGGCTGGACGATCGCGAGCCATGGCGACAAGACCGCCGGCGGGGTCGATTATCGCATGATCGGCCGCAGCGACGGCGGCCAGGCGGGGGGCGTGCTGGCGCTCGACGCCGACATGCTGGCGGGCGGCGCGCGGCCGATCTGGATCGGTTATCTGAATGTCGATGACGTCGATACCGCGGTCGATGCGATCAGGGCCGACAGCGGCACCGTGCAGATGGGTCCGATGGACATTGCGGTCGGCCGCATCGCGATGGTCACCGACCCGCAGGGCGCCGCCCTTTATGTCATGGACCCGGTCCCGCCGCCGGGCATGGAAGGCATGGAAAGCGACGTGTTTTCGGTCACGGAAGCGCAGCATATGCGCTGGAACGAGCTCGCGACGAGCGACCCCGACGCCGCCATCGCATTCTACAAACAGCATTTCGGCTGGGGGCAGGAGGGCGAAATCGCGATGGGCGAGATGGGCGCCTACCGCTTCTTTCAGCGCGGCGAGATCGGCATCGGGGCGGTCATGCCGCTGATGGAGGGGTATCCGGTCCCGATGTGGACTTTCTACATCGGCGTCGACGACATCGACCGCGCGCATGCCGCGGTGACCGCCAATGGCGGCACGATCACCAACGAACCGATGGAAATCCCCGGCGGCGAATTTGCGATGAACGCGGTCGATCCGCAGGGCGCCGCAATCGGCTTTGTCGGCCCGCGCAAGAGCTGATGCCCCACCCCCAAGGAGAGCGACGATGACGAACACCCCCCTGACCCTGTGCCTGTGGTACGAGGGCGATGCCGAGGAAGCCGCGGCCTTTTACGCCAAGACCTTTGCCGACACGCACGTCGGCGCGGTGCACCGCGCCCCCGCCGATTCGCCGGGCGGCCAGGAAGGCGATGTGCAGACGGTCGAATTCACCCTGCTCGGCACCCCGTGCGTCGGGCTGAACGGCCCGCCGATCTTCAAGCACAATGAATCCTTCTCGTTCATGGTCCACACCGACACGCAGGAGGAAACCGACCGGCTGTGGGACGCGATCACCGGCGACGGCGGGCAGGAAAGCGTGTGCGGCTGGTGCAAGGACAAATGGGGCGTGTCGTGGCAGATCACCCCGCGCGTGCTGCTCGACGCGACGACCGGCACCGACAAGGCCGCTGCCAAGCGCGCGTTCGAGGCGATGATGACGATGAAAAAGATCGACATCGCCGCGATCGAGGCCGCGGTGAAGGGCTGATCCGGTGCTGATCCTCTATGCCCACCCCTTTTCGTCCTACAGCTGGAAGGCGCAGATCGCGCTGGACGAAAAGGGGATCGATTGCGACTATCGCAATGTTGATCCCGAATTTCCGGCGCATGGTCAGCAATTGCAGGCGCTGTGGCCGGTGGGCAAATTTCCGCTGCTCGTCGATGGCGACCGGACATTGTTCGAAACGTCGATCATCATCGAATATCTCGACCAGGTGCAGCCCGAGCCGCGACTGATTCCTGCGGATCCCGACGCGGCGCTGCGGGTGCGGCAGCTGGACCGTGTGTTCGACCTGCATGTGATGGCGGTGATGCAGGACATCGTGAACGACCGCATTCGCGGGCCCGAGGGGCATGCGCCGATGATCGTCACCAAGGCCCGGGCGGCGCTCGACACCGTCTATCGCTGGCTCGACACGCAATTGGCGGGCGGCGGCTGGGCGACGGCGGATGGGTTCACGCTGGCCGACTGCGCCGCCGCGCCGTCGCTGTTCTACGCCGACTGGGTGCACGAGATCCCGGCCGAACTGGCGAATTTGCGCAGCTATCGCGCGCGGCTGCTCGCGCGTCCGTCGATCGCGCGCGCGGTCGATGGTGCCCGCCCCTATCGCCATTATTTCCCCGGCGGCGCCCCCGACCGCGACTGAGGGGACAAGCGTCCCGCAACGGGGTTAACGGCGCGCTGACGCTGCCGCTTTGCCATTTGGCAAGCGCGCGTGCGCGAGGGCAGGGACATGGCTTCGCCCATCCCCCTCGTCCGCACCCTGTTCGTCGCGCTTTGCGCGGCGGTGCTGGCGTTCGCGCCGGCGCAGGCGCAGCAGGGCTTTACCGTCACCACGACGGTCAGCTGGACCTGGGAAGATACGGGCGAGGACGCGGTCGACGCCGATGAGCTGGCGATCGACGAAGATGCCGCGTTGCTGGGCGACGAAGCGCTGGCCGAGGACGCCGACCTGGCGGCGACACGCCGCTACGCGCCCAGCCCGGCGCTGGCGACGCTGGGCCGGGCGAGGGCGCATTATGGTCCCTTTGCGGTGATCGACGCGACCACCGTCCGCATGGCGGGCGACGTCACGTCGGCGACGCCGCGCC
This sequence comes from Sphingopyxis sp., assembly GCF_051861155.1. Classification (GTDB taxonomy): domain Bacteria; phylum Pseudomonadota; class Alphaproteobacteria; order Sphingomonadales; family Sphingomonadaceae; genus Sphingopyxis. The sequence goes on along the minus strand of NZ_JBHYDE010000008.1, from coordinate 75,314 downwards.
AGTTCGCGGCGATGCTTGCGGCGTTTCCCGGGCTCAAGCGGCTTGAAATGGTCGATTGCCCCGGCAGCCTCGACGAGGAAGCCAATCTGATCCTGGCGCGCGCGATCCGCCGCGCGGGCATGGAAACCGTCGTCCCGAGTGGCGGTTCGGTGCGGTCGGGTGCGGTCGAGCTGTGGCTCGCAGGCAGCACCCGCCGCGCCGCTGCGGATGCCGAATTCGGCGTCCATAGCTGGGCCGACGATACCGGGCGCGAGGCGAATGACTATGCCGCGAGCGACCCGGTCCACGCCGAATATCTGGGATATTACCGCGAAATGGGAATGGACGACGCAAAAGCGCGCGCCTTTTACGCGCTGACCAACAACACTCCATTCGACGAGGTGCGCTACCTAACCCGCGACGATATGGCGCGGTTTGTTGCGCTCAACTGATCATCATTGGTCAGGCGCTCCCAGCGCTTAGCAGTTGCCCTGGACACCATCGGCACAGTCGCCGACCGATTCAACATCCTTTGCTGCACCATCAACGGTATTGCACGCAGACAGGAACAACATCGACCCGCTGATCGCAAAAATCGTCAGAAGCTTTTTCATTCTCTCTCTCCGACACAAGGGCGAACCGCCCTCTAGTTTCGATGCTTTCGGCAACGGTGGTGTGAAAGGATCGTTCCTTTGTGTCGGTGGCGCGCTGGCCGAAGCGTTCCAAAAGACCGCTGGGCCGGGGTGAATAAGGGGTCTGGCTCTGCCTCGCCCTAAAGCTTTTAGTCTTGCCGCGCGGCGCCCTCCTCCCCACATCGGCCTTCATGGCAAAACGCAGCCTTTACCAGCGATTGCGATCGACCGCGCAGGTCCGGCTGGCGCTGTTCGTGCTGGGCGTGCTGCTGATCCTGATTTCCCCGATCATCGGGGTGCTGCCCGGCCCCGGCTTTCTGATCCTGTTCCCCGTCGGGTTGATGCTGTGCCTGCAGAACAGCGCGTGGGCGAAGCGCATCTATGTCCGCTTCAAATGGCGCCACCCGCGCTATGCCGGATGGACCGACCGGGTGATGCGGCGGACCAGTGCGGCGCGGCGACGCGCGCGTGAAGCGCTGGAAAACCGTGCCAATGCCGATTGACTTTGCACCGACTCTCGCTTATCCGCGCCTCCATCAGTGGCCGCCCACGTTTGGCGGCCCTTTTCTGTTAAAGCCTTGCAAGAGATTTAGGGACAACCGCGATGAAGCGTACCTTTCAACCGAGCAACCTCGTGCGCGCCCGTCGCCACGGCTTCCGCGCCCGCAAGGCAACGGTTGGTGGCCGCAAGGTTCTGGCCAACCGCCGCGCCCAGGGCCGCAAGAAGCTGTCGGCCTGATCGCTGACGCTTCTGCGCCAGTGAAACTGGTGCGAACGCTTTCAAAACGCAGCGAATTCCTGGCCGCCAACCGCGGCCTTCGCTTTCCCATGCCCGGCTTTGTCCTGCTCGTCCGCGCCCGCGCCGACGATGATAGCGCGATGGGCATCGGTTACACCGTCAGCAAAAAAGTCGGCAATGCCGTCACCCGCAACCGGATGAAGCGCCGGCTGCGGGCGCTGTGCCGCGCCGCGCTGCCCGAATCGGGGATCGCGGGCGCCGACCATGTGCTGATCGGGCGCCCCGGCGGCAACGACATCGTCTTTGCCGAACTGGGCGAGCAACTCGATTCGGCCTTGCAGCGCGCGGCGAAGAAATTGGCGCCAAAAACGACGCCGCCGACATGATCGCCAAGCTGCTCATCCTGATCGCGCGCGCCTGGCAGTTGGGGCCGTCGCGCATCCTGCCGCCGACGTGCCGCTATTCGCCGTCGTGCAGCGCCTATGCGATCACCGCCTTGCAACGTCATGGTGCGATCAAGGGTGGCTGGCTCGCGACAAAGCGGCTATTGCGCTGCCATCCTTGGGGCGGCCACGGCCACGACCCGGTGCCTTAGGTTCCCGCCGAAGCATCATTCCCCGACATTTTGAGACGAAGAGAGACCAAGCAGCGTGGACGACAAGCGTAACCTGATCGCGGCAATTTTATTGTCGGTGGCCATCCTGCTGGGCTGGAACTTCGTCTCGGCGCAATTTTTCCCGACCCCCGCCAAGCCCGACGTGACGACGACCGTCGCGGGGGCCAACGGGACGCCGACGACAACCCCGGCGGCGCAGGGCCAGCCGAGCGCGCTGCCGACCGCGACCGCCCCCGTGGCCCCCGCGGCGCAGGCGATCCGCCCGGTCGAGGCGGCGCTGGCCGAGGGCAACCGGGTGCCGATCGAAACCCCGGCGCTGGCGGGATCGATCAACCTGGTCGGCGCGCGCATCGACGACATCACGCTGACCAAATATCGCCAGACGATCCAAAAGGATTCGCCGCCCGTTCGCCTGTTCGCGCCGGGCGGCACCAAGGCCGCCTATTTCGCCAGCATCGGCTGGTCGGCGCAGGGCATCGCGGTGCCGAACGCCAGCACCCTGTGGACCGCGAGCGGCAGCAAGCTGACCCCGACGACGCCGGTGACGCTGAGCTGGGCCAACCCCACCGGGCAGACGTTCCGTATCGAATACAGCATCGACGCCAATTATCTGATCACCGCGAAGCAGACGATCGCCAACACCGGCACCGCGCCGGTGAGTGCGAGCAGCTTCGCGCTGATCGACCGCCTCGGCAAACCGACCGACCCGCACGAGGTCGATAGCTGGACGATCCATGTCGGCCCGACCGGATACCTCGACGGCAAGTCGGTGTTCGACACCGATTATGACGATGTCGAGGAAGCCGCAAACCGCACGGTGCGCTATAATTCGGCGGGCTGGCTGGGCTTTACCGACAAATATTGGCTCGCCGCGATCGTCCCGGCCAAGGGCGAGCGCGTCACCGCGGCGATCAGCTCGCCCGCCGCCAACAATTACCAGACGCTGTTCGCACGCGATTTTTCGCAGGTCGCGCCCGGCCAGCAGCTGAGCACCACCAGCCGCATCTTTGCCGGGGCCAAGGAAGTCGAGATCCTGGAAACCTATCAGGACGATCAGGGCATCACCCGCCTGTCGAACGCGATCGATTGGGGCTGGTTCGAATTTTTCGAGGTGCCGATCTTCAAGCTGCTGCACTGGCTGTTCCTGCAGGTGGGCAATTTCGGGCTGGCGATCATGGCGCTGACCCTGATCATCCGCCTGCTGATGTTCCCGATCGCCAACCGGCAATTCTCCTCGATGGCGCAGATGCGCGTCGTCCAGCCGAAGATGAAGGCGCTGCAGGAACGCTTCAAGGACGACAAGCCCAAGATGCAGCAGGAGCTGATGAAGCTATACAAGGACGAAAAGATCAATCCGCTCGCCGGCTGCCTGCCGATCCTGATCCAGATCCCGATCTTTTACGCGCTGTACAAGGTGCTGATGCTGGCGATCGAAATGCGCCACCAGCCGTTCATCCTGTGGATCAAGGATCTGTCGGCGCCCGATCCGCTGCATATCCTCAATCTGTTCGGGCTGCTGCCCTTTACCCCGCCGTCGATCCTGGCGATCGGCGTCCTCGCGGTGATCCTGGGCATCACCATGTGGCTTCAGTTCCGCCTGAACCCGCAGGCGACCGACCCCGTCCAGCAACAGGTGTTCAAGATCATGCCGTGGCTGTTCATGTTCATCATGGCGCCGTTCGCGGCGGGCCTGCTGCTGTACTGGATCACCAACAATATCCTGTCGATCGGCCAGCAGCAGTGGATGTACCGCAAATTCCCGGCGCTGAAGGCGCAAGTCGCGACGTGAGCGAGACCGACATGGAACCGGGCGCCGATCCGGAACGCGCCGAGCGCGCGCGCAAGCTGTTTTCGGGGCCGATCGCGTTTCTGAAGTCGGCCCCGGCGCTCGAGCATCTGCCCAGCCCGAGCATGCCCGAAATCGCCTTTGCCGGTCGCTCGAACGTCGGCAAATCGTCGCTGCTCAACGCGCTGACCAACCGTAACAGCCTCGCGCGTACTTCGGTGACCCCGGGGCGGACGCAGGAGCTCAATTATTTCGACGTCGGGGAGCCGCTGGTGTTCCGGCTGGTCGACATGCCCGGTTACGGCTTTGCCAAGGCGCCGAAGGATGTCGTCAAAAAATGGCGGTTCCTGATCAACGATTACCTGCGCGGACGGCAGGTGCTGAAGCGCACTTTGGTGCTGATCGACAGCCGCCACGGGATCAAGGACGTCGACCGCGACATCCTCGAAATGCTCGACACTGCCGCGGTCAGCTATCGCCTGGTGCTGACCAAGGCCGACAAGATCAAGGCGACCGAACTCGCCGCGGTCCATGCCGCGACCGAGGCCGAGGCACGCAAGCACGCCGCCGCGCATCCGCAGGTGATCGCGACGAGCAGCGAAAAGGGTCTGGGGATCGCCGAACTGCGCACCGCGGTGCTGGAGGCGGTGGAGGTTTAATTTCTCGCTCTTTCCTCTCCCCTCCCGCTTGCGGGAGGGGTCGGGGGAGGGCATGTGAATAGGATGTCGGGCCAGAACAGGCCCTCCCCTAACCCCTCCCGCAAGCGGGAGGGGGACTTGGAGACCCCATGAAACTGTTCATCGGCAACAAGGCCTATTCGAGCTGGAGCCTGCGCGGCTGGCTGGCGGCCAAGCACAGCGGCCTGCCCTTCGCCGAAGTCACCGTCCCGCTGTATGACGAGGATTGGTCGAACCGGCGCGAAGGCGACGAATTCGCGCCGTCGGGCGGCAAGGTGCCGATCCTGTGGGACGGCGACGACATCGTCGTGTGGGACAGCCTGGCGATCATCGATTACCTCAACGAAAAGACCGGCGGCACGCGCGGCTATTGGCCGGACGACATGGCGGCGCGCGCGATGGCACGGTCGATGGCGGCCGAAATGCACTCGAGCTTTGCGGCGCTGCGCCGGGGCCACAGCATGAACATCCGCCGCATCTATCCCGCCGCGCCGCTGCTGCCCGAAGTGCAGGCCGATGTCGTGCGCATCCTGCAAATCTGGGCCGAGGCGCGGGCGCGGTTCGGCGGCGAAGGCGATTTTCTGTTCGGCGACTGGTCGGCCGCCGACATGATGTTCGCGCCGGTGGTCACCCGCTTCATCACTTACTCGATCCCGCTGCCGCCTTTTGCGCTCGCCTATATGCAGGCGGTGATCAGCCATCCGTGCATGCAGGAATGGATCGGCGGCGCGCAGGCCGAGGATTGGGTGATCGAGAAGTTCGAGGGGCCGGGGGTGGGGTAGCCAAGCGTTGACGTTCGACCGGTTGCGGACGTTAACCTATAATCCGTCCTCTCGATCTGAAAGCCAATCTGAATGCTTCAGTATAAGATTTTCTATGGCATCGAGCGATTCAGCGAATAGGTCGAAACCGCCATCATAAGGTGCAAAAACTCGACCACTTTCGGGAGCAAACAAAATAAAGCAATACGGCGCATCATTAGCAATTTCAGTAATAGCTTTATCGTACCTACCTTCCTTCCAAATATCTTTTCTAACGTAGTAGCGCCATACAGCATCATATGGATCCGAGGCATCTTCAATCCACGACCATGCAAAATCTCCAGAACCTACGATTTCATCTGATCTCGCGCATATTACCCAACAATCCGATTCCGACCCCAAGAGTTCGTTTGCCAGAGTGTTTGCCCGTGCAAGAATAATGGCCATTTCATCTTCAGTTTCTGCATAACGCTTAGATTCCGGCAACGCATGAAAGCGGATCCAGGCGGGTGGACCGTGATCCCTCAACACCCAGCCCATGGGCTGTCGGCCGTCGTGATGCCTTGACCAATCCGCCAGAAACGAGCGAGCTAATAGCGAAGTATCATTATCCATAAATCTCACTACCGCTCCTCGCGTCTGCACCCCACCCCAAATTACCTCACCCGCTCACGGAATCCGCGCCGTCGGGTATGGAGTCCCGTCCTTGTGGAAATAGCCCTCCGGCCCGAACAGCATGTCGATGTCCGAATACCCACCGCCGGTGTCATATTTCTTGCCGCCGCCCAGCGCCACGAACACGCAGTCGGCGTCGGATTCATTGACCAGGTGATGGCCGTTGGTGCTGCCCTTGGGCCACACCGCGATGTCGCCGGGCCGCATGGCGTGGCGGCCGTCATCCTCGATCAGCACCGCCGCGCCCGAAATCATCACCAGCATCTCATCCTCGCCGTCGTGCCAGTGGCGCTGCGACGACCAGGCGCCGGGTTTCAGCACGACATGGCTGGCGGCGAAATCGCTGAGGCCGGTCGCGGGGGCAAGGCGGCGGTACCAGCGGCCCTGGACCGGCGCGTCATAGGGCGCGGGGTAACCGGTGGTGTTGGTTTGCGGGATAGCGGCAAGGTCGAGTTTGGGCATGGCAGTCCTCGCGGATTTGTTCCGCCTTTGTTTCGCACAAAGCCGCCGCGATGCAAAGCCTCGACTTGCTGCGGCGCGAGGGGGTAAGGGGGTGGCCATGACCCATGAAGTCGACCCCGTCGAACTGGCCCAGGCGCTGATCGCCGCGCCGAGCATCACCCCCGCCACCGGCGCGGTGTTCGACGTGCTGGAGGCCGCACTCATCCCGCTGGGCTTTACCGTCGAGCGCTTTATCGACGGGATCGAGCCCGACGGGCCGGTCGAGAACCTGCTCGCGGTGCGGCGGGGCAGCGGACCTGTTCATTTCGGCTTTGCCGGGCACCTCGACGTCGTGCCGCCGGGGGTGGGCTGGACCGGCGACGCCTTTGCCCCCGAGATCCGCGGCGAGCTGCTCTACGGGCGCGGCGCGGTCGATATGAAAGGGTCGATCGCGGCGTTCGCCGCCGCCGCCGCCGCGACCCCGGTCGATGCCGGGACGATCAGCCTGATCATCACCGGCGACGAGGAAGGCCCGGCGATCTTCGGCACCCGCGCGCTGATGGAGCATATGGCGGGGCGCGGGATCGCGCCCGACATGATCGTCGTCGGCGAACCGACGTCGGTCAACCGGCTGGGCGACATGGTGAAGATCGGGCGGCGCGGGTCGGTGAATATCTGGATCGACGTGCCGGGGACGCAGGGGCATGTCGCCTATCCGCACCTCGCCGACAATCCGATCCCCAAGCTGGTCAAGATTTTGGCGGCGATCGATGCGGTGGTGCTCGACGAAGGGAACGACTGGTTCCAGCCGTCGAATATCGAATTCACCGACATCGAGGTCGGCAATGGCGCGACCAACGTCATCCCCGCGTCGGCCCGCGCGCGGCTGTCGATCCGCTTCAACGACCAGTACCGCGGCGCCGATCTGGTGGCGATGATCGAGCGTATTGCGCATGAGGTGGAGCCCGCCGCGAAAGTGCTGGGCAAGATTTCGGGTGAGGCGTTCCTGACCCCGCCGGGCGAATTGTCGGGGCTGGTCGCCGAGGCGATCCATGCCGAAACCGATGTGGTGGCGGAGATGTCGACGACCGGCGGTACGTCGGACGCCCGGTTCCTGCACGCGCTATGCCCGGTGGTCGAATTCGGGCTGACCAACGCGACGATGCACAAGCTGGATGAAGCGGTGGCGGTCGCGGATCTGCACAAGCTGACCGCGATTTACCGCGGGATCCTGATGCGCGCCTTTCTCTAATCCTCGCGGCTCCGCCGCAGGATGACATAGACCGCGCCCGCGCCGCCGTGGCTGATATGCGCGGGGCGCAGCGCGACGATCTGGTCGGCGTGCGGCGAAGTGGCGAGCCAGTCGGGGAGTGACGCGCGAATCGCGCCGCGCGGGCGGGGGTCGCCGTGCATTTGCGGCAGGCGGTCGGCGCCGGGGCGGAGGCGCCCGGCAACGACGAGCAGCACGCGCGCGCCGCGGATCAGCGCGCGGATGATCGCGTCGTCGAGCAACGCCTGCGCCGATGCCAGCGTATGCCCGTGGAGGTCGATGCTAAGGTCGGGGCGCACCAATCCCTTGCGCAGGCGGCGATCCCAATGACCGTCGAGCGTTGCGGCGCTGTGCGTGCGGCGTGGCGGCGGCAATGGCGCGGAAGGCCGCGGAGCAGGCGCGGCGCGCGGCGCGGTGCTGCGTGGGGTCGGCAGCGGCGGGCGGATCGTCGGTGGGGCCGTGGGGGCGAGCGGGGCTTTTGCTTTCGGCAGCGGCTTCACGGTCGCCGCGACCTTTTTCCACAGCGCGCTTTCGTCGGGATCGAGCCGCCGCGCCATGGCGGCGTCAGCGCGCCGGGAGCAGCCGCGCGATGCTGGCGCGCGGCAGCAGCAGCAGCGCCGAACCGCGCGCCGCCATGCCGCCGGCGATCGCGCGCGCGTCTTCGCCCGCACCCCAGAAGCTGTCGAAGCGGTTGGCGCCCTTGATCGCGCCGCCGGTGTCCTGCGCGATCCACAGCCCATTGGGTTCGGCGCGGTCGAGCGAGAGGATCAGGGGGGCGCCGAGCGGCACATATTTGGGATCGGCGGCGACGCTGGCGCGGCCGGTCACCGGCAGACCCATGGCGCCGAGCGGGCCGGGGCCGGTCAGTTCGCGGAAAAACACCCAGCTGGGATTCTCGTTCATCACCGCGGCGCCGCGTTTCGGGTCGGCGCGCAGATAGTCGAGGATGCCCTGCATCGACGCCTGCCCGCGCTGCAATTCGCCGCGGTCGAGCAAGAGCTTGCCGATGCCGACATAGCCGCGGCCATTCTGCGTATCATAACCGATCCGCATGATGCCGCCATCGGGCAGGCGCAGGCGTCCCGAGCCCTGGACTTGCAGGAAAAAGAATTCGGCGGCGTCGGCGGCATAAGCGATTTCGAGCCCGCGGCCTTCGAGCGCGCCGCTTTCGATCGCCGCGCGGTCGTAATATTGCACCAGATTGCCGCCATCGACGCGGCCGCGGATCTTCTTGCCCTTCAGCTCGTCGGAGAATTGGCCGAGATCGACATCGACCAGATCGGCGGGGCGGCGATAGATGGGGACGTCGTAGCCCGCGCGCTTCGTGCGCGACCCGGCGATTTCGGGTTCGTAATAGCCGGTGACGAACGCCGTCCCGGCGCCGATCTGGACGGTGCCGAAATAGCGGGCGAAGAAGGCGGAAGCGTCGGCGTCGGACCAGTTCTTCGCAGCGTTGCAGCTTTCGGTCCAGTCAGTGCCTTGCGTCAGCCCACTGGCATCAGCGCGGCGCTGGACCGAAGGACAGCTGATCCGGAACGCGGCGAGCGCGGTTGCGGCCTGTTCGGCAGTCACACCAAGGCTGGCAAAATCGGGCCCGGCGATGACCCCGCTGGCCGCGGCGGTGGTTGCGTCCGCCGGGACGGCAGCGGCGGGGAGCGCGGCGCGCGGGGTGGCCGGGATCGGTTTGGCCGCAACGCCGCCACTTTCCGACGGGCGCGGTTGATAGGGGCGCGGTGCGGTCGTCGGCCGCGTCGGCGCGGGCGCGGAGGTGACCGGCCGGTTGCCCGAATCGGGGATCACCGACGCGCAGCCCGCGAGCAGCGGCAAAGCGGCGAGCAGGCTGAATCCGAAAGCGCGCGTCCGGCGCGTCCCGGACGTCAATATCGCCGGCACCGCGGTCAGGCTGCTTCGATTTCGTCGAGCAGCCAGTTGGGATCGCTGCTGCCGATGGTGCGGCGGAAGGTCCACAGGTCGTCGGTGCGCGAAGCGTCGCTCATCGACCCGGCGATCATCTTGCCATCGGCGTCGCGGGTGACCGCGCTGATGTCGGCCTGATAGCGCACGGTGATGCGCGCTTCCTTGCGGTCGAGGTCGACCGCGGTGATCTTGGCCGAATCGATGCCGACCAGCCGGTTGTCGAGCCGTTCGCCGCGCGCGTCGCGCGCCTCGATCGCCTCGACAAAGGCTTCGTAGCTGTCGTCGTCGCACAGGTCGCGCAGCGTGTCGCGGTCGCCGGTCCAATAGGCCTCTGAAATCATGCGATATGCTGCCTCGGCGCCTTCCATGAAGCGACCGGCATCGAAGCTGCGGTCGGTCGCGAGCAGCTGGCGCAGCCCGATTTCGGCGGCGGGTTCGTAAACCAGGCCCGAGGGGTCGGCGGCAGGGCCGGTCGGCGCCGGGGGCGTTTCGCCGTCTTCCAGCCGCACCGGGGCCGGCGCGGCACGCTCGTCGCGGCGCGGCAGCACGGGTTCCTGCTCGTGCCCGGTGCGCTTGCCGAGCACCGAATACAGCCGCATGCCGAGGAAGGCGGCAATCATGGCGAGCAAGACGATCGAAAAAGCAGTCACGGGCAAAAGTCCAATGCGGGCAATGGAAACATATTGACCCATACATAGGCGATGCACGGCCAAGTTTCAAACCACCATGGCCCCGGCGTCGCGGCAGGTCAAATTTTTGCCCCTCCGGTTCCCGCGCCCGCCGCCCCGCGGCGCGCCCATTGTGCTGGCTGCCGCGCGCTGCTAAGCGCCGCCGCAACCGTCCGCCGCGATCCGGCACGGAACCTGTTTCATCTTTTTTGAGCGAAAGCATTAGACCATGGCTGACGAGACCAGCGCCGACATCAACAACCCCGCCCTGCAGCCCAATGGCGAAGACACGAGCCCGGCGATCGGCCTGATTTCGCAATATGTCAAAGACCTGTCGTTCGAAAACCCGAACGCACCCGCGGTTTACCAGTGGCAGGAAGCGCCGCAGATCGACGTCCAGTTCAACATCGCCGCCGACAGCGTCGGCGACAATCTGTTCGAAGTGTCGCTGAAGATCGACGTCACATCGAAGGCTGACGCGGGCACGATGTTCGTGATCGAGCTGAAATATGCCGGCCTGTTCGGCGTCCGCAACGTCCCCGAAGACCAGTTGCAGCCGTTTTTCCTGGCCGAAGCGCCGCGCATCCTGTTCCCCTTTGCCCGCCGCGTCGTCGCCGATGCTGTGCGCGACGGCGGCTTTGCGCCGCTCCTGCTCGAACCGATCGATTTCCACGGCCTGTTCATGCAGCAGGTCCAGCAGGCCGAAGCGGGGCAGCTGGGCGACGCCGTGCCGGTCGGCCAGGCGTAACCACCATCAACGGGGCGGGCTGACGGGGTGAGCAGCCTGGTCAAGAGCGTCGGGACGATCGGCGGGCTGACGATGGTCAGCCGCATTTTCGGTTTTGCGCGCGACATGCTGCTCAGCCGCATCCTCGGCGCGGGCGGCATTGCCGATGCGTGGCAGCTCGCCTTCCAGCTCCCCAACATCTTTCGCCGCCTGTTCGCCGAGGGCGCCTTTGCCGCGGCCTTTGTCCCGCTGTTCAACCAGCGGATGACCAAGGACGGCGATCGCAGCGAAGCGCGCGCCTTTGCCGACGCCGTGCTCGCGGTATTGATCCCGATCCTGATTGTCTTTTCGGCGCTGCTGCTGATCGTCATGCCGTGGATCATGCACCTGTTCGCGAGCGAGGCACTGCGCGCCGACGGCGAAAAATTCGACCTGACGATCGCGATGGCGCGCATCGCCTTTCCCTATCTGGCGTTCATGAGCGTCGCGACGCTGTTCGCGGCGATCCTGAACAGCCTGTCGCGCTTTGCCGCGGCGGCGGCGGCGCCGATCCTGCTCAACATCTGCCTGGTCGCGGCGCTGCTGATCGGCATGGCGACGGGCGACGGCGGCGAGCAGGCGAAAGCGGCGACCGGGCTGTATCTGGCGATATCGGTCTCGCTGTCGGGGCTGTTCCAGCTGATCTGGCTTTATTATTGGGTGCGCAAATCGGGGTTCCGGCCCGCGCTGCACCGGCCGCGACTGACCGCGGGGGTGCGCGAGATGGGGGTGCTGATCCTGCCCGCGGTGTTCGGCGCCGGGGTCTATCAGATCAGCCGTTTCGTCGACCTGTTCTTCATCGCGATGCTGCCCGACAAGAGCATCACCTATCTGGCGATGGCCGACCGCCTGAACCAGTTGCCGCTTGGCATCATCGGTATCGCGCTTGGCACCGCAATCCTGCCCGCCTTGTCGCGCTTTGTGGCGCAGGACGACCGCGACGGCGCCTTTCGCCTGCAAAGCAACGCCGTCGAACTGGCGATGCTGCTGACCGTCCCCGCGGCGGTCGCGCTGTTCGTCGCCGGTCCCGCGATCACCAGCGCCTTTTACGTGGGCGGTCAGTACAGCCTGGCCGACGGGCTGGCGACCGGTGCGGTGGTCGGCGGGCTGGTCGTCGGGCTGCCCGCCTATGTGCTGGTCAAGGTGCTGGTCCCCAATTTCTTCGCGCGCAAGGACACGCGCACCCCGGTGTGGACCGCGGCGATTTCGCTGCTGATCAACGTCGGCCTCAACCTCGCGCTGATCCCGTCGCTGGGCATCGTCGGGTTGGCGCTGGCGGGGTCGATCGCGGCGTGGTGCAATGTCGCGATGCTCTATGCGATCCTGCACCGCAGCGGATCGTTCCACCTGACCGGGCGCGTCGCCAGCCGGATCGCGCGCATCGTGCTGGCCGCCGCGGCGATGGCGGCGGCGCTGCATTTTGCGATCCCGCTGGCCGGGGACGCCTTTGTCGGCGGGGCGTTCGAACGCATCGCCGCGCTGGGCGCGATCGTCGGTCTGGGCGCGGTCATATTCTTTGGTTGCGCCGTGCTGTTCGGCGTGGTCAATCGCGACACCGTCGGCCAGCTGCGCCGACGCACACTCTAACAGGACACGAATCATGCGGACGCTATCGGGCATTCAGCCCACCGGAAACTTGCACCTGGGCAATTATCTGGGTGCGATCCGCAACTGGGTGCGGATGCAGGACGAGATGGCGGGCGAAAAGCTCTATTTTCTCGCCGATCTGCACGCGATCACCGTGCACAACGACCCCGCCGAACTGACCGCGAACACGCGCGAGATGGCGGCGGCGCTGATGGCGGCGGGGATCGACCCCGCCAAAGCGATATTGTTCAATCAGGCGCGCGTTCCCGCGCATGCCGAGCTCGGCTGGCTGTTGTTCTGTACCGCGCGCATCGGGTGGCTGAACCGGATGACCCAGTTCAAGGAAAAATCGGGCAAGAATCGCGAGGGCGCCAGCGTCGGGCTTTACGCGTATCCGGTGTTGCAGGCGGCCGACGTGCTGCTGTATCAAACGACGCATGTTCCGGTCGGCGACGACCAGAAACAGCATCTTGAGCTGGCGCGCGACATCGCGGCCAAATTCAACCTCGACACCGGCACCGAAACCTTCACGCTGCCCGAACCAACCATTCCGCCGACGGCGGCGCGGATCATGAGCCTGCGCGACGGCAGCGCCAAAATGTCGAAATCGGACCCGAGCGACGCGAGCCGGATCAACCTGATCGACGATGCCGACACGATCATGGCGAAGATCCGCAAGGCCAGGACCGACGCCGAACCCTTGCCGTCGGAGGCCGCCGGGCTGGAAGGGCGCGCCGAGGCGAAAAACCTGGTCGCCATCTATGCCGCGATGGCCGACGAAAGCGTGGATCAGGTGCTGGCGCGCTTTGCCGGACAGGGGTTCGGCGCGTTCAAGCCGGCGCTCGGCGAGCTGCTTGTCGAAAGCCTGCGCCCGATCGCGACCCGTTTCGGCGAGCTCAAGGCCGATCCGGCGGCGATCGACGCCGCGCTGGAAGATGGCGCGGCGCGCGCAAGCGCGCTGGCGCGGCCGACGATCGATGCCGCTTATGCCGCCCTGGGGCTGTGCCGCTAATCTCCTGTCCGGGCTTGCTTATTGGCGAAGGCACCCGATATTGATCGGTGGAACCAAGGTGCGACGAGCCGGGTTCAACCAAGGTTAAGTCGCATCGGCGCAGTCATGGTATAAAGCGCCAGCGATGTGCGCCCCCGAATCACGGAGCCAAGACGATGAGCAAGATGACCCTTCGCCACCTCGGCCTTCGCCACCTCGGCCTCGCCGCCATGACCGGCGCCGCGCTGGCGCTCGCCGGCTGCGCGACCCCGTTCAAGGCCGATGTCGCGCGTTTCCAGACCCAGCTACCCGCGCCGCAAGGCCAGAGCTTTGTCGTCGAGGCGGGCAACCCCGCGCTCGCCGGCGGGATCGAGTTCGGCCAATATGCCAATCTGGTCGCCAGCGAGCTGACCCGCTACGGCTATCGCCCCGCGGCGCGCGGCGAAAATGCCGATCTGGTCGTGCGGATGGATTATGGCGTCGACAAGGGGCGGGAACGCGTCGTGTCGAGCCCCGGCTTCGGCGATCCCTGGTACGGCGGCTATCGCGGCTATTATGGCGGCGGCTTCTATCGTCCGGTGATCGTCACCGGCCGCGGCGGGCGCCGTTATGTCTATGGCTATCGCGACCCGTTCCTGTGGGGCGGTTTCGGCCCCGGCTGGGGCGGCACCGACGTCAGCAGCTACACCGTCTATACCAGTGGGCTGAACCTGCAGATCAACCGCGCCGGCGACGGATCGCGGCTGTTCGAAGGCCATGCCGAGGCGCAGTCGCGCGACAATAATCTGCAAACGATCGTTCCCAATCTGGTCGAGGCGATGTTCACCGGCTTCCCCGGCAATTCGGGCGAGCGGGTGCGGATTACCGTGGCACCGCCCGAGAAGGGGTGAACTTGCCGCAAGGCTGAAGACAAAGGCCCGCCCTCCATCCGGAAGGCGGGCCTTTTGCTTTGGCGTGTGGAGCAATGTCGGGTTTCGACCGAAGTCGGACATGGCTTAGTTCGTAAGCTTCGCCTGAAAGCTGTCGCACGACCATTATACAGAGAGTGACTTGCGATTGGGATTCGTCACAGGGTGGAATCCTGCAGTTCGGAGTTTCTCGATCAAGGCAAGCGATCCGTGCGCTTTTGCGAACCCGAGTTCGGCATCGGTTATGCCCGTGAAGCCGACCAGAATGACCTGACCAGATGGAAGGGAAAATTCCTGCGGCTCATCCTCCCTCTCCACAAGGATCAGGTTGCGCAGTTGGCAGTCTGGCTGACCATTGAGCGGAGCGCGTAAGGGAATGCGGTCATGCAACGAGAAGCGGTCTGCTCCGGCATACCGACCGACACCGAGCAGTAGATCAAAGGCCAGCATATGCTGCAGCGCTCGGATCGCCCAATCCCCTTTCTCCGATACCGCGAAGGTGAATTCAACCCCAGCACCCGACTCCCCCTCCGGATCATAGTCGACTCCGTCCTGCTCCCAAGGATTTGAATATCCCGAGGTGACGTAGAGCCATGAAGGTCGGTCGGCCGTTGGCGCAAACTCGAAAACGCCGTGAAACAACCAGCGAGGGTCAATGTCGATCTGACCGAAGCGTTCTTCGAATAGCTGCTGAGTAAGAGGGAAGATGCCTCGGCTGATGGGGCCGAATAAGGTCGGATACACCTCTTCCTCGCGAATTTTCCACACACGCTCAAGGTCCATCGACGATCCTTCCTGCCCCATACGCCCAAGGGGACGTCTAGTATCGGACGGATGAAATCAATAGCCGTCAGGCAGCTTCCCACCCCAAAGCCGACGATACGGCGCGCGAGCGCAAGCGCTGTGGACAATCCCGGGGACAAACCCGGCATAAGCTGTGGATCAGCTGTTCAAACTGCGCCGGATCGCGGCGATTTCCGCGTCGAGTTCGCTGTCGGCGACGCGCAGCGCCTCGACCGTGCGGACCGCGTGGATCACGGTCGAATGATCGCGCCCGCCAAAGCGCCGCCCGATTTCGGGGTACGACCGCGGGGTCAGTTCCTTGGCCAGATACATCGCGACCTGACGCGGGCGGGCGATGGCGCGGACGCGGCGCTTCGAGGCCATTTCCGACTTGTCGAGCCGGTAGTGGGCGCAGACGGCGCGCTGGATCTCGTCGATCGTGATCCGCGGGCGCGCGGTGCGGACATTTTCGGCGAGCCGGTCCTCGGCGAGCGTCAGGTCGATCGTCGTGCCGGTGAGCGCGGCATAGGCGAGCAGCTTGTTCAGCGCGCCTTCGAGTTCGCGGATGTTGCGGGTGAAATGCTTGACCAGATAGGCGACGACAGCGTCGGGGACGTCAAGCATCGGCATCGCGGCGAGCCGCTGGCGAATGATGCGTTCGCGCAGATCATCCTCGGGCGCTTCGATGTCGGCGACGAGGCCGCCCGACAGCCGCGAGAGCAGCCGCGCTTCTACCCCGTCGAGCATTGCCGGCGGGCGGTCGGCGGTGACGACCAGGCGCTTGCCTGCGGTCATCAGGTCGTCGATCGTGTGGAGCAATTCTTCCTGCGTCGAATTCTTGCCGATGACGAACTGCAGATCGTCGAGCAGCAGCAGGTCGGCGGCGCGCAGCCGCGCCTTGAACGCCATCATGTCGCCGCCGCGCATCGCGCCGACGAATTCGAGCATGAATTTTTCGGCCGACATCAGGATGATGGTCGCGGTCGGATGCGCCGCGGCATAATCCTGCGCGATCGCCTGGAGGAGGTGGGTCTTGCCCTGCCCGGTGCCCGAGCAGAGGTAGAGCGGGTTGAACTGCGGCGCCTCGACCATCGCCATGCGGCGCGCGGCGTTGGCGGCGAGGATGTTGCTGCGCGCGACGACGAAGCGATCGAACGACAGCCGCGGGTCGAACGGCGACGGGACAGCGATCGGCGTCGGAACCGGGGTATCGAACGCCGGCAGCGGCGGGCTGGCCAGAATCGCGGCGCGCTCGGTCGCACCGGCGCCGCCGCGCACGGTGACGCCGCGCACCGTCGGCAGATGCTGGCGCCAGGCGAGTTCGAGCCGGTCGCCAAAACGTTCGTTGATCCAATTGGCCGAAAAACGGCTGACGGTTTCGAGCGTCACCACCCCCGACAGCGTGCAATAATCGCCAAAGCGCACGGGTTTCAGCCAATGGTCGAAAGTGCGCACGCCGAGGTCGCGGCGCAGTCCTTCGGCAACGCGCGGCCAGAGCGCCGCGGCATCGCCGCTCATCGCTCCGTCCCTTGCATCGTCACCATGAAGATTTCCGCTCTTTATCACGCTGCGCCGCCCCCGCTGATCCCCCTGCCCTCGAAACCTTTGCGGAGCCGCTCCCACGCCGATTCGTCGCCTGCGCCGGGGCGCAAGCATCCTGCCCGGGACCGAGGGCCCGAAGAAGTGCGAATCATGTCGATGTGGCGGCCACCGGCGAAGGCCGACGACCCCCCTGTCTAGTCAGGGCGAAGCGAGTCGATCAAGGGGCGGTCGTGTAAAAATACTGAAATAAAAATCTTGACTCGGCAGGGGTGCCGGAATCGCGCGAAATCGGTGTTTTCATCAAAATTTTCAGATACTTATATATGACAATCGGGTTGCAGATCAACGAATCGCCGTAAATCCGCCACTTACCGCGCTGCAACAATATTGCCATCGCCCGGTCATATTCGGCGGCACAAAAAAAGACCCGCGGGCGGTGTGCCGGCGGGTCCATTTTGTTCCCTTTCGGGACAAGCTCAAATAGGCGTGGGCAATCAGGCGATTGCGTTCACGCTCTTGGTCAGGCGCGAGAATTTGCGCGCGACGGTGTTCTTGTGCAGCACGCCCTTGGCGACGCCGCGCGCCATTTCAGGCTGCGCCGCCTTCAGCGCGGTCGCCGCCGCGTCCTTGTCGCCAGCGACGATCGCGTTCTCGACCTTCTTCACCAGCGTGCGGATGCGCGAGACGCGATTCTTGTTCACGACGGTGCGCGCGGTGTTGCGGCGGATGCGCTTTTTTGCCTGCGGCGTATTGGCCATAAATTCCTCGGTTTCCAAACGGTCTAAGTCAGTCGGAGCACAGCGTCACCGGAGCAGCCGAATCGCGCGAAACGAGCGAATCAATATCCGGATACGGCCGGTTCCGGTAACCCGGACCCTGCTCGAAGGGTGCGCGCATAGCCAGACAACCCCGGTTGGTCAATCATTTTTGCGGCAAATGCGCGCGTCACCGCTGGCATTTGGGGCAATAAAAGGTCGAGCGGCCGCTCTGGACGATCCGCGCGATCGTGCCGCCGCAGTCGCACGTCTCACCCTCGCGGCCATAGACGCGCCAGTCTTTGGCGAAATAGCCGAGTTCGCCATCGGGCTGTTTATAGTCGCGCAGGGTCGAGCCGCCCGCCGCGATCGACGCCTCGAGCACCGCCTTGATCGCGGGAACGAGCACCGCGAATTTGGCGCGCGACACGTCGGCAGCGGCGCGGGTCGGCGCGATGCGCGCCATGTTGAGCGCCTCGCACACATAGATATTGCCCAGCCCCGCGACGATCGTCTGGTCGAGCAGCATCGCCTTGATCGGCGCGCGCCGCCCCGCCAGAACGCGCGCGAGATGGGCGGCGTCGAAGGCATCGGACAGAGGCTCGGGGCCGAGCGTGACGAAAGCGGGAAAGCCGGTGAGCGGATCGCCGGCGACCAGGTCGACCGACCCGAAACGGCGCGGATCGTGGAGCATCAATCGCTGCCCCGCCGCGGTATCGATCAGCAGATGGTCGTGCTTGCCGGGTTCGCCCGCGCCGATCCGCCAACTGCCCGACATGCCGAGGTGAAAGATCATATGATCGCCGCGGTCGGTGGCGATGATGCCATATTTGGCGCGCCGCGACAGCCCGGTGACAATCGAGCCGGTGAGCCGCTGCGCCAGATCAACCGGGAATGGGCGGCGCAGATCGGGGCGCAGCGTCGAGACGCGCACCAGCCGCTGGCCGGTGAGGTGCGGCGCGAGGCCGCGGACGGTGGTTTCGACTTCGGGAAGCTCGGGCATCGTCAGCGGGAGCTACGCGCCATTTGCTTGCGCGACAAGGCCCCGCTAAAGGCGCATCTGACTATCGCTCTCCCCGCAAAGGCGCACATCCATGGCCACCCCCGACACCGTCAGCTTTGGCTATGAACAGGTTCCGGCGACCGAAAAAACCGCGAAGGTCGGCGAGGTGTTCAGCCGCGTCGCGCGCAAATATGACATCATGAACGACGCAATGTCGGGCGGCATGCACCGATTGTGGAAAGACCGCTTTGTGCGCCGCGTCAAACCGCGCGCGGGTGAGGCGATCCTCGACATGGCGGGGGGCACCGGCGACATCGCCTTTCGCATGGAAAAGAGCGGCGCGAGCATCACCGTCGCCGACATCAACCCCGACATGCTGGGCGTCGGCGTCGAACGCGCGGCCGAGCGCGGCATCGACAGCCTGGTGTGGAGCGAACAAAACGCCGAGAAACTATCGTTCCCTGACCAGTTTTTCGACGCCTATACGATTGCCTTCGGCATCCGCAACGTGACCGACATTCCCGCGGCGCTGAAGGAAACGCACCGCGTGCTGCGCTATGGCGGGCGGTTCTTCTGCCTGGAATTTTCGACCAACGAATGGCCGGGGTTCGCGCAAGCCTATGACGCTTATTCGCACCATCTTGTCCCCAAGCTCGGCAAGCTGATCGCGCAGGACGAGGACAGCTATCGCTACCTGATCGAATCGATCCGCCGTTTCCCGCCGATGCCCGAATTCGCCAGGATGATCGGCGAAGCGGGCTTTACCGCGGTGAAGGTCGAGCCGATCCTGGGCGGGCTGGTCGCGATCCATAGCGGGTGGAAGGCGTGAGGGTCGGCATCGGCATAAGGCCCCTCCCCTTCAGGGGAGGGGTTGGGGTGGGGTCCTTGGAACCGGCCGGCGTCGATGGCATCGCCCACCCCGCTGCGACTAGCCAGCAAGCTGGCAAGTCTCGCTGCCCCTCCCCTGAAGGGGAGGGGTTCACCCCATGACCCGTCCCGTCACCCATATCCTGCGCCTGCTGAAATGGGGCCGTATCCTGGCGCGCCACGGGGCGCTGCGCGGGATCGAGAGCGCGCCGCAAACCCCGCCGGGGGTCAAGCGGCTGTGCCGCATCGCGCGCTTTGGCACGGTCCAGCCGAAAATTCCCGACTATGCCGCCGCGTTCCAGGCGATCGGCCCCGCGGCGGTCAAGCTGGGCCAGACGCTCGCGACGCGCCCCGACCTGGTCGGCGAAGACGCCGCGCGTAACCTGCTGAGTTTGCAGGACGCGCTGCCCCCCGTCGCGTTCGAGCGTATCCGGCAGGAAATCGAGGCGACGTTCGAGGTGCCGCTGGAAAGCCTGTACAGCGAGTTCGACCCCGACCCTGTCGGATCGGCGTCGATCGCACAGGTCCACCGCGCCGTGACCACCGACGGCCGCAAGGTCGCGGTCAAGGTCCGCCGTCCCGGCATCGACAAGCAGTTCGCGCGCGACATCGACACCTATGAATGGGCGGCGGCGCATCTCGAAGCGCTCGGCGGCGAAGCGACGCGGCTGCGCCCGCGCCAGGTCATCGCCAATTTCCGCCGCTGGACGCTGCGCGAGCTGGATCTGCGCCGCGAAGCGGCGTCGGCGTCCGAACTGGCCGACGCGATGGTCGGGGTGCCGACCTATGAAGTCCCGGCGATCGACTGGGACCGCACGACGAGCAAGGTGATGACGCTCGACTGGATTGACGGCATTAAGATTTCGCACCGCGACGCACTGATCGCCGCGGGGCACGACATGGAGAAACTGGCGGGCAACCTTGTCCACGCCTTTCTGCGTCAGGCGATCGCCGAGGGGTTTTTCCACGCCGACATGCACCAGGGCAATTTGTTCGTGAAAGCCGACGGCACGATCGCCGCGGTCGATTTCGGCATCATGGGCCGGATCAACCGGCAGGCGCGCTACTGGCTCGCCGAAATCCTCTATGGGCTGACCACGGGCAATTATCGCCGCGTCGCCGAGATTCATTTCGAGGCGCAGTACGTCCCCGATTATCATAATGTCGAGGAATTCGCGACGGCGCTGCGCGCGGTCGGCGAGCCGATGCGCGGCAAGCCGGTCAGCGAGCTGAGCGTTGGACAGATGCTCGACGGCCTGTTCGCAATCACCCGCGATTTCGACATGCAGACGCAGCCGCATTTGCTGTTGCTGCAAAAAACTATGGTGATGGTCGAGGGGGTCGCGACGATGCTCAACCCCCGGATCAACATGTGGGACGTATCGGGACCGTTTGTGAAGGAATGGATCCGCGACGAACTCGGCCCCGAAGCCGCGCTGGCCGATGGCCTGCGCGAACAGGCGGGGACGCTGGCGCTGATCCCTGACATCATCCGCCGCCTCGACGCGCAATTGCCCAAAAAGGGCGCCGCGCCGCCCGCACCGCCGCTGCCCGAGATCGCGCTGATGTGGGACAAGGGCGAAAAGCGGCGCTGGTGGCGCTATGCGCTGACGGCGCTGGTTGGTGCGATGGCAGGCGCGGCGGCGCTCAACTGGCTGGGTTGAACTGACCGCCCGATGTGCATATCTTATGCACAAGGAGAATGGCGATGAACCGTCCGGCACGATTCGAAGGGCCAAAAAAGCCGACCAACGTGTCGCTGAGCGCCGGGCTGGTCGATGAAGCCCGAAAGCTTGGCATCAACGTCAGCGAGGCCTGCCAAACGGGCCTTGCCGCCGAGGTGAAGAAGGCGCGCGAAGCGGCGTGGAAGGAAGAGAATCGCGCCGCGATCGAAAGCTGGAACGACTATACGCGCAAGAACGGCCTGCCTCTCGCCAAATACCGGCGCTTCTGAATGCCGCAATTCGATGTTCACCGCAGTCGCGACGACGACAATCTGCTGCTCGATTGCCAAAGCGACCTGCTCGACCATTTTGACACGCGCTTCGTCATCCCGCTCGTACCGACGCAGACGGCGCAGACCTTGTCGCGCCTTCACCCGGTGTTCGAAATCGACGGACGGCGCCATATCATGGCAACGCAGCTCGCCTCCGCCGTCGATGCCAACGAACTCGGCCTGCGGGTGACGTCATTGGCCGACCAACGATATGAGATATTGAACGCGCTCGACGTGCTGCTGACGGGGGTTTGAGGTGGCCGGCAAGCGCATCCTGCTGATCATCGGCGGTGGTATCGCCGCCTACAAGAGCATCGAACTCGTCCGCCTGCTTCGCAAGGCGGGCTATGTCGTGCGCTGTGTCATCACCCGCGCGGGCGAGCAGTTTGTGACGCCGCTGACGCTCGCGGCGCTCAGCGAGAACAAGGTGTACACCAATCTCTTCGACCTGAAGGACGAGGTCGAGATGGGGCATATCCAGCTGAGCCGCGAGGCCGATCTGGTCGTTGTTGCACCCGCGACCGCCGACCTGCTCGCCAAGATGGCGGCGGGGATCGCCGACGATCTGGCGACGACGTTGTTGCTCGCGACCGACAAGCCGGTGCTCGCCGCGCCCGCGATGAATGTGCGGATGTGGCTGCATGCCGCGACGCAGCGCAATATTGCGACCTTGCGCGGCGACGGCGTGACCGTGCTGGCTCCCGACGAGGGCGAGATGGCATGCGGTGAGTTTGGGCCGGGACGCTTGCCTGAACCGGGGGCGATCAAGGATGCGATCGATACCGCGCTAGCCGCTGCACCCGCGGTTACCGCCATGACGGGCCAACCCGACTTCGCGCCCGGGAACCACCGCCCGCTTTATGGCCGCCGTATCCTGATCACCGCAGGGCCGACGCATGAACCGATCGACCCGGTGCGCTACATCGCCAACCGGTCGAGCGGCAAACAGGGCTTTGCGATCGCCGCCGCCGCCGCCGAGGCCGGGGCCGAGGTGCTGCTGATCGCCGGTCCGGTCGAGCTGCCGACCCCGCCCGGCGTGATTCGCGTCGATGTCGAAACCGCGGCGCAGATGGCGGCCGAGGTCGACCAAGGCCTGCCCGTCGATGCCGCAATCATGGTCGCCGCGGTCGCCGACTGGCGCGCCGCCGACCCGGCGGGGCAGAAGATCAAGAAGGACGGCAGCGGCGCCGTCCCGCCGCTCGCGCTGGCGGAGAATCCCGACATCCTGGCGGGAGTCGCAAAATCGCCCGAGCGCCCCACCTTGCTGATCGGCTTTGCAGCCGAGACCAATGACGTCATCGCGCATGCCGAGGCGAAGCTGGCGAAGAAGGGCTGCGACTGGATCGTCGCCAACGACGTCGCCGCCGACCCGATGGGCGGCGAGAGCAACCGCGTGCATATCGTTAGCAAAGACGGGATAGACAGCTGGGACCGGTTGCCGAAAGCCGCCGTCGCCCGCAAATTGATGGAAAAGATTGCCGATGAGCTCGATGCGCGTAGCCCCCGCCAGCCCGATTGAAATCCGCATCCAGCGGCTGCCGAACGGCGGCGGCCTGCCGCTGCCCGCCTATGCCAGCGACGGCGCGGCGGGGATGGATGTCGTCGCGGCGGAATCGCTGACGATCCGTCCCGGCACGCGCCATGCGGTCGCAACCGGGTTCGCGATGGCGATCCCCGCCGGTTACGAGGTGCAAGTGCGCCCGCGATCGGGCCTGGCGCTGAAACATGGCATCACCTGCCTCAACACCCCGGGGACGATCGACAGCGATTACCGCGGCGAAGTGAAGGTGATCCTGGCCAATCTGGGCGAGGATAATTTCGAGGTGAAGCGCGGCGACCGCATCGCGCAGCTGGTTCCGGCGCCGGTCCAGCGCGCGAGCTTTGCCGAGGTGGCAACGCTCGATACGACGACGCGCGGCGCGGGCGGTTTCGGGTCGACCGGGGTCGAGAGCGAACCCGTCGATGAAACCGCCGACGCCGCAGGACTGGCCTCGCTGTCGGGGATCAAGACCCGGCGATCGGGCGATTAATTGCTCACCGACGCCGAACTCGACCGTTACGCGCGCCAGATCATCCTGCCCGCGTTCGGCGGCGCGGGGCAAGCGAAGCTGAAAGCCGCGCATGTCGCCGTCATCGGCGCGGGCGGCATCGGCTGTCCGGCGATCACCTATCTGGCGGCGGCGGGGGTCGGCAGGCTGACGATCATCGACGATGATGTCGTCGAACTGTCGAATTTGCAGCGCCAGCCGCTGTTTACCGATGCCGACATCGGCGCGCGCAAGGCCGTGGTGGCCGCGGAGGCGGCGCGGCGGATCAACCCGTATGTCGAGACGGTCGCGATCGCCCAGCGGCTCGATGACGCAAATGCCGCGGCATTGCTGGATGGCGCGACCCTGATCCTCGATGGCTGCGACAATTTCGTCACCCGGCTGGCGGTCAACCGTGCGGCCGTTGCCTTGCATATCCCGCTGCTCAGCGCTGCGATCGGGGCGTTCGAGGGACAGGTCGCGCTGTACGAGGGCTGGCGCGCGGGCACTCCCTGCTACGCCTGCCTGGTCGGCGACGATCCGAACCAGGAGGGTGTCAACTGCGCCGAGACCGGGGTGATGGGCGCGCTCGCCGGGATGATCGGGACGATGGCGGCGTTGGAAGCCGTCCGCGCGCTGGCCGGCGGGGGGGCGTCCTTGACCGGGCGGCTGGCGATCGTCGACATGCTCGACCGGCGCTGGCGCGAAGTTGCTGTGGCCAAGGATCCGGAGTGTCCGATATGCCGGGGCTGAACATCATCGTCGCGTCGGCCGAAGGCGAGCGCTTCTATGCCGCGCTCGAGACGGCGGCGGCGGCCGCAGCGCTCGGGCGGTCGGCGCGCATATTCCTCCAGGGACCAGCCGCTGAATTGCTGCGCACGCCCGTCGCATTTGCGGGGGACGCCGCGCGACGCGCCGCGGGGCAGTCCGATCTCGTGTCGCTGATCGCCGAGGCCATGGCGATGGACGTGCGGCTGGTCGTCTGTCAGTCGGGCATGGCGCTGACCGGCATGACGGCGAATGAACTGGTG
Source organism: Sphingopyxis sp. (assembly GCF_051861155.1). Lineage (GTDB taxonomy): Bacteria > Pseudomonadota > Alphaproteobacteria > Sphingomonadales > Sphingomonadaceae > Sphingopyxis. Next base: position 50,897 of record NZ_JBHYDE010000008.1, on the reverse strand, counting down.
CCGCAGGTGCGCACCGGTGGACTGGTGAGCTTCATGGCCGAGATCGGCGATGCCGATCGATTGGTGGTCTATTGAAAGCACCGTCGCCCCCGCGAAGGCGGGGGCGACGACTATTTCACGGATTGTCGCACACCGTAATCGCGTCGGGATCGGGGCGCTTCCCACTCGGCACGAAGCGCGCCAAATACCCCCCGGCATGCTGTTTGTCGTCGTACGACACCAGCTTGTACCCCACCGCCTCGAACTCGCAGACGAGCAGGCGGAAGGGCGTGCCATGGTCGGCGATCGGGCGGTCGCCGTCGACGACGATCACCTGCCCGCCCGCGCGCAACGCCGGGCGTAGCCGCCAGAGAAAGGCGTAGGGCTCGCCAATCTCGTGATACATATGGACCATGAACACCCGGTCGAAACTGGCCGCGGGCAGCCGCGGGTCGTCGACCGCGCCGAGTTTGAGCGAGACATTGTCGAGCCGTTCGCGCGCGACGCGGTCGGCGAGCCGTTCGATCACCTCGGGCATGATGTCCTGCGCCAGCACCCGCCCGCCCGCGCCGACGCGCTGCGCGAGGCGCACGGTGTAATAGCCGTCGCCCGCGCCGATGTCGGCGACGGTCATCGCCGGGCGAACATCGGCCGAATCCATGACGTCTTCGGCCTCGTTGACGCGGTCGCGCGCTTCTTCGGTCGACCATTTGGTCGAGACCGTCGGCGCCACCGGGCGGTCGGCGGGCGGAAATTCGCGCGCCGTCATCGTGCGGTCGCCGCTATCGTCCCATGGCGCATCGCAGCCGCCGAGCAGCGACAGGCACGCGAGCAGGGCGGCGGCGGATCGCTTCATCAATCGATGTCCTCGACCTCGACCTTTTCGCCCGTGACCTTCTGCGACAGCGCCGCGGCCATGAACGGGTCGAGCGCGCCGTCAAGCACGTCGCCGGGCGCGGTCGACGTCACCCCGGTGCGCAGATCCTTGACCAGCTGGTACGGCTGGAGGACGTAGGAACGGATCTGGTGGCCCCAGCCGATTTCGGTCTTTGCCTGATATTCGCCCGACGCCGCGGCTTCGCGCTTTTGCAGCTCGGCCTCGTACATCCGCGCCTTCAGCATCCCCATCGCGGTCGCGCGGTTCTTGTGCTGCGACCGGTCGTTCTGGCTGGCGACGACGATGCCGGTCGGAATATGCGTGATGCGCACCGCCGAATCGGTCGTGTTGACGTGCTGGCCGCCCGCGCCCGAAGCGCGATAGGTATCGATCTTGAGGTCGCCCTCGTTGATCTCGATATCGATATTGTCGTCAATCACCGGATAGACCCAGACGCTCGAGAAGCTGGTGTGGCGCCGCGCCGAGCTGTCGTAGGGCGAGATACGGACCAGCCGATGCACGCCGCTTTCGGTCTTGGAATAGCCATAGGCATTCTCGCCCTTGACCAGCATCGTCGCCGATTTGATCCCCGCCTGTTCGCCAGCCTGATATTCGACCAGTTCCACCTTGAATCCGCGCTTTTCCGCCCAGCGGCTGTACATGCGCTGAAGCATTTCGGCCCAATCCTGGCTTTCGGTGCCGCCGGCGCCGGCATGGACTTCGATATAGCAATCATTGGCGTCGGCTTCGCCCGCGAGCAGCGCCTTGATCTTGTCCTCTTCGGCGCGCGCGGCGAGCGTCGCCAGCGAGGCCACCGCCTCGTCGATCATCGCTTCGTCGCCTTCCATCTCGGCGAGTTCGATCAGTTCGGCGGTGTCGGTGCATTCGGTTTCAATCGCGCGCGTCGCATTGATTGCCTCGTCGAGGCGGCGGCGTTCGCGCATGACCTCCTGCGCGGCGCGCGGATCGTTCCACAGCGTCGGATCCTCGACCTTGGCATTCAGCTCGTCGAGCCGCCGCACCGCGCGGTCCCAGTCGAGGAAACGGCGCAGCAGCGCCAGCGCGGCGCCAATCTTGTCGATATGATCCTGCGCTTCGGCGCGCATGTCCTTGCTCCTGAATAATGGCGTCCGGCCATAGAGGCCGCCGTGAGTTCTAACAATACCGCATCCCCGAGCGAAGACGAGGGGCTGTGCCGAGCGAAGTCGAGGTAGCGGCGGTGCAGGTTCTCGCTTCGCTCGAACGAACCCCTCGTCTTCGCTCGGGGATGCGGAAGACCGGTCAGCCTTGAATTTATCGCGTCAGATAATGCCGCCGCGGTCGTCGAGGAAGTCGCTGTCGGTGCGCCCCGTCGATCCCTTTTGCGCCGCGCCGCCAGTCGTCCGCTTCGGCGCCTTGATCGGCTTGATTTCCTCTTCGCGGATCGTCCGGCGCGGTTCGCTTTCGGGCTTGAAGGCTTCCCAGATAATCGACGCCTTGGGGTCGGTGCCCGGCCAGCTGCCATAGACGCGGCGGCCCGACTGGCGATCAATGCGCACCATGCGCACCCCTTTCGGCGCCGAGAAGGGAATCGGCTGGCGGTCGGCGAGCGCCGCGAGCGCGAAATCCTTGAAGATCGGCGCCGCATAGCTGCCGCCTTGGGCATAGCCGCCCATGCTGCGCGGCTGGTCGAAACCGATATACATGCCCGCGATCACATCGGGAGTCCCGCCGACGAACCACACATCGTTCGGGCCGGAGGTCGTCCCGGTCTTGCCGAACAGCGGGACATTCAGGTCGCGCAGCCGCACCGCGGTGCCGCGCTGAACGACGCCTTCGAGCATATGGACGACCTGATAGGCGGTCATCGGGTCCATCAGCTGCTTGCCCGATTTGGCGAAGCGCGGCATCGGGCGACCGTCCCAATCTTTTTTGTTGCAGCCGTCGCACGGCTTCCAATTGGCCGGGAAAATCACCTTGCCGCGGCGATCCTGCGCATAGTCGATCACCCGCGGTTTCAGTTCGCGCCCATGATTGGCGAGCATCGCATAGGCGTTGGTGATCTTTTCGACCGTCGTCGATCCAGCGCCGAGCGCGGTCGAGAGATAAGGTTCGTGCTTGCCGATGCCCATCGTCTGGATCGTCTCGACAATCGGCTCCATGCCGACCTGGCTCGCCGCCTTGACGGTCATCAGGTTGCGCGACTGTTCGAGCCCCCAGCGCATCGTATGTTCGCCCGATCCGCCCGCGCCGCCGAAGTTGCGGAAACATTTGTTGCCGAAACGCGCGCCCTGATAGACGCAGAACGGCCCGTCGACGATCATCGTTGCCGGGGTCATGCCATTGTCGAGTGCCGCGGCATAAACAAAGGGCTTGATCGTCGAACCCGGCTGGCGCTGCGCCTGCGTCGCACGGTTGAAGGGCGATAGGCGGACGTCGAAGCCGCCCTGCATCGCATAGATGCGGCCCGAATGCGGGCTTTCGACGACCATGCCGCCCGACACTTCGGGAATGTTGCGCAAAGCATACCCGCTGCCCCCGGTCGATTTGACGACAATCAGGTCGCCCGGGCGCATCGCCGAAAAAGCGTTGCCGCCGGTCTTGCGATAGCCGAGCGTCGCGGCGCTGGCGGGCAGCGTGCCGGTATCGCCATTGGCAAAGCCGATCTGCGCCGCGCCGGCCGATTTCGACAGGACCGCAGCGACGCGCCAATTGTCATAGTCGATGCCGATGAAGCTCGACGCCAGACGGCTCTGCCACTGGTCGTCGGCCTCGATCGTTGCGATCGGTCCCGACCAGCCCTTGCCCGCGTCGTAGCGCTGGAGCCCCTTGCGCAGCGCCATCGTTGCGCCCGTCTGCATCTTGCCGTCATAAGGCGTGCGGACCCACAGCCCGCCGGCATAGACGCTGAGCGGGCCATCCGCAGCGGTTTCGCCGAACTGGGTGATCAGCTGGCGCCGCACCTCTTCCATATAATAGCCGCCGACCTGCGCGATCGCGCGGTTGCCGCTGTTGGTAAGGCCAAGCGGCATGGCGCGCGCGGCGTCGCGCTGCGCCGCGGTGATCCAGCCATTGTCCTCCATCGATCCGAGCACGAAGTTGCGCCGCGCCAGCGCCTCCGCCTCGTTGCGCGTCCGGCCATATTTCTCGGGCGCCTTGGGCAGAATCGCAAGAAACGCCATTTCATGGAGCTGGAGCTGGTCGACGTCCTTGTCGAAATAGGCGCGGCTCGCCGCCTGCACGCCGAAAGCGCGGCGGCCGAGCGGGATTTCGTTGAGGTACAGCTCGAGGATCTGTTCCTTGGTCAGCGCATCCTCGATGCGCATCGCCAGGATCGCTTCGCGCACCTTGCGGCGATAGCTGAGTTCGTTGGTGAGCAGCAGGTTCTTGGCGACCTGCTGGGTAATCGTCGAGGCGCCGACGGGGCGGCCGCTGCTCGAAAGGTTGGTCACGATCGCCGAGGCGATGCCCGGATAGTCGATGCCGCCGTGGCTGAAAAAGGTCTTGTCTTCGGCGGCCAGGAACGAGCGCACGAGGAGTTGCGGATATTCGCTATATTCCAGCTGGACGCGGCGTTCGCGCGCATAGCTGTGCACCGGCTTGCCCTCGCCGTCGCGGACCATCGTCGGCAGCGGCGGTTCATAGTCGCGCAGCTGGTCGACCGACGGCAGGTCGCGCGCGAAGATCGCCCAGATCAGGATGAGCGCGAGGACGCCCGACAGGGCGAGATAACCAAGCCAGCGAAACCAGCGCCTGGTCCACATGTCGCGAAACCAGGTAATCACGGCGTTGCTATCGCGGCGAAGGCGCAGGCGGAAATGGGACGTGCTGTCGGCGACCATAGGGCCAAGCCTCTAAAGCCTGCTTGGCAGAAAGGGAAGCATGGTTGCGGCGCGTTGCTATTCTGCTCCCCGCCCGCTTGCAGAAAAAGGACTGGTCAGGTCGAGCAGCATCAAGCGCAGCATCGCGGCGACATCCGTCAGCACCGCATCGGCCGGAACACGGTCTTCCTCGTACAGCATTTCGTCGGCGGCAAAGCCGATTTCGACCGCAAGCCGCAGCCGCGACCATAGCGCCGACCGGCGCATCTCCGCCAGAAGGGGCGCGCAGGCGTCGGTCAGCCGGTCGGTCACATGGCGGTGCGATTCGAGCCGGACATGGACGAGCCGCGGCGAGGCGTGGAGCGCGCGCAATATCCACACCGCGCCGGGTTCGGCGCGCGTTACGGCGGCGTTTTCAGCGAGCAGATCGCCGATATGGTCGGCCATCGCCGCGATCCCGGCGGGCGCATGACGCGTCAGCCAAGCGTCGAGCACATCGTTCTGCCGCTCCATCAGCCGCCGCCCCAGCGCCTCCAGCACCGCATATTTGTCGCCGAAATAGCGGTAAAGCGCGGGCGGCGTCAGCCCGGCGCGCGCCGCGATCATATTGGTCGAAATCCGCTCGATCCCGACCTCGGCCAGCAATTCGCCCGCGACGTCGAGCAGCCGGCCGCGGGTCAGATGCGCGCGGTCCTGTTGCGGCGGACGCTTGACAGCAGGGGCGCGGCCCGCCGCGATCACCGCGCCCGGCCGCGCGCGCTGACCGGCCAGATGTCGACCAGCGTCTCTCCGGCCACGACATGATAGCTGTCGTAGAGGTTCACCGTCGGGTCGCAGTGTGGCACGGTCAAGCTGACCGGGTCGCCGGGGGCGAGCTGCGTCCCGATGCCGGGCGCGATCAGCGCCGCATGTTCGTCGCCCATGAAAGCGAAGAACGCGGTTTCGGGCGCGCCGCGCTGCACCACCGCGACGCCGCCGTCGGTCGACAGCGACTTGTAGCCGGCGTCGATGGTGACGAGCCCGTCATGATTGGCGCTGACGACCCGCGCATCGACCGCCAGCGACACCTCGAACGGCGCTTCGCCGCCCTCGCCGGTCAGGTCGCAGTCGCCATATTGTTTGTCCATGAAGACATAGCTGCCCGCCTGCAGTTCGGTAAAAACGCCGAGGTCAAGGTCGATGCGGTGGGTGCCGGTGCCCGATCCGGTGATGATTTCGGGTGCGAAGCCCGCGTCGGCCAGCGCCGCGATGACGCTTTGCAGATAGGCGGTGCGCTCGACGATCGCGGCGCGGCGGTCGGCATAGCTTTCGATATGCTGCTGCGACCCGCAGTAAAATTGCACCCCGCGATAGGCGAGATTCGGGGACGCGGCGATGACCTTGGCCAACGCGACCGCGGCTTCCGCCGACGCCACGCCAGTACGCGCGATGCCGGGGTCGATGTCGATGATGACATCGAGTCGTGCCTCGGCTGCGATCAGCGCACTCTGAAGCCGCTCGGCGACGCCCGGATGATCGACGACCGCCATCAGCCCTTCGGCGCTGGCGGCGAGCGCAGCGAGCCGGTCGATTGCGGCGGGCGCGGCGACGGGCGAGGTGATCAGGATGCCGGTGACCCCGCCCGCCGCCAGCACCTCGGCCTCGCCGATCTTCGCGCAGCATACCCCGACCGCGCCCGCCTGCATCTGTCGCAAAGCAATGTCGACGCTCTTGTGCGTCTTGGCATGCGGGCGCAGGCCGACGCCATGGTGACCGGCGAGCGCCGCCATCCGCTGAATATTGCGGTCGAGCGCGTCGACATCGAGCACGAGCACCGGGGTGTTAAGGTCGGCGCGCGCGCCTTGCTGGCCGATCAAATGCGCGTGAAGGTCGCGGTCGGTGGTCATGCAAACAGGCTTTCGAGATGCGGGTTGAGAAATTTGCCGCCCGGATCGGCGGCGCGGCGGACGGCATTATAACGCCCCGCCATCGGATACAGCGCCGCGACATCGGCGCGGCCCAGCGTGTGGCGTTTGGCCCAATGCGGCCGCCCGCCATGGCTGCGGAAAATCGTCTCGGCCTCGGCGAACAGGTTTCGCCACGGCATCTTGGCATATTGGTGCATCGAAATCGCCGCGACGGGTCCGGCGTTCATCGGGCTCATCCAGATGTCGTCGGCAGCGACGGTGCGAAATTCGAACGGAAAGGTGACGGGCAGGCGTTTCTTGCGAATCCACCCGACAACCTCGGCGAGGGTGTCGAGCCCAGCGGCGCGCGGCATTTCATATTCCATCTCTTCGAACCGGATCGTGCGGTCGGACGGAAAGACGCTGTGTGCGGGACCGCGGCGGCGCCCCGAAATGCCGCTTTTCATCATCAGCCGCTGGAGCGACGGGGTCAGGAAGGGCAGCCGGGCGGAAATGTTGAGGATGCGGCGAAAACTGGCCTCCTCCATATCGGTGGTGGTCGGCGGCGGATCGCACGGATCGCACAGGTCGAGCGTTTTCAGGATCACATCATCGCTGTGCGGAAAGAACCAGAATTCGACATGGCGATGTTGCCGCGTCAAATCATCATAGCTCTCACGGATCTCCGCCCAGCGCCGTTTTTCGATCCGTTCGGCGAGGTGAAAGGCAGGGACGACCGCGACGTCGATCTCGGTCGCGACCCCGAACAGCCCGAGCGACAGGCGCTGCGCCTGATAGAGGTCGGGGTTGGTGGTCGCGTCGCACCAATGCGCCTCGCCATCGGCGCCGATCAGCCGGAAACCGCGCGCGAAGGTGGCGAGCGAACCGAGGTCGGCGCCGGTGCCGTGTGTCCCGGTCGCCATTGCGCCGGCAAGCGACTGCGGATTGACGTCGCCCTGGTTGGCCAGCGCCAGCCCCGCGTCCCACAGCGCCGCGGTCAGGCGGCGGATGCTCCAGCCCGCGGGGATGCGCGCGGTCTGGCGGTCCGGGGAGATGTGTATATCGCCCGCCAGATCGTCGAGGCCGACGATCAGCTCGTCCGATTCGCAAAGCGGCATGAAGCTGTGCCCGGCCCCGGTGACGCGCAATTTGTGCGCGCTGCGGATAAGCGCGGCGAGTTCGTCCTCGCTGTGCGGACGGGCGATCTGGGCCGCCGCGGTGACGCTACCCGACCAGTTGCTCCAGCTCATACCTCTCTCCCGCCGTCAGCGCAGTGAAGCTGGCTGCGGGAAGAAAGTTAGTCAAGACTATATTACTAAAGCCCCTCCCCTTCAGGGGAGGGGTTGGGGTGGGGTCTGTCGGGGTGGCGCAAGGCTGCGAAACCCCACCCGCTGCGACTAAGCCAGCAAGCTGGCAAGTCTCGCTGCCCTCCCCTGAAGGGAAGGGCGATTGTGGCTAGCGCGCCGCAATTTGCCGCGCGAAATGGATCTGCACCGCGTCGCGCACTCCGCGCGCGACCTTTTTCTGGCCCGCCGCCGAGGCGAGGAATTCGGCGTCATCCTTGTTCGAGATAAAGCCGGTTTCGAACAGGATCGACGGGGTGTCGGGCGCTTTCAGCACCACGAACGAGGCGAAGCGATGCGCGTGGGTGCGAAATTTGACCGCTTCGCCCGCTTCGCGCTGGAGCAGGCGGGCAAAGTCGGAGGCGACGTTCATCGTCTCGCGCTGGGTCAGGTCGAGCAGGATCGACGAAACATCGCCGCTGTGCGCGCCCAGATCGACGCCGTTGATGACATTCGCCTTGTTCTCGCGCGCCGCCAGACGTGCGGCTTCGCGGTCGGAAGCGACTTCGGACAGCGTATAGATTGACGCGCCATTGGCACTCTGGTTTTCGGCGGCATCGGCGTGGACCGAGATGAACAGATCGGCCTTGAGCCGCCGGGCGATGCCGAAGCGTTCCTCGAGCACCAGATAGCGGTCGTCGCCGCGGGTCAGCGCGACGCGAACGCGGCCTGAGGCGAGCAGATCGTCGCGGATCGCGCGGGCGAGCGCGAGAGTGATGTCTTTTTCGCGCTTGCCGCTGTGCGGGCTGATCGCGCCCGGATCATGCCCGCCATGCCCCGCGTCGATCACTACCAGCGGCAGGCGGCCGTCGTTCGGTCCCTCGATCCGCGGCAGCGCGACACTGAGTTTGGGTTTGCCGATCGGCACGCTGACGCTGTAGCGTTTTTCGGGCGGTTTGGCGCGAAAGCCCGCGGGCGGCGCCAATTCGGTGCGTGGGCCGCGCGACACCCGCGCGAATTCGTCGGCGGAGACCGGGCGCAGGCGGAAGGTCAGGCTGCGGCCGTCGGCGGCGAAGCGCGCGCCGGTCACCACCGCCGGCTGTGCAAGGTCAAGCACGATGCGCGCGGTATCCGAATCCTTTTGCCCCTGGCGCACCGCGCGCACCAGTCCGGCGCCTTGCATGGAGCGCCCGGGCTGAGCGCCCGCGATATCGAGCGCGATCCGGTCGGGACCGGCGAGCATAAAGGTCGAAGCGCCCGCAACCAGATCGTCGAAGCGCAGCGTGATGTCCGAATCGCCGATTTCGACCGCGCCGATCTGTCCCGCCAGCGCCGCTGCCGGGTTCATCATCATCGCGATCAGGACGAGCAGCAGGCCCATGGCGCCTCTATGCCGCCGCAGGCGAGCGATGGTCCAGCGCTTATTCGAAAACATGAGGCCCCCAGCGGCAGAATGTCGTGAACCGGACATTAGCCATCGGGGGTCAAACCCCCGTCAACCGGCAGGGTTAACAGCCAATTCAGCATGATCAGCGGCGACGCGGGACTTGCGAACGCGCGGCAGCGTCCCATCTTTCTGCCGTGGCGCTGTTGCCGTCGGCCCGTGCCGATGCTAGCACGCCACCACTGACGGTGTCGTTCCCAGTGCCGTCCGGCCTTTTGAGGGGAAGGCCTGCTCCGCAAATCCGCGGAACATGGCCGCCTTGGCGCCGGATATGCGGGGATCGGCAACCTGCCGCCAGTCCACCCGGTTGACCGGACAGTCGGGGCGATCGCCAGACGCCCGCCCTGCCCGCCCGCTCAACACCGTAAACAGGTTGATGCCGCATGAGGCTTGCCATGCCCTCTTTTCATCCCGACGCGGGCCTTTTCGCCCCGGTCGTCGCCGGATGCACTGACCGCATGCGCGTCCAGGACCGGACGCAGGCCACCCACGGCAATAACGTCTTTTTTCCTTTCACCCTTTTCCGCCGCGACTGTCCGTCCAGGAGGGTCGCGGGATTTTTTGATGGCGCGCTGAAGCGCGCTTGGAGTGTTTATAATGACCACGCGCATGTTGATCGACGCGCGGCACCGGGAAGAAACCCGGGTCGCCGTCACCAAGGGAAACCGCATCGAGGAGTTTGATTTCGAGTCCGCTGAGCACAAGCAGCTCAAGGGCAATATCTATCTGGCCAAGGTAACCCGTGTCGAACCGTCGCTGCAGGCGGCGTTCGTCGAATATGGCGGCAATCGCCATGGGTTTCTGGCATTCAGCGAAATCCATCCCGATTATTACCAGATTCCGAAGGAAGACCGCGACGCGCTGCTGCGCGAAGAGGCCGAGCATGCCGCCGAAGCGGCGATGCGCGCCGAAGCCGATCTCGACGAGCTGGAGGGCGATGTCGCCGACGTCGAATATCATGACGAAGACGATAACGGTGACCGCCGCGACGACGCCGACGATGATCGTGACGACCGCGACGACCGGGAAGACGGCGACGACAATGGCGACGGCGAAGACGGCGGCGAAGGAACCGAAGAAGGCCGCGACGGCCGCAGCGACCGGGGTGACCGCAAGGGCCGCGGGCGCGGACGCGGCAACGGACGCAAGGGTGGTGGCCGCGGACGCAGCCGCCGCGACGACGACGACGGCGAAAACCGCATGTCGCTGCGCCGCCGCTACAAGATTCAGGACGTCATCCGTCGCCGCCAGGTGATGCTGGTCCAGGTCGTCAAGGAAGAACGCGGCAACAAGGGCGCGGCGCTGACCACCTATTTGTCGCTGGCCGGCCGTTATTGCGTGCTGATGCCGAACACGATGCACGGCGGCGGGATCAGCCGCAAGATTTCGAACGGTGCCGATCGCCGCAAGCTCAAAGCCATGATCGACGAACTCGCGCTGCCGCCGACGATGGGCTGCATCGTGCGCACCGCCGGGATGAGCCGCACCAAGGTCGAGATCAAGCGCGACTTCGATTATCTGGCGCGCCTGTGGGACGAGATTCGCGAAAAGACGCTGCAATCGAGCGCCCCGGCGCTGGTCCATTCGGACAGCGACCTGGTCAAGCGCGCGATCCGCGATATTTATCATAAAGACATCGAGGAAGTGCTGGTCGAAGGCGACGAGGGCTATAAGGCGGCCAAGCAGTTCATGAAATTGCTGATGCCGAGCCACGCCCGGCGCGTGAAGCAATATGCCGACCCGGTGTCGCTGTACCAGCGTTACGGCGTCGAGGATCAGCTGGCGGGGATGCTCAACCCCGTCGTCCAGCTGAAATCGGGCGGCTATCTGGTAATCAACCCGACCGAGGCGTTGGTGTCGATCGACATCAACTCGGGCCGCTCGACGCGCGAGCATAATATCGAGCAGACCGCGGTCAGCACCAATCTGGAAGCGGCGCACGAAATAGCGCGCCAGCTGCGCCTGCGCGACATGGCGGGGCTGGTCGTGATCGATTTCATCGACATGGATCATGGTTCGAACGTCCGCAAGGTCGAGCGGGCGATGAAGGATGCGCTGAAGAACGACCGCGCGCGCATCCAGGTCGGCCGCATTTCGGGTTTCGGCCTGATGGAGATGAGCCGCCAGCGCCTGCGCACCGGCGTGCTCGAAGCCTCGACGCGCCCCTGCCCGCATTGCGAAGGCACCGGGCTGGTCCGCACCGCATCGTCGGCCGGCCTCAGCGCGCTGCGCCTGATCGAAGAGGAAGCCGCCCGCGGCAAGGGCAGCAAGATTACGCTGCGCGCCAGCCAGGAAGCGACCTTCTACCTGCTCAACGAAAAGCGCCGTGAACTGCGCGACATCGAGGAACTTTACGGCGTTTCGGTCGAAATCCTGCCCGACGGCGAAACCGAGGGCGCGCGCATGGCGGTCGAGGTTACCGGCCCGCCGCCGACCCAGCGCCGCAGCTTTGCCCCGATCGCACCGATCGAGGACGATGAGGACGACGACATCCCCGAGGACGAGGATGACGAAGCCGCCGACGAGGAAGCGGCCGAGGACCGTCCGGCGCGTTCGCGCGAGCGCGAGCGTGATGACGCCGACAGCGATGGCGAGGGCCGCAAGCGCCGCCGCCGCCGCCGCCGTGGCCGCCGCGGCCGCCGCGACGAGGAAGGCAATGAAATCGCCGAAACCGGCGACGAAGGTGACGGCGAAGGCGCCGAGGCAGATGCCGGGACCGCCGACGACGATGCCCCCGCCGCGGCCGAAACCGATGGCGATGCCGAGGCGGTCGAGGCCGACGCCAAGCCGCGCCGCCGCCGCGGCGGTCGTGGCCGCAAGCCCAAGGTCGATGCTGCGGAAACCGCCGACGAAAATGCGGCTGAAGCCGAGCCGGCCCCGGTAGCGGCCGAAGCCGCCGAGCCGGTCGCCGAGGACGCCCCCGCCGCCGAGGAAAAGCCGAAGCGCAAGCGCGCGCCGCGCAAGACCAAGGCCGCGGCCGAAGCCGCCGACGCCGCGGTCGATGCTGCGCCCGAAGCGGTTGAAGCGGCGTCCGCTACCGAAGCCGAACCGGAAGCCGAAGCCGAAGTCGCCAAGCCGGCGCCCAAGAAGCGTGCCAGCCGCGCGAAAAAGGCCGTCGCTGCCGAAGCCGCGCCCGAGGCAGCAACGACGCGCGATGCCGAACCCGTCACCGCCGACGGCGACGAGGGCGGGGTTGGCCCCGACGGCGAACCGCGGCGCGGCTGGTGGCAGCGCACCTTTGGCAACTGATCGGGCAAGCCGATCGGGCGCCCGTTGACCCGGTTCCCTTTCCCCGCGCGCCGCGCGCCCCGCGAAGCCCCACCGGCTTCAGTCGAGGTTCAGGCGCGCGGGGCAAGGATCGGGCGATGACTTCATCTCTGCCGATCGCCGGTCGGGCGGACGCCTGGCGCCCGCTGCTTCGTATCGCACTGACTTTGCTCGCGATGCTCGCCGTCGCGATGCGCCCGGCGATGGCGCAATCGATCCTGCGCGACGCCGAGACCGAGGCGCTGTTTCAGGACATGATGGACCCGCTGCTCGTCGCCGCAGGGCTGCAACCCGGGCAGGTGCGCGTCCATCTGCTCGGCGATCGCAGCATCAACGCGTTCGTCGCGGGCAGCCAGGACGTCTATGTCTTTGCCGGGTTGATCGAGGCCGCCGACACCGCCGAAGAGGTGCAGGGGGTGCTCGCGCATGAGCTGGGCCATGTCATCGGCGGCCATGCGATTCGGGTCAACGAAGGCGCCAAGGCAGCGACCGGTATCTCGCTGCTCAGCCTGTTGCTCGGCGCCGCGGCCATTGCCGCAGGCGGCGGCGAAGCGGGCATGGGGATCATGATGGCGGGGCAGCAGGCCGCGCTCGGCAAATTCCTGGCGTTCAGCCGGGTACAGGAATCGACCGCCGACGCCGCGGGTGCGCAATATCTGTCGAAGGCGGGGATCAGCGGCCGCGGCAGCCTGGCCTTTTTCAAGAAATTGCAGAATCTGGAATTCCGCTACGCGGTCAAGCAGGATGACGATCAGGCCTATGGCCGTACCCACCCGATGTCGGGCGACCGCATCCAGACGCTGCGCGAGGTGTATGTCATCGATCCGGCGTGGGCCAAGCCCGCCGACCCGGCGATCGAAAAACGGTTTCAGCGCATCAAGGCCAAGCTGTCGGGCTATATGACCGACCCCGACCGGACGCTGCGCAAATTTCCCGAAACCAACAGCAGCATTCCGGCGCGCTATGCGCGCGCTTATGCCTGGCACCGCAGCGCCTATCCGCAAAAAGCGCTGGCCGAGGTCGAGGCGCTGCTCGCCACCGACCCGGCCGATCCTTATTTCCTTGAACTCGAGGGTCAGGTGCTGCTCGAATCGGGGCGCCCGAAAGAAGCGATCCCGGCGCTGCGCAAGGCGGTCACAATATCGCGGTCGCAGCCGCTGATCAGCGCGACGCTGGGCCACGCGCTGATCGCGACCGAGGATCCGGCCAATTTCGCCGAGGCTGAAGCGGTGCTGAAAACCGCGGTCGCGCTCGACAACCAGAACCCCTTTGCCTGGTACCAGCTTGGCATCGTCTATGCGAACAAGGGCGATCAGGCGCGCGCCGCGCTCGCCTCGGCGGAACGCTACAGCCTCGAGGGTGGACAGGCAGCGCTGGCGCTGCGTAATGCCGAAATGGCGATGCAGGGGCTGACCCAGGGCACGCCCGACTGGATCCGTGCACAGGATATTTCGCTGGTCGCGCGCGCCGAGGTGGAACGCGAGCGCAAACGGCGCTAGATTCGGCCGGAAAATGCGGGGACCGCATCGCCAATATCGATGCGCAAGGGCAACAAGTGACTGATAGAAAAGACGAATATTACCAGCCATGGCTGCGCGACCCCGCGCCGACGCCCGATGCCGCGCCGTTGCCGCCCGCATCGCCCGTCGAAGGCCTGGCGAAACCGCGCGAGGCGCCGCCCGTCGGTATCGACCTGTCGCGCTATGCCGCCGCGGACAAGCCGCCGCGCAAGCCGGTCGTCACGTCGGGCCAGATGAAGGCGGGCGCCGCGGGCGCGTGGCAGGCGCTGCGCAATGGTGCCGATGGCTTTGCCGACTGGACCATCCGCGTCGGCGACCGAGCCGATATTCCGGCGCGGGTCGAGGCGATGGAAATCCCCCGCCGCGCCCGCGAACTCACGGCCAAAACCGGCGCGCTGACCGCGCAAGCGGCGCGCGCGATCGGACGCGGGTCGGCGCAAGCGGGCCGCGCTACTGCCAGGGCCAGCGGCGCCGCGTGGGAAAAATTGGCGCTCGGCGACAAGGCCCGGAAGCTGTCGAGCGACGCCGGACGCGGGCTGGGAGAGGTTGCCGACCGGACCAAAACGGGCGTTGGCCAGATCGCCAAGGCGGGCAGCGACAGCATAAGGGGCAGCATCGGCGAAGCCGCGACGAAACTGCGCCCAAGCCCACGCGAGGAGTTGGCGCCGCCGCCCTCGGGCCTCGAACAATTGCTCGCCCGCGAGGAAGCCGCGGCGCGCGCCAAAGACCCGTCGGCTCCCGATCTGCCGCTGTTTGCGAGTGATGCCAGCCGGCCGACAGCCCCTGCCGCGACCGCCGCGGCGACGGTCGAGGGCGACGACCGCTCGCCCTTGATCGCGCCAGTGGCCAAAAAGCCTGCCGCCGCCAAGCCGATGGCGACGCCGCGCTTGCCGCAAATCAAGGGGAATGGGATGGACGGTGGATCGACGCGCATCGGGTTGATGGCGCTGGGCGCGCTGCTCTTGCTCGCGGCGGTGTTCTGGCTCGGCGGCCGCATGAGCGGCGGGATGAGCAAGAGCGAGGTCGAGACGATCGTTGCCGATTATATCAAGGCGAATCCGCAGATCATCCCCGCGGCGCTCGAAGCGCAGCGCAATGGCGAGATCGCCAAGGCGATCGACGCGATCCGCCCGGCGCTCGAAAAACCCTATGCCGGGGCGTGGGCGGGCAATGCCGACGGCGATGTCACCTTGGTGGTGTTCACCGACTATGCCTGCGGTTTCTGCCGCGCGAGCGTGCCCGACGTCGATCGGCTGATCCGCGAGGACCGGCGCCTCAAGGTCGTCTTCCGCGAACTGCCGATCATCGCCCCGCAAAGCCGCGATGCCGCGCTGATGGCGCTCGCCGCGGCGCGACAGGGCAAATATGACGCGTTCCACCACGCGATGTTCGCCGCGAGTTCGCTCGACAAGGCGGCGATTGCCGCCGCCGCGGCCAAGGTCGGCGTCGTCACCGACGGCAGCGCCGATGCGACCGCGAACGAGGCGCTGTTCCAGCGCGAACTCGACAGCAATCTGGCGATTGCCACCCAGTTGCAGCTGAACGCTACCCCGACCTGGATCGTCGGCGACCAGCTGTTCCAGGGCCAGATCGGTTACGACGCATTGAAACAGGCGGTCGCCAAGGCCCGCGCGGCCCAGAGCTGACGACGACGCGCATGGCGACCGTCACCCATGATGCGGCGCTCGCCAACGCCCGCCGTCTCCTCACCGCCGAACCCGCCGCCGCGCTGGCACAGGCGCGCGCGATTATCGAAGCGGTGCCGACATCGGCGGCGGCCCACCGACTCGCTGCACATGCGCTGCGCGCGTTGAACCGCGAAGAAGAAGCACAGGGTGCTTCGCTGGCAGCCGTCGGCGCCACGATCCACGACCCGGCGATGGTCGATGCCGCCCTCGCGCTCGCCGAAAACCGCCTGCCCGACGCCGAAGCCGCGCTCCGCCAGCGGCTGCGCGAGGACGCGACCGACGTCGCGGCGATCCGGATGCTGGCGGAAGTCGCGGGCCGCATCGGGCGCTACGCCGACGCCGAAAAGCTGCTCACCCGCGCGCTCGAACTCGCACCAGGCTTCGGGGCAGCGCGCGCCAATCTGGCGACCGTATTCTACAAGCAGAACCGCTATGCCGAGGCGGCCGAGACGCTCGACGCAGTACTCGGCGAGGATCCCGACAATCCCGCCCACGCCAATCTGAAAGCCGCTGCGCTCGGCCGCATCGGCGGCTATGACGAAGCGATCGCGCTCTATGAACAGCTGACCCAGCGCTTCCCCGACCATGCCAAGCTGTGGATGAGCTACGGCCATATGCTCAAGACCGTCGGGCGGCAGGACGACAGCATCGCCGCCTATCGCCACGCGCTCGCCGTCGATCCGGGACTCGGCGAACTGTGGTGGAGCCTCGCCAACCTCAAGACGATCCGTTTCGACGCCGCCGACCGCGCCGCGATGGAGACGGCGCTGGCCGCCATCGATCCGGGCGACGCGGCGCGCGACGACGACCGGCTGCACCTGCATTTCGCGCTCGGCAAGGCCTATGACGACGCCGGCGACGCTGAACCGGCGTTCCGCCACTATGCCGCGGGCAACGCCATCCGCTCCGCCCAGCTCGGCTATGACGCCGCCGATACCAGCGCGATCGTCGATGCCGCGATCACGACCTGCACCGCCGATTTCTTCGCCGCGCGCGCGGATATGGGCGACCCGGCACCCGACCCGATCTTCATCCTCGGCATGCCGCGCGCCGGATCGACGCTGGTCGAACAGATCCTCGCCAGCCATTCGGCGATCGAAGGGACGATGGAACTGCCCGACATCCCGGCGCTCGCACTGGGGCTGGGCCGCGAGACGCAAGGCGAAGGTCGTCACTGGATCGCGGCGCTCGCCGAAGCATCGCCCGAACGGCTGGCCGAAATGGGCGCGGCGTTCCTGCGCCGCACCGCGGTACAGCGCAAGACCGACAAGCCTTTCTATATCGACAAGCTGCCGAACAACTGGCGCTATGTGCCGCTGATCCGCCTGATCCTGCCGGGCGCCAGGATCATCGATGCCCGGCGGCACCCGCTCGACTGCTGCTGGTCCAACTTTCGCCAGCATTATGCCAAAGGACAGGCGTTTAGCTACGATCTGGCCGACATGGGCACCTATTACCGCGATTATGTGCGGTTGATGGCGCATATCGACGCGGTTCAGCCGGGCCGGGTCCACCGGGTGATCCATGAAGCGCTGCTCGACGATCCCGAGGCCGAAGTGCGCGCGATGCTGGGCTATCTCGGACTGCCGTTCGAGGAGACCTGCATGGCGTTCTACACCAATGCGCGCGCGGTTCGGACGGCCTCAAGCGAACAGGTCCGCCGCCCGATCAACCGCGACGGGGTCAATCAGTGGCGGCCCTATGCCGCATGGCTTGGCGCACTGACCGATGCGCTCGATCCGGTGCTCGATACCTATCCGGCGGTTCCGGCGCACTTCGACTAGGGTCCGCGTCCAAAGCGCATGCCAACAAAACGTTGCCATTGAGCAACAGCTGACGACATTTTCGACCAACGAAGCCACCGGTACGCGAACAGCACTTGCGCTTATGCTGCGGCGCGCCATCCTCGCGTCATATAGCTGTCATTTTGAGGGGGGTCTCATGCGTAAAATTTCAACCCGGCTGGTTCGGAGCGGCGCCTTGCTGCTCGGCAGCAGCGTCCTTTGTACGTCGGGCGCCGCCCTGGCGCAGGAGGCCGCGATCGAGGACGACCGCGACATCGTCGTCACCGCGTCGAAACGCGAACAGAATTTGCAGGATGTGCCGCTGGCGATCACCGCAATCGGCACCGAGCGGCTCGACGAGCTGCAGGTCAAGGAATTTCAGGACGTCATTAAATTCCTGCCGTCGGTGACCATCCAGACCGCCGGTCCCGGTTTCGCGCAGGTTTATTTCCGCGGCGTCGCGTCAGGCGAAAACGCCAACCACTCGGCGTCGCTGCCGACCGTCGGCACCTATCTCGACGAAATGCCGATCACGACCATCCAGGGCGCGCTCGACATCCACGCCTATGACCTGGCGCGCGTCGAAGCGCTCGCCGGGCCGCAGGGGACGCTCTATGGTGCCAGCTCGATGGCCGGAACGATCCGCCTGATTACCAACCAGCCCGATACCAGCGGCACCTATGGCTCGGCCGGGCTGGAGCTCAACAGCGTCGCCAAGGGCGGCGTCGGCGGCGTCGCCGAGGGCTTCGTCAACGCGGCGCTCAGTGAAAAGGCGGCGCTGCGCCTCGTCGGCTGGTACCGCCGCGACGCCGGCTATATCGACAATATCGCGGGCAGCCGGACCTATGCGACGAGCGGCATCACCCAGTCGAACGCCGACCTGGTCGAAAAGGACTATAACGACGTCGACACCTATGGCGCGCGTCTGGCGCTCGGTATTGAGCTCGACGATGACTGGACGATCCGCCCGAACCTGATGGGCCAGATCCAGAAGGCCAATGGCAGCTTTGCCCAGGAACGATCGACAGCGGTCAGCGGCAAGTTGCAGACGGTGCAGTATAATCCCGAGCGCGGCGACGACAAATGGATCCAGGCCGCGATGACCATCGAGGGCAAGATCGGCAGCTGGGATTTAACGGTCACCGGCGGGCACATGCGGCGCAAGACCGAAACCGAGAGCGACTATTCGGATTATGCCTATTTCTATGACGCGCTCTATGGCTATGGCGCCTACTTCACCGACAACAACGGCAATCCGGTCAACCCCAACCAATATATCCAGGGCATCGACCGCTATAAGCGCAGCTTTGGCGAAATCCGCGTCGCCTCGCCCGCCGATGCGCGCATCCGATTTATCGGCGGCCTGTTCTGGCAGCGCCAGTCGCACAATATCGAGCAAAATTACATCATCGACGGCATCGGCGACGCAATCACCGTCACCGGCACCGACAGCAATATCTGGTTGACCAAACAGCTGCGCATCGACCGCGACTATGCCGCGTTCGGCGAAATCAGCTTTGACATCACCGACAAGCTGACGCTGACCGGCGGTGGCCGCGTGTACAAGTTCGACAACAGCCTGGTCGGTTTCTTCGGCTATTCGGCAGGCTATTCGAGCCGCACCGGCGAAGCGGCCTGCTTTGCCCCGACGATCGTTGCGGGATCGCCGTGCACCAACCTCGACAAGAGCACCAGCGACACCGATTTCATCCACAAGCTGAGCCTGAACTACAAGGTCAACGACGATGTCATGATCTATGGTACCTGGTCGCGCGGCTTCCGCCCCGGCGGCATCAACCGCCGCGGGACGCTCGAGCCTTATGGTCCCGACACACTCGACAATTATGAGTTCGGGTGGAAAACCTCGTTCGGGCCGGTGCGTTTCAACGGCGCGGTGTATCAGGAGGATTGGAACAATATCCAGCTGTCGTTCCTGGGCGCCAACGGCCTGACCGAGATCCGCAACGCCGGCATCGCGCGAATCCGCGGGATCGAAGCCGATCTCAACTATCGCGCCGGCGGCTTTACGCTGAACCTCGGCGCCAGCTACAATGACGCGACGATCCGCCGCGATTTCTGCCGGATCGCCAACGACAGCTTCGATTGCACGATCAATCCGCCGGGCCAGACCAACGCGCTGCTGGCCCCCGCCGGATCGCGCCTGCCCGTCACCGCCAAGTTCAAGGGCAATGCGATCGCACGCTACGAATTCCCGATCGGCGGGATGGACGGGCATATCCAGTTCGCGGTCAATCATATCGGCAAACGCCGGTCGGACTTGCGTCCGTTCGAGAATGACGTCGTCGGCAATTTCAAGGCCTATACCACCGCCGACATCAGCGTCGGGGTCAAGGGCGAGGGCTGGGATGCCGAACTGTTCGCCACCAACCTGTTCAACAGCAACGGGGTGATCAACAGCGCGGTGCAGTGCGCCGAATCGATCTGCGGCGATCCCAATGGGGTCAGCAGCACCGGCGGCGTTTTTTACGACAATATCATCCGGCCGCGGCTGATCGGGATCAAGGTCAGCAAGGATTTCTGATCGGGTGACCGACAGCGTGACCAACGACGAAAGGCCGAGCCAAAAGCTCGGCCTTTTGATGTGCGTCGCGCTCGGTATGGGCAATATGATCGGGTCGGGGGTGTTCCTGCTCCCGCGCGACCTGGCGCCGCTCGGCTGGAATGCGATCATCGGCTGGGGGGTGTCGATTGCCGGAACTTTGTGTCTGGCGATCGCCTTTGCCCGGCTGGCCAAGCGGCTGCCAACGGGCTGTGCGACCTATACCTACGCCGCCGCCGCATTCGGCCCCGGCACCGGCTTTATCGTTGCATGGAGTTACTGGATCAGCTGCTGGACCGTTGTTGCGACGCTGGCGGTCGCGGCGATCAGCAATCTGTCGATCCTGATGCCGTCGCTGGCCAATGCGGGGGCGGGGACGGCGCTGATCGCGATCGGCTTCATCTGGATTTTTACGCTGGTCAACCTGATGGGGGTGCGGCGCGCGGGCGGGGCGCAATTGCTGACCCTCGGGCTCAAGCTGATCCCCGTCGTCGGCGCGGTGCTCGTCGCGCTGTGGCTCTTTGGCACCGGCAATGCCCCGACCCCGACGATGGTCGGCACCAAACCGGTCAGCCTCGACAATATCGGCGCCGCGGCGACGCTGACGCTATTCGCGCTGCTCGGATTCGAGAGCGCCTGCGTCGTCGGCGACCGGGTGCGCGACCCCGAACGCACCCTCCCGCGCGCCACGCTGATCGCCGCCGCAGCGACCGGGCTGCTCTATCTGCTGTCGTGCACGACGGTGACCTTGCTGTTGCCGCTCGCAACGCTCGAGGCGTCGAACGCCGCTTATGCGACCTTCTTCGGCACGCTGGTCAGCCCGTCGGCGGGGCAGGCGGTCGCACTGTTCGCCGCAATTGCCGCGCTGGGCGCGCTCAACGGCTTCGTGCTGCTGCAGGGCGAAATCCCGCGCGACCTGGCGCATCGCGGCCTGTTGCCGGCCGCCTTTGCGCGCGACAACCGCTTCGCCGTGCCCTGGATCACCCAGATTGTGTCGAGCACGCTCGCCAGCCTGGTCGTCTATGCCAATTATTCGCGCGGCCTGGCCGAATTGTTCAAATTCATGGTGCTGGTGACGACGTCGACCGCGATCATCTTTTACATCGTCGGGGCGCTCGCGGCGCTCAAGCTCGAACATGAAGGCGCGATCAAGGCGTCGCCCGCCTTTCTCGCGCTCACGATCCTCGGCTTCCTCTACAGCTGCTGGGCCTTTTACGGCGCCGGCTGGGAACCCGGCCTGTGGAGCGTCGGGCTGACCGCCGTCGGGCTGCCGATCTATCTCGCGATGCGGCGCTCAGGCCCAGCGGGGCGCGAACCAGCCGCGATCGCGTAGGATGACCTGCGCCGCATTATGCCCCGGCGCGCCGGTGACGCCGCCGCCGGGGTGGGTGCCCGCGCCGCACATATAGAGCCCCTTCAGCGGCCCGCGATAGGCGCCATTGCCCAGCACCGGGCGCGCCGACCACAGTTGGTCGAGGCTCATATTGCCGTGCATGATGTCGCCGCCGACCAGCCCAAATTTGCGCTCGAGCCCCTTGGGGCTGAGGATCTGGCGGCCGACGATCGAAGCGCGGAAACCAGGGGCGTGGGCTTCGACGGTGTCGATGATCGTGTCGGCAGCCGCGCCCTCCTCCGCATCCCAGTCCCTGCCATCGGGCAGTTCGGGGGCGAATTGCTGGCAGAACAGGCTGGCGACATGCTGTCCCGGCGGCGCGAGGCTGTCGTCAATTGTCGAAGGGATGAGCATTTCGACGATCGGCTTTTTCGACCAGCCATATTGCTTCGCATCGAGGAACGCGCGGTCCATGTAATCGAGCGTCGGGGCGATGATAATCCCCGACTGGTGATGCTCGCCGGGTTCGGGGAGGCAGGTGAATTTGGGCAGTTCGCTCAGCGCGACGTTCATGCGGAACGTGCCGCTGCCTGCCTTGAACGCCTTGATCCGGCGGCGGAACTCGGGTGCGATATCGCCTTCGTCGAACATCCGTTCGTAGAGCAATTTCGGCCCGACGTTGGCGATGACGCGCGCCGCGACGATTTCTTCGCCGCCGACGAGCTTGACCCCGACCGCCTTGCCGCCATCGACGAGGACGCGCGACACGGGGGCTTCGAGGCTGATCTCGACGCCGAGCTGGGTGCAGACCTTGGCCATCATCTGGGTGATCGCGCCCATGCCGCCGATGCTGTGGCCCCACGCCCCCTTTTTGCCGTTCACCTCGCCAAAGACGTGGTGGAGCAGGACATAGGCGCTGCCCGGGGTGTCGGGGCTGGCATAATTGCCGACGACGGCGTCGAAGCCGAACGCGGCCTTGACCGCTTCGCTTTCGAACCAGCTGTCGAGAAAGGTGCGCGCCGATTTGGTGAACAGTTCGAGCACGTCACGCTGCTGCGACAGGCTGAGCCTGGTCAGCCCGCGCCCCTGCCGCGCGGCATCGATCAGCGTCTTGAACCCGTCACCGACGTTCGGCGGCGATTTCAATGCAAGGTCGCGCAGCACGTCGGCGACGCCTTCGAGCATGTCGTAATATTCGGGGAGGCGCGCGGCGTCATGCGCCGAGAAGCGCGCAAATTCTTTTTGCGTGCGCTCAAGCCCGCCGCCGAGCTTCAGATAGCCGCCATCTTCCTGCGGCAGGAAATTGCTGATCGGCCGCTCGATGACGCGATAGCCATGATCGGCGAGCTTCATGTCGGCGATGACCTTGGGCTGGAGCAGGCTGACGGTGTAGCTCGCGACCGAATTGCGGAAGCCCGGCGCGAATTCCTCGGTCACCGCCGCGCCGCCGACGACGTCGCGCGCCTCGACAATCCGCACCTTAAGCCCTGCCCGCGCGAGGTAGAAGGCGCAGACAAGGCCGTTGTGGCCGGCGCCGATGATCAGGGCGTCATATTGCTTGGTCATGCTTTGCTCCACCCCGCGCGCGGGGCTTGTTCGAGGCGGGATTCGGGGATCAGGTCGCGCATCCGCGCGCAGAAATGCTTGAGGCACACTTCCTTGTCGCTGAGCGGCCCCATGGTGAAACTCTGCGACGCCATGCCCTGCTGGACGCGGGTGATGAGCAAGGTGTCCTCGGCATTGACCTGGCGGTTGATCCGCCAGTTGAGGTAGCGCGCGGCGCGCATCTCGCGGCGCGCATCAGGAAGCACGTATGAAATTTCGCGGATCAGGCAGCTGGTCGGGCCGGTCGGCAGCCACTGCATGAAGTCGACCTGGTCGGGATAGATGTCGAACGCGACGTTGGGCCAGAGCTTGAAATAGAGCCAGTGGCGCTGGCTCGCTTGCGGCAGGTGCGGCACCGGCGGCAGCAGCCGCTGATACATGCGTTCGGACCAGTTGACCGACGGCCGGTCGATCAGGTCGCCCCACATGCGATCGACGTGGGTCGTTGCCTCGACGCCATAGCTTTTGCCGAACAGCCGGGTGAGGCCCGGGTGGGCGACGGGGATGTGAAGGCCGTCGGAGTAATTGTCGCCGACATTTTTCCAGTTCACCTCGCGCGGACGCAGCGTGACCCGGCCGAGCGCGCCGAGATCTTCGAAGCGGTAGGGCGCGACTTGTTCCTCATACGGCGCCATCATCGACGCGACCGAGGGGCGGTCGTCGTCGGTGAGGCGGACGAACCAGAAGCCGCGCCACTGTTCGAGATTGACCGGCACCAATCCCGCCTTGCCGCGATCGAGCGTCGGATAGCTCGCGCTGTCGGGAACGCCCATCAGGCGGCCGTCGAGGTCATAGGTCCACGCGTGATAGGGGCAGACGAGCTTTTTGGCGCAGCCCGCCGCACCGTCGACCAGCCGCGAGCCGCGGTGGCGGCAAACATTGGTGAAGGCGCGCACGATGCGGTCGGTGCCGCGCACGACAATCACGCTTTCGCCGCAATAATCGATGCTGTGCCAGTCGCCCGCGTTCGGAATGTCGCTGTCGTGGCAGACGACCTGCCAGCTCGGGCGGAAAATCCGTTCCATTTCCGCCGCATAGAAATCGGGGTCGCTGTACGTCCACGCCGGCAGTGACCAGCCGTCGAGCGGGTCGATATGCGGTGTGCGGAGGGATGCAGTTGCCATGAGTCGATCCTTGTTATACAAACGTATAACAACATGCAGCCCGCTCGCCAAGCCTTTACGCGCGAAAGCGCCGATGCCCGCCGGGCGGACCTGATTGAGGCAACCGCGGCGTGCCTGGCGGAAGTTGGCCTGGCGGGCACCAACGTCCGCGCGATCTGCGCGCGAGCGGGAGTATCGCCGGGGCTGCTGCGCCATTATTTCGGCGGCATCGACGATCTGGTCGCAGCCACCTATCAGGCGACCAGTGACCGGATGGACGCGATTTTGGCCGCGGCCGTCGAAGGAGCCGGTGCCGATCCGTGCGCGCGGCTGACCGCGTACCTCACCGCCAGCTTCCGTCCGCCGGTGACCGACCCCGAGCTACTGGGAGCGTGGACCGCCTTTTGGGCGCTGGCGCGGAGCGACGCGCGGATGGCCGAAATTCACGCGGAAAGCTACGCAGGCTACCGCGCGCGGCTGGGCGAGCTGCTCACCGCATGCGGCGCGCGCGATGCCGAGCGGCTGGCGATCATGCTGACCGCGATGGTCGATGGGCTGTGGCTCGAACTGTCGCTCGACGCGGGCAGCTTCGGCGCGGAAGCGGCGGCGGCGATGATCGAGCGGGCGGTAGCTGCGCTGTTGCCTCAGGCTCCCGCAGCGTAGCGCTGGACGGTCGCGCCGATCTCGCGCAGCAAGGTTTCGCGGTCGAGCGCCACCACCGGCGCCAGCCGCAACACATAGCGCGTCAACGCAAGGCCCAGCATCTGTGTCGCAACGAGTCCGGCGCGCGCCGCAGCGGTTTCCGGGGTGCCAAGCCCCAGCATGACCGGTACAATCTGCGCCGCGAACAATTGCTGCATCCGCGCTGCGGCAAAGTCGTTCGACGCCGCCGATCGTAACAGGATCGGCAGGCCGCTGTCGGCCCCTTCATCCTCCCACAGCCGCAAAAAATGCGCGACCAGCGTTTCGCCGACATGTGCACGATCGATCGCGGCGATGTCGGGCAGCCCAAGATCGAAGACCGCAACATCGGCGAACAGCCGATCCTTGCTGCCGAAATAGCGCATCACCATCGTCGGATCGATGGACGCCGCCGCCGCAATGTCGCGAATCGTCGTCCGTTCATAGCCATGTTCGGCGAACAACCTCCGCGCGGCCATCTCAATCGCCGCGCGGGTGCGATCGGACTTCTTCATTTTCAGCGTCTTGCTTCCCATATTCCGAGTTTTGCCAACAGTTGTTGACAAAATCAAGCGGTTCTGCAAAAGCCAACATGTGTTGGCAAAACGGAGTTCGCACGATGAAGACGCAAACCGAGATCCTGGTGGTCGGCGCCGGGCCGACGGGGCTGGCGCTGGCGACCGCGTTGCAACAGGCGGGGATCGACCACCTGCTGATCGACCGACAGGTCATCGGACAGTCTCTTTCGCGGGCTGGGGTAATTCATGCCCACACGCTCGAGATGCTCGAGCCGCTGGGGGTGGTTCCCGACATGCTGGCGGCGGGAATGGCAATCACGCGGTTCGGGGTGCGTGACCGGCGGCACCGATTGCTGTCGATCGATTTCACGGGCCTCCCGTCGCGCCATCCCTATGTTTTGATGTTGCCGCAGGACGTCACCGAACGCATCCTCACCGACCGCCTCGTCGCGCTGGGCGGCGTGGTGCATCGCGGCGTCGAAGCAATCGCCGTCGCGCAAGACGCCGCAGACGTAACGGTGCGCGTCTCGACGCCAGAAGGCGAACGCGAAATTCACGCGCGCTATGTCGTCGGCGGCGACGGGATGCACAGCCTGGTGCGGGCAGCGTCCGATATCGCCTTCGAGGGCAGCAGCTATGAAGAAAGCTTTGTGCTGGCCGATGTGAGCTTCGCGCAGCCGACGACCGAGAAAGAGGTGTCGCTCTATTTCTCGCCCGCCGGGATGGTCGTCGTCGCACCGCTGCCCGGCGCGCGCTATCGGATTGTCGCGACGCACCGCCACGGTGGCGACACCCCCGACCGCGCCGCGGTTCAAACGCTGCTCGACACGCGCGGTCCCGAGACGGACGGTCCAACGGTGCGCGAGGTGCACTGGAGTTCGACGTTCCGGGTCCATCACCGCGTCGCCGACCGCTATCGCGACCGCCGCCTGTTCGTCATGGGCGATGCCGCACATGTCCACAGCCCCGCGGGCGGACAGGGAATGAACGCCGGAATCGTCGATGCGGTGCTGCTGGGCGACCTGCTGGCGCGCGTGATCGTGGGTGGCGAACCTGAAAAGCTGCTCAACCTGTATGGCGAACTGCGCCGCCCGGCCGCCCAAGCTGTGCTCGACCTGTCAGGACGGCTGACCCATCTCGCGCTAATGCGCGGACGGCTGCGGCGGCGGATTCGCAACCTGTTGCTGCGCATGATCGACCGGCTTCCGCGGATCAAAGCCAAGATCGCGTTGCAGCTGTCGGGAATCGCGCGGCGGCGATTTGCGGCGGCGATGACCGACGGATCAAGGCGATGGTGAGATTTCAGGGCGGGCCACGGGCCGATTCGATCGCCCGCCCACGCGTTACTTCGACAAATCCCTGAGAAGGCTGTCCCAATGCGCCAGCGCGGGCGCGATCGCGTCGACGGGCACGCGTTCGTTGAGGCCGTGCGCGAAGCTGTCGCTCGCTTTCGAGAACAGCCCGGCGACGCCGTAGCTCGGCACGCCCTGCATGCGGAAATGATAGCTGTCGGTGGCGCCGGCGCTCATCGACGGGATGATCGGCAGGCCGGGCGCGCGGGCGTGAACCGCCTTCTTCACGGCCGCCATGACGTCGGGGCGGAGCGGCGAGGCGTCGCTGGCGCTGGCGTCGGGATCGGTGTTCACCTTGACCGCGGGATCGGCGATCAGGCGTTCGAGTTCGGCGCGCACCGCCTCGACCGGGACGCCGGGAAAGATGCGGCAGTTGATGTTGGCGGTCGCCCGCTGGGGCAGCGCATTTTCGGCATGGCCGCCCTTGACCAGGGTCGGCACGCAGGTGGTGCCGATCTGGCCGACATATTCGGGGTCGGCGCGAATCTTGGTGATCGCGTCCGCATCCTCCGGGTTGGCGGCAAAGGCTTTCAGCGCGGCGCCCATATTGCCGCCGACCTGGTCGGCGACGATCGGCATGCCGATCTTGGTCAGCTCGTTCTGCTGCGCCGCGAATTTATAGGCGCCGATTTTTTCGAGCGCGGCAGCGAGCTGGACGATCGCGTTGACCGGAGACGGGCGCGAGCTGTGGCCGCCGGGGTTGGTGACCTCCAGCGTGAAGTCGGCATAGGTTTTTTCGCCCGCCTGCAGCCCATAATATTGCGGCTTGCCATCCTCGCCGATCGTCCCGCCGCCGCCGTCGCCGTTGAGCGCAAATTCGGCGCCCTTATATTTCGCCGCGAGCGCGCGCGTCGTCAGCATCTGGGTTTCCTCGTCGCCCGAAAACAGCAGGATGATCGAGCGTTTGGGCTTGAAGCCCTCTTTCTTGAGCTGCGCCATCGCGGCGACCATCATCGACACGTCGAACTTGTTGTCCTCCGACCCGCGGCCGAAGATATAGCCATTTTCCTCGACCGGCACGAAGGGGTCGCGCGTCCAGTCCTTCGCATCGGCCTCGACCACATCCATATGGCCGAGCAGCACGATCGGCTTTTGCTTCGTCGTGCCGTGCAGCGTCGCGGCGAAGGTCGCGGTTTCGCCCATCGGGGTGATTTCGATATCGCTGTCGGCATAGCCCGCGGCCTTCAGCACCCCGGCGTAATAGGCCGCGAGTTCGGGCACCTTGCCGCGCCCCTCGACCGTCGGGATCGCGATGCTGTCTTTCAATATCTGCTTTGCGGCACCGGCGTCGGCGGGCTTGGCGTGGACAGGCGCGGCGGCGAGCATGGCGGCGGCGAGGGCGAGTGGGGCGGTGAAGTTGCGCATGACAACGGGTTATGGCGCGTGGGTTGCATTGTGCAAGAGCGACCAACGGCCTTCCCCCTTGATGGGGGAAGGATATGAAGCCTTATCGCGCAGCGATTAGGCGAAGTTGGATGGGGGTGATGGTGCGCCCTTGCACTGTCGCTTCAAGCCGAGAGCGCACCCCCTCCGCTGCGACTAAGCCAGCAAGCTGGCAAGTCTCGCTACCTCCCCCATCCAGGGGGAGGGATTCTCAAATGCCCTCCTGCCATCCTTTCGGCGGTGGCGTCTTCGGCTTGAACCGGCACAGGTCGGCGACCGGGCAGCGCCAGCATTCAGGGGTGCGCGCCTTGCAGATGTAGCGGCCGTGGAGGATCAGCCAGTGGTGGGCGCCGACGCGGAACGGGGCGGGGGTGCCCTTTTCCAGCGCCTTTTCGACCGCGAGTACCGTCTTGCCCGGCGCCAGCCCGGTGCGGTTACCGACGCGGAAGATATGGGTGTCGACGGCGAAGGTTTCGGCACCAAAGGCGCAGTTCATCACGACATTGGCGGTCTTGCGCCCCACCCCCGGCAGTTCGACGAGCGTGTCGCGGTCGGCGGGGACGTCGCCGCCAAAATCGCGCACGAGGATTTCGGAGAGCGCGATGACATTCTTCGCCTTGCCGTTGAAGAGCCCGATCGTTTTGATATGGTCTTTCAGCCCCTCCACGCCGAGGTCGAGCATCGCCTGCGGCGTCGTCACCGCCTGAAACAAGCGCCGTGTCGCCTTGTTCACCCCGACATCGGTCGCTTGCGCCGACAGCACGACCGCGACGAGCAGCTGGTAGGTGTTGCCGAAAGCGAGTTCGGTCTCGGGGCTGGGGTTGAGCTCGGCGAGGCGGCGGTAGAATTCGAAAATATCGGCCTTTTTCACCGTTCGGGCAGCCCCAGCACCTGCGGCATCGTGTAGCGCCCGGGCTGTTGCCCGGTCAGCCACAGCGCCGCGCGCACGGCGCCGCGCGCAAAAATCATGCGGTTTTCGGCGCGGTGCGACAAAGTGATCATCTCCTCGGGCCCGGCGAAGATCACGTCATGGTCGCCCGCGACGGTGCCGCCGCGCAAGGATGCAAAGCCGATCTTGCCATGCCCGCGCGCCCCGGTGACGCCGTCGCGGCCGCGTTCGGAGCAGGTGGCGAGGTTGATGCCGCGGCCGTCGGCGGCCGCCTGGCCCAGCAGCAGCGCGGTGCCGCTGGGCGCGTCGACCTTCATCCGGTGGTGCATTTCGACGATTTCGATATCATATTCGGGATCGAGCCGCGCCGCCGCCTCGCGCACCAGATGCGCGAGCAGGGTGACGCCGAGCGAGGTGTTGCCGGTCTGGAGCACCGCGATGTCGGCGGCGGCATCGTCGATCAGATAATGATGGCGTTCCTCAAGCCCGGTGGTGCCGATGACGATCGGCTTCTTTGCCGCCACGCAAGCGTCGAGTGTCGTTTCGAGCGCGGCGGGCGACGAGAAATCGACGAGCACGTCCGCCTCGACCGCGAGCCGGGCGACGTCGCCGCCCTTGTCGATGCCGCAGCGCCGCTGCCCCGCTTCGGAAATCGCCGCGGCGAGCGCGAGGCCCATCCGCCCCGCGCTGCCGATAATGCCGATGCTGGTCATATGCCGTCCCCTGACTATCGCCTCCCCTTAGCCTTTTGCAGCGCGCGAAGTCGAGATGCGCTTATTCCCGTCATCCCGGCGGAGGCCGGGATCTCACCGGCGAGACCCCGGCATGCGCCGGGGTGACGAAAAAGGGGTGATGGCGTCGATACAGCCGGATAGAGAGGCCGAATGAGTGGATTGAACAACATCGTCATCCTGACCGGCGCCGGGGTGTCGGCCGAAAGCGGCATCGACACGTTTCGCGACGGCGGCGGGTTGTGGGAACAGCACCGCGTCGAGGATGTCGCAACCCCCGAAGCCTTTGCGCGCGACCCCGATCTGGTGCTGCGATTCTATGACATGCGGCGCGAGGCGATCCAGACCAAAGAGCCGAACGCCGCGCACGCCGCGCTGGCGCGGCTCGACACGGCATGGCCGGGCGAGCTGCTGATCGTCACCCAGAATGTCGACGATCTGCACGAGCGCGCGGGAACCCGGCGGCTGATCCACATGCACGGCGAACATCTGAACGCCCGGTGCACC
Organism: Sphingopyxis sp.; assembly: GCF_051861155.1. GTDB lineage: Bacteria > Pseudomonadota > Alphaproteobacteria > Sphingomonadales > Sphingomonadaceae > Sphingopyxis. The sequence continues at coordinate 20,707 of NZ_JBHYDE010000008.1, read as the reverse complement.
GCGTGCGACGCGCGCACGCCATGGACCGCGCCCTTGCTCGATCGTCCCGCCTGTCCGGCATGCGGCGCGGCGGGAACCCTGCGCCCCGACATCGTGTGGTTCGGCGAAATGCCGTACCGGATGGACGAGATTTATGCCGCGCTGAACCGCGCCGACCTGTTCGTGTCGATCGGGACGTCGGGCGCGGTCTATCCGGCGGCGGGGTTTGTCCGCGAGGCGCGGCAGTCGGGGGCGCGGACATTGGAGCTCAATATGGAGCCGAGCCAGGGCAGCCACTGGTTCGGCGAGGCGCGGCATGGTCCGGCGGGGACGCTGGTGCCGGCGTGGGTGGACGAGGTGTTGCGTTCCTGAGCCCCCGCGCCCCTGCCTGCGCAGGGGCGCGGCAGTTCTTTCGGTCTAGCGCCGCGCTGCGAAAAAGTCCCTGAGCAGCGCCGCCGCCTCGCCTGCCCCGATCCCGTCATACACCTCGGGCCGATGATGCACCGTCGGTTGCGTAAAGACGCGCGGGCCGTGGACGACGGCGCCGCCTTTGGGATCGTCGGCGCCATAATAGAGCCGCGCGATGCGGGCGTGGGCGATTGCGCCCGCACACATCGCGCAGGGTTCGAGGGTGACGTACAAATCGCATCCGTCGAGGCGTTCGTTGCCGAGTGTTGCCGCGGCGGCGCGAATCGCGACGATTTCGGCGTGCGCGGTCGGATCATGCGATTCGCGCGGCGCATTGTGGCCCTCGCCGATGATCACGCCGTCCTTGACGACGACCGCGCCGACGGGCACCTCGCCCGCGTCGGCGGCGGATTTCGCGAGGTTCAGCGCGGTGCGCATCGGTGCGGGGAGCGGAAATTGCGGCATCGCTTTTCCCGCTAGTCCCTTGACGAATCTGCGGCAAGCCGATAAGCGCGCGCCTTTCCCGGCTCACTCCGGTCCTGCATCCCCCGATTGTTCGGGACGCACCCGGACGCCGACCCGAAATTTTTTGAACGAGGAAGACCATCATGTCGCGCATCTGCGAACTGACCGGCAAGGGCCGCCAGGTTGGCCACAATGTGAGCCACGCCAACAACAAGACCAAGCGCACCTTCCTGCCCAACCTGCAGAATGTGACGTTGCTGTCGGACGCGCTGGGCAAGGGCGTCAAGATGCGCGTGTCGACCCACGGCCTGCGCACCGTCGAGCATAATGGCGGCCTCGACAACTGGCTGCTGAAGGCCGGCGACGACCAGCTGTCGGCTTCGGCGCGCAAGGTGAAGAAGGAAGTCGCCAAGAAGCTGGCCGAAAAGGCCGCTTAAGCGCTTTCAAATCGCTAACCGCAATCAGGCGGCCGGCTTACCGGGCCGCCTTTTTGCTGTCCGGGGTGTTTTTGGGCGGCGGCGGGCCGGTCAGCTCGAACTGCAGCAGCAGGCTGCGCTGCCATGTGTTGAAATTATCGTCGGCGATGAGCCATAGATAGGTCCGTCCCTGTTCGACGCTCACCGCCGCACCTTCGTAATTTTCGGCGAGCGGGCGGTGAACGCGGCCGATTGTCCGCGACCGCACCACAGCATCTTTGGCAATGTCGGCCGGATCGAGGATAGCAATGATTGTCGTGAACACCGGGTCGAAGCCGAGCCGCCGGTGGACGAGCAGGAGGCGACCGTCGGGGAGCGCCGCAGCGTCGCTGACCAGCCCCTTGCCCCGCGAATCGTAAAAGAAGCGAGTCGGCCCCGGTCCAGGCGACGCCGGATCACCCGAATAAAGCAGCGCCGCGCGCCCGCGCGGATCGTCGTCGGCATCTTCGGAAAAAACCACCGTCCGCCCGTCGGCAAGCCGCGCCATCGCCTCGGCCCCGCGATTCGCGGGCCAGCGCGGAGCGGGCAGCTTGCGGCGCGATTCGATCGTGCCAAGATCGGCATCGAGCCGCCAGATCTGGTTTATCCCTTCGAGCGCGATCCAGCCCTTGCCGCTGACCGGATCGATAAACAAGGCTTCGGCGTCAGCCATTGCCTTGGTCACGGGGCGGCCGTCGGGGGTCGGCAACGCGCCGATGTCGACATCCGAAACGCTGCCGGTCCCGTCGATCGCCAGCCGCGTCCGATAACCATTGTCGCCGATCAGCACGAAGCGATCGGGCGCCAGCCGCGCGAGGCCCGAGAAGCCGCCGAAGCGGCTGTGCGGGCTGGTGAGGTGCCAGCCGCGGACATAGCGCATCGTGCCGCTGGTTTCCGCCGCGACGACAAGCGGGCGCGCGGCGGCGCGCTGGGTCAGATTGTCGACGGGAAAACGCTGCACCGTCCCCGGCACCGGCCCGATGGCGAGGAAGATCAGAGCGGCGGGGAGCAGGCGGCGCATCAGCGCGGGGTTAGGACCGCAGCGCGCGAAAGGAAAGCAGTTCGCCGCAGAAAGCTGAACGCCAGCCAACAAGCGCGTTCAGGGTCGGCTCAATACGAATCACGCATAACCCCTTCATCGATCCCGCCCACAAGGGCAGCCCCCCGGGGCCCAACGACGAAAGAAGGAGAACGACGATGAAAAAGATGGTGACCCTCTCGATCGCCGCCCTGATGTCCACTGCGACGCTGGGCATGGCGGCTCCCGCTGCGGCGCAGAACGGCTATTACGACCGCGACGGCTATTCGAGCTATTACAGCGGCTATGACCGTGACGACCGTCGCTATGACCGCCGTTACGATCGCCGCGCCGACCGCCGCGATTACCGCCAGGATCGCCGCTATAACCAGCGTTACGACCGTCGCAATTATCGCCAGTGCGACAATGGCACCGGCGGCACGATCATCGGCGCGATCGCCGGCGGCCTCGCCGGTCATGAAATCGCCGGTCGCGGCGACCGCACGGTCGGCACGATCATCGGCGGCGCAGTCGGCGCGATCGCCGGCCGCGCGATCGACAAGGGGAATGACGGCTGCCGTTAAGGGCAGTCCCGACCTCCAATAATTTGCAGTCCCGCCTTTACCCCGTCCGGCCCAGCCGGGCGGGGTTTCTTTGCGCCGCCGGTGCGTCCGGGGCGACGGGGTTGCCTTAAAGCCCGCCAAAGCCTAGGTTCCTGATCAAGTGCACGTCCGTGTTTTGCGGATGGGTGAGAGAGACAGGTAATACTAGCCATGCGGCAAATGGCAGCGCCATCAGGGCGACCGCCGCGGCCGGGTTCAAGAACGGGGCCGGCGGCGAAAGGGCGAAACCAGGCGGAATCCGCCCCCCGCGCGGCGCATTTCGTTCGGCCGCGCAGCTATGCCGCCATCGACCTGGGTACCAACAATTGCCGCCTGCTGATCGCGCGCCCGCAGGACGGCGAGCTGGTCGTCATCGACGCTTTTTCACGCATCGTCCGGCTGGGCGAGGGCCTGCACGGTAGCGGCCGGATCAGCGATGCGGCGATGGACCGCACCGTCGCGGCGCTGGCGATCTGCGCCGACAAGCTGCGCCGCCGCCATGTGTCACTGTCGCGCGCGGTCGCCACCGAAGCGTGTCGCCGCGCATCGAACGGCGCCGAACTGGCCGACCGGGTGCGGCGCGAGACCGGCATCGCGCTCGACATTATTTCGGCCGCCGAAGAGGCGCGGCTGGCGGTGCTCGGGTGCCACAATCTGATGGAGCCCGGCGACGGCCCCGCGCTGATTTTCGACATCGGCGGCGGATCGACCGAGCTGATGCACGTCGATGTGTCGGACGATGACGTCAAGATCCACGACTGGATCAGCGTGCCGTGGGGCGTCGTGTCGCTGACCGAACATGCGCCGCTGCCCGACGACAGCCTGGCGGGGCGCCAGGCCGCCTATGCCCATATGCGCGAAGTGACGCGCACCGCCTTTGCCGCCTTTGCCGGGCGCGCCGAGCAATATGCGGGGCAGGAGCTGCGCCTGCTCGGCACCAGCGGCACGGTGACGACGCTGGCCAGTGTGTTCCTGAACCTGCCGCGATACGACCGCCGCGCGGTCGACGGGCTGGTCGTGCCGGCCGACGCGATGCGCGGCATCAGCCGCCGCCTCGCCGATGCCAGCATCGCCGACCGCTCCGAGATTGCGTGCATCGGGCGCGAGCGCGCCGACCTGGTCGTCGCGGGTTGCGCGATATTGGAAAGCATCATCGACCTGTGGCCCGCGGCGCGGGTCGGGGTCGCCGACCGCGGCATCCGCGAGGGGATTTTGCGGACATTGGCGATGCAGGGGCGCGACGTCCCCGTGACCCGGCGCGAGTATCGCAAATGAGTGGTGGCAGCGGCAAGAGCGGCGGCGCCAAGGGATCCGGCGGCCGCGGCGGGCTGCACGTCCGGGTGAAGACCGCGCGCAAGCGCAGCACGTCATCGACGCGCTGGCTGCAACGGCAATTGAACGACCCTTATGTCCGCCGTGCGCAGGCCGAAGGCTATCGATCGCGCGCCGCGTACAAGCTGATCGAGCTCGACGACAAATTCGGCTTTATCAAAAAGGCGCGCGCGGTCGTCGATCTGGGCATCACTCCGGGCGGCTGGTCGCAAGTCGTGCGCAAAAATAATCCGCGCGCGCGCGTTGCGGGGATCGACCTCTTGGCATGCGAACCGATCGAGGGCGTCGCGATCCTCGAGATGGATTTTATGGACGATGCGGCGCCCGATGCGCTGATCGCGGCGCTGGGCAGCGCCCCCGACCTGGTGATTTCGGACATGGCGGCGAACACCGTCGGCCATCAGCAGACCGACCATCTGCGCACGATCGGGCTGGCCGAAACCGCCGCCGATTTCGCGGTGCAGACGCTGCTGCCCGGCGGCGCCTTCGTCGCCAAGGTATTTGCCGGCGGCGCCGACCACACCCTGCTGACCTTGCTGAAAAAACATTTCACGACGGTCAAGCACGCCAAGCCGCCGGCGAGCCGCAAGGGATCGCCCGAGCTGTATGTGATCGCGCAGGGTTTCAAGGGCCACAGCGATCGGAAACCGGCCGAAAACGGCGGCGAACAGGACGACTGAGCCTAGGGTGAGGCCCCATTAATTGCACGTTCGAGGCGTCGAAATGGCGAAGATATCGGGTTCGCGCGGGTGCAGCGGGTAGCATCGCTACCCGCAAGGCCGCGTGGACGCGAGATCGAAGCCATTTCGACGTCCCTGCGGGATTTGACCGATCTTGCCCATGGCGTCGTCGGAAAGTCTTGAGATATCGACATATCCCGGCGCCTTCCCTCCTCGCCCTGAGCAAAATCGCCTCAAACCTCGAACGTGCAATTAATGGGGCCTGACCCTAGCATTGACCCAAGTTCATTGCCGGGCAATTTAATCGCGCATACATAAGGCGATGATCGCCGTATCTGTATCGGCACGGCGGCGTGTCACGCTCGTTTCGCAAGGACAATCGATGAAGTTTCGGTCGCAAAAATCCATCGCCCTGCTGACCATTTCGGCCTTTGTGCTGGCGTCGTGTGGCGGCGGCGGCAGTTCGAGCACCGGTGGCGGCGGCGGGCCGGTCACGGTCACCCCGACCCCCTCGCCGACGCCCGCCCCGACTGCGGGCTGCGGCCTCGCCGCGCGCCAAAATTTTGCCAAGGCGGTGATCGACGAATGGTATCTGTTCCCCAATGACGTCGCGAACGGGGTCAATCCGGCGAGTTTCACCAGCGTCCAATCCTATATCGACGCGCTGGTCGCCCCGGCGCGCGCGCTCGGCAAGGATCGTTTTTTCACCTACATCACCTCGATTGCCGAGGAGAACGCCTTTTTCGCCAGCGGATCGAGCGCGGGGTTCGGCATCCGCCTGACCTATGACCCGACGGCAAATGTGGTCGTCATCGCCGAAGCTTATGAAGGTGCGCCCGCGATCGCCGCCGGCATCGACCGCAGCACGCGTATCCTGGCGATCGGTACCACCGCCAGCAACATGCGCACGATCGCCGCGATCGTCGCCGCCGAAGGCACGCAGGGCATCACCAATGCGCTGGGGCCCAGCGACCCCGGCGTCACCCGCATCTTGCGCATTCAGGACGCCGCGGGCACCCGCGACGTGACCGTCAGCAAGGCCGATTATTCGCTCGATCCGATCTCGGATCGTTACGGTGCCAAGATCATCAGCGAGGGCGGACGCAATTACGGCTATCTGAACCTGCGCACCTTCATTTCGTCGGCGAACCCGCAGCTGCGCACCGCCTTCCTGAATTTCCGCAACCAGGGGGTGACCGACGTCATCATCGATTTCCGCTACAATGGCGGCGGGCTCGTTTCGACCGCCGAACTGATGGGCGATCTGATGGGCGAAGGGCGCAGCGGATCGATCTTCTCACAGACCGTCTTTCGCGCGTCGAAAGCGGCCCAGAATGACGAGCATCGCTTTGCCCCGACCGCCGAATCGATCGCGCCGACGCGCGTCGCCTTTATCGGCACCGGATCGACCGCTTCGGCGAGCGAGCTGGTGATCAATTCGATGCTGCCGTACCTTGGCACCAACATGACGCTGGTCGGCAGCAATACGTTCGGCAAGCCGGTCGGCCAGATCGCGCTCGACAAGGCCGAATGCGACGACCGGATGCGCGTCGTCGCCTTTGCTACCGCCAATTCGGCGGGGGCGGGCAATTATTACAACGGCCTGGCGCCCCAGATTTCCAACAGCTGCGCCGCCGCGGACGATTTGAACCTGCCGCTGGGCGATGCGCGCGAGGCGTCGGTGCGCGCGGCGATCGATTTTCTGGCCAATGGCAGCTGTACGACGCGGATCGCCGAGGCGAGCGTCGGCCCGGCGGCGCTGGGCAGCGGTGCCCGCGTGCAGGCCGAACCCGAAATGCTGATCCCTGACCGCCCGAGCGCGGCGCAGCGCGAGTTGCCGGGGCTGTTCTGACGCCCGCCGGCTGACGATGGTGCAATGCAGCGATTGACCGCCGCAGCAAAAGCGATGTAACGCGCGCCAAGCGACAGGTTCCCCGGCGACGGGGACTAAGAGGGAACGGGAAAACCCCGGCTGCCCCTGCAACTGTACGCGGCGAGCCATCGGCCAATTGCCATTGGGACTTTCAGTTCCGAGAAGGCGGCCGACCCGGCGCTGACCCGCAAGCCAGGAGACCTGCCCGTCGCCGTCGTCTTTCGCGCGGGCAGGGTGCACCGGGCGGACGGGGGTGAACCCGCATGACGACAAAGTTGACCGCGTTCGCGCGGGGACGTTGTCGTGCGCCCGGTGGCCCAGACATCGATCCCGTGTGCGTGCGGTGTTGTCGATGAGGTTACCCAGATGAATCGCGTTTTCCGTCACTCCGTTTCGCTCGCCGTGCTGGCGGCGTCATCCCCCGCGCTCGCCGAGGAGGCGGCGCACGCCGCCGCCGCCGAGGGCGAGACCATTATCGTCACCGCGACGCGCGCGCCGCTGACGCTCGACGAGATCCCCGCCTCGATCGCGGTGCTCGACAAAGCGGCGATCGACCGCGCGCAGGACATTGGCGTCACCGAATTGCTGCTGCGCACCCCCGGCATCAGCATATCGCGCAACGGCGGTTACGGCACCGCCACGTCGCTGCGCATCCGCGGCGCCGAATCCGACCATAGCGTCGTCATCATCGACGGGGTGAAGCTGAACGATCCGTCGTCGACCGGCGGCGGGTTCAACTTCACCAATCTGCTGGTCGGCGACATCGCGCGGATCGAGGTGCTGCGCGGGCCGCAGTCGATCCTGTGGGGCAGCCAAGCGATCGGCGGGGTCGTCAATATCGTCACCGCGTCGCCCGAAAAGGCGCTCGAAGCCAGCTTCGACATCGAGGCGGGATCGCGCCAGACGGTCAGCGCGCGCGCCGCGATCGGCGGCAAGACCGGGCCGCTGAGCTGGCGGATCGGCGGCCAGCGTTTCACCACCGACGGGATTTCGTCGCACGCCAAGGCGTTCGGCGGGGTCGAGCGCGACGGGTATCGCAATCACAATCTGTCGGGCCGCGCCGAGCTGGCGCTGACCGACAATGTCAGCGTGGAAGTCCGCGGCACTTATGCCAGCGGACGGGTGCAGTTTGACGGCTTCAACGCCGACAGCGCCGATTATGGGCTGAACAGGGAATTCGTCGGCTATGCGGGGGTGAATTTCGATCTCGCTGGCGGCCGGTTTCAGAACCGCATCGCTTATGGTCATACCGACACCAACCGCGACAATTTCAACCCGACGCGCGCGCGGCCGCAGAGTTTCGAGGCCGATGGGCGCAACAGGCGCTGGGAATATCAGGGCAGTTTCGCGGTGAGCGAGCGCGTTTCGGCGATCTTCGGGGCCGAGAATGAACGATCCGATTTCCGCAGCCGATCGCCCGCCGCATCGCTGGCGACCCCGCTGCCCGCCTTCGCGCGCGGCGAGGCCGAACTCACCAGCGCTTACGGCCAGATCAGCGTCGAACCGGTCGATGGGCTGACGCTCAACGGCGGCGTGCGGTACGACGACCATGACCGCTATGGCGGCCAGACCTTGTTCGCGGCGGGCGGCGTCTGGCGGCTGCCCACCGGCACCGTGCTGCGCGCGAGCTATGGCGAAGGGTTCAAGGCACCGAGTCTGTTCCAGCTGTTCAGCGAATTCGGCAATGTCGGGCTCGATCCCGAAGCGGCGAAGGGCTGGGAAGCGGGGATCGAGCAACATCTGCTCGATCGCCAGCTGGTCGTCGGTGCGACCTGGTTCGACCGCACCACAACGAACCAGATCATCTTCAACAGCTGTTCGGCGACCGCCACCGATCCGCTCTGCTTCGCCCCCGGCAATCCGGCGGCGCGGCGTTTCGGCTATTATCTGAACGTCGCGCGCGCCGAAGCGCATGGCGTTGAAGCCGCCGCGGCACTGACGCTGGGCGGGCTGGTGCTCGATGGCAATTATAGCTGGATCGTCGCCGAGGATCGTTCGCCCGGCACCGCCAATTTCGGCAAATGGCTGCCGCGGCGCCCGCGCCACACCGCCAATGCGTCGATCAGCTATGAATTTCCGTTCGGTCTGACGACGGGCGCGGCGCTGCGCTGGTCGGGCAAGAGTTTCGACAATGCGAGCAATGCGACGCGGCTGGGCGGCTATACGCTGGTCGATTTGCGCGCCGAGTTCGCGCTGTCGGATGGCGTCAAGCTGTTCGCGCGCGCGGAGAATATCTTTGACGAGCAATATATGACCGCGTTCCGATACGGGTCGCTGGGGCGCAGCGTCTATGCCGGCATCCGGGGGAGGTTCTGACATGGGCGCGATGTCAAAGCGCGGCGCATCGGCGCTGTGGGTGGCGCTGCTGACCGCGGCGAGTACCGCGACGACGCTGGCGCTCGCCTGCGCGACGCCCTTTCCCGCGCTCGCGGCGCTCGCGGCGGTGCATATGCGCCGCCGCGAGGGCGTGGCGCTGATGCTGCTGGCGTGGCTCGCGAGCCAGTTCGTCGGCTTTTTCCTGCTCGGCTATCCGCGCGACGGTAGCACACTGGCGTGGGGCTTCGCGCTCGGCACCGCGGCGGTCGGGTCGGCGCTGGCTGGCTATGCCGCGGTGCGGGCGCTGAATTACCGATCGGTCGCGGCGCGGCTCGCGCTGGCGTATGCGGCGGGTTTTACCGCGTATAAGGGAATCATCGTCAGCTGGGCGCTGGTGCTCGGCGGGCTGCACACCGCGACAGCGCCCGACCTGCTCGCCGAGCAGTTTATCCGCAACGGCGCGATCCTGATCGGGCTCTATGCGCTCTATCGCGTCCTTGTCGCGGCGGGGGTTCCGGCGCCACCGCAACCCGCCCAAAGCGCGGCCTGATGCTGACGCGCGTCGACCCCGGCCCCGCGGTCGTGGTGTGCAACAGCTGCCGCCACAGCGCCGTGGCGCAGGTCGACGCCGACGGCGTGCGCGGCGGCGCGGCGCTGGTCGCGGCGCTGAGGGGCGCGAAGGCGGCCGACCCGCGCTATGCCGGGATTGCGGTGCAGGAGATGGCGTGCCTGTTCGCGTGCGAGGATTTCTGCACCGTCCATCTGCGCGCGCCGAGCAAGATCGCCTATGTGTTGGGCCGGTTCGTCGCAGGCGATGCCGCGGCGCGCGCTATCCTCGACTATGCGGTCCATTACGCCGCGAGCGAATTTGGCCGCGTCCCCTTTTCGCTGTGGCCCGAGGGCGTCAAAGGCCATTTCATCACCCGCACCCCGCCGCCAGGATATGTCGCCGAATGACCTGTTTTACGTCTCCCGAGGCCTTTGCCGCCGCGCTCGCCGAGCTTGGCGATCCCGATCCGCATGCCACGGCCGACGCCCAAACGCGGCAGGCCGAGCTGACCAAGCCCGCAGGATCGCTGGGGCGGCTGGAAGAACTGGCGGTGTTTTTTGCCGGCTGGCAGCGCCGCGCACGGCCGCGGATCGACCGCGCCCGCGCCGCGATCTTTGCGGGCAATCATGGCGTCACCGTGCATGGCGTCAGCGCCTTTCCGGCGAGCGTGACGGCGCAGATGGTCGCGAATTTCGCGGGCGGCGGCGCCGCGATCAACGCGCTGGCCGCGGCGGCGGGACTCGAACTGACGGTGGTCGCGCTCGACCTCGACCGGCCGACCGCCGATTTCACCGTCGCGGCAGCGATGAGCGAGGCCGAATGCCTCGACGCACTCAATCAGGGCGCTGCGGTGGTCGACACCGATCTCGACCTGATCCTGCTCGGCGAGATGGGGATCGGCAATTCGACCGCGGCGGCGGCGCTATGCGCGCGCAGTTTCGGCGGCGACGCGGCGGCGTGGGTCGGCCCCGGCACCGGGGTCGATGGCCATGGCGTCGCGCGCAAGGCCGATGTCGTCGCGCGCGCCGTCGCCTTTCACGCCGACGCGCCGGTGACGGCGTTCGAGACGCTGCGCCGCGTCGGCGGGCGCGAGATCGCGGCAATGGCGGGCGCGGTGCTCCGCGCGCGGCAGTTGGGGGTACCGGTGCTGCTCGACGGCTTTATCGGCAGCGCCGCGCTCGCCCCGCTCGCCGCCGACAATCCGGCGATCGCGGCACATTGCGTTGCGGGCCATTGCTCGGCCGAGCCGGGGCATCGGCACTTGCTCGACATGCTCGGACTCGACCCGCTGCTGGCACTGGGCATGCGGCTGGGCGAAGGGAGCGGCGCGGCGGTGGCGGCGAACATCATCCGCAGCGCGCTCGCCGCGCATAACGAGATGGCGACCTTTGCCGAGGCGCAGGTGTCGGCGTCGCTGTGAGCGGCTTTGCGCTCCATCTGCTGCGCCACGGCGCGCCCGAAACCACGGGGCTGCTGATGGGCCGCACCGATGGCGCGCCAACGCCGGCGGGGATCGCGGCGTGCGCGACGCAGGCGACGGGGCTGGACATCGAGCATATTGTCGCCTCTGACCTGTGCCGCAGCCGCGCGGCGGGCCAAGCGATCGCCAAGGCGCGGGGTTTGCCGCTCGTCATCGACCGGCGCTGGCGCGAGCTTGATTTCGGCGACTGGGACGGGCGGGCGAGCAGCGATGTCGATGCGGACGCGCTCGGTCGCTTCTGGGATGACCCCGATGCCAACCCGCCGCCCGGCGGCGAACGCTGGTCAGCGCTGGTCGCGCGCGTCGCTGCTGCGATCGGGGATCTGGCACCGGTACCGACATTGGTCGTGACGCATGGCGGCACGATGCGCGCGGCGCTGCATATCCTCTGCGGGTTCGACCAGCGCCAGCTTTGGGCGTTCGACCTGTCCTATGCGGCGCGGTTGTCGCTGACCGTCTGGCCGGGCGAGCCGACCAGCGCGCAGATCGTCGGGCTTTGCCCGTGAAGGGGCTGCTGATCGCGATCCAGTTCCTCACCCGGCTGCCGACGCCGCGGATCGCGGTGTCGAGCGAGGAATTTGCGGCGTCGATGCGCTGGTTCCCGGCGGTAGGGCTGATCGTCGGGGCGCTCGTCGCGGGCGCGGGCTGGGCTGGGTCCGCGATCGATCCGTGGACGGGCGCGCTCGCCGCGCTCGTCATCTGGGTCGCGGTGACCGGGGCATTGCACCTCGATGGGCTGGGCGACATCGCCGATGCGAGCGGGGCGGCGCACAAGGACCGCGACCGGTTGCTGGCGGTGCTTGCCGACCCCCACGCTGGCAGCTTTGCGGTGGTCGCCATCGCACTGCAGCTGATCGCCAAGCTGGTGCTGCTCCGCGCGCTGATCGACGGCGAGGCGCTCGTCGCCATCGCGCTGGTCCCCTTTGCGGCGCGGATCGGCCCGCTGGTCTGGTCGCGTGCGCTGCCCGATCTGCACGCAGGGCTGGGGTCGCGGTTTCGCGGCGCTGTGCGGCCGGTCGATTTCGCCATCTGGGGCGCGCTGCTGATCGCGGCGGCGTGGGTATCGCCGTCGCTGCTGACCGCGCCGCTGATCTTTCTGCTCTGGGGTTGGTGGCTGTTACGACGCATCGGCGGCATTTCGGGCGACGGGCATGGCGCGGGGATCGAGCTTGGCGAAAGCCTGCTCCTCGCCGCGGCGCTGTTGCTGGCGCATGCCGGATGAGCACGCCATGGACCTGGCATGGCGGCGGGCTGACGGCGGCGCAGCGCCATTTTGGCGGTGGCGACTGGATCGACCTGTCGACCGGGATCAACCCGCACCCTTGGCCGGGTGCAAACGATATGGCGTTCGACTGGCAACGGCTGCCCGAGCCCGAGGCGTTGGCCGCGCTGGAGGCGATTGCCGCGTCCCATTTCGAGGTCGATCCGCGCCACGTCTGCGCGGTGCCGGGTAGCGAAATCGGCTTGCGGCTGGTCGGCGCGCTGATCGGCGGTTCGGCGCAGCATGTTGCCCCCGGTTACCGCACGCACGGCGCGATGATCGCGGGCAGCACGGCGGCCGATCTGTTCACGGCGCTCAATTCGACCAACAATCTGATCTTGGCCAACCCGAACAATCCCGACGGCCATATCATCGACACCGCGGCGATGCGCGACCTGCTGACCGACCGCGACGGCTGGGTGCTGGTCGACGAGGCGTTCGCTGACGCCAACTCGGCCCACAGCGTCGCGGCGTTGGTGGGCGACGATCGGCGGCTGGCCGTCTTCCGCTCGTTCGGCAAATTCTTCGGCCTTGCCGGGGTGCGGCTGGGCTTTGTCATGGCGCCGCAAGCGCTGATCGCGGCACTGCGCGACCGGCTGGGCGCCTGGCCGCTGGCGGCGGCGGCGATCGCGATCGGCACCGCGGCCTATGCCGACCGCGACTGGATCGCCACCACGCGCGGCCGCCTGCCGCACGACGCCGCCGCGCTCGACGCGATGCTGATCCGCCGCGGGCATCGACCGACCGGCGCCTGCCCGCTGTTCCGCCTGATCGCGATCGATGACGCGCACGCGCTGTTCGAGCGGCTGGCGCGGCACGCGATCCTGACCCGCCCCTTTGCCGAGCAGCCGCGCTGGCTGCGCATCGGCCTGCCCGCCGATGCCGCGGCGCTGGCGCGGCTCGACGCGGCGCTGGCCGATGGCTGAGCCGATCGCGCTCACCGCGCTGGCGCTCGACGCGGCGCTCGGCTGGCCGCGGCCGCTCTATCGCCGTATCGGCCATCCGGTTGGCGTGTTCGCGCGGATCATCGACCGCTGCGAAGCAGGGTTGAACCAGCCAAGGCGCAGCTTTGCGATGCGCCGAGCACTGGGAATCCTGACTCTGATCCTCCTGTTGATCGTCGTCATCGGTCCCGCCTGGGCGATTCAATATTGGCTACTCGCGACGCTGGGCAGCTGGGGCTGGATCGGCGTCGCAATCCTCGCCTGGCCCGCGCTGGCGCAGCGCAGCCTGTTCGACCATGTCCGCGCGGTCGGCGACCAGTTGGACCGCGGCGACCTGCCCGCGGCGCGCGGCGCGGTCGGCGCAATCGTCGGCCGCGACACTGGGGCGCTCGATCAGCCCGGCGTCGCCCGCGCCGCGATCGAAAGCCTGGCGGAAAGCCTCTGCGACGGGGTCGCGGCGCCGTTGTTCTGGCTACTCCTCCTCGGCCTGCCCGGCGTGTGGGCGTATAAGGCGGTGAACACCGCCGATAGCCTGATCGGCCACCGCGAGACGCGCTGGCGCGCCTTCGGCTGGGCCGCGGCGCGCAGCGACGACCTGGCCAACTGGATTCCCGCGCGCCTGTCGAGCGCCCTGATCTGCCTCGCCGGTCGCGGTGGCTGGCGCATCCTGCGGCGCGATGCGCGAAACCACGCCTCGCCCAACGCCGGCTGGCCCGAGGCGGCGATGGCGGGCGCACTGGGGCTTCGCCTGGCGGGACCGGTCGCCTATGACGCGGTGATGCACGACAAACCCTGGATCGGCGACGGCCGCTGCGACGCGAACGGCGACGACATCGACCGCGCGCTCACCCTCTATCTGCGCGCCTGCCTGTTGCTGTGGTTGATCGCGGGAGGCGCAATATGGCTGCGCTGATGGTGCAGGGCACCGGGTCCGACGTCGGCAAGTCGGTGCTGGTCGCCGGGCTGTGCCGGGCCTTTGCCAACCGCGGGCTGGTCGTCCGCCCGTTCAAACCGCAGAATATGTCGAACAATGCCGCAGTGACGATCGACGGCGGCGAGATCGGGCGCGCGCAGGCGTTGCAGGCGATCGCGTGCCGCACGCCGCCGCACAGCGACATGAACCCCGTGCTGCTGAAGCCGCAGGCCGACCGCACGTCGCAATTGATCGTCCACGGCAAAGTGCGCGGGACACTGGGCAGCGGCAATTTTCGCGCGGCGCGCGGCGCGTTACTGACCGAAGTCATGCAAAGCTATGACCGGCTGCGGGCCCAATGCGACATCGTCGTCGTCGAGGGCGCGGGGTCGCCCGCCGAGATCAACCTGCGCACCGGCGACATCGCCAATATGGGCTTTGCCCGCGCCGCGAATGTCCCGGTCGTGCTGGTTGGGGACATCGACCGCGGCGGGGTGATCGCGGCGATCGTCGGCACCCGCGCGGTGATCGAACCCGAGGATGCGGCGATGATCCGCGGGTTCCTGATCAACAAGTTCCGCGGCGATCCGGCGCTGTTCGACGATGGCTATCGCGAAATCGAACGGCGCAGCGGCTGGCCGGGCTTCGGGGTCATTCCGTGGCTGAGCGCCGCGGCGCGGCTGCCGAGCGAGGATGCGGTGATCCTCGAGCGTCCCGCCGACCCGCGCGAGGGGCGCCGGATGATCGCCTGCCCGATCCTGCCGCGCATCTCCAATTTCGACGACCTCGACCCGCTCAAGCTCGAACCCGGGGTCGAGGTGGTGATGGTGCCGCCGGGGCGGCCGATCCCCGCCGAGGCGGCGATCATCGTCCTGCCGGGGTCGAAAGCGACGATCGCCGATCTGGGCGCGCTGCGCGCCGAGGGCTGGGACATCGACATCCGGGCGCATCACCGGCGCGGCGGGATGATCATCGGCCTGTGCGGCGGTTACCAGATGCTTGGGCGGCGGATCGCCGATCCGCTGGGGATCGAGGGGGCGGCGGCGGCGGTCGACGGGCTGGGGCTGCTCGACGTCGAAACGACGCTATCGCTCGCCAAGACGCTGCGCCGCGTCACCGGATCGGCGCTGGGCGCGGAGGTGGCAGGCTATGAGATGCACATGGGTGAAACGCGCGGCCCCGGCACGGCGCAAGCCTTCGCGATGCTGACCGATGGCGCCAGCGACGGCGCGATCAGCAGCGATGGCCGCGTGATCGGATCGTATCTCCACGGCCTGTTCGCTTCGACCGACCTGCGCCGCGCGCTGCTGGCGCGCATCGGGGTGGCGGGCGGCGCGCGCGACTATGCCGCCGACGTCGAGGCGGCGCTCGACGACATTGCTGTCGAACTGGCGCGCCACGCCGATCTGGATGGCTTGCTGGCGCTCGCGGGGGTGCGGACATGACCGGCACGCGCCTGTTCGTGCTGGGCGGCGCACGGTCGGGCAAGAGCCGTTACGCGCAGGCACGCGCCGAAACGCTCGCGGGTCGCCATCATTTTGTCGCAACCGCCGAAGCGTTCGACGATGAAATGCGCGATCGCATCGCACGGCATCGCGCCGACCGCGACGCGCGCTGGCGCACCGTCGAAGCGCCGCGCGACTTGCCCGCGGCGCTGGATGGCCTAAGCGCGCCGGACGCGGTGGTGCTGGTCGATTGCCTGACGCTATGGCTGTCGAACCTGCTGCTCACCGACGCCGATTTGCAACGGGCCGAAGGTGAATTATGCAGCGCAATCAATCGGTTCGCGGGTCACGTCATCTTGGTATCCAACGAGGTCGGGCTGGGGATCGTCCCCGCCAATGCGCTGGCGCGGCGCTTCGGGGACGCCGCCGGGCGGCTCAATCAGGCGGTCGCGGCGGCCGCGGCCGAGGTCGTGCTGCTCACCGCCGGGCTGCCGTTGACGCTCAAGCCGCCCGCGATCCTGCGATAAAGCGGTTTTTGGCGCGGCGACCGCCCCAAAAACCAGCACTTGGCGAACGCCGTATCATGCGGCTATGGCAGCGCATTGGCCGGGAATCGCCCGGCCGAAACCAGGAGAGAATTTATGAATCACGCCGAACTGTCGGACGCCGTCGCCGCGTCGCTGGACCTCAGCAAAGCCGACGGCCGCAAGGCCGTCGATGCCGTCTTCGCCGCGATCGGTGATGCCGCCGCCAAGGGCGACGAAGTTTCGGTCAACGGCTTTGGCAAGTTCAAGGTCAAGGCCACCCCCGCTCGCGAAGGCCGCAATCCTTCGACTGGCGCGACGATCCAGATCAAGGCCGCCAAGAAGCTGACCTTTGGTCCGGCCAAGGCCGTCAAGGACCGCCTGAACGGTTAATCGACTGGCGCAGGACTCCGCCGATCGATCGGCGGAGTCCTTGTGCTATCGGCTGATGCTAGGCGCTCAGCCGCTGCCGATCGGGTTCGGCGACCATATCCGCAATGAAGACATGCACCGCATCGGCATCGATCGGGCGGCTGAGCAGATAGCCCTGGATCTGATGGCAGCCTTCCTGCCGGAGGATTTCGGCCTGCGCCTCATCCTCGACCCCTTCCGCCAGCGTTTCCATGCCCAGCGCATCGGCCAGCGTCGTGATCGCGCGGATCACCGCATTGGCGTTGCCCCCCAGCGTCAGGTCACGGACAAAGCTCTGGTCGATCTTGAGCTTGTCGAAGGGGAAGGAGCGCAGATAGCTGAGCGAGGAATAGCCGGTGCCGAAATCGTCGAGCGCGATGCGGACGCCGAGCGCGCGCAGGCTGTGCAGGGTTTCGAGTGTCTTTTCGACATTGGCGATGAAGATGCTTTCGGTGATTTCGAGTTCAAGCCGGTGCGGTGGCAGCCCCGATGACGCCAGCGCCGACAGGACGATGTTGGCGAGCCCCGGGGCGAGGAATTGCTTGGGCGAAATATTGACCGCGACCGACAGATCGCCGTCCTATGTCGCCGCCTGGCGGCACGCTTCGCGGACGACCCATTCGCCGATCTGGACGATCAGCCCGGTTTCCTCGGCCAGCGGGATGAAGTCGATCGGGCTGATCATGCCCTGATCGGGATGCGGCCAGCGGATCAGCGCCTCGAACGCCATCAACCGTTCTTCGTGCATGCTGTAGAGCGGTTGGAAATACAGCTCGAACCCGCCGTCGCGGATCGCCAGCCTGAGGTCGAGTTCCATCTGGCGGCGATGGCGCGCCTGTTCGTCGAGCGATTGTTCGAAGAAATGATGCGTCGCCTTGCCATCGCGTTTGGCGCGGTAGAGCGCGAGGTCAGCGTTTTTCATCAAGGTGATGCCGTCGATGCCGTCGTCGGGTGCGACCGCGATCCCCATGCTGGCCGACGCGTCGGCCTGTTGCCCGTCGATCAGGATCGCGCGCTCGAAACAGCCCTGCAATTTGTCGGCGAGCGCGGCGAGATTTTCGGTCGCGGGGAGGTCGCTGAACAGGATCGCGAATTCGTCGCCGCCCAGCCGCGCGACGATCGCGTCGCCCAGCACGCCCTGCAGGTGCGCGGCGACATTGCGCAGCAGCGCGTCGCCGGCGGGGTGGCCGAGGGTGTCGTTGACGACCTTGAAATCGTCGAGGTCGACATAGACGACCATCAGCCGCGCATCGTCGCGCCGCCGCGCCAGCGCATGGTCGAGCTGTTCGACGAACAATTTGCGGTTGGGCAGGTTGGTGAGCCCGTCGTGGAGCGCGACATGGGTGATCTGGCGTTCGCGTTCGGCGATCGCGGCGACCATCGTGTTGAAACTGGCGCCAAGGCGGCCGATTTCGTCGTCCGATGTCACTTCGACCGCGGCGTCCTTGCCTTCGCCTAGCAGGCGCGTCGCCTTGTCGAGCGCGCTGAGCGGGCGGGTGATCGTGCGCGCGATGCGCCAGCTCAAAACGATGACCAGCGTCAGCCCCGCCGCAGCGAGCGCGACGAGCAGCCATTGCAGCCCCGAATATTCGCCGAGCGCCTTGCTGAGCGAATGGTCGAGTACCAGCCGCGGGCGGATACCCGCCTGGAGGGTCGGCAGCGCCGTCACATGATGGAGGATGCGTTCGCTGGTCCCGCTTTCGACGACGCGCCCCGAGGGTGCGGCGGCGAGCGCGGCGGGAAGCTGCGACGCACGCACCACGCGCGCGTCGATGTCGACCGCGGCCAGTTTGGCGAGCCGCCGCATTTCGGCGGCGTCGAGCGGCTGGGCGAGGACGAGCCAGCCGATCGTGTCGGGAACCTCGATCGGCGAAGCCGCGGCGAGCGCCAGCTTGTCGCCGATGCGGACGATGCCATGGCCCTGCCCGGCGTCGAGCGCGTCCCACAGGTCATCGGACGCGGGCAGCGCTGCGGTGGCCGAGCCGGTCATGGTACCGTCGAGTCCGACGACGAAGGCGGCATCGCTGCGCGAGCGTTCGCGCAGGCTGACCAGTGCGCTTTCGATCGTCGGCTGGTCGCCGGTCGCGACCGCTTCGCGGAACCCGAAATCGCGCGACAAGATGTCGGCCGACCCGCGCATCTGCTGCGCACGCAGATCGATGATCTCGTCGAATACGCGCGCATTGGCGGCGAGATCGCGCGAGGCGCTGTCTTCGCCGAAGCGCGCGATGCCATTGCCCGCGAGCAGCAGGATCGCGGCGAGGATCGCCGTCGATAGCGCGGCATAGGCGACCGCGATCCGCAGCTTGAGCGAGCGAAAGCGCAGGCGCTGCGGAAGGGCCGGAAGCCCGATCATCGCAGCGTCAGCGCGATCTTGTGGCTGGCCGAACCCGCGCCGACCGCGATCGAGCGCTTGAGCTCGCCCCCCGGGGCGCGGGCGCGCGGATGCCAGACGGTCAGCTGATGCCCCCCCGCCGCCATGCCCGACAGGCGGACGATGCCATTCTGGTCGGTCTTGGCGGCAAAGGGCGTGTCGACGACGCGGAGATAGCCGCGCATCTGGTCGTGGATGTTGCACCCGAGCGCCACCGTGCCGGCGACCGGGAAGCTGTGCGAGCGCGTCTGATCGCGGCATTGGGCTGTCGGGGCATGCGACGCTGATCGAACTGCCCGACTATGGCTGGCAGAGTCATGGGCTGGCGGTGGGCATCGCGAACCGCGTTGAACTGAGCTATGCCCGGCAGAATTTCGACACCCGCGATGTCGGCACCGCGCTCGGGCTCGGCCGCGGCTACACACTCAACCAGGATATTTTCGCCGCCAAGGTCCGCGTTGCCGGCGACGCCGTCTATGGCGAGGCGCTGCTGCCGCAGATCAGCGTCGGCGTGGAGCATAAGCGCAACCGCGACGCCCCGGTGGCGCGCGCCGTCGGCGCCGCGCATGGCGACGGCACCGACATCACGCTGAGCGCGACCAAGCTGCTGCTGAGCCATAGCGTCCTGATCAACGCGACCGCGCGGCTGACCAAAGCGAACCAGGCCGGGCTGCTCGGCTTTGGCACCGCCGCTGACGATAATCACCGGCTCCAGTTCGAGGGATCGGTCGCGTATCAATTGTCGCGCCGCGCGGTGATCGGCGCCGAATATCGCACCAAGCCCGATAATCTGGCGATCGCACGCGAGGATGACTGGTGGGATTTGTTCGCCGCCTATGCGCTGACCGACCATCTAACCGTCACCGCCGCCTATGTTGACCTCGGGTCGATCGCGACCTTTGACAACCAACGCGGCGGTTTCCTCTCCGCGCAAATCGCCTTTTAAGGGATCGCTCGATGTTGCTGCTCGCCGCCCTGCTGATGCAACCCGCCGCCGAACCGCCGGTCGATTGGGACAAGGAATTCGGCGTCGAGGAAAAGGTCCGCGATCCGGCGACCGGCGAACTGCCCGTCGATCCCTATGTCCAGACCAACCACAACGCCGGTGCCGCTCCCTTTGCAGGCGCCGCGATGGCGAGCGCGTTCGGCGGCCAGGACGGCATCCGGCGGATCGCCCACCGCACCGTCGAACTGTCCGAAGCCGATCCGCGCATCGCAGAGATTTTCAAGGCGCACGACATGGTGCGGCTGAAACGGACGCTGTTCGAGCAATTTTGCTACATATTGAACGCGGGCTGCGATTACAGCGGCCGCGACATGGCCGCCTCGCACAAGGATCTGGGGGTGCGGATGCGCGACATGAACGCGCTGGTCGAAAATCTGCAGGCCGCGATGCGCGAGGAAAAGATCGGCTTTGCGGCGCAGAACCGCTTCCTCGCCAAGCTGGCGCCGATGTCGCGCGACGTGATCACGCGGTAAAGTCGCGCGAAACCGGCCCTCGCCCCAATGATACTGGCGAATTGGGGCGCGGCGCCTTAAGGCGCGGTCATGAGGATCGCGATCATCGACACCAGCACGACGCGCGCTGCCATCATTTCGGATGGCCTGCGCGAGGCCGGACTCGACGATCTGGTGGTGATCGACACGGCGGGTCCGTTGGCCTCGCAGATCGAAGTC
>NZ_JBHYDE010000007.1:0-244042 GCF_051861155.1 Sphingopyxis sp. | reverse complement strand
GCATCATCAAGCTGTTCCATACCTTCGTGAAGGAACGCGACTGCCTGACCAAGGCGGTGAAGGAAGACATTATCGACACCTGCCAGAAGACGGTGCGGCTCGAGGATGCGTTCATCGACCTCGCGTTCGAACAGGGCCCCGTCCCCGGCATGACGCCGAAGGAGATCAAGCGCTACATCCGCTACATCGCCGACTGGCGCCTCGGCCAACTCGGCTTCGCGCCGATCTATATGATCGAGGAACACCCCCTCCCCTGGCTCGCCCCGCTGCTCAACGGCGTCGAACACGCCAATTTCTTCGAAACGCGCGCCACCGAATACAGCAAGGGCGCGACGCGCGGCGAGTGGAACAATGTCTGGTCCAGCTTCGACAACCGCAAGAAGGCCAAGGCGAACGACGACAGCACCCCGGTGATCACCGCCGAAACCGACGGCGAGGATATGTTCAAACAGGCGGGGATTGCCGCGGAGTAGGATTTGCAACGATTCTCTCGCTGGAGCGGGCCCGCTGCAATTCCGTCGGTCAGCAAATGCGAAGCCATAGCCGAATGAAATAGCTGACACTCCGCCCATCTATGTGCGGATGCGGGTGTTCCATATAATCGATACCGTCGAATTTACGGTCGGCGCCGGCCCAATGGCTGCACCAGAGTTTGCAGTCAGCGGCATATAGCTACATTTCCTCCATCCCAACTCAAGCAACAGGAAGCAAGCATGGCTTCGTCGGCGACGGCAGCGATTGAACGCGCAGCCAATATTAAAGCGAGTGCGGCAGGTTATCTTGCATATGCGCTATTGATTCTGCTCGCCGCCGGGCATTTCCTTACTACAGATTGGTAACTTCACCTCGGCCGCGAGCTAATTTCATCTATAAAACAAATGTTGGTGGTCGGCGGGCTAAAAGGCTTCGCCAAAGCGGCGCTGTTCGTCGGCCTGGCGGCGAGTTGGTACGTTCTCAAGGGGATGATCATCTTCATGGCCTTCTTTCTGGCCGAATACGTGTTGGTCGGATCGCCAAAGAACTGGAAAGCGCTGGCCTTTCCTTTGATCTTGAGAGTTTCATTCATCCTACTGATCATCCCGATACTCAATCGCGTGATTCCAACGACAGGCTTCCAGCCCCTGCTTGTGCTGGAACACGCGCACTTCCCAGAATTCCTTCTGCCAGTGGCTGGCCTGGTTTTGGCAATGGGGACGCTGGTCGTTGCTGACTTCGTAGGGTATCTCGCGCACCGCCTGGAGCACGCGATACCCTTTTTGTGGCGCTTCCATTCGGTGCATCATGCCATTGAAGACCTCAACGCGATAAACAGCAACACCCACCCGGTGGACTCAATCGTGGAGCGGCTAGGCTTGATCGCGTTCGGTACATTGATCGGGTTCAAGGCCGACACAATCGTCATTCTTGTCGCGTTTCAGATATTGCATGACAGGCTAAACCACACGTCGGCGCCGATAAATCTTGGCAAGCTGAACATCATCCTTACAGACAACCGGACGCATCATTTGCACCACAGCATACTCCCCGAGCATCACGACAAAAATTTCGCGGCGATTTTCACGTTTTGGGATCGCGTATTTGGCACTTATGTCCATCCGCATCCGACCAAGCTTCCGATTACCGGCCTATCGGACAAGCTGCCCCCCTCAACCTTGTCACAGTTCTTCTTCGGCACATTGAAGGACCGCAACGTCGAGGATTCAGCCGGGAAGAGCTCAAAAGTTTCGAACGTCGACATCGTCGCCGAATAGCCGCCCTCCCTCCAACGCCATCCCGTCAGGGGAAGTGCCCAGCGAGATTTGCCAGCGCCGCTGGCCAGTCGCAGCGGGGTAGGCTACCGAAGGATAAAGCAACGCCCCCGGCAACCCACTCAGGAAAAGCAGATGACCGAAAAACAGAAGCTCATCATCCTCAGCCAACCGCAGCGAGCAACGCTCGAAGGCCTGTCAAACCGCCGCCCCCAACTCCCCACCGACCCGATCCGCGACGAACTCACCGCGCTGGGACTGGTGGTGAAGCAGGGCGCAAAATGGGCGCTGACCCCGCAGGGCAAGAAGGTGCTGGCGGCTAGCTCGAACCGGCGGAATTCGGGCGGGTTTTCGGTTTGAAATCCGTTCAAACAGCAGCTTTACAAGATGCTGCCGATATATAAGCGATTAGAATGGTTTAGTGCAAAACTTCTAGTTCGAATTACGGGAATTACGGTGGCAGTTTACTAAGTCCCAATTGCCTAATGCCGCCGTCGGGGGCGTGACGTTGTTACCCCGCGCACCGCACCCTCCTTCGTCATGCCGGACTTGATCGGGCATCCACTTCAGCGGCGCAGCATGGACCCCGGCATCAAGTCCGGGGTGACGATGAAGGAAAATCTTCGCACCCCCACGCCTTCGCGTGAAGCCGAATCACCGCGCCACCGCCACCCTCAATGCACCGCGCCCATCACCTGCACGCCCCCCGCGCGCGCCACCGCGAACATCACCGCGTCGCGCACCACCTCGGGCCGGTCGGCCAGCAGGTACAGCTTCACCAGCTCGCGCGTCACCTCGCTGTCGTCGTCGACGACCAGCCGCAGCGACGTCATGCCCAGTTCGCCGCGCACGATCGTCACGTCGCGGATCGCCGCCAGCGGCCAGGACGCCGCGCCGCCGCGGTACAGCGTCCGCCCGTCGTGGCGGACATAGGTGCGCCGCCGCCGCCACACCCCCAACCAATAGGCCCAGACGATCAGCACCGCCGCGATTCCTATCACCGCCAGCGGCTGGGCAAAGATCATGTAGCGGACGGCATCGAGCGGATCGCCGCTCCATGGCAACCGCGCGAGCAGCACGCCGAGCAGCACCGCGCACCCCGCCTGCCACCCCACGATCGGCGCAGCGCGCAGCCTGGCCACTACCACCATCATTCGGTCCCCATGATCATCGCCGCCTAGATAGGCATCGCCGCCGCGCCGCGCCACCCCGGGTTGTCCTCATCGCCCGGAAAGCGCGATCCCGAGGTCACATCGATGTCCCGCTCGGCCCCGGTCGGGATCACGGTGCGGCCGAACCACACATAGCGCCGCGTCGGCGCAGTCAGGTCGCGGTCGTAACGCGCGGTCACCGCCGCGGCGTCATAGCCCATCCAGATCAGCGTCGCGGGCAGGATCTGGCTCGCCGAATGGCCGCTGGCCGGGGCCGCGACATAGCGCGCCGCGAGCGTATCGGGCAGAAAAGCGAGCAGCGGCACGCGAAATTCGTCGGCCACCGCCTCGCGGCTGCAATGCGGCAGCGCGCCGGGGGTCAGGTTCTGGCCATGGTCCGACGTATAGACGATCGCCACCGCGCCCCGCTCGACCCCCGCCAGCAGCTCCGCGAAAAACGCCCGCTTCGACCAGCGCAGCGCGGTGGCATATTGCGCCGCGACCGGCGCGTCCGCCGCCGCCGCACCCGGCGGATAATGATCGCGATACTGGAAATGCACGCCGCGCAGCACCGCATAGGTAAAGCTCTTGCCGCCGCGTTTCAGCTGCGCGTTCAATGCCCTGGCGATCTTTCGGTCGGCGTCGATGCCGCCGACCATCGGGCGATAGTCGTCGATCAGCGCGCGTTCGGGCGGCAGCAACAGATTCTGCGGCGCCCCCGCGGTCTGTCCGTCGATCAGGATCGTCCGGTATCCTGCCGCCCTGGCATAGCCCCAGATCGACGGCGTCCGCCGCATATCCGTGCCTTTTCCGACATTCAGAACATCGACTCCCGACCGCAGCGCGACCTGTGCCGGCGCGCTGCAATGCCCCAGCGCCGCCGCCACCCCAAAATCGCTATGCGGCACCGCCGCCAACGTCGGCGCGATCAGCCGACGGAACGGCGCCTCGGCGACGCTTTCGTCAATCAGCCAGACGATATGCCGCGGCGCGGACGCCGCCGGGTCGGGTGTCAGTCCAACCACCGCGCGCGGCGGTGCCGGCGGTGCGGTGATCAAATCCCAGCCAAGGCCATAGAGGCTTCGTTCCGCGCTTTCCGGAAAAGCCGCGCTATGGCGATAGATCGGGCTCGGCGCGACCAGCAGGACCAGCAGCGCCGCAGCGACCCCCTTGTTCCACGGCATCAGGGTGGCGCCGCGCGCCAGCCGCCGTGCCGCGACGAACAGCGCCAGCGCCGCCGCCACCTGCACCGCGACGAGCACAAAATCGCTGCCGAACTCGCCCGCCGCATTGCCCAGCTGGCGCACCTCGGCGATCATCCACGCCAGCGAACCGCCGTCGACCAGCTCGGGCACGATCTGGCTGTAACCGATGTTGACCAGCAGCGACGCCGCGACGAGCGCCAGCAGCATTGCCGCCCCGCGCCGCGGCAACAGCAACAACGCCGCCAGCAGCACCGCGGCCTGAAACGCCAGGAACAGAAAGGCGGTGACCGCGCCCTGCGGGTCGCCCGCGGCATAGCGATACGCGACGCCGTGGGTCAGCTGAAAGCGGTTGGCGATACCATAGCCGACCGCGAACAGCAGCAGCGCCGCGACCAGCCGCCCCGCCACCGCGCGCCCGCGCCGCGCCCCCCGATCCCCTCGCTCGCTCCTCATCGCGCACCAGCCTAGTCGCAACGCCTTGAAAAATCATCAAGGACCAGACGCCGTCGGCCGACATGAAAATGGCCCGCGTCGAGGGGGCAGACGCGGGCCAGTTTCGGTGCCGCGGCGCCCCATTGCGCCGCCGGCCCTCTGTTATGTCATGCCGCTATTCGGCTTCTTCGAACAGGTCGACCGCGGTGGCGCCGGTGGCCGAAAGGCGGATCGTGTCGCCCTCGACCGCCGCGACCAGCCCGGCAGGCAGATAATGATGCTTGCCGTCGCCGCTGTCGCTCTTGGTCAGCTTGATGCGCTCACCGTCGAGATGGTCGACGGTGCCGACATGGACGCCGTCTGCGCCGATGACGTCCATATGTTCCTTGATCGCGCTATGGTCATGCTCAGCCATGGTCATTCTCCTTGCCGTGCTGCGGAACGGTCCGCGAGAGGCACGCCCATCATACGCCGTGCCGACGCGTTCGATCCATGCTGTCCGACCAGCCGCCCCAAAGCCGCGCCCGCCGTGCAGTCGCGGTCGCTATGCCGCAGCGCCCGACCGCCCCGTCGTTCATTGGACTAGCACCAGGGGCGGCGCCGACCCTCCCATGGCCGCGCCAGCCCGTCGGCGACCAGCACCGCCCCAACGCTCGTGCCGCCGCGCGTCACGATGCGCAGCTTGCGGTCATATTGGTCCGCATCGCGTCCGGCGCTTTCCAGACTGAACGCCCCGGCATTCAGCCATTCGTGCAGCCGCTCGGTCGCCGCCGCGCCCAGCGCCGCCTCCTCCGCGCAGCGCGCGGGGTGCGTTTCGGGGGTATCGATGTCGGCGATGCGATATTTGTCGCCCGCGAACCAAAAGGTATCGCCGTCGACCACGCAGCTGCTGCCGCCGCCGCTGTGGCAAATGCCGAAATTCGCCGACAGCCTGTCATCCGTGGGCGCGGCCTTGACCCCCGCGAAGCTGGCCGCAATGGCGCCGGGTTCCCAGTCGATCGACACGCCGTCCGGAAAGCGCTGAAAGGTCGCCAGCGCGGCGACAAAGGCAATCGCCATGACGGGCGTCAGCCAAAGATTGGACCCGACTCGGCGGCGCGGCCGCATCGGGCTGCGGCGGCGGAGGTTGCGTTGCCGTGGATAATGAAAGTCGGGACCGGCCATGTCGCCGACCCTGCCACCAAAGGCTTAGCAAAAGCCCAACACGGCTGCTCCGCTATGAGCGCCAATTATACGGAAAAGGCTCCGAAGTGACGCTGCCGCGGACAAACTGCCAACCGCACGCCAGCACATCACGCCGCCGCAGCAAGCACCTTATTCTCGATGACACGGATAAACACCTCGGGATCCTGCGCGCCGGGGACCAGCATCCGGCCGCCCAGGATGAAGGCGGGGACGCCGGTGATATTCTGGTCGGCCCAATAGGCCTGTTCGGTGCGCACCATCTCGCCAAACTCACCCGATGCCAGGATCGTCGCGGCGCGGGTGCGGTCAAGCCCGACTGACGCGGCCACGTCGGCCAGCACGACATGATCGCTGACGTCGCGATTGTCGGTGAAATGTGCCGCGAACAGCGCCAGCTTCAGCGCCGTCTGCACGCCCGTCGCCGCCGCTTGCTCGGCCTCTTCCAGGGCGCCAGCCCAAGTCAGCAGGCGGTGCGCATCGAAACTGTTGCGCATACGGAAATCGGGACCACGGTTGAATGCAAAGCCGAGGTCCGCGGCGACGCCCGCCATCTTGCCGCTGTTGGCGCGGCTCTGTTCGGCGGTGATGCCATATTTGCGCATGACATGCTCAGCCGCATCCTCGCCCTCGCGCGGCATGTCGGGGTTGAGTTCGAACGGGTGCCATTGGACGCGAAAATCCAGCCGCCCCGCGAAATGCGCCATCACCGTCTCGAACTTCAGCCAGCCGATGATGCACCATGGGCACATAACGTCGGACACGATGTCGACGCTCAGGCGCGGCACGCTTGGTTCGGTCAACGAAAGCCTCCTGTCGATCGCGATCAGTCGGCCGACCGGCGATCCTTGCCCGTGCGCCGGTCGTCCTTGCGACGCTCCGGTCCCTTGAACGCGGGATCCTCGGCGACGCGCCGGTCGGTCGATCGCCGATCCGAACGCGCCCGTTTATCCTCGTCGGATGCCATACGCTCCCCCCTTCTTTCACCAAAGGAAACAAGAGCGACCCGGGCGTCAGTAACTCATATATTGGGAGAAAAGACAAGGCGACCAGCAGCGGCGCGAACCGGTCGATGCCTTACTCGGCGATATGCGCGGTCGCTGCCGGATCCTGGGCGGCCGCCGGTCGCGACAGCGCCCACCAGCTGCCCAGCATCAACGCCAGCGACAGTGCTTCGATGATCATCCCCTGGATGATGCCCCAATTGGTCGGGTCGCCCATCGCGACACCGATCAGGCGCCCGGCGAGCGCGGTGCCGAACAGCGCCGCCGGTACCAGCAAGGCGCGCGTCCAGGTCGGCACCAGCGCGCCAATGGCCGCGCCGCCCGCCGCAACCAGGAAGAAGGACGACAGGTCGGCGCGCAGGGTGTTGATCGCGACCCCGCTGATCGTGAATTTGAAGGTTTCGGAATAGGTCGCCGGATCGAGCAGCCCGCGCACCCCGACGATGACGAAAAATAGCGCCCACAGCAGGATCGCGCCGCGCAAGACCCAATTGATCATGATATTCTCCCTTGCTGGCCGCCAAGCTGCGGCATCGGGCAAAAAAGTTCAATCTATTCCGCGGCGAAGGTTTCTTCGATCCAGCCGCCGCCGAGCACGCGGCTTTGATCGGCGGCATCGTAAAGCACCGCCGCCTGCCCCGGCGCGACGCCATATTCGGCCGCCGCAAAAATCAGCCGGTCGCCCGTGACGCGCGCCGGCACCGGCCGCGCCATGCTGCGCACCTTTGCCATGACATCGCGCCCATCGACCGCGCCCAGCCAGTTCGCTTCGCCCAGCCGCGCCGCCGACACCGCCAGCGCCCGGCGCGGCCCGACGATCACCTGCTTTGCGTCGGCGTCGAGCCGCACGACATAGAGCGGTTCGGCCTGGCCGCCGATCTCGATCCCGCGGCGCTGGCCGACGGTGTAGTGGATGAGCCCCTTATGCGCGCCCAGCACCGCGCCATCGACATGGACGATGTCGCCCTGATCGTCGGCTTCGGGACGTAGCTTGCGCACCAGCGTCGCATAATCGCCGTCGGGGACAAAGCAGATGTCCTGACTGTCGGGTTTCGCCGCGACGCCCAGCCCCAGCTCGCGCGCGATCTCGCGCACCACGCTCTTTTCCAGGCCGCCCAGCGGGAAGCGCAGGAAGTCGAGCTGGTCCTGCGTCGTCGCGAACAGGAAATAGCTCTGGTCGCGCGCCGGGTCGACCGCGCGGTGCAGTTCGGCCCCCGCGGCCCCCATCACGCGCCGGACATAATGGCCGGTCGCCAAGCAATCGGCGCCCAGTTCCCTGGCAAGCTGGAACAGGTCGGTGAACTTCACCCCCATGTTGCATCGCACGCAGGGAATCGGAGTCCGCCCGGCGAGATATTCGTCGGCGAACTGGTCAATCACCGTGTCGCGGAAGCGGCTTTCATGGTCATAGACATGATGCGCGAAGCCCAGCCGGTCGGCGACCGCGCGCGCGTCGCGAATATCCTGTCCGGCGCAGCAGGCGCCGACGCGCTTTGCCTTGGCGCCATGGTCGTACAATTGCAGCGTCACGCCGATGACCTCGGCGCCCGATCGGGCCGCCAGCGCGGCGACCACGCTCGAATCGACTCCGCCCGACATCGCGACGACGATTCGCCGATCTTTCAGCGGCATCGCAAGCTGGAAGTCGGCCTGGGCAAGCCCGGCAGGAGAAATCATCGTCGCCATGATGCGCGCCATCTAGGGATGCGAACCCGAAAATGCCAGCTTTTCCGCCATCAGTGTCAAGATATTGACGGGGGTTAAGCTTCGCTAACAACGGATGAAATGGGCATTTACGTGACCTTAGGTGATCGGCGCTAGACCGGCATCATGAACATCGCCCCGTCCGAATTTCCGCGCCTTGCCGGTGCCGCCAGACTGTCAAAGCCCGGCTTTGACATCATCCTGGCCGTCTCCAGCGCGCGCCAGGCAGCGCAACCGACCGTCCGGTTGCTGCAGGCGGGCGCGACTCGCCGGACGCATGCCGCAACGCTTAACGCGCTGCGCCACATGCTGGGCGGATCGCGCCGTGCGCCGGAACAAAAAACGCTGCGCGTCGTTCGTTTCTTCGACCTGTCGGACGGGGTGAACGTCCTGCCCGAAACTATGAACGGCCTGTTTACCAGAGGATTTCAGCCGATGTTGAATCCCTCTGCTTTAGAGACAAATGCGTCGGACCAAATCCCCCCCGACGTTGAAACCATGGAATGAATATGATCGAGAATCAGAAAATCCGGCCCGCTCAGGTTATCGGTCCGCTCGGCGAACCACTGACGATCGACTCGCTGCCGCCGCCGTCGACGACCCGCTGGGTCGTGCGCCGCAAGGCAGAGGTCGTCGCCGCGGTCAATGGCGGGCTGCTCAGCGTGGACGAAGCGTGCGAGCGTTACAGCCTGACCCTCGAGGAATTTGCCGGCTGGCAGCGATCGATCGATCGCAGCGGCATGCCGGGGCTGCGCGTCACGCGCATCCAGCACTACCGCGATCTGTACGAGCGCCAACAGCGTTTCTGATCGCAGCCGGACCAGGATCGATGAAAGAGGGCGCCTTGGGCGCCCTCTTTTTTGGCTGCAATCGGCGCCACGGCCCATAAAAAGCGTCCGACTTTCCGCCATTTGATGATCGCCATGCAACCCTATTGTTCACCCCGCGTTAAGCCCCGGAGTCAACTTTGGGAGTCACTCAATATGCGCAAGATGTTCATTACCCTCGCCGCCACGTCCGCCCTCGCCCTTGGCGCCTGCCAGAGCCCCGCGGCCGATAAGGTCGAAGATCAGGCCGAAGCTCAGGCCGAAGCCATCGACGATCAGGCCGACGCGATGCCCGAGGGCCCGGCGAAGGAAGCCATGGAAAACAAGGCTGACGTCGTCGAGGAAATGGGTGAGGAAAAGGCCAACGCCATGGACGATAACGGCGAGATCGCCCCGTCCGAAACCGGCGTCGGCGACACGCAGACGAAATAAGCACTGCCGTCCCTAACAAGGCAGGGTGAAGGGCGCTGGAACCTGGTTCCGGCGCCCTTTGTCGTGTGCGGCCATTTTTCCGGCAATTTTTGACGTCATGTGACGCGGGTCACCACTTTGTAATCCCGCCGCGCCTATGAAGGCTGCGTGGACGGAACGCTTGGGCGTCACGCGCCACGGCCTACCCTCCCGCCGCCGGCAGCGACCCCCGGCGGTGGGAGGGACTAGGCCGCACCTTCTGCTTCGAGCGCGCGCAGCACGTCGCGTACCCCCGGCGCATCGGCGTCGGCGCGCAGCGCCGCGATTCCGGCGGCGACGTCGAGCCGATATTCGGCGACCCCTGCCGACTCGCCGGTCCATTCGGCAGCGAGCGATTTCACCAGCCGCTTCGCCGCGGCATTTTCCGACAGGATATGGACATCGAGCACCGTCAGCCCTTCGGCCCGGCAGTGGACGAGCAGCGCCGCGGTCATCATCCGCGCCAGCCCCTGCCCCTGAAATTCATCGACCACCGCGACCGAAAATTCGCCCGCGCGGCCGCCGTCGCCATGCCGCACCGCATGGACCGCGCCGATCGCCGGCTGTCCTTCGCATTCGGTGCAGATCGCCCCCCACGCGATATGGTCGTGGCCGTCGACGTCGACCAGCCGCTCGATCACCGCATCGGGCAGGACCGGTACCGGCGAGAAAAAACGCAGATAGCGCGATTCCGCCGACAATTTGGCGATCCCGTCGCGCAGCAATTGCTCGTCGTCGGGGGTGATCGTGCGCAGGCACACCGCGGTGCCATCGTTCAGTGCGCTGTGCACCGCAATGTCGTCGATCGTCTTCGCCTTTCCCGGCGTCTGTCCGTCCACCCGAGTCATCGCGGTCTCCCAGCCGCGCCACGATAGGAGCCGCAAGCGCCGCTGGCAATTCGCGGCTGGCCGTTGCGGCGCCCGTCAGCGCCGCATGATCGGTGAGATGTTGAAAGCGGTTCGGCTTCTGAACTTGTATATTCGCGTCATTAAACAGTCACCCGTGAGGTACAAGATTTCGTGATCCATTCGCCGATCGACCCGATGATCGAAGAGTCCCCCGCGCTCGAAACGCTCGGTGCGCGGCTCGCGCGGCTGCGCCGGACGCAGGGGCTGAGCAAGACCGACCTTGCCGATCGGCTGGCGATCAGCGTTACCGCGATCTGCCATTGGGAACAGGACCGGTCGCGACCGAAAGCGGCGCGGTTGCAGGCGCTGTCGCAGCTGTTCGGCATATCGACCGCCGACCTGCTGAGCGGCGAGAGCGTGACGGCGCGCCAAAATCTAGCCGAGCTGGTCGCGCGCACCCGCGCCGAAATCGCCCGCGCCGCGGGAACCAACCCGTCGAAGGTGCGGATCGTTATCGAGATGTAGGCGTGGCGCCCGGCCGCCCCAGCGCGGCCAGGATCGCCGCGCGCTGTTTGCTCCAGCTGCGGCTGTCCGGCGCGATCAGTTCGACATGCCCCTCGCCCTGCGTGACCTCCATCGGCACCGTCACCCCGCGCGCCATCATCGCGGCGCTGTAGGCGGTCCCCGTCGCGGGCGGAGTCACGCGGTCGCGGTCGTTGTTGAATTGCATTTCGCGCGCACGGCCCAGCGGCATTTCGGGCGGCGAAGTGCGGGCATAGTCGCCGCGCGCCATCGCCGCGGGGGCGTCGGCGCCGCAGGCATGACCGCTGCTGGCCGCCCCGGCGCGCAGGTCGGGCAGTCCGCCCTGGCTGATCGCGAGGTCGATGCGGATCGGATCGGCGCCGCGCAGCGCGTCGCTCGCCGCCAACCCCGGCCGCCGCGCCAGCCACAGCGCCAGATGCCCGCCCGCGCTGTGCCCGATGGCGATCCGCACCCCGCCGGTGTCGAACCCGTGCTTCGCGCCCTCGGCCAGGAACAGGTCGGCGGCGCGGGCGACATCCTGATAGGTTCCGGGCATCCCACCGCCGCGATCGACGCCGCGATATTCGATATTCCACACCCCGATGCCATGCGCGCGCAGGTCATCGGCGATCCAGTTCATGATATCGCGTTCGGCAATCGCGGTCTGCCAGCAGCCGCCGTGGATCATGATCACCGCCGGGTGCGGCCCGTTCCCGCTCGGCACCCACACATCGACCAGCTGCAGCGCGTCGTCGCCATAGCGAATCGTCGCATCGGCGACCGGCCGGGCGCGGGTCAGCAGATCGGGCCAGGTCATGATTGGCTTGTCGGGCACCGCGGCTTCCTCGCTGATCCGGCCGACCGGCGTCGGGGCGCAGCCGGCCAGGATCAGCGCCAGCCCGGCCAGCGCGCCGTTGCGGCGGCCGATCAGGCGTCGTCGCCCATCCGCAGCGCGGCGATGAACGCCTCCTGCGGGATGTTGACGTTGCCATATTCGCGCATCCGCTTTTTGCCCTCTTTCTGCTTTTCCAGCAGCTTTTTCTTGCGGGTCGCGTCGCCGCCATAGCATTTGGCGGTCACGTCCTTGCGCAGCGCGGCGATGGTTTCGCGGGCGATGACCTTGCCGCCGATCGCGGCCTGGATCGGGATCTTGAACATGTGGCGCGGGATCAGATCCTTCAGCCGCTCGCACATGCCGCGGCCGCGGGTTTCGGCGGTGCCGCGGTGGACGATCATCGACAGCGCGTCGACCGGCTCGTTGTTCACCAGGATGCTCATCTTGACGAGATCGCCGGGACGATGGCCGATCTGATGATAGTCGAAGCTGGCATAACCGCGGCTGATGCTCTTCAGCCGGTCATAGAAATCGAACACGACTTCGTTGAGCGGCAGTTCATAGGTGATCTGCGCGCGGCCGCCGACGTAGGTGAGGTTCTTCTGGATGCCGCGGCGGTCCTGACACAGCTTCAGGATCGAGCCGAGATATTCGTCGGGCACGTAAATCACCGCCTCGATCCACGGCTCCTGAATTTCGTCGATGCGGTTGGGGTCGGGCATGTCGGCGGGGTTGTGGAGCTCGATCTCCTTCGCCGCCTCATTCTTCGTATGGCCAAGCTTCAGCTTGTACACGACCGACGGCGCGGTAGTGATCAGGTCGAGGTCATATTCACGGGTCAGCCGCTCCTGAATGATCTCGAGGTGGAGCAGGCCGAGGAAGCCGCAGCGGAAGCCGAAACCGAGCGCGGCGCTGCTTTCCATCTCGAACGAGAAGCTCGCGTCGTTGAGGCGGAGCTTCTGGATGCTCTCGCGCAATTTCTCGAAATCGTTGGCGTCGGTCGGGAACATGCCGCAGAACACGACGGGCTGGACTTCCTTGAACCCCGGCAGCGCCTGCGCCGCGGGCTTTTTCGCGTCGGTCACCGTGTCGCCGACGCGCGCCTGCGCAACGTCTTTGATCTGCGCGGTGATGAAACCGATCTCGCCGGGGCCAAGCTCGGAAAGCTGTTCGATCTTGGGCGTGAAACAGCCGACGCGGTCGATCAGATGGGTGGTGCCCGCCTGCATAAACTTGATCTGCTGGCCTTTTTTCAGCACGCCGTCGACGACGCGGATCAGGATGACGACGCCGAGATAGGGGTCGTACCAGCTGTCGACGAGCATCGCGACGAGCGGCGCCGCCGCGTCGCCCTTCGGCGGCGGGATGCGGGTGACGATGGCTTCGAGCGCTTCCTCGATGCCGATCCCGGCCTTGGCCGACGCGAGCACCGCATTGTCGGCGGGCAGCCCGATGATGTCCTCGATCTCGGCCTTCACCTTGTCGACGTCGGCGGCGGGCAGGTCGATCTTGTTGATCACCGGCACGATTTCATGGTCGTGCTCGATCGACTGATAGACGTTGGCCAGCGTCTGCGCCTCGACCCCCTGCGCCGCATCGACCACCAGCAGCGCGCCCTCGCACGCCGCGAGGCTGCGCGACACTTCATAAGCGAAGTCGACATGGCCAGGGGTATCCATCAGGTTGAGCTCGTACGTCTCGCCGTCATGCGCCTTATATTTCAGGCGCACCGTCTGCGCCTTGATCGTGATCCCGCGCTCTTTCTCGATGTCCATATTGTCGAGCACCTGCGCCGACATTTCGCGCGCGGTCAGCCCGCCGGTGAACTGGATCAACCGGTCGGCGAGCGTCGATTTGCCATGATCGATATGCGCGATGATGGAGAAGTTACGGATGTGGGACAAAGGCGTGGTCATGCGGGGCGCACTAGCAGGCGAAAGCCGCGCTGTCAGCAGGCTCTTAGAGCCCCCAAAGCCCCGCATGAGCGGGTCGGTTTTGTGTCCTTTGTGGCTTTAAGGAGGCAATGGATTTGCATGGGCGGCCCGATTTTCGATCAAGCGGCGGCAAAGTTCAGCAAAGTTCAGCCCAATGACGCAAGCTGTGGACGCCTTCAAAGGTCGCGCGCGGGCGCACTGTTCGGGAACGCGGCGGAGCAGCAAATGAACTAGTCAAAGAGCCACAATGCGAGGCTGGCATGGCGGAAAATTGTAGGAAAGAGTTTTTTTGAGGGGCGGTGCGGAGGAAGGCACTGGACTGGATCGAGTGGGCGGAAGCGGGACTGCTGAGGTGCGGCGGTTCAATCCTGCCTGTGGCCCAGCCATCGGGAGGCTCAGCGTGCCAACCACCGCGCACAATCATCCCTGACCCGCGCGTCCGCATCCCCCATCCCGCTTTCCAGCACCGCCAACCTGCCCGCGCCCTCTGCCACCGCCGCCAGCGCGGCGATGGCGTTGGCGCGGACTCGCGACACCGGGTGGGCTTTGGCGAAATGGTCGGCGATGTCTTTCGCTTCGGCGCTCAGGTGGACCGCGCAGCGGAGGAGCATTTCGCTGCTGGTCAGGGTGGGGCGGCGGGCGATGGTCTGGGATTCCAGGTCGACGATATATTGGTCGCGCCAGGGGACATGCTCGCCCTCGTCCATGATGTTGAGGCTGACCGACAGGGTTTCGGGGGGCAGCTGGCGGTGGATGTCGCGGTGAGCGCGGTAGAGGAGCAGCTTGCCTTCGCTCAAACGGCTGCGTTCGATGAATTTGAGCGTCAGGGGTTCGCCGTGGCGGCCGTCGATGGCTTCGGGATCGACCTCATAATGGTCGCTGACATAGCCGGGGCCGAAATAGCCCGCGGTGAGGAAGCTGAAATTATGGTCGTGCGCGACGCCGTAGGAGAAGGCCGCGGCGCCGCTGGAGGCATAGACGGCGTCGGTCGCGGCGGGCCATAAATTGGCGCGGATGTAGAAGCCGCGCGGGCTGCGGTGGAGGAGAAAGACCTGCGCCGAATAGCGGTTGGCGGCGAGTTGATCGGCATAGCTGGCCTTGAGCGCGGCGATCATGTGGTCGGCGAGGAAGCGGCGGTTGCGGGCGAGGCCCGCGAGCAGGTCGGCGCAGCGGGCGATGCAGGCTTCGTCGGTGAGGTCGACGCCGTGCTGGTCGAGGCGCGCGGTGACTTCGGCGAGGTCGAGCGCGGGGCCGGGGGATGGGGTTAGGGTGCGTGGCATGGGCGGGCTTTCTGTTCCCCTCCCGCTTGCGGGAGGGGTTGGGGGGGGGTGGCGCGGGGCGCTGCTTTCGATGCCCACCCCGCTGCGACTAGCCCGCAAGCTGGCAAGTCTCGCTGCCCCTCCCCTGAAGGGGAGGGGATGAGTAGAGCGCCAGCGTCGCCGCCGCGGCGCGGCGCACCTCGGGGTGCGGATCATGCGCCGCCATCGCCGCGAGCGGCGCGCGGGCAGCGGCGGGATCGAGCGCCACCAGTTCGCGCATCGCGTGCCAGCGCGCGGCGAAGCCTTCGCTTTGGGTCTCGGCGATGAACAGCGGGGCGGCATCGGGGCGGCCGAGGTGGCGGAGCAGGGTGAGCGCCATGGCGCGGAAACTGCTGTCGCGGCGCGCGGCGCTGACATGGATCAGGCGACCGCTGGCGGGATCATAGGTGCGGATCGGCAACGGCGATGGCGGCTGGACGGCGAGTTCGAGGAGGAGGACGTCGCGCGCGCCGGGGATGAGGGTGAAGCTGTGCCGCGCGGTGTCGAGGTGGAGCGTTTCGCCGGTGTCGAGCGGGCGCGGCGGAGCGCAGTGGCACGGCGCCGCGGCGGCGGCGGTGAAGGCGCCGGCTTCCTCGGCATCGCTGATCGCGACGCGATGCTGGCAAAGCTGCGCGCCGCCGCTGGCGAGGACGTGCACCGCGGCGCGGCCGGGGATGAAGACGATCGGCGCGGCCGCGGCGGTGGCGGTGGCGGCGGGCCAGAGGCGCAAGGTCAGGCGGACTATTCCGCGGTCGGCGAGGACCAGCCCGCCGGGAGCTTCATCGCCGCCACCGATCAGGCGCAGCGGCGGACGGGCGAAGGGGTCGGCGCCGAGTAGCACGAGCGCGCGGTCTAACCGGTCGCGCAGCCAGCAGGCGTCGGTGAGCCAGGGGAGCAGCGCCGCGATCGCGGTGTCGGCGGGGGAGTCGGCCAACGCGTCGATCGCGGCGAGCAAGCCGCCGGGCGTAGTGTCAGCGGCGGTCCACTCGGCGGCGAGCTCAGCCACCGCGGCGCGCATCGCCAGGCGGCGCGCGGGGTCGCCGCGGGGGAAATGATCGTGACGGGAGAGGTTTTCCAACATCGCGCGCGAGGCGGGAAAGGATGGGCGGCGCACGGGCCGCCCCGCCCTTCCCGCCAACCGATCAGTCGTAAACGATCAGCGCGATGGTGACCGCGATTTCGAACACCGACGGCCCCGACGACGCGCTGTCGCCGACGAGCGAGCCGAACAGCCCGACCGCAGTGTCGAGCAACGGCAAGGCGTCGATTTCGATGGCTGGCAGACCCATATCCTACTCCCCTGTTGACCGGCGGCGCGACCTGCCGCCGGGGGAAAGGGTTAAAAGGCGGCGCGCCGCGCGCCAGTTAACTTACCGTAATCTTGGCCCCGTCGCGCGATCATGTCGCTGGTCGAACGCGGCTTGCCCGCGGCGCGGCGCGGCATAGGATGCAGCAACCAGACCGGGAGATTTGCCATGCACCGCCCCCTTGCCGCCGCCGTTCTGGCGCTGCTGATCGCCGCGCCCGCCGCCGCCGAAACATTGCTGATCGGCAACAAGGGCGAGGATAGTCTGAGCGTGATCGCGCTGGCGTCGGGCACCGAACTGGCGCGGTTGCCGACGGGCAAGATGCCGCACGAGATTGCGGTGTCGCCCGACGGCAAGCAGGCCGCGGTGGTGGCCTATGGCGGCACGACGATCGACGTGTTCGACATTGCGGCGCGGCGGAAGCTGAAGACGATCGACATCAGCCCGAACCAGCGGCCGCACGGGCTGCTGTGGCTGGCCGATGGGCGGCTGGTCGCGACGGCCGAGGGCAGCCAGTCGGTCGCGGTGGTGGCGCCCGATGGCACGGTGACCTCGATCGCGACGGGGCAGCAGGGGTCGCACATGGTCGTCGTCGCGCCCGACAACCGCACCGCTTACGTCGCCAATATCGGGTCGGGGACGGTGAGCGTGCTCGATTTGCAGGCGGCGACGAAGCTGCGCGACTTGGGCGTAGGCGGCAAGCCCGAGGGGCTGGCGCTGGCGAAGGGCGGGCGCGAGCTATGGGTCGGCGATCTCGATGCGCCGCGGGTGTCGGTGTGGGATACCGCGACGGGCGCGAAGATCGCAGAGCAACCGGTCGATCCGGTCGCGATCCGGGTGCTGGCGAGCCCCGACGGCAAGCTGATCGCGACGAGCAATATCGGCGCGGGAACGATCAGCCTGTTCGATGCCGAAACGCGCGCGCCGGTGCGGACGATCCAGGTGTCGGAGGGGGACGCAGCGCGGCAGGTGACGTTGCTGTTCAGCCCCGACTCGCGGCGGCTCTATGCCGCCGAGACCGGGATCGACAAGGTCGCCGAGATCGACGTCGCGAGCGGCAAGGTGCTGCGCCGGATCGCGGCGGGCAAGCAGGGGGACGGGTTGGCGATTGCGCCCTGAGGGCGGTCAGCCGAGCGCGTGCGTTTTCGCGAGCTCGGCGAAGATCGGATGGTCCGAGTGGATGTGGTTTTCGATCACATAGCCGTTCTTCAGCACCAGCCGATCGACGCCGACGATATGATCGGGGCCGACTGGAAAGTCGCCGTGGACGATCCAGCGGACGAAGGCGACGTCGCCATTTGACGCATGATCGGTGACCTCGACGCTGAAATCGCCGAGTGCGGTCAGGAAATTGGCGATGGCACCGATGTAGGCCACGCGCCCGACGACAGGGGCTGAGGCGCCAGGCCATTTCCCGACGACGTCGGGCCAGACGACCGGCGCCACCATGCGCGCGTCGCGGCCGTGCGACCAGAAGAGCGCGAAACCCTCGACCGACCATGGGCGCGAAGGCGGAGCATCGGGGGATGATTCGGACATACGCTGCCTTTGCCGTGGTTGCGAGTTGCAGGCTAGCAGCGGCGGCAGCGCGCTCAATAACGCGGCAGGTAATGGGGATGGACGGCTCTATGGCGATTTAGAGGCGGGGAGCGGACGTTTCCCTTTCCCCTCCTCTTCAGAGGAGGGGATGGCCAGCCTAAGGTCCGCAATCGGTCGCTAGCGGTCGCTCACATCTCCAGCCACAGCGACAAACCAGCTGGAGCATCCCGCGGTCGCGCTTCTACAACATGCCGCGCCGCATCGGCGCGCGCGCGGTCGAGGATCGCGGCGGGGATGGTCGCCGGGTGGAAGATGTGATCGGCTTCGCCGAGCAGCCGCGCGGCGCGGAGGGTGAGGTCGTCGGGGTCGGGGCTGGTCAGGTGGATCGTTTCGAGGCGCGATGGCGGTGTGACCGCATCGCTGGCCAGCCAGCTTTGCACCTTGTCCGCCGCTGGCTCATCGAGGGGATCGAGCGCGCCGCCGCTCGCCAGCGCGGCATCGATCGCGCGGCGGCGGTCGGCGGCGGCGGGCCAGCGCGCCTTCATCGCGTCACGC
This sequence comes from Sphingopyxis sp., assembly GCF_051861155.1. Taxonomy (GTDB): domain Bacteria; phylum Pseudomonadota; class Alphaproteobacteria; order Sphingomonadales; family Sphingomonadaceae; genus Sphingopyxis. Next base: position 225,501 of record NZ_JBHYDE010000007.1, on the reverse strand, counting down.
GCGGCGTAAAGCGCCGACGCCAGCGCGCCGAGGCGGGCGGGGAGCAGTGCCTCGATCCGCTGGCGCACCGCCTTGGCGAGGCCCGCCGAGGCGCCGCCGGTGCCGATGGCGATGGTGACGGGCGTGCGATCGACGATTGCGGGGGTGGTGAAATCGCACAGATCGGGGCGGTCGACGACGTTGACGAGCAGGCCGTGGGCGCGGAGGGCTGCCGCGGCGGCGCGCGCTTCGCCTTCGTCGTTGAGTGCGACGAAGGCGATGGTCGCGCCGGCCTCCCACGCGGAAACGATGCGCCCTCCTGCCCGCTCGATCAGGCGGGCTTTGGCGTCAGCGGCTTCCCCCTCTCCGACCAGCACGACGGCGCGGCCGGTGAGGTTCAAGAAGATGGGGAGCTGGTGCATGGGACGATCCTGCCATTATTCGCGGACACGGGCGGGGAGCCCACGGCCGCTGGAGAAAGGCGTGCCGGTTTCACCGCAGATCCCTGTACCAGAAGAGCGCGACATCGTCCTCGTCGGTCCCGCCCGCATAAAGTTTGCGGTCGAAGCCGCCAAGCACATAGCCGGCGCGCGCATAGGCCCGGCAGGCCGCGGGGTTGTTCGATTGCGTTTCCAGACGGATTAGCCTGAAGCCCGTATCGCGTGCCCAAACTTCGACGCTGGCCAATAAGGCTGCCGCGACCCCGCGCGCCCGAGCGCGGCGGTCGACCGCGATTTCAGCAAGTTCCGCCATGCCGTTCCAGCACTCCGACATGCACACATAGCCCAGCAAATGGCCGTCGGATCGCGCCGCGAAGAGAGCGCTCCGCCCCGAGGCCTCGTCGGTCGGGTCGGTGGGATCGAAACCATAATCCTTGCGCCGCGATGGCACGGGATGCAGCTGGCTCGGATCGTCATAAGGAAAGACGATGGCCTGCGAGATGTCGAAAGAAAAGTCGCACGCGGCGAGCTCGGCGGTCGGGAGGGCGTCCACCTGGCTGATATGAACCGGATCGGGCGGCTCCATAATGTTCACTCCGTCGACCGATCCGGTCCTGACTCAATCGATCCAGTCGGGCACGCGCTCGGCGGCCATGATCGTGCTGGCGGCGATACGGTCGGCGACCTTGATGTAGCGATCACCGTCGACCAGCACCTCGGGCACCAGACTGCGGCTATTGTAGGTCGACGCCATCGTCGCGCCGTAAGCGCCCGCGGTGCGGAAGACCGCGAGATCGCCCGATTCGACCTTGTCGGTGACGCGGTCGCGCGCGAAGGTGTCGCCGGTTTCGCAGACCGGGCCGACGATCGATGCCGTCATCTGTTCGCCGGTCGGCTTGACCGCGACAAAGTCGTGATAGGCATCGTAGAGCGCCGGACGCGCGAGGTCGTTCATCGCCGCGTCGACGATGACGAAGGGGTTGGTCGCCCCGGGCTTGACCCACAAGACTTCGGTCAGCAGCACGCCGGTATTGCCCGCGATGACGCGGCCGGGTTCGAACATCAAAGTGACGTCCCAGTCGCGGGTCACGCGCGCGACCATCGCGCCATAGTCGGCCATGCTCGGCGGCTTGTCGTCGGGCTTGTACGAAACGCCGAGACCGCCGCCCAGATCGACATGGGTGATGCTGTGCCCCGCGGCGCGCAGGTCGGCGACAAGGCGGCCGACCCGTTCGAACGCCGCTTCGAGCGGGTCGAGACTGGTCAACTGGCTGCCGATATGCACCGCGATCCCGCGCATCTGGAGTCCCGGCAGCGCGGCGAGGCGGTCGAACATCGCGGGTGCGACGTCGATACCGACGCCGAACTTGTTGTCGGCCTTGCCGGTCGAAATCTTGGCGTGGGTGCCCGCATCGACGTCAGGATTGACGCGCAGCACCGCGCGCGCCGTCATTTCCTTCGCCAGCGCGATTTCGGCGAGCGCGATGCCCTCGGGTTCATGTTCGATGTTGAACTGGCCGATGCCGCGGTCGAGCCCCTGCGCCAGTTCGGCGCGCGTCTTGCCGACGCCCGAAAAGACGATGTCCTCGGGCGCCATACCCGCCGCGAGCGCGCGTTCGAGCTCGCCGCCCGACACGACGTCGGCGCCATAACCCTGCCGCGCAAGGACGCGCAGCACGCCGAGGTTGGGGTTGCTCTTGATCGCAAAGGCGAGGTGCTTGCGCGGCACGTCCTTCAGTCCGTCGCGAAATTCCTGCGCGTGGCGTTCGAGCATCGCGCGCGAATAGACATAGACGGGGGTGCCGACTTCTTCGGCGATACGGGGCAGCGGAATGTCTTCGGCGTGCAGGACGCCGTCACGAAGTGCAAATTGATCCATTGAATTCAGTCCTGGTCATCATCTCCCGTTCGCCCTGAGCTTGTCGAAGGGCCGTTCTTTCTTGCCGCGCCGGGAAAGAAGATCGGTGCTTCGACAAGCTCAGCACGAACGGAAAGGGAAGCAAATTCTATCGTTCGACCGCCTTGATCAGCCCGGAGGCGGCAAATCGAAATCGTCGGGTTCGCGTTGTTCGGACCGTTTGAGAAGTTCGTCGCTGCGCGCGGGCCGGGCCTGCGCGTCAGGCGTCGTAAGCTCCTCCGTGGTCGGGGCGCGGGCGGCGCCGACGGGGACGACCGGGGCGGGCTGACCCGCCACCGGCTTCAGATCTTCCTTGCTGCCGCACGCGCCGAGCAGCGCCGATGCGGCTATTGTTGCCATGATGAGGCGCTTCATCGCCATCAATTCATTCCTTCCAGCGCAGCGCGGGCCGCGGATATCGCCTGCCTTACCCGGTCGGGGGCGGTGCCGCCATAGCTGGTGCGACTGGCGACCGATGCCTCGACGGTCAGCGCCGCGAGCACGTCGGATGTCACGGCGGGGTGGATCGCGGCGGCATCGGTGGCGGGGAGCGCCGACAGCTCGACGCCCAGTTCCTCGGCGCGCTTGACGCAGGCACCGACGACATGATGCGCTTCACGGAACGGCAAGCCGTTTTCGCGCACCAGCCAGTCGGCGAGGTCGGTGGCAGTCGAATAGCCAGACGCGGCGAGCGCGCGCATGCGGTCGGTACGGAAGGTCAGGGTTTCGACCATGCCGGTCATCGCGCCGAGCGACAGCGCCAGCGCGTCGAAGGCGCCGAACACCGTTTCCTTGTCGTCCTGCAAATCCTTCGAATAGGTGAGCGGCAGCCCCTTCACGATCACCGCGAGCCGCTGGAACGCGCCAAGCAGCAGCCCCGCGCGCCCGCGCACCAGCTCGGCGGCGTCGGGGTTGCGCTTTTGCGGCATGATCGAGCTGCCCGTCGACCAGGCGTCGGGCAGGCTGATGAAACCGAAGGGCTGGCTTGCCCAGATGACGATTTCTTCGGCAAGGCGCGACAAATGGATCGCGGCGATCGACGCCGAGGCACAAAATTCGAGCGCGAAGTCGCGGTCGGACACCGCATCGATGCTGTTCGCCATCGGGCGGTCGAAACCGAGCGCGGCGGCGGTGGCGTGGCGATCGACCGGGAAGCCGGTGCCCGCGAGCGCGGCGGCGCCGAGCGGCGATTCGTTGAGGCGGCGGCGCGCATCGGCAAAGCGGCTGCGGTCGCGGCCGAACATTTCGACATAGGCGAGCAGATGATGGCCGAGCGTCACCGGCTGCGCGACCTGAAGGTGCGTAAAGCCCGGCATGATGCTGTCGGCATGTTCGTCGGCGCGCGCGAGCAGCGCGATCTGCATCGCGGCGAGCCCGGCGTCGATCCGCTCGCACGCGGTGCGCGTCCACAGCCGGAAATCGGTCGCGACCTGATCGTTGCGCGAGCGCGCGGTGTGGAGGCGCCCGGCGGCTTCGCCGACCAACTCTTTCAGCCGCGATTCGACCGTCATATGGATGTCTTCGAGCGCGAGGTCGACGGGGACGCCGTTCGCGGCAAATTCTTCGGCGATCTGGGCCAGGCCGCGGTCGATCTGAACCGCATCGTCGGCACCGATGATTCCCGCCGCGCCGAGCATCGCGGCGTGCGCGCGGCTGGCGGCGACATCCTCTTCCCACAATCGCTTGTCGACCGGGATCGAGGCGTTAATCTCTTGCATGATCGCCGCGGGTCCGCCACCGAAGCGGCCGCCCCACATGCTGTTGCTGTCCGGAGTATTCGCCATCCGCCGCGTTCCAAGCCCGTCTCTTGCGATCCTCGCCCTATTGCTGGCCGGACCCATCGCGGGCTGCGATAGGGAAAAGCAGGCGGGCGGGCAAGCGGGGCAAGGCCAAGCAAATGTTTCGGCGGGCCAAGCGAAGGGCATCGGCAAGTTCGAATATGTGATCGACCGCAGCCACAAAGGCGCAGCGGTGCCGACGGCGGCATTCACCGGTCCTGACGATGCGCCGGTGACGCTGGCGGCCTTCCAGGGCAAGCCGCTGCTCGTCAATCTGTGGGCGACCTGGTGTGCGCCGTGCGTGGCGGAAATGCCGACGCTCGATGCCTTGGCGGCAAAGCGCGGCGAGGCGATGACGGTGATCGCGGTGGCGCAGGATTTGCAGGGCGCCGCAGTCGTCGATCCGTGGTTCCAGAAGGCGGGGCTGAAAGCGCTCCAGCCCTATCTCGATCCCGAAAACAAGTTGCTCGACGCGTATAACAGCGCGCTGCCGACCAGCATTTATTACGACGCCGACGGGCGCGAGTTGTGGCGCGTGGTCGGGGCGATTGATTGGCAAGGGGATGAGGCGAAGGCGCTGCTGGCGGAGGGCGGGGTTTAGATGTTCGTCGCCCCCGCGAAGGCGGGGGCCGCTGTCGTTTTACGCAGCGATGCAGGGTCAGGCTGCTTGCGGCCCCCGCTTTCGCGGGGGCGACGACAAACAGGAAAAGGGCGGGCGCCCCATGACGCCCGCCCTTCCCTTGCGACCCAGAGCAAGCTCCGGGGAAGCTTAGCCGCCGACCGTCACGCGGCCGCTGCGATAGCCTTTCTTGCGCATTTCCTTCACATAATCCTTGTCGGCGTCGACCACCTCGGTCTGCCATTCATCCCACGCGTCCCAGCGATCCTCGCGGTCGGTGGAATGGCGAAGGTCGCTGGTCAGTTCCTTCTCGGCCTCCATAATATCGGCTTTGTAGTTGTACCATTGCTGGTTGACGACGCCCGCGATCGGCGAGGTGCGGATGTGCGGCGCTTCGAAACCCGGCGGCATCGAACCATAGGGCACGGCGGCGGCCACGCTGGCGGGAAGCGCCAGGGCCACGGCGAAAACGGTCCATTTTTTCATCGTCCATCTCCTGATTGCCTGCCCGCGTGCGGGCCGGTCAGAGGAGTCAACGAAGCAGGAGGCGATTTTCTTCCCGGCTGAACGGAGATTCGGCACGGCTGGCGGTGGAATTATCGCCGATGGGTCAGCCGGGGTGCGCCTCATCGCCCACCGCCGAGCGCAGCAGCCCGCGAAACACGTCCTGCGCGCTGCGTTTGCCCTGCGTCACGTCATACACGTCGCGCGCGATCGGCATGTCGAGCCCGTGCTTTTCGGCGAGTGCGATGACGGTCGGGGCGCTCTTCACCCCCTCGGCGACCATGTTCATGCCCGCGATGATCTCGTCGATCGGGCGGCCCTTGCCGAGCTCCACCCCGACATGGCGGTTGCGGCTGAGGGGGCTGGTGCAGGTCGCAATCAGGTCGCCCATGCCGGTCAGCCCGGCAAAGGTTTCGGGGCGCCCGCCCATCGCGACGCCCAGCCGGGTGATTTCGGCGAGCCCGCGCGTCATCAGCGCCGAGCGGGTGTTGTCGCCTGCGCCCAGTCCGTCGCCCATGCCGACTGCGATCGCGATGATATTCTTGAGCACCCCGCCGAGTTCGCAGCCGAGCAGGTCGGTGTTGGTGTAAACGCGGAACAGCCCCGAATGGAACACCGGCTGAAGCGCGCGGACGACGATCTCGTCCTCCATCGACAATACGCTCGCCGCCGCCTGGCCGGTCATGATCTCGCGTGCCAGGTTGGGGCCGGTGAGAACACCGACCGGGTGGCCGGGCAGCACTTCCTCGATCAGCTGGGTCATGCGTTGGCCTGATGACAGTTCGAGCCCCTTGGTCAGGCTGATCACCGGCACCCAGGGGCGCAGATGATTGCGCGCTTCCTCCAGAACGCTGCGAAAGCTGTGCGAAGGGACGCCCATGATGAGGACATCGGCACCCGCGACCACCTCTGCCATGTCGCCGGTTGCGCGCAGCACTGTCGGCAATTTGATGCCGGGCAGATATTTGCGGTTCTCGTTGTCGCGGTTGATGGCGCCCACCGTCTCGGCATCGCGCGCCCACAGGGTGATCGGCGCGTTGCGCGACACCACCGCGGCGACCGTCGTCCCCCAGCTGCCCCCACCGAGCAGGCCGACCTTCAACCGCATATCTCTCTCCCCTGTTTTCAGGTGAGACTGACGGCAGTTTTAATGCTTGGCAAGAAACGCCTTCATCACCGCGGCGGTCGCTTTGGGATCCTCGATCATCGGGACGTGGCCGACATGCTCGAAGATATGGCTCCGGCTGCCCGCGATGCCCGCTTCGAGCACCGGCACGCAGCTGACGTCGAGCAGCCGGTCGTGGCGGCCCCAGATGATCAGCGTCGGCGCCTTGACCTCGCCCAGCCGGTCGTTGAGCGGATGGTCGCGGCCTTCGTTGGCGATCGTCCAGAAAATGCCGTCGAGCTGATCGCGATATTTGAGTGCGTCGGCGTAGAGTACGGGTTTGAGGCGCGCCGGGATATGGGGCGGTTTGTGGACGACCATCGCAACCAGCCGGTCGGCGTCCTCGAGTCCAGCGAGGACGAGCGGATTATAATCCTCGTTCGCCGCCTGTTTCTGGAGGTCGCTTTCGTTGGCGCCGTTGACCCCGGCGTTATTGAGCAAGATCAGGCTGGCGAGCGCCTCGGGATAGTCGATCGCATAGCGCAGCGCGATCCAGCCGCCCATGCTGTTGCCACCGACATGCGGCCGCGCGAGGCCGAGGGTGTCGGCAAATTGTTTGAGCCGCGCGGTCTGCGCGCCGAGGTCATAAGCGAGATCGGGATTGCGCTCATTTTCGCCGAAGCCCGGCAGATCGGGAGCGATGACATGATAATCGCGCGTCAGGTGCGGCGCGATCATCGACCAATTATCCTTGTCGCCGGCAAAGCCGTGGACGAGTAGCAGCAAGGGTTTCGCGGGGTCGCCGCCCTCCAGATAGGGCCAGTTGCGGCCATCGACGGTGACGCTTTTCTGCACGATCCGCCCGCGCTGGCGGAGCAGCGCGCGGCCCAGCGCGACGAGGCGGCCGGGGAAGACGAAATACATCAGCGCCAAGGCGATGAGCGGCGCGAAGAGGAGGATGAGGACGATACGCATGTTCTAATCCTTTAGCCCCTCCCCTTCAGGGGAGGGGTTGGGGTGGGGCTGTCGGCGTGGCGCAAGGGCGATGGCCCCCACCCCGCTCGACTAAAGGGCCGGCAAGAGCCGGACCAAGTCTCGCTGCCCCTCCCCTGAAGGGGAGGGGATTGTTATGTTTGCGCCGCACGCGCGTCGAACCAGCCGATCAAATCGTCCAGCACGGCACCCTGTTCCGGCTCGTTGTAAATTTCGTGGAACAGGCCGGGATAGATTTTCAGCGTCTTGTCCGCCGACCCGACATGGTCGAACAGATATTGCGAGCCTTCGGGCGACGCGAGGCTGTCGGCCGCGCCATGCTGGAACAGGATCGGCAGCGTGATCCGGGGGGCGCCCGCCTGCGCGGCGGCCATCGCGTCCATGAATTCCTTGCCCAGCCGCGCGCCGATCTTGCCCGTGTAAACCAGCGGATCGGCGCGATAGGCGGCGACCACCGCGGGATCGCGGCTGACGCCGTTCGCGTCGAGCGACAGCACGCCGAGCCGCGGAAAGAAGCGCGACAGGAAGCGGCTGAGCCACACGGTAAAGCGCGATGGCGGGGCGGCAGGGACGATCGCGGGGCCCGACAACGCCGCGGCGATGAACGCCGACTGGCGCTCGATCAGGAACAGCGTTGAAATCAGCCCGCCCATGCTGTGGCCGAGCAGCAGGCGCGGAGTGTCGCCATGGTTGACCTCGACCAAGGTCAGCAACTCGGTCATGCCGTCGGTGAAGGCCGAGAAGCGCGGGACAAAACCGCTTGTCCCGTCGGACAGGCCGTGACCCCAATGGTCGATCGCGTAAACGGCATAACCCGCATCGGTCAGCCGCTTGGCGACATGCGCGTAGCGCCCCGCATGTTCGGCATAGCCGTGCGCGAGCAGCACCACGGCCTTGGGGAGGCCTGCGGGCAGCCAATGGGTGATCTGGAGCTTTGCCCCGGCGCCCGCGGATTCGGCGGGCAGCTGGATCGTACCCGCCGCCATATCAAATCCACTCCGTTCGCCCTGAGCTTGTCGAAGGGCCGCACTTTCTTTGGGCGGCGCCAAAGGAAGAACGGTGCTTCGACAAGCTCAGCACGAACGGGATAGAGGGCAATTCAGGACTGCTACGCATGGCGCTATCGCACCGCCTTTTTCAGCGCCGCAGTGCTGCGGTGGCCGGGGCCGTCGTCGCCCGCCCGGTCGATCCGCGCCAAAATGCCTTCGAGCGCGCGGCTGATCGCGGTCTGGGTGCGGACCATTTCGACCTTCGGCCACGCGGTGCGCTCGCCGGTGTCGATCAGTTCGTCGATATCCTCCTGCCCCAGATCGCTCAGGATCTTGGTCGGCGACCAGAATTTCGGCGGGCGGATGATGTTGATGTCGCCGGTATATTCCTGATTGATCACCGATCGCGCCAGATTGGCGAGGCTGTTGATCGGGGGAACCCATTCGAGCGGCTTCTGGAAGATGATCATGTTGGCGTTCAGCCACGCCTTGAACGTCGCCATCGACGCATGCTGGATCGCCTCGATCGGCGCCATCTGCTTGCGCGTGTCGGTCGCGAAAGGCAGCGCGATCGGGTTCGCCTGGCTGACGATATGGTGGTTGACCCCATAAAGCCGTTCGAGGCGCTTGGTCGGAATATCGTGCGTCACCGATCCATCGACCCAGCGGCGGTCGGGCTGGTACGGCACCCGGTCGCCCTTGTCGTTGCGCGCCATCAGCATCACCGGCGGGAACACGCCGGGGACCGCGCACGACGCCAGCACCGCTTCGCGGATCAGCACGTTCGGCGCGGTGATCGCATTGAGCAGCCGCCCGTTCTGATGCTTTTCGGCAGGCGCGACCGAGACGTTGAGGTGCCGGCCGCTGACCTCATAGGCCTCCTGAAACGTCAAGTCGGGGATCAGCTCGGCCAGCCGGTCGCGGACCTCGTCGGGCGCCAATCTTTTCTGTTCGGGATCACGCGCCGGGTTTGCCAGACGATCGCTTGCGAGAAAGGCACCGATATCGCTGTTCTTGCGCGTGCAAACAACGGCGGCGACGATCGACCCGCCGCTGGCACCCGACATGATCGCGGGCAACACGCCCTCTTCCCACAAAGCCTTCACGACGCCGATATGGAAAAAGAGGAAGCTGCCCGAGCCCGACAGCAGCAGCGCCGACCGGCCGTAGCAATGCTGGGCGCGGCGGAAGAAATCGCGCTTTTCCTCGCGGCCGATGCCGCGCGACGCCGCGATCTTGTCCAGCGAGGCGACGACCTCGGCGACATAATCCTCGATCAGCTTTTTCGTGCCGAAACGCGCCTTTTGATACAGCCGCTCGTGCCCCATGCCGTCGATATTGCCGTGGATGCCTTCGTTCAGAACGAACAGCAGCCCCTTGACGTCGCCCGCCGCCGACAGCTTGCGCAGCTTTTCGAGCCTTGCCCGAATGGCCTTATAATCGAAATACCTGCTTTCGTCGGCGTCGCGCCACGCCTGGAGGCCCGATTTCCGGTCATGTTCGCGCGCCGCCTTGGCCCAGGCGATGTAATCGGTCGCGGTCACGAGATCGCGGTCGGCGCTGAGCGTCGGGGTGAAAAGCATTTAGTCTTCCTGCAAGACATGGTTTATTTTTTGCGAGTCTTGCCGGTTGCGTTGTTTTTGGCAACCGGTTTCACCTTGGGCTTGGCGGCAGGTTTTGGGACGGCCTTCGGTTTCGGCTTCGGCTTTGCTGCCGTTTTCGGCGTTGCCGTAGCGGCTTTGGCTTTCTCGGGCTTGGGCACCGCCGTCATCAGTTCAGCGAAACTTTCCTCGATACAGGTCCGGAAAAAGGCGATGTCGGGCATCACCGCGCGTTCGGAGATCAGCGAAAAGGCGATCCGGCCATTATAGCTGGGGGTCGCAACGAACAGCCCCATATTGTTCGCGAGCGGCGCCATCCCATGTTGCGTGACGAGCTGCGCGCCCGCCAGATAGAGCGGCACCTGCGCGCCCGGCACGTTCGAGATGAACAGGTTGGTGCCGCGCACCGCAAAGCGCTCGCTGGTCACGAGCCGCGCGACCGCCGCCATCGTCGCGCCCGGAATATGCTGCGACAGGTCGGTCATGATCCGCGCGCTGACCCCCGCCTTCGCTTCCTTGGCCTCGACCGTATAATCGCGAACCGCCGCAAGCCGCGCGAGCGGGTCGGCGATGTCGGTGCGGATCGGCACGCTCATCGCCGACACCTGGTTACCCGGCGTGCTCGCCTTGCCCCCTTTGCCGCGCAAATTGACCGGCGCGACCGCGACCAGGCTGTCCTTCGGCAATTCCTTGTGCTTCGCGAGATATTTGCGCAGCGCGCCGCCAACCGTGGTCAGCACGACGTCGTTGACCGTCGCGCCTGGAACCTTCTTGCGCACCGCCGCCACGTCGGCGAGCGCGACCGACGTGCCGTCGAACATCTTGTGCGGGCCGACGGGGACGTTGAAGCGCGTTTCGGGGACCCCAGCGGTCATCCCGCCCTCGATCGCCTTGCGCGCCGACGAGATGATCGCGGGCGACATCTTCATCAGCGCGTTCATGAACTTGACCGGCGACTGCATCGACGCCGACCAGGCGCGCGAAAGGGTTTCGCTGCTCGTGGGTGCCTGACCCAGCGCTTCGATCGGCGGCGGTTCGGCGATCGCCGGGGTGCCCTGCGCGTCGATATCGCTCATCGCGATAAAGGCATGCGCGCCCGACGCGCCGTCGACCGCTGCGTGGTGGACGCGGTGCAGCATCGCAAAGCTGCCCTTGGGGATGCCCGGAATCCGGTCGAGCCCCTCGATGATATAAATGTCCCACAGCGGACGGTTCATATCCATCGGCTTCGAGAAATAGCGCGCCACCGCGATGCAGAATTGCCGCCAGTCGCCGGGTTCGGGCAGCCGCGCGTGGCTCATATGCGCCTCGATGTCGAAATGCTCGTCCTCCACCCAATAGGGATGGTCCATGTCGAACGGCAGGCGGTGGAGGCGGCGCTTGAAAAGCGGCGATGTGTCGACGCGGCTTTCGACGTGGCGGATGATATCCTTGAACCGCACGAAGCCGCCGGGCGCGGTCGAGGGGTCATAGATATAGACACCCATGATATGCGTCAGATTGTTCGCGGTCTGCGTATAGAGGAACTGGGCGTCCTGCGCGCTGAGCTGTTTGAGCATCCTATCCTCCTAATCGGCCGTCATTGCGAGGAGCCGAAGGCGACGCGGCAATCCAGAGTGGGCGTAAACTCGCTCTGGATTGCTTCGCTTCGCTCGCAATGACGAAGTTGAAAAATGCCAAAGTCACTCTCCCGACCCCGGCAACCGGTCGGCCAGTGCCACCGTCGAAAGCCGCATCGTTTCCATGACGTTGGCGAGGCCGCGCAGTTCCATCAGCAGTGCACGGCGCGCGGCGAGGTTCGCTGGCGTCGCTTCCTCGGCGAGCCCCATATGGCGCATCAGCGACAGCCCGTTGGCGAACAACAGCTTGCCGATCGCCGCCTCGCTGCTGATCCGGCGGAGCAGATAGGCCTGTTTGCCCTCGGTAAGCGCCGCATTCTCCAGCGCCTTTTCATCGACAACGTCGCCCGGCTTGGCGCGCGCAAGCAGATCAGCGACGACCGAATACGCCTCGGTGAACGGCAGCAAGATGGCGTGCCCGACGACCGGCTGGCAGCGGCGCAGCAACTGCGCGATGCCGCGGTCGCCGCTGGCGAGGCGGCGGTCCCACACCGGATCGATGCGTGCGAGTTCGGCCTCGATCGCGGCGCGATGCTCGTCGCGCGGCGGATAGAAAAATTCGAATTTGAACAGATCGCGCAGGCGATCGATCTTTGCCCAGAAGGCGGCGGTCGCGTCGCCGCTGTCGGCATCGCGGAGTTCGAACAGCGCCAGTTCGATCATCGCACGGTCGAGGAAATGATGCGCGATGATGTTGCGATAATAGCTCGCCATCGGATGCTTGGCGGGGTCGATCGAATAGACGCGCTCACTGCCCGCTTCATAGCGCGTCAGCAGCCCGCTTTCGACCAGCGTATCGACCGTCACCGCAAGTGCGGCGCGATCGCCGCTGGCGAGTTCGCTGCTGAGCCGGATATCGCGCGCCCGCGCCCAGTCGCTCACCGCGCCGATCGCACCGAGCAGTTCGGCGGCGGTCGCCCCGCGCGGCGCCATGCCGAGCAGGGTCAGGCACATCACCGAGGTGACGGTGAGCGGGGTGACGCGGTTCGCCTCGACCGCAACCGCAAAGGCGATCCGCTCGAGCGCGCGCTTGTCGTCGGGGCCCGGCGCCTCGTCGATCACGACGGGATTGCCGATGTCGAGCCGGATGCGGCCCGAGGGTTCCTTCAGGCTTTTCATATAGCCGAGGAACCATGACAGGCTCTCGGGCTTTTTGTTGCGCCCGGTCTGTTCGGCGGCATATTCCTCGACATCGCGGATCAGGTCGAAACTGGTCACGAAGGGGACGAAATGCACCCCGCGCGTCCCCGTCGCATGCGCCGCGTCGAGGACATATTTCATCAGCCCATATTTGGGCGGCATCAGCTTGCCGAGCCGCGACCGGGTGCCCTCGAACGCCCAGCTCAAAGGGAAACGCTTGGCGAGCAGCCAGGCGATATAATGGCGCAGCACGAGCTTGTAGACCGGCTGGTCCTGAAAGCTGCGGCGGATGAAGATCATGCCCGAGCGGCGGAAAAATTCGCCCATGATCGCGAAGTCAAGATTGGCGCCGCCGAAGCTGTGCAGCATCGGCATGTCATTCTCATAGGTCAGGCGGCTGGGCGTCGCGCCGTCGATATAGGTCTTGTGGGTGAACAGGATCGCGGTCGGATGCTCGCGCAGGATCGCGCGCAGCCTTGCCAGCTCGGCGGCGTCGACCTCCATCTCGGGCGCATAGCCACCGAACATCATGCGGTCGAGCCGGGCGCGCAGGTCGAGGAACAGCGCGCTGGGCCGCGCGATGACCTCTTTCATCAACGGCCGTGCTTCGCGGAAAAGGTCGGCGACCGGGCGGCCCGTCGCCTCGGACAATTCGGCGAGTGCGGCGCGGAATTTGGGGCTGGTGCGCAGGCCATCGGCGACGAAGCGCGGCACCTTGTAGCGGGTGCCGCGGATGCCGCGTTCGGCGACGTCGAGCGCCAGCCCCGCCTGCCGCGCGACAAAACCCGCAAACTCGGCGCTGTCGGCGCCAACCGCGTCGCCGCCGCCGGTCTGGGCCGCGAAACGGTCGCGCAATGCGTCGAGCGTTGCTGCCTCGCCGACCAATATCTGCGCCCGGCGCCGATCGCGCAGCAGGATCAGCCGCGCGCGCAGCGAGCCGGGATGGCGCGGGTCGCCGAACAGGATGTGGCGGAATTTGAGCGCGCGATCGCGCTCGAACCCCGGAATGCGCCACGCGACGCGCAGCGGCACCACCTGCCGCGACGGCAGCCCACCCAGCCGCGCGCGCAGCATGTCGAGCGGCAGCGCATGATCATCGTCCTCGATCGCGAGGCTGGCCCATTGGGGGTCATCGTCACCAGCCGTGGCATGGACCCAGTCGAGCAGCAGCTGACGCTCCACCCCGTTGCGCGCGTCGATGATATAGAGCCGGTCAGCCGCGTCCTCCGTCGCGATGGGGGTACGGGGCGATCCGTCGGCCATTCTACGCCCACTCCGTCAATGGGGCGCATCCATGACGACCTTCACGAGCCCCCATGTCCGCTCGCCCTGAGCTTGTCGAAGGGCCGTTCTTTTCCTTTGCACCGTCTGAAAGGAAGAACGGCCCTTCGACAAGCTCAGGGCGAGCGGGGGAAAATGTCATGGCTTAGGTGGCCCTTCCCTTTCGCGGGGAAGGTTTCTTGGTAGCCGCTTTTGTCGTCGGCGCCTTTTTCTTGGCCGCCGGTTTCTTCACCGCCGCCTTTTTCGGTTTGGCCTTTTCAGCCTTCACGGGCGCCGCTTGTTCGGGCGCCGGTTCCTTGGCCACCGATTCTGCCGCGCTTTCCTCCGGCTGCCCCAGCGTCTGCAGGAACATGTTGCGGACGTCGCGGACATGATTGTTGATTGTCTTCGGCGTCCACCCCGACGTGTCGACCGGCGGCAGCACGGTCACCCGAACCGTCGCCGGGCGCATCACGAATTCATTCTTCGGCGCGACGTCGGTCGCATTGTGAATCACGATCGGGACGATCGGCACCCCGGCCTGCATCGCGAGGTGGAAGGCGCCCTTCTTGAACGGCTCCAGCTTGGGCGTCAGGCTGCGCGTGCCCTCGGGCGAGATGCAGATCGACTTGCCCTCGACCTTGATGGCATCGACCAGCGGCTCCATCGCCTTGATCGCGCTCTTGCCGTCGGCGCGGTCGACGAAGACGGTCCCGCCCCATTCCATCAGCTTGCCGAGGATGGGGATGTCCTTGATCTCTTTTTTGCCCACCCCGCCCATGTCGCGGCGGATGAGCTTGGCGAGGATCATCACGTCCGCCTTGCTCTGATGGTTGAAGATGAAGACGCAGGGGCGCGAGGACCAGAGATTCTTCTCGTCCTCGACCTCCAATTCGACCCCGGTGATCGCGGTCGCGAAATCGCCGAACAGCCCGATCGAGAAATTGGCGGCCTCACGCTGCGAACGCGTCAGCGCCCAGATCGGCAGCCCCGCGGCGAACGCGCCGACGAGCGAGCCCGTCGCGTAGATGGTGCGCGTGTAGTCGACCCACGACGGCGTGCCGCGGCTGCCGAAACGCTGGACCGGCCAGCCATTTTCTTCAGCGATGGCTTTCAGTTTCAAATTCGGGTTGAGCGGGCGCGGCTTGCCGACGCGTTCGAGCAGTTCGATGTCGTCGTCGCTGTCCGAATAGAAAAAGCTTTGACCCAAATCGAGGTCATATTCGGCGGCGAGTTCCTCGGCGGCGAGCACCTTGCCCTCGCCGAAGCACAGCGGGCGGATGATCTCGCCGGTGAACACCCCATCCTCGATCTCATAGGCCGAGCATTTGATGTCGGTGATGCCGAGGTCGCGCGCGGTCGGTTCGATCTGATAGATCGTTGCCGACGAGATGATCGCGACGCGGTGGCCCTTCGCCTGATGCGCTTCGATGATCGCGCGGGTTTCGGGATAGATTTTGCGCGCGATATGCTTTTTGTAGAGTTCTTCGCCGAACTCGATGAAGCTTTCCTCGTCGACGCCCTTCATGAATTTGGCGGCGCCCGACATCAGCCCCGAAAAGCCGATGGTGCCCAGACTGTGCTGCGCGATGACCTGCGCGGTTTCGGCGATTTCCTCCATCGACATTTCGCGGCGCTGGAATTTCTCACGCAGCATTGCGGTGGCGGAGTAGCCCGAGATGATCGTGCCGTCGAAATCGAACAAAGCGGCGATATGCGATCCGGGTTCGGACGCGAGCACTTCTTCCAAATGCGGCTGCGGTCTTGGCACGCGCATCTCCCCACGGGCGGCTATATTGCCGCCTTTCTCTGCACGATGGCAGTAAAGATGGCGTTTATCAATGCGCCCAATTCGTCGTCCCCGCGCAGGCCGAGGCGACGGTCAGGACGCCAGTGCTGCAGCCTCGCGCGCGAGCGTCTCGATCCGCGCCGGGTCGAGCGGCCCCGACGGGACAACCCAGCTGCCGCCGACGCACAGCACGGCTTCGAGCGCGAGCCAGTCGGGCGCGGTCGCGAGGCTGATGCCGCCGGTCGGGCAAAAGCGCGCCTGACCGAAGGGTCCGGCGAGCGCCTTGAGCGCCGGGATGCCGCCGCTGGTCGCCGCGGGGAAGAATTTGAAGCGGTCGAGGCCGAGGTCCATGCCGCGCATGATGTCACCGGCGTTGGCGGTGCCGGGCAGGAACGGAATGCCGCTGGCGACGGCGGCTTTGCCGAGATTGTCGGTGAGGCCCGGCGAGACGATGAACTCGGCCCCCGCGTGGATCGCGGCGGCCAGCATCGCGGGATCGAGCACGGTGCCCGCGCCGACGACCGCGCCCTTGACCGCTTTCATCGCGGCGATGGCGTCGAGCCCGGCGGGGGTCCGCAGGGTGACTTCGAGGACGGTCAGCCCACCCGCGACGAGCGCCTCGGCCATCGGCACCGCGTGTTCGACCCGGTCGATGACGATCACCGGGATGACGGGGGCAAGGCGCATGATCTGGTCGATGCTATTGTCGGTCATTTTTATTCCTTCGTCGCCCCCGCGAAGGCGGGGGCCGCTATCAGAGTTGCGCAAGGTCGCCAGCGGCCCCCGCCTTCGCGGGGGCGACGAGCTAGATTACCGTTTCCATCGCCGCGAGCACCGCCGACCCACCCTTTTCGGCTTCGTCGGCGTGGTGGCGGAACAAGGCGAAAAGTTCGCGGCCGACGCCGAGCGCGGGCGGCGGGGCGGCAGCGGGCGAGCGCGCGGCCCAGATCGCGGGATCGACGAGTGCCAGCACCTCGCCCTGGCGCGCGCAGACGCGAACGATGTCGCCATCGGCGAGGAAGGCGAGCGGGCCGCTGACCCCGTCAGGGCCCGGCAAGGCTTCGGGCGACAGATGGATGACCGCGGGCACCTTGCCGCTGGCGCCCGACATGCGGCCGTCGGTGAGCAGCGCGACGCGGAAGCCGCGGTCCTGCAAGACGCCGAGCGCGGGGGTCAGTTTGTGGAGTTCGGGCATGCCGTTGGCACGCGGCCCCTGGAACCGCACGACGACGATGACGTCCTGTTCGAGTTCGCCCGCCTTGAACGCCGCCAGCACCGCATCCTGATTGTCGAAGATCCGGCACGGCGCCTCGATCGTCCAGCGATCCTCGGCCACCGCACTGGTCTTGATGATCGCGCGGCCGAGATTGCCCGCGAGCAGGCGCATGCCGCCGTCGGGCGAGAAGGGCGCGGCGACAGGGCGCAGCATCGTGTCGTCGCGGCTGGTCGCAGGGGCGGCCTGCCATTGCAGGGCATCACCGGCCAGCACCGGTTCATTGCCATAATCGGCCATCGTTCCGCCGACGGTCAGCACATCGCCGTGCAGCAACCCGGCATCGAGCAACTCGCGCACGACATAGCCAATGCCGCCCGCGGCGTGGAAATTGTTCACATCGCCCGCGCCGTTCGGATAGACGCGCGCGAGCAGCGGCACCGCATGGCTGAGCTCGTCGAAATCCTGCCAGTCGATGATGATCCCCGCGGCGCGCGCGATGGCGGGCAGGTGGATCGCATGGTTGGTCGAGCCGCCGGTCGCGAGCAGCCCGATCGCGGCGTTGACGATCGCTTTCTCGTCGACGCAGCGCGCCAGCGGGCGATAATCACTGCCGTCCCAGCCGATTTCGGCCACCCGGTGCGTCGCGGCGCGGGTCAGTTCCTGGCGCAATTTCGTGCCGGGGTTGGTGAAGGCGCTGCCGGGGACGTGCAGCCCCATCAGCTCCATCATCATCTGGTTCGAGTTCGCGGTGCCATAAAAGGTGCAGGTGCCCGCGCCGTGATAGCTCGCCGCTTCGGCCTCGAGCAGTTCGTCGCGGCTCGCCTTGCCCTCGGCATAGAGCTGGCGGATGCGCTGCTTTTCCTTGTTCGCGAGGCCCGAGGGCATCGGCCCCGCGGGGATCAATATCTGCGGCAGGTGACCGAAACGCAGCGCACCAATCAAGAGGCCGGGGACGATCTTGTCGCAGATGCCGAGCAGCAACGCGCCCTCGAACATCGCGTGGCTCAATGCGATCACGGTGCCCTGCGCGATATTGTCGCGGCTGAACAACGACAGGTCCATGCCCGCCTGCCCCTGCGTCACCCCGTCGCACATCGCGGGAACGCCGCCCGCGACCTGTGCGGTCGCGGCGACTTCGCGCGCGAACAATTTGATCTGTTCGGGGTAGCGGCCATAGGGCTGATGCGCCGAGAGCATGTCGTTGTAGCTGGTGACGATGCCGATGTTCATCGCGCCGCCGGTGCGGATCACCGCCTTGTCGTCGCCCGCCGCGGCGAAGCCGTGCGCCAAGTTGCCGCACGACAGGTTGCCGCGGTTGGTGCCCGCCTCGCGCTGGCGGTCCATCAGTCCAAGGTAGGCGGCGCGGCGCGGGGCGCTGCGAGCGATGATGCGGTCGGTGACGGTAGCGATGGTGGGGTGGAGATCAGTCATGACTATTCCCGTCGCCCCCGCGAAGGCGGGGGCCGCTGGAGGGTCTGTGCCGCGATGAAGAGTAAGGTCGATAGCGGCCCCCGCCTTCGCGGGGGCGACGTTTCAAGTTAATCATGCCAGCTTGCCCCGTCGCGTTCGATCAGCGCGATCGCGCTCGACGGCCCCCAACTGCCCGCGGTGTAATTCTGCGGCGCCATGTCGACGTCGGCCCAGGCGTCGCGGATCGAATCGATCCACTGCCACTGCGCCTCGACCTCGTCGCGGCGCACAAACAAAGTCTGGTCGCCCTCGATGAAATCGAGCAGCAGCCGCTCATAAGCGATCCGCCGCCGCTCGCCGGCAAAGCTGTGCGAGAGCGAGACGTCCATCGTCACCTCTTTCAGCTTCACCCCGTCGCGATCGAGCCCGGGCTGTTTCGCCATTACCCGCACCCGGATATTTTCCTCGGGCTGCAGGTTGATGATCATCATATTGGCGTCGAGCTTGCCGGCGCCGACGCGCGCGAAGATATTGTGCGGCACCGGCTTGAACTGGATCAGCACCTCCGACTTGCGCTGCGGCATGCGCTTGCCGGTGCGCAGGTAAAAGGGCACGCCTTTCCAGCGCCAATTGTCGATATAGGCCTTCAATGCGACAAAGGTTTCGGTGTTCGATGGCTGGCCGAGTTCGTCGGCGTAGCCGGTCACCGCGCCGCCGTTCACCGCGCCGCTGCTATATTGCCCCTTGACGCTGTGCGCCTTCACATCGGCGGCGCTCATCTTGCGCAACGAGCGCAGCAGCTTGACCTTTTCGTCGCGCACCGCAGTCGCGCTGACGCTCGCGGGCGGCTCCATCGCGATGATCGCGAGCAATTGCAGCATATGGTTCTGCACCATATCCTTCAATGCGCCGACCCCGTCATAATAGGAGACGCGGCCCTCCAGCCCGACGGTTTCGGCGACGGTGATCTGGACATGATCGATCGCCTGCGCGTTCCACAACGGTTCGAACAACATATTGGCAAAGCGCAGCGCAAGCAGGTTCTGCACCGTTTCCTTGCCGAGATAATGGTCGATGCGGAACACCCGGTCTTCGGCGAAGGCGTCGCCGACCTGGGCATTCACATCGCGCGATGAAGCGAGATCCTGCCCGATCGGCTTTTCCATCGCGATGCGGCATTCGGCGCAGGCGATGTTCGCGGCCTTCAGCCCCTGTGCGATCGGCCCGAACATCGACGGCGGGGTCGACAGATACACGCCGATCGGGCGCTGCATCCGGTCGCCGAGCAGGGCGGCAAGATCGTCATAGCCGGTTCCCGCCCCGGCATCGATCGCACAATAATCGATGCGCGCCACGAACGCATCGACCGCGCCCGGATCGATACGGTCGGCGGGCAGATGTTCGGCCAGCGCCGCGCGGACCTGGGTGTGAAATGCGGCGCGGTCCATCGCCGAGCGTCCCGACCCGATGATCGTCAGCGCGTCGGCGAGCAGCCCGTCGAGGTGGAGGTTGTAGAGCGAAGGAAAGAGCATGCGCTGCGCCAGGTCGCCCGTCGCGCCGAACAGCACCAATGTCTCGACTTTCACGCTCACGATAATGTCCTTGGCACGCCAATCCCCTCGGATACCCATCAGCGGAAATGGCGGAGCGGGGGCGCGATTGCAACGCGCATACGTAAGCCGCTTCATTCGGCAAGCAGTGGCCGGGCGCCCAACGCATCAACTATGGGGTCGCGCGATACCCACCCGCCGTTCGTGCTGAGCTTGTCGAAGCACCGTTTTTTCTCTCGACGCCGCAAAGAAAGAGCAGCCCTTCGACAAGCTCAGGGCGAACGGTAGAGGTTGGCGGTATGCGGCTCACCGTTCCGAAAAATCATCCTCCATGATCGCGCGGATGTTGGTTATGCCTTCGGCGAGAAAGGCCGGATCGACATTCTCATTCTCGCCATGCTGGTTGTTGTCGGCGTTGACGACGGGGATGGTGACCACCGGGGCACCGAGTTCGCGCTCGAAAATCGACAGCGGCAGGCTGCCCCCGGTCGACGGCACGACGACCAGCCGGTCGGGCGACACGCTTTCGAGCAGCTGCTTGACGCGCGTCACCATCGGCTGGCCCAGCGGGGTACGCTGCGCTTCATAACCGAAGCCTGCAACGATTTTGGCGATCAACGGATGCGCCAGCCGTTCGTCCGCGGTCGGCGCGCGGTCGAGGACATGATAACCCTGCCCTTCGACAAAGCGCACCAGCCGGGCAAGCTGGCGGTCGATCCGGTCGCCCTTGACCAGCCGCATGTCGAGCCGTGCCTCGGCCTCGGTCGGGATGACGTTCGCGGCGCTCGCCCCGGTGGCCCCGGCGCGCAGCCCGGTGATCTCGATCCCCGGTTGCAGCACGAGTTCGCCGTGCAGCTTGCCGCCGCCCTGCGTCCGCGCGATCCCCAGGCTCTGCCGCGTCGTATCCATCGACGGCGCCTTGGCGATCTCGGCCAGTTCGGCGGCGGTCGCCGGGACCGCGTCGTCGTAAAAGCCGGGGATCAGGATGCGCCCGTCGGCGTCCTTCAGGCTGCCCAGCAAGGCCGCGAGGCGCAGCGCGGGATTGGGCGCCCAATTGCCATAATTGCCCGCGTGCAGCGGCCGGTTGGCGCCATAGATGGTGATGCCGACGTCGACGACCCCGCGCACTCCCAGTACCATCGCGCGATACCCCGCGGTATGCCGGGGTCCATCGACCATCACCCACAGGTCGCCGCCGAGCTTGCCGCGATGCGCGCGGAGGATTGCGGCGAGGTTGGGCGATCCCTTTTCCTCCTCGCCCTCGAAGAAGAACTTCACGTTCACCCCGAGCTGCGCGGCGATGCCGGCGGGGTCGCGAAAGGCGTTGAGCGCGACCATCACTCCCGCCTTGTCATCGGCGGCGCTACGCGCCGCGATGCGCCAGCCAGGCGGGAATTTTGCGCCCGGCGACCAGGGGCCGAGCACCGTGCCGCCCTGTTCGATCGGGCGCGAGATCGCGACCGGGCTAAACGGCGCCAACCCCGGCGCCCAGCGTTCGGGGACCACCGGCTGGCCATCATAATGGGCATAAAAGACGATCGTTTTCGTCGCGCCGGGGGTCTTCACCTCGCCGAACACCGCGGGCGGCGCTTTTCTATCGGTATCGTAGAGCAGTTCGGACGCGATGCCGCGCCGCTGCATCATCGCCTGGACAAAGCGCGCGTTGGCGAGCGCGTCGGCGGGGTTCGCGGCATCGTTGGGCAGCGACAGGAAGGCGATATATTCCTCCAGCGTGGCCGCATCGAGCGTCGCTCGCTGCGCTGCCGCGGGCGCGCTGACTACCGCAGCGGCAAGCGCCGCCAGCACCGAAACCGCCCCGCGCCATCCCACCGACGACTGCCGCATCCGCTCGCTCCCCCTCAGTTGCTCCGCCGGTGCCTCGCGGCGGGGCGCGCCGCTGTCCAGCGCCGCGATGACCCCCCTGACGTTTGCATAGCTTTGCCATTGGCAAAGCGCCGGCGGCTGGCTTAGGGAACCCTCGAATGACCGAGCCCCCCATCCCCTATGATATCGTTGTAATCGGCGGCGGCGTCAACGGCGCCGGGGTCGCGCGCGATGCCGCGGGGCGCGGGGCGCGGGTGCTGCTGCTCGAGGCGGGCGATCTGGCGCGCGGGACATCGTCGGCGTCGACCAAGCTGATCCATGGCGGGCTCCGTTACCTCGAACATTATGAATTTGCGCTGGTGCGCGAGGCGCTGAAGGAGCGCGAAACCTTGTGGGGCATTGCGCCGCACATCATCTGGCCACTGCGCTTTGTGTTGCCGCACCGGCCGGGACTGCGACCGCGCTGGCTGCTGCGGCTGGGACTGTTCCTGTATGACCATATCGGCGGGCGCAAGAAGCTGCCCGCGACGCGCTCGATCGACCTCGAACGCCATGTCGCGGGCGAGCCGTTGCAACCGCAATATGCCCGCGGCTTCGAATATTCGGACGGCTGGGTCGACGACGCGCGGCTGGTGGCGCTCAACGCGCGCGACGCCGCCGCGCATGGTGCCAAGGTCCGCACCCGCACCCGCGCCGAAGCGCTGCGCTGCGAAGACGGGCTGTGGGTGGTCGAGGCGAGCTGCGACAACGGCCATAGTTACCGGTTCACCGGCCGCGCGATCGTCAACGCCGCCGGGCCGGCGGTGCTGGATTTGCTGGGGCGCGCCGACGCGGTGCCCGATCATCAGATGCGGCTGGTGCGCGGGTCGCATATCGTCGTGCGGCGGTTGTTCCAGCACGATTATGCCTATTTCTTCCAGCTCCCCGACGGGCGGATATTCTTTGCGATCCCCTATGAGCGCGACTTCACCCTGATCGGCACGACCGACGTCGATCACGACGGCCCGGCCCATGAGGCGCGCGCGAGCGCCGACGAAATCGCCTATCTGTGCGAAGGCGCCA
This sequence comes from Sphingopyxis sp., assembly GCF_051861155.1. GTDB lineage: Bacteria > Pseudomonadota > Alphaproteobacteria > Sphingomonadales > Sphingomonadaceae > Sphingopyxis. The sequence continues at coordinate 202,726 of NZ_JBHYDE010000007.1, read as the reverse complement.
GCCTGTATTTCCGCGAAGCCATCACCCCCGCCGATGTCGTGTGGACCTATTCGGGGGTGCGGCCGCTGATCGAGGACGGATCAGGGCGGCCCGAAGCGGCGACGCGCGGCTATCGCATCGACCTTGATCTGGCCGAAGGCGCGCCGCTGCTCACCATCTATGGCGGCAAGATCACCAGCTATCGCCATGTCGCCGAAGCCGCGGTCGACGAACTGGTGGGGCATGTCGCGGCGCTGACCGGCACGCGCTGGACCGCGAAGGCGCCGCTCCCGGGCGGCGATTTCCCGACCAGCGGCGCCGCGGCGCTCAAGGCCGAAATCAAGCTCGCCCATCCGTTCCTGTCCACCGCGACCGCCGATCGCATCGTCAAGGCCTATGGCACCGACGCGCGCCGCTGGCTGGGCGATGCGGGCGACTGGGACGCGCTGGGCGGCGAAATCGCCCACGGCCTCTCCGCCGCCGAGGCGGCGTGGCTGGTCGACCAGGAATGGGCGCAGACGACCGACGACATATTGTGGCGGCGCAGCAAGCTGGGGCTGCATTTCAGCGCCGACGAGGTGGCGAAGCTGGCGGCGTGGCTTGCCGAAAGGGCGGTCAGGTCTGTTGCATGATCGCGTGGGCGTCGGCGCCCGCGGGGAAATGCGCGCGCCCCGTGTCGTCGTGGACCGCTTCCCACACCGCTTGTGCGACATCGGATTCGGTCGTGAACAATGCGGGTTCGGCCATCGCAGCGAGGATCGGTTCGGCGTAGGACCAATAGGGTTCGGGCAACACGTCGGTGAGCTGGATGTCCGTGTTCCGAGCGAAGGCGGTTGTCGGACCATAGCCCGGCTCGACCAGTTTCACCGCGACCCCGAGCGGCAGCAGCTCGTGCGCCAGCGATCGGCTGAACCCCTGGATCGCCGCCTTCGAGGCCGTGTAGGCGGCCGCAAGTGGAAAAGGAGCAAGCGTCGTCGTCGAGGTGACGTTGACGATGACCCCCGAACCGCGCTCGCGCATTTGCGGGATCACCGCCTGGGTCATCGCGATAGTCCCGATCATATTGGTTTCGACGACGTCGCGGATCTTTTGCATCGGCGAATGTTCGAGCGCGCCGAACAGACCGATGCCGGCGTTGTTGACGAGGACGTCGATCGGCCCGGCGCGTTCGAGGGCCAATGCGATGCTGGCGGCATCGGTGACGTCGAGCGCAAGGGCGCGCAATTTTTCGGACGTTGCAAAAGGAGCCGCGGCGGGGTTGCGCATAGTGGCCATGACGGTCCAGCCCTGTGCGTGAAAATGACGGGCGGTTTCAAGACCATAGCCCGACGAGCAGCCGGTGATGAGGATGGTTTTCATGGGGAGTTTCCTTTCCGAAGTTGGTGGAAAGCCTCTAGCCAAAGAGATTCGGATTATCTATAATCTAAAATCCAATAATCATTATCGATAGTCCATATATATGCCCGACCCGCTGTCCGACCTGATCGCGCTGCTGCGCCCGCGCGCCGTGTTCGCCAAGGGGATCAGCGGCGCCGAAGCGTGGGCGGTGCGCTATGCCAAGTTCGGGCATCCCGGCTTTTGCACGGTGATCGAGGGTCGTTGCCGTCTGACGGTCGACGGCGCCGACGCCGTGACGCTGGCGGCGGGCGATTTCGTGCTGTTGCCCGCGACGCCGGGGTTCATGATGTCGGGGTTCGAGCCCGCCGAACCCGTCCTGATCGATCCGCACGCGGCGCCCGATCTGACCGAGGAAATCCGCCACGGCCGACAGGATGGCGACCCCGACGTGCGGATGCTCGGCGGCTATTTCATCTTCGATTCGCCCGATGCCGCGCTGCTCGTGTCGCAGCTTCCCGCGCTCATTCACCTCCGCGGGGCCGAGCGACTCTCGACGCTTGTCCGGCTGGTGCGCGAGGAAGCGGGCGGCGATCGGCCAGGATGCGACCTGATCCTGGCGCGCCTTGTCGAAATATTGATCGTCGAGGCGCTGCGTTCGGTCGAGGGCGACGACGCGCCGCCCGGACTGCTACGCGGGCTGCGCGACCCGCGGCTGGCGGCGGCCATCCGGCGCATCCACGACAATCCCGCGCACCCGTGGACCGTTGCCGGCCTGGCGAAGGAAGCCGCGCTGTCGCGATCGGCCTTTTTCGATCGCTTTGCCCGCACCGTCGGGGTGCCGCCGATGGAATATCTGCAAGGATGGCGAATGAACCTGGCGAAGGATTTGCTACGCCGCAAAGTCGGCGGACTGGCCGACATCGCCGAACGGGTCGGCTATGGCTCGGCGAGCGCATTCAGTACCGCCTTTGCGCGCCATGTCGGACTGCCGCCCAAACGCTATGCGATGACCGCCTAATCGACGCCGAACTGCGCGGCGAGTTTGGCGCGGCGCACCTTCCATGTTTCGGCGAGCACCGGGACGTCGCGCAGGGCGCGGAGATCGGCCGGGCGGTGCTTGGCTTCGCCGCCGATCAGCAAGCCGAACAGCGACGCGAGCGGCCAGTCGGGCCACGGGCGATCGATGAGGTCGAGCGTGTCGCCGGCGCGGACCTGTCCGGGTTCGAGGACGCGGTAATACCAGCCGGTCCGCCGCGTCTTCACCACCGTCGCCATCACCCCCTTCGCCTGGAAGCGATGGTCGAGTTTCCAGCACGGCTGCCGCGCCTGGCTGACCTCGACCAGCGCGGTGCCGAGGCGGAAGCGATCGCCGAGACAGACATTGCTTTCGTCGAGCCCGATCGTTGAAATATTCTCGCCGAACGCGCCGGGTGCATCCAGCAGCGGCGCATCGCCCAGATGCTGGCGCCACCAGGCATAATGATCGGCGGGATAATGGTGGATCGCCTTGTCGATGCCGCCATGGACGGTGCGATCGGCCTGTTCGTCGCCCGCGAGGCCCATCGACCCGACCGCGACTGCGTGCGCCACCGGCAGCTTGCCGATCGCGCTCGGTTCGTCATCGCCGCGGAAGGGACGGACCTGGCCCAGCAGGACGGCGAGGATTTCGGTTTGCATGGCCGCGATTGATAGGCCGCGCGCCAAAAATGGCAATCGTCCCGGCAGGGACAAGCGGCGATCGATGCGCTAGGATGCGACCATGAACGATGCGATGATCGACCTTCCCGTGCGGCGGCTGGGCTTGGCCGACCCCGGCGACGCCGCACTGATCCGCAGTCTGCCGATCGAAGCGCCGGTGTCGGTCGAGGTCGGCGGCATCGGCTATGCAGTGATGATGGCGACCCCCAGCGATCTGGAGGATTATGCGCTGGGCTTCGCGCTGAGCGAAGGGCTGGTCGAAACCCCCGATCAGGTCGACCGGGTCGATGTCCATCCGGTCGAGGGCGGCTGGGCGCTGCGCATCTGGGTGCCACCGCAGCGCAAGGCGATCGCGATCGAGCGCGCACGCCAGCGGGTGAGCGAGAGCAGCTGCGGGCTGTGCGGGATCGAGAATATCGAACAGGTCTTGCGCCCGCTGCCGCCGCTGACCGCGCGCATCGCGACCGATCGCACCGCGATCGCTGCGGCGCTGGCCGCGCTCCGTGACCACCAGCCGCTGGGCCAGGCCACCGGCGCGGTCCATGCCGCGGCCTTTTGTGCGCCGACGGGCGCAATCCGCTGCGCGCGCGAGGATGTCGGGCGGCACAATGCGCTCGACAAGCTGATCGGGGCGTTGGCACGCGCGGGGATCGACCCCGCCACCGGCTTTATCCTGCTGTCGGCGCGGTGCAGTTACGAGCTGGTCGAAAAGACGGTGCGCGCGGGCTGTCCGATGCTCGTCACCGTCTCAGCGCCGACCAGCCTGGCGGCGACGCGCGCGGCGCAGGCGGGGCTGACGCTGGTCGCGCTGGCGCGCACCGACGCGGCGCTGATCATCGGCGATGCGCGGGGGATGATCGCATGAGGACGCTGGGCGCGGTGCTGGCGGGCGGGCGATCGCGCCGCTTCGGATCGGACAAGGCGCTGGCGACGCTCGATGGCCAGACCTTGCTCGACCATGCGCTGGCGGCGCTGCGTCCGCATTGCGACGCGGTGGTGATCGTCGGCCGCGCCGAAGGGATCGCCGACTGGCCGCGCCCCGATATGGGGCCGCTGGGCGCCATCGCAGGCGCGCTGGGCCGCGCCGTCGCGGACGGGTTCGGACAAGTGCTCACCGCGCCCGTCGATTGCGTGCGGCTGCCGCCGGACCTGCGCGCCCGGCTGGAACCGGCATCGGCGTTCGTCGAGAGCCAGCCCGTCGTCGGCCTGTGGTCGATCGCGGCGCTGGACGCTTTGCAGGCGATGCTGACCGGCGAGACCGACCATGCGGTTCGCGCCTTTGCCCGGCGGGTGGGCGCGCGCGGCGTCGCGATCGATTTTGCGCTGCCCAATATCAACAGCGCCGACGATCTGGCGCGGCTGGCGAAGGATCCAGGTTAAGCCGCCGCCATCAGGGCGACCCGCACCGGGATCGCCTTGGCCGCCGGGCAGCCGCTGGTCTTGTCGTAGTGGCCAAGCGGCAGCAGCGGGTTGAGTTCGGGATAATAGCCCGCGACCGAGCCGCGCGACATCGGATAGTCAATGATCGTCAGTCCCTCGACCCGCCGCACCGCGCCGTCGTCGCTGATCGTTTCGAGCGCGACTTTTGCCCCCGCCGCCAGCCCGCGGTCGGCGATGTCGTCGGCGTTCATGAACAGCACCATGCGGTCGTTATACACGCCGCGATAACGGTCGTTGTAGCTGTAGATCGTCGTGTTGAACTGGTCGTGCGAGCGCACGGTGGCGAGCCGCAGCATCGCCGGATCGGCGACCGGCGTGTTCACCGCAAGCCCCGGCAGGATCAGGAAATTGGCCTTGCCGTTCGGGGTCGCCCATGCGCGGCGCCGCGGCGGGATGTCGAGATGGAAGCCCATTGGCGCCTTGATCCGCTCCGAAAAATCTTCGTAGATCGCCGGATAGACGGCGGCGATCTTGTCGCGGATCAGGCTGTAGTCGTCGATATAACGCGCCCAGTCGACGTTGCTGCCCGGCAAGGTCGCCATCGCCATGCGGCACACGATCTCGGTCTCGGGGAGCAGATGCTCGCTCGCCGGGTCGAGTACCCCGCGCGAGGCGGTGACGTTCGACATCGAATCCTCGATGGTGACGAACTGTTCGCCCCTCGCGGTCTCGATGCGTTCGGAGCGCGCGACGACGGGCAGGATCAGCGCCTCCTTGCCATGGACCAGATGCCCGCGGTTGAGCTTGGTCGCGATGCCGACGGTCAGGTCGAGCTGGCGCATCGCGGCATAGGCGCGGTCGGTATCGGGCACCGCGCGCACAAAATTGCCGCCAAGGCCGATGAACACCTTCGCACGGCCGTCCAGCATCGCCTCGATCGATTCGACCGTGTGATGGCCGTGCCCGCGCGGCGGTTCGAACCCGAAGACCTCGCGCACTTTATCGAGGTAGGCCTGGCTCGGCTTTTCATCGATCCCGACGGTACGGTCGCCCTGCACATTGGAATGGCCGCGGATCGGCGAAATCCCGGCGCCCGGCTTGCCGAAATTGCCCTTGAGCAGCAACAGATTGGCGATCTGTTGCACCAGCTGCGATCCCTGCTGATGCTGGGTCACCCCCATGCCATAGCAGATGATCGTCGCGTTCGAGCCGATGTAAATGTCGGCGCAGCGCCGGATCTGCGCCTCGTCGAGCCCCGATGCGACAGCGATTTCGGCCCAGTCCTGCACCGCGATGTCGGCCTGAAGCGCCGCGAAGCCATCGGTGTGCGCGGCGATGAAGTCGTGGTCGAACACCGCCTCGCCCGCCGCGTCGCGTTCGAACATCACCTTCATCATGCCCTTGATCAGCGCCAGGTCGCCGCCGATCCGGATATGGACAAATTCGCTGGTGACCTCGGTCGCGCCGAAGGTCGCCATCTGGACGATGTCCTGCGGTTCGGTGAATTTGATCAGCGCGCGTTCGGGCATCGGGTTGACCGCGACGATCGGCACCCCGCGTTTGCGCGCCTCGACCAGCGGGGTCATCATGCGCGGCGCGTTGGTCCCGGCGTTGTGCCCGATCAGGAAAATTGCCTCGGCATGCTCGAAATCATCGAGCACCACCGTGCCCTTGCCGATGCCGATCGACGGCGGCAGGCCGCGGCTCGTCGGTTCGTGGCACATGTTCGAACAGTCGGGGAAATTGTTGGTGCCGAATTCGCGAACAAAGATCGAATAGAGGAACGCCGTCTCGTTCGCGGTGCGGCCCGAGGTGTAGAATTCGGCCCCGTGCGGGCTGTCGAGCGCGCGCAGATGCTGCCCAATCAGCGCGAAAGCATCGTCCCAACTGACCGGCACATAATGGTCGGTCGCAGCATCATACCGCATCGGCTCGGTCAGCCGTCCCTGCATCTCGAGCCAATAGTCCGACTGATCCATCAATTCGGAAACGCTGTGCTGCGCAAAGAATTCGCGCGTGACGCGAAACTTCGTCGCTTCATGCGCGAGCGCCTTGGCACCATTTTCGCAAAATTCCAGCTTCTTGGTGCAGGCCGCGTCGGGAAAGGCGCAGCTGGGGCATTTGAACCCGCCCGGCTGGTTCATCGCTAGCAGCGCGCGCGATCCCTTGGTCACGACGCTCTGTTCCATCAGCACCTTGGCGGTTGCGGCGGCGGCGCCCCAGCCGCCGGCGGGGCTGGTATAAGTTCGGTACCGTGGTTTTGCGTCGGCCATGGCCGCCGGATTAGACCATATCGGCGCGATTTTCTATCGATCGGCGAATTTTAGCGTGAAGCAGGTGCCCCGACCTTCGGCGCCCGCCCCGCCGGTCAACGCGACGCCCGTCGCGGCGCACAGCCGCCGCGCAATATCGAGGCCAAGCCCGCTGCCGCCGCTCGCCGCGCCTTTGACGAAGGGCGCGAACGGGTCGGATACGGTGCCGAGGCCGGGGCCGTCGTCGCAGAGCGTCAGGCGGTCGGCGCTGAAATCGATGCGCAAATGCGCTGCGGCGGCGTGCTGAAACGCATTGCCGATCAGGTTGTTGAGGACGAGTTGCAGCGACGTCGGTTCGGCCAGGACATGGGCGTCGTCCGCAATCTCGTTCGCAATCGCGAGGCGGCTCGCAGGAAAACGCACCGCCGCTGCGGCGATCGCCTTTTCAACCATGGGCCGCAAGGCAACCGGCTGCGCGGGCAACGCATCGCCCTCGCGTGCGAGTGCGAGCAGCAGGTCGAGCGTTTGCGTCATGTCGAGCGTCGCGGTCTCGATCCGGCGCAGCGCGTCGGGAACCGGCGCGGGCAGGTCGCGGCGCAGCGCGATCACCTCGGCGGCGCCGCTGATGACCGCCAGCGGGGTGCGCAATTCGTGGCTGGCGTCGCGGGTGAAGCTGCGCTCGCGATCGACGAAGCCGCGGATGCGGTGGAACGCCTGCCCCAACGCCCCCGCCAGCACCCCGATTTCATTCGCCGGATAATCCTCGGCCCGCACGACGGGCACCGCGTCGCTGCCGTTGGCGACATCCCTGGCAAGCCGGCTGAGCGGGCGCATGGCGCGATTGGCAAGCCACCAACCGAGCAGCGCCATCACCAGCGCGATGAACAGGGTGAGCCCGATGAGAAACTGGATCATCCCGTCGCGCACCGGGCGAACGAGCAGATAGCGGCTGACCTCGGCCACCGCGACCGCTGGCGTTCCCCCCGACGGCGCACCGCGGCGCCGGTCGAGTGCGAAATGCGCGATATGATAGTGTCGCCCCGCCGCGCCATAGAATTCGCGCTGTTGAGGGTTGGCCGCGACCTGCTTTGCCAGGTCGGCGGGCAAGCCGACCGCGCCTGGATAGATTTTGATGTAGGCGACTTCGGGCGGCTGCAGCTGGCCATCCCGGCGCCAGCCTTGCTGCTGCCGCGCAATTTCGCTGTCCAAAGCGGTGCTGAACAGGCGATCCTCGAGTGTGTAGGCGAAAATGAAAGTCGTCAGGCCGAACACGGCGCTGGTCGCCAGCACGGTGGCGACCAGCGCCACGATAACGCGGCGGCGCAGACTGTAACGCCGCGCCGTCATGGCGGCGGGCTCAGGCGAAAGCCGACGCTGTGCACCGTTTCGATCATCGCCCGATCGAACGGTTTGTCGACGATCTGGCGCAGCAGGTGGATGTGGCTGCGCAGCGCATCCGACGACGGCGGCTCGTCGCCCCACAATCGGCGCGCAATCTCGGCGCGCGCAACCGGCTGCGGCGACGCTTCGGCGAGCAGCAGCAGGATGTCCCAGAGCAGCGGCGACAGCCGGAGCGATTGCCCGGCGCGCGTCGCGCTTCGCAGCTGCCGATCGATCGTCAGCGGCCCGATGACGAAGCTGTGCGGTTGACCCAGCTGCGGCCGCTGCGCCAGCGCCGTGATCCGCGCGGCGAGTTCGGCGAGCGAAAAGGGTTTGACCAGATAGTCGTCGGCGCCGCTGGCAAAGCCCGCCAACTTGTCGTCCAGGGTATCGCGCGCGGTGAGCATCAATATCGGGATGCGCTGATCGCTGCGGCGGCGAATCTCGGCGCAGACGCTGAGGCCATCGCGGCGCGGCAGCGCTAGATCGAGCAGCACGACGTCGATCGAACGCGTCAGCGCCTCGCGCAGCCCCGCTTCGCCGTCGGCGGCATAATGGAGCCGGTGCCCCAGCGCCTCGAGATAGTCGATGACGTTGCCCGCCAGATCGGCGTTGTCCTCGACCAGCAGGATGTCGAACGCCTTGTTCAAACGATGTCCTTTGCCACGCGCGCCTTGTTCCGCCGCAAATCCTTGGCGATGCAACATCAAAATAACGTCAAAACGGCTTTGACGCCCGCCTGACGCCCGCTGTGCCAGACCCCGCGCCATCAGGAAATGGTTTGGAGCCGGACAATGCAGAATCGAACGAACATCGCCGCCGCATGGGCGTTGGGCTTGGCGATCATCGCCCCCCTTCCCGCACAGGCGCAGGCCGATAGCGGCGCGAAGCCGGATCGCGTGCTGCTCGTCGTCAGCGGCCACGGCGTCGACGGCGGCAAGACGCGCCCGGGCTTCGAGATGGACGAGCTGTCGCAGGCCTATGCGGTGTTCGCCGACAATGGGCTGACCGTCGACATCGCCAGCCCGAAGGGCGGCGTGGTCGTTGCCGACAGGTTCGACCCCAAAAAATCGTTCAACAGCCGGTTTGCGGCCGACCCGGTTGCCAGCGGCAAGCTGGGGGCCACGCTGACGCTGGCCAGCGTGCGCGACCAGAAATACGCCGCGGTGTTCGTCGTCGGCGGCAAGGGCGCGATGTTCGACCTGCCGGTCGATACCGACCTCAAGGCCTTGCTGGCGCAGACCTATGACGCCGGCGGGGTGATCAGCGCGGTCTGCCACGGGCCGGCGGCGTTGATGAACGTGCCGATGAAGGACGGCCGGTCGCTGATCGCCGGGCGCGCGGTCACCGGCTTTTCGAACGAGGAAGAATTGCTGTTCGGCAAAGGCTGGATTGCCGCCTTCCCCGTGTTGCTCGAAGACGGCCTGCGCGGCGCCGGGGCGCGGTTCAGCGAAGCGCCGATGATGCTGAACCATGTCGTCACCGACGGCCGCATCGTGACCGGACAGAATCCCTATTCGACATTCGCAACCGCCGAAGCGGTGGTGCGCGCGCTGGGGCGCAAGGTCGCGCCGCGCGAGACATTGGCCGAAGAACGCAGCATCGCGCTGATCGGCCGGGTGCTGGCGGGAGACGCGGTGCAGGCGCGAGCAGAGCTGGCGGCAAACCCGGCGCAATATGACGTCCCGCTGGTCGCGATGTGGGGCTTTTACCGCGCCAAGACGCCGGGCGCCGACCGCGCGATGCTGGAAAAGGCCGTCGCGGTAATGGAAATCGCGCAGCCGCATTTCGCCGAACCGCAACTGGTGACCGCAATCGCCGAAGCGCGCGGCAAGCTGACGCCGGGACAATAATGGTGTCGCTGTCACGGCGGCGGCATTGATGGTCGATCTGGCGCTATGGCGCCGCGCGGTACTCGACCGCCACCCGCGCTATTTCGGGCAGGCGAAGCGGGGAGCATGCGCCCGGCGGCGCTGCCCGCGCCTTCAAGCGGCCGCTTCGCGCTTCACCGATTGCATGGTCGCCGCGACTTCGCGCGCCGCGCGCTCGCCCGATCGCACGGCGCCGTCGATATAGCCGGCCCAGACATCGGCGGTTTCGGTGCCTGCCCAATGGATGCGCCCGACGGGTTCGAGGAGCGCCGGGCCGAAGCCGGTGAGGACGCCCGGCCCCGCGACCGACACATAGCCGCCGCGATGAAAGGGCGCACGCGTCCAGACTTCCTCGACATATCCGGTGGGACGGCGCGCATCGTCGCCCAGATAGTGCGCCAGATCGTCGAGGACGCACGCGCGGCGTTCGGCGGCGGTGCGATCGGCCCAGCGCTGCGCGGGGGCGCCGTCGAAAAAGCCGACCAGCGCCCCGCCCCTGGTCAGCGGCGTGCCGCGATCGAACCAGGGGCCAAATTCGGTCTTGTCCGAGATCACGAGCCCAGACAGCCCCCGCTCGCGCCAGAACGGCCGGTCGTACGCCAGCGCGACCTTGATCACGCAGCCGAGCGGCATGCGCTGGGTCAGGCCATCGCGCTGCGCAGGAAGCGGCGGGACATAGGCGATGCGCGCGGCGAGCGCGGGCGGCGCGGTGACGATGACGCGCGCCGCGCGCCAGCGACCGCGATCCGTGACCACGGTCGCGCCCGTCGCATCCTGCTCGATCCGCGTCACCGGCGCATCGACGACGACCGATGCGCCGAGTTCGGCGGCCATCTTTGCCGCGATCTGCCACACGCTGCCGACGAACAGGCTGTCCTGCGCGCCGCCGCGTGTCGCGATCAGCGGCGCAAGCCCGCCCGCTGAGGCGAGATAGGCGAGGAAATACAGGAACGAGAAGTCCCCCGTTTCGCACGAGAAAACCCCGCGCACGAGCGCCCTGAACAGCGACCGCGGCGCTTCGCCGGCGACATTGGCGAGCAGCCAGCTCTCGACGGTCTGTGCATCCCAGCCCGCCGCCGCCTTCGCGAGCCAGGGGCGCGGCATGGCGATCTGCTGCGCCATGGCGTCGAGCGCCGCCACCGCCGCGCCGAATTGCGCCAGATCCTCGTCCGCCAGCCCCGGCGTCTCGCCGCGGTAGCGCGCCATGCGCCCGGCGATGTCGATGATGTTTTCGCCGTCAGCATATTGGGGCACGGTCTCGACGCCATAAATTTTCGCCAGACGGAGCAAATGAGTCTGCGTCGGCCCGACCCATTGGCCGCCGATGTCGATCGTCTCGCCCGCCAGCGTCGCGGCCTTGGTGCGCCCGCCGACGCGGTCGTCGGCTTCGAGGACGACCACTGACTTGCCCGCAAGCCGCAGTTCGCGCGCCGCGGTCAGGCCCGCGAAACCCGCGCCGACGATGATGACATCGACGATCCGCTCGCCCTCCGGCGCCGCCACCGCCTCCGCCGACGCGGCGGCGACGGCCACGCCCCCGGCGGCAATCGCCATCGCTTCGCGGCGCGAAAGCGCGTTCTGCTTGTTGCTCATCCCTGCCTCCCTTTTTCAGAATTTCGCGGCGCGCGGCGATTCCTTGCTGCGAGCCGGTCGCTGCCGTTTTGCGCTTTGCTCAACAGCAGCGTCGCGACCATATTCAACCGCACCCGCCGCGTTCGACGCATGACAACCTCCCCAGCTATCGACGCCGGAGGCCTTTTGCGCTAGGCCTGTCCGTACGTGTACGAACGCGTATTCGTACACGTACGAATACGTCAAGGAGCGATTTTGACCGGACTGACCACCGCGCGGGAATCCCGCCATAAAATCTCGCGCGAGGACATGCGCGAACGGATCATCGACGTCGCGAGAACGCTCTTCGAGGACAAGGGTGTCGCGGGCATCAGCATGCGCGCGATCGCGAGTCGGGTCGGGATTCCGACCATGACCCTCTATGGCTATTTCCCGAGCAAGACCGCGATCATCCGCGGGCTATGGTCCTTTGCCTTTGCCCCCATGTTCGCCGCGATGCGGCAGGCGGAGGATGAAATCGCCGATCCCGTCGCACGGCTGAACCGGGTGGCGCATATCTATGTCGATTACTGGATCCGTCATCCCGATCGCTATCGCATGGTGTTCATGGTCGAGGACCGTCGCGAAGACGGCGAAGTCAATTGGTTCGTCGACGAAACCGACGTCCCGGCATCCTATTTGCGCTTTGGACCGATGATCGCGGCCGCACGCGGAACGCCCGATGCCGATTGCCGGGTCGAGGCCGAAGCGCTGATCTGCGCGCTCACAGGGATCGCGCATATGGCCATCACGGTCAGCGAATTTCCCTGGTCGCGGCCGGCCGCCTATGTCGACCGCATATTGGTCGCCTTTGCCCGTTGACCGACGCCCGCCAAGCGATTTGTTCAAGAGTTCGGGCGCGGAACGTCGCATCATCGCGACATGACCGACGTCAAAAATTTCACCCCGGCACTGGGCCACGCGGGCCTGACCGCCGAATATGACCGGGTCGTTGCGGTGATGACGCGCGAGCGGCGCTGGCGCGGCAAGCTGCTCGACGCCATCGCGCCGGCGCCGTGCGACGTCATCATCGACCTTGGCAGCGGTACCGGATCGCAAGCGGTCCTGCTCGCGGCGCGCTGCGGCGACGCCCGCATCTTTGCGGTCGACCCCGACCCCGATGTCCAGGTGATTGCTGCCGCGAAGGCGCAGGACCGCGGGGTAAAGATCACGCTGGTGACCGCAATGGGCGGTGACCGGATCGATGCACTCCCCTATGGCGCGGTGGACAAGGTCGTCACCTCGCTCGTCCTCCACCAATGCACGCTGGAAGCAAAGCAGGCGCTGCTCGCCAACGCCTATGCGATGCTCCGTCCCGGCGGCCGCCTGTACGTCGCCGATTATGGCGTGCAGTCGACGCTGCTGATGCGCATCCTGTTCAACCAGGTCCGCTCGCTCGACGGTTATGAAAACACGCGCGCGAACAAGGACGGCCTGATCCCACGTTTCATGGAGGCCGCGGGTTTCATTGCTGTCCGCGACCGATGGTCGCTGCCGACCCCGACCGGATCGATCACGCTGTGGACCGGCGAAAAGGCGGGCCGGTGAGATCGGCAAATGCGCTGTGGTTCGGCGACAGCTGGGCGATCTATCGCGGTGACGCGCCCGATCAGGAAGGGCATATCCATGCTGCCATCCAAATCGTTTTCGCCGACGCCGGGACGCTGGAAATCCTGTCGGCGGACCTTTCCGCCAGCGCGGGGCCGGGCTTTGCGATCCGCCCGCTGGTCGAACATCATGTGCGCGCTGCCGGGCCGGTCACCCTGCTCTACATCGAACCGCAATCGCCGCTGGCCTTCATCGTCGCCGACGCCTGCGGCGACGGCGACATCGCTGCGATCGACCCGGCGGCGCTCGGCTATACGGCGGGTCAGGATCTTGCCGACTGGAACCGCCATCTCGCCGAAATCGCCGGCCGGAGCGACCGTGCCATCGACACGCGGCTCCGTGCCGCCCTGCTCTTCCTCGCCGAGGAGCCAGGAAGTCGGACCATCGCCGAAGCCGCCGCCCATTGCGGCCTGTCCGAATCGCACCTGCGGCTGCTGACCCGCTGCGAACTCGGACTACCCCTTTCCACCTGGCTGATCTGGCGCAAGCTGGAGGGCGCCGCGCGCGCGCTGCAGGACGATGAAAGCCTGGCCGCCGCGGCACTGATCGGCGGCTTTGCCGATCAGGCGCATCTGACCCGCGCGATGCGCCGGATGTTCGGCATCACGCCGCGGTCGGCGCGGCGCGCCGTCCGGCCCGATCGCCCCGATCCCGTCTGATCACGCCCCACCGTCCGCCGACGCCAAACCACAGAGAGACACCCATGACATCCTCGATATACGAACAGCTGATGGACTATAAGCAATGGGCCAATGCGGGCCTTTATGCGGTCGTCGCCGACAGTCTTCATCGCCTTCAGGCCGACGACCGCGCGATATTGATGCAGATCCTTGACCATATGCACGCGGTGGATGGCATCTTCCGCCACCATCTGCTGGCGCAGCCGCATGATTATGGCTGCGCGCGGTCGCCGGTTCGCCCCGATTTCGAGACTTTGGCCGCCCAGGTGCGCGCACTGGACGACTGGTATACGGGCTATGCCGCAACGCTCGCGCCAGCGGAGGCCGACGAGGTCATTGCTTTCCGCTTCACCAGTGGCACTCAGGCTCAGATGCGGCGCGGTGACATCCTGCTGCATGTGGCGCTCCACGGCACCTATCATCGCGGCAACGCCGGGCTGCTGCTGCAGAAAAATGGCGTGAAGCCGAACGACGACCGGTTCACCGACCTGCCCGGCATTTCGCCCGCAATGCCGATCGACAGCGGCGCGCGAACGGCGCCCCTTCCGACCGGCGCCTGAGGAGCGGCTGCGATGCACGAAGCGCCCTTTGCCATGCTTTCGGCCAAAATCGTCTATGACGGCGACCATCGCGCGCGGCGCGTCGACTGGCCGCCGCGCGACCGCCACCTGGGCGCGGCGCGCAGCCTGCTGGCGCTGTGGGTCATCGACGACGATGCGTCGGTCCACGCCGACCATTGGGAGCGCCACCCCGACGGCGACGAGACGCTGCTGGTGATCGAAGGGCGGCTCCGCCTGTATCTCGACCTGGAAGGCCAGTCGGCGGAACCAATCGTCATCGCCGCGGGCGAGGCGGCGGTCGTGCCGGCCGGCCTCTGGCATCGGCTGGAGGTGGTCGAGCCGGGTCGGCTGCTGACCTTTACCCCCGTCACCGGCGGCGAGCTGCGGCCGTACCAGCCACCCACCTGACCCCCGGGGCGACCCGCCCCATGCTGCTTTGGAGAAACAGGATGCACATGATCGATGCGTCGGCGCCGCCCCGCGCCCGCCAGACCTTTGCTGGCCGGATGGCCCGAGCCGTCACGTGCGCGGGACTACCGCTGTTGCTGATCACCGCCGCGGCCGTGCCCGCGCAGGCGCAGGCGGACCCAGTCGCGGGTACGCCCACTGCCGCCGCGGCGCGACCGGCGGACATGGTCCTGATCAACGGCCGCATCTTCACCAGCGACAGTTTTTCCAGCATCGTCGAGGCGGTTTCGATCACCGACGGCAAATTTGATCTGGTCGGGTCGAACGAAGAGGTCCGCCGCCGCGTCGGCCCGGAGACCGCCGTCCACGACCTGAAAGGCCGGATGGCGATGCCCGGCATCGTCGACATGCACGTTCACCCGGTTCGCGGCGGCCTTGCCGAGCTGACCTACTGCAAATTCGCCGAAGACGCGCCGCTCGACCGGCTGCTAGCGGCGGTCGGGGCCTGCGCGCGCGCGAAGCGACCGGGCGAATGGATCGAGGGCGCCGAATGGAATTCGGTGCTCGCCCCGTCGCTCGACAAGGCGATGCTCGACCAGGTGGCGCCCGACAATCCGGTCTATCTGCACGACAACACCAACCATGTCGTCTGGGTCAATTCGGCGGCGCTCGCGGCGGCGGGGCTCGATCGGACCACCGCCGATCCGCCAGGCGGCAAGCTGCTCCGCAACCCCGCCACCGGCGAGCTGACCGGCGTCCTGCTGGAATCGGCGATGGGGCTGGTGTTCAACGCCAAGCCGAAGCCCGACAGCGCAATGATTGAACGGGCAGCAAGGCTGGTATTCGGCAAGCTCAACACCTTTGGCGTGACCAGCATCCAGACGGCGCAGGCCAGCGCCGAAGAGGTTGCGGCCTTTCGCGCGCTCGAAGCGGCCGGACAGCTGACCGTACGCCTGCGCACCCAATGGGATTTCAACACCGCGCTCGCGCCCGTGTCGCCGGACGAGATGCTGGCGCGCTTCGACACCCGCGCCGAACGGGGGCCGGTTACCGAACTGATCGATCCGGACGGGGCGAAAATCTATGCCGACGGCATCGCGATCGGCGCCAATTCACCCTATCTGGAACCCTATGCCGCGGCGCCGACCTTCGGCCATGCGGCGATCGACCCGTTCGCGCTCAACGATGCCGTGCTCAGGATGGACGGCTTGGGACTGTCGGTGATGATCCATGCAATGGGCGACGCTGCGGTGCGCATGGCGCTCGACGCGATCGAGGCCGCCCGGCGCGCCAATGGCGGCAAGGGTCCGCGGCACGTCATCGCGCATGGTTTCAGCATCGATGCCGCCGACCGTGGCCGCGCCGGGCGCCTGAACACGGTGTTCGAAGTGTCGCCGCCGGTGACGCTTTTCCCCAATGACCTGTTGGCAGGCGCGGTGCAATTGATCGGGCGCAAGCGCGTCCGCGAAGTCGCGCCGATCCGCTCGCTGATCGAAGCGGGCGACACGGTTTCTTACGGCAGCGACTGGGACAATATCCCCGAACCCAATCCCTGGCTGGCGTTGCAGGCGATGATCAGCCGCCAAAATCCCTGGGCGCCCGACCGCGGTTTCGTGGCGCGGTCGGAAGCGATCGACCGGATCACCGGGCTCGAGATACTCACGATCAATGGCGCCTACGGGCTTGGCATCGACGCGCGCACGGGTTCGATCGAGCCGGGCAAGGACGCCGATCTGATCGTCCTCGATCGCAACCTGATGACCATCCCGGTCGAGCAAATTCATCAGGCGCAGGTTGTCCAGACGCTGCTGCGCGGCCGTATCGTTCACCAAAAGCGATAGTTGCCGGCGGCGGGCAGACCCCGAATCGCACCGAGCGGGGGCATCAGCGGAACCGCGGATCCGTGCCGGTCCATTGCCGACGGCTTGTGTCTCACAAGATTTTGGCGCGCCCGGCAGGATTCGAACCTGCGACCACCCGCTTAGAAGGCGGGTGCTCTATCCAGCTGAGCTACGGGCGCGCAAGGCAAGCTTGTGGCCTGCGCGAATAGCGTGGTTTGCGTAGGCTGCAAAGCGGGTTAAGCAGCGTGCCGATGACCGAATCCGCTATGCCTCCCGCCCAGCCCGCGCGCACCCGCGCCGCCGCGGTCCATCATTTTCGCTATTATGATCTGGTCATGGCGGCGTTTGTCGCGGTGCTGCTGCTGTCGAACATCATCGGCGCGTCAAAGCTGTCGACGGTCGGCGGGCTGACCTTTGGCGCCGGGATCCTGTTTTTCCCGATCAGCTATGTGATCGGCGACGTGCTGACCGAAGTCTATGGCTATGCCCGCGCGCGGCGGGTGATCTGGGCTGGGTTCGGCGCGCTGATCTTCATGGCGGTGATGAGCTGGATCGTGCTGGCGATGCCGCCGGCGCATGATTGGTGGTGCAGCGGCACCGAAAGCCTGGTGCTGAAATCGGGCGAAAGCGGCGGTACCGGCGCGATATGCCAGGCGACCTATGACAGCGTGTTCGGCAGCGCGTGGCGCATCGTGCTGGCTTCGATCGTCGCTTTCTGGGCCGGCGAATTCGTGAACTCCTATGTCCTCGCCCGCATGAAGGTCGCGACGGGCGGGCGGTTCCTGTGGATGCGCACGATCGGGTCGACGATCGTCGGCCAGGGGATCGACAGCCTGATCTTTTACCCCATGGCCTTTCTGGGCATCTGGGAAACCGAGCAGGTGGTATTGGTGATGACGACGAACTGGGCGATGAAGGTCGCGTGGGAAGCGGCGCTGACCCCGGCAACCTATGTGGTGGTGGGCGCGTTGAAGCGCCGCGAAGGTGTCGATGTGTTCGACGAAGGCACCGATTTTACGCCGTTCGCGGCCAAGGTCTGATCGATGACGCTGATTGAAATTGCCTCGTTGTTCGAGGAACGGAAACTCTCGATTATTGAAGCGAGCGGTCTCGGCAAGGACGCGCTGCATATTTATTTCGGGCTGGCGCTGTTCCTGCTCGTCCGGCTGATGTGGCGCTGGCGCGGCGGCTGGGTCGTGGCATGGCTGGCGGTCGTCGCCATGGCGTTCGGCGGCGAATGGCTCGACATGACGCGCGAGATGGGCCGATCGACGATGCAGCCCGATGCGGCGCATTGGCACGACATCTGGAACACGATCTTCTGGCCGACGGTGCTGCTGCTCGTCGGGCGCTGGCTGCAACCGCGAGCAAAACATGCTGCGGTTATGGTAAGCGAAATGTCAGGCGAGGACGCCGAGCGCCGCCTCGAACAGGCGTAGCCCGTCGGTGCCGCCGTGCGCGCGGTCGATCGCGCGTTCGGGGTGCGGCATCATGCCGAGCACATTGCCCGCATCGTTGAGCACGCCGGCGATGTCGCGCGCCGATCCGTTGACGCTGTCGGCGTAACGAAAGGCGACGCGTCCCTCGCCCTCGATCCGGTCGAGCGTCGCGGCGTCGGCGAAATAATTGCCGTCGTGGTGCGCGACGGGGATGTTGATCTCCTCGCCCGCGTCATAGCTGGCGGTGAACAGCGACTGGCTGTTTTCGACCGTCAGCGGCACCGTGCGGCAGACGAAATTGAGCGCTGCATTGCGCATCAGCGCGCCGGGCAGCAACTGCGCCTCGGTCAGCACCTGGAACCCGTTGCAGACGCCCAGCACCGGGACGCCGCGCGCCGCAGCGTCGGCGACGCTACGCAGGATCGGCGAGCGCGCTGCCATTGCGCCCGAACGCAGATAGTCGCCATAGGAGAAACCGCCGGGCAGCGCGATGAAATCGGTGCCCGCGGGCAGGTCGGTGTCGCGGTGCCACACCATCGCGGGCGCCTGGCCGGTAACCTGTTCGAGCGCGACCGCCATGTCGCGGTCACAGTTCGAGCCGGGAAAGACGATGACGGCGGTCTTCATGGGCCTGGCTCCTGTTACGGGCGTTCGATGCGGTAGTTTTCGATCACCGTGTTGGCGAGCAGCTTGGCGCACATCGCGTCGAGATCGGCGTCGGCGACATCATCGGCGACGTCCAGTTCGATGAAGCGCCCGGCGCGCACATCGGCGACCCCGGCAAATCCCAGGCCTTCGAGCGCATGATGGATCGCCTTGCCCTGCGGATCGAGCACCCCCGGCTTGAGCGTCACATAGACATTCACTTTCATCGGTGCGGACCTTTGCTTGGGCAGGCGGGAGGATGGGCGCGCCTATGCCCGCGAATCACTTTGGGGGCAAGGGGCGGCCAGGGCGGACGCAGCCGAAAAATGCCGCCGCTCGGATTGCGAACCAGTCGCATCTTTCCTGTTGCGAATCGCTCGCACTATCCCTACATCACTCTTGTTGAGAAGGATTCGCACATGGTCGTCTGTGTCTGCAACGCAATAAGGGAAAGCCAGCTGCGCGATGTTGCGCGCGATGGCCAATTGCGCTGTGCCAAGGCCGCCTACGCGCAATTGGGTCGCAAACCCAAGTGCGGACAATGCCTGCCTTTCGCTCGCAATATCATCAGCGACGTCGCCGCGACCGCCTGATTTTTCTTGGTTTTCTGCCATTTTTGACCTTGGCCTGATGTGGTTCGGGGCGGTATAATGCCGCCCATCGCATTCCCAAGACATATGACAGGACAGACACCATGAAGGGCGACGAAAAGGTCATCGATTTCCTCAACGAGGCGCTCAAGAACGAGCTGACCGCGATCAACCAATATTGGCTGCATTACCGCATGCTCGACAATTGGGGCGTCGCGCGGCTCGCCAAGTTCGAGCGCGAAGAATCGATCGACGAGATGAAGCACGCCGACCAGCTGGCCGACCGCATTCTCTTTCTCGGCGGCCTGCCCAATTTCCAGATGCTGGGACGGCTGCGCGTCGGCGAGACGGTCGAGGAAATCCTGAAAGCCGATCTCGCGCTTGAAGAAGAGGCGATCCCGTTGCTCAAGGACGCGATGGCGCACAGCGAGAGCGTGCGCGATTATGTCAGCCGCGACTTGTTCGGATCGATCCTTGAAAGCGAAGAACATCATGTCGACGAGCTGGAAAAGCAGTTCGAGATGATCGAGCGGATGGGGATCGAGAATTATATCCAGCTGCAGTCGAAGCCGTCGGGCGAGGATTGAAACCGCTAACCGACAAGCATGAACCCGTGGTCGCTGCCCGCGGCGACGGGTTCATCCCGTCCGATCACATATAGATCGGCGACGAATCGATAACCTTACGAATTTTGCAGACCCGGTTGGCGGCTGCGCATCTGTCATGGATTTCGCGGATGACCCGGTCTCGGTTCGCTCCGCCATGCGCGGCGATCTGCCCCTGCTTGTCGCTGTAAACGACGATAAACCCGTTGGTGATCGATCCCCCCAGCGCACAATTGAACAAGGCTTTTTCGGCGCATTTCGCCATCGCCAACTGCCTGGCATCCTCCTCGTCGGAGAATGAGGTTTTGAAATAGACAAAATCCGTCGGGAACGCCGCGTCGCGCTTCCGGCTTCCAAACGCCACGGCAGACGATGTCGAGAACCATTCGGGCGGTAATGGGGGTGGCGCAGGCCCAGCCTCATGTTCCGGCTCGTCATAATAGCCGGGAATCGGCACGCAATCGTCCGGCCCTTGCATCGGTATACGCCAAGGCTGGAACCCCGCGGGGCAGCCGTTTTCGGCGGCGACCGGGATGGAGCACGCCGCAATGGCGACGGCAATCGCCGCCGCTAAATACCGGTTCGCAGTTCCCATGGCTTTAATTCCTCGATAGCCAAGCAAACACACCCGGTCGCCGCGCCGACCGCAATCCGCGCCGGTGTACTAAGGCGGAAAGGTCGCGGTGAATGACCGCGCAGAGCCCGCTCGATCAATTGCGTCTCCATCGAATATTTTCGCTTGTATTTGCGATTAATTCTCAATAGCAAGATCAGGCAGTCCCCTCCTGCCGGTCGCTGCATCTGCGGCGACCGGCATCTTTTTCGAGAAGGGAGCATGGACGGCACGGGCCGGGAGACGATAGAGCCATGCAAAGCAGCACCCTGATCCGCCGGATCACCCAGCAACCACTGATCCGCGACCTGTCGGTCGAAGCCGCGCGGGCGGTGCTTGCGCTGCGCTATTGCATCATCTGCCGCCGCAGCGACCGCGACCCGATGCCCGAGCTAGAGCGTCGCTGGGGCAATATCCTGGCGGCGCGGCGGTATCGGCTGGTGGTCGAGGCGATCGGCCACAGCTGGCCCGATCCCTTTGCCGTCGCTCCGCCCTGCTGCCCGCGCGCCAGTTTCGACGAGGCGCTGCTCGCCGGCATGGTGAGCGCCGCGGCGGAGCATGACCGGGCGCAGTTCGACTGGTTGACTGCGGAGATGCTGGGTAGCGATGCGCGCGAAATGATCTTCGTCGCGCTGGGAAATTTCATCCGGGCGAGGGCGCCGGGGCGGGTTTAAGCGGCGCGTTTGGGGTGGGGAGCGGGCGGTGTCGATCCTCCCCGGCACGGGGAGGGGGACCAGCGAAGCTGGTGGAGGGGCACAGGCGGTTTGCCTTGCCGGTCAGGTCGTGCCCCCACAACCAAATTCGCGAAAATGGGGTTTTCCCCTCTAGCGTCGCGTAAACCTCCTGTGCCCCTCCACCACCCTTCGGGTGGTCCCCCTCCCCCGTCGGGGGAGGATCGGCTCGCTTCAGTCGTTAGCTGACGCCCCCTATTTCCCCGCCTTGTCGCTCACCGCCTTGATCACCAGCGCCTTGTCATCGACCAGATAGCGGCGCGCGAGCGCCTGCAACTCCGCGGGCGTCGCGGCTTCGACTTCGCCGATGCCCTTGCGGCTGCGGTCGAGGCGGTCGGCCTGGCTGGCCGCCTCGGCGACATAGTTCAGCCAATAGGCGTTTTCGCGGCGCGATTTGGTCATCGCTTCGACCAGCGGCCGCCGCGCGCGGTCGAGCAGGTCGGCGTCGACCGGCGCATCGCGCAATTCCTTGGCGATCGCGAAGATCGCGGCGCGCGTGGTGGCCAGATCCTTGTGATCGACATTGCTGGCGGCGAAGAGATGGCCATAGCCCGGAAATTCGTCCGACAGGCTGGCCGCAGCGCCGGGGCTATAGCTTTCGCCGAGCTTTTCGCGCAGCTCCTCGGTCAGCTTCAATTGCATCACCCGCGCCAGCAGGTTGAGCCGCATCGCTTCGGCAAGGTCGCTGTCGTCGCGTGCCGGCCAATAGACGCGCAGCTCGGCCTGTTCGACCGGTCCCTTATGGAGCAAAGTCCGCTCGCTGCGGTCGGCCGCAAAGGCGCGGATGCGCGCCTCGGCGCGCGGGTCGAAGGCGGCGCGGCGTTCGGGCAGCGCGCCGAAGGTGGCCGCGATCGCGGCGATCGCCGCCGCTTCGTCGATGTCGCCGACAACGCCGATTTCGACCGCGCCCTTGGCCAGGCTATCGGCGACCACCGGCTTCAGCTGGCCCCAGTCGAGGGTCATCAGCTTGGCGAGCGGCGGGGTCTGCGAGCGCGGATCGTCATTGGCGAGGATGCCCCCCGCGTCGCGACCGAGCACCGCCGCCGGGGTCGCGTCGTTCGCGGCATATTGCTGCGGCAGCACGCGGCGGATCAACGCGAGCCCGTCGGCGCGATAGCCCGGATGGGTCAGGAACGCCGCCATCAGTTTCGCCTGGAGCGCGAAGTCGCCCGGCGAGCTGGTCGCAGTGCCGCCAAAATAGTCGGTGCCGCTGCCAAAACTGGGGTTGACCGTCCGCCCCGCGAGGATCGAGCGCAGGTCGTCGACGCTGTGCGCCTCCAGCCCGCCGAGCACCATCGACCCCGCCAGCGCGACCTTGGTCGGGTCGTCGCGCGTCGCAAGCAGGTTGCCGCCGTCGACGCGCAGCGACAGATAGACGGTGTCCTTCTGGAAATCGGTTTTCTTGATGTTGAGCATCACATTATTGGCAAAGCGGATGCGGCGGATGCCCAGATCCTCGACCCGGTCGTCGCTGGCGATTGTGCCGGGGGTGCCGAAATTGTCATAGGCGAAGGCGGCATTGGCCGCCTGCGTCGGTGCCGCCACCGCGACCTGGGTGGAAGCGCGGAGCGCGCCGAGGATCGCTTCGGGGCCGCCCGCGATCGGCGCCTTTGCGGTCACCCGCGCCAGCGGGGCACCGAAGCCGGTCATCCGCGTGCGGAACGCCGCGGTGACCGCAGCGGCGCTGAGCGACGGTGCGGTCGCCTCGAACAGCGCTTGCGACGTTTCAGGGCGGACGAAGACGAAATCGCCCTTTGCCGCGGTGACCAGCGCGTCGGCGAGCGCATCGCTGCGCCGCGTGCTTACCCCGGCGACCGCATTTTTGAACGCGGTGCGGCGATTCGCCAGCTGCTCGTCGACTTCGGCCTGCGTGAAGCCATGTTCGAGAGCGCGGCGCTGTTCCTGTTCGATCAGCGCCAGCGCCTCTTTCCACGCGCCCTCCTTGGCGACCGCGCCGACGGTGACCTGATCGAAGACCTTCCAACCGCCGGCTTCCGCGAAATAGCCGACGAGGATCGGCGAATCCTCGTTCAAGGCGATCTTGGCCAGTCGGCGGCTGACGATCCCCTCGCCGACATCTTCGGCCAGCGTGCGGGCGCGCTTGGCCCTTGTGTCGGCCTCTTCGACCCAGGGTTTGAACGCAGTCAGCGTTACCGAATCCTGGATCGCGGGGTCGATGAAATCGTCGGCCGCGGCGGCGCGCGCATAATCGACATTGCCGATGTCGGGATCGGCGCCCGCCGGGCCGCGCCCCTGCCAGTCGGCAAAGCGCGCCTTGATCTTTGCCTCGATCGCCGCCGGGTCGAAATCGCCGACCATCACCAGCGTCGCGCGTTCGGGGCGGTAGTAGCGGTCGTAGAGGTCGCGCAGGCGCGCCGCGGGGGCGGTGCGGATCACCTCCTCGGTGCCCACGGGAATGCGGCTCGCGACCTTCATCCCCTGCATCTGGAAATCGAGCTGGTCGATGACGCTGCGCAATTGATAGGTGTCGCGCGCGCGGCGTTCGGACAGGATGATCCCGCGCTCGCGGTCGACCGCGGCGGGATCGATCGTCAGCTCGCTGCCCGTTTCGCGCATCAGCATCAGCCCGGTGTCGATCAGGTCGTCGGAGGCATTGGGCAGGTCGAGCTTGTAGATCGTCTCGTCGAACCCGGTCGAGGCGTTGGTGTCGGCGCCGAAAGCCAGCCCCTTGCGCTCGAGCAGCTTGATCATCTCACCCTCGGGCACGCCCTTCGACCCGTTGAACGCCATATGTTCGAGGAAATGGGCAAGCCCGCGCTGGTCGTCGGCCTCGGCAAAGCTGCCGACGTCGAAGCGCATGCGCAGGACGACGCTATCCTGGGGCGTGCTGTTTTGCAGCAGCGCATATTTCATCCCATTGGGCAGCACGCCAAAGACGATGTTGGGGTCGACCGGCACATCGCTGGCGGCGAAGTTCCAGGCTTTGGCTGCGGCGATCTGCGGGTTGGTCGCTGCCGTTGCCGCGGCGGCGGGGCCCGGCGCTTCTCTGGCGAAGACCGGCGCAGCGGCGAAGGCGAGAAGGACGAGGGGCGACAGGGCGGTCGAAGCGCGCCGGACGAAGCTTTTGGTCATGAAACCGGTGTGGCCACCGCCCCGCGAGCGGTCAAGCGATGGTTACGCGACCCTGCCGACGCTTTCGACGGACGACGTCTGGAGGCGATCGGCGGCTTTTGCGGCGTAAAGCGCAGTGTCGGCGACTTCGAACAGCTTGCGTGCGCTATGGCCATGCTCGGGCCAGCGCGCGGTCCCGATGCTGGCGCCGACGCGGATCGGACGGTCGTCGATACGATAGGGCGCGGCAAGCGCCGACAGGATATGGTCGGCGAGCGACGTCGCAAGCAACGGCGAGCCGGCGGGGGCGAGGATCGCAAACTCGTCGCCGCCCTGCCGCGCCACCACCGCGTGCTGGCCGCAGGCGCGGCGCAGCCGTTCGGCGATTTCGCAGAGCAGCAGATCGCCGACCGCATGGCCGTGCTGGTCGTTCACCGGCTTGAACCCGTTGAGATCGAGCAGCGCGATGGCAAACGGATTGTCAACGCTCGCCATGGCGATTTCCTGATCGAGCCGGAGGTCGAATTCGCGCCGGTTGGCAAGGCCGGTGAGCGGATCGGTGTGTGCAAGCTCACGCATCTGACGCTGGAGTTCGAGCAGGTCGATCACCTGGCCATGCTGCTGGATCACCATGCGGAGCAGGAACAGGGTCGCGATCACCAGACTGGTCCCCGCGGCGATTTCGGGCGGATTCCCCGACGTCAGCATCAGCAGCGCGATCGGCGCCAGCCCGACGCCGAGGTTGAGAAAGGTCGCAAAGCGGATCGACGACAGGCAATAGGCGGTTGCGAGCGAGCCCATCGCCATGATCATCGCATAATAGCTGTGCGTCGCGGCGGGCGCGGCGAGCCAGTTGGTCACCGTCCAGATGCTGCACATCAGCCCGGTGATGCCCGACACCCAGCTCGTTTCGCGGATCATCCGCCGCGCGCGGCGCGGGCTCATCGGGCGACCGCGATTGTGCATCAGGAACAGGAAACCGAGGACGCCGACGATCGCCAGGATCGCCGGAAAACCGATGCGGATCACCGGATGCACCGTGGCGACCCCGGCATAGATGGCGGTCGGGGTCGTCGCCGCCAGCATCAGGAACAGCATCGGGGTCAGCGTTTCGACGCGATTGGCGCGCAAAATCGCGACATCGTCCCGAATATCCTCCGGAACCGGCGGAAAGATCCGCGTGATCAATCTGTTAAAGACCCCCGTCATCGCCACCGGATAGCAAGCAGGGGTAAAGCATCGGTTAAGGATCGAAACCGCGTCTTATCACGGACCTAAGGGGACGGAGCGGGTCGATGGCTTGCGAAATATTAACCATGTCCGGCGACAAGCGGCGGCCCATTTCAAGCGCCCGACAGGAGCCAAGCCATGTCCTATGCGATGCCGCCGCTGACCCCCGCCACCCCCGCCCCCGCGGCGCCGATGCCGTCCGCCGACCCGTCGCTGCCGCAGCAGGACACGCCCGCCGAGCAGGCGGCGCGCGCCGCGCAGCTGGCGGCAACGCAGGCGGTCTATCAGTGGACGACCGACGTCCCGACGCTGCCCGGCGTGCCGCTCGCCAACGACGTGCCAAAGAATGATAAACCAACGATCGCCTGGTTCGCGATCCTGATCGGGGTCGGGCTCGACATCGTCCGCAACGCGCTGACCGTCAAACTCGGCGGCGTCGACAAGGGCGAGCTTGACAGCCCGCGCGCCCAATATGAAGCCGCGCTGGCCGAATGCGACGCGATCGCGCTATCGACCGCCAAAATCGCGGTGGAGCATGGCGTCCACAGCGGCGGCAATATCTTTGAACGCATCGTCGGCGACGTCGAAAATGCTGTCGCGGCGGCCGAGCGCGATGCGCATGTCGCGCTGCTGACCGGCTATAAGGAGCGGCTCGAGGATTTGATGAAGGTCGATGAAGCCGCGGGCCTTGGCCGCCAGACGCCGCGCAGCATCGAAGCGTATCGCGCGTTGTTCGCCACGCTGCCCGTGCCCGGTGTCAGCTATATGTTCCAGGATGACAGCGAGTTCGCGCGGTTGCGCGTGCAGGGGCCGAACCCGATGCTGATCGCCGCCGTCACCGGCGCGCTGCCCGCCAAATTCCCGCTGTCCGAGGCGCAATATCAGGCGGTGGTGAACGGCGACACGCTGGCGGCGGCGCTCGCCGACGGCCGCCTGTTCCTGCTCGATTACCAGCCGCTCGACGTGCTCGACCCCGGCACCTATGGCGGCGCGGCCAAATATGCCTGGCAGCCGCTGGCGCTGTTCGCGGTGCCGCCGGGTGGCGCGTCGCTGGTTCCCGTGGCGATCCAATGCGGGCAGGATCCGGCCGACTGGCCGATCTTCACCCCATCACCCGCCGCCGACCGGCTGTGGGGCTGGGAAATGGCGAAGCTCGTCGTGCAGGTTGCCGACGGCAATTATCACGAATTGTTCGCGCATCTGGCGCGCACGCATCTGGTGATCGAAGCCTTCGCCGTGGCAACGCACCGCCATCTGGCCGAGGTGCACCCGGTCTGGGCGCTGCTCGTCCCGCATTTCGAGGGGACATTGTTTATCAATGACCAGGCGGCAACCTCGCTGATCGCCGCCGATGGCCCGATCGACCATATTTTCGCGGGTACGATCGCATCGAGCCAACAGGCCGCGGTCGACGCGCGGCTGGCGTTCGATTTTCATGCCAAAATGCTCCCCGCCGATCTGGCGGCGCGCGGCGTCGGGGTCGATTCCGCCCTCGCCGATTTTCCCTATCGCGACGACGCGCTGCTGGTGTGGAACGCGATCCACGAATGGGCACGGCAATATGTCGACCTTTATTATGCGAGCGACGCCGACGTCGTCGCCGACACCGAACTCGCCGCATGGTCGGCCTGCCTCGCGGGCGAAGCAAAGGTCAAGGGCTTCGGGCCGGTGACCAGCCGCGGACAGCTCGCCGACATCTGCACGATGGTGATGTTCACCGCGAGCGCGCAGCATGCCGCGGTGAACTTTCCGCAAAAGGACATCATGGCGTTCGCGCCCGCGGTGACCGGCGCCGGGTGGCAGGCGGCGCCGAATGGGCAGCGCGGCCATGACAAGGCGGGCTGGCTCGCGATGATGCCGCCGATGGCGCTCGCGCTCGAACAGTTGAATGTGCTCGAACTGCTGGGGTCGGTGCATTATCGGCCGCTTGGCGACTATCGCAGCAACGCCTTCCCCTATCCCGCATGGTTCCAGGACCCGCGCGTGACCGCGGCCGAGGGGCCGCTGGCGTGGTTCCAGGCGGCGCTGGTAGGGGTCGAGGCCGAGATTGCAGCGCGCAACGGGGAGCGGATGCAGCCTTACCCCTATTTGCAGCCGAGTTTGATCCCGACCAGCATCAATATCTAGTCCAGCGCGTCGCCCCCGCGAAGGCGGGGGCCGCTGGCGGCTTTGCTCAGCAGCACCGCGTAAACCGACTGCGGCCCCCGCCTTCGCGGGGGCGACGATCTGGTCAGCTACCCTTTTTCTTCCGGTGGCTTTCCAGATCGAGCACGGCATTCTCGCCGCCCTCCGGCAGCAGGCCGAGCCGACGCGCGACTTCCTGATAGGCTTCAACTTCGCCGCCGAGGTCGCGGCGAAAGCGGTCCTTGTCGAGCTTTTCGTTCGTCGTCATGTCCCACAGACGACAGCCGTCGGGGCTGATCTCGTCGGCAAGGATGATGCGGCTGAAGTCGCCTTCATAGAGGCGCCCGAATTCAAGCTTGAAGTCGACCAGACGAATGCCGACCGCGGCGAACATGCCCGACATGAAGTCGTTGATGCGGATCGCCATGTCCTGAATGTCGTGAAGCTCGTCCTGGCTGCACCAGTTGAAGCAGGCGATATGCTCCTCGGCGACCAGCGGGTCGCCGAGCGCGTCGTCCTTGTAGCAATATTCGATCAGGGTGCGCGGCAGCTGCGTCCCCTCCTCGATGCCGAGCCGCTTCGACAGCGTGCCCGCGGCGACGTTGCGCACGATCACTTCGATCGGCACGATCTCGACCTGGCGGATCAACTGCTCGCGCATGTTGAGGCGGCGGATGAAATGGTGCGGAACGCCGATATTGCCAAGCAGCGTGAAGACATGCTCCGAAATCCGGTTGTTGAGCACGCCCTTGCCGCTGATCGTGCCCTTTTTCTGCGCGTTGAACGCGGTCGCGTCATCCTTGAAATATTGGATCAGCGTGCCCGGTTCGGGGCCCTCGTACAGGATCTTCGCTTTGCCTTCGTAGATCTGGCGGCGACGGGACATGGTGCAAACTTTCTGCCGGAACCAAATGAATGACCCCGGCAAAGCGACTCAAGAGCGAGCGCGGCGCCGGGGCGGTCGGGCGGCCTATAGCGGCAAAGGTCGGGCGCGTCATCCCCGGCATCGCGACGGTCTCCTTACGTTTACGTTAACTAGAGCTTGCACTCCCCTGTCTCGCTTGCAACGATGCACGCAACCAAGGGAGAGACAGATGAGCTTCGACCAGATTCGCCTCGATAAGCACGAAGGCATCGCGCTGCTGACGCTGCACCGGCCCGACCGGATGAATGCCTTTACCACCGAAATGATGCTGGAGATCGTCGCCGCGCTCGACGAGTGCGACGCTGACGACGGCGTGCGCGCGGTGATCTTCACCGGCTCTGGCGACCGCGCCTATTGCGCCGGTGCCGATCTGGGTCAGGGCGCCGCGACTTTTGACTATGCCAAGCGCACCGACAAGCAGGCGATCCTGCCCGATGGCATGGCGGCGAGCCCGGTCGCCGAGGACGGCACGATCGACTGGTCGCACCCGTTGATCCGCGATTCGGGCGGGCGCGTGTCGATGCGCATCTTCGATTGCAAAAAACCGGTGCTCGGCGCGATTAATGGCGCCGCGGTCGGGATCGGCGCGACGATGACACTGTCGATGGACGCGCGCCTCGCGAGCGAGGCCGCGCGCTACGGCTTCGTCTTTGCGCGGCGCGGCATCGTGCCCGAAGCGGCGTCAAGCTGGTTCCTGCCACGCCTCGTCGGCATCCAGAACGCCGTCGACTGGTGCTATTCGGGCCGCCTGATCGACGCCGCCGAAGCGCATGAAAAGGGCCTCGTCCAGTCGGTGCACGCGCCGGGCGCGCTGGTCGATGCCGCGATCGCCAAAGCACGCGAACTGACCGAGCATAGCGCCCCGGTGTCGGTCGCGCTGACCCGCCATATGCTGTGGCGGATGCTCGGCGCGCCGCATCCGATGAGCGCCCACCGCTGGGACAGCCGCGCCATTTTCGCGCGCGGGTGCAGCGCCGATGCCGCCGAGGGCGTGTCGAGCTTCCTCGAAAAACGCCCCGCCAATTTCACCGTCAGCGTTGCGAATGATTATCCCTGGTTCGCCGAGTTCGAGGATACGCCGCCTTATTGATCAGGCGGCGTCGTATTTCCGCCGCCCGCGCGCTGCGGTCATGCTGTGCGTCGCCTTCAGCACCGGGGTGTGGGTGCGGATCGTTTCGACACTGTGCCAGTTCGCGGTCACGCGCTCGCGCGCCAGCTGCACCGTCACATAACCGCGATCCTGGGTGTTCGCCCATTTGA
Source organism: Sphingopyxis sp. (assembly GCF_051861155.1). Classification (GTDB taxonomy): domain Bacteria; phylum Pseudomonadota; class Alphaproteobacteria; order Sphingomonadales; family Sphingomonadaceae; genus Sphingopyxis. The sequence continues at coordinate 172,886 of NZ_JBHYDE010000007.1, read as the reverse complement.
GCTGCGGCGAGGCGGCGCGCAGCGCCGACACCCGCGCGTCGTCCGAAATGCCGCGCGTATAGCCTTCGTAGCCCGGCGAGGTGACGCTCTGCCCGGCGATCTCGATCCCTGCAGCGCGGCCCCCCTCGCTGAGGTCAAACGCCCAGGCGTTGTGCGTGTCGCCGGTCAGGGTGACGAGGTCGGCGTCGGCGCGCTGCGCCGCGGCGAGCAGCCGCGAGCGCGCCGCCGGATAACCGTCCCATGCGTCGAAGTTGAACGGCAGCTTGGCCCGGGCGGCAAGCTGCGCGGTTTCGATGCGGCGGCGGACATTGTCGGCCATGGTGGCCCCGAACCAGTCCTTTGATTCGGGCGGCGTGAACAGGCTGCCCATCACCACCTGCTGCGCGCACACCTGCCAGCGCGTGCCCGTTTTCGTCGAGGCGGCGAAGCCGTCGAACAGCCACTTTTCCTGCTCGGCGCCCATCATCTGGCGCGCGGGATCACGATAGGCAGTTTCGGCGAATTGCCGCAGCCTGGCCGCTGTATTGCCGCCGCCCGCCACGATCTCGTCGACCTCGAAGGGCTTGTCGCGACCGGTCAGGCGCGTTTCGGGCAGGAAAATTGTCGCAAGGTCGCCGACCTGATAATCGCGCCAGCGCGTATCGGCGACGGGCATCCATTCGCGATAGGCACGCTCGGCGGCGGCGACGCGGTCGGGCCAGCTACCCTCGCCCTCATTGTGATTCTGTGCCCCGCCCTTCCAGCTGTCGTTGGTGATTTCATGATCGTCCCACTGGGCGATCATCGGGAACAGCGCGTGCAGCCGCGCCAGATCGGGGTCGCTGCGATAGGCGGCGTAGCGGAGGCGATAGTCGGCGAGCGCCACCATCTCGTGCGCCGGCTGGATGTCGCGGCCCGGCACCGCCTGTTTGAGCGAGGGATAGTCGCCGACCGGATATTCGTAGAGATAGTCACCCGAATGAACGACCAGGTCGATGTCCTGCCGGGCAGCGGCGTGGGCATAGGCGTTGAACCAGCCGAACGGCAGGTTCGAGCAGGAAAACAGCGCAAGGGTGAAGGCGCTGGTCGGCCCGGCGGGCAAGGTGCGAGTGCGGCCGGTCAGCGATCTGGTCCCGTCGGGGGCGACAAAACGATAATAATACCAGCGGCCGGGTTCGAGACCCGAAACGACCAGCTTGGCGGTATGATCGCGATCACCGGTCGCGGTCACGCTGCCGCCGCCGGAAACTTTCGCGAAATCCGAGGTTTCGGACAATTCGGCGGTCAGCACCGTGTCGTTCGCCGCGGCGTAGCGCGTCCACAGCAGCACCGAATTCGCCCCCGGCTCGCCGCTCGCGACGCCATGGGTAAAGCCCTGCGCCATCATCGCCGCCGCCGCGCCGGGCAGCGACAGCGCCGCGAGGCCCGCGGTGCCCAGCGCAATCAGCTGGCGCCGATCCATTTCGCCCCAATGGTGGTGCATCGCAAATCTCCTCCTCGACCGGCGGGTTCTTTGCCCGGGCTTTGTTACGATTCGGCGCCGCCCGGATTTGGGCTAACCCATCACCCCGAGCGCGAGCAGCAGGAACATGAACATCATTACCGAATAGAGGCTGAAGACGAGCAGCAGACTGGTGCGCACCAGCGCCCCAAACCTCGACGAGCGATAAGCGCCGCGCAGTTGGCGATACATATGAAACGGCACATATAGCAGCGCAAAGGCGGTCGCGACGTCGCCAAAGATCGTCAGGTTGAACAGCCGCACGACCACGAACAGGAGCAGCATGAAGCTGATCGAGTAGGTGACGAAGACGAAATGGTCATAGGTGTGGAAGCGGCGGCTGAACGGAAACAGCAGCCATAGAAAAGGCAGCGACAGCGGGATCAGCGCCCAGGCGAATTTATACGCGTTCGCCTGAAGTTTGTAGAACATCAGCGCGGGGTTCGCGATCGCCTTTTGCAGCCCCTGATCGATAAACGGCACCCCGGTATCGACCTTGGTCTGCGACAGGAAATCGGCGCCGGTCATTACCTGATCGACCGGATCGTCGAGCACCGGCGGCCCCTTGTCGAGTTCGGCCTGGGTCAGGCGGCGCGCGATGCGGAGGTACCCGGCGCTTTTCTGAAGCGTCGTGCGCTCCTCCTCGAGTTGCCGCCGCTCGGCCGCTGGCAGGGCCTTGTCCGCTAGCCGCGCGTCGATGCGATCGACTTCGGTCTCGAAACTCTCCTTGAGGGCGTTCGAGCGCGTCTGCGCCTCCGCCGCCTTGGCAATATCCTCGCCCACCCCGCCGCCGCTGCCGACCATCGCCAGCACCGCATAGGTCAGGAACACCGCGAACAGGAACAGCGCGAGCGGCGAGAGGAAGCGCGCGCGCTCGCCATGGATATAGCGGCGCGTCAGGTCGCCGGGCCGCCACGCGAGCAGCGGCAGCGTATTCCAGATCTTGCCTTCGAAATGAAAGATCGCGTGGACCAGATCGTGCCCGATCGCACCGAAGCTGCGGTGGACGTCAGCGCGCTGGCCGCAATGATGACAGTGCGAACCGATCAGGCTGGTGCCGCAATTCAGGCAGCGCAGCCCGGGCGATGATTCGCCCCCGCCGCCCGTGCGTCCGCCATGCCGCGGCTCGACCGCGCGGCCCGCCAGCCCCGCGGTTACCGCCGCCCCAATGCCTTCGATGTCCCCGCTCATCGCGCCTGCCTAAAGGCGGGCGAAGCGCGACGCAACGGGACTTTCGCGGGCCAAGCAAAGCGTGATAGGGCGGCGCCATGACCGCCGAAGCCCTCACCGCGCCGCCGATGCCCGGCGATGCCGCCGCCCTGATCGCCGATATGGGCGCGCGCGCGCGCGCCGCGGCGAAAACGCTCGCGCTGGCGGCAACCGCGGACAAGGCCGCGGGGCTGGTCGCCGCCGCAGCGGCGATTCGTGCCGGCGCCGCCGAGATTCTGGCCGCCAATGCAGAGGATATGGCGGCGGGGCGGACGAACGGGCTGTCGGGCGCGATGCTCGACCGGCTGCGGCTCGACGCGGGGCGATTGGCCGACATTGCGGACGCGATCGACGCCATCGCCGCGCTGCCCGATCCGGCAGGCGCCGAGATCGACCGGGTGACGCGTCCCAACGGGCTGGTGCTCAGCCGCGTGCGCGTGCCGCTCGGCGTCGTCGGGATCATTTATGAAAGCCGCCCCAATGTGACCGCCGACGCGGCGGCGCTCGGGCTGATGTCGGGTAACGCCGTCATCCTGCGTGGCGGCAGCGAGGCGGTGCATTCGAACCGCGCGATCCATGCGGCGTTCGCGGCGGGGCTCGTCGAGGCGGGCCTGCCCGCCGATGCGGCGCAGCTTGTCCCGACGCAGGACCGTGCCGCGGTCGGCGCGATGCTGCGCGCGCAAGGGCTGATCGACATCATCATCCCGCGCGGCGGCAAAGGCCTCGTCGCGCGCGTGCAGGACGAGGCACGCGTGCCCGTGCTCGCGCATCTCGACGGGATCAATCACCTCTATATCGACGGCGCCGCCGATCCCGCGAAAGCCGTCGAGCTCGCCGTCAACGCCAAGATGCGCCGCACCGGCGTCTGCGGCGCGACCGAGACGATCCTGATCGACCGCGCCTATCCCGCGCCCCTCGCCATCATCGATGGACTGGTCAAGGCGGGCTGCGAAGTGCGCGGCGACAAGGCGGTCGCGGCACTGAGCCCGCATGTCGACCCGGCATCGGCGGGCGACTGGGACACCGAATATCTCGATGCGATAGTCGCGATCGCCATGGTTAACGGCCTTTCCGGCGCGCTCGCGCATATCGACGCGCATTCGAGCAAGCACACCGACGCGATCGTCACCGAGGATGTTGCCGCCGCCGAGCGCTTTTTGGCGGGCGTCGATAGCGCAATCGTCATGCACAACGCCTCGACCCAATTCGCCGACGGCGGCGAATTCGGATTAGGGGCCGAAATCGGCATCGCGACAGGGCGGCTGCACGCACGCGGGCCGGTCGCGCTGGAGGGGCTGACGACGTATAAATGGCTGGTGCGCGGCACGGGACAGGTCCGGCCTTGAATCATTTGTATACAAGTGATACATTTGACCCATGACAAAACATTCCGTCATTTCAGCGCGTATCGATGCCGAAACCCTGGAACTGGTAGACAAGATCGTCGCCGAACAGGGACGCAGCCGGGCTTGGTTCGTGGCGCAGGCAGTTCGCCACGCCGCCGAACAGGAAGCTCGCTTTGCTGCGTTCATTCAGGAAGGCCGTGACGACATTTCCGCTGGTCGGACGGTGGATCATGCCGATGTCCTGAAGATGATGGATGATATGATCGCCGGTCATGAGGCCCGATGCCCCGAATAACATGGTCGGAAAAGGCAGTTGCCGATCTGGTTGCGCTCAACGATTGGCTGACCGAATATCGGCAACCGCAGGAGGCGGCCGGTTCGATTCGGGCGATCAGAAATCAGATCGCAAATCTTGATCAATTCCCGGCCGTTGGGTCACCCGTTCATGCGGGTACACGCAAACTAATGATCAAGGACCAGCCTTTCGTTCTTTTGTATGAAATGATCGATGGCCAGCTTATGATCCTTCGGCTCGTCCACAATCGCAGCGACTGGCAATCCCTTCTGTGATCCCCACCGGCCTCCTCGGCGGAAGCTTCAACCCCGCGCATGGCGGGCACCGCGCGATCAGTTTGAACGCGATCGAGGCGCTGGGGTTGGGCGAGCTGTGGTGGCTGGTGTCGCCGGGCAATCCGCTCAAGCCCAAAGCGGGCATGGCCTCGCTCCCCTTACGCCTCGGATCGGCGCAGCGCGCGGCGCGGCGTTCGCCGATTCGCGCGACGGGAATCGAGGCCGAGCTGGGCACGCGCTACACGATCGATACGCTGAAAAAACTCGTCCGCCGCTACCCCGATCGCCAGTTCATCTGGATCATGGGGGCCGACAATCTGGCCCAGCTGCCCCAATGGCGCGACTGGCGGGGAATCGCGCGACTCATGCCGATTGCGGTTATCGCGCGTCCGGGCTATAATGACCGCGCCCATGCAAGACGTGCGATGGGTTGGCTTCGGCGCTTCGTCCGGCCCGTGGACCAGAAATTGCATTGGACGGACTGGAGACCGCCCGCCCTCGTGTTCCTGCGATTTTCGCCCGATGTGCGATCCGCAACTGCGATACGGCAGGCCAACCCCCGCTGGTTCGAACGCTATGAAGGTCGCGCTTTGCGCGATCCGCTGACGCGTTCGCGGCTTGTGGACCCGACTAGGAAAGGACGCATTTGATCTCCGCCACCCAGGATGCCGCCAATGGCGCCGCATCCGCAAATGACAACGTGGACGCGCTCCACGCACTGATCCTCCACCAGCTGGATGAGGACCAGGCTCAGGAAACCATTTCCATCCCGCTTGCCGGCAAAAGCAGCATCGCCGACCATATGGTGATCGCGAGCGGCCGTTCGACGCGTCATGTCTCGGCGATTGCCGAAAAGCTCGCGCAGCGAATCAAGCAGGAAGCGGGCCGCAGCGTCCGCGTCGAAGGGCTGCCCAATGCCGATTGGGTGCTGCTCGATGCCGGCGACGTCATCGTCCATCTGTTTCGCCCCGAGGTGCGTAGCTTCTACAATCTCGAGCGCATGTGGTCGTTCGGCGACGCGCCGCCGGTTGTAGCCGCAAATTGACGTCCCTGCCCTGCCAAGGGTAGGCGGGGCGTCATGTTGCTGCACATCATCGCGCGCGGGCGCATCGGGCGGGGGCCCGAGGCCGAACTGGTCGAGCGCTATATGAAGCGCGTGATCTGGGCGCAGAAGATTTCCGAGCTTCCGGATACGGGCGGGCGTGTGCCTGCTGCAGCGGATAACAGCCGCACGGTCCTGCTCGATGAAGGCGGCGAACAGTTGTCGTCGATTGAATTTGCCAAATTGCTGGAAAACTGGCGCGACGGCGGAGTCCGCGAAGCGCGCTTCTGCCTCGGCGCCGCCGATGGCTTCACCCCCGAGGAACGCAAGGGCGCCGACAAGGTCATCGCCTTTGGCCGCGCCACTTGGCCGCATCTGATGGCGCGCGCGATGCTGGCCGAACAATTGTGGCGCGCCACCAGCATCGTCGCGAACCACCCCTATCACCGTGAGGGACGGCAATGAGGCGCGCCTTCGCGGCGCTTGCGGCAATTGCCCTGCTGTCCGGCGGCGCGCTGGCGCTGGCGCAGAGCGATATTTTCGACCCGCAAGCGATCGTCGCGCGCGAGCGCAATCAGTTGCTGGGCGCCAAGCAGCAATCGGCCGAGGCAATGGCGCGCAGCTCCCGGCTGGAGGCGCAGGCGGCGGCCGCGAGCAGCGAGGCCGACCGGCTGAAAAAACGCAGCGCCGCGCTGGCCGCGCGGATCCAGTCGGCTGAGGCAGACATCAGCGCCGGCGAAGCGCGCGTCGCGCTGGTCAGCCGCCGCTTGGCAGCACAGCGCGCCCGGCTGGCGCAGCAGCAGCAACCCTTGCTCGAACTTGCCGCCTCGCTCCAGCAACTCTCGCGCCAGCCGCCGGTCAGCGTGCTGGCGCAGCCGGGATCGCTCACCGACATGGTCCACGCGCGCGCGGTGATCGATGCGGCGATGCCGGTGATCGAGCGCCGCACCGCGGGGGTGCGCCAGGAATTGACGCTGCTCCAGACGACGCGCCGCCAGCAGGCGGTCGCGCTGAAGGCACTGTCGGCCAGCAAGGCCCAACTGTCCGAGCGGCGCGGCGCGTTGACGCGGCTGGAGAATGAAGGTCGGCTGCGCTCGCGCGAGCTGATGAGCAGCGCGCAGCTTGAGGCCGATCGCGCGCTGGGGCTGGGCGAGAAAGCCCGCGACATCGTCGAACTGATGGACTCGCTCGAAGCCGACGGCGCGGTGCGCGCCGAGCTGGTGCAGCTCGCAGGACCACTGCCGCGCCCGCGCAACCCGGCCGCCAATATCGCCAGCGCCGCGCCGCCTGCCTCCGCCGAAGCGGCGCTGAGCGAGGGCGCGTACCGCCTGCCCGTCGTCGGCCGCATCGTCGCCGGACTGGGCGAGGTCAACGACAGCGGCGTGCGGTCGCGCGGGGTGACGATCGCGGCGCGTCCGGGGGGACAGGTCGTTTCCCCCGCCCCTGGCCGGGTCAGCTTTGCCGGCGATTATCGGGGCTATGGCAAGATCGTCATCATCGACCATGGCGGCGGTTGGATCTCTTTGCTCACCGGCATGATCGGGCTATCGGTCGCGGTCGGCGACACGCTCGACCACGGGGCGCCGATCGGCCGCGCCGGGTCCGACGACAGCCGCATCACCGTCGAGCTGCGCCGCGGCGGCCGCCCGGTCGATATTGTCGCGATGATCGGGTGACGTCGCTTGCCGGGATTCGGGCCGGTTAATCCCCCATTCGGGCGCTGTCCCCTATCGGGATGCACCGCTTGACGCCCGCGCAAATGCGTAGGAGGATGGAGTGCCGGGGTATATAGGATGGGAAATCCCGCCTGACTGAAAGACGCAGATGACCGACTCGATCAAAACGCCCGTGTCTCCGAAGCGCCGCTTTGCGTTGTGGCAGGGTGCCGCCGCGCTCTCGACGCTGGCGCTCATCCCGCTCGCGACCGGTGCGATGGCGAGCGTAGACAGCAAGACGCAAGAAGAAATCTCGCGTTTCATGGACGTCTATCTGGAGGTGAAATCGAATTACGTCGAACCGATCGACGATTCGAAACTGATCGAAGGCGCGATCAACGGCATGCTCGCCAGCCTCGACCCGCATTCGGGCTATCTCGACGCGCGCGGCTTTTCGAACCTGCGCACCCAGACCGACGGTGAATATGGCGGTCTGGGCCTGTCGGTGACGATGGAAGATGGTGTGGTGAAGGTCATCGCGCCGACCGCCGACACCCCCGCCGACAAGGCCGGAATCAAGTCGGGCGACTATATCACCCACATCAACAAGGAACTGATCTTTGGTCTGACGCTCGACGAAGCGGTCGAACAGATGCGCGGGCGTCCAGGCACCAAGATCGACGTCACCATCGTCCGCGAAGGCCAGGACAAGCCGATCGAAATGACGCTGACGCGCGAAGTCATCGACCTGAAGCCCGTAAAATGGGAAGTCAGCGGCGATGTCGGCGTGCTGACCGTCACCAGCTTCTCGGCCGACGCGACCACCGACATGCGCGCTGCGATGATGGCGGTCGAAAAGTCGCTGGGCAAGAAGCCGCGCGGCTGGATCGTCGATCTGCGCTCGAACCCGGGCGGGCTGCTCGACGAGGCGGTCGGGATCAGCGACCTGTTCCTCGAACGCGGCGAAATCGTGTCGCAGCGCGGCCGCCGCAAGGGCGACATCGAACGCTATTTCGCCGAACCCGGCGACCTGGCGGGCGGCGCTCCGGTGGTCGTGCTGATCGATTCGGGGTCGGCTTCGGCCTCCGAAATCGTCGCTGGCGCGCTGCAGGACCAGCATCGCGCGGTCGTGATGGGCGAACGCAGTTTCGGCAAGGGATCGGTGCAGACGGTGCTGCCTCTGTCCGACACCACCGCGCTGCGGCTGACCACCGCGCGTTATTACACCCCGTCGGGGCGCAGCGTGCAGGAGGGCGGGATCGATCCCGACATCCGCGTGCCACAGCTGTCCGATCCCGACTACGCATCGCGGCCGAAATTCCGCGAAAGCGACCTCCGCCGTCACCTCATAAACGAGAAGAAGGTCGACGACGGGTTGCTCGAAAAGGACGAAAAGGCCGATCCGCGCTTTACCGCGACCGCCGCCGACCTGAAAGCCAAGGGGATCGAGGACTTCCAGCTCCACTATGCTTTGCAGACGATCGGGCGGATCAGCCCGGCCGCGCCGCGCATGGCGCAGAGCAGCAAGCCCGCGGCCAAACCGACCGCCAAGCCGACCGCGCGCAACTAAGGGTTCGCCGACATGACCAAATCGCGCCTGACCGCGCCCGCCGTCGCGCTTGCCGCGCCGCTGCTGCTCTATAGCGGCGCGCTCGTGTCGCAATATGGCTTTGGCCTCCATCCGTGCGAGATGTGTTACTGGCAGCGGTGGCCGCATCAGGCGGCGATCGTGCTGGCGTTGCTCGCGCTGCTGCTGCGCGCCAACGACCGGGCGATGCGCGCCCTGACGCTGCTCGCCGCGCTCGCCATCGCCGTCTCCGGCGCGATCGGGATTTACCACGCCGGGGTCGAATATGGCTTTTGGGAAGGCATCACCACCTGCGCGACCGGCGGCGGCGGGCCGGTGTCGCTCGACGCGATCATGAACGCCCCGCTGATCCGCTGCGACACCGCGCAATGGACGCTGGCCGGTATCTCGCTCGCGGGGTTCAACGCGATCTTTTCGCTCGGCGCGGCGGCACTTATCTTGACCTTGCTGCGCCGGAAGACCACATCGACCATATGACGAGCAAGCGCACCGCATCGATGATCCGGGTCGATCAGGCCGGCGAATATGGCGCGACGCGCATCTATGCCGGCCAGCTCGCGGTAATGGGCGACCGCCACCCGATGGCGCGCGAGATCGCGCATATGGCCGAACAGGAAGAGCGCCACCGCAAATTTTTCGACGGCATGGTCGCCAGCCGCGGGGTGCGCCCGACCGCGCTCCAGCCGTTCTGGAACGTCGCGGGTTTTGCGCTCGGCGCGGTGACCGCAGCGATGGCGCCGCGCGCCGCGATGGCGTGCACCGCCGCGGTCGAGACCGAGATCGACCGCCACTACCGCGACCAGCTTGACGAGCTTGGCGACAGCGATCCCGAACTCAGCGCCGCGGTCGCCGATTTCCGCGCCGAGGAACTGGAGCATAAGCAAGCCGCGCTCGCCGCGGGCGCCGAAAGCGCACCGGGTTACCCGGTGCTGAGCCTCGCGATCCGCGCCGGTTGCCGTGCAGCCATCGCGCTGTCGAAGCGTATCTGATAGATAAGGGCCTGCCCGTCCGTTCATGACCGATGCAGGGTCGCGGTGCCAAGCCGCACCAGACAAGACGAAGGAAGATCCGATGACCCGCCTGCCCCTGTTCGCGCTGATCCTGGCCGGTAGTGCCGTCCCCCTGCCCGCCATGGCGCAGGAAGCGACGGTCGATGGCGAAAAGGTCAATCAGGTCGTCGTTTATGGCAATGATCAATGCCCGAAGGGCGCCGCCGACGAAATCCTGGTCTGCGCCAAGCTGCCCGAGGGCGAACGTTACCGCGTTCCCGAGATGTTGCGCGGCAATCCGCTCGACGTGCGCAACGAAGCATGGGCGAACAAGGTCGTCGCGGTCGAACGCATCGGCCGTTTCGGCACCGACAGCTGCTCGCCGACCGGGCTCGGCGGCTTCACCGGCTGCACCCAGGCGCTGGTCGCGGGGGCCAAGGCCGAACGGCAGGCGGCAGACAAGACCGACTGGCAGGCGATGATCGCCGACGAACGCGCCAAGCGCCTTGCGGGCATCGATGCTGCGTCGGACGAGGTCGAGGCCGCGGTGCAGGCCGAGGAACGCGCGCTCGCCGAGCGCCAGAAAGCCGCCGAGGAACTGGAGCGTCAGGCGAGCGGCCAGGCGCCGATGCCGACGGCGCCCGACGAGGCCGACGCCGAGCCGTTGCCGGTCCCGCCGCAGGGCTGACTCCGCACGCCGTCATTGCTTCGCTACGCTCGTAATGGCGATGTGTTTGGCGGGCGCGATCAATTCAGCAGATATTGCTTCCAGAACAGCAGCGACGCCCAGAAATTATAGTCGGCATTTTCCTTCTTGGCGAAGCCATGACCTTCGTTGGTGCCGACCAGATGCCAGGCGGTGCCGTCATTCTTGCGGATCGCGGCGACGATCTGATCGGCCTCTGAGGCGGGAACGCGCGGGTCGTTGGCGCCGGTGACGACGAACAGCGGCTTCTTGATGTCGGCGACCCGGGTCAACGGCGAGATTTCCGTCAGCTTGGCGCGCTGTTCGGGCACGCGTTCGTCGCCATATTCGACGCGGCGCAGGTCGCGGCGGTAATCCTGGGTATTCTCCAGGAAGGTGACGAAGTTGGAAATCGCCACGACGCACAGGTTCGCGCGCAGCTTGGCGGCATAATGGGTCGCGGCGGCATAGCACATATAGCCGCCATAGCTGCCCCCGGTCAGCCCGAAGCGCGCCGCGTCGAGGCCCTTGTCTTTAGCCAGCACATCGAGGAAGGCGCCCATGTCCTTGACGCTATCCTCGCGCTTGAACGGCCCGTTGTCGAGGCTGACGAAGGTCTTGCCGTACCCCGTCGAACCACGGACGTTGGGATAGAAAAGCGCGATCCCCATTTCGTTGAGCAGATAGTTGCTTCGCCCCATGAAGCCCGGCCGCGACTGTGCTTCGGGACCGCCGTGGACGCTCATGATCAGCGGGCGCTTGCCGGGGAATTTGGCGGGATCGGGGCGATAGAGGAACCCCGACACCTCGAGCCCGTCGAAGCTTTTCACCTTCACCAATTGGGGTTCGACATTCTGCGTGACGTCGAGCCCGCCCGTTTCGCTTTCGGTCCAGCGGGTGATCGCCAGCGTTTTGGGATCGACGCTGAACGCATCGGCGGCGCTGCGCGCCGAGGTGAAGGTGATGCCGATTTCGCCCCATGGCGCGATTTCAAGCCCGCCGATGATCCCGGCGGGCAATTTGTCGACGGTGCGCACCGCGCCCGACTTTGGATCGAACAGCCGCAGTTTCGACGTCCCCGCTTCGTTGACGACATAGGCGATGAAGCTGCCGTCGTCGGCGATGTCGAACGTGTCGACATCCCATTTTTCCGCCGGACCTTTGGGGGTGAACTTGCCCGTCGCCGGGTCGAGCGTCCCGAGCCGCTGGAAATCGCCGCCTTCGTCGCTGGTCATCCAGATCGTGCCGTCGGGGGCAAACGTCGCACCGCCGAGCGCCACCGTCTTGCTGTGGTCGCCGATCGGCGTCATCGCACCGCTGGCGAGGTCGAGGCGAAACAGGTCGGCCTTTTGCACCGAGGTGAATTTGCCGACGAGCGCCCAGCTCTTGTCGGCGGCGAAATCGAGCAGCCCCCAGCCGCCCCCCTTGACCTCGGCCACCATCCGCCGCGTCTTGGGATCGCGCGGGTCCATGACGTAAATGTCGCTGTCGCGGCCGTTGCGCAGCGTCGAGGTAAAGGCGACGAGCTGGCCGTCCTTGCTCCACGCATTGAGCCCGTTGCGGCTCTTGCCGTCGGTGAGCAGGTCGAGCCGACCGTTTTTCATCGCATAGATCTGGAAGAACTCGTTGCCGCCGATGTCCTTCTGCACCAGCATCACATCGGCCTTTTGCGGCGCCCAGCTGCCCGACCCGACCGGCTCGGCCTCGAAGGTCAGCTGCTTGCGCGCGCCCATCGGCATCGCGACGCGGTGGAGCTGCGCGGTGTTGCCGAACCGGGTGGCGATCAGCATCGATTTGTCGGCCGGGTTCCAGCCGACAAAACCCGCGCCGCGATTTTCCATATAGGGCCGCGTCGCTGCCGACAGCTCGGCGGGCACCTCGGGAACCCCGTCGGCGATCAGCGCCGCGGGCTTGGGTTCGACCGCCGGCTTGTCGCCCTCGGCGGCCGAGGCGGCGGCGAGCGGCAAGGTCAGGGCGGCGAGAAAGGCCAGATAGCGCATGAAATATTCCCCGTGTTGCATGAAGCAGATAGACTGGATCTAGACGCTACCGGGGGGCGCTTCGGATGCAAGGCTTCGACGAACGGCGCCGCGCGTTCGACCACCGCCCGCCGCGTTTCCGGGGCGCCTTGCCCGTAGGCGATCGGTTCACCGCACCAAATTTGCAGCTTTTTTCGCGATCCGGCGCGATTTGGTTGTGAATCCGGGGTGAATTGAGCGGAATTGTTAACGAATCGGTGCCAGCCTGTCTTGACTTGGGAATATTGGGCTGAAATCGTGGCGTTCTGGGAATCGCCAGCCTAAGGGGGCTGAAAAATGGCATCAGCATTCGGACCGCGCCTGTGGCGGCGCACGTCACCTAGTGTGCCGGCAGCACGGAGTCTTGGCCGCCGAATGACCTGGCACGCCGCGACCGCGCTGGTCGCCTTTGCCGCATTGCAGATATGGCTGGTATCGAGCGCGATCGCCGCGGGCGCCTCGTCGGCACTGATCGTCGTCGCACTGGTCGCGCTGCTCGCCATCGCCGTCCCCGTCGCACGCTCGACCGAGCGGCGCTGGTACCACCTCAGCCGCCAGGCGCTCGCCAGCTGGGGCCTGCACGCGCGCTTTCGCCGCGATGTCCGCCGGCTGTGGGTTGCGGCGCTGACGCTGCCCTTTCTGTGGGTCAGCGGCGCGATGGCCGCCACCGACGCGATTGCCGCGATCGTCAAATAAGCCTGCCGCGACGAAGTTTGACGCCCTGCCGCGCGCCGTATAGGGCGCGGCGATGCTGACCGTTTCCGAAGCCCTCGATCGCGCGCAGTTGCTGTGCGACGCCGCCACCAAGGCCGGCGCCGATGCCGCCGATGCGCTCTATTATTGCAACGCCGCCACGTCGGTTTCGATGCGGCTTGGCGCGCTCGAGGATGTCGAGCGGTCCGAGGGGCAGGATATTTCGCTGCGCGTCTTTGTCGGCCAGCGCAGCGCCAGCGTGTCGACCGCCGACATGGATGCGGGCGAGCTGACCAAGCTGGTCGAACGCTGTGTCGCGATGGCGCGCGAGGCGCCCGAAGATCCCTATGCCGGACTCGCCCCCGAAGAATTGCTGTTCAAGGGCGTGGTGCCCGATTTCGACCTCGATGACGGCAGCGACGCCGATCCGGCGGCGCTGCGCGCGGCCGCGCTGGCGGTCGAAGAAGCGGCGCGCGCGGTCGCCGGGGTGACCAACAGCGAAGGCGGCAGCGCGAGCCACAGCCGCACGCGCTTTGCGCTCGCCACCAGCCATGGCTTTGCCGGGGGTTACGGGTCGAGCGGCCACAGCCTGTCGGCGAGCGTCATCGCGGGCGAAGGCGCCAGCATGCAGCGCGACTATGGCTGGCACAGCGCGCACCATCTGGCCGACCTCGAAAGCGCCGCCGACATCGGCGAGCGCGCCGGTACCCGCGCCGTCGCGCGGCTCAACCCCGGCAAGGCACCGAACGGCAAGGTGCCGGTGCTGTTCGATCCGCGCGTCAGCGGCGGCATCGTCGGCCATCTGCTCGGCGCGATCGCCGGTCCCGCGATCGCGCGCGGCACCAGCTTCCTGCTCGGCAAGGAAGACCAGCTATTGTTCGACAGCGGTATCGTCATCCGCGACGAACCGCACCGGCCGCGCGGTCTGCGCAGCCGCGCCTTCGACGGCGAAGGCCTGCCGACCGCGGCGCGCGATCTCGTCGCCGATGGCAAGATCACCGGCTGGCTGCTCGACACCGCGTCGGCAAAGCAGCTTGGCCTGACCCCGACCGGCCATGCCAGCCGCGGCGGCGGCGCGTCGGGGGTGGGGGCAAGCAACCTGCACCTCGCGGCGGGCAGCGCGACGCCCGCGGCGCTGATGGCGGGCATCGCCGACGGCGTCTATGTCACCGAGCTGATCGGGCATGGCGTCAATCCGGTGACCGGCGATTACAGCCGCGGCGCGTCGGGCTTCCTGATCAAGGATGGCGTCATGGCCGGGCCGATCGCCGAATTCACCATTGCGGGCAATCTGATCGACATGTTTGCGGCGCTGATCCCGGCGAACGACCTGGAATTCCGCCATGGCATCAACGCACCGACGCTGCGTATCGACGGCATGACCGTCGCGTCGAGCTGAGCAGCGACGGATGCCCGGCCGCAACCTCGAAGCCGCGATCGCCGCGACCCGCGAGGTCGGCGACATGGCGATGGCGCGCTGGCGCGGCGAGGGGCAAGCGGTCAATGTCTGGAACAAGTCGCACGACAATCCGGTCAGCGACGTCGACCTGGCGGTCGATGCGCGGCTGAAGGCGGTGCTTGGCGCGATGGTGCCCGAAGCGGGGTGGCTGTCCGAAGAAACCGCCGACAATTCCGATCGGCTGGCGTGCCGAGCGATGTGGTGCGTCGATCCGATCGACGGCACCCGCGACTTCATCCGCGGCCGCCCCGGCTGGTGCGTGTCGGTCGCGCTGGTGATCGATGGCGCCCCGGAATTCGGCATCCTTTACGCCCCCGCGCTCGACGAATTGTGGGTCGCGCAAAAGGGCCAGGGTGCGCAGCTCAACGGCGAGACGCTGCACGCCAGCCGCCGAACCGAGTTCGCCGGATCGCGCGTCCCCGCCGATGCGTTGCCGCGCGTCGACAGCGACCTGGTGATCGTCACCAAGCCGAATAGTATCGCGCTGCGCATGGCGCTGGTCGCCGACGACCGTGCCGATCTGGTGGCAACGCTGCGCTGGGGGTTCGAATGGGACGTCGCCGCCGCCGCGCTCATCGCGACCGAGGCGGGGGCGACCGTCACCGATGCGTTCGGAGCGCCGCTAAAGTTCAACACCCCGCGCGCGCAGGCCTTTGGCGTCATCGCCTGCGCCCCCGGAATCCACGCCGCGGTGGTCGATCGCTTGCACGATCGCGCGGTCGCTCTTACATCCGCATCCTGACGGTCGAAACGCCGGGCAAACCACCGCAGTCGGCTTGACAATCGGCCCGACTCGCCGTAGTTGCGCGACCATTCCGACAGCCTGACCGGACGGCGAAGCGCATCGCGCGCATTCGTGGTCCGTTTTTTGCGTTGGAAATCAGACGCTTTGAGATGGGGCCGATTGCCTACGGCCCTGTGGAGCAGGAGAAAGTACCCAATGGCACGTATCGCGGGCGTCAATCTGCCCACCAACAAGCGCGTGATCATCGCGCTCACCTACATCCACGGCATCGGTCGCAAGACCGCCGTCGACATCGCCACCAAGCTGGGGATCGACCAGACGCGCCGCGTCCAGGATCTGTCCGACGCCGAAGTGCTGCAGATCCGTGAAACGATCGACGCCGACCTGACCGTCGAGGGTGATCTTCGCCGTAACACGGCGATGAACATCAAGCGGTTGATGGACCTCGCCTGCTACCGCGGCCTGCGTCATCGCAAGGGCCTGCCGGTTCGCGGCCAGCGCACGCACACCAACGCGCGCACCCGCAAGGGCAAGGCTAAGGCGATCGCCGGTAAGAAGAAATAAGGTTTGAGCGCGTCCATCCGGGCGCGCTTCCTTATTTCCCCTGCCGGGGCAGCGGCGCATCGCCCGCCACCGGCCATTCAGGATTTAGGTTAGGAATATATCATGGCTCGTGAACCGCAGCGCCTTCGTCGGCGCGAACGCAAGAACATCTCGTCGGGCGTCGCCCACGTCAACGCGACCTTCAACAACACGATGATCACCATCACCGACGCCCAGGGCAACGCGATTGCCTGGTCGAGCGCCGGCATGATGGGCTTCAAGGGAAGCCGCAAGTCGACCCCGTATGCGGCGCAGGTTTGCGCCGAAGATGCCGGCAAGAAGGCCGCCGAACATGGCGTCCGCACGCTGGAAGTCGAAGTGAAGGGCCCGGGCGCCGGTCGTGAATCGGCGCTCCGCGCGCTGCAGGCCGTCGGTTTCCACATCACCTCGATCCGCGATGTGACCCCGATCCCGCACAATGGTGTCCGCCCGGCCAAGCGCCGCCGCGTCTGACGCCTGCTTCGGATGCGCCCCATTTCCGGGGCGGCATCCGTCAAACTCCTAACGCCGGACAAATTGGTCGACCCCCAATTCGTCCCGCCAAAAGCAAAGGGAAGACCATGACTGTCAATATCCGGAACTGGCAGGAATTGAAGAAGCCCAGCAACCTGGAAATCAAGGCTGGCAGCGACGGCAAGCGCAAGGCGACCTTTGTCGCCGAACCGCTCGAGCGCGGCTTTGGCCTGACGCTTGGCAACGCGCTGCGCCGCGTGCTGCTCTCGTCGCTCCAGGGTGCGGCGATCACGTCGATCAAGATCGAGAACGTCCTCCACGAATTCTCGAGCCTGGCCGGCGTGCGCGAAGATGTCACCGACATCGTGCTCAACGTGAAGCAGATCGCGCTCAAGATGGAAGGCGAAGGCCCGAAACGGCTCCAGCTTTCGGCGACCGGCCCCGCAACCGTCAAGGCTGGCGACATCATGGTGTCGGGCGACATCAAGGTGATGAACCCGAACCACGTCATCTGCCACCTCGACGATGGTGCGACGCTGAACATGGAACTCGTTGCCGACACCGGCAAGGGCTATGTCCCCGCGACCGCCAACCGTCCGATCGACGCGCCGATCGGCCTGATCCCGGTCGACTCGCTCTACTCGCCGGTGCGCCAGGTCGCCTATAAGGTCGACAATGCCCGCATCGGTCAGGAACTGGACTATGACAAGCTGAACCTGACCGTCGAAACCGACGGCACGATCACCCCGGAAGATGCCGTGGCCTATGCCGCGCGCATCCTTCAGGACCAGCTCCAGGTCTTCGTCCACTTCGAAGAAGCGATGAACGACAGCGGCATGATCGGCATGGCGGCATCGCCGACCACCGCCGACGAGAGCGATGTCAACCAGCTCAACCGCTTCCTGCTCAAGAAGGTCGACGAGCTCGAACTGTCGGTCCGCAGCGCCAACTGCCTGAAGAACGACAACATCATCTATATCGGTGACCTGGTTCAGAAGACCGAAGCCGAGATGCTGCGCACCCCGAACTTCGGCCGCAAGTCGCTGAACGAAATCAAGGAAGTGCTGTCGTCGATGGGCCTGCGTCTGGGCATGGACATCCCCGGCTGGCCGCCGGAAAACATCGAAGAAATGGCCAAGAAGCTCGAACAAGAGCTGCTCGGTTAATCAGATAGCGCCCCGGTTCGCCGGGGCGTCATCGCCACGGGAATGGGTCGGCCCGCAATCGACCTGGCTTGGGGTACCTCGCACGGCCCCTCTGACAAACGAAGGAATTTATCATGCGTCATAAATCGGGTGGCCGGAAGCTGCAGCGCACCAGCGCGCACCGCACGGCCCTGTTCCGCAACATGTCGGCCTCGCTCATCAAGCATGAGCAGATCACGACGACCGTCGCCAAGGCGAAGGAACTGCGTCCCTATATCGAAAAGCTGATCACGCTGGCGAAGCGCGGTGGCCTGGCCAACCGTCGCCTCGCGATGAGCCGCCTGATGGACGACACCCAGCTGGTCAAGCTGTTCGACACCCTCGCCGAGCGCTACAAGGACCGCAACGGCGGCTATGCTCGCGTGATCAAGGCCGGTATCCGCGCCAGCGACGCGGCGCCGATGGCGATCATCGAACTCGTCGATCGCGACGTCGATGCCAAGGGTCAGGATTCGGGCCCGGTCGAGCAGTTTGACGAGGATATGGCCGAAGCCTGAGCTTCGCGCTGACCGGACAAGATCAGGGGCGGCCGCCGAAAGGATGGCCGCCCTTTTTCGTTTGCGGTGGCGCATTCGCGAGCGTCGCCCGCTCGTCGGTGTACTCGCACATAATAGCACGGCGCATCGCAATGCCGCTGGTGTATCCAAGGGCGGATAACGAGCGAAAGCAACGTCCGCCCGATGCCCGGTGACCGAATAGCAGCGGACTTACCGCGACCGACCCCTGCGGGGACCGAAAGCTTTGGTGCCCGGCTGCGGCGCCTGCGGGTGACCCGCCGCTTCAGCCAGATGCAGCTCGCGGCGGCGCTCGATGTCAGCGTGCCCGCGGTCTCGGCATGGAAAAGGACCGCACCCGGCCGCGCCATGGCCGCGTCGAAGCGCTGGGCGTCTTGCTCGGGGTGTCGGTCGCCGAGCTGCTGGGCAGCGACGGCCGCGAATTTTCGCCCGACATGCTCGCCGAAAGCCGCGCCCACATCGCCCGCGTCGTCGGCACCACGCCCGACAAGGTCCGAATCTTGATCGAGTTTTAGGGCACATTCGGTTGAAGCGCCCTTCGACAGGCGCAGGGCTATAGTTCCATCTGAACAGCGACGCACTGGCAGCTGCCACACCGCCGCCATTGACATTCAATCCTTCATGCCTGATATTTCTGTTATGACAGAAATTATCGAACATGAGTCGAAACTGTCCCCGGCCGCGACCGAGTTCATCCTCCATTGGGGAAACCTTGGCGGGCAGTGGGGGGTCAACCGGTCGGTGGCGCAAATCCATGCGCTGTTGTTCGTGTCCGACCGCCCGCTGCATGCCGAAGAAATTGCCGACATGCTGGGGCTAGCGCGGTCGAACGTGTCGAACTCGATCAAGGAGCTGCTCGGCTGGCGGTTGATCCAGCGGGTGCCGGTGCTGGGCGACCGGCGCGACCATTTCGCCGCCGAAACCGACATCTGGGAAATGGTGACCCGGATCGCGGCGGGGCGCAAGGCGCGCGAGATCGATCCCGCCGAAGCGGCGCTGAAAGCGTGCGTCACGCGCGCGGCGAGCGATCCCGAGCTGAGCGCCGGGGCCAAGGCGCGGCTCGCTGATATGCTCGATTTTGTGACGACGATGAGCCGGTGGCACGACGAGATGCTGAACGTTCCCAAACCCGCGCTGATGCGGCTGATCAAGTTGGGCGCCGGGGTGACGAAGCTGATCAACTGGCGCCCCGGTCGCGGCAAAGACGGCGGCAGGGACGCCGGGTAGGAGACGAATGATGGGGCGGCGATTGGGCTATAGTCACAGGATCAAAGCCCCCTCCCCCAGTTCGCGCGAACAGGGCGGAGAGGACCGCGAAGCCCGCACCGACGACCGCTTTCGCCGCCTTGTGCCACGTGCCGCCTGGGACGCGCTGCCCGCGGATGTGCAGCGGCGTTTTTCCAAGCGGCTGACGGGCATGGCGAGTGCGACCTATCGCGGCGAGATCGTGTGGACGCGGTTGTCGCGTGCGGGCTGGCTCCTCGCCCAGCTGTGCCGCCTGATCGGCGCGCCGCTGCCGCTGGCGGCGAGCGGTCCCGCCCCCGCCGCGGTGGCGGTCAGCGAGGACCGGCAGAGCGGCGGGCAATGCTGGACGCGGCTGTACGGCCGGGCGCGCGGGCATCCGCAGGTGATCCACAGCGCCAAGAGCTTTTCGGGCGCGACGGGGCTGGAAGAGCATATCGGCGGCGGATTCGGCATGGCGCTGACCGTGCGCGCCGAGGGCGATGCGCTGATTTTCACCTCCGACCATTATTTCTGGCGGCGCGGCGGCGTCCGGCTGCAGCTGCCCGGCTGGCTGATGCCGGGGCAAACCGTCGTCACGCACCAGCATCTGGGTAGCGGCTGCTTCGCCTTCGATCTCAAGGTCACGCACCCGCGGCTGGGCGAATTGGTCAACCAGCACGGACTGTTCCGCGATGGCTGACCTGCGCGTCCTGCTGATCGGGGCGACGGGAGTGTTCGGGAGCCGGCTGGCCGAGCGCGCGGTGCTGGAACCCGGCATCGCGCTGACGCTGGCGGCGCGCGACCGGGGCAAGCTCGATGCGCTGGCGGCGCGGCTGGGCGGGCTGGCAGTGCGAGTGCTCGACCGGGAGCGGGTGACCGGCGCTGACCTCGCCGGGTTCGATGTCGTGGTCGATGCCGCAGGGCCGTTTCAGGCGTCGGCGCCGACGGTGATCGTGGCGGCGATCGCGGCGCGGGTTCATTATATCGACCTGGCCGACGGGCGCGCGTTCGTTG
Source organism: Sphingopyxis sp. (assembly GCF_051861155.1). Classification (GTDB taxonomy): domain Bacteria; phylum Pseudomonadota; class Alphaproteobacteria; order Sphingomonadales; family Sphingomonadaceae; genus Sphingopyxis. Next base: position 152,393 of record NZ_JBHYDE010000007.1, on the reverse strand, counting down.
CGGCGATCGGTAATCATGATGCGGCGGCAAAAGCCGCGGGGGTCAGCGTGACCTGCGGCGCGAGCTCGATCCCGGCGCTGTCCCATGCGGTGATCGACGCGCTGACCGCCGGGTGGACGGGCATCGACAACATCCGCATCGGCATCTTTCCCGGCAACCGCGCACCGCGCGGGCTGGCGGTGGTGCAGGCGATCCTGTCCTATGTCGGCCATCCGGTGCGCGTGTGGCGCGGCGGCGTGTGGACCGATGTGCCCGGATGGGGGATGACGCAGCGCTGGGCGGTGCCGGGGGTGGGCATCCGCTGGGCAAGCGTGTGCGACACGCCCGAGCAAGACCTGCTCGTCGCGCGCTACGCCCCGCAGGACAGCGCCGAGTTCTTCGCCGGGATGGAATTGAGCCTGCTTCATCTGGGGCTGGCGCTGCTGGCATGGCCGGTGCGCTGGGGGTGGGTACGCAGCCTGCGCCCGGCGTCGCGGCCGTTGCTGGCGATCGCGAAACTTTTGCTGCCATTCGGCAGCGATGTCGGGGCGATGGACGTGACTGTGTCCGGGCAGGATGCGCGCGGCGTTCCCGCCCACGCGCGCTGGACGCTGCGCGCCGACGGCAATCGCGGACCCTATGTGCCCGTGCTCGCGGCGTTGGCGATGCTGCGGCGGTTTCGGGATGGTCGCCCGCCCGAGCCGGGCGCGCGGGTCTGTGCAGGAATGCTGACGCTGGCCGAGTCGGCGAAGGATTTTGCGGCGCTGGGGATCACGACCTGCGGGCAGGCAAAGGATCGCGCCCGCTTAATGCACCAGCTGTAGCTGCGCGCGGGTTTCGAGCAGCTCGTACCAGTTGAGATAGGGCCAGCCATCGGCGTCGTCGACGACCTCCTGCCACAGGCTTTGACACAAGGCGCGCAGGTCGCCGAGCGTCGTCTGGCGGAAGCGGCGGGCGATTTCGGGCAGCGGTTCGCTGCCGAGGCGGCCCAGACGGAGCGACGGGTCCATCGCGTGGCAGATCGGGCTGAGGTCGCCATTTGCCATGACGACCAGCGGGTTGAGGATGTCCGAAAGCCGCGAATGGCCCGCTTCGTCGCCCTCACCCGGCACCACCAGATCGGGCCGCGCAGCGAGCGTTGCGCGGTTGAACAGATCGACATGGATCGCCAGCCGCTCGCCATGGTCGGCCTGCAACGCCAGCGCCGTCAGCCAGGTCCGCGCAAGGATTTCGCCGTCGAGCCCGCCGCCCGCGAGTCCCTCTTGGGCCACGCCGACCATGCCGAGGGGATGCAGCTGGAGGATGCGCGCGCCCTGCGTCACCGCGAACTCGGCCATCCACGGCAGATCGGCCAGGCTGTCGCGGGTCACCGTGTGCGCGATGCCGAAGGGCAGCCCCGCGCCGCGCACGACGTCGAGCCCCTTCAGCATCCGCGCGAAGGCGGTGGGGGACCGGCGGATGCGGTTATGGACCGCCTCGCGGCCGTCGACGCTCACCGCCACCAGATCGAGCAGCGCCAGCGCCGCCGCGCGCCGTCCGGTCAGCACGGTGCCGTTGGTGACCGCGAGGCGCCGCAGTCCCAACGCCTTCGCCGCCGCCAGCACTGGGACAAAATCCTCGTAAAGAAACGGCTCGCCGCCTGAAAAGGCGACCACACCGTAACCTTCGTTCGCGGCCTCCTCCAGAAAACGGATCAGCGCGCCCGCCGGCAATTCTTCGGTTTCACGCGGCCCCGAAGCCGAATAGCAATGCGCGCAGGCGAGGTTGCAACGACGGTTCAGGTGAACCTGAACCGTCTTGCTCGCAATGGCACCGACCAAGGGTCAGTGCCCACGCACCGCGAGATGGACATTGACCAGCCGTTCGGCCGGAATGCCGTTGATGATGACGCTGGGGTTGAGCGTCCCCGCGCCGAGCAGATCGCCGAGGATCGTGCCGATCTTGGTGCGCGGCACCTTGAAATGGACGCTCGCCAGATCCTCGAACGGCGGGATGCCGTTGTCGAGAATGTCGATGATCTGGATGTCGCCGCTCGCTTCGATCTTTGCGACATGCTCGGCAAAGGCCTTCATTCGGCCCTTGTCGAAACGTGCGGAGGAAAATTTGGTCGCTAAGTCGTGGGTCGCTTTCATCGGGAATATCCCTTCAGGTTACGCAGCCCGAACAATTGCGACCCGTGGCTGCGGCGACTCAGGTAAATCGACACGCGATAACTGACAAGTTGGATACCCAACAATACTGTAATTGAAACTCATCTTTAGACCTAAACAACTGATACACTATTATTTCTGACCCACCGCGGCACATAGTCGGGCATAATAGGAAAATGGGCGGCGCCGCGCCCGGCGGCGAGCGACGCGGGACAAATCCGCTTGCCCCCGGCTTTTCCATCCTTACATATCGGCGCACGATAATTTCCCCCGGATCATGAGGATCGCCTTGCCATGTCCCGTAAAGCCCTGTTCGCGCCGCTGGCGCTGGTTGCCCTTTCGATGACCCCGGCGGCGCTCCACGCGGCCGAAGCCGCGGTCGCGGCAACCCCAGCGCCGACGCTCGCCTATCCCGACACCGCGCGCGGCGACACGGTCGATCCGCAGTTCGGGGTCGATGTTGCCGATCCCTATCGCTGGCTGGAAGACGATGTGCGCGTCAATCCCAAGGTCGCCGACTGGGTCGCGGCGCAGAACAAGGTCACCGACGCCTATCTCGCCACCCTGCCCGGCCGCGACACGTTCAAGAAACGGATGACCGAGCTGTATAATTACGAGCGTTTCGGCCTGCCGACCAAGGCGGGGACGCGCTATTTCTACACGCGCAACGACGGGCTCCAGCCGCAGTCGGTGCTGTATGTCCGCGAGGGACTGAAGGGCGAAGGCCGGGTGCTGATCGACCCCAATTTGTGGGCGAAGGATGGCGCCACTGCGCTCGCCGAATGGAACCCGTCGGAAGATGGCAAGCATCTGCTCTATTCGGTGCAGGACGGCGGCACCGACTGGCGGATCGTGCGGGTGAAAGACGTCGCGACCGGCCAGGATCTGTCCGACGAAGTGCGCTGGGTGAAGTTTTCGGCGCTCGACTGGGCCAAGGACGGCAGCGGCTTTTATTATTCGCGCTTCCCCGAACCCGCTGCGGGCGGCGCGTTCCAGTCGCTCAACGAAAATCACAGCGTCTATTTCCACAAACTCGGCACCCCGCAGAGCGCCGACGTGCTGATCCACGCCACTCCCGCCAGGCCCAAGCTCAACAACAGCGCGATCGTCACCGACGACGGGCAATATCTTCTGGTGTTCGGATCCGAAGGCACCGACGCGCGGCTGGGGCTGACGCTCTATCCGGTGAGCGCCAAGGGCGTGGACAAGCCGATCACGCTGGTCGACGATTTCGCGAACAACTGGGACTATGTCACCAACCAGGGGCCGTTGTTCACCTTTGTCACCAACAAGGGCGCGCCGCGCGAGCGGCTGGTGGCGATGGACATCCGCAAGCCCGGCAAGCTAACCGAGCTGGTCGCCGAGAGCGAGAATACGCTGGTCGGCGCCTCGCGCGTCGGTGACCGCATCATCCTGTCCTACCTGGGCGATGCGAAATCGCAGGCCGAGATGGTCAGCCTCGACGGCAAGAAGGTCGCGGCGATCAAGCTGGCCGACATCGGGTCGGCGTCGGGGTTCGGCGGCAAGTCGACCGATCCTGAAACATTCTATTCCTTCTCCAGCTATGCGCGGCCGACGACGATCTATCGGCTCGACACCGCGACCGGCAAAAGCGAGATTTTCGCCGAACCCAAGCTGACCTTCAAACCCGCCGACTTCAGCGTCGAGCAGCGCTTCTACAAATCAAAGGACGGCACCGAGGTGCCGATGTTCATCGTGATGAAAAAGGGCCTCGACCGCAGCAAGGGATCGCCGACATTGCTGTATGGTTATGGCGGCTTCAACGTGTCGATGACCCCCGCTTTCTCGCCCACCCGTCTGGCGTGGGTCGACAAGGGCGGGGTGCTGGCGATCGCCAACCTGCGCGGCGGCGGCGAATATGGCAAAGCGTGGCACGACGCCGGGCGGCTCGCCAACAAGCAGAACGTCTTCGACGATTTCATCGGCGCGGGCGAATATCTGATCGCTGAGGGGATTGCCGGCAAAGGCCAGGTCGCAATCGAGGGCGGGTCGAACGGCGGCCTGCTCGTCGGTGCGGTCACCAACCAGCGCCCCGACCTGTTCGCCGCGGCGCTGCCCGCGGTGGGGGTGATGGACATGCTGCGCTTCGACCGTTTCACCGCCGGGCGCTACTGGGTCGACGATTATGGCTATCCGTCAAAGGAAGCCGATTTCCGTAACCTGCTCGGCTACTCGCCCTATCATAATATCAAGGCGGGGGCGGCCTATCCCGCGGTGCTGGTGACCACCGCCGACACCGACGACCGCGTCGTGCCGGGGCACAGCTTTAAATATACCGCGCAGCTCCAGCATGCGAACGCGGGCGACAAGCCGCATCTGATCCGCGTCGAAACCCGCGCCGGCCACGGGTCGGGCAAACCAACCGACAAGATCATCGCCGAGGCCGCCGACAAATATGCGTTCGCGGCGAAGTGGACCGGGCTGACGGTCGAATAATGTCCTATGCGCTCGCATTTACCGCCACCGACCCCGCCGAACGCTGGGCCGAGGCGGGCGACGCCGCCGCGGCGCTGGTCGCGGGGGAGCCCGACGGCATCGCCAATATGGCGAATGTCGCGGCGCTGATCTGGCAGGCGATCCCCGAGCTAAATTGGGCGGGTTTCTATCGCTTTGATGGGCAGGAATTGGTGCTCGGCCCGTTCCAGGGCAAGGCCGCCTGCATCCGCATCCCGCTGGACAAGGGCGTGTGCGGCGCTGCGGCGCGGCTGCGCGCGACGCAGCGCGTCGACGATGTCCACGCCTTTCCCGGTCATATCGCGTGCGACGCCGACAGCCGCAGCGAACTGGTGGTGCCGGTGATCGCGGGCGACCGGCTGGTCGGCGTGCTCGACCTCGACAGCCCGCTGGCGGGGCGGTTTTCGGCCGCCGATCAGACGGGGGCCGAGGCGCTGGTGGCGCGGATTGCCGCGGCGCTGGCCTAGCTCGGCGCCCCATCTGACCCAAATCGGGACGCAAAGCTCAGGGTTAACGGATTCGCGAAAAGCCGCCAATTTTGCTAACAAGCTGTTAACCAATCGGTTCGGGCCGAGGGAACAGGGAGTTAGACATGCGTACGTTCGTGTTGTTGGGGGTGGCCGCAGGGTCGTTGTTGCTGGCGGGCCGTGCCCATGCCGAAGCGCCGATGATCGACGCGCGCGCCGCCACCGATGTGGCGGGCAGCGCTTTGTATAATCATGATCCGCGCCCGGCGCTCGATTATGGCGCGCCTTCCGACCCCGACGTCCGCGTCTATACCGGCCATGCCGATCGGGTACCGAGCGAAGTCGAATATCGCCGCGTGTCGGGTTACGACGCCGAGGGCCGCTGGACCGGCACCTGGAACGGCACCTATGAAGCGCCCGACGGTCGCCGTTACGACGGCAGCTATGAAGGCACGGTCGAGGGGCATGGCGCGGGTTACCCGCCGCCGCCGCATCACGGATATTATGGCGGCGGGTACGACCCGCGGCACGACGCAGAAATGGAACGCCGCTGTGGCCGGGGGGGCACGGTGGGCGGCGCGGTTGTCGGCGGAGTCGTGGGGGGCGTCGTCGGCAACCGCATCGCCGGGCGCGGTGATCGCACCGCCGGCACGCTGATCGGCGGCGGCCTCGGCGCGCTCGCCGGTGCCGCGATCGGCGATGCCGCCGACAAGAAAAAATGCGACGCCTGGTGGTCGAGCCGCGGTTCGCATCACAGCAGCACGGCCTATTATCACAGCGGCCATGGCTATGGTTACGGCTATTATACCCCCGGCGTCGTGGTCACGACGATCATCACTGGCGGCGCGCCGGTCGTGACCGAAACGGTCGAGACGACGACGCGCACCTATTATGAAAATGCGCCGGTGCGCAAACGCTATGCGGCGAAGAAAAAGTGGAAACCGAAACCCAAGGCGAAGCCGCGCTGCGTCTGCTGATCCACCCGGATAGGTCTGGTCACCTATGTCTGGTCCAAAGGCCCGCCATCGTATCGATGGCGGGCCTTTTCAATGTCGGCGCTCGCCCCGTCGCGCTAGAACAACGGTTCAGCGGCGAGAAAGCATCGGCGCCCTAGAACATCGGCATTCCGGGCCAAACCATCCATTGCCCATTCTTGGGGAGCATCCCTCGATGCGTAAATTCACCAGCCTTGCCGCCGCGGCCGCCGTCGTCGTCACCTCGGTCGGCTTCAGCGCCGTTCCCGCCGAAGCGCGGTCGCGCCATGGCGGCTGGGGCCATCGCCATCACGACCGGATCAGCACCGGCGACGTGCTCGGCGGCCTGCTGATCATCGGCACCATCGCCGCAATCGCCAGCGCCGCAAGCAAGGACAAGCGCGAGCGCGCGCCCGATTATCGTTACGATCCGCCGTATCGCGACAATCAGCGTTACGACCAGCGCGACAGCGATTATGTGCCGCCGGTCGACGACCGCCCCGAAACCGGCGAGGCGCGCCCCTATGACAATGGCGATGTCCAGCGCCGCGCCGCCGATGCATGCAGCTGGGCGGTCGAGGCCGAAATGGGCGACGACGCGCGCGTCGATCGCATCGACGGCACCGAGGCGAACAATGGCGGCTGGTACGTCACCGGCACCGCGTCGCGGCTCGGCGGCGAGGTCCGCAGTTTCGGGTGCAGCTATCGGAACGGCCGCGTCGTCGACGTCAGCTTCGGCTGAACCTGCCCCTTGATCAAGACTTTGCGCGGGGGCCGCGTCACCTTTGGGTAGCGCGGCCCTTCGCTTTGAAGCTGAACGCCAGAAAAACCAAGGCTGAACGCCAGATAAGCGCGGGGTTCAGCACCGCGTCACCCGCGAATCGCTAAACCGTCTCCAACAGGCTGCGACGACGCCGCCTGCGCCTGAAGGAGACCGAACCATGGCTATCAAGACCAACCTGACCAAGGCCGCAATTGGTGCGGCCACCGCTGGCGCGATGTTGATGAGCGCCGCCCCCGCTGCCGCCCGCGACCGGTACGACCGCGACGGGATCAGCGCGGGCGAAGTGATCGCCGGTGCCGTCGTGCTCGGCGGCCTCGCCGCGATCCTGTCGAGCGGCGACAACGACCGCTATGACCGTTACGACGATCGCTATCGTTACGACGATCGCTATCGCGGCGGCTACTATGATGATCCGCGTTACGGCTACGGCTATGACTATCGCCGCTATGGCAACAGCCGCAGCGCGGTGAACCAGTGCGTGAACGCGGTCGAACGCGGCAGCCGCCGTTATGGCAACACCGACGTCACCCAGGTCACGAGCATCGATCGCAAGCGTGACGGGTATAAGGTGAAGGGCCGCGTTGTCGTCCGCGACGGCTACGGCGGACGCTGGGGCCGCGGCGGTTATTATGACCAGGGCAAGTTCACCTGCGACATCCGCTATGGCCGTGTGCAGGACATCCGTTTCTCGGGCCTGCGCTGACCTTGAAGCCCCTCCCCAGCCGGGGAGGGGCTTTTCTTTATGCCCGCGACGCCGCATGAAGCGGCATGATCAAACAGAGCCTGCTCGCCGCCCTGCTTCTCGCCGCGCCCCTTGTGGTGCATGCGAAGGACGCCACCCCTGCCGCCGACCCCGCGCGATTGAGGGCCGATGTCGAGAAACTGGTGTCGTTCGGCACCCGCCACACGCTGTCGTCGGCGACCGACCCGAAACGTGGCATCGGTGCGGCGCGCAATTGGGGCGCGGCCGAGTTCGGACGGATTTCGAAGGCCTGCGGCGGCTGCCTGGCCATCGAACGCATCGCCGACCGGTTTGACGGGCCGCGCGCCCCGGACGGCGTCATTGTCGAAAATGTCCTCGCGATCCAGAAAGGCACCGGCAACCCGGCGCATGTCATCATCATCGCGGGACATATCGACAGCCGGGTCAGCGACCCGATGAACTTCACCGCTGACGCGCCTGGCGCCAACGATGATGCGTCGGGGACGGCACTGGTGATCGAGGCGGCACGGCTGCTGTCAAAGCAGAAGCATCGCGCGACAATCGTCTATGCGCTGCTGTCGGGCGAGGAGCAGGGATTGTGGGGCGGGCGCCTGCTCGCCCGGCACGCCAAGGCGCAGGGCTGGCCGGTCGCGGCGATGCTGAACAACGACATCGTCGGCGGCGTGCATGGAACCGACGGCACGATCGTCGCCAATCGGGTGCGGGTGTTCAGCGAGGGCATCCGCGTGTCGGAGGATCTTGCGGCACAACTCGCGCGGCGCGGGATCGGCGGCGAGGACGACGGCCCGTCGCGCGCGCTGGCCAAGGCAGCGATCCGCGCCGGGCAGCAGAGTCCGGCGATCGGGCTTGAGGTGCTGGCGGTGCGCCGTCCCGACCGTTTTCGCCGCGGCGGCGACCATCTCCCAGCGCTCGAACTCGGCTATCCAGCGATCCGCTTTAGCGTCGGGATCGAGGATTATGACCATCAACATCAGGATCTGCGGACCGAAAATGGCCGCAAATATGGCGACACGGTCGACGAGATGGATTTCGCCTATCTGGCGCGCGTCACCGCGCTCAACGTCGCGCTGGCCAGCGAGCTCGCCGCGGCGCCGCCTGCACCCGCCAGCGTCAGCATCGACGGCGCGGTCAGTTCGGACACCAAAATCTCGTGGACTCCGGTAAAGGACGCTGCCGCCTATCGCCTTTACTGGCGCCGCGCCGACCGCAACGACTGGACCGACAGCCAGCTCGTCCCGGCGGATGCCGCCACCTTCGGGCGGACGCTATCCGGCGTCGTCATCGACGACAATTTCTTTGGTGTTTCAGCACTTTCCGCCGATGGTAGCGAGAGCATCATTACGTTCGGCGGCCTGCCGACGGCGCAATAATTACCGAACACGCTATACGAAAATTTACCTTCCGCTGTTACCGCGAGACCGGGACCAAGAAATTCGGCCAACGTGGGGGTTGGGCGACAGCGATGGGTCGCGCCATGTCAATTCCCGAGGCTCCCCCAGCCTCACCTCCTCCGAACGAAAAGCGCCAGCCGCGCCAGTCGCGGCTGGTCAAGGCGGCGCTTGCCTGCGCGCGACTCGGTCAATTCGACGTCACCATCCGCAACGTGTCCGAAACCGGAATCGGCGGGCAGGCGCCCGGCGCGCTGAACATCGGCGAGCGGATCACGGTGTTCCTGCCCGGGCATGAACCGATGCTGGGCACGGTGCGCTGGGTCGCGGGCAATCGCTTCGGGATCGAGACCGACCGCCCGGTCGAAACCAGCCGCCTGCGCGCCGCGCACGGCAGCGGGGCGGCGGCTCCCGAACCTATCGCAGGATTTGAAATCATCCCGCCGCCGACGGCGCCGGCGCGACGCCCCGGACTCGTGCTGGGTAGCGCGCAGTCTGCACAGTTCGGGCGCAACATGTGGCAAGGCAAACGGTAGCAGAGACAGATTCGAGCTACGCCCTGCCTGGAAGGGGAGCGGAAGTCATTTCGCCGTCGTCGGTTTGTCAGCCGCCAACCTCCCACACCCCCAAAAGAAAACCGGCGCGGATTGCTCCGCGCCGGGTTCCCTCGGTAAATTCTTCTGAAGCGTGAAGCGTGAAGCGTGAAGCGTCAGGCGACGCGGCGCACCTCATTGCCTTCATCGTCGATGTCGCGAAGGACATAGCCGCGGCCCCAGACCGTCTCGATATAATTTTCGCCGCCGCACGCCAGCGCCAGTTTCTTGCGCAGCTTGCAGATGAAGACGTCGATGATTTTGAGTTCGGGTTCGTCCATCCCGCCATAGAGGTGGTTCAGGAACATTTCCTTGGTCAGCGTCGTGCCCTTGCGCAGCGAAAGCAGCTCGAGCATCTGATATTCCTTGCCGGTCAGGTGGACGCGGGTCGTGTCGACCTCGACCGTCTTGGTGTCCAGATTGACCGCCAGCTTGCCGGTCTTGATGACCGACTGGCTGTGGCCCTTCGAGCGGCGGACGACCGCATGGATCCGGGCCACCAGTTCGTCGCGGTGGAACGGCTTGGTGACATAATCGTCGGCGCCAAAGCCGAACGAGCGCACCTTTGAATCCATTTCGGAAATGCCCGACAGGATCAGCACCGGCGTCTGCACTTTCGCGGTGCGGAGCTTTTTCAGCACGTCATAGCCGTGCATGTCGGGCAGGTTCAGGTCGAGCAGGATGATGTCGTAATCATAGAGCTTGCCCAGGTCCAAGCCTTCCTCACCCAAATCGGTGGTATAGACATTGAAGCCTTCGGTCGTGAGCATCGTGTCGATCGCCTTGGCGGTCGTCGGCTCGTCCTCGATCAGCAATACGCGCATTGGGCACCCCTCGATTGTTTCCCACGATGATCCCGCGACCGTCCGCATGATCATCTTGCGATGCCACCGACGACCCCCGTTGCGAGACTGCCGGAACATTAACCACGAAACTAATGAAGGGAAAAGGTTAATTTTGATTTAACCCGCAGAACTCCGCGAGTCGCGGCGGATAGAGACGGCCGGATCGGCCAAATTTTTACGCCGTCGCCAGCGCCAGATGCTGGGCGTGGGCGCCGGTGCACGATCGCTTCAGCACATCGACGAGATAGTCGGCCAGCGCGCGCACCCGCGCCGGGCGCAGTCGCGACGGCGGCGACAACAGGTGCAGATAGGCCTGCGGCAGCGACCAGTCGGCGAGGATGCGGACGAGCCCCCCCGACGCCAGCGCATCGGCGGCGATGAAATCGGGCAGCACCGCGATGCCGCCGCCCGCGGTGAGCAGCGGGATCATGATGTCGCCATTGTTGGTGAACAGCGGCCCGGTCGGGATCACCGTCGCTTCCTCGCCGCCGCGCTCGAACCGCAGCGGCAGCGTGCGCTCGCGGTGGCCATAGCCGATCAGCCGATGGCCCGCGAGGTCGAGCGGATGGCGCGGCGTGCCGTGGCGGTCCAGATAGGCGGGGCTGGCCAGCACCGACGCCGCGACCGGCGAAATGGTGCGCGCCAGCAGGCTCGAATCCTCCATCGTCGCGATGCGCAGCCCCAGGTCGATGCCTTCGGCGACCAGATCGTGGCGCGCATCGCTGAGCATCACGTCGATCTCGACTGCTGGATGCTGGTCGAGAAAGGCGGCGATCGGCGCGCCGAGCACCTTGATGCCGAAGCTCATCGGCGCGGCCAGCCGGATCGGTCCCGCCAGGTCGACGCGGTCGCCGCGCGCCGCCTCGGTCGCCGCGGTCGCCGCCGCCACCATCGCCTGCGCCTCGCCGAGCAACCCCGCCCCCGCGGTCGACACGGTGACGACGCGCGAACTGCGATGGAGCAGCGCGATGCCGAGCGCGGTTTCGAGCCGGGTCACCGCTTTCGACACGCTTGCCTTTGACATCCCGAGCGCGGTCGCCGCGGCGGTAAAGCTGCCACCATCGGCGACGGCGACGAAACAGGCCCAGCCTTCGTAATCGGGTAGCGACATTCCGGTGCTCCGTTTCCTAACGATGTGATCGCTCCACCCACCTCGTCATTGCGAGCGAAGCGAAGCAATCCAGAGCGGTTTACGCACACGCTGGATTGCCGCGTCGCTTCGCTCCTCGCAATGACGATTGATGCAATTTGGAAACGATAGATTTCCATCTACGCTATTTCAGAAACAATCCCAACGCCTATCTTGTCCTCAACACAGCAGCGCCGCCGGGCATCGTGCCACGCCGCGGCGCGACAGAAAGGACAAGGCCATGATCGACATTCGCAAATTCGACACGCTGGGCCACGCCGACCACGGCTGGCTCGACGCCCGCCACCACTTCTCCTTCGCCAACTATTATGACGAAGGGCGGATGGGCTGGGGCGCTCTGCGCGTCTGGAACGACGACGCCATCGCGGCGCAGTCGGGTTTCCCCCCGCACCCGCACCGCGACATGGAAATCATCACCTATGTCCGCACCGGCGCGATCACCCATCGCGACAGCATGGGCAATCAGGGCCGTACCGCGGCGGGCGATGTCCAGGTGATGAGCGCCGGCACCGGGGTGACCCACAGCGAATTCAACCTGGAGGATGAGGAAACCACGCTGTTCCAGATCTGGATCATGCCCGATCAGAGCGGCGGCAACCCCGGCTGGGGCGCGCGGCAGTTCCCCCAGAATGATCGTTCGGGCCAGTTCGTGACGCTGGCGAGCGGCATCGCAGGCGACACCGACGCACTGCCGATCCGCGCCAACGCCCGCGTCGCTGCAGCCGCGGTCAACGCCGGTGAACAGGTTACCTATGACCTCGACGCCGGACGCCACGCCTATCTTGTCGCCGCCAAGGGCCGCATCCGCGTCAACGGCACCGACGCCGAGCCGCGCGACGGCATCGCGCTGCGCGATGTCGGGACGATCACCGTCGAGGCGCTCGACGACGCAGAACTGGTGCTCGTCGACAGCCTTTGACGACGCCTTGGGCCGCTGCCTTGTCCCCTCCCTGAAGGCGGCGGCCCACCTCGGTGCCGCGAGTTTCCCCGGCTCGCGGCACCCCCTGCCCCTCCCATTCCAATTCAAGCCAAAGGAGTAATCACATGTCGCATATTCTTCGCATCGACGCCTCGGCCCGCCACAGCGGTTCGACCACCCGCCAGCTGACCGACCAGCTCGTCACCCGTCTGGTCGAACAGGGCTATGGCGCCGCGGTCACCCGCCGCGACCTCGCCGTCACCCCGCCCGCGCTGCTCACCGAAAGCTGGGTCGGCGCCAATTTCACCGACGATGCCGATCGCAGCGACGATCAGCGCGCGGTGCTCGCCCATTCGGACGAGCTGATCGCCGAGCTCGAAGCCGCCGACACCATCGTCATCGGCGTCCCGGTTTACAATTTTGCCATCCCCGCGGCGCTGAAAGCCTGGATTGACCAGATCGCCCGCGCCCGCCGCACCTTCCGCTACACCGAAACCGGTCCCGAAGGGCTGCTCAAGGGCAAGAAGGCCTATCTGGTCGTCGCGTCGGGCGGCGTGCCGGTCGGCAGCGACTATGATTTCGCCACCGGCTATCTGCGCCACGTCCTCGGCTTCGTCGGCATCACCGACGTCACCGTCATCGAGGCGGGCCAGCAGATGATGGACGGCGAAGCGGTGAGCCGCGCCGCCGCCGCCATCGAAGAACTGAAGCAGGCGGCCTGACCCGATGCGCCGTCTGCCGAGCTTGTTCCTTTCGCATGGCTCGCCGATGATGGCGCTCGAGCCCAGCCCGGCGCGGAATTTCCTCGCCGGGCTGGGCAACGCGTTACCGCGCCCGCGCACGATCCTGGTCGTGTCGGCGCACCATGATGCGGCGTATCAGGGCGGCCGCGCGACGGTGACCGCCTCGTCCACGCCGCCGACGATCCACGACTTCGGCGGTTTCCCCGACGAACTGTTCGCGATGCGCTACCCCGCGCCGGGCGATCCGGCGCTGGCCGCGCGGGTCGTCGATCTGCTCGCGGACCACGGCCTCGCCGTCACCGCCGATCCCGACCGCGGACTCGACCATGGCGCGTGGGTGCCGCTGTCGCTGATCTACCCCGCCGCCGACATTCCGGTCGTCCAGCTGTCGATCGCGTCGAACGCCTCGCCCGAATGGCACTATGCGCTGGGTCAGGCGCTGACCCCGCTGCGCGATGACGGCGTGCTGATCATCGGGTCGGGCAGCATCACGCACAATCTCCGCGCGCTGTTTTCGGCACGCCTGCCAATCGACGCCGCGGCGCCGACGTGGGTGACCGATTTCACCGACTGGATCGCCGAGCGCATGGCGGCGGGGGCCGTCGATGACGTGCTGCACAGCGTCGAACGCGCCCCGCACGGCGCCGACAACCACCCGACCCCCGACCATATATTGCCGCTGTTCGTAGCGATGGGTGCCGGCGGGACGCCATTACGCGCCGAGCGGGCGCACCACAGCACGACCTATGGGCTGCTCGCGATGGATGTTTACGCTTTCGACTGAGCCATGGGCGGCCTATAGCGCGCCATGCTTCTTTCAGACCGTGTCCTGTTCCTCGATGGCGAGGCTCTCGTCATCGACAAGCCCGCTAGCCTGCCGGTCGATGCGCCGCGCGACGGCAGCCTCAGCCTCGAAAATCATCTCGACCTCTTGAAGTTCGGCTTCAAGCGCTGGCCGCTTCCCGTGCACCGGCTCGACCGCGACACCTCGGGCTGTTTGCTGCTGGCGCGCAACCCCAAGGCGCATGGCCGCTTCACCCGCGCATTCGAGGATCGCGAGGTCGACAAACAATATCTGGCGATCGTCGACGGCGTGCCCGAGGCGGACAGCGGCACGATCAACCTGCCGCTGAGCAAGGTGTCGACCGCCGAGGAGGGCTGGCGGATGGTCGGCGACCCGAAAGGCAAGCCATCGATTTCGCATTGGGAAAAGCTCGCGGTGGTCGATGGCCGCAGCTTGCTGCGCTTTCGCCCCGAAACCGGGCGCACCCACCAGCTGCGCGTCCACGCGCTCGAAGGGCTGGGCTTTCCGCTCGTCGGCGATCCGGTTTATGGCCGCGGCGGCACCAAAACCCGTACCCTGCTCCACGCCGAACGGCTGGTCGTAAAACGTGACGTCAAGCCGTCAGTAATTGCCGAGGCGCCCTTCCCCGACGCCTTCGCCGCGTTGGGCTTCACCGCGCCGGAGGGAGCGGAGCCGACGCGTGGCTGAGATCCCCGAAAGCGCCATTTCGGAAAAATTTCTCGCGGGCACCGGGCCCGGCGGGCAGAATGTCAACAAGGTCGCGACCGCGTGCCAGCTGCGCGTCAACGTCTATGCCCTCGGCCTCGCGCCCGATGCGTATAAGCGCTTGAAAACACTGGCAGGCAGCCGGATGACGACCGAGGGCGAGCTGGTCATCCTGGCGCGCCGCTATCGGACGCAAGAAGCCAACCGCGCCGACGCCCGCGCGCGCCTGTCCGAAATGATCGACGCCGCGCTGGTGCGCCCCGAACGCCGGATCAAGACCAAGCCGAGCAAGGCCGCCAAAGCCCGCCGCGTCGACAGCAAGAAAGCCCGCAGCAGCGTCAAGGCCGGACGCGGACGGGTGCGCGGGACCGACTGAAAATCCTGCGATGACAAATCTTTACCGTCTCGATGCCCCTGCCGCAGCGATCGCCGCGGCGTTCGCTGCCGAGGCGGGCAGCGACCCGTGGAGCGGCGACTATGTCGCCCCCGGGCGCCCCGCCCCGGTGATCGTCAGCGACGGCCGCGGCGGCGCGCGCCGTTTCTTGCGCCCGAAGCTATGGGGCGTGCCGCCGCCGCCGCGCGGCGACCGGCCCGTGACGCACGTCCGCAACCTCGCAAGCCCATTCTGGATCGGCACATTGCGCCACGCCGAGCTGCGCTGCCTGATTCCCGTTACCGCCTTTGCCGAGTGGTCGGGGCCAGAGGGCGCGCGCCGCCAGCACTGGTTTTCGGTGCCGTCGCAGCCGATCTTCGCCTTTGCCGGCATCCATCGCCAGGGAGAGGACTGGCCCTGTTTTGCGGTCCTCGCCACCGATCCCAACCAGCTGGTCGGCCAGTATCAGCCGCACGCGATGCCGATGATCCTGCACCCCGACCAGCACGCGACCTGGCTGAGCGGCGAATGGCGCGACGCGGTGGCGCTTGCGGTTCCCTTTCCCGGCCAGCTGATGACGGTCAGCGACGCCCCGCCGATGTAAGCGAAATTCATCATGTTTCTTCACTTTGAGGTAACCAGCGGCGCGGTAAAAGATCGCCGATGAAGGCAAAATAGCTGGGACCAAGACAGTGTTGGGGAATCGCATTATCGAGGCCAAACGGCCTGCCACCACCGGCCGCCGCGCCGAACGCGCTCCGGTTCAGGCGCGCGCACGCTATCGCGAACCGGGGCTCAACCCGTTCGACGTCGAATTGTTCGACCTGTCATCGACCGGGTTTCGCATGGTCACCTTTTTCCGGCCGCAGATCGGCAAGCATGTCTGGGTGAACCTGCCCGGGCTGCAACCGCTCGAAGCCGTCGTCCGCCGCGCCGACGGCAATAGCTACGGCTGCGAATTCGTCGACCCGCTCCACCCGTCGGTGGCGACGCATCTGCAGGTGAAGCTGCGCTAACGCGCCGTCGCGGCAGTCAGTCCGCGGGCTTTTCCGACGTCTTCAGAATATGCTGCCACTCGGCGGGCGTCACGCGCCCGACCGACAGTCGCGACTGGCGGATCAGGTCCATGTCGGCGAGTTTGGGATCGGCCTTGATCGCCGCCAGCGTCACCGGATTCTTGAGCGCCCGCACCGGCGCGACGCGCACCACAACCCACGGCGACCCTTCGTCGGCGGTCGGATCGGGGAACGCGGTTTCGGTGATCTGCATGATCCCGACACATTCCTTGCCGATATTGCTGTGGTAAAACAGCGCCTCGTCGCCGACCTGCATCGCTTTCAGGTTGAGCTTGGCGGTGTGGTTGCGCACCCCGTCCCAGATGCCGGTGCCTTCGCGCACCAACTGCTCCCACGGATAGGCGTCGGGTTCGGATTTCATCAGCCAATATGATTTTGCCATGCGGCTCTCTTAGCAAGCATCGGCCGTTTGAAAAGAGCGAGCCTCTTTCCCTGCCCCGCCGACACCCCTACATGCGGGAACAGAGTCGCGGAGGCAGAGCCCCGCCCCAAAATGGATGATGATATGACCGCCGCTGTTCCGACTATTTCGATGGCGCTTCCCGCCGATCAGTTTGCCAAGGATTTCGGCGCTTCGTTTGAACGCTTCGGCTTTGCGATGATCACCGATCATGGCATCGACCACGCGCTGATCGATGACGCCTGGGCGAAGGCGAAGGATTTCTTCGCGCTGCCCGAGGAGGTCAAGCGCGCCTATCACATCCCCGGCGGCGGCGGCGCGCGCGGCTATACGCCGTTCGGGACCGAAATCGCCAAGGGCGCCAAGGAAGTCGATCTCAAGGAATTCTGGCACGTCGGCCGCGACCTGCCCGCGGGCCACCGCCTCGCCGCGCAGCAGCCGAACAATGTCTGGCCCGCCGAGGTCGACGGCTTTCGCGCCGTCTATGACAAATTATTCGCCGAATTCGACCGCGTCGGCGGCCAATTGCTGTCGGGCATCGCGCGCTACCTAGGCCTCGCTCCCGATTTTTTCGACGACACGGTGCTCGACGGCAACAGCGTGATGCGCCTGCTCCACTATCCGCCCGTCGCCGCGCCGGCCAAGGGCATTCGCGCCGAAGCGCACGAGGATATCAACACGATCACGCTGCTGCTCGGCGCCGAGGAAGCCGGGCTTGAAATCCTCGACAAGGACGGCAGCTGGCTCCCCGTCTCGCCCCCGCCGGGCGCGATGGCGGTCAACGTCGGCGACATGCTGCAACGTCTGACCAACAACAAGCTGCCCTCGACCACCCACCGCGTCCGCAACCCCGACGCGGGGCGCGCGAGTGTGGCGCGTTATTCGATGCCGTTTTTCCTGCATTTCCGGTCGGATTATCCGATCGAGACGCTGGCAAGCTGCATCGATGATGCGCACCCGAACCTGTATCCGACGCCGATTACCGCCGATGAATATTTGCAGGAGCGGCTGCGCGAGATTGGGCTAAAAAAATAGGCTGAGGAGGCCGCGCGCGGACGTCTTGTTCCCCGGCGAAAGCCGGGCCCCAGGGCGTTATGGCGCAAGCCTCGCGCTATGGCGCTCTGGACCCCGGCTTTCGCCGGGGAACAAGAACTTCCGTTCATTTGCAGGCGCCCTACCGCCCCGCCCAATAATCGAACACCCCCTGCTGCTGCTCGCGAATGAACCGCGCCGCCGCCGCGCCTTCCCATGGGCCGTCGTAGCCAAGCAACAGCGCCGTCCCGCCGACCCACCAGCCCTGCCCCGGCAGCCGGTCGCTTTCGCGCACCACCAGCACCGCCAGATCGGGTTCGCCATCCAGCGCGCACAGCCGGTCGACCTCGGCCAGCGTTTTACACACCGCGCGCATCTTGGGCCGGGTGAAGCGGAACCCCAAGTCGCCGAGCAGTTCGGAATAGCTGACCGCGCGGCCTTCGCGCGCGGCTGCGGTCAGGATCGCGCGGATGCGCGGCGCGTCACCGAGGGCGCTGGCGTCGGCGGCCAGCGCCTCACCGCCTAAACCCCCGTCTTTGGCGGCCACGGGATGAACCCTGAGGTGCGTGCGACATAAGCGGCATAGTCGGGCCGCGTCTTGTGCAGCCCCTTTTCGAGCAGTGCCTTGCCCGACCATTTGGTGAGGGTAAAGGTCAGGAAGACCGGCCCGATCACGCTGGCGAGCGCGACCCATGGCCCGATGTCGGCCGCGATCAGCCACAATCCCCACCAGGTCAGCGCGTCGCCGAAATAATTGGGATGCCGGGTGTAGCGCCACAGCCCGGTGTCGAGCACCTGCCCCTTGTTCGCGGGATTCTTGCGAAACGCATCGAGTTGCGCATCGCCGATCGTCTCGAACGCGATCCCGATCAGCGTCGCAACGACGCCGATGATGGCGAGGATGCCCACGCCGTTGGCCGCCGCGCCGCCGCTCGCCCAGATGCCGATCTGCGCCGGCAGGCAGGTGATAAACAGCAAGGGCGCCTGGGTCAGGAACACGGTGAGCAGCGCCGTCTTACCCCAGCTCCATTTCTTCGTTTCCATCGTCCGCGACAGGATTTTGGCATAGCGCGGATCCTCACCATGTTTGACCCAGCGCAGCCCCAGGTGGATCGCCAGCCGCAGCCCCCACAGGCTGGTGAGGCCGAGCAGCAATTTGGCGTGCAGCGCATCCGCCCCCGCCTGCCACGCCGCGCCCCACGCGAGCAGCACCATGCCGAACGCCCAGAAGGCGTCGATGAACGACACGTCGCGGATCGCCACCGAAATCGCCCACAGGATCAGGATCACCCCCAGCAATCCGGCGAAATTGAGCCCCAGCAGCAACAGCAGGTCGGTCATGCGCGCATCTCCATTTCGGGGCCATCGCCGACAATATCGTCGATCGAGCGCACCGCGCGCTCGGGGATTTTGGGGATGCAGGTGCGATACACCTCCAGCACCTTGAGCATGTCGGCGCGAAAATCGCCACTGGGCCAGATGAGCGGGCCGAGGCCGCCGGTTTTCGTCCCATAATCCATCATACCGACCACCATCGGCACCTTCGCCGCCAGCGCGATCTGATAGAAACCGGTGCGCCATTTCGCGGTCTTGCCGCGCGTCCCTTCGGGCGCGACGGTCAGCATGAATTCGGCGCGGCGGGCAAATTCCCGGGTCATCTGTTCGACCACATTGCCGCCGCCGCGACGGTCGACCGGCACCCCGCCCATCTGCCGGATGAAGCCACCCAGCGGCCAGCGGAACAGCGACAGTTTCGCCATGAAATAGGGACGGATTTTCAAATCGGCGGTCAGCCCGAGGAAATTGACGAAGTCCCAATTGCTGGTGTGCGGCGCCGCGATCAGGATGAAGCGCCGCGGTTCGGGCACCACCCCGACCGCTTTCCAGCCGCGCATCCGGTACAGCAGCAACAGCAGGCGGCGCACCGCGCGCGCCACGCGTCCCGGCGGTTGATCCTCGATCCGCGTCACATGCTCTCCTCTACCCGCCGCACGGCTTGCGCGAAAGCGCCGGGCTTCGCAAGGGGGCGCGACTACGGGTTGCGGCCCTACGCGCTTTCAGCTCCCTTCACCCCCGGCATGTGGGGCGACCCCGACCGCGATGGCGCCCACGGGCTCAACGAACGCATGGAAGGGCGCTCCGTTTATGTCGGGCGCGACTATATGTTCGATCTGGTGAAGGCCTATGCCGATTGAACCGATAATCGCCGGGCGCGCATCGCGGCCTTTGCCTTGACGCGCTAGCCTTGCTATCGCGCCGCGACCATGGCGACCACCACCGACGATCCCGACAACCAAGACCCCGTCCCCGGCATGACCGACACGCCGTTCGGCAGCGCGCTGTCCGAACGCTATCTGGTCTATGCGCTGTCGACGATCACCGCGCGGTCGCTTCCCGACCTGCGCGACGGGTTGAAGCCGGTGCACCGCCGCCTGCTGTGGGCGATGCGCGCGATGCGGCTCGACCCGTCACAGGGTTACAAGAAATCGGCGCGCGTTGTCGGCGACGTCATCGGCAAATTCCACCCGCACGGCGATGTCGCGGTCTATGATGCGATGGTCCGCCTCGCGCAGGATTTCTCGCTCCGCTACCCGCTCGTCGACGGCCAGGGCAATTTCGGCAACATCGACGGCGATAACGCCGCCGCCTATCGTTATACCGAAGCGCGGCTGACCCGCGTCGCGGTCGACCTGATGCAGGGGCTCGACGAGGGCACGGTCGATTTCAAGCCGACCTATAATGGCGAGGACGAAGAGCCCGAGATCATGCCAGGGCTGTTCCCGAACCTGCTCGCCAATGGCGCGAGCGGGATTGCGGTCGGCATGGCGACGAACATCCCGCCGCACAATGCCGCCGAGGTGATCGATGCGACCTTGGTGTTGATCGAGAACCCGCGCGCCGAGCTGTCCGAACTGCTCGAGCATGTCAAAGGCCCCGATTTCCCGACCGGCGGCATCGTCGTCGACAGCGCCGAGACGATCCGACAAGCCTATGAAACGGGCCGCGGCGGTTTCCGCGTCCGCGCGCGCTTTTCGACCGGCAAGGCGGACGGCGGCTGGGAAACCGATGGCATCGAAAAATTGCCCGGCGGCACCTGGCAACTGGTGATCAGCGAGATTCCCTATGGCGTCGCCAAGGGCAAGCTGATCGAACAGATTGCGCAGCTGATCGCCGACAAGAAATTGCCGATCCTGGAAGATGTCCGCGACGAAAGCGCCGAGGATTTGCGCATCGTCATCGAACCCAAGAGCCGCAACGTCGACCCCGACATCCTGAAGGAAAGCCTGTACCGGCTGACCGACCTCGAAAGCCGCTTCGCGCTCAACCTCAACGTCCTCGACGCGACGCGGACGCCGAAGGTGATGGGGCTGCACCAGCTGCTCACCGAATGGCTGATGCACCAGATCGTCGTGCTCGTTCGCCGCGCGCAGCACCGCATCGCCAAGATCGACGATCGGTTGGAGCTGGTCGCAGGCTATATCATCGCCTTTTTGAACCTCGACCGGATCATCGAAATTATCCGCACCGAGGATGAGCCGAAGCCGGTGATGATCGAAGAATTCATCCTGACCGACCGCCAGGCCGAGGCGATCCTCAACATGCGGCTGCGGTCGTTGCGCAAGCTTGAGGAAATGGAGCTGAAGCGCGAGCAAGCTGACCTCACCGCCGAGCGCGAGGAACTGGTCAAGCTGGTCGAAAGCCCGGCGCGCCAGCGCACCCGGCTGCGCAAGGATCTGGAAAAGCTGCGCGCGGTGTACGGGCTCGACACCTTGCTCGGCGCGCGCCGCACAACGATCGCCGAGGCCGCCCCGGCGCGCGACATTCCGCTCGATGCGATGATCGAAAAGGAACCGGTGACGGTGATCCTGTCGAAGCGCGGCTGGATCCGCGCCCAGCGCGGCCATGTCGCCGCCGACCAGTGGGGCGAATTCAAGTTCAAGGAAGGCGACGAGCTGTTGTTCGCCGCGCACGCCCAGACGACCGACAAGCTGCTGATCGCGGCGAGCGACGGGCGTTTCTTCACCATCGGCGCCGACAAACTGCCCGGCGGGCGCGGGTTCGGCGAACCGCTGCGGCTGATGGTCGACATCGATCCCGAGGCGCGGATCGTCGCGATGATCCCCGCGCATGCCGACGGCCGCCTGCTGCTTGCTTCGTCCAGCGGGCATGGCTTCATCGCGCAGATGGCCGAGGTCGTTGCAGAGACGCGCAAGGGGCGCAACGTCGTCAACCTCAAGACCGGCGCCCAGCTGGCGGTCGTCCGTCCGGTCGGGTCGGGCGACGACAGCGTCGCGGTGGTCGGCGACAACCGCAAGCTCGTCGTGTTTCCGCTCGCCGAGGTGCCGGGGATGGCGCGCGGTCAGGGCGTGATGCTGCAACGCTACCGCGACGGCGGGCTGTCCGATGCGGTCAGCTTTGCCTTTGCGGAAGGGTTGAGCTGGGCAATGGGCGGCGACACCGGGCGGACGCGGACCGAAACCGACCTGGTGCCATGGCGCGTCGCGCGCGGCGCCGCGGGGCGGATGCCGCCGACCGGTTTTCCACGGAACAATCGCTTCGGCTGAGCGTATTTCCGGGTCGCCGTAAATAGCTTCTTTACTCTCCCCCCATTAGGCCATCACCAATGGGGAAAGGTCGCACAAAACCCGCTGTTATGCCTATTGATAGAACCGGCGAAGACCGGCCCTTGCTGTTCGTCGGCTGGATCGACGCCCTTCCCGTGCCCGCGGCGCTGATCCGCCCGCTCGCGCGCGGCAATTTTCGTCTGCACGCCAGCAATGCCGCATTCGACCGGCTGAACCTGTCGCCCGCCGGGGCCGACGCGCCGATCGCGCTGCTGCGCGCGATCGAACGCACCGCGCAACATCCGGACGACACCCAGGAATTTTCGTGCCAGCTGGGCGACGGCGTCGCAGCGCGCGACCTGCGCGGATCGATCGGGCCGCTGCCCACCGAATCGGGCGACGAGAGCCTGTTCCTGCTGACCTTGATCGACCGCACCCAGGAAATGATGACCGAGCGCAATTTGCGCCGCGAGCTGGTGTCGGACAGCCTGACCGGCCTGCCCAACCGCGCCGGGTTCGAAGAACTGGTCGAACAACGCGGCGCGACCGACGCGGTCGGCGGCGACCACGCCATCCTGCTGCTCGACCTCGCGCGGTTCAGTCGCATCAACGAACATATCGGGCCGATGGCGGGCGACGAGCTGATCATCACCGTCGCGCGGCGGCTGAAATCGAGCCTGCGCAGCGGCGACATTCTGGCGCGCACCGGCGGCGACGAATTCGCCATTTCGTCACGGATCGCGGGCGGGCGCGCCGATGTGCGCGAGATGGCGCGGCGAATCCGCGGCTGTTTTGACCACCCTTTTCGCATCGGCGAGCTGAAGGTCAGCGTCGATTGCGCGATCGGCTGCGCGATCCAGCCGACCAGCGATCATGACACCGCCGACCAGATCCGCCACGCGCAGATCGCGCTGAAACGCGCCAAACAGACCGACCGCATCGAAATCTATGAACCCGAATCGGCAATGCTGTCGGACAATCGCTTCGGTCTGGAAACCGAATTGCGCAACGCAATCGAGGAAGATCGCCTCCACCTCGCCTTTCAGCCGCTGATCGAACTGTCGACCGGGAAGGTTGCCGGGTTCGAAGCGCTCGCGCGCTGGGACAATCGCAACGGCCATTCGATCTCGCCCAGCGAGTTCATCCCCATCGCCGAGGATTCGGGGCTGATCGTCCCGCTCGGCCAATGGGCGATCGGCAAGGCTGCCGCAGTGCTCGCCGACTGGGACAAGCAGAATGGCGGCACCATCGTCGACTGCTATTTTTCGGTCAATGTCTCGGCGATCCAGCTGCTGCGCGACGATGTCGCCGCGGTCGTGCGCCAGGCGCTCGATACGCACAAGATCGGCGGCGAACGGCTGATGATCGAACTCACCGAAAGCGCGATCATCGGCGACCCCGACCTCGCGCTGTCGGTGCTCAGCGAGCTGAAATCGCTCGACGCGCGCGTCGCGATGGACGATTTCGGCACCGGCTATTCGAACCTCGCCTATCTGCAGCGGCTGCCGCTCGACGTGCTCAAGATCGACCGCAGCTTTGTCGAGCATATGGTCGACGACCGCGACAAGGTGGCGATCGTCCGCACGATCCAGAGCCTCGCCGAAGTGCTGGGGATGCGCACCACCGCCGAGGGGGTGGAAACCGCCGACCAGGCGCGGCTGTTGTCGGCGCTCGGCTGTGATTTCGGGCAGGGCTATTTGTTCGCGCGGCCGATGCACGGCGGCGACGCGCTCGCCTATTGGCGTCAGTCGCTGATCCGCCCGATCTTCTGATCGACCAGTTCGGCGACAAGCTCGGCGACAAGCTCGGCGACTCTGGCCGGACCCGGAAAATCCTCCGCCACCCACGCCGCCTCGACCGCTTTCAGGATACGCGCGACATCGGGCCCGACCGCGATCCCGCGCGCAACGATGTCACCGCCCTTGATCGGCAGTAGCGGCACCTGCCAGTCCGCCAAGGCATCTACCGCCGCGGCTTCGCCCGCGATCAGATGGACGTCGCGCGCCGCATCGATGCCGATCGCGTGCGCCAGCTGGCGAACCGGCCGTGCGGTGTCGCCGCGATGCCCCGCGACGGCGGCCAGATATTTGCGCTGCCGCGTCGACAGCCGCAGGCGGCTGGCGACCTGTTCGGCGATCGCGGGATCGGCGGGAAGCAGCGCCGCGAGCCGCCGCTGCGACGCGACGGGCACCCCCGCCGCCTGCTCATTGGCGATCAGCCGGCCCAGCGTCGCGGCAAAGTCCGGATCGAGTTCGGGCAGCATCACCGCAAAAATGCCGTCGGCCACCATCTGCCCGACGATCGCGCGCGGATCGGGCAGCGCCAAAATCTTGGTCAGTTCGTCGGCGATGCGTTCGCGCGACAGGCTTTTGAGCGACTGGCGCGCGGCGACCACCGCGGCGTGGCTGGGCGTATCGAGATCGCCGCGCCCGAAGCGCGCCGCGAAACGATAGAAGCGCAGAATGCGCAGATGATCCTCGGCGATCCGCGTCGCCGCATCGCCGATAAAGCGCACGCGACCGTTTTTCAGGTCATCAAGCCCGCCGAACCAATCGTCGATTTCGCCCGTTTCGGGATCGGCATAGAGTGCGTTGATCGTAAAATCGCGCCGCGCCGCGTCGTCCTGCCAATCGTCCGCAAAGGCGATTGTTGCCCGCCGCCCGTCGGTTTCGACATCGTGGCGCAGCGTCGTGATCTCGTGATGGTCGCCGCTGGCGATCGCGGTGACGGTGCCGTGCGCGATGCCGGTCGGGATGACCTTGATGTCCGCCGCCGCCAGCCGGCGCGTCACCTCCTGCGGCAACAAAGGCGTCGCGAGGTCGACGTCGGTGACCGCCAGCCCGAGCAGCGTGTCGCGCACCGCCCCGCCGACGATCTTGACCGACCCGCCATCGGCGCCGAGCGCCGCGACGATGCGGTGCAGCCCCGGGCGCTTCCGCCATTCGGTGTCGGGCAGCACCGTCACCGGTGCCAGCCCGCCGGCATCCGCCGCGCCAGATTGATGATGATCCCCGCCGTCACGCCCCAAATCCGCCGCCCCTGCCACTCCATGTCATAATAATGCCGATCCTGACCCTGCCAATGCGCCTGTTGTCGTTGATAATTGTCGGGGTCGAACAAGGTGTCGAGCGGCACTTCGAACCATTCCTCGACCTCGTCGGGATTGGGATCGAGCGGCAGGTCAGGCGGGATCACCGCAAGCACCGGGGTGATGATGTAACCGCTGCCTGACCGATAGGGTTCGGTCACCCCCGCCACCATCACGTCGCGGCGGTTGAGCCCGATCTCCTCTTCGGCCTCACGCAGCGCTGCATCGATCGCGTCACGGTCGCCGGGGTCGATCTTGCCGCCCGGAAAGGCAACCTGCCCCGCATGGCTGCGCAGCCATTGCGGGCGCTGGGTAAGGATGACGCCGGGATCGGGGCGGTCGGTAAAGGCAATCAGCACAGCCGCATCGCGCAGCGTCGGTGTACCGAGATACGCCTCGTCCTCGCCCGCGTCGGGCAGCAGATTATCGAGCGCGACGCGCAATTTCTCGGACAGCATCAGGCGTCAACCAACGGAAAGCGCGCGCCGTTCGACCAGATTGCGGGCGGTTCTTCGCCCGCAGCCAGCGCCATTTCGACGAGCTCGTAATAGAGCGCACGGTCGATCCGCGCCTCCAGCCCGTTGCCGATCGTGCCGCGGACGTGGAGACGCGGGTCGGGATTGTCGGCATCGCTGCCAAAGCTGAGTATATGGTCGGGACCAGCCATCACGAGATCGTCGGTGTCGAGGCGGAACACGAGCCTCCGCGCTGCCCCCTCGCCTTCGCTCTTCATTTCGACCGCGCGGAAGGGTGTGTCTTCAACGACGATGCTCAATTTCTCGGCGGGTGTGACGAGCACATAACTGCCGTCGGCCTCGCGCCGCAGGATTGTCGAGAACAACTTGACCATCGTGGGGCGGTTGATGCGGCCGCCTTCGTGATACCAGCTGCCGTCGGCGCGGATTTCCATGAAGCTGTCGCCGGTGCGCTCGGGGTGCCAGCTTTCGACGGGTGGCAGCTTGCGCGCCGCAAGCAGCTCAGCGGCTTCGGTGAGCGAAAGCTGCGCAAAATCCTTGGAAAGCGAAGGCGCGGGGGTGACCATCCATCCGACATAGGGGGCGGGGCGCGCTGCGCAACCCCGCTGCCCCACCAACCGAGCCGTCACCCCGGCGAAGGCCGGGGTCTCGCCGCTGCGCCAGGCAGAGACGGCGAGATCCCGGCCTTCGCCGGGATGACGATTGTTGAGCTAACGCGGCCCGATCATCCCCGCGCCCTCCGGCAATCCATGCCCATTCACCGCGCGCGCCAGCAGACGCCGCTTTTCAAACGGCCCCGGCAAATCCCACGCGCCCGTCGCATCGGCATCGAACCCGAAGAAGCGTCCATAATATTCGGGATCGCCGATCATCATCAGCGCCCCATCGGCCTGCGTTTCGGCCGCCGCGAGCATATGCGCCATCAATATGCGGCCATGTCCGCCGCGCTGGACGTCGGGGCGCACCGCGACGGGGCCAACCATCACCAGCAGCGTCGTCGTACCGTCGGCCGCGCGATGCGCGACCGGCCAGCACTGGATCGTGCCGATCAGCACGCCACCCTCGACCAGCGCAAAGCTGAGCGCCGGAACCGCATCCACGCCTGCGCGGATGCAATAGGCGGTTCGTCCAAAACGGTCGCTCCCGAAAGCCGCGTCGAGCAAAGCCTCGACCGCCTGCGGTTCAATGTCCGACAATGGAAGTAACTCGACCAACGCGCGCCCTTTCGCTAATGCGGCGGCGCTTTAGGGGTGCTGCGCGGCGATGCAAAGCCGAATGTCGCACGCGTTCGACAGGATTTCTTGTGACCGATACATTGTGGCTGGAGGTGGACGGGCTGATCGCCCAGGTGCTGACCGGCATTTATTCCGAAGAAACCCACCTGCCGCAGCCGCTGCGCATCGGCGTGCGCGCGCGGCTGGCGATGGCCGATCATTATGATCCTACGACACCGCTCAGCGCGTCGAAAAACTATATGCACCTGAAATTCGCCGCGACCGAGGGCATCCCGAAAGATGTCCATTTCGTGCTGATCGAAAGCGTCGCCGACCATATCATCGACACCCTGTTCCTGCAGGACGACAAGGTCGAAGAGGTCGAGGTCAAGATCGTCAAGCTGGCGATCGCCGAGGGTGGCGAAGAGATCGGCATCACCATGCGGCGCGCCCGCAAATGACGCAAAAGCTGGCGCTCGTCACCGGTGGACTCCACCGCGTCGGCGCCGCGATTTCGGCGCGGCTGGCGCGCGAAGGCTATGCGCTGGCGATTCACAAGCGCAGCCCGGGCGATGCCGACGCGGTGCTCGCCGACGCGCTCGCCGAAACCGGCGCGATCAGCCACCGCTTTGCCGCTGACCTGGCCGATCCCGCGGCGGTCGATGCCCTGATCCCGGCGGTGACCGAAAAATTCGGCCGCGCGCCTGACCTGCTGGTCAACAATGCGGCGCTGTTTGCCGAGGGTGAGTGGACCGACCTGTCGTCGGCGGCGCTGGCCGAAATGATGCAGGTTAACCTGTCCGCGCCGGTGATGCTCGCCAAAGCGCTCGTCATGGCCAGCGAAGCCACACGCCCGGCGATCGTCAATATTGTCGACCAGCGCGTCGCGCAGCCGGTGCCCGATCAGCTCGCCTACAGCCTGTCGAAATCGGCGCTGTGGCAGGCGACGGCGACGCTGGCGGTCGCGTTCGGAAACCGCGCGCGGATCAACGCCGTCGCGCCGGGGCTGACGCTGGCGACCGAGGATTATTCGGCGGCGCAGGTCGAACGGCTCGCGGGACGGATGCCGCTGGGCGCGCTACCCACCCCGGCGCAGATCGCCGATGCGGTGGTGTATCTCGCCCGCGCCGAGGCAGTGACCGGGCAGACGATCTTCGTCGATGGCGGCGCGCATTTAGCGCCGATGGGGCGCGATTTCGTGGCGTTGGAGCGGGATTAGCACCGTCGCCTAACCCAAACCCGTTTGCCCTGAGCTTGTCGAAGGGCCGTTCTTTCTTTGCGACGTCGAAGAAGGAAGGACGGTGCTTCGACAAGCTCAGCACAAACGGAGAAATAGGTTACGCGAGATTTGCTAGCGGCCCCCGCCTGCGCTGGGGCGACGATCATTAGTAAATATGCACCGCCTTGGTCACCAGATAGCCGTCCAGCCCCTCCGGCCCGCTTTCGCTGCCGAACCCCGATTCCTTGATCCCGCCGAACGGGGTGTCGAGGGTCGAGATGACGAAGCTGTTGATCCCGACCATGCCGCTTTCGACACCATCGGCGATGCGGTTGATCCGCCGGCCGTTCTCGGTGAAGGCGAAGGCCGCGAGGCCGTAGGGTAGCCGGTTCGCCTGTTCGAGCGCCTCGTCCTCGGTGCCGAACGGGCGGATCAGCGCCATCGGGCCAAAGGGTTCGTGGTTCATCGCATCGGCGTCGAGCGGAACGTCGGCGATCGCGGTCGGCTGGAAGAAATAGCCGTTGCCGGTCGCCGCGCCGCCCGCGATCACGCGCGCGCCCTTGGCCTTCGCATCGGCGACCAGCGCTTCCAGGGCGGGAATACGGCGCGCGTTGGCGAGCGGCCCCATCTGGGTGTCGGCGTCGAACCCGCTGCCGATCTTCACCTTGGCAGTCCGCTCGGCAAAGCCCTTCACAAAGGCGTCGTAGATACCCTGCTGGACATAGAAGCGCGTCGGCGAGATGCACACCTGTCCGGCGTTGCGGAACTTCTGCGTCACCACCTTGTCGAGCGTGGCTTCGAGGTCGCAATCGTCGAAGATCAGCACCGGGGCGTGGCCGCCGAGCTCCATCGTAATCCGCTGGACGCGGTCGGCAGCGAGTTTCATCAGATGTTTGCCGACCGCGGTCGACCCGGTGAAACTGACCTTGCGGATCACCGGGCTGGCCAGCAGGTGGCGGCTGATCATGTCGGGGTCGCCATAGACCAGCTGCACGACGTCGCCCGGAATGCCGGCATCGGCGATGCAGCGCATGATCGCGCTGGTGCAGCCCGGGGTTTCCTCGGGCGACTTGGCGATCACGACGCAGCCCGCGGCGAGCGCCGGGGCGATCTTCTTGACCATCAGATTGACCGGGAAGTTCCAGGGGCTGAACCCCGCGACCGGGCCGACCGGCTGGCGCAGCACCATTGTGCGCTGGCCCGCAGGCCGCTGGAGCACGCGGCCTTCGATGCGTTTGCCCTGCTCGGCAAAATAGTCGAACAGCCCCGCCGCCGACAGCACTTCGCCGCGCGCCTCGGCGATCGGTTTGCCCTGCTCCAGCGTCAGCAGCGTCGCAATATGCTCGACCCGTTCGCGGATGATGCCCGCGGCCTTGTGCATCAACGCGGCGCGCTCGTCGAAGCTCTTGGCGCGCCACACCGGCCAGCCGCGCTCCGCCGCCGCCAACGCCTCATCAAGATCGGCGATGGTGGCGACCGGCAACTCCGCGATCGCGCCCGCCGTCGCGGGGTTATACACCAGCCGCTCCTCACGCCCCTCACCGCTCCGCCAGGCGCCATCGATGAAGAGCTGGAGGTCGGCGTCGTAGGTCGCGGTCATTGGATGTCCTTGGTTCTAGAGCTTCGTCATTGCGAGGAGCGAAGCGACGCGGCAATCCAGCGCGGCGTAACCCGCCCTGGATTGCTTCGCTTCGCTCGCAATGACGAGGGTGATATAAGGCGGCTCAGCGATAGTTAAAGCTGATGCTGATCCGTTCGCCCTTGCCGCTATGGGGCATCACTTCGTGGCGCAGCCAGCTTTCCCACAGGAACACCCGCCCCGCCGCGGGCTCGGCATAGACGAAAGGCAGCAGATGTTCGGGCGCATCGTCGGTGCGCCCCGGCGCCGCCATCAGCATCGCGAGGCGCGGGTCTTCGAGCTTCAGCGCCCCCGATCCCGGCGGCACCGCGACATAGAAGGTTCCCGACACGATGCTGTGCGGGTGGATGTGGCCGCTATGCGTGCCGCCGGGTTTCAGGACATTGACCCACAGGCTGTCGAGTTTCAGCGGCTTGGCGAGGTCGAAATGCGCCGCCTTGACGAACGACTTGACCTCCTTGTCGAGCAGACGTTTCAGGTCGTGAAATGCCGGATCGCGCTCGGGCAGGTCGCCGAGGCTGGCGTAGCTGGTATAGCCCTTATAGCCATGCGCACGGCTCCACGCGCGCCCCGCGCCATCCTCCTCGGCAAACAAGCGGCTGCTGTCCTCCAACTCGGCGACCAGGTCGGGCGTGCCGATGTCGGCCTCATAGAAAATGCTAGCGAAGAGTGAACGAATGGGCATGATGGCCGCAAAGCACAGCCAATGTGCGCACGCAAGGGAGACGGATATGGCCGAGTTCGAATTGATCGCCGACGGATTGCGTTTTCCCGAGGCGCCGGTGGCAATGGACGACGGCAGCGTCATCGTGACCGAGATCGCCGCCGGGCGCATCACGCGCTGTTGGCCCGGCGGCCGTAAACAGGTCATCGCGACCCCCGGCGGCGGCCCCAACGGCCTGGCGATCGGCCCCGACGGCAAGCTCTATTGCTGCAACAACGGCGGCTTCAACTATGTCGAAGCGAACGGCTATCTCGCCCCGCACGGCATCGCCGATGATTATTCGGGCGGGCGGATCGAGCGGATCGACATCGACACCGGTGCGGTCGAAATCCTCTACCAGAGCGGCGATCATGGCGTCTCCCTGCGCGGTCCCAACGACATCGTGTTCGACACCCACGGCGGCTTCTGGTTCACCGATCACGGCAAGGTCGATTATGCTGCGCGCTGCCACGACATCGTTGGCATCCTTTACGCCAAAGCCGACGGCAGCTTTATCGAGGAAGTCATCTTTCCATCGAACAACCCCAATGGCGTCGGCCTGTCGCCCGACGGCAGCGCGCTATACGCCGCCGAAACCTACACCTGCCGCCTGATGAAGTTCAACATTATCGCCCCGGGCAAGGTCGCCGCCGACGCCGGCCCCGGCGGCCCCGGCATCCCGCTCTATCGCCCCGCAGGCTATAAATTCTTCGACAGTCTGGCGATGGAGGCGAACGGCAATATCTGCGTCGCGACGATCGGCGAGTGCGGGATTTCGGTCGTCGGCCCCGACGGGTCGCTGGTCGGATTTGTCGCGACCGACGATATTTTCACCACCAACATCGCGTTCGGCGGCTCGGACCGGCAGGATGCCTATATAACCCTGTCGGGCACCGGGCGGCTGGTAAAGACGCGTTGGGCCAGGCCGGGGCTGCAACTGCAGTACTGACCCCGCGCCTCTGACAAGGGAGGCAAGGATGAGAATGATCTTGGTCGCGGCGCTGCTGATGGCGGCGCCCGCGAGCGCGGAGGTGCTGAACGCCGAACAGGCCGATGCGATCGTCAAGGGCTGCGCCGCGCATGCGCGCGCCAAAAGCCAGAGCCACGCAATCGCCGTCGTCGATCTCGGCGGTCACCCCGTCGCGATGTGGCGAATGGACGGCAACGCGTTCGGCATGATGGAATTCTCGCTCGAAAAGGCCCGCGCGGTTGCCGCATGGGGCTTCCCGACGAGCGGCATGGAGGAAGCAGCGAAGGGCACGCCGGGCTTCGCCGATGCGCCGCATGT
Source organism: Sphingopyxis sp. (assembly GCF_051861155.1). Classification (GTDB taxonomy): domain Bacteria; phylum Pseudomonadota; class Alphaproteobacteria; order Sphingomonadales; family Sphingomonadaceae; genus Sphingopyxis. The sequence continues at coordinate 120,619 of NZ_JBHYDE010000007.1, read as the reverse complement.
CGTCACCGTCGCGGGAGGCATGCCGATCTTCAGCGCCGACGGGCGCACGCGGCTCGGCGGGGTCGGCGCGTCGGGCGAAGCGCCCGCCGACGATGCCGCTTGCGCCCTCGCCGGGATCGCGGCAGCAGGGCTGAAGTCGGAGCGCGCCCGCTAACGGTCATGGCGCCTCCTGCAACGGGGAGGCTGCGATGCACGAGGAAACCCATGCCGTCACACGGATCGGCTGGCTGCGCGCCGCGATCCTCGGCGCCAATGACGGGATCGTGTCGACCGCCAGCCTGATCGCCGGGGTCGCCGCGGCAGGCGCCTCGCAATCGTCGATCCTGGTCACCGGCACCGCGGGGCTCGTCGCCGGTGCGATGTCGATGGCGGCGGGCGAATATGTGTCGGTGAGCTCGCAGGGCGATGCGGAAAAAGCCGATGTCGAGCTCGAAAAGCGCCATCTCGCGGCCGACCCCGAGTTCGAACTGGAGGAGCTGACGCAAATCTATCAGCAGCGCGGGCTCGACCGCGCGCTCGCCGAGCAGGTCGCGGTGCAGCTGACCAACCATGACGCGCTCGACACGCATTTGCGCGACGAGCTGGGATTGACCGACGCGATGGTGGCACGGCCGGTGCAGGCAGCGACGGCTTCCGCGGCGAGTTTTGCGATCGGCGCAGCCTTGCCGCTCGCGACGGTGCTGCTCGATCAGGGCGGCTCGTTACCCTTCACGGTTTCGGCGGCTTCGATCGCCTTCCTGGCGATCCTTGGCGCACTCGGCGCTTGGGCGGGCAACGCCCCAATGCTGCGCCCGGTCGCACGTGTGACCTTCTGGGGTGCTATGGCGATGGCGGTGACGATCGCGATCGGATCGCTGCTCGGCACAACGGTGGGCTAACGCCGCGCCAGCCACTCGCGAAGCGCGACCGCGTTGTTCCGTTCCGTACCCTTCGCCGCGTAAAGCAACGTCACTGGCCCCGCGACCAGCGCCGCATCGAGCGTAAACAGCGCCGCCTTCATTTCCTCGTCGCCTGCGTCGAGTTCGGAGAAATAGTCGAGGCGGAACGCATCCCATGCTTCGTCCGAAGCGGCGGTCTCGCCGTGATAGCGTTTGCGTAGGGCACCGCTCGGCGCCAGCGGCTTCAGCCACGCCGCCAGCGCCGCATTTTCCTTCGAACCCCCCCGCGGCCACAGCCGGTCGACCAGGAAACGAGCGCCGTCGCCGGGACCGACCGGTTCGTGAACGCGTTTGACCGCGATTGTCAGGGGCGCCGCCATCTGTATGACTATCGCCGAACCCGCGTCCGCGGGCAAGCAGCCGGAGGGGTCCGCAGATGAGTGAAACCGGATGGGCGATCGACATCGATCGCGACGATATTGCGCGCGCTGAATTGGTGACCGATCCCGCCGCGCCGCTGGCACCGGGACAGGTGCGCGTGCATGTCGACAGCTATGCGATGACCGCGAACAACATCACCTACGCCGTGTTCGGCAAACCCGCGGGCCTGTTCGGCAACGATCAGGGCTATTGGGATTTCTTCGCCGAGCGCGGCAATCCCGGTCGCCTGCCCGTTTGGGGCTTCGCCACCGTCACCGAAAGCACCGCCGAGGGCGTATCGGTCGGCGATCGTTTCTACGGCTATTATCCGATGGCCAGCGATGCGGTGCTGACCGTCGGCAAGGCCGGGCCGGGCGGTTTCACCGACATCACCCCGCGCCGCACCACCCTGCCGCCGATCTACAATAACTATCAGCGCATCGAGGCGCTGGCCGACTATCGCGCCGCCGACCATGATTTTTGGCCGGTGTTCCGCCCGCTGTTCCTCACCGGCTGGCTGATCGCCGACCAGTTCGAGGATGAGGGCGATTATGGCGTCCAGCAGATCCTGATCGCCAGCGCGTCGAGCAAGACCGCGATCGGCCTCGGATTTGCGCTGGGGCAGCGCGCCGACCGTCCCGAAACGATCGGGCTGACCAGCGCCGCCAACGTCGATGCGCTCGCCGCGCAGGGGATCTACGACCGCGTCATCAGCTATGACCAGATCATGACGCTCAACGCATCGACCGCCGCCGCGCTGGTCGACATGGCGGGCAACGGCGCGGTGACGCGCAGCGTCCACAGCCATTTCGGCAACAATCTCAAGGCCTCGATCGTCGTCGGCAAGTCGCATTGGGACGCGCAGGCCGACGCCGAGGGGCTGCCAGGCCCCGACCGGCAGGGTTTCTTTGCCCCCGGGCGCAGCCAGAAACGCATCGCCGATTGGGGCGGCGCAGTGTTCGGGCAAAAGATCGCCGCGGCGTGGCTGGCGTTCATGGATATTGCCCCGCGGCTCGCCAGCATCGACAAGCGCCACGGCAGCGACGCGGCGCTCGCCGCCTATCGCGAAATGCTGTCGGGCGCCGCCGATCCCAAAGCGGGGATCGTCGTTTTGCCATGAGCTTCACGACCGTCATTTTCGACTTCGGCGGCGTCATCACGGCATCGCCTTTCGAGGCCTTTAACCGGCTGGAGCAGGAGCGCGGGCTGCCGCACGATTTCGTCCGCCGCGTCAACGCCGCCGATCCCGACAGCAACGCCTGGGCAAAGTTCGAGCGCGCCGAGATCGATGCCGCAGCCTTCGACAGCTTGTTCGCCGAAGAGGCGCGCGCACTAGGGCATACGCTCGAGGGTGAGGCCGTGCTCGCGGTGATCGCGGGGGCGGTGCGCCCGGCGATGGTCGCGGCGCTCGACACGCTGACGGATCGCGGCTTCACCATCGCCTGCATCACGAACAATGTTCCCGGCGGCAAGATGGGCATCCGCGGCGCCGGGATGACGCGGAGCGAGGATGCCGCGATCGAGGTCGCCGACATCATGGCGCGCTTCGCGCATGTCATCGAATCGAGCAAGGCAGGCGTGCGCAAGCCCGACCCGCGCATCTATCTGATGATGTGCGAAAAGCTGGGGGTCGAACCCGGCGAATGTATCTATCTCGACGACCTCGGCATCAACTGCAAACCCGCCGCGCAGCTCGGCATGCACGCTATCAAGGTGACGAGCGGCGAGCAGGCGCTCGCCGACCTGTCGGCGGTGCTGGGAGTGCCGCTGCCCTGACGATCACGCAGTAGATGACCGCTTTGGGGTGGGAAGCGGACGTAGCGAAACAATCGCGCCCTCCCCTTCAGGGGAGGGCAGCGAGACTTGCGAACTTGTTCGTTAGTCGCAGCGGGTGGGGGCCAGCGGCCTTGCACAAGGCCGCTGGCCCCCACCCCAACCCCTCCCCTGAAGGGGAGGGGCTTACCGACCGCTTCCGGTCGTTAGCCGCCGTTCGGCTCACACCGCCGTCTCCGCAAGGTTCAGCTTCGCAGCGCGCGCAAAAATCTGCGTCAGCACCGGTTCGGTGTCGGCAACGCGCATCGCGACCTGAAACTCGACCGGGGCGAGCGCGGGCATGCCGCCGATCCGGGCGAGGGTGCCGCTCGCGATCTCTGCGCGCACCATCGGTAGCGGGAAAATGCCGATGCCCCCGCCCGCCTTCGCGATGTCGATCATCGTCCGCGCGTTGTTGCACAGGTTCAATGATTTCTGCGCAATCCGCGACGCCTGGATCGCCTCGCGCATGCGGCCGTGGATCGGCGAATGGCTGGCAAGCGACCAGACAGGCAAGCGTATGTCGCCTCCGGCAAAAGCCGCCGCGACCGCGGGGCTGGCGAGCCAGATCAGGCCGACCTCGCCGATCGGGCAGGTCTTGAGCGCGGGGTGCGCGATCGGGCCCGCGGCAAAGGCAATGTCGGTGCGCCCGGTCAGCAGCTGCTGGATCAGGTTTGCAGTGAGGTCGATTTCGATCTCAAGCCCGACATGGGGCATGTCGGATTTCAACCCCGCGACAAAGGCGGGCAGGCAGCTTGCCGCCGCGATCTCGCCCGCGCCGATCCGCACCACCCCGCTCGCCTCGCCATAACCGCCGCTGCCGAGCAGCGCATATTGCATATCGCGCAGCAAGGGGTCGCAATCGCGCACCAGCTTGCGCCCCGCTGCGGTCAGCGACATCGTGCGACCGTCGCGCCGGAACAGCGCCGTCCCCAGCCGCTGCTCCAGCTCGCGCATCCGCGCTGACACCGTCGGCTGGGTGGTATTCAGCCGCTCGGCGGCGGCCGAAAACGTGCCGAGCCGGTCGATCCAGAGCAAGGTTTCGAGGTGATAAAGCGCGACGCGATTGATAGACATTGCTTATGTATAATCACAAATTAGAACAATTAGAATTGATGAATTAATTGCGCCAAGGTCCGCGCGTCGTCACAGTCAGGAGAGCCGTCCCATGGGGAAGAAGCAATATCCCACCGCCGCCGCCGCGCTGGAAGGGCTGCTCTTTGACGGTATGCAGCTTTGTGCCGGGGGCTTTGGCCTGTGCGGTATTCCCGAACGGCTGATCGACGCGATCCGCGATGCCGGGACGAAAGACCTGACCATCGCCAGCAACAACGCCGGGATCGACGGCGAAGGACTCGGCAAGCTGCTCCGCACCCGCCAGGTCAAGAAAATGATCTCCTCCTACGTCGGTGAGAACAAGGAATTCGAGCGCCAATATCTGGCCGGCGAGCTCGAGGTCGAATTCTGTCCGCAGGGCACGCTCGCCGAACGCTGCCGCGCCGGCGGCGCGGGCATCCCCGGCTTCTACACCAAGACCGGGGTCGGCACCGCGGTCGCCGAGGGCAAGGAGATCAAGACTTTCGACGGGCAGGATTATATCCTCGAACGCGGTATCTTTGCCGACCTCGCAATCATCAAGGGCTGGAAAGCCGACGAGAGCGGCAACCTCATTTTCCGCAAGACCGCGCGCAATTTCAATCAGCCGATGGCGACTGCGGCAAAAATCTGCGTCGCCGAGGTCGAAGAAATCGTTCCCGTCGGCAGCCTCGATCCCGACAGCATCCATCTGCCCGGCATCTATGTGAAACGCATGATCGTCGGCGCGCCGTACGACAAGAAGATCGAGTTCCGGACGGTACGCCCGCGCGAGGCCGCATAATGCGCGCGTTCCCGATCATGGCGGCCTTGCTGTTGGCGGGCTGCGCGAGCGCGCCGGTGGCGGTGACGATGGCCCCGACCGCGCCCCCCGCTCCTGCCGAAGCGGTCAAGCCCCCGGTGCAGCTGCAATATCTCTACGGGTCGGCCGAGGCCGCGGCCGCGGTGCGCGCGGCCAACGCGCGCATCGCCGACTATGCCATCGCCCGGATCAGGCAGCGGCCGCAGGACAGCGTCGTTCTGGCCCCCGCCGCCACGATGGACGCGCCGCGCTTTGAGCCGTGCGGCAACAAGCCCTTCGCCGCGGTGTTCGACGCCGACGAGACGTTGATCTGGAACCTCGGCCCGATGCGCTATTTCGCCGAAAAGGGCTCCGCCTATGACCCCAAGATCTGGGACCAGTGGGAAAAGACCGGCGCGGGCAAGGCGATGGCGATGCCCGGCAGCGCGGAGATGGTCGGCAAGCTCCGCGCCGCGGGCATCACCGTCATCGCCAACACCAACCGCAGCGCCGCCAATGCCAAGGGCAGCGAAGACACGCTGCGCGCCGCGGGGCTTGGCGAGTTCAAACATGGCGAGACCTTGTTCCTGATGGGCGACGACGCCGGCGGGTCGAGCAAGGATGGGCGCCGCGCCACGATCGCGGCGAAATATTGTGTCATCATCCTCGCGGGCGACCAGCTGGGCGATTTCAGCCAGCAGTTCAACGCCCGCGATCTGCCCGCCGCAACCCGCATGGCGCTCGCCACCGGCCCCGCCGCCGCGGCGCTGTGGGACAAGGGCTGGTTCCTGTTCCCCAACCCCGTCTATGGCCCGTGGGACAAGCTGGGCTGGGACGAAACTTTCCCCTCCGACACCAATTGGGAGCCGAAATAATGCCCTGGACCCGCGACGATATGGCGGCGCGCGCCGCAAAGGAACTGCAGGACGGCTATTACGTCAATCTGGGCATCGGCATCCCGACGCTGGTTGCGAACCATATCCCCGCCGGGATGACGGTGACGCTCCAGTCGGAAAACGGCATGCTCGGCATCGGCCCGTTCCCGCTTGAGGGCGAGGAGGACGCCGACCTGATCAACGCCGGCAAGCAGACAATCAGCGAGCTGCCGCAGTCGGCCTATTTCAGCTCCTCGGACAGTTTCGCGATGATCCGCGGCGGCCATATCGACCTCACCGTGCTGGGGGCGATGGAGATTGCCGAAAATGGCGACATCGCCAACTGGATGATCCCGGGCAAGATGATCAAGGGCATGGGCGGCGCGATGGACCTGGTCGCCGGGGTCAAAAAGATCATCGTTGTGATGGAGCACAACGCCAAGGACGGCAGTCCGAAATTCATCCCCGAATGCACGCTGCCCCTGACCGGCAAGAATGTCGTCGACATGATCATCACCGACCTTGCGGTGTTCAAGCGCGACGATCATGCCAGCCCGTTCCGGTTGATCGAGCTGGCGCCGGGGGTGACCGCCGACGAAGTCGCCGAAAAGACCACCGCGCATTACATCGCCTGACGCCGGTGCCTGTCGTTGCCGCCAATCCCGGTTCGACCTGGCTGCTGATCGGCGGCGGGCTGTCGGTTGCGGCGGCGCTGCTCCATATTGCGTGCATCTTTGGCGGCCCCGACTGGTACCGCTTCTTTGGCGCGGGTGAGGGCATGGCGCGCGCGGCGGCGCGCGGCGACTGGCAACCGACGATCATCACGCTGTTCATCACCGCGATCCTGCTGATCTGGGCCGCTTACGCCTTTGCGGGCGCGGGCACGCTGCCGCGCCTGCCGCTGCTGCGCACCGGGCTGGTGACGATCACCGCCATCTACCTGCTCCGCGGGCTGATCTTTGTGCCGCTCCATCTGTGGCGGCCGCAACATAGCGACAGTTTCGCAATCTGGTCGTCGCTGATCGTCTTCGTCTATGGGACGGTTTACGCCGTCGGCACGATCAAGGCCTGGCGCTATCTTGCACCCTGAACCGCGCCGGGGGTGACGGCGGCGGCAGTCGCGGCTAAGACAGCGATCAACGATAAGGTCGCAGTATATTCACGGGTCGATGCAGCGCTTTTTACTTTTTCTGATCGCGATAGCCGCGCTGGGCTTTTCCGGCTGGTTTGGTCTGCACGCCTTTGGCGGAGGGCAGCCGCTGGCCAGCGTTCCGATCCCGATCAAGGCGCCTGAAAATCTGCCCGACACCGCCGCCGAGTGGCGCGGCCGGATCGACTATCAGGCGCTCGACCGGCAATTGACCGACCTGTCGTTGCGGCCCGAAATGGCGGGGCTGGCGGTGGCGGTGGTCGAAGACGGCGAACTCCGCTTCGTGCGAACCTATGGCTTCGCCGACACATCGACCGGTGCGCGGGTCACCCCGCAGACGCTGTTCCGCTGGGCCTCGGTGTCCAAGACCGCGACCGGTGCGCTGGCGGCCGCGCTGGCCAGCGACGGTGCGATCGATCTGGACCGCCCGGTCGCCGACTGGCGCACGTCGCTGCGCCTGCCCGGCGGCGCCGAGGCGCAGGTGACGCTGGAGGATGTGCTCGCCCAGCGCACCGGCCTCACCAAAAACGCCTATGACGAGAAGCTGGAGGAAGGACAGAGCGCCGCATCGCTGCGCACCAGCCTCGCCAACGCGCCGCTGCAATGCGACCCCGGCACCTGTCACACCTATCAGAATATCGCCTTCGACACCGCCAGCGAGATCCTGGCCCGGGCCGCGAACGAGCCCTTCGCCGATGCGGTCGAGGACCGGTTTTTCCGCCCGCTCGGCATGGTCAGCGCGGGGTATGGGATGGCGCGACTGACCGGCGCCAAGGATTGGGCGCGGCCGCATCGCGGGCACGACGTTCGCCCGGTCAAGGAAGCCTATTGGCGCGTCCCAGCCGCCGCGGGCGTCGAAAGCGACATCGTCGATTTCGCCACCTGGATGAAGGCGATGATGGCGTCGCGTCCCGATGTGCTGCCGCGGCCGGTGCTGGCGCTGGCCCACCGTCCGCGCGTCGGCACCGCGCGGCTCTACGGCGGCACGTTGCGCCAGGCGACGGGCGATGCGGCCTATGGCCTCGGCTGGCGAAGCTTCTCCTATGCCGGCCATCAGCTCGCGGGCCATTCGGGCGCGGTGTCGGGTTACCGCGCGACGATGATTTTCGAACCAGCGACGCGGACCGGCGTCGTCGCGATGTGGAACAGCGACTGGGGATTTCCCTTCCGCATCCCCTTCACGGTGATCGACAGCTACCACCGACGCGACGACGCAGGCTGGCTCGACCTCAGCGAACTGCCGCCTGCCAGCGGCCGGACGGACTCCGCCCCGGTCGCGCGCGAGACGCTTGCTCCCTGATCGGCGGCCTGTGTATCAGGCCCGCGTTCGGGGTCTGGAGGAGAATCATCGATGCGCGTGTTGCTGACCGGATCGTCGGGCTGGCTCGGGCGCTATCTGGCTCCGCTGCTGAGCCAAAACGGCCATGACGTGACCGGCTTCGATGTTGTCCCCGGCGCGCATACACAGGTCATCGGCACCGTCGCCGATCGCGCGCTGGTCGACCGGGCGATGGGCGAGCATGGCATCGAAGCGGTGATCCACGGCGGCGCGCTGCACAAACCCGACATCGTCCGCTATCCGCGGCAGGCGTTCATCGACGTCAATGTCAGCGGCACGCTGAACCTGATCGAAGCCGCGGTCGCGGCGGGCAACGACCGCTTCCTGTTCACCTCGACCACCTCGCTGATGGTGCGCGCCGATGTCCGCGACGGCGCGGGCGAAGCGGGAGCGTGGTGGATGGACGAGGATTTCGGCCCGCTCGAGCCGCGCAACATCTATGGCATCACCAAGCTCGCGGCCGAACAGGCGTGCCGCCTCGTCCACCGCGAGCATGGTATTTCGGTCGCGATCCTGCGCACCGGGCGCTTCTTTCCCGAGGATGACGACACCCATGCGGTGCCCAGCGGCCCGAACCTCAAGGCGAACGAGCTGCTGAACCGCCGCCTGACGGTCGAGGATGCCGCCGCGGCGCATCTCGCCGCGCTGGAAGCCGCACCCGCGATCGGCTGCGACACCTTCATCCTCTCTGCCCCGCCGCCCTTCGCGCGCGAAGACGCCGCCGAACTCGCGCGCGACGCGCGCGCCGTCATCGCGCGCGCGCACCCCGATGCCGCCGAACTGTACGCAGCGGCGGGCTGGGTGCTGCCCGAAACGATCGACCGCGTTTACGACCCATCGCGCGCCGAACGCCGCTTTGGCTGGCGCGCCCGCAGCGACTTCGCCAGCGTGCTCGTGGCGCTGCGCGAGGGGAGCGCGCTGCCCTTTGCGCACGACCCCGCCTACACCTCCCCCATCGTCGCACAGGAGCGCGAAGCATGTACGAGCTGATCACCGCCAACCGCAATTATTCGAGCTGGTCGCTCCGCCCGTGGGTGCTGATGACCGGGCTGGGCCTGTCGTTCCGCGACCGCATCGAACCCTTCACCAAGCCCGCCAATTATGACGATTTCCGCAGCTTCTCGCCGACCGGACAGGTGCCCGCGCTGCTCCACGAGGGGCGTACCATTTACGATTCGCTCGGCATCACCCTCTATCTCGCCGACCGGCACGAGGGCGTGTGGCCGGCCGATCCCGACGCCCGCGCCTGGGCACAATGCGCCGCGGCGGAGATGCACAGCGGCTTTGCGGCGCTGCGCAATGATTGCACGATGAACGTCGGGGTCCGCGTGACGCCGAAGCCGATGTCCGCCGCGCTTCAGGCCAATGTCGCGCGCATCCGCGAGCTGTTCGAGGAAGGGCTGGCAAAATTCGGCGGGCCATGGCTCGCGGGCCGCGACTTCACCGCGGTCGACGCCTTTTTCGCCCCCGTCGCCTTCCGCATCCGCACCTATGGCCTCGACGTCGGCACCGGGCGGGCGTGGGTCGATCATATCCTGGCGCATCCCGCCATGCTCGATTGGGAACGGCAGGCGCTCGCCGAAGGCTGGCGCGAGGAAGGGCATGAGGAAGAGTTGATGGCCGCCGGAGCGATTACCGCCGATTACCGGACGGGGTAGCATTCCTCTCCTCGTCATTGCGAGCGAAGCGAAGCAATCTCCAGCTATCGGCCTCACGCGAAGCCGATAGCTGGAGATTGCCGCGTCGCCTTCGGCTCCTCGCAATGACGGCAATCAGTCGCCCAACGCCTCGCGCACCACCGCAATCCCCGCCGCGCGCTGCACCTTCAGCTCGGCCTTCAGCGTCGCCGGGTCGCGCGCAAAGACGAAGCCAAAGCTCACCCCGCCCTCCTTGCCGATCGTCGCATGGTGCAGCTTGTGCGCCTGCACCAGCCGCTTGGCATAGCCGCGCCGCGGCACCCAGCGGAAATAGCGTTGGTGGACCAGCCCGTCGTGCACCACGGTATAGATGATGCCGTAAAACAGCACCCCCAGGCCGATCCACGTCCCCGGTTCCCACGCGCTCGCGCCCATGATCATCGGGCTTCCCACCGCGAACATCGATATGCTCAGCGCCGCCCCGAACAGCCCGAACCGGTCGTTTTTCTCAAACATCTTGTCATGCGGCTCATGATGGTCGCGATGCCACGCCCAGCCAAAGCCGTGCATGATATATTTGTGGCTGCCCCACGCGACAAATTCCATCGCGACGACAGTGGCGACGATCAGCGCAAGGATGGCGGGCAGCGACATGGCGCGATCATACCCCCGCGGCGCCGACCGCGCTAGTCGCCGACGAACACCAGCCGGTCGCGAAACTTGTGGCTGCGTGCGGTCGGCGAAAAACTGGTCTTCATCCAGCCGCCATCCTCGCTCAGATAATCATCGTCGGTCAGCCCCTGCCCGCGGATCTGGTTGATGAAGGCGCGCGATTTATAATGGTCGAACATCCGCAGAAATTCGGTCGCCATGATCGCGACCAGCCGCGGGTCTTCGCTCAGAAATGCGTTTTCGTCATTGCCCTGACAGCTTTCGTCGCTGAAATTGGCCGACCCGAACAGCATCTGCGGCTTGGCGCCGAACGGATCGATGATCATCAGCTTGCTGTGGATCTTGTGGTTGCCGAACGCCTTGGCATCCCATTGCCGCCCCATATAGGTTTCGAGCCGCGACGGCACGAAATAGCGCGTATTGTTCGTCGTCAGCGCCTCGACCTTCTTGCGCACTGTCGTATTGGCAAGGCCATAGTGGAGCAGTTCCTGTGGCTGCGCCGCGATCGCGGCGACGATCGCGGGGTCGAGCGCGAACGGCGCGCTGGTGAGGACACAGCTTTTCGCCGCACCGACCATCGCCACCGCCTTGTCGATGATGTCGAGGGTGCGCACCGGCGAGAAATATTGCATCCTAAACGGGCCGCCGCCGACGGCCGCGAGCCGCGCCTGCAGCGCCCTGACGCGGTTGCGCACCTCGGCGGGATCACTCTTTGACGGCCCGCGCGCCGGGTCGTCGGCCAGGATCAGCCAATAGTCGTGATAGGCCGCCGCGACGACGGGATCGTCGAGGATTACCGCAGCATTGGTCTGATAATAAAAGGCGTTCTCCGAAAAATTGGCGGTCCCGGTAAAGGTCCGCACCGGCGCACCCCCGACCAGATGGACGATGAACTTGTTATGGCTGATCTTCTGGATCGCGGCGCGCGGGGTCGCGATCGACGTCAGGCCGTGCGCGGCGAGCACCGTCTCGCTCTTGTGCGTCGCATGGTCGCCCGGCTTGGCATGATAAACGATCCGCACATCGACCCCGCGCGCCTTGGCCGCCGCCAGCGCCGCCGCGACCTCGTCGTCGAAAAACTCGTAGATGCCCACCCGCAGGCCGTGTCCGCCGCCCGCGCCTTCGACGAAACCGATCAACGCCTCCTTCAGCCCGCGCGACAGCCAGCGCCACGCCGCGCCATCGGGAACGTCGCGCGGATGCGCGCCCTTGAAGCGGTCGAGATAGGCAAAGGCGGAGGTGACGCCGCGATTGACATAGGCGCCGACCCCGCCCGCCATTTCGGGCGACGGCCGCAGCTTCAGCGTCAAGGGCGGCTCGTCGGTGGTCAGCCCGCCCGGCGGCGTGCCGCGCACCGGGAAAATGTCGAAGACATAGCCGAGGCTGCTTTTGAGCGTGTAATCGCTCCAGCGAAAGCGCTGGAACGGCGCCTCGCGCGACGACACGTCATAGCCATCGACCGGATCGCCCTTGAAACGCTTCTCACCGCGCAGCCAGTTCACCGCGATCACCTCGCCGCTGACCAGATCGACCTCGCTCTTGCGCACTGCAAAGCCGTGCAGCCCCGCGCTTTGCGCCGGATCGACATCCCAGCCGATCGAGATGCTGTGAGTGCCGACCAGCGCCGCGGCGCGATAGGGTCCGCGCGTCGTGCGGATGACGGGGCGATAGGCGGGAATCGATACCATGGGCCTCTCCTGTTCCAAAGCGCGACTCCAGAAGGGCGGCGCCATGCTAAGCATCTTTGGCGCCAACGCGACCGAAAATTGCGTTTCCTATCGCCACCGGCTTGCAATGTTGTCCGGCTGATCTAAGGCAACGCCATGACTCGCCCCCGCACCCTGTACGAAAAAATCTGGGACGCGCATGTTGTCGAACAGCGCCCCGACGGCACCTGCCTGATCTTCATCGACCGCCACCTGGTCCACGAAGTCACCAGCCCGCAGGCGTTCGCCGGGCTGCGCGCGAGCGGGCGGACGGTGCGCCGCCCCGACCTCACCCTCGCGGTCCCCGATCACAATCTGCCGACGACAGCGCGCAAGGACGCGGCGGGCAACCGGCTGCCGATCGCCGATGCCGAAAGCGCGGCGCAGCTCGCGGCGCTTGCGCAAAACGCCCCTGATTTCGGTATCCGCTACATCGACGCGGTCGCCGCCGAGCAGGGCATTGTCCATGTCGTCGGTCCCGAGCAGGGTTTTTCGCTGCCCGGCACGACGATCGTCTGCGGCGACAGCCATACCGCGTGCCACGGCGGTATCGGCGCGCTCGCTTTCGGCATCGGCACCAGCGAGGTCGAGCATGTCCTCGCGACGCAGACCTTGCTGCTCCAGCCCGCGAAAACAATGGAAGTGCGCGTCGATGGCGAGGTCGGCCCCGGCGTCACCGCGAAGGACGTCATCCTCCATATCACCGGCGTCATCGGCGCCGCGGGCGGCACCGGCCATGTCATCGAATATACCGGCAGCACGATCCGCGCGCTCAGCGTCGAGGGCCGCCTGACGGTCAGCAACATGGCGATCGAGGGCGGCGCGCGCGCGGGCCTGATCGCGCCCGACGCGACGACCTTCGCGTATCTCAAAGGCCGCCCCTATGCGCCGAAGGGCGCCGACTGGGACGCCGCAGTCGCTTACTGGACCAGCCTCGCGACCGATCCCGGCGCGACCTATGACAAGATTGTTGTGATCGATGCCGCCGACATCGCGCCCAGCGTCACCTGGGGCACCAGCCCCGAGGATGTCGTGCCGATCACCGGGCTGGTCCCTGCGCCCGATAGCTTCGCCGACCCGTCGAAGCAGGCGGCGGCGGCCAAATCGCTCGCTTACATGGGCCTTGAGCCCGGCACGCGCATGCAAGACGTACCGATCGAGAATATTTTCATCGGCAGCTGCACCAACAGCCGGATCGAGGATCTGCGCGCGGCCGCCGCGGTGCTGAAGGGGCGGCACAAGGCGGCCAACGTCAAATGGGCAATCGTCGTCCCCGGATCGGGGCTGGTGAAGGCGCAGGCCGAAGCCGAGGGGCTCGACCGTATCTTTACCGACGCGGGGCTCGAATGGCGCGAGCCCGGCTGTTCGGCATGCCTCGGCATGAACCCCGACAAGGTGCCCGCGGGCGAACGCTGCGCCAGCACCAGCAACCGCAATTTCGTCGGGCGTCAGGGCCCGGGCAGCCGCACGCATCTGGTGTCGCCCGCGATGGCGGCGGCGGCGGCGGTGACCGGACGGCTCACCGACGTGCGGGAACTGATGGATTGAGTGTAGGGAAAAGGAGCGGAATGGCATGATCTGGAAAGCTATCGCATCGGCCTCAGCGGCACTGGCCCTCGCCACCCCCGCTCTCGCACAGGACAAGCCCGCGGCGGCGGCCAAGATCAGCTTGACCCGGCTCGATTGCGGCACGGTGCGGGTGAACCGGCTCAACGCTTTTTCCGACACCGAGGCCTATCCGGGGCAGAGCCGCGACCTGACCGTCGGTTGCTACCTGATCCGCCACGGCGACCAGCTGATGCTGTGGGATCTGGGCTTGCCGACCGCGCTCAAGGGCGCGGCGTTCACCACGACCGGCGACATGTCGGCGACGGTGCGCCGCAGCCTGGTCGAACAGCTCGCCGACCTGGGGATCAAGGCCGACGACATCGATGTCGTCGCCATCAGCCATTTTCATTTCGACCATATCGGCCAGCTGCCCGATTTCCCCGCCGCGAAGCTCTATATCGGCAAGGGCGACTGGGACTGGCTGACCGCCAGCGACCGGCCGGCGCGGATCGATCCCAAACCCTTTGCGCGCTGGATCGGCGGCGGCGGTGCGGTCGAACCGGTCGAACGCGACAAGGATATTTTCGGCGACGGGCGTGTCGTGATGCTCGACATGCCGGGGCATACCCCGGGGCATCACACGCTGCTGGTGCGACTGGCGGGCCGCGGACCGGTGCTGCTCAGCGGCGATCAGGCGCATTTTCAGGAAAATTACGACAGCAACGGCGTGCCGACCTTCAACACCAACCGCGCCGACACCCTGGCCTCGTTCGACCGTTTCAAGGCGCTCGCGAAAAATCTGAAGGCAACGGTGATCCTCCAGCACGAACCGCGCGACGTCGGCAAGCTGCCCGCTTTCCCGAAGGCCGCTGAATAGCATGACCCCGATCGAAAAAGTCGAGGGCCGCGCGATCCCCTTCGGACTGAAGAATGTCGACACCGACGTCATCATCCCGGCAAAATGGCTGAAGACGATCAGCCGCGAAGGACTCGGCCGGGGCGCCTTCGAAACGTTGCGCGCCGACCCCGACAATCTGTTCGACAGCGACCAGTTCAAAGGTGCGCCGATCCTGATCGCGGGCGACAATTTCGGCTGCGGGTCGAGCCGCGAGCACGCCGCCTGGGCGCTCGGCGACCTTGGCGTCCGCGTCGTCATCGCGCCCTCCTATTCGGACATCTTCTCGGGCAATGCGGTCAAGAACGGCATCCTGCCCGTCGTGCTTCCCCAAGCCGCGATCGACCGGCTGATGGAGGTCGCTGCGACCGATCCGATCCATGTCGACCTCGACACCCAGACGGTGACGACGCCGTTTCAGGACCGCTTCACCTTCGACATCGACCCGTTCCGCAAGATGTGCCTGTTGCAAGGCCTCGACGAGATCTCACTGACCGAAAAGAGCGAAGCGGCGATCGCCGCGCACGAACAGAAAATAGCCAAAACACAGCCGTGGCTGACGCCGACGCTGGCATAAGGAGAAGATGATGAAGGCTCTCTTGTCGACCGCCACCGGCGGCCCCGAAACGCTGACCCTGGGCGAGCTGCCGCGGCCGACCGCCGGCGCCGGACAGGTCGTGATCGACGTCAAGGCGTGCGCGGTCAATTTCCCCGACACGCTGATCATCGAGGATAAATATCAGTTCAAACCCGCGCGCCCCTTTGCCCCCGGCGGCGAAGTCGCGGGGCTGATCGCCGAAGTCGGCGAAGGCGTCACCGAATTCAAGCTCGGCGACCGCGTCATCGCGGGCTGCGGCAATGGCGGCATGTCCGAAGCCGTCGCGGTGTCGGTGCACAATGTCTATCACCTGCCCGAAGGCCATGATTTCGCCGCGGGCGCCTCGCTGCTGATGACCTATGGCACCAGTATCCATGCGCTCGTCGACCGCGGCCAGATCCAGGAAGGCGACACATTGCTCGTCCTCGGCGCCTCGGGCGGGGTCGGGATCGCCGCGATCGAGCTGGGCAAGGCGTTCGGCGCGCGCGTCGTCGCGGGCGTATCGAGCGAGGCCAAGGCCGACATCGCGCGCCAGGCCGGCGCCGACGAAGTCGTCGTCTATGGCTATCAGCCGTTCGACAAGGACGCGTCGAAGGCGCTCGCCGACAGCTTCAAGGCCGCGGTTGGCTCGAACGGCGCCAATCTGATCTACGATGCGGTCGGCGGCGATTATGCCGAACCCGCGCTGCGCTCGATCGCGTGGGAGGGTCGTTACCTCGTCGTCGGCTTCCCCGCCGGCATCCCGCGCCTGCCGCTCAACCTCACCCTGCTCAAAAGCTGCGACGTCGCCGGGGTGTTCTGGGGCGCCTTCGTCGCGCGCGAACCGGCGCGCAACCGCGCCAATATCGCGCGACTGTTCCAATTGTGGGAGCAGGGCAAGATCCAGCCGCGCGTCACCGAAAGCTTCGCGCTCGCCGACGGCGGCAAGGCGATCGCCAAACTCGGCGACCGCAGCGCGGTCGGCAAGCTGGTGATCACGATCTAGGGTCCATACGCAACCGCCGCGCGCGATTGATGCGCCGCGGTTAACCCTTTGGCAGGGGCTCCGCCTTATTGTCCAGCGACAGGACTAGCTGGGCCAAGGGTGCAACAATGGCGACTCGCCGTGCGAAGGCTGATGAAGGTAACGCGAGTATCGCGAATATTTCGCGCACCCGCCGCGCCCAGCTCGTTGCCGAGTTCGAGGGCGAGCTGGGCATCGATTACAAGGCGCGCGCCAAGGCCGCCGAGGCCGAACACCGCTGGCAGATCCGCAAAACCTTCATCGTATGGACCATCGCGCTGATCTTTTTCACCATCGCGTGCCAGAAACTGTGGATCATGGGTCAGGACGTCGACGTGCCGTTCTCGGACATCAACCCGGTGAGCGACCTGTTCGGCGAATAGCCGTCGCCTCGGCGCTCAATAAACCCGCGCCTTCGGCTTGATATACTCCACGTCATCCGACAGCGTATATTCGTGGACCGGGCGATAATCGAGACGGACACCGCCGCCCTTGCCGCCCCAACCGTCGAACCAGGCGACGGTGTGCTTCATCCAGTTGGCATCGTCGCGATTGGGGAAATCCTCGTGCGCGTGGGCGCCGCGGCTTTCCTTGCGGTTGAATGCCGAGTGCATCGTCACCGTCGCCTGGCTGATCAGATTGTCGAGCTCGAGCGTTTCGACGAGGTCGGTGTTCCAGATCAGGCTGCGATCCGTCACACCGACGTCGTTCATCCGCTGATAGGTCTTGGTCAGCTTTTCCTTGCCTTCGGCCATCAGTTCGTCGGTGCGGAACACCGCGGCGTGCGCCGACATGGCGCGCTGCATTTCGGTGCGGATTTCCGCGGTCGGCGATCCGCCCTTGGCGTGGCGGAAATGGTCGAGGCGGCCGAGCGCCAGGTCGGCGCTGTCGGCAGGCAGCGGTTGCTGCGCCGCGCCGGGCTTGATGATGTCGCGGAGGCGATGGCCGGTCGCGCGGCCGAACACGACAAGGTCGATCAGGCTGTTCGACCCCAGGCGGTTCGCACCGTGCACCGACACGCACGCCGCTTCGCCGACCGCGAACAGGCCGGGGACGACGGTGTCGGGGCCGTCCTTGCCCAAGGTCACGACTTCGCCATGATAGTTACACGGAATGCCGCCCATATTATAATGGACCGTCGGGACGACGGGCAGCGGTTGCCGCGTCAAATCGACGCCCGCGAACACCTTGCCGCTTTCGGTAATGCCGGGCAGCCGCTCGGCGAGCACCGCGGGATCGATATGGTCGAGGTGCAGGAAGATATGATCGTTATGCGGGCCGACGCCGCGGCCTTCGCGGATTTCGAGCGCCATCGAGCGCGACACGACGTCGCGCGACGCCAGATCCTTCGCCGACGGGGCATAGCGCTCCATGAAGCGCTCGCCTTCGGAGTTGGTCAGATACCCACCCTCGCCGCGCGCGCCTTCGGTGATCAGCACCCCGGCGCCGTAGATGCCGGTCGGGTGGAACTGAACGAACTCCATGTCCTGGAGCGGCAGCCCGGCGCGCAGCACCATACCGCCGCCGTCGCCGGTGCAGGTGTGCGCCGAGGTCGCGGTGAAATAGCTGCGGCCATAGCCGCCGGTCGCGAGCACGACGGCTTGGCTGCGGAAGCGGTGAATGCTGCCGTCGTCCATGCACAAGGCGATCACGCCGCGGCAAACCTTGCCGTCGGGGCCGTCTTCCATGATCAGGTCGAGCGCGAAATATTCGATGAAGAAGTCGGCGTCATATTTCAGCGACTGCTGATAGAGCGCGTGGAGCATCGCGTGGCCGGTGCGGTCGGCGGCGGCGGCGGTGCGCTGGACCGGCGGGCCTTCGCCCATATTCTGCATATGGCCGCCGAACGGGCGCTGGTAGATCGTGCCGTCGGCGTTGCGCGAGAACGGCACCCCGGCGTGCTCAAGCTCGTACACCGCCTGCGGCGCTTCGCGGACCATATATTCGATCGCGTCCTGGTCGCCGAGCCAGTCGGAGCCCTTGACGGTGTCGTACATATGCCAGGTCCAGTGATCGGGCGAATTATTGCCCAGGCTGGCCGCGATGCCGCCCTGCGCCGCCACCGTGTGGCTGCGCGTCGGGAACACCTTGGTAATGCACGCGGTCTTCAGTCCCGCCTCGGCGCTGCCCATCGTAGCGCGCAGGCCCGATCCACCGGCGCCGACAACGACGGTGTCATAGATATGGTCGATGATCTTGTAAGCGTCGGTCATGTCAGATGCCCCCCGGGCCGGCCACAACGGGTGTCAGCGCAATGCGGGCGATCGTGAAGATCCCGTAGGCGGCGCCGCCGATGGCGTAGAAATTGAGCAGCACGGTGGCGAGCAGCAGCATCGGCCCGTGGACATAATCCTCGATCAGCACCGTGAGGCCAAGTCGCAGGTGCCAGAACACACTGACCACCATCAGGATCAGCGCCAGCGCCACCATCGGGTCCGCCGCCCAGCGCAGCACCGCAGCATGATCGCCGAGCGGCAGCCGGACCAGCGACACCACGAAAAAGCCGACGAGCAGGATGTTGCCGAGCGCGGTCAGCCGCTGTTGCAGCCAATGCTGCGACCCATGTCCGGACGAGCCGAGGCCGCGGACCTTGCCCAGATGCGTGCCATCGCCCATCAGAGTGCCTCCGCCATGATATAAAGCCAGGTCGCGGCGGTCGCGAACACGCCCGCGGCGATCACGACGGTCGACCACAGCTTGTTCGATTTCAGCTCATACCCCGCGCCGGTGTCGAGCACGAAGTGGCGCAGCCCCGAAAACAGATGCTGGAAAAATGCCCAGGTCAGCCCGACGAGGACGATCTTGCCCAGGATATTGGTCACCTGGTGAAACAGCGTGATGTCGGGGCTGGGATCGTGCCAGACGCAGGCAACAAACGCGGCATAGGCCTCCGGCCCCGCAGCGATCGCGCCGAGCCACCACAGGAACAGGCCCGCCCCGGCAATCGCCAATCCGTCGCCACTGGCGCGGTGAAGGATCGACACCGCCATTGCGGGGCCCCATTTATACACTTGCAAATGCGGCGCGCGCGGACGCGCACTCGGTTCGTTGCCAGCCATATCAGCCCCGTTTCTGACTCTGTTCGGTCGATGTGGAGCCGGTAATCCCTCCCGCCGCGATATGCAATTGCTTAGCGGGCGTGGATCGGAAGAAATCGGGCAGCCGCCGCAGTGAGCGCCTGACATGGCATAGGCCTCGGGAGAAGCGCGTGATGATGGCGTGAGGCGATCCTTTTTCCCGTCATCAATCGAACCGGTACACATCGGATCGTCACCGCGATTGGCTGGTGCAGTAGGGCGGCAAGACGAACAGGGATTGCAGCGAAAGAACGCCAATAATGATCCATGCCCTGATGACCGCCATTATCGCGCTCGCGCCTGCCGCGCCGCTGACCTCAAACGACACCGCAATCGGCCAGGTTGAAGCGCAACAAGAAATCGTCGTGACCGCCCGCGAGCGGCTGAAAAACTGGCGCGGCAAAATCGGGTTGAAGAGTGGGAAATGCCGAACCCGCAAGTCCAGCGGCGATCCTGAGGTCGATACGATGGCATGCCGTGTCAGCGAGATATGCTATAATCAGGTCAAGCCCAAACGCGACACCTTGGTCGCGAGCAAACCACCACGCTCCCAACGGCGCGCGCTGATCAAACCCTTGGAAGACGAAGCCAGCGACTGCGCAACGGCGCTTTACGAGGCCGAGCTGGCGCGCATCGATACGCGCCGCGACGCTGAAAGAGAATGAGGCGACAGGCGCGCGCAGGATTGGGAGCGAATGGCGACTATCGATCGGACGCCGGCCGCCGCCCCCGCGAAGGCGGGGGCCGCCGTCGGTTTACGCAGCGACGGAGGGAAAGGCCGATTGCCGCCCCGCAACCCTCACCTCATCGCGTCACTTGATCTTGTCGCGGTTCACATAGAGCAACGCAGCGATCACCGCGGCCGAACCGATGCCGATCCCCGCCGCGGCAGCGGTTTTCCAGCCGCGTTTACCCTTGGCGGCTTCCTTGTCAGCGGCTTCGGTCGCTTCGGCCGCTTCGCGCTGCTGCTGGCGCTCGCGCGCGGCGCGCAGCACTTCATTTTCTTCTTCTTCGGGCGGGGGAGGCGGCACTTGGTCGGTCATCGTCGCTTATGTCCTTGTATTCAGGCGAGTGCCTGCTCCACAGACACATAATCGGTTCCGATCGCTTCGGCTACCGCCTCGAACGTCACCTTGCCATTCCATACGTTCAAACCCTGCGCAAGATGCACGTCGCGCTTCAGCGCGTCTTTCCACCCCAGGTCGGCGATGCGCAGCGCGTGTGGCAGGGTGACGTTGTTCAGCGCATAGGTGCTGGTGCGCGCGACCGCGCCCGGCATGTTGGCGACCGCATAATGGACGATGCCGTCGACCACATAGGTCGGGTCGGCGTGCGTCGTCGCATGGCTGGTTTCGAAGCAGCCGCCCTGGTCGATCGCAACGTCGACGAGCACCGAGCCGGGGCGCATCGTGCCGAGCATCGCGCGCGTGACCAGCTTGGGCGCTTCGGCGCCGGGGATCAGCACCGCGCCGATGACGAGGTCGGCCTCGGCCACACATTCGGCGAGGTTGGCGCGGTTCGAAAAGCGCGTCTTGGCGCGCGCCTCGAAAAAGGTGCCGACGCGTTCGAGCACTTCGGGATCGCGGTCGAGGATGGTGACGTCGGCGCCGAGCCCCGCCGCCATCTGCGCCGCGTTGAAGCCGACGACGCCGCCGCCGATCACGCAGACCTTGCCCGGCGCGACACCAGGAACGCCGCCGAGCAGCACACCGCGGCCGCCATGCGCCTTTTCGAGCGCGGTCGCGCCGGCCTGGATCGACATCCGCCCCGCGACCTGGCTCATCGGCTTCAGCAGCGGCAGGCCGCCGTGCGGGCTGGTGACGGTTTCATAAGCGATGCACACCGCGCCCGACTTCATCAGGTCGCGCGTCTGGTCGGGATCGGGTGCGAGGTGGAGATAGGTGTAGAGAATCTGCCCTTCGCGCAGCATCGCGCGCTCGCCGGGCTGGGGCTCCTTGACCTTCACCACCATGTCGCAGGTCGCGAAAATCTCTTCGGCGGTCTGGACGATCTCGGCGCCGGCTTCGACATAGAAACGGTCGTGCGCGCCGATGCCTTCGCCGGCGCCGGTCTGCACCAGCACCCGGTGACCATGGACGGTCAGTTCGCGCGCGCTTTCGGGGGTCAGCCCGACACGATATTCGTGGTTCTTGATTTCCTTGGGGGTGCCGATGATCATGGTCGCTCTCCATTGCTTCGCCGCCGGTCGCGCTGTCCCGGCGCCGCGTCGTTCATGGCTGCGCCTGATAGCAGAAACGGCGCGCGAGGTGCTTGCATATCGTCCTTGGATTGGCGACAATCACGCATGATTTTTGCACAAAATGGACAATTGACGCACAATGATTGATCGAATCGACCGGAAGCTCCTAAGCTTGCTGCAACGACATGGTCCGCGCCCCGCCGCCGAACTCGGCGAAGCGGTCGGATTGTCGGCGTCGGCGTGCCACCGGCGTATCCGCGCGCTGGAGGCGGCGGGGATCATCACCGGCTATGCCGCGCGGCTGGCGCCCGACCGCATCGGGCTGGGGCTCGATGTGTTCGTCGACATCAGCCTGACATCGCAGAGCGAAGAGGCGCTGACCGCGTTCGAAAGTGCGGTCAAAAGCTTTGACGAAATCCTCGAATGCCAGCTGCTCTCGGGCGCCTCAGACTACCGGCTGCGCGTCGCGGCGCGCAACGTTGCCGATTTCGACCGGCTGCACCGTCATTGCCTGTCACGGCTGCCCGGCGTCGCGGCGATGCACAGCGCCTTCGCGCTGCGCACGATCAAGGCGTTCGAGGGCTATCCGGTCCCGGCCGGCGATACATACTAGCCATGAAAAACACTGCGCTGGTTAACGCGCAATTTACCAAAGGCGCGGCATAGCCCGGTCATATGTTTTGCGGACGACAGGCGGGCGGCAGACCCGGGCGTCGGGATCGATCAGGGAAGCAGGATCATGGTGAAGGAAAATCCCATTCATAAGCAGCAAATCGACCCGATCTTGATGGCCGACCGCTTTCCCTATTACGACCTCGACGGCCAGCTCGCCGCCAACGCTGCCGAGATCCACATGATCATCGCGGGCCGTGAAGAGGCCGTCGCACGCGCCTATTGGGACGCGTTCAACGCGCTGCCCAGCGTCGAGCGCGCGGTCGAGGGCGAGCTGCTCGCGTCGTACATCCGCGGCAGCGCGCGCCACACCGAAACCAAATATGCCGAGGCCGCGGGACAGGAGGTCGCGACGATCGCGTGCCAGAACGCCCATATGGCGCGGCGCGTCAAACTGCCGCTTGCCTCGGTGATGTCGTGCATCGCCGAAAGCCAGCGACTGACGATCGACTATGTCGTTGCGGCGTGCATCGACGATGCGGCGCGGCTGGCGCGGCTGACCAGCGCGGTCAACCGGCTGGCGCTGCTCGAATTCGACATCATGCAGCGCTATGCCGAAAAGCTCGACCGCGCGCTGATCTCCAGCGAACGCCAGACGCTCGCGGGCGATTTCGACCGCTCGATCGCCTCGCTGGTGCAGGACACCGACGGGGTGCGCGAACAGCTCGCCAGGCAGGCAGCTTCGGCCGACCAGGCGGCGAAGGGCATGATCGCCAAGACGAGCGAAGTCGCCGCCGCATCCGAACAATCGGCGATGGCGATGCGCGAAGCCGCCTCGACCGCCGCCGGGCTGATCCGCGCGATCGAGGATGCGCGCAGCGAGGTCGAGGCATCGGCGAGCGTTGCCACCCGCGCGTCGGAACAGGCGGGCGAAGCCGTCGCGATGTCCGAAACATTGTCGCACCATGCCGAATCGATCGAGTCCATTTTGGGCCTGATCCGCGAGATCGCGGGCCAGACCAACTTGCTCGCGCTCAACGCCACGATCGAGGCGGCGCGCGCCGGCGAATCGGGGCGCGGCTTTGCCGTCGTCGCGCAGGAAGTCAAAAGCCTGGCCAACGAAACCGCCCGCGCGACCGACGACATCGCGGGCAAGATCACCGCGATCCAGCAGGCCACGCGCGGGTCGGTGACCGCCAACCAGTCGATCCAGCAGACGATCGTCGAGGTCCAGCGTTCGGCGCAGCGCATCCGCGACGCGATGGACGCACAGGCACAGACCGTCACCTCGATCACCGCCGCGGTCGACGAAACCGCGCTCGCCGCCGACAGCATGTCATCGACGATCGCCAGCATCCGCAACGATTCGGGGATGGTCGCCAGCGAGATCAGCGTGCTCAGCCAGGAATTCGGCAAGATGGGCGGGCGGTTGCAGCAGCTGGAGCAGGCCGCGAGCGAGTTCAGCCGCCGGGTGGCGTAACCGGACATCTTCATCAAATAGTCCGTTCGTGCTGAGCTTGTCGAAGCACCGTCCTTCTCTTTCGCCGGCCAAAGGCGAGAACAGCCCTTCGACAAGCTCAGGGCGAACGGTTTTGGAAGGTCAGGCTTTGCGCTGAAGCTCGCGCGTCGTTAGAGACGCGCACTATGCAAACCCATATCCTGATTACCGGCGCCAGCCGCGGTATCGGCGCCGCGATCGCCACCGCGCTGACCACCGACGCCACGCGCACGGTCGCGCTGGCGAGCGCCGACGGCGATCTTGCCGACCCTGCCACCCCGGCGCGGCTATGGAACAAATGCCTCGCCGGCCTCGACGGTCGTATCGACGTGCTGATCAACAACGCCGGGATTTTCGAGGCCAACCCGATCGACGCCGCCGACGCCGAATGGCTCGCGAGCTGGAACCGGACGCTTCAGGTCAACCTGACTGCGAGTGCCAGCCTATGCCGTCATGCGGTGCTGCACTGGCAGGACCACAAGACGGTCGGCCGTATCGTCAACATCGCCAGCCGCGCCGCGCATCGCGGCGACAGCCCGGCGCACTGGCATTATGCCGCGTCGAAAGCCGGGATGGTGGCGATGACCAAGACGATCGCACGCGCTTATGCCGCAGAGGGCATCCTCGCCTTTGCGATCTGCCCCGGCTTCACCGCGACCGGCATGGCCGACGACTATCGCGCCAGCCAGGACGGCGACAAGCTGCTCGACGACATTCCGCTGGGCCGCGTCGCAATGCCGGGTGAAGTCGCCGAAATGGCGCGCTGGTGTGCGCTCGACGCGCCCGCCTCGATGACCGGCGCGGTACTCGACGTCAACGGCGCCAGCTATGTGCGCTGACCGATGAGCTGGATCGTCTCGCTCCCCTGCACCCGCACCGAGGCAGAGGCGCTGGCGGGCGAAATTCCCGAACTCGACGCGCTGGCCGCCGCGCCCGTGGTGGTGACGCGCGAAATCGACGAGGATGCCGGGCTATGGCAGCTCGACGCCTATGTGGACGACAGACCGGGGGCCGCGCTGCTCGCGCTGCTTCAGTCATTCGTGCCAAGCGCCAAGGGGCATGAACCGGTCGTCGAAGAACTGGTCGAGCAGGATTGGGTCACGCTGTCGCAGCAGGGGCTCGAGCCCGTGCATGCGGGGCGCTTTTTCGTCCACACCAGCAGCTATGCCGACCGCGTCCCCAACGGCACGACGCCGTTCCTGATCGATGCGAGCCAGGCGTTCGGCACCGGCGGCCACGACACCACCGCGGGCTGCCTGGCGATGCTCGACCGGCTGAAAAGCCAGGGCACCGCGCCGCGCAACATCGCCGACATCGGCACCGGCACCGGGCTGCTCGCCTTTGCTGCAATGGCGCTGTGGCCGCGCGCGCGGACGATTGCATCGGACATCGATCCCGCCAGCATTTTCGTCACCCGCGACAATGCCGCGATCAACGACGTGCCATTGGGCCGCGGCGGCGGACGGCTGGCGCTCGCGGTCGCGCCGGGAACTGACCACCCCGCGATCCGCCACCGCGCGCCTTATGATCTGGTCATCGCCAATATCCTCGCCGGGCCGCTGATTACGCTGGCCCCCGACATCGGCGCCGCGACCGCGCCGGGCGGCCATGCGATCCTCGCCGGGCTGATCGCGCGCCAGATGGAACCGGTGCTCGCCGCCTATCGCGCACAGGGCTTTCGCCTTGCCGCGCGCGGCGGCAGCGCCGAATGGCCGTGCCTGCTGCTGGTCAAGCGGCGCCGTTATGGCTGGCGGCGGAAAGAGCGCGCCTTCCACCGCGCCAGCCCTTCGGATGCCAGTTTCGGGAGCTGGTAGGCAACCTGCCCCTCCTCCGTTCGCCCTGAGCTTGTCGAAGGGCTGTTCTTCCTTTTGACGCCGAAGAAAAGGACGGTCCTTCGACAAGCTCAGGACGAACGGAAATGAAGGAAGCGCCTAGACTTTACCCAGCGCATAGTCCTGCGTGCCGCGCGTCACCACCGCATCGCCGGGCAAGATGTCGGCAATCGCGATCGGCGGCAGCGCCGCATTGGCGGCATAGAGCGGCGCGAAATCGGTGTTCACCGTCGTGTCGAGCAGCTGGTCGAGGCTGTCGATGACGAAATAATTCTGCTGGAAATCGTCGATCCGGTAGTCGGTGCGCATCACGCGCGCGAGGTCGAAACCGATGCGGTTCGGGCTGTCCGAATCGAGCGCGAACACGCTTTCGGCATAGGAGGACACGATCCCGGCGCCGTAGATGCGCAGACCGTCAGCCTCGCGAATCAGCCCGAATTCGACGGTGTACCAGTAAAGCCGCGCCAGCTGTTTCAGCGCGTCGAATTTCAGGCTGCGCAGCCCGCCTTCGCCATAAGCGACCATATAATCGGCGAACACGGGGTCGGCGAGCATCGGGACATGGCCGAACACGTCGTGGAACACGTCGGGTTCCTGCAAATAGTCGAGCTGATCGGGCGTCCGGATGAAATTGCCCGCGGGAAAGCGCCGGTTCGCCAGATGGTCGAAAAACACCTCGTCGGGGACCAGCCCCGGCACCGCCACAACCTGCCACCCGGTCGCCGCCACCAGCCGCGCGTTGAGCTCGCGATAGTCGGGAATCCCCGGCTTTTCGAGCTTGAGCACGTCGATCCCGCGCAGGAAGGCGTCGGCAGAACGGCCGGGCAACATCGCCGACTGGCGCGCGAACAGCTTGTCCCACATCGCATGTTCGTCGGCAGTGAAGGCGTTCCAATTTTGCGAAATCGTCCAGTCGGCCGCGGCGCCCGGCGGCGGCGTTTCGTGGACATGGGTAAAGCCGTCTTTCATGGCGCTCCGTCTAGCATGATTTAGTTGCAAATGAAACCTTCATGCGCGTGCGGCCCCCAGCCAGCGGGCGGCGCGCGGCAGGCTAGCGATGATGAGCCGATCGACGAGCCATAGCAAGATCAGCGACGCGGCGAGCAGCGGCAGCAGCGCCGCGAGCAACAGGATGATCGCCGCGACCCCCTTCAGCTTCGCCGGGTCGCGCGGGAGCGGCGGCGCGCCGAGCGCATCGCCGGGTTTGCGCCGCCGCCACATCAGGAACCCCGATACCGCGAGGATGATCAGCATCAGCGCGGTCAGCACCCCGATCAGCTGGCTGACGATCCCGAACAGCGCGCCTTCGTGCCACGCGATACCGATCCCGACGATACGGTCGATGACATGCTTGTCGGCAAAGCCGCTGCGCGACACCTCGATCCCGGTGACCACATCATAACTCACCTTGCGGACCTGCGGGCGGTTCTGCGTCTGCGTGGTCAGCGTCCAGACGTCGCCATTGGGCGGCCCGAACAGGGTCGGCGCCCCCGGCGGCTGGATAATCACCGGCCTGGGCAGATTTTCGTTCCGGGCGCGCAGCACGATCCGGTCGAGCTTGACCCGCGGCGCATCACCGATCACGACCGGCGCTTGCATCGTCGTGGCCATCGCTTTGTGGTCATGCGCCGCATGATGATCCGCCGCGCCGCTTTTCCAGTCCTGCGCGCCCCGCACCCAGCCCATCTCCGCACGCACCGCACGAAAACCCTGCGCCCAGACATCGGTCCATGGCAAAGCGGTAAGCAGCAGCACCAGCGCCAGCCCCGATACCCAGAAGCCGGTGACCGCGTGCAGATCGCGCAGCATCGTCCGCCCACCCTGCCCCACCCGCGGCCACGCCACCCCGGCCAGCCCGCGCCCGCACGGCCACCACAGGTACAGCCCGGTCAGGATCATCACGATCGCCCAGCTCGCCGCCAGTTCGACGAGCAAGCCGCCCGCGCGGCCGATCAGCAGGCTGCCGTGAATCTTGGCCAGCCACGCCGAAATGCGGTCGTTGGGATTAGCGCTGCCGATCACCTGCCCCCGCGGAGACACCGCGACGTCGCGCATCCCGCCCGCGGGCAGGCCAACGTGAACGATTGCCGCATCGCCCGGCGCCTGCGGGACACGGTAATAATGAAAGGTCGCGCCGGGAAAGACCGCCAGCGCCGCCTTCACCTGCGCATCGGCATCGACCCGCTCAGCGGTCGGCAACCCGCGCCACTCGCGCTCCTGCCACCGGTCGAGCTCGGGCTTGAACAGATAGGCCGCGCCCGTCGCCGACAGCATGAGGATGAAGGGGATGACCAACAGCCCGGCATAGAAATGCCAGCGCCAGATCGTGCGATAGAGCGGAATCCGGTTGATGTCGGTCATCCCCTGTTCCTCCCTTTAGAAGCGCGCGCGAATGCCGGCGGACACCGCGCGGCGCTCAACCGGATAATAGACCGCCGACCCTGGCGCGACATTGGGGGGGATCACCGTGATCGCCGCACTGATGTCGCCGATCGCTTTCTTGCCGATGATGTTGCGGACATCGACAAAGGCGTCGATCCCCTCGGCAACCCGCGCCCCACCGGTCACGCCGAGCAGGGCATAGCCGGGCGTCTGGACGAGGTTGCGATAATCGGCGAACGGACCATCGGGCACCCACTCGACATTCGGCGCGATATGCAGCGCGTCGCTGCCGATCCAAGCTTCGGCGCGATAGACATGGCGCGGCACCACCGGCAGGCGGTTGTTCCCGAACTGGCTGTCAGTCCGGAAGCGGAAGTCGCTGTAGGTATAGACTTGCCGCAGCCGCAGCCAGCCGGTCGGCGCGATTTCCAGTGCAGCCTCGACCCCCTGATGCAGCGTGCGACCGGCGTTGAACGTCGCCGCGGGAATGCTGACATTGGTGGTGAATTGCAGCAATTCGCCCTTCAGCGTCGAGCGGTAAATCGCGAGGTCCCAGCGAACGAGCCCGGCCTTGCCACGCGTCCCGACCTCGGCCGTCCACGCCCGCTGCGGGCGGATCGTCGAGACGAGCTGGCTGACCGGCGGGGTGCCGATGGTCTGGAACACTTCGCCAAAGCCCGGAAATTCGCCCGAGCGGCTGTAGTTGGCAAAGAATTGCACGCTGTCGTTTGGTGCGAAAAGTACGCCGAATTTGGGCGAAAAGGCGTCGAAGTCGATCCGCCCGTCGCGCGACGTCGACACATTGACGCGGCGCTTGCGGAAACCGTCGGCATAGACACCGCCAGCGATCAGCGTCAGCGTTTCGACCGGCCGCACCCGCACCTCGCCATAGATATTGGCGGTGCGCGCGGTCTGATCGGCATCGAACAGCAGCGCGCCGCGCCGTCCGGCGATATTGACATATTGCCGCGCATCGGTGCTGCCGCGGCGCAATTCGCCGCCCAAAGTGATCTCGATCGGCCCCGCAGCATAATCGGCGCGGAAAAAGCCGCCGAGATCGAGCGAATCCTGATCGATCACCTGAAAGATCGGGTGATAGAGCGACTTGGCGTTGACGAAGCCCCCGACGTCGAGCCGGAACGCGCCCCAATCGAAAGAGGTGCGGTTCTGCAGCCGCAGCGACACGATGTCGCGCGCCTGATCGCCCGCCACCGCCGCCGCGCTCGCCATGCGCGGGGCGGTCAACGCCTGTGCCCGCGTCAGCGCGCCCGGGATTTCCTGCTTGATGTCATTATAGCTGGCATAGAAGCGGGTCGAGACGGTGTCGCTCAGCTTCAGCCCGACGTTGCCGTGAAAACGCAGGCTGCGGCGCTGCACATGGTCGCGATCGCCATCCGACGTGTCGGCGCTGATCGCGCCCCATGCGTCGACATGGCTGCCCGCGACGCCCGCCGACACCAGCCCGCGATAGCTGTCGAAGCTGCCGATGTCGCTGCGCAGGTAAAAGCCCTTGGCCGTGCGCCCGGTCGGCGTCACGCCATTGACCGCGCCGCCGAGCGTCCCCGACCCGAAACGCAGCGCATTGGCGCCGCGATAGACTTCGAGATGGTCGAAAAAGATCGGCTCGAGCTCCTGAAAATCGCCATTGTCGTCAGCGAGGTTGATCGGCACCCCGTCCTGGAGCAGCGTCAGCCCGCGCATATGAAAACCGCGCGACAGCCCCGATCCGCGGATCGAAATACGGACTTCTTGCCCATAGCGCGGCTGGAGATAGACCCCGGGCGAAAAGGCCAGCGTGTCGCGCAGCGAGACGATCGACTTGTCGGCATAATCCTGATGGCTGACGACGTCGGCGCCGCCCGCGGTCTTGGCGACGCGCTCTTCGGCAAAATTGGTCAGTTCGGGAGCAGTGACGATAATTGTCGGATCGGCTTCGGCCTCGGCGGCCTGAGCCGCGGCAGGGACGAGCGAGAAGGCGAGCGCCAGTAAAGGCGCCACCCGATAGGCGTGAGCTGTCATGGTTCATTCTTTCGCGTGAAATCAGCAATGCGCCGCGCCGCGCAGATGCGCGGGCGGCCGGTCAGTCTGGTTCAGGCGAAAGCAGGCGGCCCGGTGCTCGGCGGCAGCGGCGAAGCGATTCCCGGCGCAAAGCCGAGCGAGCGCACTGCGGCAGGCACCGGCGCCGCAGTCATCGGCGCCGCCGCTAGCACGGGTTCGTCCGGGACAATCGGCGCATTGGCGAGCGCGCCCCACGGGCAATGCTGCTGCGTTTCGCCCGCGTCGTGGCTGCCCGCTTTTTCCAGC
Organism: Sphingopyxis sp.; assembly: GCF_051861155.1. Lineage (GTDB taxonomy): Bacteria > Pseudomonadota > Alphaproteobacteria > Sphingomonadales > Sphingomonadaceae > Sphingopyxis. Next base: position 90,305 of record NZ_JBHYDE010000007.1, on the reverse strand, counting down.
GCGATCGTCACCGTCTTGCCGGGGTCGGTCGGGTCCGAACAGATGCGCACCGTGATCGACCCGCCGGCATCGCTCTCGATCATCCACCCCGGCGCCACCAGCACCCGCGCAGCGAGCGCGAGCAGCAGCGGCAACAGTAGCAGGATGCCGGGACGGCGAAAGGCGGCGAGCATGCTCACGCGGCCGCCTTTATGGTCGGTCGTTGGTTCTGGCAAGAAGCGGCAGAAGGATTCGCGCAGAGGCGCCGAGAACGCAGAGGCGACGGGCGTGAGCATACTGGAACCAACGCCCCAGCATTCTCATTGAGCGGCTTCGCGCTCTATTCATTTTCTCTGCGCCCTCTGCGTCTCTGCGCGAATATAATCATGACCATCGGGCGCCTTCGCACCCGGCGCTACTCCGCCGGCGTCTCATCGACCTTCTTCCCCGTCCGCGTCCACGGATAGAGAAACTGCCCCCAGTAGTTTTTCGGCACATCCTCGGGAATGCCGTAATTCTCCGGCCAGCGGTCCCTGGGCAGATGAAATGTCCCGAAAATCTTGTCGAGCCACGGGAAATGGATCGCGAAATTGACGTCGAACGCCTCGCGCTCCAGCCCATGGTGCCAGTGGTGGAACCGCGGCGTCGCGATCCAGTGGCCCAGCCGGTTGAAATTGCCCCCGACATTGGCGTGCAGCAGCGACGACCAAACATAGACGAAGCCGATATAGGCCTGCATCACCGACGGGCTGAACCCCAAGGTAAACAGCGGCAGCGAGGTGATCGAGCGGAGCAGGATGATCTCGACAAAGTGCATCCGCGACCCCGCCAGCCAGTCCATCGATTTCGCGCTGTGGTGGATCGCATGGAACCCCCACAGGAACGGCACCTTGTGGAACAGCCGGTGATACCAATATTGCGCCAGGTCCGACGCGACGAGGACAATCGCGAACTGGACCAGCCAGGGCAGCGACGCGACCCCGGCGCGGAACGCCTGCCAGCTCGACGTATTGTCGTTGATGATCGTCGAGGGCGCGAGCGCCAGGAAGCCCAGCACCTGCACGAACATCGTGCTGACCAGATAATAGAAGAGATCCTCGCGCCATTCGGTGCGGAACAGGCGCTGCGCGCGGCGATGCGGGAACAGCCGTTCGAGCGGCGCAAACATGAAGCCGGTGATCAGCAAATTGACGACGAAAAAGTCGAGCCCGAAGAAAATCCCCCAGCTCTGCGTTTCGGCGGGCTGAACATTGGCGCCGCCGATCAGCGTCGCCGCGAGCGCGACGATCAGCGCCGTCGCGCCCAGCACCTTGCGCGGGCGCAGCAACAGGCTGAGCAGCGCCAAGCCATAGCTCGCGAGCAGCACCAGATGCACGAGCCCGCGAAATCCGCCCCAATCCTTGATGATCGCGAGTTCGGGCGTCGCGAACCAGTCCGGAAAGCGCAGCGCGATTACCATCCCGAACCCGACGATCGCGAACAGCAGCGCGAAGAACCCCGACAGCCACCCGCTGCCGAACCGCCGCACCTCGGTATGCGATTCCAGATCGCGCATCAGGTGGTTCAGATAATCGCGTTTGGCCATTTGGTTCCCTCACCCCATTTGCGCGGCGCCGTCTGTGACGACGCGCACGCGACGATAGCCGATCCTCCCCCAACGGGGGAGGGGGACCATCCGAAGGATGGTGGAGGGGCACGCGGTGTCACGCGCAGCGTTTCCCGATGGTGCCCCTCCACCACTTCGTGGTCTCCCTCCCCGTCCCGGGGAGGATCATCACCCCGCCGCCGCGACAATCGCCGCCCACTCGGCCTCATCGATCACCCGTATCCCAAGCGCCGCCGCCTGCTTCAGCTTCGACCCCGCGCCCGGCCCCGCGACGACCAGATCGGTCTTCGCGCTCACCGATCCCGCCGCCTTGGCGCCCAGCGCTTCGGCCTGCGCCTTGGCTTCGTCGCGGCTCATCGTCTCGAGCTTGCCGGTGAACACCACTGTCATTCCCGACACCTCGCTTTCGCGCGTCTCGACCACGAACGTCGGCGGCGATACTTCGGACAGCAAATCGTCCCACAGCGCGCGGTTATGCGGTTCGTGGAAAAAATCGCCCAGCGCCTCGGCCACCGCCGGACCGATGCCGTCGGCGCGGACATCGAGGATCGCCTTGATCGCATCCATCTTGCGCGCCGCATATTTGCCGTCGGACTCGCCCTCGCCGCGTGGATTTTCCGCGACATAGGCGTTGATCTCGGCCGCCTTGCCCGGCAGCAGCGCGATGTCGCCCACGCCCTTCAGCAGATCGCGCGCGGTCACCGCGCCGATATGGCGTATGCCCAGCCCGAACAGCAGCCGCGCCGCATCGGGCGACCGCTTCGCCTCGATCGCCGCGAACAGATTGTCGACCGATTTTTCCTTCCACCCTTCGCGCGCCAGCAAGGCGTCGCGGTGGTGATGCAACCGGAAAATATCCGCCGGCCCCTTGTCGAGCCAGCCAAGCTCGAGAAATTCGGCGATGCTCTTTTCGCCCAGCCCCTCGATGTCGAGCGCGCCGCGGCTGACGAAATGACGCAGTCGCTCGAACTTCTGCGCCGCGCAGATCAGCCCGCCGGTGCAGCGGACATCGACCTCGCCCTCTTCGGCAACCGCTTCGCTGCCGCACACCGGGCAATGGTCGGGGAAAGCATAAGCCGCGCGATCCTCATCGCGGGTCAGATTTTCCACCACCTGCGGGATCACATCGCCCGCGCGCTGGACAACAACGCGGTCGCCGGGGCGCACCCCCAATCGTCCGATCTCGTCGCGGTTGTGCAGCGTGACGTTCGACACCACCACCCCGCCGACGGTCACCGGGGTCAGTCGCCCGACGGGGGTCAGCTTGCCGGTGCGCCCGACCTGGATGTCGATGGCTTCGAGGGTCGTCTGCGCGCGTTCGGCGGGGAATTTATGCGCGATCGCCCAGCGCGGCGCCTTCGCCACAAAGCCCAGCCGCGCCTGCCAGTCGAGCCGGTCGACCTTATAAACGACGCCGTCGATGTCATAGGGCAGCTCGGCGCGCCGCGCCTCGATGCCGCGATAATGCGCCAGCACCGCGGCGACGCTGTCGAAGCGGCCGAGCAACGGCGACACCGGCACGCCCCAGCTTTCGATCAACCGCATCATGTCATATTGTGTTGCCGCGGGCACCTCGCTGACCTCGCCCCAGCCATGCGCCAGAAAGCGCAGCGGCCGCGCCGCGGTGACGCTCGCATCCTTCTGCCGCAGCGATCCGGCGGCGGCGTTGCGCGGATTGGCAAAGACCTTAGCCTCGGCTTTTTGCTGCGCAGCATTGAGCGCAGCAAAATCTGCCTTGGCCATATAGATTTCGCCGCGGATTTCGAAGAGATCGGGTGCGTCTCCGGCGAGCTTTTGCGGAATATCCGATATGGTCCGCACATTTGCAGTCACATCCTCGCCAACGCTCCCGTCGCCGCGCGTCGCCGCTTGCACCAGCACCCCGCGCTCATAGCGCAGCGAGCAGGACAGCCCGTCGATCTTGTCCTCGGCGGTCAGCGCGACCGCGGCATCCTCGGGCAGGTTCAGGAACCGCCGCACCCGCGCGGCAAACTCGGCGACATCGTCGTCAGCGAACGCGTTGTCGAGGCTCATCATCCGCTGCGCATGGGTGACCTTGGCGAGCGGCGACGCCTCGACCGCCGCGCCCACCAGCCGGTTCGGGCTGTCGGCGCGGACCAGCTGCGGGAACGCCTCCTCCAGCGCATTGTTGCGGCGCACCAGCGCGTCATAGTCGGCGTCGCTGATCTCGGGGCTGTCATCGGCATGATACAGTCGGTTGTGATGCGCAATCGCCTTTGCCAGCCGCATCAGTTCATTGGCGGCGTCGGCTTCGGAGATGGTGGAGACGTCGGTCATCTCAGCTTTCCGCAATCACCAGCACATGCACCTCACGCCGAATGCGGAACCCCAACGATTCATACAGCGCGATCGCCCCCGCATTGTCGGCATAGCTGTGCAGGAAGGGCGTTTCGCCGCGCGCCACCATTTCGCGCATGACATGGCCGATCAGCGTGCGGGCATAGCCGCGGCCGCGGCAGTCGGCCCAGGTCGATACCCCGCTCACCTCGGCCATCCCAAGCATCAGCATCCGCTGTCCCGCCATCGCCAGCAGGCGGCCATCGTCGCCGCGAATTCCAAAGAACGGGCCATAGCGATGCGTCGTCGGCCCCCATGGCCCGGGCTTCGCATGCTCGGCCAGCGCGGTCATTTCGGCGACGTCCACCTCGCCGAGCGCGACGATCGCGGGCTCGCCCGCGCGCGGGGGCGGCGGCGCGCCCTCGGCGACCATCTGCGCCAGCACCGCGCGCTTCACCTCGCGCGCGCCCGGCGGGACCGGCCAGGCGTCGCCCTCAACGATCCACAATTCCTCGCCCGCGGGAATCAGCGCCGCAAGCGCCGCCTGCGCTTCAGCGCCGGTGTCGGCGGCAACCCCGAACACGCCATAGCCGCGGTCGAGCCGCAGCGCGCGCGCGTCGCCGGTCGCCAGATGCGCCTGCCGTTCGGTCAGCATGCTCCACACCGGGCGGTCGAGTGGGTGTACGATCATAGATTCAACTTCCTTCCATCGCCAGCGCTTCGGTGGCGGGAATCTGCATGCCCTCGAACGCCTGCACCGCATAAGGTCCGGCGGGATCGACCCAGTGCAGGAACAGATGCGCCGACCAGCGATTGGGGTTCGGCATCATCCGCCCGTGCAGGCGGTGGACCCCCTGATAAAGCACCGCATCGCCGGGCAGCATCGGCACCGATCCATAGCTTTCGTCGCCGAAATCGGCGTCGGCGCGCTCGCGCGGCGTCTCGATATGCTGCGCCCCGACCTCGAGCGGCCATGGCTTGTCGTCGCTCGCCGCGAGCAACAGCGACAGGCTGTGTTCGCACGCATAACGATCCGAATGGACGCGGCAGATGTCGCCGGCGCGGTACATGCGGAAATAACAATAGGTCGGGCGCAGATCATGGCCGACCAGCGCCCGGATCGCCGGGGTCATTCCCCACAGGAATGTCGCCATTGGCGTATATTGCATCCCGTAAACCTCGACCGCCTCGGTCTTGAGCAGCGCCGACCCGCGCTTCAGCGCGTCGAACGACACCCCGCCGCGGATCAGGTCGGATCGGAGCGTCGCGAGGAACGCGTGCGTGACGTCGGTCGGGACAAAGCCCGGCAGCGCCAGATAGCCCTGCGCGCGATAAAGCTCTGCCCCCTCGGTCATATCGTCTCCAGCAACCTTTCCGCCTGCGCCCGCGCCTCGGCGGTCACCTCGGCGCCCGACAGCATCCGCGCGATTTCTTCGCGGCGGCCCGCTTCGTCAAGCGCGTGGACGCTGGTGCGCGTTACAACCCCCTCGCTCGACTTGGCGATGACGAAATGCGCCGCGCCCTTCGCCGCGACCTGCGGGCTGTGCGTCACCGCCAGCAACTGCTTGCCGACGCCGCCTTCCGTCCCTTTGGCCAGCCGCGCGAGCCGCTCGCCGATCGCGCTGGCCACCGCGCCGCCGACCCCGCGGTCGATCTCGTCGAAGATGATCGTGTCGGCGCCGCCCTCTTCGGCGAGCGCGACCTTGAGCGCGAGGATGAAACGCGAAAGCTCGCCCCCCGACGCGATCTTGGCTAGCGGCGCGAACGGCGCGCCGGGGTTGGTCGCGATCAGATATTCGACCCGGTCGATCCCTTCCGGTCCCCAACGCTCGGCGGGCAGGCGCTCGACCAACGTCTGGAAGCGCGCCGCGTCGAGCTTCAGCGGCACCAGCTCGCCCGCGACCGCGGCATCGAGCCGCGCCGCCGCCTTGGTGCGCAGGGCGGACAGCGCACTCGCGGCATGGGTGTAGGCGGCGGCAGTCTCGGCAACCGCGGCCTCCAGCTTTGCGAGCCCCGCGCTGCCGCCCTCGATCGCGTCGAGCCGCGCCGCGAGCGTGCCGGTGAGTTCGGTCAGTTCGTCGGGCTGACACCCATGCTTGCGCGCCATCGCGCGCAGTTCGAACAGCCGCGTCTCGGTCGCATCGAGCCGCTCGGGATCATATTCCATCGCGCGGGCCGCGTCGCGCAGCCGCGTTTCGGCCTCATCGGCCTCGATGATCGCGCGGTCGAGCCCGGCGAGCGCTTCGGCGAGCAGCGGGTGATCGCCCGCCAGCCGGTCGAGCCGCCGCGCCGCGCCGCGCAATTGCGCCGGCCCGCTGTCGCTGCCGTCGAACGCTTCCAGGATAGCGCCCAGATCGCCCGCGATCTTTTCGCCCTTCTGCATCGCCGCGCGCGCTTCGGACAGTTCGGCGTCCTCGCCCGGCTGGGGGTTGAGCGCCTGCAACTCGGTGACGCAATGTTCCAGCCATTCGCGGTCGCGCGTCGCTTCGTCGAGCGCGCTGCGTGCCGCGGCCAGTTTCGCCTCGGCGGCGCGCCATGCCGCATGCGCCACCGCAACCGACTGCGTGTCGGCGCGCGCAAAGGCGTCGAGCAGCGCGCGGTGCCCCGCCGGCGCCAGCAAGCCGCGGTCGTCGTGCTGCCCATGGATTTCGACCAGATGCCCGCCAACCTCGCGCAGCAGCGCCGCCGAACAGGGCTGGTCGTTCAGGAAGGCTCGGCTGCCGCCATCGACCTTGAGCGTCCGGCGGACCAGCAGCGGCTCACCCGGCTCCAGCGCGATCTCATTTTCGGCGAGCAGCGTAGCGAGCGTCGTCCCTGCCGCGGGCGCGACGAAGCTTGCGGTTACCTGCGCCTGCCCGCTTCCCTGCCGGACCAGCGCGCTGTCGGCGCGCGCGCCGAGCGCGAGGCCGAGCGCATCGAGCAGGATCGATTTGCCCGCCCCCGTCTCGCCCGTCAGCACCCCCAGCCCGGCCGCGAAATCGAGGTCGAGCCGTTCGATCAGAACGATATTGGCGATGGATAACGCGGTCAGCACAGGCCGTCCTTACCGCAGAACAAAGGCAGAATCTATTCCCGGCGCGATCAGGCCGTCGGCGCGTTCTTCTGCATCAGCTTGTACGCACGCTCATACCATTCATTGCCCGGATAGTTGGCGCCGAGCACCGCCGCCGACTTCTTCGCCTCTGCCGGAATGCCCAGCGACAGATAGCATTCGGTCAAACGGTACAGCGCCTCGGGCGCGTGGCTGGTCGTCTGATATTTGTCGACGACTTCGCGGAACCGGATCGACGCCGCCAGCCAGTTCGAGCTGCGCTGATAGAAACGGCCGATTTCCATTTCCTTGCCCGCCAGATGGTCCTGCACCAGGTCGATCTTCAATCGCGCGTCGGCGGCGTAGCGGCTGTCGGGATAGCGGCGGATCACTTCGCCCAGCGCGTTCGACGCCTGCTGGGTGATCTTCTGATCGCGGGTGACGTCGCTGATCTGCTCATAATAGGAAAGCCCGATCAGATAATAGGCATAGGGCGCATCCTTGTTGCCCGGATGGATCGCCAGAAAGCGCTGCGCGGCTTCGATCGCCGGGGTATATTCGCGGTCCATATAATAGCTGAAGCTGCTCATCAGCTGCGCGCGGCGCGCCCAGGGCGAATAGGGATGCTGGCGCTCGACCTCGTCGAACAGCGCCGCGGCGACGCCATATTGGCCGCGGTCAAGCCGTTCCTGCGCCGCGCGGTACAGCGTGTTGACGTCGCGCGCGACATAACGCGTGTCCTTCTTGACCCCGCCGCCGGCGCAGGCGGCCAGCATAGGGGTGGCGATCAGGGCGGCGGCGAGCAGGCGCAGCGACACGCGGGAGGGGAAACGGTGAGTCATGCGCGCGGTATAGCCACAGCGCCGATGAACGCAAAATAAATGATGGGTAGTTCGGCGCAGATTTACGGCGCCTTCACCACACACCCTTTCGGCGCCGCCGCGGGCGCCGGGACGCGGCGCGCGGTCTTGATCGTGACCTGCGGCTCCAGCATCTGGCCCTTCATCACCCCGTCGCCCGCCGTCGGCGAGATCGGGGCATTGAAAATCGCCGCCGCGACGTCGGCGCCCGCGACGATTTCGCCGAACACCGCAAAGCCCGCGCCGTCGCCGCCCACCGCGTCGCTGTCGAACCCTTTGATGTCGGACAGCAGCAGGAAAAAATCGGTCGTCGCATCGCCGGGGTTCAGCCGCGCCATCGACAAGGCGCCCTTGCAATTGGTCAGCCCGCTGGTCTTGGTCGGCTCGTGCGCGATCGGCGGGAAATTCTTGCGCGCATCGCCGCGATTGCCCGCCTGGACCAGCTGGTTCGCCGGTCCCCAGCTTTCGGTCGAGCGATAGAATTTGAACCCGTCCATCCGCTTGGCATCGACATAGCGCAGGAAATTGGCGCTGGTCACCGGCGCCCGCTTGTTCTCGATCCGCACCACGATCGTGCCGAGGTCGGTGACCAGCGCGACATAGGGGCGCGTGTCGGGCGCCACGACCGGCGCTGGCAAGGGCACCGGCAGGGGCGGCGGCGGGGGCGGCGGCGACAGCATCGGCCGGACGGTCGTGTCCGGTCGCGGCACGGGGGTGACGACCGCGGGGGCGGTCTGAACGGTCAGGGCGAGCGAAAGGATCATGCCGGTCAACATGACCCTGCTTATGATCCGATCCGCCGCGCCGCGAAAGCCGGAAATTGCCGCGGAACATTGTCACATAGGTCGTTGGAAAGATTGCCAGCGCGCGCTAGGCAGCGGTTCGCTCCGCGCAAAGGAACCGCCCGCCGATGACCGACACCCCCGACCGCGATGCTGCCCCGACCCCTGCGCCGACCCCTGCGGCGCCCCCCGCGACCCCGGCCGAGGTCGGCTCGCGCTTCCTGCGCTACCTGCCCTTCATTACCATCGCGCATTTTGTCATCGGCCTGCCGGCGCTGATCGCTTCGCTCGCGCTCGCCTATTTCGCCTTCGTCCAGGCCGATGCGACGCGCAAGATGCAGACCGGCGGCGCGATGCCCTTTGTCACCTTTGGCACCAGCAATGTCGATGACGAGGGCAAAGCCGATATTTCGCTGTCGCTCACCAACAATGGCGTCGGCCCGGCGATCCTCGGGCCGATCGAGATCCGCTATCGCGGCAAGGCGGTGGCGAACCCGATCGCGCTGCTCGACGCCTGTTGCAGCAAGGGCAGCGAAGCGACCGCCCTGTCCTTTGCCACCTCGCCGTCGACCGGCGTCGCGCTGCGCCCCGGTGAGAGCTTGCGCTTTCTCGGCCTGCCCCGCACCCCCGCCAACGAGGCGACCTGGCAGGCGTTCAACAAGGAACGGTGGAAGATGTCGGTGCGCTCCTGCTATTGCTCGATCTTCAACGACTGCTGGATCACCGAGGGGATGCAGGGGCTGCCCCGGCAGGTAAAAACATGCCCCGCCGACTGGTCGCTCTATCGCGAAGACGCCGGAAAAAGGCTTGCCGGGACGCGCTAGAGGTTAATTAAACCATCTGGTTGACAATCTCGTCGAATCGATCATATTCAACCACATGGTTGAACATGATTCGCAAACTCTCGACACGATCTTCCACGCGCTTGGCGACGCGACGCGGCGCGCGATGCTCGGCGACCTCGCGGTCGGTGACCGCACGGTGGGCGAGCTTGCGGAACCCTTCGCGATGTCGCTCGCCGCAGCGTCGAAGCATATCAAGGTACTCGAAGCCGCGGGGCTGATCCGCCGCGATGTCCGCGGCCGCACCCATGTCTGTTCGCTCGAACCGATGCCGCTGATGTCGGCTGACCAGTGGCTCGGCGTCTATCGCCGCTTCTGGACCGGCCGCCTCGACACCCTCGAAATATTGCTGCGCGCCGACGGCGCCGCCCCGCCTCCCCCCAAGCCGCCCCTCCCTGGGACAAAAGGAGAATGACGATGACGATCATGGCAACCGACCACGATTATGGCGTGGTGACCGAGGATGCGACGCTGACGCTCGAACGCCTGCTCCCCGGCCCGATCGAGCGCGTCTGGTCGTATCTTGTCGACAGCGGCCGGCGCAGCCAGTGGCTCGCCGCGGGCGCGATGGAGCAGCGGGTCGGCGCCCCGGTCGACCTCGTCTGGCGCAACGACGAACTGACCGACCCGCCCGGCACCCGCCCCGACGGCATGGGCGAGGAGCATCGCATGACTTGCGAAATCCTCGAAATCGCCGCGCCGCACCGGCTGGCGATCAGCTGGGGCAGCACCGGCGGCGTGACCTTCACGCTGCAGGAAAAGGGCGACCAGGTGCTGCTCGCCATCACCCACCGCCGCGTCGCCGATCCCGCGGTCCTGCTCAATGTCAGCGCCGGCTGGCACGCGCATGTCGACGTGCTCGAAGCCCGGCTGCACGGCACGACCGCGGCGCCGCACTGGGACAATTTTGTGCGCCTGCGCGGCGAATATACGGCACGGCTCGCGGGCTGATCGCAAGATACCGGTATCAAAAAGGGGTCGTGAGAGCGGCCCTTTTTTGTAGCCAATCCCATAACTGATCTATACGAGTAACACAGCTGAATGGGGAGGGCGACGATGAAGCGGAAATGGAAGGTCACACTCGGGCTGCTCGGCGCGCTGGTCGTCGTCGGTGTGGGCGGAGCGACGTGGATGATCGTCCAGCCGCCGAAACCGGCGCGAATCGCCGATGCCGGGCCGACCGGCCAGCGGGTGGCCGACGACGGCATTTTCGCCAATTATTTCCCGGCCGCGGGGTCCGCCCCATCGCCCGCCATCCTGTTGCTCGGCGGGTCCGAGGGCGGGCTGGGCAAGGACATGCGCGCGCTGGCGCTATTGCTGCAGGCGCAGGGCTACAGCACGCTACAGCTCGCCTATCACAACGCGCCCGGCAAATCGGCCAAGCTCAAGAATATCCCGCTGGAGGATTTCTACAAAGGGCTCGACTGGCTCAAGCAGCAGCCGGGGGTCGATCCGGGCCGGATCGGCATCATCGGTTATTCGAAGGGTGCCGAGGCGGGGCTGGTCGTCGCGACGCGCTATCCGGGCGTTCGCGCCGCGGTGCTCGGCATGCCGTCGAGCGTCGTGTGGGACGGCATGTCGGGCGAAAACTACATGTTCGGATCGTTCAGCTCGTCGTGGAGCGAGAAGGGCGAACCGCTCCCGCATCTCGCCTATAAGGGGCGACCGGGCGCCGACGGGCTGATGCCGGTGTTCGTGAACGGGCTCAAGGAACTGGACGCCAACCCCGCGGCCGTCATCCCGGTCGAGAAATTTCAGGGCAAACTCATGCTCGTCTGCGGCGAAGCCGAAAAACTGTGGCCCAGCTGCCCGATGACCGACCAGATCGTGGCGCGCGCCGCCAAGACGGCAGCGCCCGCGCCGATCGTGTTGCGGTACAAGGACGCCGGACATGGCGTGATGGGGGCGCCCTTTACCGACGCCAAGACGCGCCGATCCTGGACGCAGCTGGGCGGCAGCGAAGCGGGCAATGCCGCGGCGCGCGCCGACAGCTGGGCAAAGATCAGCGCCTTTTTGCGCGCCGAGCTGGGCACGAAAGCCACGACCGACTGAGCCGGGTTCGCCGCAAACCCGCCTTGCGGACGGCATCCCACCCGATTACCCCCTCCCCCATGACCGCCGACAAAATCTTCATCAGCGCCAACGACCTCCTCGCCGATTCGCTGCGGCTTGGCATGCAGGTCATCGACAGCGGCTTCAAACCAACGCATCTCGTCGGCATCTGGCGCGGCGGCGCGCCGGTCGGGATCGCGGTGCAGGAATTGCTCGATTATCACGGCACCCACTGCGACCATATCGCGATCCGCACCTCGTCATACCAGGGCATCGACCGCCAGGATCCGCACGTCAAAGTGTTCGCGCTCGGCTATCTGATCGACACCCTCGACCCCGAAGACCGGCTGCTCATCATCGACGATGTGTTCGACAGCGGGCGCAGCATCCGCGCCTTCATCGCCGAACTGAAAGCGCGCTGCCGCCACAATATGCCGCGCGACATCCGCATCGCCACCGTCTGGTTCAAACCGCGCCGCAACGTCACCGACCTCAGGCCCGATTTCTTCGTCCACGAAACCGACCAGTGGCTGATCTTTCCGCACGAGATCGACGGGCTGACGATCGACGAAATCCGCCGCCACAAACCCGAGGCGGCGATCATCCTGCGCGAGGAGGGGCACATCAATGGTTGACGGCTTCGCATCCGCGGCCGATCGCGCCGCTTTCATCGCCGGCCTGCCCAAGGCGGAGCTGCATCTGCATATCGAAGGCTCGCTCGAACCCGAACTGATGTTCGAACTCGCGCAGCGCAACGGCGTCGCCATCCCCTTTGCCAGCGTCGACGAAGTGCGCGCGGCCTACGCCTTTTCGAACCTCCAGGATTTCCTCGACATCTATTATCAGGGCATGGGCGTCCTCCACACCGAACAGGATTTCTTCGACCTCACCGCCGCATACCTCGCCCGCGCCCACGCCGACGCGGTGCGCCACGTCGAAATCTTCTTCGACCCGCAGGGGCATACCGAACGCGGCGTCGCATTCGGCACCGTCATTACCGGCATCGCCCGCGCGCTCGACGATGCGCACGCGCGCTATGGCATCACCTCGAAACTCATCATGTGCTTCCTTCGCCACCTCAGCGAAGCCGACGCCGAGGCGACCCTCGACGAAGCGCAGCCGTATCTCGATCGCATCGACGGCGTCGGGCTCGACAGCTCCGAAGTCGGTCACCCGCCCTCGAAATTCACCCGCGTCTTCGCGCGCGCGCGCGCCCTCGGCCTCAAAATCGTCGCGCATGCTGGCGAGGAAGGCCCGCCCGCCTATGTTTACGAAGCGCTCGACGTGCTGGGCGTCGACCGCATCGACCATGGCAACCGCAGCCTCGAAGACCCGGCGCTCGTCGCCCGGCTTGCAACCGAAGGCATGACGCTGACCGTCTGCCCGCTCTCGAACCTGAAGCTCTGCGTCGTCCACGACATGGCGGCGCACCCGCTCCGCACCATGCTCGCCGCGGGGCTCGCAGCGACGGTCAATTCGGACGATCCCAGCTATTTCGGCGGCTATGTCAACGCCAACTATCTGGCCGTCGCCGACGCGCTCGACCTGTCGCGCGCCGACCTCGTCACGCTGGCGCGCAACAGCTTCACGGGATCGTTTCTGGGTGACGCGGCGAAGGCAAAGCACCTCGCGGCGGTCGACGCTTACGCGCAGGGTTAATCGTCGCCCCCGCGAAGGCGGGGGCCGCTGTCGGTTTACGCAGCAAAGCAGGAAAAGACCGCTTGCGGCCCCCGCCTTCGCGGGGGCGACGATATAGGGCGAATGTCCGCCCTCCACCCCTTCTCAGCCCTTCCCCTGCAACCGAAATCAAGCCGCGATCAGCACCCCATGATAGGTTCGGTCCTCGAACGCTAGGCCCGCGCCCATCGCGACGCAGATCAGCGCATTTTCCGCTACCCGCACCGACAGTCCGGTCGCCTCGGCGATCGCGACGTCCATCCGCCGCAGCAGCGCGCCGCCGCCGGTCAGCGTGATCCCTTCGTCGATGATGTCGGCCGAGAGTTCGGGCGGCGTCTGTTCCAGCGCGGCGCGCACCGCTGCGACGATCTGGCCGACCGGTTCGGCCAAAGCCTCGGCGATCTCGGCCTCGGACACCTGGACCTCAGCCGGGCGGCCATTGACCAGATCGCGGCCCTTGACCGCGATGACCATCCCCTCGCCCTCGGGCGCCACCGCACAACCGATCGCCAGCTTGACCCGCTCGGCGGTCATTTCGCCGATCATCAGATTATGTTTGCGGCGGATGTAGGAGGAGATCATGTCGTCCATCTTGTCGCCGCCGACGCGCACCGAATTGCTGTACGCGATGCCGCCCAGCGACAGGATCGCGACCTCGGTCGTGCCGCCGCCGATGTCGACCACCATCGCGCCCATCGGCGCGGTCACCTGCAACCCCGCGCCGATCGCGGCGGCCAGCGATTCCTCGATCAGCTGCACCGACACGGCGCCCGCGTTCGACGCCGCATCGCGGATCGCGCGGCGTTCGACCATCGTCGATCCCGACGGCACGCAGATCACGACATTGCTGCGCTGGCGCAGCCGGCTCGGCCCGCCCAGCGCCTTGTCGATGAAATGCTTGATCATCTGTTCGGCGACGTCGATGTCGGCGATCACCCCGTCGCGCAGCGGCCGGATCGCCTGGATGTTGCTCGGCGTCTTGCCCATCATCGGCTTCGCCTCGTTGCCGACGACCTTGACCCGCCGCACCCCATCGCGCGTTTCCAGCGCGACGACCGACGGTTCGTTCAGCACGATGCCCTTGTCGCGCACATAAACGACGGTGTTCACGGTCCCCAGGTCGATGGCCATGTCATAGGCGGCCGAACCGAACCGATTAAAGAATTTCATATGCGCCGAACGCCCCTGGTCATGCGGGTGGTGGAGAATCGGGGACGCGCGCGGTCACGCCCGCAACACCCGTGGATTTCGGCTTGTGACGATGGTTAAATCGCGTCAACGGCGCTGGCGCAGACCGTTGGTTTATCAGGCCCGGTCGAGCCGCGGACGCCATCCGCCGCCGTGGAGCAACGGTTCGTCGCCCACAGCCGCTATCGGTCGACGATCGGCGCGCCGCCTATTCGCGCTCCGGCACGATGAACTTCAGCCCTTGCAGCTTGACGATGCGGTCGTCGATACACACCGGCGCGGCGATCAGGCGCATCCAGCGCGGCGGCGCGGTGGCGGGCCTGATTTCGACGTCGAGGGTAAAGCCGCGGCGGTGCCTGATCGCATAGGCGCGCAATTTCTCCATCGCCGCGCGCGACCCGTCCTCGTACAGCGCGACGGTTTCGGCGCGCGTCACCGCGGCGCCGCGCGGCAGGCCGAAAATATCATAAACCTCGCTCGACCAGCGCAGCCGGTTGTTGTTGGCAAGGTCGCACTCCCACCAGCCCGGTCGGATATCCAGCACGCGGGTCTCCGCAGCCAGGTCGGCCAAATCGGCGACCGCGTCGAGCGTGTCGGGTCCGTGCAGCTGGCCCAGCGCAAAATAGCGCGCGCGCTCGTACAGCGGCCAACTGTGGTGCACGGGCAAGGGATGGGTCGGCTTCAACGCACCAGTCTTTCGTTGTTTTGCATGGGGATAGCGCCGCACCCCCGGCAAAGACTAGTACATATCTATTACCGAACCCGCAATTTTCCTGCCGTCAGCGGCGCGCCAGCGCAATTCCGGCCAGATTCTGGGTGCGCTTGACATGGCGGATGCGCGGCGGCGCGCCACCGCCGACCAGCGCCCGAAAGGCCGCCAGATGCGCCGCCGCGCCGCCGCGCGCCGCGACCGCGCCATTCGCCTGCGCCACCACCGCTGCGGCATCGCCGAGCAGGACAAAATCGACCAGCCCGCGCCCCTGCGCAGCCCGCAGCGCCGCGGTCAGCGCCAGCCATTCGGCATCCATGCTGCTGCCCGTCCCCACCGCGCGGTCGATGAACGCGACCCCGCCGACGACCACCGCAATCTCCATCGCGCCGGGATTGGGACGGCAACCGCCATCGAAATAGATTTTGATGCGGCGGGGTTTCATCCGTCGGGCATAGCGCCGAGGGAGGCGGGCGACGACTGTTTTTGGGCGTAGGGAGCTGTCCATTCAACGTCGTCATGCTGAACTTGTTTCAGCATCCATGGCCTGCCTTCTCCTCAGGCGCCGCGCGGTAGGAAAGCTCGGGCCATGGACCCTGAAACAAGTTCAGGGCGACGAGATAGGAGATGTCCACCTCCACCCGAAACCGCCCCCTCGCGCACCCAAACAATGTACCGGGTCATCGGCGCAGCCATCATCAGTGACCCCGATCACACCCCTGAAAACCCGCGCCCTCTAAGCCCTGATCGGCGTCCACCCGCACCACCCGCCGCGCTGTCGCGCCATATCGCAGATGACAATATCCCAATTTTATCACTATCTTGGGTCAAAACAGGGAAAATGCCGCTTCATGGCCGACCGTCGACATCGCCTCCTCGCCCTTCTCCTCGCCGCACCGCTGGGGACTGCCGCGCCCGCGGCTTTTGCGCAGGACGCGGTGCCCGTCAGCACGCCGCCCGCCAGCACCCTCGACGCCGACCAGCAAAAGATGCTCGACCTGATGAACCGCGGCATGGACCTCGAACGCGGCGGCAAGCTGCGCGAGGCGGGCGACATCTATCGGCGCTGGATCGACGAAGCGACAAAGCGTTACGGCGCCGACGGTCTGATCACCAGCCTCGGCTACCGCCTGCTCGCCGGCAACCTTGAGGAGCAGAACCAGCTGAAGGATGCCGAGGGGCATTGGCGCCGCCTGCTTGCAATCAACACCAAATTGCTGGGGCCGCAGGACGATCAGACGCTCACCGCCACCGGCCTGCTCGCCACCAACCTCGCCAAACAGGGCCGCCCCGCCGACGCGCTGCCGCTGCGCCGCGCTCTGCTCGCGGCGCGCACCGCAGAGTTCGGCGAACAGCATGCCAAGACGATCGCCGCGACCGGCAACCTCGCCGGGCTGCTGGTCGAACTTGGCGATATGAAGGGCGCCGAACAATTGTTCCGCAAGGCGCTCGCCGCCAATCTGGCGCTGAATGGCGAACGACACCGCGAAACCGCGTCGCAATATGCCAATCTCGCGGTCACGCTCCGCAGCCTCGCGCGCTTCGACGAGGCCGCGGCGATGCTCGACAAGGCGCTGGCGATCGACGAGGCGCTGACCGGCCCCAAAGGCCCCGACGTCGCGCTCCACCATTATAACCGCGCGGTGAACTTTACTGAACTTGGGCGCTACGCCGAGGCCGAGACCGCGGCGAACCGGGCGCTCGCCATCTGGCGCGAAACCAAGGGCGACGACAGCACCCAGGCGGCGCTCGGCTACACCGTGCTCGGTTACAGCTATGGCCTGACCGGGCGCTTCGCCGACGCCGACGCCGCTTATCGCAAGGCGCTCGCGATCCGCACCCAGCTGCTCGGCGCGGGACATCCGCTCACCGCCGAGGCGACGAACAACCTCGCGCTCAACATGGAAAATCAGGGCTTGCCGCCCAGCACCGTCGAACCGCTGCTGCGCCAGGCGCTCGACACGACCCGCCGCGCCTTTGGCGAAGGCAGCGAACGCACCGCGACGATGTACGCCAATGTCGCGCATAACCTGAACCAGCAGGGCCGCTATGCCGAGGCCGAGCCGATGTATCTGCGCGCGCTGGAAATTCAGGGCGGCATCGCCGGCCGCGACCACCCCTCCTTCGCCGCGACGCTGATCAACCTTGGCTATAATCTGCGCGACGGCGGCCAGGCCGAGCGCGCCGAACCGCTGATGCGGCAGGCGCTGGGCGTCTATCGCGCCAAGTTCGGCGAGGATAATCCCGAAACCGCCTGGGCCTATCTCAGTCTCGGCTCGACCCTCGGCGGGCTCGGCCGCGCCGCCGAAGAGGCCGAAATGACCGGCAAGGCGCTCGCCATCCGTCGCCGCCTGCTCGGCGAGGATCATCCGCTGACCGCGGTCGCCTATAACAATGTCGCCTCGGCGCTGGTGCGCAGCGACCGCAGCGGCGCCGGGGATCGCGCCGCCGAACCCTATTACCGCCAGTCGCTCGCGATCCTGCGCCGCAACCTCGGCGAAGCGCATATCGACACCGCGCGCGCCTATGAAAATCTGGCGCTCACCCTGCTGCGCCAGGGCAAGGCGGCCGAGGCCGAACCGCTGGCCGCCAAAGCGGTCGCCATCCTGCGCCGGCTCAACGAACAAAGCGCCGCGGGCAGTGGCGCCGTCGGGCTCGCGGCGCTCGACCGGCAACAGGCGGCGCCCGATCGCGGTATTTTCACCACCTATTTGAACACCGCCTTCGCGCTGATGGACGTGACCCCGGGCGCGGCGCAGCAGGCGGAGATTCAGGACCGCGCCTTCCGCGCGGCGCAGGATGCCATCGCCTCGGCTTCGGGCCGCGCGGTGCTGCAAACCGCCGCGCGCGGCGCCGCCAAGACGCCGCAAATGGCCGAAGCGGTGCGCGAGGAACAGGATCTCGCCGCCAAGGCGAACTTGATCGACAAAAACCTCCTCCGCGCGCTTGGCGACCGCAAACCGGTCGAAGCGGCGCGGCTGCGCGGCGAGCTCGATGGCGTGCAGGCCCAGCTGGCCGAGGTCAGCGCGCTGATCGACAAGAAATATCCCTCCTATCGCCAGCTGGTCGCGCCGCGCCCGATCAGCATCGCCGAGGCGCGGCAGGCGCTCCAGCCCGGCGAAGCACTGCTGCTGATGACCGAGGCGGCGAATACTTTTCACCTGTTCGTCGTCACCCCGACTGGGGTGGGGTGGAGCCGTCCGAACAAGGACGTCGCCATCATCCTCAAACAAATTTCGGACCTGCGCTGCGACGTCGATTTCGCGACCTGCTCGGCGGCTCGCAAGGCCGAGCTCGACGCGCAGGCCTTGTCGCCGATGGAGCTGGAGGGGCATCGCCGCTTCGACCTCGACACCGCGAACGCGCTCTACACCTCGCTGATCGCGCCGATCGAACCGTTGCTCAAGGACAGCAAGCGGATTTATGTCGCGAGCTCAGGCAAGCTCGGCGATCTGCCGCTCGCGATGCTGTCGGCGACCGCGCGGCCCGACGGCGCCGACGTCGCCGATCCCGACACACTTGCCCGCGCCGCCTGGCTGTCCGATCGCTACGCCTTTACCAGCCTGCCCGCGGTCGCGGCGCTGACCCTGACCCGCGCGGCGGCGCGCGGCCGCCGCAGCAACAGCTTTCGCGGCTATGGCGCCCCCGTCCTGATCGGCGGCGACACAGGGTCGCGCGCCGCCCGCGGCATCGCGGTGTTCGACGCGGTGTCCGAATCGGGCTCACCGCTCGCCGATCCCGACGCGCTGCGCCGCCTGGCGCCGCTGCCGGGGACCAAGGTCGAGCTCGCGGCGATGGCGCGGCTGTTCGGCGTCGCGCCGGGCAGCCTGACCATCGACGGCAAGGCGACCGAGGCGGCGCTGCGCCGGGATCCGGCGCTCGCGACGAGCGAGGTTATCGCGATCGCGACCCACGGCCTGCTCCCCGACCCATCGCTTGGGCTCGGCGAGCCGGGACTCGTGCTCACCCCGCCGACGACCGCGAGCGACCTCGACGACGGGCTGCTGACCGCGACCGAGGCGGCGCGGCTGACGCTGTCGGCCGACTGGGTGATCCTGTCGGCGTGCAACACCGCATCGGCCGAAAATTCGGGCGGCGGCGACAGTCTCTCGGCGCTGGCGCGCGGTTTCCTCTATGCCGGGGCCGACGCGCTGCTCGCCAGCCACTGGCGCGTGTCGGACGAGGCGACCGCGGTCTTGACCGTCGAAACGCTGCTGGCGCGGCGCGCCAACCCGGCGCTGTCACGCGCGCAGGCGCTGCAACTCGGGATGCAGGCGGTGCGCAGCGGCAAGCGCGCCGACGGCAGCGCGATTGCGGGCTGGAAAGCCGATTGGGTGCATCCCGCCGCCTGGGCCGCCTTCACCAACATCGCCAACCGCGACGATTGACCGCACAGCGCATTTCCCTTCGCCGCCGCGCCGATTATAGGGACGGCAGTTCAAGGGAGTGACCTGCCGATGCCGATCATGGCCGCCCGCGTCTATCACGACGGCAAGCTTGTCCGCGACATCGGCCCCGACGAGGAATTGCCCGTCGACTGCGCCGAGGGCGATTTCTTCTGGCTCGGCCTCTACGAGCCGACCCCCGGCGAGCTGGAAGGCATCGCCCAGCGCTTCGGTCTCCATCCGCTCGCGGTCGAGGATGCGACCAAGGCGAAGCAGCTGCCCAAGGTCGAGGTTTACGGCGACCAGCTGTTCATCATCGCCAGCACCGGCACTCTCGGCGGCGGCACGATCCAGTCGGGCGAAACCGCAATCTTTGTCGGCCGCCATTTCATCGTCACCGTCCGCCACGGCTCGGCGCGCGCGCATACCGAGGTGCGGGCGCGGCTCGAAACGCTGCCCGCGAAACTCGCGCATGGCCCCGACTATGTCCTTTATGCGATCCTCGATTTCATCGTCGACGGCTATTTCCCGCTGATCGACGCGATCGAGGACCGGATGCTGATGGTCGAGGACAGCGTGATGGACACCCCGCTCGACGCCGCCGAAATCCGCCAGCTTTACGCGCAGCGCCACGAGGTTATCCGGTTTCAACGGCTCACTGGTCTGATGAAAGACGTCGCCGGGCGCCTCGCCGGCGAGGACGATCTGCCGTGCATCGACGGTGCGGTGCGGCCGTTCTTTCGCGACATCTGGGACCATGTCCAGCGCGCCGAATTTCGCCTCACCGGGCTGCGCGACGTCGCCGCATCGGTGATCGAAACCAACGGCATGCTCGAACAGCAACGCCAGGGCGTCATCACCCGCCAGCTCGCCGCCTGGGCCGCGATTCTCGCGGTGCCGACCGCGATCGCGGGCATTTACGGGATGAACTTCGAATTCATGCCCGAACTCGACTGGCTGCTCGGCTATCCCTTTGCACTGACCCTGATCTTCGGCGGCTCGGGGCTCGTCTTCTGGCGCTTCAAAAGCATCGGCTGGCTGTAGCAACCGCGCTTGACAGCGCCGCGTGCCTTCGCCGATAGGGACACCAACGGGCCGACGCGGACGCCCGTTCAGATGGTCCAGCCATCCAAGTCCGCTCCACCCGCCGCATCCGCGGCGCTCGGAGCGTTGATATGACCCCTCTCTCGTCCCCAACCGGCCCGTCACAGCTCAGCCTGCTCGCGCTGTTCCTCAAATTCCTGCGCTTCGGCGCGCTGGCGTTCGGCGGCCCGGTCGCGCAGATTGCGATGCTGCGCCAGGCGCTGGTCGAAGAGGAACGCTGGATCGAACCGGCGCGCTTCAACCGCCTGCTCGCAGTCTTGCAAGTGCTGCCCGGCCCCGAAGCGCATGAGCTGTGCGTCCACCTCGGGATGATCGCGCGCGGGCGGATCGGCGGCTTGCTTGCCGGGCTCGGCTTCATGCTGCCCGGCCTGCTGCTGATGCTGCTCGCGGGCTGGCTCTACGTCACCTGGATCGCGGGCGACGCCGGGCTGACGGGCGTGTTGCTCGGGGTGCAGATCGCGGTGCTGGCGATCATCCTGCGCGCCGTCGTCCGCATCGGCCAGCATATCATCGAAGATCGCCTGCTCGCCGGAATCGCGGTCGCCAGCCTGCTCGCGACGCTCGCCGGGGTGCCGTTCTGGATCCCGCTTGCCGCGGGCGGGCTTGCCTATGCCGCCGTGCAGCGCCCGCTGGTCGTCCTTGCGGTCGGCATCGCCGCGATCGCCGCCGCCTTCGCCGCGCAGCAATTCGCCGCCCCTGCTACCGCCACCGCGCTGGTCGCGGGCGCCGCGGGCGCCCCGATCACCCTGCTCGCGCTGTTCGTCGCGGGGCTGAAGGGCGGCCTGCTGACCTTCGGCGGCGCCTATACCGCCATCCCCTATGTGCGCGCCGACACCGTCGGGCGCGGCTGGGTCGACGACGCGACGTTCCTCGACGGCATCGCGCTCGCCGGGGTGCTCCCGGCGCCGCTCGTCATCTTTGCGACCTTTGTCGGCTATGTCGTCGGCGGCCCCGGCGGCGCGCTCGCGATCACCGCGGGGATGTTCCTGCCCGCCTTCGCCTTTTCGATGGTCTTCTTCGAACGGCTCGAGGCGGTGGTCGAAAACCCCGCGCTCCACCGGCTGCTCGCTGGGGTCGCCGCCGCAGTCGTCGGCATCATCGCCGCGACCTTTGTCCAGCTCGGTGAAGCGACCGCCGCACGCGTCACCGCGCCGCTGCTCGCGATCCTGCTCTTCGCCGCCGCGCTCGCCGTGGTCTGGCGGATCAAGGGCGCGTGGGTCACCCCCGCGATCGTCGCCGCCGCGGCGCTCGCCGGATGGCTGGTGCCGCTATGAGGCCGGCGCCAGCACCTTGGCGATCATCCGCTCCTCCTTGGCGATCCACGGCGCGATGCTCGGGCGCGACAGGATGGCTTCGCTCCACGCCGCGGCCTTGGGATAGGCCGTAGCATCGACCCCACAGCCGCAATGCCGCAGGTTCATCAACGGCGATGCAACCGCCAGGTCGGCCAGCGTCAGCCGGTCGCCGACCAGAAACCCCGACGCCGGGATCGCGCTTTCCAGATAGGTCAGCAATTTGGGCAGTTCCTCGGCCTCGGCCTGCGCCGCCGCGACCAGGTCACCCTCGCGCCCCAGGAATTTCGGCGCGACGATGCGGTTGAAGAACATCTTGCCGCCGCACGCCGCCAACACCGTGTCGCCAAACTCGTCCCACCAGATCACCCGTCCGCGCGCCTGCGCGTCGGCGGGGATCAGTGGCGGTTCGGGGTATTTCGCCTCCAGATAGTGGATGATCGCGCTCGAATCGGCGAGGGTGAAGCCATCATCCTCCATCGCTGGCATCTTGCCCAGCGGCGACGCGGCGCGGAACCCCGGATCGGGGTCGGCGATCCCGACCCCCTTCAGCTCGAAAGCGATCCCTTTCTCGCCCAGATATGCCAGCAATTTGCGCACGAACGGCGACACCAGCGAGCCATAGATAATCATTGCATCTCTCCCGATCCTGTTGGCCGCTATCATAGGCAAAAGGTTGCGGTCCGCAACCCATCGCCGACCCTGCCACGCTTGCACGAAATATTCTTGCTATCGGCTGCGCGGCGTGGAACATCGGGACCGCGAGGGGGGCGCTGCTGCGGCAGCCAGCAGGCAGGACTGAACTCAATGCGCCCGAATTCATGGGCTGATCGGCTGTTGGCGTTGCTCGTCCGGTTTGTCGGCCTAGTCATCCTGCTCGCCGCCATTGCCGCCGCCGCCGCCAGCTATTTCTACAACCAGGCCAACGAGGCCGAACAGGCCGAACGCGTCGCGACCCAGGTCAACATGCGGCTGCGCGATCATGTCGCGGTGCTCGAAGGGGTGCGCGCGCTTTATCAGTCGGACAGCGCCACCAGCGGCCCTGGCATCCGCGCCTATCTCGGCGCGCTGCGCCCGCAGATTCAGGCACCGGGCATGGAGGGGGTCGGCATCGCCGCCGCGATGCGCGCCGGCACCCCCGCGGCGCTCGAGGCGAAGCTGCGCGAAAATTACGGCCGCGATATCAAGGTCTGGCCTGCGACCGACCAACCGATCGGTTTTGGCGTCGTCCTGGTCGAACCCTATACCCCGCGCCGCAACGTCGCGCCGGGTTTCGACATGTACAGCGAACCGACGCGGCGCGCGGCGATGCGCCGCGCCTGGCAAACCGGCCGCCCCGCGGCGAGCGGCGTCGTCCACCTGGCACAGGAACGCGCGGCCAAGGTCAAGCAGCCGGGGTTCCTGATCTATGTCCCCGTCTATGCCCGCGGCCCAGTCGAGACCAACCCCGACACGATCGCGACCGCCGGTGGCGGGCGGCCGGTCGAGGCGTTCGTCTATGCGCCGTTCCGCATCCACGACATGATGAAAGCGGTGCTCGGGTCACAGCTCGACGGCATCGACGGGATCGAGGTCTATGCCGGGGAAGGCCCCGCGGCGCCGCTCGTCTTTCGCAAGGGCGCGATGGGCTGGGACGCGCATGAGCAGGTGCTGCGCGTCGCCGACCGCCAATGGACGATGCGGATTTCCTATGGCCGCCTGCTCGAACGGCTCGGGCGCCCGCTCGGCATCCTGATCTTCGGCATCGCGCTCGCGCTGCTCGCGACCCAGCTCCACCGCGTCCAGCAACGCCGCGTCGGCACGCTGCAACGGCTGGCCGAGGAAAAGGCGCGCCATGCCGAGGACCGCGAGCTGATGATCGGCGAAATGGCGCACCGGATGAAAAACGCCTTTGCCCGCATCGGCGCGCTGGCGCGCATCACGCTGCGCGAATCGTCCAGCCTCGACGAATTTGAAACCAAATTCGATGGCCGTATGCGCGCGCTGTCCGACGCCAAGCAGATGCTGGTCACCGGCGCCGTCGACACCGTCGAACTGGGCAAGATCGTCCGCCGCGAACTCGAACTCGCCGGCTGGTCGCCCGACCGGCTCGCCGCGACCACCGGCCCCGACGTCCGCCTCGACGACGAAGCCGCGCAGGCGCTGTCGCTCGCGATCCACGAATTCGTCACCAACAGCATCAAATATGGCGCGCTCGCGGGGCACGGCGACCTCGCCGTCGGCTGGCGCCGCGACGGCGGCGATATCGAACTCAGCTGGACCGAAAGCGGCCTGCCCGAAACGCCGCAGATCGACAGCGAGAGCTTTGGCACCCATTTCATCCGCTCGCTGATCGAACGGCAGCTGAAGGGCAGCTGGCAGCGCAGCGCGGTTGACAACAGCCTCGCCATCGTCATTCGCTGGCCGGACAATGGCCCTGCAAACTGACGACCGCTGGCAGATCTGGATCGACCGCGGCGGCACCTTCACCGATGTCGTCGCGCGGTCGCCCGACGGCGTGGTCGTCACCACCAAATATCTCAGCGAAGACCCCGCGCGTCCCGGCGACGCCGCGGTTGGCGCGATCCGCGACCTGACCGGTGCAGGCGATGGCGCGCTGCCGCCGCTCGCGATCCGCATGGGCAGCACGGTGGCCACCAACGCGCTGCTCGAACGCAAGGGCGAGCCGACCCTGCTCGCGATCACCCGCGGCTTCGGCGACGCGCTGACCATCGGCTATCAGGACCGTCCCGAGCTGTTCGCCCGCCGCCTCGACCGCATAGCGCCGCCGCACGCCGCAGTCGCCGAGATCGCCGAGCGCGTCGGCCCCGACGGCGACATCCTGACCCCGCTCGACGAGGATGCCGCGCGCGCCGCGCTGCAATCCGCGCGCGACCGCGGCCTCACCAGCATCGCGATCGTGCTGATGCACGGCTATCGCTACCCGGCGCACGAACAGCGCCTCGCCGCCATCGCCGCCGAGCTCGGCTTCACCCAAATCTCGACCAGCCACGATGTCAGCGCGCTGATCAAGCTGATCGGCCGCGGCGACACGACGCTCGCCGACGCCTATCTCTCCCCCGTCCTCCACCATTATGTCCGGCAATTCGTCGCGCAACTCGGGGAAGGCGTCGACCCGCAATTCATGAAAAGCTCGGGCGGCCTTGCCTCCGCCGCCGCTTTCCACGGCCGCGATGCAATCCTCTCCGGCCCCGCGGGCGGCATCGTCGGCATGGTCGGCAGCGCCGCGCCGCTCGGCAAGACGCGCCTGATCGGCTTCGACATGGGCGGCACCTCGACCGACGTCAGCCATTATGCCGGACGCCTCGAACGCGACAATGAAACGATCGTCGCGGGCACCCGCATCCGCGCCCCGATGCTGCGCATCCATACCGTCGCCGCCGGGGGAGGCTCGATCTGCCGCTGGGACGGCGCGCGGCTGTCGGTCGGCCCCGAAAGCGCGGGGGCGAATCCCGGCCCCGCCGCCTATGGCCGCGGCGGGCCATTGACGGTCACCGACTGCAACGTGCTGCTCGGCAAGATCCAGCCCGACCATTTCCCCAAATTGTTCGGCCCGCGCGGCGACCAGCCGCTCGACCGCGATGTCGTCGCACAAAAATTCGCCGCGATGGCCGCCGAAGTCGGCAACATCACCCCCGCCGCCCTCGCCGAAGGCCTGCTGAGCATCGCGGTCCAGCAGATGGCAAACGCGATCAAACGCATCACCATCGCGCGCGGCCACGACGTGTCGCGGGGCTACAGCCTCGTCGGCTTCGGCGGCGCTGCGGGCCAGCATGTCTGCCTCGTCGCCGACGCGCTCGGGGTCGATGAAATCCTGCTCCACCCGCTCGCCGGGGTGCTCTCGGCCTATGGCATGGGCCTCGCGCGACCCTCGGCGATCCGCGAGCGCACGTTGGCGCTCAAACTTGACGAAAATTGTTCCGCCACCCTCGCCGCAGTCGAGGCCGAACTTTCGGCGCAGGCCCGCGCCGACCTCTCGCCCGCCGCCGACACCAGCCGCGAAACGCTGCTCTTTGTCCGCCTTGCCGACAGCGACAATGCGATCGAACTGCCGCTCGCCCCGCCCGCCGACGTCGCGACCGCCTTCGCCGCCGCCTTCCGCCAGCGCTTCGGCTACGCCCCGCACGACAATCTCGTCGTCGACCGCATCCGCGTCGAACTGACCGAAGCGGGCGAAGCGCGGGCGACGCTGCCACCCCCTGCCCCCGGCGCCGAAACCGCCCCCGAAACCGTCACCGCCTGGCTCGCGGGCGCCCAGCACGCCGTCCCGCTCCACCAGCGCCCAAACCTCGCGCCGGGCCGCCACATCGCCGGCCCCGCAATCATCGTCGATGCGCTGGCGACGACGGTGATCGAACCGGGCTGGACAGCGACGGTCGAACATGAGGGGACGTTGCGGCTAACAAGTGTTCCCCGGCGAAAGCCGGGGCCCAGCGCATCAGAGTCACGTGCCTCTGAACGCCTTTCGCCGGGGAACACATATTCCGCGGATCAACCCGACCCCATCCGCCTCGAAATCTTCAACAGCCTGTTCATGGCGATCGCCGAGGAAATGGGCGGCGCGCTGCAACACAGCGCTTCGTCGATCAACATCCGCGAGCGCCTCGATTTCTCCTGCGCGATCTTCGACGGCGACGGCCGCCTCGTCGCCAACGCCCCGCATATGCCCGTCCACTTGGGCTCGATGGGCGAAAGCGTGCGCACCATATTGCGCCAGCGCGGGTCCGGAGCGGACGGCCTCCCGCGCGACGGACGCGGCCTGAGGCGCGGCGACGCTTACGCGCTCAACGCCCCTTACGACGGCGGCACCCACCTCCCCGACATCACCGTCATCATGCCGGTGTTCGTCGCCGATCAGCCCGCCCCCGCTTTCTTCGTCGCTGCGCGCGGCCATCACGCCGATCTTGGCGGGATCGCGCCCGGGTCGATGCCGCCGAACAGCCGCAGCATCGAGGACGAGGGGATCATCTTCGACAATATCCTCCTCGTCGACGACGGACATTTCCGCGACGCCGCGATCGCCGCGCATCTGGCGGGCAGCCCCTTCCCGGCGCGCAACCCCGCACTCAATATCGCCGACCTGAAGGCGCAGGTCGCCGCCTGCCAGCGCGGCGCCAGCGCGCTCGCTGACCTCAGCGCCGCGCACGGCGTCCAAACCGTCGCCGCCTATATGGCGCACGGGCAGAATCAGGCCGAAGCCGCGGTCCGCCAGCTGCTCGCGCGGCTCGACGACGGCGAGTTCCGCTATGCGATGGACAATGGCGCCGAGGTCGTCGTCGCGGTCACGGTCGATCGCACCGCGCGCCACGTCACCATCGACTTCACCGGCTCCAGCGCCACCCTGCCCGACAATTTCAACGCGCCGCTGCCCGTCGTTCGCGCCGCCGTCCTCTATGTCCTGCGCACGATGCTCGACGACCCGATTCCGATGAACGAGGGCTGCCTCGCCCCCGTCACCCTGATCGTCCCCGCCAACTCGATGCTCTCGCCCAGCTATCCCGCCGCGGTCGTCGCGGGCAATGTCGAAACCAGCCAGGTCATCACCGACGCGCTGTTCGCGGCCTTTGGCGCGATGGCCCCGGCGCAGGGGACGATGAACAATTTCACCTTCGGGAATGCCACGCACCAATATTATGAAACCATCGCGGGCGGCTCGGGCGCCGGGCCGGGCTTTCACGGCACCAGCGTCATCCAGACGCATATGACCAACAGCCGGATGACCGATCCCGAGGTGATGGAGGCGCGTTTCCCCGTCATCGTCGAGGAATTCTCGATCCGCAAGGGTTCGGGTGGCGCGGGCCGCTGGCACGGCGGCGACGGCGCCACCCGCCGCACCCGTTTCCGCGAACCGATGGCCGCCAACATCCTCGCCAACCGCCGCGCGATTCCGCCGCGCGGGCTGGCGGGCGGCGAAGATGCCGCACCGGGATGCAACTGGGTCGAACGTCGGGATGGGTCGGTCGAGATGCTCGGCGCGACGGGCAGCGCCGATCTCGAGGCAGGCGACGCTTTCGTGATCGAAACACCGGGCGGCGGGGGTTATGGCGAAGCGGGGGAAGACGAATGATCGACAGCTCCACTTTGCCGTTCCCCGGCGAAAGCCGGGGCCCAGGGCGTTTCAAAGCCAGCGTTGCGTCAGGCAGCCCTGGACCCCGGCTTTCGCCGGGGAACAGTTTTGTTGATAGGGAAACCCAGCCATGCTCGTCCTGATCGGCATCCTCATCATCATCGCGGGCTTCGTCCTGCGCTTCAATCCGCTGCTCGTCATCATGGCTTCGGCGCTCGCCACGGGCCTCGCCGCGGGGCTCGACATCGCCGCGATCGGCGCCGCCTTTGGCAAGGCGTTCAACGACACGCGCTATGTCTCGATCATCTGGATCGTCCTCCCCGTCATCGGCCTGCTCGAAGCTTATGGGCTCCAGCAACACGCGCGCACCCTCATCGGCCGTATGAAAGGCGCCACGCTCGGCCGCCTGCTCACCGGCTATCTCTTGCTGCGTCAGGGCATGGCCGCGGTCGGCCTCACCTCGGTCGCGGGCCATGCCCAGACCGTGCGCCCGCTCGTCGCCCCGATGGCCGAGGCCGCCGCCGAAGCCGCCAACCCCGCGCTCTCGGGCGACCAGCGCGAGGAGGTCAAGGCGCACGCCGCCGCGACCGACAATATCGGGCTATTCTTCGGCGAAGACATCTTCCTCGCGATCGGCTCGATCCTGCTGATGAAGGGCGTGCTCGAAGGCTATGGTTATCAGATCGAGCCGCTGCACTTCTCGCTCTGGGCCATCCCGACCGCGATCGCGGCCTTCCTGATCCACGGCCTGCGCCTCCGCCGCCTCGACCGGCGCATGGCGGCCAGGACGGAGGCCGCGGCATGATCACCCTCGGCTTCGTTTACGTCCTCGCGGGCCTCACCTTCGCGCTGTTCGCGGTGCTGGGCGCGATGGACCGCAGCAACCCCAAACGCTTCGGCAACGCCGCCTTCTGGGGGCTGCTCGCGCTGTCGATGCTCGGCGGCGATTACCTCGGCGATTTCGGCAACGGCCTGCTCGTGCTCGCGCTCGTCGCCATCGCCGGCACCGGCCAGATCGGCCGCGCCCCCGGCGGCGACGTCGCTGCCGAGGTGCAGGCAACACGCGCCGCGCAGCACGGCCCCTTTCTCCTC
Source organism: Sphingopyxis sp. (assembly GCF_051861155.1). GTDB lineage: Bacteria > Pseudomonadota > Alphaproteobacteria > Sphingomonadales > Sphingomonadaceae > Sphingopyxis. The sequence goes on along the minus strand of NZ_JBHYDE010000007.1, from coordinate 61,341 downwards.
CTCGTCGCGCTGATCATCCCCGCCGCGGCGCTCGCGGGCACCTTTGTGTTCAAATGGCTCCCCGGCCTCGCCGACCCCAAGCAGGCGACGCTCATCTCGCTCGCGCTCGGCGTGCTCATTGCGCTTGCCGTCGGCATGGCGCGGCTCAAACCGCCGCTCCTGCTCCCCGCGCAACAGGGGCGCCGCCTGCTCGACGCGGTCGGCTGGGCCGCCATCCTGCCGCAGATGCTCGCCAGCCTCGGCGCGGTGTTCGCGCTCGCCGGGGTTGGCGAGGTCGTCGGCGACCTCATCGGCACCGCGATCCCGCAGGGCAGCCTGTTCGGCGCCGTCCTCGCCTTCGGGCTCGGCATGGCGCTGTTCACCATGGTAATGGGCAACGCCTTCGCCGCCTTCCCGGTGATGCTCGCCGCGGTCGGCATGCCCTTGCTGATCAAGCAATATGGCGGCGACCCCGCGGTGGTCGCGGCGATCGGTATGCTCGCGGGTTTCTGCGGCACGCTGATGACCCCGATGGCGGCGAACTTCAACCTCGTCCCCGCCGCGCTGCTCGAACTCAAAAACCCTTATGGCGTGATCAAGGCGCAGATCGGGACGGCGGTCCCGCTGCTGGCGGTGAATATCGTCTTCATCTGGTTGTTTGCATTCTGACATGACCCACCTCACCCCCGACCACGCCACCCGCTTCGCGACCGCCACCCTGTCGCACCTCGGCCGCGAATATCCCTACAAGATGGACCTCGTCCTCAACGGTCCCGAGGACGCCAAGCCCCCGCGCGAGCATCACCCGATCTTCCACGGCAGCTTCGATTGGCACAGCTGCGTCCATGGCTGGTGGCAGATCCTCCGCCTCGCGCGCCGCTTCCCCGATCTCGCCATCGCCGCCGAAATCCGCGCCCGCGCCGACGCCATGCTCGTCCCTGACAAGGTCGCGGTCGAACTCGCCTTCCTCGCACGCCCCTATTCGGCCGCCTTCGAGCGCCCCTATGGCTGGGGCTGGCTGCTCGCGCTTCATGCCGAGGCCGAGCGGCACGACGCCCCCTGGGCCGCCGCGCTCGCACCGCTCGCCGCGGCTTTCGCGCAGCGCTTCCACGCCTTCCTGCCCAAGCTCACCTATCCGCTGCGCGTCGGCACCCATTTCAACATCGCCTTCGCGCTTCTCCTCGCGCGCGACTGGGCCGAAACCCGCGACCCCGCGCTCGTCACCCTCATCGACGCCCGCGCGCGCGACTGGTTCGGCCAGGACCGCGACTGCCAGGCGTGGGAACCCGGCGGCGACGAATTCCTCTCCTCGGCGCTCAGCGAAGCGCATCTGATGACCGCCGTCCTTGGCAGCGACTTCGCCGGCTGGTTCAACACCTTCCTCCCCCGCGCCGCCGACCAGCACCCGGCCACCCTGTTCACCCCCGCCACCGTCTCCGACCGCAGCGACGGCAAGATCGCGCATCTCGACGGCCTGAACCTCAGCCGCGCGTGGAACTGGCGCACCATCGCCGCCGCGCTCGGCCCCGACCACCCCGTCACCCCGGTCGCCGAGGCGACCGCACAGCGTCACCTCGCCGCCGCCCTGCCGCACGTCACCGGCGACTATATGGGCGAACATTGGCTCGCGACCTTCGCGCTGCTGACACTCGACGGCCTTTAGGCCGTCGTTCCGGGCCAGCGCACGCCCTCGCCGATTGACAAGCTCCGCCCCCCCGGCGAGAGACAGGCCAAGGGGAGAGAGGCCGCCATGACCGCAAAAATGCTGCGCCCGACATCGTTCGACGTCGCCGAGCGCGCCGGGGTGTCGCAATCGACCGTCTCGCGCGCGCTCCGCAACAGCCCGGGGGTCAACGCCGAAACGCGCGCCCGCGTGTCCGCCGCGGCGCGCGAGCTTGGCTATGTCGTCGATCGTCACGCCTCGTCGCTGCGCCTCAAAAGCAGCGAGACGATCGCGCTCGTCACCATCTGCCGCCCCGGCGAGGATCGCAGCGCGATCAACCCCTTCTACTTTGCGCTGCTCGGCAGCATCGCCGCCGCGACCTCGGCGCGCGGGTTCAACCTGCTCGTTTCGTTCCAGGAAAATCCCGACAATTTCCGCGCCGATTTTGTCGCCTCGGGGCTCGCCGACGCGATGATCGTCATCGGCACCACCAGCAACCGCGCCGCCTGGGACTATTTCGCCGCGGCGCAATCGTCGGGCCTCGACTTCGTCTGCTGGGGCAGCCCGGGCAGCCCGTTCCACTGGATGCGCAGCGAAAATGACGAGGGCGGCCAGCTCGCCGCCGAACATTTCGTCAAAACCGGCCGCCGCCGCATCGCCTTTGTCGGGCCGCAGCAATCGCCGCAGCGCCAGTTCGACGAACGCCGCGACGGCTTCACCGCGACCCTTGCCGCGCACGGGCTGACCGCGATCATCGCCGAACCGCCTGCTGCCGCCGACCGCCATGCGCAGGGCGTCGCCGCGGTGCAGGCGTTGCTCGCCGCGCATCCCGATACCGACGCGATCTTTGCGGCGTCGGACATGCTGGCGCTTGGCGTACTCCAGGGGCTGAAGGACGCCGGGCGCCGGGTGCCGCAGGACGTCGCGCTGATCGGCTTCGACGGTATCCGCGCCGGCACCCTTGCCGACCCCGCGCTCACCACGCTCGAACCCGATCTCGACGCCGCAGGCGAGGCGTTGGTCGCGATGGCGCTCGAGGATGACGAACGCACCCGCAGCGGTACCCGCATCCCGGTCCATCTGGTGGTGCGCGGCACCGCCTGACCCGCTAGTGATTTCCACGTAACCGTGACGTAACTATCCGAAAAGTAAGAAATCGTTATCCATCGCACTGCTACCCTCGGGGGCGGAGAGGCAGGCAATTTGTCGGGTCAATTTTTCATCCAATTGCTCAACCCGGGCATCGGCCTGCTCTTCGCGGCTGCCTTTTTCCTGCTCTGGCTGAACCGCCGCGACCGCTATGTCGCTTATGCCGCCGGGGCCTATACCGCCTCGGCGATCGCCTTCCTGATTCTCGATGTCGGCCCGGCGCTGCCGCTCGAACTCCACCGTATCCCCGCCAATATCGGTTTCCTCGCCACCGGCGCGCTGTTCGCCGCGGCGATCATCCAACGCTATGGGTTGCCGGTGCCGTGGCGCGCGATGGCGATCACCGGCGCGATTTCGATGGCCTTCTTCCTGTGGTTCCTGCTCGGCCAGCCCAGCATCGCGGCGCGCATCCTGTCGATCAGCATCGGCGCCGGGGTCATCGCGGTGATGATCGTGCGCGCGCTGTGGCCGGTCGAAAAAGCCTATCTGATCGACCGCGTGCTGTTCTGGGTCGCGGCGCTGTCGGCGCTCAACCTGATCCTGCGGCCGATCGTCCTCTTGTCGCTCGGCGGCGGCTTCGACAGCTATGACGGCTTTCAACAGTCGGTGTACTGGACCACGGTGCAGTTCAGCCAGGCGATGGTGTCGATCCTCGCCGCGATCAGCCTGATGGTCGCGGTCGCGATCGACCAGATCGCCGAACTCAAGCGCCAGGTCGATGACGATAATCTGTCGGGCCTGCTCAACCGCCGCGGGTTCGAGGCACGCGCCGGATCGGCGCTGCGCCGCTGCATCGACGACGACCGCCCAGTCGCGCTGCTGATCGCCGACCTCGATCATTTCAAACGCGTCAACGACACCTATGGCCACGCCGTCGGCGACGCGATCATCGCGGCGTTCGGCGCGCACGTCCGCGCCATCGGCCCGGCCGAGATGGTCGCCGGGCGCATCGGCGGCGAGGAATTTGCGCTGCTCGTCCCCGGCGCAGGGATCGAGGCGGCGCGCCAGCTCGCCGAAGCGGTGCGCACCGGGCTCGCCGCCGCCTGCGCCGACCGCATCCCCGCCGCGCTCGTCCCCACCGCCAGCCTCGGCATCGCCGTCGGGGTTCCCGGCGCCGGGCTGTCGGCGCTGATGCAGGAGGCCGATCAGGCGCTTTATGAGGCAAAGCGCACCGGCCGCAACCGCGTCCGCACCTTCACCCCCAAACCCGTGCGCCTCGCCGCAAGCGGCGGCTGAACGCGCGCCGCAGGGTCAGCCGATCAGCGCTTCGATGATCGCCCGATAACGCGGCTTGCCGCTCGTCTCGTCGACCGCGGCGACGAAATTGCCGTCGATCCGCATCGACACATAACCGTGCACGATGCTGCTCAGCGCGATCAGCAACGTCGTCGCGCCCTCGCGGTCGCGGTCGGGCAGGGCCACGACATCCTCCTCGACCCCCGCATACAGGCCGTCGATCAGCGCCGCCAGGTCGCCGTCGCCCGCATCGAGCATGTCCATCCGCCACATCATCCGGTACCGGTTGCGGTGCGCCAGCGCATAATCGACATAGGCCCCGGCAAAGGCGATGATGCGCGCGCGCGGCGCCGGCGATGCTGCGCCGCGCGCCGCCGACGCCCCGCTGCGCAAATCGGTGAAGCATTGGACGGCGAGCGCGGTCAGCAACGCGCGCCGGTCGGCAAAATGATTGGCCGGCGCGGCGTGCGATACCCCCGATGCGCGCGCCACGGCGCGGATCGTCACCGCCTCGACCCCGTCGCGGTCGAGCAGTTCCAGTGCGGTATCGATCAGCAGCTGGCGCAGCGCGCCATGATGTTGGCCTCGTTTCATACCGCATCATTGATGGCGTCAATCGCGCGATGCAAGCCGCACGATGGCGAACGGGCGCTTTGCCGATGCCGCGCGCCCGGCTCGCTTTTTGACACCGCTCTCACACCCGCCGCGCCACACGTCGCCCGCAGCACCGTTTTAATCTTGGCTGTCCGCGGTAATTGACAGTGTCAATTACCTGATATTATATTGACAGCGTCAATTGGAGTCGCCCGATGCGCCGTATCGTCCTCACCCTCGCGCTGATCCCCTTCGGCGTCCTCACCCCGGTCCTCGAACTGGGGGTGACGCATGTCGTCAATCCCGACTGGCCGGGGCACGCGCGGCTGCATGAGGTCTGGCAGCTGCTTACCAACAGTTCGCTCGCGATGCTCTGCCTGTGGCTGATCTGGTGCAGCCGCCAGGTGCGGCTGCCCGCGCTGGTCGCTTTCATCATCTCGCTCGCCTTTCTCGTCGCCTATGCGCTCAGCCCGCTCTACGGCGGCACGATGCTCCACAGCGACGGCAGCGAGATCGCGGTGGGCGGGGTCAATCTGGCGGTCGCGATGATGCTCGTCACCACGATCGCGATCGGCGCCGTCCTCGCCTCGACCTTCCGCGCCGCGCCCGATTGACGACCCGCCGCGAAAGGTACAAACCCCAAGCCGTCTGGCAAAAAGGGACGGCTTTTCATGCGCAAACTGACAATTCTCGGTGCAAGCCTGCTCGTGCTTCCGGTGTCGCCCGGCCTCGCGCAGGACGCGCCAGCGCCCACCGCACAGGAACAGACCGCGCCGCCAGCCGCACCGCCCGCCGCCATGGCCGGATCGGCGGTCGGCAGCGCACGCACCGCTCCCGAACGCCGCCTGACCGGCGCCGACCTGTTCGACCTCGCAATCGCCGCCGATCCGCAGGTCAGCCCCGACGGCCGCCACATCGCCTATGTCCGCCGCGCGAACGACATCATGTCCGACCGCGCGATCAGTTCGATCTGGCTGATCGACACCGCGACCGGCGAAGAAACCCCGCTCGCCGGGCGGCAGGGCGGCGCCTTTGCGCCGCGCTGGTCGCCCGACGGCAAGCGCCTCGCCTACGCCTCGACCGAGGGGGGCAGCGCGCAGCTGTGGGTGCGCTGGATGGCGGGGGGCGAGGCGGTGCGGCTGACCGGCCTGCCGACCGCGCCCGCGTCGCTCGCCTGGGCTCCCGACGGACGTTCGATCGCCTACACGATGCTGGTCAAGGACGAGGGGCTGAAACTCGGCGCCGCGCCCGCGAACAAACCCAAGGGTGCGACCTGGGCCGAACCGCTCGAAATCCGCGACCTCCTCACCTACCGCGCCGACGGACAGGGCTATGTCGAACCGGGGTTCGAAAAGATCTTCCTCGTCCCCGCCACCGGCGGCGCGCCCCGCCAGCTCAGCTTCGGCCCCTATCACGACACCGGCCCTTTGAGCTGGTCGCGCGACGGCCGCACGCTGTATTTCGCCGCCAATCGCAAGCCCGACTGGGAAAGCGACCCGGTCGAGAGCGAGGTCCACGCGCTCGATCTCGCCAGCGGCCGCATCACCGCGCTCACCGACCGCAACGGCCCCGACGCCAATCCGCTCGTCTCGCCCGACGGCAGCAGAATCGCATATCTCGGCTTCGACGACGCCGGGCGCGCCTATGAAAACACCAACCTCTATGTGATGAGCGCCGACGGCTCCGCCCGCCGCAACCTTACCGAGGCATGGGATTACAGCGTCGATGCGATCCAGTGGGACAGCGGCGGCCGCGCGCTCTACGCGCAGTACAACGATCGTGGCGAAACCAAAATCGCCCGCATCGGCCTCGACGGATCGGTGCGCGACGTCGCCAAGGGGCTGTCGGGCGGCGGGCTCGATCGCCCCTATGCCGGCGGCAGCTTTACCGTATCGGACGGCGGCGCCATCGCCTTCACCGGCGGCACCGCCACCCGCCCCGCCGAGGTTCAGCTGGCGCGCGGCGGATCGGCGCGCATCCTCACCGATCTCAACCGCTCACTTCGCGAAGTAAAATCGCTCGGCGAAGTCCGCAAGATCACCACCCCCTCCAGCCACGACGGCAAGCCGATCGAAGGCTGGCTGACCCTGCCCCCCGGCTATGTCGACGGCGCGCGGGTGCCGCTGATCCTCGAAATCCACGGCGGCCCGTTCCAGGCCTATGGTCCGCATTTCTCGACCGACAACCAGCTGTATGCCGCGGCGGGCTACGCCGTCCTTTCGGCCAACCCGCGCGGTTCGACCAGCTATGGCGAAGCCTTTGCGAACGAAATCGACAAGGCCTATCCGGGCAATGATTATTTCGACCTGATCAGCATCGTCGACCGCGCGATCGCGCTCGGCATCGCCGATCCCGACGCCCTGTTCGTCACCGGCGGGTCGGGCGGCGGGGTGCTCACCAGCTGGATCGTGGGGAAAACCAATCGCTTCAAGGCCGCGGTCACCCAGAAACCGGTGATCAACTGGACGACGCAGGCGCTGACCGCCGACGGCCCCGCCTTTTTCGGCCGCTACTGGCTCGGCGCCCAACCGTGGGAAAAGCCCGAACTCTACTGGTCGCTCTCGCCGCTCTCGCTCGTCGGCAATGTCGAAACCCCCACCCTGGTCGTCGTCGGGGCCGAGGATTACCGCACCCCGGTCAGCGAATCCGAACAATATTACACCGCGCTCCGCCTCCGCGGCGTCCCCACCGCGCTGGTCACCATCCCCGGCGCCAGCCACGGCGGCATCGCCGCGCGCCCGTCGCAATCGGCGGCGAAGGCCGCGGCGATCCTCGCCTGGTTCGCCAAATATCGCCAGGGCTGGACCCGCCCCGCACCGCCCGCCCCGCGCTGACCCCGCCGCGGCTGTGATCGCGGTCACCGCCGCTGCGCTGCGCGTGCGATAGCGTCATCGTCTCTCCCCCGGCATGAAAGAGCCCGCTGCATGAAACTCATCCCCGCCGCCTCCCTGTTCGCCGCCGCCGCGCTGTTCGCCGCGCCCGCCGCCGCGGCGCCCGGCCCCGCCGCCGCCCCCGACCTCTCCGCCTATGCCGGCAAATATCCCTTCGACGTCGTCAACGGCCACCGCTTCCTCGATCATCCCGCGGTCCAGGCCGCGATCGCCGCCGCGGTCCCCGATGCAAAGCTGCGCGCCGGGATCGATTTTGCCGAAAACAGCCTCGGCCTGCCGATCGCCCGCGTCGACGGCGGCCGCCTGCTCATCTGGGGCGGCGCCTGGCGCGCCGAGGATCGCTACAACTGGGCCGTCGTCATCGCCTCCGACGGCTCGGACGCCCAGGTCTGCATTTACGACGGGGTTGGCTATGGCGAAGATTTCCAGGCGTCGCAGTGGTTCGAGGCCGGGCGGCCGAGCGTGATGAAACAGGGCAGCTGCCCGTCATCGGCCGAGGAATATCCGCCCGAGGACGTCGCGGCAGGCTGACATGGCCAGTCTCGCCCCACCGCCGCTCGCCCCGCCGTCCGCCGCCCGCGGCGTCACCGACAGCATCCTGATCGCCGACGACCACCCGATTTTCCGCGCCGGGCTGGCGCATCTGGTCCACGCGGCCTTTCCGCCGATGGCGATCCACCAGGCCGGCACCGTCGACGAAATGCTGCGCATCGCCGACCGCGACGGCGCGCCCTGGCTGTTCCTCGTCGACCTGTTGTTCCCGGGCATGATCCCCCAGCGCACCATCCCGATGCTGCGCCAGCATTTTCCGCGGTCGGCAATCGCGGTCGTGTCGATGGTCGACGACGACGCGACCATCGACCGGGTGATCGGCTATGGCGCCGATGCCTATATCGCCAAATCGGTACCCGCCGACCGCATCATGGCCGCCCTCCACGCGCTGCGCGCCGGTCACCCCATCGTGCTGAAACCCGACAGCCAGTCGGTCCGGCCGGTCCCGGTCCCCGACCTGACCCCGCGCCAGGTCGAGGTGCTGACGATGGTCGCGGCGCGCAAATCGAACAAGGAAATCGCCCGCGCCATGTCGCTGTCGCATTTCACCGTCCGCAACCGCATTTCGTCGCTGTTCCGCACCATGGGCGCCCGCACCCGCGGCGAACTCGCCGAAAAGGCGCGCCACGCCGGGCTGATCGGCTGAGGGGAACGCGGCGCGCGGCACCCCGCGTCAGTCCACCGGCAGGTCGTCGCCCGCCGCAAACTCCGCCTCGCTCGCCGCATCCTTCGCGCGCAGCGCCGCCAGCCGCTCCAGCGCCGCGCCATGCGCCCGCGCGCCGCATCGCATACATTCGCCGGTCGCCTCCTCCTGCGCCCACTCGTCGGCCTGCATCGCCGTCCGCATCGCATGCAGCTTGTCGCGCAATCGCTGCTTCGCGCTGCCCGGATAGAAATATTTGGTCCCGTCGACGTCGAACCGCCACCCCTCCAGATATTCTGCGCGGGTGATCGCCGTCGCGGCGTCGAACCGCGCCGCCTCCGCCGCCGTCTCGGCTGCCGCGCCCCCACTCGTACCCGCGCCCAGTTCGCCGCGCTTGATCAGCAGCGCCAGCAGCGCGTCCGACGGCGCGATCCGCCGCTCGACCTCGCGCCCGCCGCGGATCACCACCGTCTCGCGCCCCTCGACCGCGCGCTGATACGCTACCGCTTCCAGCCCGCGCAGCGCCTTGGCCAGCGCCTCGCGGCACGCTGCATCGAACGGCGCGAACAGCGCGCGCGACCGGTTGACCGACGTCCGGCTGACCCCCGCCACCCGCGCCGCATCGGTGACGCAGCCGGTCTTGGCCAGCGTCGCAAGGAACACCCGCGTCCGCGCCGCGGTAAACCCGTCCTCGCGCACCCGCAGCCCCGGCATGAAGGGATTCACTTTCCTCCTCCCCTCCCCTTCAGGGGAGGGGCAGCGAGACTTGCGAACTTGTTCGCTAGTCGCAGCGGGGTGGGCCGCAGCACCACCCTCTGCAACCCCAGCCGCCCCCCAAGAACCCCGCTCCACCAAACGCCCCATAGCGCCACCTCCCGAATCACTTTGGAATGAATCAAGAGTCATATGAACCTATTTGGTTAAGTAGGAAAGCAAAAACCCCCCCCCACACCGTCCCTGCCGCCGCATTAACCGCGTCCGCCAATATCCTGTTGCAGTTCAGCCGCTTAAACCCGCCGCCGGGACCGACGCGCCAGACACCAGCGGGAACAGGAATGACCAGGAACAATTTGTGCGCCGACCAGCGCGGCGCCACGGCGATCGAATATGGCCTGATCGCGGCGCTGATCGCGCTCGCCAGCCTCATCGCCTTCCAGATGCTCGGCCTCAGCCTCGCCAACATCTTCACGACGATCAACGACGCGCTGAACTAGCGCGGGGCGCTGCGTCAGCCGCTTCGCCATCCCCGACCGCCCTTGCAACCACCGTTCCCCGGCGAAAGCCGAGGCCCAGGGCGTTGGAGCGCCAGCGTCTGTCAAACACACCCTGGCCCCCGGCTTTCGCCGGGGAACGGCCATTGGTTCAAAAGCGGCATAGACCGGGGGACGCCACGCGCAGCAAGCCCCCACCCACCCCCTATGTCTTCGGCAACCGCGCCACGACCTTGATCTCGACCACCGCGGTCGGCTCGTACAACCGCGACACGCCGATCGCGGTCCACGCCGGAAAGGGCGCCTTCACATGGCGGTTCTTGACCGCGGCAAAGCCGTCGATATGCGCCGCCAGGTCGGTGTGAAAGGTGGTGATGTCGACCACATCGTCCCAGCTCGCCCCCGCGCGCGCCAGCGTCGCGGCGATATGCGCAAAGGCGCGCTCATATCCGGGCGCCAGATCGCTCTCCCCCGCCGCCGGCCCCGCGACCACCCCCGACAGGTAAATCATATCCCCCGCGATCACCGCGGTCGCATAGCCCACGGCTTCCTGAAACGCCCGCGCCTCGGGATTTTCGGGCATCAGGACGTTGGCGGGGTCGCGCGCGAAAGCGGGCGAGGCGAGAAGGGCAAGGCTCAGCATCGCCGTTGCGGTGGCGGCCCGGGTGGTTCGCATGATCATCTCCCCTGTTCGCTGGTCAGGGCGCGAAGGTGACAGGGCTTTGGTGGCGGAGCAAGGCTGGGGAGAGTTGGGTTTGCAGCGTGTGCGAGACTGGTCGCTTGGGTTTGGGTGATCAGTAAACTGTCACCGTAATTCTCGCCGTAATTCCCAAAATCTTTTTGAGGACTAGTCGGCCAGCCGGTCACAGAAATGACGCGCCAGAAACATCAGCCATTCGAACTGGCTCCGCTGAAGCAGCGCCACCTTGAAATCTGCCGGAAGCACCGAATGGTCGATGATCTGGCCCAGATCGCGGATGGTATAGGAAGGCACCCCGGCCTGCTGCGGCGCGGGCGCAATGCAGGCCCTGATCAGCGCGACACAGACTTCGACCCAGGCGTTCGGGCCGCCCAGATAATCCCACCATTCGGTGCCAACGCGAACGATGGCTTCCACTTCTAGGCCGCCATCGGTGTAGGCAATATCCCACCGCTTTCGACAAGGCGTGGTAACCACGGCCGAGGACGGCAAGGCCTGCGACATGTTCCGCAGGATATGCCAGTCCTTCTTGTTGGACTGTTTCTTGGTGCCGTAAAGGACGCCGTAGGTAAAACTCACTTTTCTAGCGCCATGATCGTCCGCCCATGCCGCAGCGTGCGTTACGACATCGATGCCAATATCCTTGGCCATTTCGTCGTTCAGGCACCGCGGCCCGCTTTTGAGCGTCGTCGCCATGAACACGCCGTCGGCCGCCTCTTTGCGTCCATCAAGAACCGATTCCACCGAATGCATCGTGCTGGGAACGATGTTCCACCCATAGACCGGAAGCACCACGGTCTCGACCATGCGCCCGGCCGATGTCTCCATGGACGAAAACACTTTGGCAGGGACGATGTCCTTCTCGACCTCCACAACATGGCTATAACCCTTTTGCCGCGAATAGAACATCAGCACAAAGGGGCTGGTGTTGAACTTCGCAAAACCGGCACTGGACGACGGAAGGGCCAGAATATGGCTGTCGATCCGCTTGCGAAACTCGGTCTCCATGTGAAGAACCCGGTCCTTCGCGGCGACATCGTCATCTATCGATTTCAATGCCGCGAAAATCGCGCTTTTGCTGAGCACCGTTTCGGCAACGGGGCCCGGCAGATCGGGATGCCCTCGCGCCACTAGCGCACCGCTCCCAATTCCTTAGACCGGCGCAGCGTCACCGGTGCCTTGTAATGATGGTGCCCTTCCGCGTCATTTCCCATCCACGCGACGCTCTTGCCGTCCTTGAACCATTGCCGCGTCCGGACATGCGACTGGATATAGATCACGCGATAGGCGTTCAGCACCTTGTCGAGCGGCCGCCAGTCCCGACGCTGCAGAACGCTCAGCGCACCCGCAATCACCGAACCGGCAACCGAACCAAGCCGTACCGGAACGGCATTTCCGACCTGCGCATATTGCTGCGACGGCGTGCCGCAAAATTGCCATTCGTCGGGAAATTCCTGCACCCGCGCATATTCACGCAGCGTCAGCGCACGATTCTTCTCGGGGTGGCACAGCGCCGTGCTCGCATGGTTCGGCATGGTTACCAGCGTCGGGCAAGGGAGGTCGTAGGAAAGCTTGCGCCACCAGCCCGAGCGTCCCCCCTTGGCCTTCCACGCCTTCCCCATCGATTCCTGCTGAATGTCCACCGGCAGGCTTCGCCAATTCGATCCCGGCGGGATTAGCGAGAGAAAGGCCTTCTTACGCGGGCTGAAATCCATGATGACCGGGTCCGCTTCGCGCAGCGGCCGGATCGCTTCACCCAAAGTACGCCATGGCAACAGTGCAGTTCCCGCCAACAGATCGGCATCCGGCGTTGCGGCGCTCGGATTGCCGTGCGTCGGCAGCGGAAAATCAACCTCATAATTGAAACGGTTGCCGACATAGAGGACGCGCTCTCTCAGTTGCGGGGCGCCGTAATTGACCGCGTTCACTTCAAAACAGTCCATATGATAGGGACCGCCGCTCATTTTTTGCAGATCTTCTGCGAACAGCCGGATCACCGATCCCGCTTCCTCCTCGGGCAACAGCGGGGCACCGCCCTTTTCCGGCCGCGATGCCAGCGGGCGATGCTTCAACGCCGCCGAACCAAGGCCTCTGACATTCTCCATCAAAAAGAACCTAGGCTGGAGTTCCTCGACGAAGCGCAGAAAATGCCACAGCAATGTGCCGCGCGGATCCTGAACGCTCTGCCGCTTGCCGGCCGTCGAAAAGGATTGGCACGGCGGCCCGCCAACCAGCAGGTCAACTTCGCCCCGCTGAATGCCCGTGGCCTTTAGGAACGCGTCGACCGACAGGTTCGCGATATCCGCGCAGATAACTTTGGGTCTCCCCGCCACATTGCCGAGGGCAACATTGCGTTCGATCGTATCGCAAAAGGACCGTTCTTTTTCGACGCAAGCCAGGATTTCATAATGGCCGCTCCGCTCCAGCCCAAGGTCGAGACCCATCGCGCCGGAGAATAGAGAAACAACTTTATACTTCGTCATCTTGTTCCCTAGAATCGAGACGCCCGCGATGCGCCGCCACCAAAGGGCGCCGACCGAGCGCCTTGGAACATATTGCGAACCCCCCGGTCAAGAGATTCGACACCATTCAAAGGACCGGGCAATTGCAACCACCCCCACCCCCTTGCATTTCCCCACCCCCGGCGTAAGGCGGCGCCAACATAAACCCGCGCGTGCGACTCCCGTTGGCCCCGCTCTCCCGCTTCGCCTTCGGACAGTCTTCCCCCGCCGCGCCAGAAATGGGGCAACTGCAAAATGACGACCACGGGCAACGACACGCTGGGCACCCGTTCGACGCTGAGCGTCGGCGGCAAACATTATGCCTATTATTCGCTCGACAAGGCCGCGGCAAAGCTCGGCGACGTGTCGCGGCTGCCGTTTTCGATGAAGGTGCTGCTCGAAAACCTGCTGCGTTTCGAAGACGGCGGCTTCACCGTGTCGTCCGACGATGTCCAGGCGCTGGTCGACTGGCAGAAAGACCCGCATTCGAACCGCGAGATCCAGTATCGCCCGGCGCGCGTGCTGCTCCAGGATTTCACCGGCGTTCCCTGCGTCGTCGACCTCGCCGCGATGCGCGATGCGATCGCCAAGCTGGGCGGCGACACGACCAAGATCAACCCGCTCGTCCCCGTCCACCTTGTCATCGACCACAGCGTCATGGTCGACGAATTCGGTCATCCCAAGGCGTTCGAGCAGAATGTCGAGATCGAGTATTACCGCAACGGCGAGCGTTACGATTTCCTGAAATGGGGGTCCAAATCGCTCTCGAATTTCAAGGCGGTGCCCCCGGGCACCGGCATCTGCCACCAGGTCAATCTCGAGCATATCGCGCAGGCGGTGTGGTCGAGCGACGACGCGTCGGGTGAAACCGTCGCCTATCCCGACACCTGCGTCGGCACCGACAGCCACACGACGATGATCAACGGGCTCGGCGTGCTCGGCTGGGGCGTCGGCGGGATCGAGGCCGAGGCCGCGATGCTCGGCCAGCCCGTGTCGATGCTCATCCCCGAAGTCGTCGGCTTCAAATTCACCGGCAAGCTGAAGGAAGGCGTCACCGCGACCGACCTCGTGCTCACCGCGACGCAGATGCTGCGCGCCAAGGGCGTCGTCGGCCGCTTCGTCGAATATTTCGGCCCCGGCCTCGCCTCGCTGAGCCTCGCGGATCGTGCGACGCTCGCCAATATGGCGCCCGAATATGGCGCAACGTGCGGCTTCTTCGGCGTCGACGACAAGACGCTCGATTATATGCGCCTCACCGGCCGCAGCGACGCGAATATCGCGCTGGTCGAGGCCTATGCGAAGGCGCAGGGGCTGTGGATCGTCGAGGGCGCCGCGGACCCGATCTTCACCGACACGCTCGAACTCGACCTCGGCACCGTCGTGCCGTCGCTCGCCGGGCCGAAGCGTCCGCAGGACCGCGTCTCGCTCCCCGACGTCGACGATGTGTTCAACGCCGACATGGTCAACACCTATAAAAAGGCGCAGACGCGCGTGCCGGTCGAGGGCAAGGATTTCGACATCGGCGACGGCGACGTCACCATCGCCGCGATCACCAGCTGCACCAACACCTCGAACCCCGGGGTGCTCGTCGCCGCAGGGCTCGTCGCGAAAAAGGCCGACGCGCTGGGCCTCAAGCCCAAGCCGTGGGTCAAGACGTCGCTCGCCCCGGGGTCGCAGGTTGTGACCGACTATCTGGAAAAGGCCGGGCTACAGAAGCATCTCGACAATATCGGCTTCAACCTCGTCGGCTATGGCTGCACGACCTGCATCGGCAATTCGGGTCCGCTCGCCGAGCCGATTTCGAAGGCGATCAACGAAAACGGCCTCGTCGCCGCGGCGGTGATCTCGGGCAACCGCAACTTCGAAGGCCGCGTGTCGCCCGACGTGCGCGCGAACTTCTTGGCCTCGCCGCCGCTCGTCGTCGCCTATGCGCTCAAGGGCACGGTGATCGAGGATTTCACCACCACCCCGATCGGGCAGGACCAGTCGGGCAACGACGTCTTCCTCGCCGATATCTGGCCGACCAATCTGGAAGTGGCCGATGCGGTGGCGGGCGCGGTCGACCGCGACATGTTCGTCGCGCGCTACGCGCATGTCTATAAGGGCGACGAGCATTGGCAGAAGATCGAGGTCGAAGGCAGCGACACCTATCAGTGGCGCGCCGGATCGACCTATGTCGCCAACCCGCCGTATTTCGAGGGCATGACGATGACCCCGGCGCCGGTCAGCGACATCATCGACGCGAAACCGCTCGCGATCCTCGGCGACAGCATCACGACCGATCACATCAGCCCCGCGGGCAGCATCAAGGCGGACAGCCCGGCCGGAAAATGGCTGATGGAACATCAGGTTAGCAAGGCCGACTTCAACAGCTACGGCGCCCGCCGCGGCCACCACGACGTCATGATGCGCGGCACCTTCGCCAACATCCGCATCAAGAACGAAATGGTCCCCGGCATCGAGGGCGGCATGTCGCGCTACGGCGCCGAAGTCATGCCGATCTATGACGCCGCGATGCGCCACAAGGCCGACGGCACCCCGCTCGTCGTCATCGCCGGCAAGGAATATGGCACCGGCTCGTCGCGCGACTGGGCAGCGAAGGGCACCAATCTGCTCGGCGTCCGCGCGGTGATCGTCGAGAGCTTCGAGCGTATCCACCGCTCGAACCTCGTCGGCATGGGCGTGCTGCCGCTGCAGTTCCTCGACGGCCAGAGCCGCGAGACGCTGGGCCTGACCGGCGACGACCAGTTCACCATCACCGGCGTCGCGGATCTGAAGCCGCGCCAGACGGTCACCGTGAACGTCACCCGCGCCGACGGCTCGACCTTCGCTTTCGATACGCTCTGCCGCATCGATACCGCGAACGAGGTCGAATATTATATGAACGGCGGCATCCTGCACTACGTCCTGCGCAAGCTGGCGGCGTAAGCATAAACGGGCGAGGATCGGGCGATGGGCAAGCTGCTGTTCCTGATCCTCGGCTTGGCTCTCGGCCTGCTCCTCGCCCGCTATTTGCGCGGGCAGCGGGCACGCCGCGACCTCTCCGCGCCGCCGCCGCGCACCGTCCCGCCTCCGATGGTGCGCGTCGGCGACGAGCGGATCGACAATGACGAAATCCGCGACCTGATCCGCCAGGATCGCAAGATCGAGGCGATCAAGCTGGTCCGCGAACGCACCGGCCTCGGGCTCGCCGACGCCAAGGACGCGGTCGAGGCACTCGAACGGACGATGCGCTGAATTTCCTGTCCCCCGCCGGGGTGCAGGCCACCCAAAGGGACGGCATATGAGCGTTTTACAGATCGCGATCGAGGTTATCGGCTGGCTTGCCGCCGCGCTCATCCTCGCCAGCTACGTCCTGCTCTCACTCGGCCGGATCGAACCGCGCGGCTATCTTTATCAATGGATGAACGTGATCGGGGCAAGCGGCTTTGTGCTGAACTCGGGCTATAATGGCGCGCTGCCCTCGGCGGGGCTCAACGTCATCTGGGCGCTGATGGGCGTGTTCACCCTGTGGAGCGTGTGGCGTGCGCGCAAGGCGGCCGCCGCTAACGTCCACTAGGGTTTCGGCGCCGCATCCCAGGCCGCAACCTTGGCCTTCGTATCGGCCAGCATCGCGTCGAGCGCCGCGCGATCATGCACCGCCCCGCGCAGGATCACCATATCGACCGCGCGCGTCGCCGCGATGTCGTCCAGCGGATTGCGCGTCAGCAGCACCAGATCGGCCGCCATGCCCGGCTTGATCGCGCCATAACGACCCAGCCAGCCGAACCACGCCGGCCCCGCGCGCGTCGCCGACGCCAGCGCCTGCGCCGGGGTCAGCCCCTTGTCGACAAACAGCGCGATCTCGTCGTGCAGGCCAAAGCCCGGATAGTTGAAGCTGTTGAGGAAACCCGCGTCGGTCCCTGCGATGATCGGCACCCCCGCCTCGGCCAGCATCGGCAGGATCGCGGCGACATCCTCGATCTGCTGGTGCCGCGCCGCAATGGCGGCGGCATCGGCCTTCGCAGCGCGTTCGACGCGCCAGGCGTAGGTCTGGCGCAGCTTCGGCCCGACATAGGCGAGGCCCGCGTCCTTCGAATGATCGTCGCGGTCGAGATAGGCGATGATCCGGCTGCCGTTTAGCGTCGGGGTGACAAACACCCCCTGCGCCGCGAAGCGGCGATAGGCAGCCATCCCGGTCGCGCGATCGAACCCGGCGCCCAGACGGCGGTTCGCCTCGGCACGGTCGATCCGGCCTGCGGCGAAGTCGGCGGCGATTGCAGCCTCGTCCTTCGCGCCCGCATGATAGGCATAGTCGAGATGCTCGATCGAACTGATCCCGGCATCGACCGCCTGCTGCACGGTCAACGCCATCGGGATATGCCCCGACGTGCGCAGCCCCAGCGCCTTCGCCTTGCCCAGCGCATAGAGGAAGAGTTCGGGCTTCAGCGTGCTGTCGGTGATCTTGACGAAATCGACCTTGTCGCGGTCCTTGAGCCGGATGAGCGCCGCGTCGACGTCAGCGGTGCTGCCGACCTCGATCGTCCCCTTCCACAGCGGCGCAATCCCCTCGATCTTGGCGCCCGAGGTCAGCAGGCGCGGGCCGAACAGGCGGCCGTCCGCAATCTCGCTCCGCCAGGCGAGCACTTGGTCGGGCAGGTCGCCCGACGCGTCGCGGATCGTCGTGATCCCGTTCGCGACATATAGCGGCAGCAGCGCCTTATTCTCGTCGATCAGCGCGGGCCCGCCGCCGAAATGGACGTGCATGTCCCACAATCCGGGGATCAGGAACTTGCCCTCGCCGTCGATCTGCCGGATCGCGCGCCAGTTGCGTGCGATCGCCGCATCGGGGCCGACCGCGACAATATCGTCGCCGCGCAGCACGACCGCCTGCCCGGCGACCGCCTTCGCCGCCTCGACATCGATCACGGTCACGTCGCGGACGATGACATCGCCCCGCTGCAACGTCCCCGATGCGGGCGACGCCGCGGCGAGCAGGATGCCGAAGATGGCGGCCAGCAGATGCTTCATGGCAGGGAGATCTTTCGAGGCAAAGGCGATCAGCGAATTTTCAAACCGGTTTCGGGTCGGTGAGGAACGGCATGATGTCAACACCGTCCCCCGGAAATACCGTGAAATGCGGATGGTTCTCGAACAGCCGGGCGGCCGCATCGATGTCATCGGCCTCGACGACGATATAGCCGCAGAAAGGGTTCACCGCATCACCGACGCCCGCCTTGGTCACGCGCCTGGTTTTGCCGACCATGCCGCCGCGATCGGGCAAAAACGGGGCATTCCGCGCCTCCCAGTCCACCCATAGCGGCAGGCCCGCCGCATCAATCGCATCCTGTTCGGATCGTGGCAGAGCGCGAAAGCGCGCGAGGTCTTCGGGCTGCATTGTATAGACAGCAAGAAAGCGGGGCATGCGGCGCCCTCCGTCGTGATCGAGTGAGACAGGTCTAGCGTCCCGGGCGACCGAAGTCACGGCGCCTCAGCCGCCGATCGGCGCCAGTCCGTCCATCACCGCGGTCAGCGCCAGCGCATTCTCGCGCTCCATCGCGCTGTGCCCGGCGTTGGTCACGATGTAATTCACCGGCTCGGCGCCCGCCGCGCGCAGCGCCGCGACCAGCCGCGATGCCTGGGTCAGCGGGCACACCTCGTCGAACCGGCCATGGACGATATGCACCGGGATCGCCGCCAGCGTGGCGATATTGTCGAAGAAATGCCCCGCCGGAATGAACAGCTCGTTCGCGAAATAATGCGCCTCGATCTGCGCAAAACAGAGCGCGAAGTCGGCCTCGCCGAACTTGCCGGTGTCGGCGGTCTCGGGGATCATGTTGGAAATCACCCCCTCCCACAGCGACCAGGTCACCGCCGCCTCCAGCTGCCGCGCCTTTTCCGCCGCGCTCGCCGGCGCCATGTCGAAAATCGCCTTGTACGACGCCATCACGTCGCGGCGCTCGGCGGGGGTCAGCACGTTCAGCAACGCCGCCCACTCACCCGGATATTTGATATACGCTCCCGGCGCAGTCAGCCCGTAGGGGTCGGCATCCCAGGTCGCGGCATTGCCCTGATACAGATACAGCAGATCCTCCGCCGCGCCCAGAAAGATGCCGCGCAGGATCAGGCTGGCGCAATGCGCGGGGTGGGCGATCGCATAGGCCATCGCCAGCGTACTGCCCCAGCTGCCGCCAAACACGTGCATGGCGCCCATAATCTCCAGATGATCGCGCAATTTCTCGATGTCGCCGATCAGGTCGGCGGTGGTGTTCTTGGCCAGCGCCACCGCCGGGCCCGCCGATGCGACATTGGGCTCGCTCTTGCCGCACCCGCGCTGGTCGAACAGGATGACGCGGTAGCGTTTGGGATCGAAAAAGCGCGCCATCGCCGGGGCGCACGCGCCGCCGGGGCCGCCGTGCAGGAACATCACCGGCTCGCCCGCGGGGTTGCCATATTCCTCCCAATAGATGCGGTGCGCGGGGTCCAGGTCGACTTCCAGCCAGCCGAAATTCAGGCATGGCGGCTGCGGATAGACCCAGTCGTCGCCAATTTTGCTGCTCGCCTGAAGCCGGGAAAAATCCATCGCCGCTGTCCTCGCTGATGCCGATAACATGGCCCCCGGCTTAGCCGCCGCAGCGGCCATGTCCACCCGCCAGGCGCGATTAGGCCGCGTCGTGAAAAATCACCCCCAGCGTGTGGCGCCGCCCCGACCGGACCACGCTCACCCCATGGCGCATCGCCACCCGATAATCGCCGCGGCTGCCCGCCACCGGGCGCTCGTTCACCGCGAATATCACCGCGTCGCCCTTGGCCAGCGGCACCACCGCGGCGCGCGACTGCATCCGCGGCCGCTGTTCGGTCAGGACAAATTCGCCGCCGTCAAAATCCGTCCCCGGCGCCGACAGCAACACCGCGACCTGCAACGGGAACACCTCCGCCCCATACAGGTCGCGGTGCAGACAGTTGTAATCGCCCGGCCCATATTGCAGCAGCAGCGGCGTCGGCCGCGCCTGCCCCGCGGCATGGCAATGCGCCAGATAGTCGGCGTGATCGCCAGGGAAGCGCTCCGCTCGCCCCATCCGCTCGTGCCAGCGATTGGCGACCGGCGCCAGCCGGGCATAGAGCGCTGCGCGCAAGCCCGCGACCAGCGGCGGCAATGGATAGGCGAAGTAGCGATATTCGCCGCGCCCGAACCCGTGCCGCGCCATCTGGACATGGCTGCGGAAGCGTTCCTCGTCGCCATAGAGCGCCGCGGTGTCGTCGCCTTCGGTGGCCGAGAGCAGCTGCGGCAGGACCGCCCAACCGTCCCGGTCGAGTGCGGCGCCGATGGCGGGCCAGTCCAGCGCGGCGATGCGCGCCGCGACGGCGGTGTCGATCGTCTGTGTCATGGCGCACCCCTGCCACGCCGCCGCCCCGGCGACGCTCCGTTTCTTGCGGTCAAACGACGAACTCGCCGCGTGGCGGTTTGCGCGCTTCAATGCCGCCCCGAAAGCGCCTAGGCTGGCGGCCCATCAACCGGGAAGCCTTCGCCTTATGACCCTACGCCTCGCCGCCGCCTCGCTCCTCGCTGCCCTGTCGGTCCCCGCGGCAGCCCAAACCGCGCCCGCCATCGACGCCGCCAGGCTCACCGAAACCGTGCGCACCCTCGCCTCCGACCAGTTTCAGGGCCGCGCGCCCGGGACGATCGGTGAGGAACGCACGGTCGGCTATCTGATCGGGCGGCTGCAGGCGCTGGGGCTCGAACCCGCCGGGGTGGACGGCGGCTGGACCCAGCCGGTGCCGTTGTTGCACACCCGCCTTGGCACCCCCACCACGCTCGCGTTCGAGCGCCGGGGTGCGGCGACGCCGCTCACCTTTGGCACCGACATCTATGTCTCAACGCTCCAGCCGAAGGACCAGGCAGTTGTCACAAACGCGCCGCTGGTTTTCGTCGGCTATGGCGTCGCCGCCCCCGAACGCGGCTGGGACGACTTCAAGGGTCAGGATCTGACGGGCAAGGTCGCGGTCTTCCTGATCAACGATCCCGATTTCGTTGCGGCCAAGGGCGAGGACAGCTTCGGCAAGTTCGGCGGGCGGACGATGACCTATTACGGCCGCTGGACCTACAAGTTCGAAGAGGCGGCGCGGCGCGGCGCGATCGCGGCGCTGATCGTCCACGACACCGAGGGCGTCGGTTATGGCTGGAACGTCGTCAAAAGCGGCGGCGGCGAAAATTACGGCCTCGTCGTCCCGCCCGAAAAGGTTACCAGCCTCGCGCTGCAAGGCTGGATCTCGGGCGAGACCGCGACAAGCCTCTTCGCGAACGCCGGACAGGATCTGGCAAAGCTGCGCATCGCTGCGCGCCGCAAGGATTTCAAACCCGTCGACCTTGGCACCAGCTTCAACGCCGCCATCCCCGTGGCGCAGGCGGTCGTGCAAAGCCAGAATGTCCTCGCCAAAATCCCCGGCGCCAAGCGCCCCGACGAGGTCGTGATGTATGGCGCCCATTGGGATGCCTATGGCGCGGGTCCGGCCGACGAGACGGGGCGTATCTATCGCGCCGGTGCCAATGACGACGCGCTCGGCGTCGCCGGATTGTTCGAAATCGCGCGGAACGTCAAAGCCGCACCGCCGCCCGACCGCAGCATCATCTTCGCCTTCTGGACCGCAGAAGAACGCGGCCTGCTCGGCTCCGAAGCCTATGCCGCAAACCCGCTGTTTCCGGTCGAAAAGACGGTGGTCAACCTCGGCCTCGACATCCTGCAAACCGCGGGGCGCGCCAAAGACGTTATCCTGATCGGCAAAGGCCAAGGCACGCTGGAGGATGATCTGGCGCGCGTCGCCGCCGCGCAGGGCCGCAGCGTTTCGGTCGAAAGCCTGCCCGAACGCGGCCTGTTCTACCGCGCCGATCATTTCAGCATGGCCAAGCGCGGCGTCCCCGTTTTGCTGATGATGGGCATCGCCGGCGCCTCCGACCTCGTGAGCGGCGGTAAACCCGCCGGACAGGCGTGGGTCGATGCCTATACCGGCAAATGCTATCATCAGGCGTGCGACGCCTGGGGTCCGGATTGGAACCTTGATGGCGCGGTACAGGATATTTCGCTGTTTTATACGATCGGCGACGAACTCGCCCGCTCGGCGCGCTGGCCCGACTGGAAAGCCGGCAGCGAATTCAAGGCCATCCGGGACAAAAGTGCCGCGGCGCGCAAATAGCGCGGCATCGCGGCGGTAGCGCAACAAAAAGGGGCTGCCGGAGCAGCCCCTTTCCTTGTTCGATAAACCGAAGGCTTAGTCCTTCAGGAAGTCGGGCACATGGCCCTGGTCTTCCGGACCTTCGTTGCGTTCGCGGCGCGGGCCGCGGTCGCCGCCGCCGTCACGGCGCGGACCACGATCACCGCCGCCATCGCGGCGCGGGCCACGATCGCCACGCGGGCCGCGATCGCCACGGTCGCCGCCATCACGGCGCGGGCCGCGGTCGCTGCGGGGCTCGCGCGGCGGGCGGGTGTCTTCCAGCTCGGCGCCGGTTTCCTGATCGACGACGCGCATCGACAGGCGGACCTTGCCGCGCTGGTCGATCTCGAGCACCTTGACCTTGACTTCCTGGCCTTCGCTCAGGACGTCCGCGACCTTTTCGACGCGCTCATTGGCGATTTCGCTGACGTGAACCAGACCGTCCTTGCCGCCCATGAAATTCACGAACGCGCCGAAATCGACAAGGTTGACGACCTTGCCGTCATAGATTTTGCCGACCTCGGCTTCTTCGACGATGCCCGAAATCCATTTGCGCGCGGCTTCGATCTGCGACGGATCGCTCGACGAGATCTTGATCAGACCTTCGTCGTCGATGTCGACCTTGGCGCCGGTGGTCGCAACGATCTCGCGGATCACCTTGCCACCGGTGCCGATGATGTCGCGGATCTTCGCCTTGTCGATCTGCATCGTTTCGATACGCGGCGCATGTTCGGACAGCTCGGTGCGGGCTTCGCCCAGCGCCTTCGCCATTTCGCCCAGGATGTGCGCGCGGCCGTCCTTCGCCTGGTTCAGAGCGGCTTCGAAGATCTCGCGGGTGATGCCCGCGATCTTGATGTCCATCTGCATCGTGGTGATGCCTTCGGACGTCCCCGCCACCTTGAAGTCCATGTCGCCGAGGTGATCTTCATCGCCCAGGATGTCCGACAGGATCGCGAAATCCTTACCTTCGAGGATCAGGCCCATCGCGATACCCGAAACCGGGCGCTTCAGCGGCACGCCCGCGTCCATCATCGCCAGCGAACCGCCGCAAACCGACGCCATCGACGACGAGCCGTTCGACTCGGTGATGTCGCTGGTAATGCGGATCGTGTAGGGGAATTCGTCCTTCGTCGGCAGCACCGCGTGCAGCGCACGCCAGGCGAGCTTGCCATGGCCGATGTCGCGGCGGCTGGGCGCCCCGAAGCGGCCAACTTCGCCGACCGAATAGGGCGGGAAGTTATAGTGCAGCATGAAGTTCGAATACGACAGGCCGTTGAGACCGTCGATCATCTGCTCGCTGTCCTTGGTGCCGAGCGTGCAAGTCGCGATCGTCTGCGTCTCGCCGCGCGTGAACAGCGCCGAGCCATGGGCGCGGGGCAGGAAGTGCGTTTCGGCGACAATCGGACGAATCTGCGTCGTCGTGCGTCCGTCGATGCGCTTGCCGTCCTTCAGGATGGCGCCGCGCACGATTTCGGCTTCCAGCTTCTTCATCAGCTTGCCGGCGGCCATCTGGTCCTGCGGCGCAGCGTCGGCAAAAGCGGCCTTGGCAGCAGCGCGGGCTTCGTTCAGCGCGTTCGAGCGGGCTGATTTGTCGGTGAGCTTGTACGCGGCGGCGATGTCCTTGCCGATCAGCTTCTTCAGCTTGTCTTTGGCAGCCGACAGGTCGGCCTGCTCGGCCATGTCCCAGGGATCCTTGGCAGCCTGTTCGGCGAGCTTCACGATCGCCTTGACGACGTCCTTGCACGCGTCGTGCGCGAACAGCACGGCGCCCAGCATGATCTCTTCCGACAGCTCATTGGCTTCGGATTCGACCATCATCACCGCGTCGTAAGTCGCGGCGACAACCAGATCGAGGTCGCCTTCGGCAACCTGTGCGTCGGTCGGGTTCAGGATATATTCGCCATCGACATAACCGACGCGCGCGGCGCCGATCGGGCCCATGAAGGGGACGCCCGAGATGGTCAGCGCAGCCGAAGCGGCGACCATCGCCAAAATGTCGGGTTCGTTGTGGCCGTCATAGCTCAGAACTTGGGCAATGACGTTGATTTCGTTGTAGAAACCTTCCGGGAACAGCGGACGGATCGGACGATCGGTCAAACGCGAAACCAGCGTTTCCTTTTCGGTCGCGCCGCGCTCGCGCTTGAAGAAGCCGCCGGGGATGCGGCCTGCGCCCGAATATTTTTCCTGATAGTGGACAGTCAGCGGGAAGAAGTCCTGCCCTTCCTTGACCGTCTTGGCGGCGGTGACCGCGGCCAGGACCATCGTTTCGCCGAGCGTCGCGACAACCGCGCCATCGGCCTGACGGGCAACCTTGCCCGTTTCGAGGGTCAGCGTTTCACCGCCCCACTCGATCGATACTTTTTTCACGTCAAACATGTGGTTTCCTTCGCCCGCCGGGCCCTATGCCGGGCGGGGCCTCTGATTCCAGGTAATCCGACCCGGGGCGGTGCGGGGCGTCTGTCGGCCCCAATGGCGGTCCCGCCGGATGCGGGAGCGGCCCTGTGGTCCGGCAAAACTGCACGAGACCAATATGACAGCGGCCCCGGAAACCCGGGGCCGCCAGAAATTCTTACTTACGAAGACCCAGCTTCGCGATCAGCGCCGAATAGCGGGCCTCGTCCTTCTTTTTCAGATAGTCGAGGAGGCTGCGACGCTTGTTGACCATCATCAACAGGCCGCGGCGGCTGTGGTTGTCCTTGTGATGCGCCTTGAAATGGGCGGTCAGCGTGTTGATGCGGTCAGTCAGGATTGCGACCTGCACTTCCGGCGAACCGGTATCACCCTTGGCACGGGCATTGTCGGTGATGACTTCGGTTTTGCGCTCGGCGGTAATCGACATATTCGTTTTTCCTCGAACATCCTTGTTTACAGATTGAAGCCGCGGACGACCTTCAGCGTTCCCGCCAAAGCCTCGATCAGGGCGACGGGACGCATTTCGTCGTCCCTTCCCCAATAGAGCCCGTCATCCGTGCTACCCCCGGTCCAGACACGACCCTGACGGATCGCCCCTGCCGCTTCCGGGGAAAGGTTCAGAGCCGGGATGTCGACCAGCCCTGCCTCGAGCGGCAGAAATACTTCTGATTGCGCGGCGCCTTGGCCGAAAGCGTTCAATTTGTCCAGCGAAATCGCGTGATCCAGATCGAACGGCCCGGCCTTTGTCCGGCGGAGCATCGTGACATGGCCGACGGTGCCGACGGCATGCGCGATGTCGCGGGCAAGCGAACGGATATAGGTGCCTTTCGAGACATGGGCGGAGAGGGTGATACTCTGCAATCCCTCCCCTTCAGGGGAGGGGCAGCGAGACTTGCCAGCTTGCTGGCTAGTCGCGGCGGGGTGGGCCAGCGGGCCTTCCGCGACATCGCGAGCCCCCACCCCAACCCCTCCCCTGAAGGGGAGGGGCTTAAGAGAATGAACCGTCACCGCCCGCGCCTTCATCTCGACCACTTCGCCCTTGCGCGCCAGATCATAAGCCCGCTGCCCGCCCACCTTGATCGCCGAATAAGTCGGCGGCACCTGCTCGATCGCCCCGGTAAAGCGCGGTAGCACCGCCGCCACCTCAGCCAGCGTCGGCCGCACGTCGCTCGTCGCGACCACTTCGCCCTCGGCATCAAGCCCCGCGGTCTCGATCCCGAACTGCACGGTGAAATCGTAAATCTTGCTCGCGTCGAGCATCCGGCCGCATAGCTTCGTCGCCTCGCCGAGCGCGATCGGCAGCACCCCCGACGCCAGTGGGTCGAGCGTGCCGCCATGGCCGACCTTGACCTTGCCCAGCCCCGCCTCGCGGCACACACGCTTGACCGCGCCCACCGCCTGCGTCGAGCCAAGCCCCACGGGTTTGTCGAGAATGATCCAGCCGTTCATCCCCGCGCGCTAGGGCCGCCGGGGGCCGACTGTCAATTTGTGCCGGACTTTTCGCCCATGATGTCCTTCGACTTGTCGCGCCGCGGCGGCGGGCCGTCGGACGTGACGAAGGAGGACAATGGGCAGCGTTCGCCGCGCACCAGGATGGCGGCAAAGCGATCGAGCCGTCCCGCGCCGCGCGTTTCGACCCCGATCGCCGATGCGAAATCGAGGTCGCGGCAGTATCCCGCAAAGACGCCGTAATACCAGTCGCCGCGGCGGTCCTGAATCCAGATGCCGCGGCCGCGGTCGGCCCGCCAATTGCGGATCGAACTGTCGCTCGGAAATACGATACTCGCCTCGACGCCCAGCGCGCGCGGCGGCGCGGTCGATGTCGGGGCAGGCTCGTTGGCCGCCGCCGCAGAAAGGGGAAGCAAAGCGGCGGCCAGGGAGAGAGCGAGATTTTTCATCGCGACTCGGATAGCGCAAGCTGACTGAACTCATGCTGACTGGGTCGAAAGCCTAACGGCGACGCCGCGCGGCGGGCCACAACAGCAGCCCCGCGGCGACCGCCGTACCGGCATATAACAGCCAGCGGTGCGGATCGAGCGTGAATGGGTTCCAGAATAGCAGCAGGTTAAGCGCGTGCCCGGCCAGCAGCGCCAGCCACAGCGCGCGCGGCGTGCGTCCCCACCGGCGCCGCATCGCGAAGCGGTCGATCAGCGACGCGAACAGCAGCGTCACCGCGGTGCACGCGAGCCATGTTATCCCGATAAACAGCCATGCCACACCCATCGGCAGGGACTATGGCCGGGCGGCCCAATCTTCGGCAAGCAGGCCAAATAACCCGGTACGCCGCACATAGCCGGTCCAGGTGATCCGCTCGGCGCGCAGGACGCCCTCCTTGACCGCCCCGAGCTTGGCGACCGCCGCCTGGCTGCGCGCGTTGCGCTCGTCGATGCGAAATTCGATGCGGCGGATGCCAACGGCGAACGCATGATCGATCATCAGCTTTTTCAAACGCCCGTTGAACCCGGTGCCGCGCGCGGCGGGGTGGATATAGCTGTTGCCGATTTCGACCGTCTGCGCCGACATATCGGGGCGCAGCCAGGCGGTCATGCCGACCAGCGTGTCGCCGTCCATGATCGCATAGGCCATGCGGCCGGCGCCGCCGATCAGCGCGTCAAAGCTCTTGTCGAAATGACCGGGGCCAAAGCTCGACGAATAGATTGCCCAGATGTCGGGATCGGCGGCGCAGGCGGTGCGCAGCGCCGCACGATGCGCTTCGGTCAGCTTGACGAGTTGAAGGTCGCCGTCGGCCAGATCGACGTAAAGCCGGTCAAGCATTGGCGCCGACCTCCCTTGGCGCCTCCGCGGCTTCGCGCCGCTTCGCCATGAAATGCCGCCGGCACATCGCGACATAGCGGTCGTTGCCGCCGATTTCGGTCTGCGCGCCCTCGACCACCGCGCGCCCGCTCTCGTCGACGCGCAGGTTCATCGTCGCCTTGCGCCCGCATTCGCACACCGCCTTGAGTTCGACGAGCGCGTCGGCGATGCCGAGCAGCGCCGCCGATCCGGGGAACAGCTCGGCCGAAAAATCGGTGCGCAGGCCATAACAGAGCACCGGAATGCCGCTTTCGTCGGCGAGCCGGGCGAGCTCGAGCACCTGCGCCCGCGTCAGAAACTGCGCCTCGTCGACCAGCACGCAGGCCAGCGGGCGTTCGGCATGTTCGGCGTTCACCGCCGCCCACAGGTCGCTGTCGGGATCGAATTTATGCGCCTCGGCCATCAGCCCGATCCGGCTCGTCACCTGGCCAACGCCATAACGATCGTCCAGCGCCGCGGTCCACAGCATCGTTTCCATGCCGCGCTCGCGATAGTTGAAATCCGCCTGAAGCAGCGTCGTCGATTTGCCGGCGTTCATGCTGGCGTAGTAGAAATAGAGCTTGGCCATAGACGTGCGATAACGCGCATCGCGACCTTCGTCACCCCGGACTTGATCCAGGGTGACGAGGAACGGAGGGCGGCTTGACTCACCCATCGCCCCTGCCATGCTGCATATCAAAGACGCAGCATAAACAGTGGGGAGAGCTGCCATGCGGCTGATGCCGGTGACCGACGCGATGTTTTTGGTCGCGGAGACGCGCGAGACGCCGATGCATGTCGGCGGGGTCAATCTCTACACGTTGCCCGACAAGGTCGACGAGACCGAGTGGCTGAACGAGATGCTCGCGCTGCTGCGCCAGCAGGAAGGGCTGCGGCGCCCGTTCAGCGAGGTATTGAAGCTCACGCCGCTCGGCCAGTACGGCCCGATCCGCCTTGTCCCCGACAAGGACATCGACATGCATTACCATGTCCGCGCCGCGGCGCTGCCCAAACCGGGCCGCTACCGCGAGATGTTCGAACTCGCCTCGCGCCTCCACGGCACCTTGCTCGATCGCACCCGCCCGATGTGGGAAATCACGTTGATCTCGGGCCTGCCGAACCGCCAGATCGCGACCTATTTCAAGATCCACCACGCCTTTATGGACGGCGCCAGTTCGATGCATTTCACCAATGCGATGCTGAGCAACGACAAGACTTACAAACCCACTGCGTCGCCGATGTCGGTCGAGGTCTATGAAGCCTATAAGCGCAAATTCCCGACCGCAAAAAAAGCCCCGACGCCGAGTATCACCGACCTGAAAGCAATCGGTGCCTTCCTGAAAGAGCAATGGGGCAACAGCGTCGGGGTGACCAAGGCGCTGAACCAATATGCCGCGGCGATGTTCGGGCTGGGCGGCGGCGACCTCACCACGCCGTGGGGCGGGCTGCCGCGCACCAGTTTCAACCGCAATATCACCGGGGCGCGGCGCTTCGTCGCGCAGAGCTGGTCACTGGAGCGCGTGCGCGCGATGGGCAAGGCGTATGACGGGACGATCAACGACGCGGTGCTCGCGATGTGTTCGGGGGCGATGCGCAAATATCTGCAATCCTTGAACGAACTGCCCGACAAGCCCTTGAAAGCCATGGCGCCGGTGTCGATCCGCGCCAAGGACGACATCGATTCGGGCAATTCGGTCGCCGCGGTCACCGCCAATCTCGCGACGCATATCGACGATCCCGCCGAGCGGATGCGGACGATTCAAGCGTCGATGAACGCCGCCAAGGCGCAGCTGCGCGAAATGACCGCGCAGCAGATCCAGATCTATACCGCGATCACGCAGATGCCGCAGATGCTGACCGCGCTGACGCGCACCGCCGACAAATTCCCGGCGTATAGCGTGACGATCTCGAACGTCCCCGGCCCGCGCGAACAGCTCTACTGGAACGGCGCACGATTGGACGGCATGTATCCCGCGAGCATCCCGGTCGACGGGATGGCGATGAACATCACGCAGGTATCGAACAACAAGAATATCGATTTCGGGATCACCGCGTGCCGCCGCAGCGTACCGCACGTCCAGCGGCTGATCGACTATCTGGAGGATGCGCTGGTCGAGCTGGAGGAAGCGGCGGGGATCAATGGGAAATAATCACCCTCCCCCGTTCGTGTCGAGCGAAGTCAAGACACCCATCGGGGAACGCTCGGCCGAGGGACATCTCGACTTCGCTCGATGCGAACGGGAATGGAGGTCAGGCTTCGCCCTCGCCGCCCGTCAAATCCCGCGCCACTTTCGGGTCGCGCAGCAATTTTTCGATATGGCTCGCCTCGTCAAAGCTTTCGTCCGACAGGAATTTCAGCTTGGCGGCATATTTCATGCTCATCTTTTCGGCGACGCTCTTTTGCAGCCAGGCGGTGTTGGTGCGCAGCGCCTTCAACACCGCGTCCTCATTCTTGCCGAGCAGGGGTTTCACGAACACCGTCGCGTGGCGCAGGTCGGGCGACATGCGCACTTCGGTGATGCTCACCGGATGTTTGGCCAAGAGCTCATCATGCGCGTCGCCGCGCGCCAATATGTCCGACAGGATGTGACGCACCTGTTCGCCGACGCGCAGGACGCGGACCGAGGGGCCCTTGCTCTCTACCGCTTTCATGCCGCACCCTTCTCCAGTTCGTCCAGTTTCGCCACGATCCGCGCGATCGAACGCAGGTTGCGCGCGGTGCCCTTATGCTCCAACCGGCGCTCGATCATCCGCGCGGTCAATTTGCTGTCGCCCACCCCATCGCCATAATCGATATAGAGCGCCCGGTCGCCGAGCGCGATACGCTCGTTCGGCCGGATCCATTTGTCGGCCGCCAGCGCATCGAACTGCGCCGCAGTCGGCTGGCCGTCGAGGAACATCGTGTGGACGAACCTGTCCTCGTTGGCCCCGGCAAAGGGATTGTCGGCAATCGCCGCGGCCAGCTCGTCGCGGCTGCGCACCAAAGCCGCGCAGTTCATGTCGAACCGGTCGTCGACCATCAAAGTCAGCTTTTCCTCCAGCCCGCGCGTCGGCCGCGCGGGGTGCGAGAAAATGACATTGCCGCTGGCAACCACGGTTTCGACGTCGGAAAACCCCTCAGCCTCGAACGCCCGCCGCAGGTCGACCATCTTCAGCCGGTTGCCGCCGACGTTGATGCTGCCGAACAATGCCACATAGCGAGCCATGCCGACGCCTCCTGATCCGCGCCGAGCGGACGCCTGTTACAGCGTCCGTTCGCGCAGTTCGACTTCGAAGACTTCGAGGTTGTCGCCCGCCTTGATGTCGTTGGTATCCGACAGCACGACGCCGCACTCCAGCCCGGCGCGCACTTCGGCGACGTCGTCCTTGAAGCGGCGCAGCGACGCGATCGTCGTCGCCGACACGATGACGTCGTCGCGGGTAAGGCGCGCGTGGAGCCCCTTGCGGATGACGCCTTCGAGCACGAGCAGACCGGCGGCCTTGTCTCGCTTGCCGGCGGGGAAGACGTCCTTGACCTCGGCGCGGCCGACGACCGTTTCGACGCGTTCCGGACCCAGCTCGCCCGCCATCTCCTTCGCGATTTCTTCGGTCAGGTGATAGATGACGTCATAATACATGAAGCGCACTTTTTCGCGGTTCGCGATCTCGCGCGCCTTGGCGTTCGGACGGACGTTGAAGCCGATGATCGGCGCCTTGGTCGCCGCCGCCAGCGTGACGTCGCTTTCGGTGATCGCGCCGGCCCCCGACTGAAGCACGCGGACGCGGATCTCGTCGGTCGACAGGCGGTTCAGCGCATTGACGATCGCTTCGACCGATCCCTGCACGTCGCCCTTGATGACCACCGGGAACTGGATGACATTGGCCTTGTCGGCCAGCGCCTCGAACATGCCTTCCAGGCTGACCGGCGCCTGCACGGTGCGCTTCTTGAGCGCCTCGCCCTGGCGATAGGCCGCGACTTCGCGGGCGCGGGCCTCGTTTTCGACGACGGTGAGCGTATCGCCCGCCATCGGCACCCCGCCCAGCCCGAGCACTTCGACCGGCATCGACGGACCCGCGGTCTTGATCTGCTGCCCTTGGTCGTTGACCAACGCGCGGACGCGGCCGCTTTCGGCGCCGCAGACGAAGATGTCGCCGACCTTCAAAGTACCACGGCGCACGAGGATCGTCGCCACGGGGCCGCGGCCCTTGTCGAGCTTGGCCTCGACCACCGTGCCTTCGGCGGCGCGGTCGGGGTTCGCTTTCAGCTCCATGATTTCGGCCTGCACCGCGATCGCGTCGAGCAATTTGTCGAGGCCGGTCTTTTTCAGCGCCGACACTTCGACATTCTGCACGTCGCCGCCCATTTCCTCGACCACCAGCTCATGTTCGAGCAGGCGTTCGCGGACGCGCTGGGCGTTGGCGCCTTCCTTGTCGATCTTGTTGATCGCGACGATGATCGGCACGCCCGCGGCCTTCGCATGGTTGATCGCCTCGATCGACTGGGGCTTGAGCCCGTCGTCGGCGGCGACCACCAGGATGACGATGTCGGTGACGTTCGCCCCGCGCTGACGCATCTCGGTAAAGGCTTCGTGACCCGGCGTATCGAGGAAGGTCACCAACGACCCGTCGGGGGTCTTCACCTGATAGGCGCCGATATGCTGGGTGATGCCGCCGGCTTCTCCGGCCTGCACATTCGCACCGCGCAGCGCGTCGAGCAGGCTGGTCTTGCCGTGATCGACATGGCCCATGATCGTCACCACCGGCGCGCGCGGCTTCAGATGCGCGGCATCGTCGACATCCTCGTCGTGACGAATGTCGATGTCGCCCTCGCTGACACGCTTGATCTCGTGCCCGAATTCGGTGACGAGCAGTTCGGCGGTGTCCTGATCGATCGTCTGGTTGATCGTGACCGGCATGCCCATCTTGAACAGCGCCTTGACCAGATCGCTGCCCTTTTCGGCCATGCGGTTGGCCAGATCCTGCACCGTGATGCTTTCGGGCACGACGACTTCGCGGATCTGCTTCTCGCGTGGCCCCGACGAGGCAGTGTGCGAACGCTTTTCCTTTTCGCGGGCGCGCTTCAGCGCCGCCAGGCTGCGCGCGCGCGCGCCTTCATCGTCGTTGAGCGCGCGCGTCACGGTCAGCTTGCCCGACTGGCGGCGGGTGTCGCCGCCGCGGTTCGCTTTCGGCTCGGGGCGCTTGGGTTCGGGGCGCTTGGGCGCCTCGACCGGGGTAAAGCGGCGCGGCGCCGGGGCGGCGCTGGTGGTCGCCCGCGGCGCGGCGGCCTCAGCCTGCGGCGCCTCGGCGACGGGGGCTTCGGCGGTCGCTTCGGGCGCCGCCGGGGCGGGCGCGGGTTCGGCGGCCTTGGCGGCGGTTTGTTCGACGCGCGCTTCGGCGCGCTGTTTGTCTTCCTCGGCGGCGCGGGCGCGCGCGGCCTCTTCGCGGCGGCGATTTTCCTCGAGCGACGACATGCGCGCTTCTTCGGCCTCGCGCAGCAACTGTGCCTGGCGTTCCTGCCGCGACATCAGGCTGTCGTTTTCGCTCGCGCGCGGCGCGGCGGGTTTCGGGGCGGGCGGCGGCGCAGCAACCGGCGCGGGCGCCGGCGCGGCCTCGACCTCTTCGACCACCGGTTCAGGCGCAGCTTCGCCCGGACGTCCGAGCACGCGGCGACGCTTCACCTCAACCACCACCGTGTTGCGGCGGCCGTGGCTGAACTGCTGCTGCACCTGCCCGGCCTCGACCGTCCGCTTCAGCCCCAGGGGCTTGCGGGTCAGCGTCGGTTTGTCCTGTTCGTCACTCATCGAAACTCATCATTCCTTCAAAACGCGTCCGAAGCGGCGGTGCCTGTCGGCGCCGTCCCAATTTTTTCCTCGCCAGCAACTGGCGCGGCATGCGGGTCGGAATCGCGGTTGGCCGCGTCCCTACTCCATCCTGTGAAAAACTGCCAGCGGCTCAAATGCGCCAGCACCCGGTCCGCGGCGCGGGCGTCGGTCAACGCCAGATGCACTGCATTCTCGCGCCCCAATGCCATAGATAGGGTGCCGCGGTCCACCGGCAAGACCAGGCCTTCGCGCCCCGACCCTTCGGCATCCTCGCCGACGCGCCAGGCTTGCGCCAGTTTCTTGCGGCCATCTTCACCGGCATCGCTGGCATGCAGAAGCAGTCGCACCTGCCCCTTGCGCGCCGCCGTCTCGATCTTTTCATTGCCGCTGAGCAAGGTGCCCGCGCGCGATTCCAGCCCCAGCCGGTCGAGCGTCGCGCGCGCCAGTTGCGCCTCGATCCGCGCGCCAAGATCGTCGGGGATAGTGAAATTGCCATCCTGCAGCGCACGCGCGAGGCCGCCCTTCAGCTTGCCCTTCGCCTGTGCGGCTTCCAGCGTCGCGCGGTCGACGCCGATCCACGCCCCGCGCCCCGGCGCCTTGCCAAGCACATCGGGCGCGATGCTGCCATCGGGGCCGAGCGCCAGACGGACGAGCCGCTCCGCCGGCGAAACCTCGCCGGTGATGACGCAGCGCCGTTCAGGCACATGCTGGCCGCGCCGACCAGCGCGGTCTGGTTCGCTCAGCTGATCATTGTGCGGGGTCCGCATCAGCGGCCTCCCCGTTTAGCGGCTCCGCCGCGGACCCGGCTTGCGGTGCGTCAGCAACCGGTTCGTCTTCGAACCAGTGCGCGCGCGCCGCCATGATGATCTCGTTGCCCTGTTCTTCGCTCAGGCCATATTCGCCCAGCACGCCGCCCTTGTCCTCGGCGCGCTCGCTGCGCGGCGGGCCGCGGCGGTTGTCGGTGCGCTTCTTGGCGATCAGCTCGTCGGTCGCAAGGTCGGCAAGGTCGTCGAGCGTCTTGATCCCGGCCTTGCCCAGCACGACCAGCATCGCTTCGGTCAGGTGCGGGATCGCCGCCAGATCGTCCTCGACCCCCAATTCGCGGCGCTCGGCGCGCGCGGCTTCTTCGCGGCGCTCCAGCCCTTCGAGCGCGCGGCTTTGCAGTTCCTGCGCCAGTTCGTCGTCGAAGCCTTCGATGCTCGCCAGTTCGTCGATACCGACATAAGCGACCTCTTCGAGTTCGCTGAAGCCTTCGGCGACGAGCAACTGCGCCAGCGTTTCGTCGACGTCGAGTTCTTCCTGGAACATCGTCGAGCGTTCGACGAATTCGCGCTGGCGCTTTTCGCTCGCGTCGGCCTCGGTCATGATGTCGATCTGGCTGCCGGTCAGCTGGCTGGCGAGGCGGACATTCTGGCCGCGGCGGCCGATGGCCAGCGACAGCTGGTCGTCGGGAACGACGACTTCGATGCGGCTGTCATCTTCGTCGATGACGACGCGCTGGACCGTCGCGGGCTGCAGCGCGTTAACGACGAAGGTCGCGGTGTCTTCGGACCAGGGGATGATGTCGATCTTTTCGCCCTGCATTTCCTGGACGACCGCCTGGACGCGGCTGCCCTTCATGCCGACGCACGCACCGACGGGGTCGATGCTGCCGTCATAGCTGATCACGCCGATCTTGGCGCGCGAACCCGGGTCGCGCGCGGCGGCCTTGATCTCGATGATGCCGTCATAGATTTCGGGCACTTCCTGCGCGAACAGCTTCTTCATGAAGTCGGGGTGGGCGCGCGACAGGAAAATCTGCGGGCCGCGGTTTTCGCGGCGCACCGACAGGATCAGCGCGCGGACGCGGTCGCCCACGCGCATCAATTCGCGCGGGATCTGCTGGTCGCGGCGGATCACGCCTTCGGCGCGGCCGAGGTTGACGACGATATGGCCAAATTCGACCGACTTCACGACCCCGGTGATGATCTCGCCCGCGCGGTCCTTGAATTCCTCATGCTGGCGCTCGCGGTCGGCTTCACGGACCTTCTGGAAAATCACCTGCTTCGCCGACTGGGCGTCGATACGGCCGAGGTCGACCGCGGGCAGCGGGTCGACGATGAAGTCGCCGAGCTGGGCGTCCTTCTGCAATTTCTGCGCCGCGGCCAGATCGACCTGCTTGAAATAATCCTCGACCGTCTCGACCACCTCGACGACGCGCCACAGGCGGAGGTCGCCGGTCTGGACGTCGAGCTTGGCACGAATGTCGTTTTCGGCGCCATAACGGGCGCGCGCGGCGCGCTGGATCGCTTCTTCAATGGCCTCGATCACGATGCCCTTGTCGATCATCTTTTCGCTGGCGACGCTGTTGGCAATCGCCAGCAGTTCGGCGCGGTTGGCGGAAATGGCAGTGGCCATCAGTCCTGTCCTTCTTCTTCCAGTTCGTCGGCGCCTTCGGCTGAAAGCGGGACGGTTGCAGCAATTAACTTGTCGGTGAGCACCAGCTTCGCCGTGTCGATCGCGTCGAACGACAATTTATGCTCCACCTCTTCCTTGTCCAAAATCGTCACGACATCGCCGTCGATCCCGACCAGCAGGCCGTTGAAGCGCTGGCGGCCGTTCAGCTTTTCCTTCAGCGTGACCTTCGCCTCATGCCCCGCCCAGTCGGCGAAATCGCCGCGGCGGGTCAGCGGCCGGTCGATGCCGGGCGACGACACTTCCAGCCGGTACGCCTGATCGATCGGATCCTTGCCCGCTTCCTCCAGCGCGTCGAGCCGATCCGAAATGCGGCGCGACAGGTCGGCGCAATCGTCGATCGTCAGCTGGCGCGTCTCGGGACGCTCGGCCATGACCTGCAACGTCGGATCGCTCTCGCCGCCGAAAAAGGCGACGCGCACGAGCGCCAGGCCCATCGCTTCGGCTTCGGGCGCGATGATCGCATTCAGGGCGTCGAGATCGGCCAAGTCTGTCTTTCCGTTTCGGATGACCGGAAAGCATGTGGGTACAGCCGCCGCGGCCCGCGGCCCCGACGTCCCAACTGGCTAACCATGTCAAGAAGTAGGCCGCATATAGGCTTGGCAGCGTGAGTCGGCAAGGGGGAATGAGCGACCGGAAGGCGGACACTTCCCGCGTCAGCCCCCGGCGGAGCGCCGCGCCCGCCGCCGGACGACCAGAGCGGTGATTATACCGAACAGGCTGATCAGGAACGCCGCCGACTTGATCGGCTGCGCCGCCGCGGCAATCTCGGCCAGGGCGTCATCGCCCGCAAAGCGCAGCGCCTGGATAAACTGGCAGATCGTCTCGATATAATCGGCGACAAAGACGATGATCGCGGCGACCATGATAATCCACCCGAGCCGTTGCAGCGCGGGCGTGTCCGCGGCGCGAAACATCCGTCCGCCGCAATAGGCACCAAAGGAATAGACCGCGATATAGACCAGGTCCAACGCGATCGCCCACCGTGCCAGCTCCATCGCGCCTTCCGCCTGCCACGCCGCCTGAATCGCATCGATCCGCGCGGCGTTGCCCGCCGATTGATGATCCCTGATCCCCCAAGGCGAAACGTCGCTGACGAACCACGGGTTCATCGCGATCATGACGGCGAGGATGAACAATCCGCCCAGCCAGAAGCGCCAGAAATTTCGTTCGAGCTTGCGTTCGTCGTTCATGCTGCCCCCCACGCAATTGATGCCGAAATCTCCCGCGAAACGCCCACGCTCTGGCGCGGTCGGCGGCGATCGATTCATGGCGTACGCGCGAAGTTTGGGAAAGCAACCGGTACAACGCCGTACCGGCGCCAAGGGGCAAGCACGCGCTGGGCGCGGCGGCGGCGCCTCGTTTCCGGCAAAAATATATTGGCTGGCAACGGATTGATCTGATCAAATTATCGTGCTTCGCTCTCTCTCGCGCTTCATGTTTTGCGCAAAAACTTGACTTTTCGCCAAAATAATGGCGATGTAATTCCGCTAACGTCGCCTGCGACGGAAATTTGATGCCATCTGGCTGATACTTCCCTTCACGCGCTACCAGCTTCACCGGTGCTTTTACCGGTGAATTTCCTGTTTTCGTGAAAGGAAACACCCATGCCCATCGGCACCGTAAAATTCTTCAACAGCGACAAAGGCTATGGTTTCATCGCCAACGAGGATGGTTCGGGCGACAGCTTCGTCCACATCACCGCGGTCGAGCGCGCCGGCATGTCGACGCTGAACAAGGAACAGCGCGTTTCGTACGAGCTGGAAACCGACCAGCGCGGCAAGACGTCGGCTGTCAATCTTCAGCCTGCCTGAATGATTTCCGATCCGGCGTCCCGCGGGCGCCGGATCGGATCGTCAGTCGATCCGTTCGACGACGATATGCGGCCACCGCGCCGCCAGCCGCTGCGCCCAGCGCTCATAGGGCCACGGAATCACTTCCTGATCGAACCAGAACAGCCGCTCGCCAGCGCGGTCGTACAGATGCACCGCGTCGTCGCTGTCGTCCTGGCGCACGATACGCAATTTGCTGATCTGCGAGGGGTGGATGCGCCCTTCGTCGCCGCCGCTGTTCCCGATCCGCCCCTGCCACCACACCAGGTCGCCCGTCGCTGGATCGACAAAACTGCCGCGGTTCGGATTGGCGAGCATGTTGAGCCCGGCGCCGAGCGCGACCAGCGCGCCCAGCCCTTGCGCCAGCGGCACCAGCCAGGGCGCGCATTCGCGGCCGTCCTCGCTGCAATTGTCGGCCGGGTCGATCGTCGACCCCGCCCACAGAAACACCAGCCCAAAGCCCAGCAACAGCCACATTCGAAAATCGGTGCGCGCGCTGCGCCGATAGGACGGGATGGCCGCGTCATTGCCCAGGCAATGGTCATAGGCGGAAATAGGTCAAGGGAGCCCTAACGCCGCGTCCGCCGTGGCAGTTGCCCGACTCGAAGCAAGGAATCATTAACTATCCCACTCAAATGATATGATTTTCCTACCCGGCGCGTAATTGCCGTTGCCACCGTTTCTCGATCATCATGGCCCCGGCGCCGACCGCATGCCGCGCCGGTGGAATGATCAGGAGCAGAATGACGATGGCCAAATCCGGGTTGATGATCGGGGCGGCGCTTGGCAGCGCGATGTTGCTTGCCGCGTGCGGATCGGGCGAAGGCGGCCAGTCGGCCCCGCCGGTCCAGATTCCCGGCCCGACGCCGTCGCCCACGCCCGCACCATCTCCCACCCCCGCGCCGACCCCGGCGCCAACCCCGACGCCGACCCCCGCCAGTCAGCGCCCCGACGCGCGCAACACTGGCGTGGCGCCCGGCACCGTCCTGCGCGCCTGGACCGGCCCCGCCTTTGACAACCGGGCGGGATTGATCATCGAGGCGTATGAATTGCCCGTTCCGGCCGACGGGCGCTTTTATCATTTCACCGGCGCCGACGTCGTGCTGCGCAACTGCCGGTCGCACGCCAGTATCCAGCTATCGGGTCCGCGGGCGCGCGTCGAAAATTGCGAGATCCGCGGCGGCATTTCGGTGTCGGGCGCACCCGACGTCGTGCTGAACCGCAACAATATCCAGGGATCGAGCAGCGACCTGATCCACATCACGTCGGACACCGGGCGAATCCGCAACCTGACAATCACCAACAATTTCCTGCACAGCCCGCTGCCCGCGTGCGGCGCCCACGCCGACGGCATCCAGATCCGCGGCGTCGATCGCATCGTGATCGAAAATAACGCGATCGACATGGGCCCATGGCGCCAGGTGTGCGGGGCCGATGCGCTGAACGCCGCGCTGTTCTTTGAAAATGCCAATGGCGGCAACACCATGATCCGGATTATCGGAAATTATCTGAATGGCGGCGGCTATGCCCTGCGCCTCGCGCCCGGCCAGGGGTATCACATCGTCGACAACCGCTTTGGCCGCGACGAGCGCTACGGCCTTGTCCTCGACAATTCGGCGCCCGGCGACATCGCCGCCGCGAGCGGCAATGCCCGCGACGACAACGGCAGTCCGGTCCCGATACCCGACCCGTGAACCACGCAGTCCGCCGGTTGGTGGACGACGCAACGCGCGCCCGCATCGCCGGCGCCGCTGCGGGCTACCCATAATGCGTTGCAACATTTTATTGGCGTTTGCGGGTATAAGACGGATCGGCACCCCGTCGGCGCGAATCGCGCGCCGCTGCGGCGATGGAATTTGATGGACGCATGAAGCCCGAACTGACCCTGACCGCCCGTTCGACGTGGCGCGACCCGGTGCCCGAAAAGCCGGCGGGGCCGGGCCGCGCCTTTTGGGCCGCGATCGTTGCGGTGATGGCGGTGGCGTGCCTCGCCTTCCTGCTGTCGAGCGGCCAGCTGCGCGCGCCCGCAGTGTTCGGCCCGTACAGCGTGTCGGTGCCGCTCGATTTTCGCGCCTATGACCCGGCGCGCTGGGCGATCATGAATGCCGATGATTATGAGGACGCGCTGAAGATCGACCCGACGCTGCCCGATCCCGCGAGCATCGGTTTCGGCGACGC
The DNA here is from genome assembly GCF_051861155.1 of Sphingopyxis sp. Lineage (GTDB taxonomy): Bacteria > Pseudomonadota > Alphaproteobacteria > Sphingomonadales > Sphingomonadaceae > Sphingopyxis. Next base: position 21,563 of record NZ_JBHYDE010000007.1, on the reverse strand, counting down.
CGCGGCGCTGCCGCCCACCGATCCCGCGTTGTTGCGCGACGAGGCGTTCGTCGGGCCACCTGCCAAACCCTATGTGTTTCGCGGCGTCACCGCGCTCGACCGCGAGCGGGCGCATTATTGCCTGACCGCCGCCATCTATTACGAAGCCGCATCGGAGACCGACGATGGCATGCGCGGCGTCGCGCAGACCGTGATCAACCGCGTTCGCCACCCCAGCTTTCCCAACACCGTGTGCGGCGTCGTCTTTCAGGGGTCGCAGCGCGCCGGGGTGTGCCAATTTACCTTCAGTTGCGACGGCGCGATGGCACGCGCGCCCAGCAAGCCGAACTGGCTGCGCGCCAGCCGCGTCGCGTCGGCGGCACTGGGCGGTTATGTGTTCCCCAAGGTTGGGCTTGCCACCCATTATCACACGCAGGCGATCTGGCCGCGCTGGGGCAAGAGCCTGGTGATGACCAATATCGTCGGCGCGCACATCTTCCATCGCTGGCGCGGCCGCTGGGGCATGCCCGACGCGTTCCGCGCCCCGTACCTCGGCCGCGAGCCGGTGCCCGGCCCCTATCTGCCGCTCGCGCAGCAGCTGGCGATCCTGAAAGGTCAGGGCATCGCCCCCGGCGCCGGTCCCGCACCGATGCTCAGCGGCCCCGGCGCGCCGCTGCCCGATGTCGCTGCCGCGCCGCTGCCCGGCGCGATGGCACCCGCCGCGCCCGTAATGCCGTCGCCCGTCGTCGCCCCGGCTCCGGCGCCGACCTATGCCGATCCGCGGCTTAACCAGTCGGGTCAGGTCCGCGAAGAATTCCGCGGCAGCGGTGAGTGGAAACGCTGATCCAATCGGCCTAGTCTGCCCATCCGACGACAGGGAGGCGGATATGGGACATGTCAAAGGCATCGGCGGTTTGTTTTTCCGGGCGCGCGACCCCGACGCGCTGAACGCCTGGTATCGTGAGCGGCTGGGCATCGGCGCAGGCTGCAACGCCGACGATAGCGGCCCCGTCAACGAATGGGTGTGGAACGTCACCGCCGGCCCGGTGGTGTTCAGCGCGTTCAAGGGCGACACCGACTATTTCGCCGCCGATAAACAACATATGCTGAACCTGCGCGTCGACGACCTCGACGCCGTGCTCGCGCCGTTTCACGACGCGGGCGACGCGGTCATCACCAAGGATGAGTGGGACGACCCGGCGATCGGCCGCTTTGCGCGCGTGCACGATCCGGAAGGCAATCCGATCGAGCTGTGGGAACCGCCGAAGGGGTAAGCCGGGCTAGCGGCCCGCGCCGAATTCGTCGGCGATCAGGCGATAGAGCAACGGATCATAAGCGCGCAATTCGCGGCGGGTATTGATGTGCCCGTGGATGCCGTCGCCGCCGCGGCTGCCCTCGCGGTTGGCATTAAAATAAGGCTGGACGCCCTCGGCCCAATAGCTGTTCGCGCTGGTCGCGGCATAGGTGTTCGCCCACCGGCGATTTGTTGCCGCATGGGCATAGGCCTTGTCGAGTGCGGGCGCGAAGGAGTCCTTTCGAGGCCGCAGTGCCAGCTCGGCGATCGACGCGGCGAGGCTGTACACCAGAATATTCTCGTCACCGGCGCGGTCGGCCAGATTGGCTTCGGTCGCGACGCACAGCGGCCAGTGCCGCGTGGCGCCAAAGCCGCCCCAATACCGACTGTCGGCGTCGGAGCCCAGGCGATCGCGGGCGCCCGGAACAGCGCTGATCGTCTCGCCGCGGGCGATGATCGCGATGCGGAAATTCGCCTGGCGCAGTTGCCGGACGGTATCGCGCGGCACCGTCGCCAGCACGCGCGCCACGGTGCGCCGCGCCAGCTGCAGCGTCCGGTCATCGACCATGGCCGACCCGACGACGGGGATGCCGCGCACCTCCGAATATTGGGCGTACCAAGGATCGCTCAGCTGGTATTTTTCGGCCATGGCGGCAGGAACGCCGCGCGCATCGGCCGCAGGTGCGGGCGACGACAACGCCATGGCCAGGAAAGCGACCGCGGCACCGGGAACCAACCGACACTCCATACCGCGGGTTTAACGAACCCGGCGGCGGCGATCAACGCCCCTGGCTGCGCCAGCGCTTCACCACGCGCTCGAGGATTTCTGCCTCGCCGCCGGTTTCGCGCCACAGTTTGGAGAACAAGGGATCGCTCGATGCGGGCCGCTTTTCTTCCTCCAGCGTGTCGAGATAGACGCGGATCGGGATCGACACGCCTTCGCCGCAGACGATACATTCGCGGTTGCGCAGCGCCGGGATCGAATCGATGAACCCGCGCGCGCCTTCGGGCATCGCGGCCTTGACGAAATGCTGGTCGCGCTCGTTGTTGAGGCGCATCGAAATGATCGTGCCGCACTGCGACAGCACGCCTTCGGCCAGATCGGACGGACGCTGGGTGATCAGGCCCAGCGACACGCCATATTTACGACCTTCCTTGGCGATCCGTTCCAGAATCTTGCGCACCGCCTGGCCGCTGCCGACGTCCTTCGACGGGATGTAGCGGTGGGCTTCTTCGCAGACGAGCAGGATCGGCCGCTGCGGTTCGCCGCGCGACCAGATCGCATAGTCGAAGGTCAGGCGCGACAGCACCGCGACGACCACCCCGGTGATGTCCGAAGGCACCCCCGAAACGTCGATGATCGAAATCGGCCGGCCGTCGGACGGCAGGCGGAAAATCTTGCCCAGAAAGCCCGCCATCGTGTCGGCGACCAGCATGCCCGAGAACATGAAGTTATAGCGCGGGTCGGCGCGCATTTCCTCGATCTTGCCCTTGATCCGCATGAACGGCGCCGACGACGTAGCCTTGTCGAGCTTGCCCATTTCATTGGTCAGAATGCTGAGCAGGTCGGAAAGCAGGTAGGGAATCGGTGAATCGACCGTAATCTTGGTCATGCCTTCGGCCAGCCGGTTCTTGGTCCGCGCCTGCAGCAGGCAGCGCGACAGCACGTCGCAGTCGGCCTGACGGTCGCGGCCCTCGGCGGTGACGAACACTTCGCAATGTTCCTCGAAATTCATCAGCCAATAGGGCATGGCGAGGTTGTCGACGTCGAACAGCGCGCCGATGCCTTTGAACGCCGCCGAATATTCGCCGTGCGGATCGATCATCACGATGTGACCCTGCGGCGCAAGCTCGCAAATCTTGTGGAGGATCAGCGCGGCGCTGGTCGATTTACCGGTACCCGTCGAACCGAGCAGCGCGAAATGTTTGCCGAGCATCGCATCGACATAGAGCGAGCCGCGAATATCCTTGGTCGGATAGACGGTGCCGATTTCGACATGCGCGCGCTCGTCGGCGGCATAGATTTGCTTGAGGTCGGCGCTGGTCGCCGCAAACACCTGGCTGCCCGGGATCGGATAGCGGGTGACGCCGCGGCGGAAATTCGAGATGCGGCCGGTGATCTTTTCCTCTTCGCCTTCGCCGAGGAAGTCGATGGTCGCAACGATCAGCCCTTCGCCGCGTTCGTGCAATTGCTGGTCGCGGATGCTGGCGATCAGCCAGATATTGCCGACGCGGACCTTGACCTGTGCGCCGACCTGGCCCGCCATCGCCACCGCGGCGTCGCTCGAGGTCGACAATTTGCCGATCGTCGCGGCGTCGAGCAGAATGCGCGAGGCAGACCCCGAAATGTCGATCACTTCGCCGATCATCAGATCGTCGCGATGATGGTTGATCACCGGCGCCACCGCAGCCGCCGCACCGCCACCGGCGAGCCGGACATGCTGCGCCGCGGTCGAATCTCCGGCGGGAAATCCGCCCCCTTGCATATCCATCAAAACGCCCCGCCTATTGTGGTCCCGGCGTTCGGTATCGCAGGCTAGGGTAAATATAGGCTAAAGGCGTTTTACCGGCGGCGGAATATCGCCGATGCGGCATAGCCGAGCAGCAGCGACAGCAACACCGCGGTCAGGCCATAAAGAAAGCCATGGCGCTGCGCCGCCAGCGCGACAAAGCGTTCGAACCCGGCCTTGCGGATCTGGACGTCGCGCGATGCCACCGCGATGACGCGGCCGCGGCTGATCAGGAAAGTTTCGGCGCGGTAGGTGCCAACGGGAACGCGCGCCGGCACCGGAATGCGGGCGCGGTAAAGCACGCCTTCGGTAATCTCGACCGCCGCCGGATTTTCATAGAATAGCCCGATCCGGCGATAGAGGTCGGTCAGCCCCGCCTCGAACCGTTCGAGCTTGTTCGCTTCCGAAAAGCCGGTCGGCGACATCGACAGATTGGCGAGCCCCAATTCAAAGATCGCGGCGGTGCGTTCGTCGACCAGCTTGTCGATTGGCCGCGACGATCCGATCGCGTAAAAGCCGGGCGAGGTACGCAGGCGAATGCTGCTGGCATTGACCCAGATGCCGGCCACGCGGCGCTTTTCGCGCAGGATGATCGGCCGCACCGGTCCCTTCAGCACCACGACGATGTCGGCGCGTTCGTCGGGCAGCCGCTGGCCGGGATAGAGGATCGCGCCGAACAGCAGGAGTTCCTCGCCGGTAAAGCTGTACTGGATGTCGATCGCGCGGCTCGACACGTCAGGGACCAGCCGCGGGTCGGCGGCCTGCGCCATGCCCGGCGCCAGCAGCAGCGCCGCGATGCACAGGATCAAGGCGCGCAGCCCGGTCATTGCACCGAATAGATTTCGTCGGGGCGGATGAACAGCCCGACCGCCATCTGCAACGCCACCAGCAGCACGATCGCCGCCAGCGCCAGCCGCAGATATTCGGGCCGCGCCTTTTGCGCGAAACGCGCGCCGAACTGCGCGCCGACGACGCTGCCGAGCAGCAGCAGCCCGGCGAGGACAATGTCGACCGCGCCGGTGGTCAGCGCGTGGACCATCGTCGTCGCGATCGTCACGAACAGGATCTGGAACAGCGACGTCCCGACGACAACCTGCGTCCCCATGCCGAGCAGATAAAGCATTGCGGGGACCATGATGAACCCGCCGCCGACCCCCAGCAGCATCGTCAGCACCCCGCCCGCCATGCCGAGCAGTAGCGGCGCGAGCGGCGAGATATAGAGGCCCGAGCGGTAGAAGCGCCAGCGCAGCGGCAGGTTGGCGACCATCGGATGGTGGCGGCGCTTGCGCGCCGGGGCGGGCAACCCCGCCTGCGCGGCGCGAAAGCTGCCCCATGCCTCGCGCCCCATGAACGTCCCGACGGTGCCGAGCAAGGCGACATAGAGGATCGAAATCACCGTATCGATCTGGCCCCAGGCGGTGAGCAGTTCGAACAGCCCGGCACCGACTAGCGACCCGAGCAGGCCGCCCGCGACCAGCACCGCGCCCATCCGCAGGTCGACCCCGTCGCGCTCCAGATGCGCCATCACCCCCGATACGCTCGCGCCGGTGACCTGCGTCGCCGCCGACGCTGCGGCAACCGTCGGCGGGATGCCGTAAAAGATCAGCAGCGGCGTAGTCAGGAACCCGCCGCCGACCCCGAACATGCCCGACAGAAACCCCACCCCGCCGCCGAGCAAGACGATAACCAGCGCATTGACCGACAGATTGGCAACGGGAAGGTAAAGATCCATGGGCCCCAAACGCGTCTGCGGCGCACGAAAAGTCGCCGAGTCCCGCGACCCTAGAGTATTTTTCGGGCGCGGGGAATCGGCTGCGGCGCTTAATTTCGCCGCGGGTCAGAAGTCGGTGGCGAGGGTCAGCGCGACGCCGCTTTCGGGAACCGCATCGCCCGCGACGCGCTGGCGCCAGTCGACCGCGATCCGGCTGCCTTCGCCGACTTGCGGAAGGCGCAGCGTCAGCCGCGGGCCGACGTCGACCCGCGCCGCACCGGGCTGCACCGCCCCCGCCGCCAGCGCACCGAGCCGCAGCGGCGACGTTTCGTCGGGGCCGATCCGCCGGTCGACGACGATCGCGCCGTCGGCAAAGCCGTCGCGGCGGCGCATCCCGACCACTCCGGCCTGGCCATAGGCCTCCAGCCGAAAACCGTGCGGCAGTGCAACGTCGGAAACGCCGCCGCTGACCATCGCGGCGAGCGCGGTGCGCCCCTCTTTGCCCGCGGCAAGGCGCTGTTCGACCGCGACATCGACCGGCCAATGTGCCACCGGGGCAAAGGCCAGCCCGAACGCAAGGTCGCGCTGTTCGGGGCGGCGCACCGCGAGCGCCGCGCGGCCATAGACGCGCGCGCGGCCGGTGGCGCCGAAGCCATAGCCGATCCGCATCCCCGCCTGGCTGCCGCCAAGCTGGCCCGCCGCGGCGATCGCGTCGGGTGCGGCGACCGCGCCGCCGCGCAGGTAAAGCCAGCCGGCCAGCGACCAACCCGACATCTGGCGCCGCATCCAAAAGGGCTTGCCCTGCCCCGGATCGGCGCGCGCGGCGGCGGGCAGCGGCGCCCAGACCGGGCCACCGGCGCCTAGCGCCGAACGCGCCCCACCGCCCGCGGGCGCGGGCAGACGGTGCGCCATCAAGGCGAACCGCAGGCTGTGCCGATCGGCCGCGCCGCCGATGCCTGACACCGCTGCGCTGTCGGTGGCCGCGGGTTTTAACCAATCAGCCGCAAGTGCATAGGACCGCGAATTTTGGGTTCTCGCCGGAATCGCCGTGACGTGCGGAACAGGCGCTACAACCGCCGGGTGGCTGCGCGCGACCGGGCCGATCGCCGCAAAGGGCGACGGGGCCGACCAAGGCGGCACGGCAGCGGCGGGCGGCGGCGGTACCGCAGGGTTCCAGTGCGCGGCGACGCGCAGCACGGTCCAGCCGCCAACGCAGAGCAGCAGGAAGCGCAGCGCCGGGGCATCGCGGCCCGCCACCGATCGCCGGACGGTCACCGCTGCAACACCGGCGCCGCGATCGGATCGGCCTCCATATCGGCGGCGTGATGCTCGGTCTTGTCCCACACGACCTCGCCCGATCGCAGCATCCGCCAGTAAATCATCACCGCGCGCCGCGCCGCCAGCATCGCAACGATGTTCGCGACAAAGGCCCGCGGCAGCGCCCACGCGGCCTCGCGCCAGCCATAGCAGCGCGCGGTGAACAGGCTGCGCATCGCGAGCCGCCAGACCAACATGACCGCGCCGAGCGCCAGCAGCAGCCGCATGGCGTCGCCCAGCTCCGCGGGCTGCCACCCCAGCAGCGCCTGCCCCGCGCCGCCGATCGCGGTCAGCACCAGCGCCGCATAGGCGGCGAGCAGCACCAGCGCGGCGAGCGGCGCCCGGCGATCGCGCCACAGCATCCAGCGCGCGAGCCACAGCCGACCCAGCGACGGCGGCCCGGCGTCGCGCCGCGCACCGGGCCAACCCAGATGATCCCACCCTGCCAGCGCGATCCCGGCGATCCAGCGCGCCTTTTGCCGTACCGCCGCGTCGGCGCGGTCGGGGAACGCCCCGCGCGACACGATCCGGTCGCCGGTCGGCGCCGCCATGTCGACAAAGCGGGTGCGCAGGCCATAGGCGCCGATCACCATGCCCAGCTCATAATCCTCGGTCAGGCTGTTGGTGCGGAACGGGTCGCCGCCGCGCTCCAGCGCGAGCAGCGCCAGCGTATGCCGCGTCAGCGCGCAGCCGACCCCCGCCGACGGCAGCGGCAGGCCGAGCCGCGAGCGGACGACCAGTTCCTTGCCATGCGCCTCGGCAAATTCATCGCCATAATGGCCGCCGATCCACCGTGCGCCGCGCGCCATCGTCGGCACGACGGGAATCTGGACCATCGCATTTTCGCCGAGATGGCGGCGATAGAGCGCGATCTCGCCCGGATGCACGTGATCCTCGGCATCGTGGAGGACGATCGCGGCGACGCGCCTGCCCTCGGCGCGCTCGTCCTCGCCCAGCGCCGCCCATAGGCGGTTGAGATTGTCGCCTTTGGTCGTCGGACCGTCGCGGTCGCTGACCACCAGCCGCAACCGGCGGTCGCGCGCGATCAGCGGCGAGACGGCGAACAAAGTCGCAGCATCATTGGGATAACAGCCGATATAGATGCGGACGTCTTCGCCCGCCCACGCCGCCAGCGCGCGGTTCAGCATGGCGGGCAGCACGCGATGCTCGTCCCACGCCGGAATGAAGACGGCCAGCGTTCCGCTGAGCGGCGGCGCTTCGCGGCGATAGCGGGAGGGGGCGGTTTGGTTCCGCGTGCCGAGCCACAGCGCATCGAACAACAGGTCGTCGAGCCCGATCAGCAAAATGCCCACCGATGCGAACAGCATCAGTTCATGGCCGGCCCCCGTCACCAGCCATTCCAGCCATGCGGTCGATAGCTCCACCCACCAGCCTCGTGCCACGGCGGCGTCGCGCCACCCACGCCCATATTGCTAGTGCGCGAGGGAGATTTGTAAAGCCGGGCGCATAGAGCTAGGACGCCACCAATGCCCCATCATATGTTAGACTTAACCGACCAATGAATGGCAGTTTTCCGCCCCGTTCGGCGCTGCGCGACTTTCTCTCGAGCGAGAGCGCGGGCGGCATGCTGCTAATTTTCGCAGCCATATTGGCAATGATTGTCGCCAATTCGTCGCTCGCCCCCGCCTATCACCATATGATCCATGCGGTGACCGGGCCGGTGCTCACCGCCAAGCTGGGGCCGATGACGGTCCATCTGTGGATCAACGACGGGCTGATGGCGATATTTTTCCTGCTCGTCGGGCTAGAGATCAAGCGCGAGTTCGTCGACGGACGCCTCGCAAGCTGGGACCGGCGGCGGCTGCCCTTCCTCGCCGCGGCGGCGGGCATGGCGATCCCCGCTGCGCTGTACCTGATCTTTGCCGGGACGACCCCGGGGCTCACGCAGGGCTGGGCGATCCCCGCCGCCACCGACATCGCCTTTGCCATGGGGGTGCTCGCGCTGCTCGGTCGCCGCGCGCCGACGTCGCTCAAGCTGTTCCTCGTCACCGTCGCGATCGTCGACGACATGGGCGCCGTGGCGATCATCGCGCTCTTTTACACCGCCAAGATCAACCTGCTGGCGCTTGCCGCTGCGGCGGCGGTCCTCGGCGCGATGTTCGCGATGGCCCGGCTCGGGCTCAAAAGCCTGCCGCTCTACCTGCTCGCCTTTGCCTTGCTCTGGTATGCGATGCTGCTGTCGGGCGTTCACGCCACGATCGCCGGGGTGCTCGCGGCGATGGCGATCCCGTTCGAGCGCACGCCAGGGTCGCCCGACAGCCAGAGCTCGCCGCTCCACCGGCTCGAACATGGTCTGCATCCATGGGTCGCCTTTGCGATCGTGCCGCTGTTCGGCTTTGCCAACGCCGGGGTCGACGTTAGCGGCCTGACCGCCGAACAGCTGGTCGCGCCGCTGCCGCTCGGCATCGCGGCGGGGCTGTTCCTGGGCAAGCAGATCGGCATTTTCGGCAGCGTCTGGCTGGCGGTCAAACTGGGCATCGCGGGCAAGCTGCGCGGCGCGACCTGGCTGCAAATCTATGGCGTCGCGATGCTGTGCGGCATCGGCTTTACGATGAGCCTGTTCATCGGCGGCCTTGCGTTTCCCGGCGACCCGCTGCTGGTCGAGGAGGCCAAGATCGGTATCCTGATGGGGTCGCTTGCCGCGGCGCTGATCGGCTTTGCTATCCTCCGCTTTGCCCCGCTCCATCCCGAACATGATGCGGTGGAGCGCGAAACCGACGCCGAGATCGCCGCCGATGGCGATGTCGAAGACACCTCCGAAGACATCTCAGACGACCAGGAGCCCATAACCGCGTGATGCCCAGATCGATCATATTGGCGCTCGCCGCCACCGCCATCCTGTCGGGCTGCGCGACGAGTGCGACCGTGCAGCCCGCAGCACCGGCCGACGTCGCCGCGATCGACGTGCGCCGTACCCCCGCCTCGGCGCTGGCGCTGAACGACATCGCCGCGAGCTATCTCAAGCTGACGCTCGAGATCGGCACCCATGAGGACGGCTATATCGACGCCTATTACGGCCCGCCCGAGCTGAAGGCGGCGGCCGAAGCCGCGCCGCGCGACAAACCGACGTTGCTCGCCGCGACGCGCGATCTGACCGCGCGGCTCAATACCGCCGCGCGCCGCCTGTCCGACCCGCTCGACCGCCGCCGCGCCGCCTTTCTGCGCGCCCAGCTGCGCGCCGCCGAAACGCGGCTGCTGATGATGGAAGGCACGCGCTTTGCCTTCGCCGACGAGGCCGAACGGCTGTTCGGCGTCCGCCCGCGGCTGAAGCCCCTCACCAGCTACGACCAGCATCTCGCCGCGGTTGAGGCCCTCGTCCCCGGCGACGGCCCGCTGGCGACGCGCGTCGAGGCCTATCTCGACGCCTTCACCATCCCCAAGGACCGGTTGCAAAAGGTGTTCGACGTCGCGATCGCGCGCTGCCGCGGTCGCAGCCTCGCGCATATCGCCATGCCCGACGGCGAAAGTTTCCGGCTGGAATTCGTCACCGGCAAAAGCTGGAGCGGCTATAATTATTATCAGGGCGCCTACCACAGCCTGATCCAGGTCAACACCGACCTGCCGATCCGCCTGTCGCGCGCGCTCGATCTCGGCTGCCACGAAGGCTATCCGGGGCATCATCTGCTCAACATGAAGCTCGAGGAAAAGCTGGTGAAGGAGCGCGGCTGGAGCGAATTCAGCGTCTATCCGCTCTACAGCCCGCAAAGCCTGATCGCCGAAGGCACCGCCAATTACGGCATCGACCTCGCCTTTCCCGAGGCCAGCAAGGCCGAGACCGAGCGCGACGTGCTGATGCCGCTCGCCGAACTCGCGGTGCCGTCCGACGACCGCTACTGGCAATTGCTGAAAGCCATCGAAGCGCTGGGCGGCGCGCGGCTGACGATCGCGCAGCAATATCTCGACGGTGCCATCGACCGGCCGACCGCCGTCCAGCTGACCCAGAAATATCTGCTGGTGTCGCAGAAGCGCGCCGAACAATCGGTCAGCTTCACCGATCAATATCGCAGCTATGTCATCAACTACGGCCTCGGCGAAGCGATGGTCCGCGCGCATGTCGAACGCGGCAGGCCGGGCCGCGACGAAATGTGGCGGCGGATGGAAAAGCTGGTCAGCGAACCGACTTTGCCGTCGGATTTGCTGGCGCGCTGATGGACAACAACCACTGCATAAATGCCGTCATCCCGGCGAAGGCCGGGATGACGTTTGGTTGAGTTTCGGGACTACTCCGCCGCCATCGCCATTTCGACGCGCTGCGGGCCGCGGATCACCCCGCCGGGGGTCGGTCCCTGCATCGCGCCATCGCGGAACGTGACTTCGCCCGACTTCACCGTCGCGACATAGCCGTCGGCCTTTTGCAGTAGGCGCTTGCCGCCCGCGGGAAGGTCGAAGGCGAGCCACGGTTTGCCGAGCTTGATCGCGCCCATATCGATGATGTTCAGATCGGCGAGATAGCCCGGCGCCAGCACGCCGCGATCTTCCAGCCCATAGAGCAGCGCGGTATCGCGGCACTGGCGCTTGACCGCATGTTCGAGCGCGATCCGCTTGCCCGCGCGGTCGCGCACCCAATGCTGAAGCATGAAGGTCGGCGACGCGGCGTCGCAGATCGTCCCGCAATGCGCGCCGCCATCGGACAGGCTGTTCACCGTGTCGTCGGCGTGCTGCAAATCCTCGAGGAAATTGAGGTTGCCGTCGCGGTAGTTCAAAATCGGGAAATAGATGAAGCCCTTGCCCTCGTCCTTCATCAGCAAGTCATAGGCATATTCCGACGGAGAGACGCCCGCCGCGGTGGCGCGCGCCGCGATGCTTTCGTCCATCTTGGGCTCGTAGTTGAAATCGGGGTCCATTTCGAACTGCACCGGCCAGCCGAGCGCGACGATTTTCAGGAAGTCGATGATGTCGCTTTCGGGCCAAACATTCTCTTCGGCGATCATGCGCGCCTTGAACGCCGGGTCTTTCAGCTTCGCGAGTTGCTGCTCCCACGGCAGATCGATAATCTCGTTCCACGCCGGTTTGAAACGGAACGGGTGGACCGTCCCCTGCCACGCCATGATGATGCCGTTGCCGCGCAGCGCGATCTGCGCGACGATGTTGGCGCCGGTGGCATTCTGGCGGCGCATTTCTTCGATCTGTTCCTCGAGCGGCAGTTCCTTGGCGATCGATTGCAGCGCGGCGAAGGTCACCGGCAGCCCGGTTTCGCGGCTGAGGTCGCCCATCCACTGAAACTCGTTCCACTCGCGCTTCAGGTCGCTCGCCATTTCGAACACGCCATAACCGACGCGCCCCATCGCGCGGCCGATCGCGATCAGTTCCTCGGCGGTCGCGGTGGTGCCGGGGACCAGTTCGCCGTCGATCGATTTGTGCAGCACGGTGCGGCTGGTCGAAAAGCCGAGAGCGCCCGCGCGAATGCCTTCCTCGACGATACGCGACATTTCGGCAATGTCCGCATCGGTCGGGATCGCGCCGGGTTTCTCGCGGTCGCCGAGCACATAGGCGCGCACCGCGCCGTGCGGGACGTGGCACGCGACATCGACCGTCCGCGGCAGCTTTTCCAGCGCATCCATATATTCGGGGAAGGTCTCCCAATCCCACGACATGCCCTCGGCCAGCGCGGTGCCGGGGATGTCCTCGACTCCTTCCATCAGCGAGATCAGCCAGTCGTGGCGGTCGGGCTTGGCGGGGGCGAAGCCGACGCCGCAATTGCCCATGACGACGGTGGTGACCCCGTGCCAGCTCGACGGCGCCATCTCGGCGTCCCATGTCGCCTGGCCGTCATAATGGGTGTGGACGTCGACAAAGCCGGGGGTGACGATCTTGCCGCTGGCGTCGATTTCGTCGCGCCCCGCGCCGAGGTTCTCACCGACCGCGACGATGCGGTCGCCATCGACCGCGACATCGGCGACAAAGGGCGTCCCGCCCGACCCATCGACGACAGTGCCGCCGCGTATCACCAGATCAAACATCCTGACTCTCCCGAATCTCTTGTCTCGATTTTTAGTTTCACGAAGAAACCTATCATCAAAATCGCGAGATGCAAATAAACGGGCGAAGGACGCGCGATGCTGTTATACTGGTGCGATACACCACGGGAGTCGATGTCATGATCCGTCCGCTTACCCTCGCCCTGCTACTCGCCGTTTCCGCGACCCCACTCGTTGCCAAGGAAGCCGCGCCAAACTATCCGGCCGCGCTCGCCGATCCGGCGCGCCCCGCCGCCGATCGCGAGCGCGATGCGGCGCGCAAGCCCGCCGAGTTGCTGGCGTTCGCGCAGATCGCGCCGGGCGAAAAGGTCGGCGATTTTGTCATGGGCGGCGGTTATGTGACCCGCCTGCTTGCGGCAGCGGTCGGCCCGACCGGCAAGGTCCATGCCTTCCAGCCCGCCGAGTTCATCGCGTTCAAGGCACAATATGGCACCGATCAGGCCGCGGTCGATGCCGCCTACGCCAATGTCGATGCGGTCGCGGGACCGTTCGCCGCGCCTGCTTTCGCCGAACCGCTCGACACGATCATCACGGTGCAGAATTTCCACGACCTTTATCTGAAACCCTTCCCCGAAGGCACCGGCGCCAAGGCGAGCGCGGCACTGTTCGCGGCGCTCAAGCCCGGCGGCACGCTGGTGATCGTCGACCACAGCGCCGCCGACGGGACAGGCACGACGCTCGCCGACAGCCTGCACCGCATCGACAAGGCGGCGGTGGTCGCGGCGCTGACCAAGGCCGGGTTCAAGCTGGAGGCCGAGAGCGACCTCTACAAACGCGCCGACGACCCGCGCACGACGAACGTCTTCGACCCCGCGATCCGCGGCAAGACCGACCAGTTCACCCTGCGCTTCCGCAAACCGGGCTGACCGGTTTCGACCGTTTCCTGTCATCCCCGCGAAGGCGGGGATCCCGCTTTGCGACGGCGAAAGAAAAAGCGGGATTCCCGCCTTCGCGGGAATGACGAAATTAGGTGAGAACGTCCGCTCACCACCCAAAGCCGCCATCCGCAGCTCAAAAAAATGCTTTCCTACATTTTTCCGCTGTGCCAGCCTTCGCCTCAGCTCTTTCAATATGTAGGCAAAAACGGTCGCCGCCCGGATTCCGGGCGCGGCTAGGATCCGGCCGTCCTCTGTCCACCGCACACGACAAACCGGGCGCTGCAATGGGCTGAACTTTCCTGAACTTTGGGATGACGGCAACCAGCAGTTTATTACCATAGAACATCGTCGTCCCAGCTTTCGCCGGGATGACGAATTGGGAGTGGCAGTTACCGGGCCAAAGTTGGGTCCTACCCCAACGTCCCCCGCCGCGGCCCCAAATACCCAAACAGATACGCCCCCACCTTGCGCATCTGGATCTCCTCCGCGCCCTCTGTGATCCGGTAGCGCCGGTGATGGCGATAGATATGCTCGAACGGCTTGTGGCGCGAATAGCCGATGCCGCCATGGACCTGCATCGCGCGGTCGGCGGCTTCGCAGCACAGCCGGTTCGCCCAGTAATTGCACATGCTGACCTTGTCCGACAGCGTGTGTTCGATTTCCTTGTGTGGGGTGTTGTCCATATCCCATGCGGTCTTGCGGATCAGCAAGCGCAGCATTTCGGCCTGCGTCGCCAGCTCGACGAGCGGGAACTGGATCGCCTGATTGCGCGCCAGCGCCTCGCCGAACGGTTTTCGCGTCCGGGCATATTTGACGCTTTCCTCGATACAGAAGACCGCGGCGCCCAGCGACGACGCTGCCTGCCGGATGCGGTTCTGGTGGACGAAGCTTTGCGCGATCGACAACCCGCCGCCGACCGGCCCGAGCCTTGCACTATCCGGCACCCACACATTGTCGAACGTCATCCGCGGATGGTCGGTGGGCATGTTGAACGTCCACATATATTCGTCGACGCTCATCCCCGGCGTTCCCGTCGGCACCAGCAGACAGGTGATCCCCTTGGCATCGCCGCCCTTGCCGTCGGTGCGGCAGAAGGTCGCGCAGTGGGTCGCGACGTGCATGCCGGTGATCCACATCTTGCGCCCATCGATCCGCCAGCCATCGACGCCGTCGCGGGTTTCGCGAACGCCGCGCGTCTCCATATGCGTCGCGTCGCTGCCATGATCGGGCTCGGTCAGGCCAAACGCGGTGCGGCGCTTGCCCTCGAACCCGCCCAGAATGAACTCCTGCTTCTGCTCCTCGCTCGTCGCAAATTGCTCGAACATCTCCACAAAGGGGAAATTGCCGACGATACTATGTTCGTTCTGCAGGTCGTTGTGGAGCCCAAGACCCTTGGCGGCGAAATGCTCGCGGATCACCGCCATCCACAAATTGCTGCCATCCTTTCCGCCATATTTCTTCGGCGCCGAAAAGCGCCAATGCCCCGCGGCGTCGGCCTTGCGTGTGGCCTGACGCAGCAATTGTTCCCAGTCGTGGCGCGGCAGGCCCTGATTGTCCCAGTCGGTGCGCGCATGTTCGCGGCGATGGTCGAAAAAACGGATATTGTCGTCGGCGTCCTCCAGCGGCTTGATCTCGGCGTCGATGAAGGCATCGAGTTCGTCCAGATAGGCCTGCAAGTCGGCGGGCATCGCAAAATCCATGTCTCTCTCCCTGGTTATTCTTGTGCACCCCAAGTTTCTCGCGCGCGGGCGAGCGCGGCATATTTGGGGCTGTCGACCGCGCATTTATCGAGCACCGCGCGGCGTAGTTTCGCGAGCAATCCGGGCTGAGCGAGTGTCACCGCGCCGCTCAGCAACGCCGCCGCCAGCGCGTGATCTTCGGCGCGCACCCCGGCATCCAAGTCGCGCATCACGATCCCCAGCGCGTTCATCGCCACTGCAACCTGAAACTTGCCATGCCCCTCGGCCTGCGGCTTGATCGCATCGCCCAGCCAGTCGCGCACCGCCTGCACGATCTCGCCATTCGTCGGCTCACCCGTCGGCGCCGAATGGGCAACTGACGAAGGCGGCAGCGCCCTTCCCCGCTCGACCGCCGGCGCCTCCACCTCGAGCAGCAACAGCAGGTCAAGCTCCTGCTCGGCGGTTCGCCGCCCGATAACGACGCGCTCGACGGTCGGGTCGGCGCCATTACGCCACGCCTGCCCCATCTGCAAACAGCCGAGCGCCCACCAAAGGGTGCGATATACCAGCCAGAAACGGAAGCGGTCGCGGTCGACCTGGACTCCACCTGCGGCTTCATAGGCCGCGAAATACTCCGCAAGACTGCCGACCCCGAACGCCGTTTGGTCGATCCGCCCAAACCGCCACACCGTCATGCACCCGAACGCCAGATCCTCATGCGCGTCGCCGCGATGTGCGAGTTCCCAGTCGAGCACGACCGCCAGCCCCCCGCTCTCTTTGGCGCAATCGACCATGATGTTGCCCATCCGGTAATCGCCATGCACCAGCACGGGCGCGGCAGGCGGCGGCAGATGATCCTCGCACCATTTGATCGCCAGCGCGATTACCGGCCGGTCGCCGCCATAGTCCAGAAAGCGCCCCTTCAGCTCGGCGAGCGCCGCCACGGTGTCCATCAGCGGGATCGCCGCCGGAATGGTTTCGGCTGGAATGGCATGAATACGCGCCAGCTCGCGCCCCAGGTCGGTCAGCAGCGACGGTGGCGGATCGGCCAATATCTTCGCCGGATTCACCTCGGCGATGACGCGCCGCATCACATAACCAGTGCCCATCCCGTCGCCGTCCGCTAGCACCCCGACAACCTCGGGCGCCTTAACCCCCGCGCCATGTGCCGCAATCACCAGCGCCGCCTCGTCGGCATGGCCATAGGGCCGCCCCGCCATATAGTCCGCCGACGGCGCGCGGCGCAGCACATAGGCGCCGCCCGCCCAATCGAACGCCCAGCTCTCCATATTGGCGCCGCCCGACAGGCGCGCCAGCCCCGACAGATCGCCGTGGCCGATGGTCCGCACCATGAACGCGGACAGCAAGGAAGGCAGATCGATCATCGCCCCGATGGTGCGGGCAAGGCGCGGCAAGCGCAACCCGGCAATCGCGTCAGCCTATTGTTGCTTCTAACCCACGCATGATAGGCTATGGGTCAAATCGGGGATATTGATGCAGCGCGCCTTTTTCACCTTCGCCTTCATGCTGACCAGCATGGGCACGACAACGATCGCCCACGGGGCGGAAACGCCAATGTGGCAACCGGTTGGACCTTGGCAGCTAGACGAGCAACCCGACCAATGTACATTGTTCCGAAACTTTGGCGGCAGCGGCGCGCAAGTCACTTTGCAGATCCAGCCAAACCTCTATTCCACGACACATGATTTCAAGCTCGCCAGCGATACGCTTCTCGCCAAGGCAAGAAGCGGCGTAGTCGAGATGGTGATCGACGAAACCGCCAAGCCTCAGAAATTCTATGGCATGATCGAAGTGACAACCGACGGCAGCCAGCGCATCCTCCGGTGGACAACGGCGAAGACCTTATCCTTTGCCGACCTGCTCGTCGACGATCAAAAAATACGGATTGTCGCTGGCGCCAGCGGAATCGACGCAAAGATGCGGTGGCCCGGCGCCCAAAAGGCGTTCGTCGCGCTCCGAAACTGCCAAGATCATATCGCGACCGCCAAAGGCGAAGATGCCGCGGCCCGCCGCGCGTACAAGCGGGAAGCTGAACCCTTGGGCAATGCGGGCCGCTGGGTCACGAACAACGACTATCCGGCCGCAGCGCAGCGACAGCGGCTGGAGGGGAAAACCGGATTCCGTCTTCAGATCGACAAAGAGGGCATGGTTACAGGCTGCGAAATTATCCAAAGTTCCGGGTTCGCCATGCTGGACGAACGAACATGTCCGTTGGTTTCGGCGAGAGCCAAATTCACCCCGGCGCTCGATGCCAGCGGTGCACCGGTCGCGACCACTTATTCCAACCGGGTATTCTGGCAGCCGACTCGATAATCGACGCTAACGCCGCAGGCTCCTTATCCGCCGGTCATAGCATTTGGCGGCAAAATGCAGCCCCCACGCCAGCGGGATCGCGGCAAAGACCCAGCGCCAGTCGATCCGATCGATCAACTCCTCGTCGAGGTGCGAGGCATAAGCGAGCAGGATGATCGGGACGACCAGCGCCAGGACGCCGGTCTGGAACCAATTATGCCCGCTGCCCAGCCGCGCCGGGTCGATCGGCAGCGGCGCGCGCGCCGCCACCGCCGCCTCGATGCCGTCGCGGCGCGCGCGCCAGCCCGCGACATAGTCCCAGATTTCGATGCCGATCATGCCGACCTCGACGATGAACACCCCCAGTCCGATCGCGGGGGCATGGAACCGCTGCGCAATCGCCAGCACGTCGAGCAGCCAGCCGCCGCCGAACACGATGGCGAGCAGCGCCCCGATCGCCCACGCGGCCTGCGCCGGGATCGCCGCGATCATCGCATCGACATGCGCCTCGACCTCGCCGCGCCAGCGCGCCACCTCGTCAGGCTTCACCCCCCGCGCCCGCCCGTCGCGGCCGCGATAGGCCGGCCCCATGGCGGTATCGACGAACCAACGGTCGAAACGCCGCAATTCGGTGTCGCGCATCTGCCGTTGCTGATAATCGCTGATCAGGGCCATGGCGGCGTCGTTTAGCGCGAAGAATTTACGATCCCGATAACAAAAAAGGGGCCGGCTTTCACCGGCCCCTCTCCGTCAGTCGCGCAGGCGCACAAGGTCGTTGAGCAGGCCTTCGGTGCCGTTGGTCACCGTCAGTCGCTCGACCTTGCCCGCGATGCTTTCCAGCGCCTCGAGCTCTTTCAGGCGGAGCGTGACCGGGTTTTCGGCCATGACCTTCGCCGTGTTGAGCAGCGAGCGCGTCGCGTTCGTTTCCTCACGCCGGCGGATGACATTCGCCTCCGCCTCCTTCTGTACCGCGACGACCTGGTTCAGGATCTCGCGCATCTCGCCCGGCAGGATCACGTCCTTGAGCGAAATGTCCGAAACCTCGACCCCGACCATCGCCATATCGGCACGGACCTTGTCCGCCGCCTCGGCATCGACCAGCCCCTTTTGTTCGAGGATCTGATCGAGCGTCAGCGCGCCAATCGTCTTGCGGAAGGCCAGCTGCAGCGCCCGGTAGAGCGCGTCGGCGAAGTCCTTCACGCTCGACACGGCAAGCGTCGGATCGACAACGCGGTATTCCGCGCTGATGTTGATCCGCAGCGTCACGCGGTCGCGGGTCAGCACTTCCTGCCCCGTGACATCGAGCGCCTGGCGGGTCAGATCGACCAGCTTCGCGGCGATCTTCCGCCCCGGGTTCCAGTAGCCGGTGACGCCCGCATCGAGCCGATCGATCATCCGCCCGTCGATGCTGACGAGCGCGGTCCTGCCCTCGTCGACCTCGACGCGCGCGACGAGCTGGGTCTTGTCGGCCTTCTGCAGCCGCTGGAGAAGCTTCGCATCGACCCGCGGGTTCGCCGCGATATCGATGGTCGCCGCCTTCCACGGACCCGCGTCGGTCCACAGGATCAGCTTGTCGTCGGGACCGAGAATGGTGTTGATGATTCCGTCGCGTTCGATGACAGCAATCTCATTCTCGGCCGTGCGGACTACCGTCAGATGCGTTGCCGCATCGACCGGCAGTTTTTCGAGCACCGCTTGCTCATAGGCCGACTTGAACAGCATCTGGGTCAGCGCCTGACGTTCGATGCGCAGCGAACCGTCGCGGTTCTTCAGCACATGTTCGCCGGCACCCAGGATGCCGCGGACCTCGCCCTTGTAGAGCCAGACCGCACGTTCATTTTCGTCGATGAGCACGCGCTTGCGGCCCATCAGGCTATCGATCAGTTGCTTCATCATGTCATTCACCATTCTTAATCCGCGTCACGTCACGCCGATTTCCTTTCTTGTTTGCGTTGCACTTCACTTTTTCCCGCAGCCCAAAGGGTTCGGGGACCGGCGGCATGGCGAAAGATGGACGGAGCGCGAGCGGGCGTTGCGGCACCGGGGCGGGGACGGCCGTTCAAAAACAGCCATCCCGACTCCGCTGCAGCGCGGCCATCACCGCCTGTCGGATCTTCCGGCATGGCGTCCAGCCGGAGCCGCTCCCATCCGCATCCCTAAGGAGGTGGACAGGCGACGACATCGCCTTTCCGCAAGCCGATCCCCGAGCCCAAGTTAAGAACCAGAACCTAAATCTGGCGGTCGTTTCACGGACCGAGGTGGAGAAGGATTCGAACCTTCAACATCTAGATTAACAGTCTAGTGCTCTACCCGATTGAGCTATCCAATGGTGCACCCAACGGGAATCGAACCCGCGACCTCCGGCTTTTCGGGCCGGCGCTCTACCCCTGAGCTATAGACGCCATGGTACCTGACCAAACGTGGCGGCATCCGTACAGCGAACCGGCAGAGCCGGTCGACGCGGGCGGGCTTCGCGAAACCCCGATCCGTTGATGTCCGCCCCGCAGACTGGCCGGGGACGGCGCCGTTAGACGCGCCTCAAACAGTGCGCAAGAAGAAATATTACATATAAAGAAGAATTTATATCAGGATGGGCTAAAGTGCGCCCCAAGAGACATAGTCTTGGACATGCGCATTGGCACGGCGGAAGCTGGTGAAGCTCATGCTCGCCGACAGGTCGAGCGCTTCAACCTGATGCCACCATCCGACGGGCAGAAACACCCCCTCGCCAGGCCCGATTATTGTTTCGAGAACCGGGGGTGTTTCAGCATCGCCAGCGCCGGGCGGCAGCGCCGCATTGCCCCAGTCGGAAAAACAATGCCGGCTGTTCTTCATCCGTGCAAAAGCCCATGGCGGCGCCATCCGAACGCGCTTGCGGCCGGTCACCTGCACCAGCAGATTGTTGGTCAGGTCGTGATGCCAGGGCGTGAGCGTCCCCCTTGGCCCCAACCAGAAAAAGCCGTCGTGCCGTCGCGGATCAAGCAGCGCGATCGGCGCCATGTCGTCCCACAGCGGCGCCAGCGCCGCCGCATTGGTCCCGCTGTTATAGGCGGTCAGGTAAATATCGTTGCTCGCCTCGTCCTTGCGCAGCCAGTCGATCAGTTCGGCAAAACGGACCAGACGGCGGTGATCGTCCTTGGCGAGTTCATATTCGGGATCGCGCTCGCGCTCGACCTGCGCTTCGACGACGGCATCGCCGACGACCGATGCAAAATGGTCGAGCGACCAGCGCTGCAACGCTGGCCAATGATCAACGATTCCCGTCAGTTTCGCGGGCCGGTTCGCTTCGTAATAATGGCGATAGAAATGATCGACGTCGGGCGCGTCGAGCGTGTCGAGCGCAAAGCCGCCATCGGCCCCGGACGCCAACCGCTCCTGATTGGCAAACAGCCAGCGCTGCTTGGCCATACGCGCCGCCTGCCGGCGCAGCTCGCCCGCCATCGGATCCTTGGTCAGCCGGTCGACCTCATATTTCGCCGTTGCCAACGATACGCCCGCCGCGACCAACCGCGCCCGCAACGCATCGTCGTCATCACCGGCGCTGAGACCTTGAGCAAGCAGCGCGCGTTTGTCGGGCTGGGGCATGGACGAAACTCCTCGCCCTGCTCAAACGGCATTGTGATGACAAAAAGATGACGGGCTTCAAGACGGGCCTGACACCGGGCAGGCAAAGAAAAAGGGCAGCCCATCGGGGCCGCCCTTTCTGCATTGCGATTCTGCCGGACGATCAGATCTTGCCGGTCAGTTCCGGCACGGCATTGAACAGATCGGCGACGAGGCCGAAGTCGGCCACTTGGAAGATCGGCGCGTCTTCGTCCTTGTTGATCGCGACGATCGTCTTCGAATCCTTCATGCCGGCGAGATGCTGGATCGCGCCCGAGAT
>NZ_JBHYDE010000006.1:0-288102 GCF_051861155.1 Sphingopyxis sp. | reverse complement strand
TATTTGTCGTGGTAGCAATCCTGCACCTCGATATCCGCCTGGGTGAAGAAGCGGAAAATCTGGGTGAGCAGGTTGCGTTCATGGTCGCTGATCTTCTGCGCCCAGTCGCGGCAATCCTCGCCCAGCGGCACTTCCTCGGGCACCCAATGGATCTGCTGCTGGCGCTTCCAGAAATCGAACGCCCACGGGTATTCGAAGGGCTTGTAGGTGTTGCGGGCTTCGAGAAGAGGCATCTACTTACTCCACTGCGTCGTTCGGGCGCGCTTGCGCCGAAAGTGATGAATCCAGGACCAGGCCACCGCGACGATAACGATCGTCGGCATCGACCATAGCCAGACAAACAAACCTATTTCGACTGCGCCCCCGGAAAGCAGGTCGGGGCTGCAACCATATTTCTTTATCATCCCTGCGAGCCGGCGACCTTCATGATCACAACTGCCGGGCCACACGGCGGATACCATCAGGGCGACGCCGATCACGACATAGGCCAGCGTGGCGCCCATCAATATCCAGAATTTCCCTGTGCCAAGTGCCTCATGGCTTTCACGCAGCTCCGTGATGCCAAAAGTGTCGGCGAGGAAGCTTTTTACTGACAAGCAAGACACTCGTCGTAATCGGTGGTCTGCAGCTCGTACACCGGGGCTTCGGCGGTGTTGTCGGCCTCGACCCCGCCCGCGAAGCCGGCGCGCTGCACCGATTTCGAGCGGAGATAATAGAGCGATTTGATGCCGAGTTCCCACGCGCGGTAGTGGAGCATGAGCAGATCCCATTTCTCGACGTCCGCCGGGATGAACAGGTTCAGCGACGCCGCCTGGTCGATGTAGGGGGTGCGGTCGGCGGCGAGTTCGAGCAGCCAGCGCTGGTCGATCTCGAAGCTCGTCTTGTAGCAGTCCTTCTCGTCTTGGGTCAGGAAGTCGAGGTGCTGGACGCTGCCGCCTTTCTCGAGGATCGAGTTCCAGATATTGTCGCTGTTCTTCGCCTTGTCGACGAGCAAAGCCTCGAGGTGCGGGTTGCGGATCGAGAAGCTGCCCGAGAGCGTCTTGTGCGTATAGATGTTCGCCGGGATCGGCTCGATACACGCGCTGGTGCCGCCGCAGATGATCGAAATCGACGCGGTCGGCGCGATCGCCATCTTGCAGCTGAACCGCTCCATCACGCCCTGATCGGCGGCGTCGGGGCAGGGGCCGCGTTCCTTGGCGAGCAGCATCGACGCCTGATCGACCTGCGCGCGGATATGCTTGAAGACGCGCAGGTTCGACGACTTCGCCATCGCGCCCTCGAACGGCAGGCCGCGCGCCTGGAGGAAGCTGTGGAAGCCCATGACGCCGAGGCCGACACTGCGTTCGCGGCTCGCGCTGTATTTGGCGCGCGCCATTTCGGGCGGGGCACGGTCGATATAATCCTGCAGGACATTGTCGAGCATGCGCATGACATCCTCGATGAACATCTTGTCGCCGTTCCACTCGTCCCAGGTTTCAAGGTTGAGCGACGAGAGGCAGCAGACCGCGGTGCGATCGTTGCCGAGATGGTCGCGGCCCGTCGGCAGCGTGATTTCGCTGCACAGGTTCGAGGTGGTGACCTTGAGGCCAAGATCGCGGTGATGCTTGGGCATCATGCGGTTCACCTGATCGATGAAGATGATGTAGGGCTCGCCGGTCGCGAGGCGCGTTTCGACGAGCTTCTGGAACAGCGAGCGCGCGTCGACGCTGCCGCGCACGCTCTGGTCCTTGGGGCTGCGCAGGTTGAATTCGCCGCCGTCGCGCACCGCCTCCATGAACTCGTCGGTGATCAGCACGCCGTGGTGCAGGTTGAGCGCCTTGCGGTTGAAGTCGCCCGAGGGTTTGCGGATTTCGAGGAACTCCTCGATCTCCGGGTGGCTGATGTCGAGGTAGCAGGCGGCCGAACCCCGGCGAAGCGAGCCCTGCGAGATGGCGAGGGTCAGGCTGTCCATCACGCGGACGAAGGGGATGATGCCGCTGGTCTTGCCGTTGAGCCCGACGGGTTCGCCGATGCCGCGCACGCTGCCCCAATAGGTGCCGATGCCGCCGCCGCGGCTGGCGAGCCAGACATTTTCGTTCCACGTCTCGACGATGCCTTCCAGGCTGTCGGGGACCGAATTGAGATAACAGCTGATCGGCAGGCCGCGGCCGGTGCCGCCGTTCGAGAGCACGGGGGTCGCGGGCATGAACCACAGCCGCGAGATATAGTCGTAGAGGCGCTGCGCATGCTCCTGATCGTCGGCATAGGCCGACGCGACGCGCGCGAAGAGATCCTGGTACGATTCGCCGGGGAGGAGATAGCGGTCCTCGAGCGTTTCCTTGCCGAAGTCGGTGAGCAGCGCGTCGCGGCTTTTGTCCGTGACGATGTCGAATCGACGCGCGTGGACCTTGGCCTCGCTGCTGTCGTTAAGCTTGGCGGCCGGCGCCGCTGCAGGCGCCGATTCGGTGGCGACAGGCGCTTCGTTTTTCGTCAGTTCCATCGTCGCCACGTCGCTCGTCTCCACCCGTTCCGTTTCCCGAAAATCCATCTTGTTCGCCCCCGATTTCCACTGCGCCGCGGCGCATATGTTCCTGTCTTGTTCGACTCGGGACGAAGCCCCAGCCTAGCATCTATTCGAACCGCGGGGGCACATATTTTTGGCCGCACGAAGCAGTTTTCCGAGCCCATGTGAAACGGGCGACGGAAATCCGCCATTTTCGGCTAGCTACTAATGCTTGGGGTGCCCCCTCGGCTGACCCACCATCTATAGTGCCACGTCGGCGCCGCGATGCAAGACAGTAAATGACGGATTAGAGACTCGGTTCGTCGATATTTTGATTCGTCTCGTCGCTGCCGATGCCCGAGTTGGGCGCGCCGCGCCAGCCTTTCTGCGGGATTGCCGACGCGGGGGGTGAAGCGACCGGACGGCAGAAAAAAATTTGTCCCGGATCGGCCGCTTCCCAATCGCCCCGCGAGCGATTAGGTCGGCGTGAAGAGAAGCGCGCGGGGGAACAAGGTTTTATGCTGGTCGGCATCGATCTGGGCACGACGAACAGTGCCGTCGCGGTATGGCGCGACGGCGCGGCCGAGCTGATTCCCAATGCGGTAGGCGAACTGCTCACCCCCTCGGCCGCCAGCGTCGGCGACGACGGCGCGCTGCTCGTCGGGATTGCCGCGCGCGAGCGGCAAGCGACGCACCCCGGGCAGTCGGCGGCGATCTTCAAACGCCGCATGGGCACCGCCGAAGAGGTGAAGCTGGGCAAGCGCAGCTATCGCCCCGAGGAATTGTCGGCGATGGTGCTGCAATCGCTGAAGGCCGATGCCGAGGCGTTTCTGGGCGAGCCGGTGACCGGCGCGATCATCACCGTCCCCGCCTATTTCAACGATCGCCAGCGCAAGGCGACGCGGCGGGCGGGCGAACTGGCGGGGCTGACCGTCGAACGGCTGATCAACGAGCCGACCGCGGCAGCACTGGCGTATGGCATCCACGAGCTGGAGGAGGAGCGACCGTTCCTGGTGTTCGATCTCGGCGGTGGGACGTTCGACGTGTCGTTGGTCGAGATTTTCGACGGGGTCATAGAGGTACGCGCCTCGGCGGGCGACAACCGGCTGGGCGGCGAGGATTTCAACGCGGCGATCGTCGCTTTGGCGCGCGAGGCGCTGGGCGACGCGCTCAAAGCCAAGCCCGCCGAGGCGGCGATGCTCGACGAAGTGCTGCGTGCCGCCGCCGAGCGTACACGCCGGGCCTTGTCGGAAAGCGACAGCGCGCCGTTCCAGATCGTGTGGAAGGGCGAGGCGCTGGCGTGCGACGTCACCGGCGCTGCGTTCGAGGCGCGGGCCGAACCGCTGATCGACCGGCTGCGCGACCCGGTGCTGCGCGCACTGCGCGATGGCAATGTCCGCGCCGACACCCTATCCGAAATCGTCCTGGTCGGCGGCGCGACGCGCATGCCGCTGGTCCGCCGCGCGGTGACGCGCATGTTTGGGCGCTTTCCCAATTCGCAGATTAACCCCGATCATGCGATCGCACTGGGCGCCGCGGTGCAGGCGGGGCTGAAAAGCCGCGACGCTGCGCTGAAGGAAATCCGGCTGACCGATGTTTGCCCCTTTACCTTGGGGGTCGATACCGGACACCGCGACGCTGGCGGCAAGGTGACGACCGGCCTTTTCGCGCCGATCATCGAACGCAATACGGTGATCCCGACAAGCCGCAGCGAAGTCTTTTCACCGATGGAGGCGCACCAGCAGGTCGTGAGCTTTGGCATCTATCAAGGCGAATCGCGGTTCGTTGCGCAGAACGTCAAACTCGGCCAGCTCGACGTCCCGCTGCCCAAGGATCATCGCGGCCAGATCGGCATCGACGTTCGCTTTACCTACGACGTCAGCGGCCTGCTCGAAGTCGATGTCGAGGTGCCGGGAACCGGGATGCGCCGCCAGTTGGTGATCCGCGACGAGGAGGATCGCGAAAGCGAGGCCGATTTCATCAAGCGCCGGAAACAGCTCGAAGCACTGAAGATACATCCGCGCGATCAGGCCGCCAACGCCGCGACGCTCGCGCGCGTGAACCAGCTGTTCGAAAACCGCCTGGGCCATGAACGGCAGATCGTCGGCGAATGGATCGCGCAGTTCGAAGCGGTGCTGGCGCGGCAGGATCCGCGCGATATCGACGCGGCGCGCGCCGAACTCGACAAGGCCATCGATGCCATGGACGGCGAGCAATATCTGTGAGCCGCCGCCGACCGCCGTGGAGCTCGCTGGGCATCGACCCCACGGGCGACGAGCGGACGATCAAGCGCGCGTACGCAAAAAAGCTGAAAGCGATCGACGTCGAGGCGGAACCCGCGAAGTTCATCGCGCTGCGCCGCCAATATGACGATGCGTTGTGGCAGGCGCGCTGGGTCAACGATGACGATCACGATGAAGACGACGTCGATGACGGACTGGCCATCGAAGACGAAGGGTGCCATGGGCGCGCGGCGATGCCCGGCGGCGCTGGGCCGGCCGATGCCACGGCCGCCATAGCGACAACCGAGGCGCCGCCCATCGAAGTGGCGACTAGGCACGCCCAGCCCTGGCTCGCCCCCGAGATTAACCGCATCGAAGCCCGTTTCGCCGCGATCGAGCAGCTGTTGTGGGGCGAAGATGCAGGCCGCGATGCGGCAATCGACCGCGAGACGCGCGCGCTGTGGGACGACCCTGCGCTTGAATCGGTCGATGCCGCGCGCGATGCCGAATATCGGCTGGCGCAGCTGGTGCTCGACCATGGCGTCGCGGCGCGTTTCCTGCTGCGGCTGGCGAGCTGGCATTATGGCTGGGCCCGGCGCGCGCAGCTGGTCGGAACCGAATGGCCGGTCAGCGAGGTCGGGCCGCGGGCAGCCGCCGAAAACTGGATCGCCCGTGTCGAGCAGGGCGAGGTCTATAATCAGCCAAAGACGGTCATCGACGAGCTTGAGCGGGCGCCGAGCGGACGCTGGTGGCGCGACTATTATCCGAAACGGCGGATTGCGGCCTTCCTCGGCGAACTGCGCCAGCGATTTCCCGAGGGCGAATATCGTTTCGATCCCGACGTCGTCGATGCCTGGGATGCCATCCGCAATCCCGGTGTGCCGTGGGGGTCGCTGGTTGCGCTGCTGCCGCTAAGCTGGGTCGCCTTGTTCCTGATTCCCCGGCTGAGCGGGAGTGAGGGGTGGGACAATCCGATCCTTTGGGGCGTCCTCCTTGGCGGCGTCGTTTGCGTCGTTGGCGGCCGCTGGGCGATCGGTCGCTTGCGGTCGCAGACGCCGACCCGCTACGGCGGGCCGCTTTCGGCGCGGCAGGCCGCTGTCCTTGCCGCCATGCTGGGGCTTTTTGCCGTGAGTGCTGTGCTACCCGCGGCGCCCGCTATCGGGATCGGCTTTGCGCTCGCGGTGGCGGCATTGCTGCCGTTCACCGGCGCCAGATTGCCGCGCGCAGACGAGACCGACCCGCTGCTGCTCGGCCTGTTCAATGCCCGCTACCTGGTGATGGCGGCAGGGCTGTTCGGCTTTTTCGCGATCGGCGAGGCGCCGCACTGGAGCCAGGCGGTTGCGCCCGGGCTGGCGCTGCTGATCGCGCTCCACCTGCTGCGCGAACGCCTTGTTGCGAGTTGGGAAGCACTGCCGGGCGCGATGTTGAGCATCGTTCGCGCGGCCTTGCTGATCGTCGCCGTCCTGCTGTGCGGCGCCGGGATCGCCTCGCATCCGCACTATCCCGAGCTGGCGGTGCTGGCCGGTGTACTCCTGTTGCTGGCGCAGGATTCGGCAGCCAATGCCTGGCGAGCGCCGCTGTCGAGCGAATATTATTTCGCTTACATCGTGCTGATGGCGGTGATGGCGGTGTTCCCGCTTCAGGTCGTCATGGCCATGGTCGTGCGCCGCTTGAGCGACCGGCTGATCAATTCCGAGCCCGACTGACCCGCGCAGCGCAGGCCTGGAAAACACCGGGCCCAAAAGACGCCCGCTCAAAGAAAACGACAGGCAAAGAAAAAGGGCCCCGGACGTGTCCGAGACCCCTTTCTATTTGATATTCGGATTAAGCTTCGCCGCCGCCGTTGCCGGAACCGCCGCCGCCCATCCATCTCCAAAACCAACCCATAAGATATCTCCTGTCGGCACTGCCCACGAAGAACAGTTAACGGAGCATATACCATCTTTGGTAAGGTAAATCGAGTCTTAACCATAAAATTGCCGCCAATCTGGCAGCTATCCGGTGCGGTTTTGCGCGGGGTTGGCGAGGGTGGCGGTGAGTTCGGAAAACAATTGGGGTTTTCCAAGATGATAGCCCTGTCCGACGTCGCAGCCGAGCTGGCCCAGAAGCACCATCGTTTCGGCATCTTCGATGCCTTCGGCGACCGCCACCGCACCCAGGCGATGTGCTAGGTCAATGGTGGACTTAACGACTTCGAGGTTGCGTTGCGAATCGCGCATCGTCATCACGAATCGCTTGTCGATCTTGATTTCGTCGGCCTCGATTTCGGTCAGATATTCGAGGTTTGACTGGCCGGTGCCATAATCGTCGATTGACAGGCGGATGCCGGTGCGGCGGAGCTGCGCGAGCGTCTGGCGGGCCTGGCGGCTGTTTTCGATCTGCGCGGTTTCGGTGATCTCGATCGTCAGGATTTCGGGCGGCAGATGATGCGCGGTCAGCATCACGCGGATCGTCCCGACCAGGTCGCTGTGATCGAGCAGTGCCGCCGACAGGTTGACCGACATGTTGATCCGCATCCCGCGCTCGCAAAGCTGCGCCGCCGAGCGGATCGCCTGATCCATGACGAACAGGGTGAGGCGATAGATGTCCTGGCTCTTTTCGGCCTGGACGATGAACTCGTCGGGCGGGATCGGACCACGCGTCGGGTGGGTCCAGCGGGCGAGCGCCTCGACCCCGACCAGCCGCTGCGTCGCGATTTCATATTGCGGCTGGAACGCTACCCAGATGTCGCCGCCGGTCAGCGCGTCCTCGAGCTGCGAGTGGAAGGAGAGTTGCCAGCCGGCATCGTCCTTTTGCCGCGGGACATATTTGGTCCACAGCGCCCGGGTGCGGATCGCGCGTTCGGCGGCGACAAGCGCGGCGGCGAGCCGCTGGGCGTTCGATCCTTCGAACTCGTCATTGACCCCGAAGGCGATGGCGACATCGACGCGCAATTCGCCGATGGTCAGCGGCGCGTTGAACAGCGCGGCGAGGCCGGCGAGCTGGCCTTCGATCTGGCTGTGCTGATAATAGGGCACGAGCCACGCGAAAGTGCCGTCGAGATCATGGTGGAGCGTCGTGCCCTGCGACGCCAGTTGCAGGCGGCGGGTGACCTGTTCGACCAGCTTGCCGATGCCGTCGCCGGGGATGAAGGCGGCGAGATCTTCGAAATTGACGACCTTGGCGGCGACCACCGTCGCGCTGCCGAACGAGGCCTGGGTGCGCAGCGCTTCGAAATTGGGCAGCCCCGACACCGGGTTTTCGCGCTGAGCGGAGGAGCGGCGGCGGGTGCGCGAGACGTTGGCGCTCATCGCCGCGATCAGGAAGCAGGCGGCGCCGACGTGGATGGTGACCAGCGACATGCTGCCGACTACCTTGACCACCACGAGCGCGACGGCGAGGCCGAGCGCCGTCACGCCGTGCCAGCGGCCGCGCCGCCACGCCAGCGCGGCGAGCATCGCGACGAAAGCGAAGCCCAATGCCGGCAGCCAGCCGATGTCGACCGGCTGGCCGCGCTTGAGCGCTTCGCCGGCGATCAGATGGATATAGGCACCGTGAACCTTGTCATGGCCGGGCAGATAATGCTGGTCGGGGGAGGCGGCCGAGGCGGGTGCGAAAATCACGTCCTTGCCGCGCAGCCGTTCGGGATCGAGCTTGCCCGTCATGACGTCGATCGCGCTATATTGGGTGATGGTGTCGGGGTCGTAAGACAGGTCGAGGGCAAATTTGCTGGGGCTATCGAGCGGGCGGTCCGCCAGCAGTGCGGCAAAGCTGGGCAGGATGCGCCCTTCGGCCTGCACGGCGAGCGGCACTTTCCACACCTGCCAGAATTCATATTCCCAGCCGATGAAGCCGCGCGGTGCCTGTGTCCCCAGGCTGGTATCGGGCCATTGCGGGGTGGTCGCGGTAGTCCCCTCGAAACTGGCCGACGGCACCGCGAGGATGATGCGATCGCCCATGTCGCGTACCGCCGCCGCGAATTGGGGGAAGTCGCGGTCGTTGACCCGGCGGCCATAGGAAAAATCGATGAACAGCCGCTTCGCCGGCGATGCGTCGATCGCGCGCACCAGCTGCATATGGTGTTTGATGTCGAACTCTTGATTGCTGATGCCCTGCAAGGTCTTGTCATCGAGCGCGACGATGACCGTGTCGCCCGATACCGCGCGCGTGGCGAGGCGGCTGGTCGCCATCGACGCCATGCGGTCGGGCAATTCGCCCGCACCGCTGATGCCGACAATCAGGCTGAGCAGCAGCGACAGGGCGATCGTGCGCCAGCTGATAATCAGACTTTGGACCGGAATGGGCACGCACGTCTCCAGCAATTGCCGGATGTGCCTAGTCCCAGATGGTTAGCATCGCGTTAATCATGAACAAATTCTTGCGCCGTCGCCGCGCCGAAAACCCCAACGAATCCGGTCGTTTCAGGCGAATTGCGGCAACGGCGTGAGCGCCGCGTCGCCGGCGAGCGCCGACGGCGCCAGCCCGGTTGCCGCGGGGACGATCTGCGAGAGATAAAAACGCGTCGAGGCGATCTTCGCCTCAAGGAAGGCGGCGTCGCCGCTGCCCTCGTCGAGCGCAGCGCGTGCCGCCTGGTGCTGGATCGCCATCAGCCAGCCGCAGGTCGCGGTGGCGAGCATGGTGAGATAGGGGTAGCTGCCCGCGAGGCGGTCGGCAGTGTTCGCGCCGACCATCCAGTCGGTGACCGCGCGGCAGGCGTCGGCGAGTTGCTGGAGTTCGGGGAAACCCGCGGCGCCGCGCGCGATGTCGTCGATCAGGCCGCGGACCAGATCGCCCCCCGCCATGCCAAGCTTGCGCCCGACAAGGTCGGCGGCCTGAATGCCGTTGGTGCCTTCATAGATCGGCGCGATGCGCGCGTCGCGATAATGCTGCGCGGCGCCGGTTTCCTCGATGAACCCCATGCCGCCGTGGACCTGGACGCCAAGGCTGGCGACCTCGCAGCCGATGTCGGTCGCGTGCGCCTTGACCAGCGGGATGAGGATGTCGGCACGCATCGCGGCGGCTTCGTCGCCTAATTTACCGAAATCGATCTGCGCCGCGGCGTAATAAGTGAGCGCGCGCGCAGCCTCGGTCTGCGCGCGCATCCGCCACAGCATGCGGCGGACGTCGGGGTGCTGGTCGATCGTCACCGGGGCGCGGTCGGTGCCGCCCGCGAGCGCCGACTGGACGCGCTCGGCGGCGAAGCGCTGCGCCTGCTGCGTCGCGCGCTCGCCGATCTGGATGCCTTGGCAGCCGATCATCAGCCGCGCATTGTTCATCATCACGAACATCGCGCGCATCCCGCCCATTTCGGCGCCGACGATCTCGCCGAGGCAATCCTCGCCCTCGCCATAGACCATCACCGCGGTCGGCGAGCCATGGATGCCGAGCTTGTGCTCGATCGAGGCGCAATGGACGCCGTTCGAGTGCGCGGGCTTGCCGCCCGCATCGAGGCGATATTTGGGGACGAGAAAGAGCGAAATGCCGCGCGTTCCTTCGGGCGCCCCGGGTGTGCGCGCGAGGACGAGGTGGACGATATTGTCGGTGAGGTCGTGCTCGCCGAAGGTGATGAAGATTTTCTGGCCCTTGATCTTGTAGAGCCCGGCATGTTCGCCTTCGGTGATCTTTTCAGCGGTCGAGCGGAGCGCGCCGACGTCGCTGCCCGCGGCGGGCTCGGTCAGGTTCATCGTGCCGTTCCACTCGCCGGTGATCAGCTTGGGCAGCCAGGTCCGGCGCTGGTCCTCGGTGCCATAGGCCATCAGCGCGTGGATCGCGCCGGGGGTGAGGATGCTGCACAGCGAGAAGCCCATGTTCGCGCTGCCGAGCGCCTCGATCACCACCGTCGCGAGGGTGAAGGGCAGATCCTGCCCGCCATAGTCGCCGGGGCCGTCGATGCTGCCCCAGCCGGCGTCGACGAACTGTTTATAGGCTTCCTTGAAACCGGGCGGCATGGTGACCTTGCCGTCGTCCCATTTGGGATTGACCGTGTCGCCGACGCGATTGAGCGGGGCGTACACATCGGCGGCAAACTCGCCGATACCGGTGACGATCGCCTCGACCATGTCGGGGGTCGCGGCGGCGAATTTGTCATGGCTCGCCATCGCGTCGATGCGCGCGATATGGTCGAGGACGAAGAGCTGTTCGGTGGTGGGCGGCGTGTAGATCATGGGCTGGGCACTTTGCTGGTGAATATCGTTGCGCGGGCGCTATAGCGCGGCATGGCCGATGCCTCAAAGTCCACAATTGTTCGCCCGTTCGATAGCCAGACTATCACGGATGCGAAGACGTTGATCGCGGCGGGCGAGCCGGTCGCGGTGCCGACCGAGACGGTTTATGGGCTCGCCGCCGATGCGCGCAATGGCGCGGCGGTCGCGCGCATCTATGCCGCGAAGGGCCGACCCGATTTCAATCCGTTGATCGTGCATGTGCCTGACCTTGCGGCGGCTGAGCGGCTGGGCGTTTTTGGTGTGGTCGAGCGGGCGCTCGCGGCGCACTTCTGGCCGGGGCCGCTGACTCTGGTCGTACCGCGCGCGGTGGATTGTCCGGTAGCGAGCATCGCGACGGCGGGGCTCGATACGATCGCGCTGCGCGTGCCGGGCCACCGCGCGATGCAGGCTTTGCTGGCGGAAACGGGCGCGCCGCTCGCGGCGCCGAGCGCCAATGCGAGCGGGGGGGTGAGCCCGACGAAGGCGGCACATGTGCTGGCGACGCTGGACGGGCGGATCGCGCTGGTGATCGACGACGGGCCGACGACGGCAGGCGTGGAGTCGACGATCGCGCGGGTGACGGACGGCGCGGTCGAGGTGATGCGGCCGGGGCCGGTTACGGCGGATATGCTGGCAGCGGCCTGCGGGCTTGCAGTGTCGGGCGTCACGGGATCACAGATCGTCGCGCCGGGGATGCTGGCGAGCCATTATGCGCCGGGCAAGCCGGTGCGGCTGGGCGCGGCGGATTTCGCGGACGACGAATATGGGATCGGGTTCGGGGTGGTCGCAGGCGACTATAGCCTGAGCGTGGCGGGCGATCTGACCGAGGCAGCGGCACGATTGTTCGATGCGCTGCATGCCGGGGCGGCGAGCGCGAAGGCGCGGATTGCGGTGGCGGCGGTTCCAAGCAATGGGCTGGGTGCGGCGATCAATGATCGGTTGGCGAGGGCGGCGGTCTAATAAAGTCCGTTCGCATCGAGCGAAGTCGAGATGCCGCCCAGTTATGCACTGACGATGGGTGTCTCGACTTCGCTCGACACGAACGGAGATAGGAGGCCGCTAGGCTAAGCCGCCGCCGGCTCGATGGGATCAAGCTGCGGCGTTTTGCGTGCCACGATCAAACAGCCGACGACGATCAGCACCGCGCCGGCGATCGTCGGCCAGGTCACGGCCTCGTCGAAGAACATCCAGCCGAACAGCATCGCCCACAGAAAGCCGGTATATTCGGTGGTCGCCAGAATCTGTGCCTCGGCGCGGGCATAGGCCCAGCTGAGCAGCAGCAGCGAGGTGACCGCGAGGATTGCGGCGCCAAGGATGTGCGGGGCGTGCTCGCCGCCGGGGACGGCGAGGAACCATGGAGCGCCGAGCGCCAGGATCAGCGCGACGAAGCCGTTCTGGAAAAAGGCGATCTCCATCGGCTCGGCCATCTTTGCCTGCCGCCGCGCGAGGATGAGGTTATAGGCATAGAGCAGCGCCGAGCCGACGACCGCCGCGACCGCCCACAGCGCATCGGGCGCATAGTCGCCGCGCCCCAGCTTGCCGGCGACGATGACGATCACCCCGGCGATGCCGAGCAGCGAGGCGATGATCGAGCGCGGGCCGATGCGTTCGCCGAGGAAAATCGCCGCCATATAGAGCGTCGCCAGCGGCGCGATGAAGGCGATCGCGATCGCCTCGGCCATCGGCAGCCGCGCCAGCGCCCAGAAAAAGCTGACCGCCATCCCCGCCACGAACAGCGAGCGGACGGCGTGGATACGCAGCGTGGCGCGGTCGGGCATCGCAGGGCGCGACGCCAAATAGAGCGCACCGCTGAGGATCGTTCCGGCCCCGGTGCGCCACAGGACCGCGTTATACGCGCCGATGTCGATCGACAGCCCCTTCATCAGCACGTCCATCGCCGAAAAGGTCGCGATGCCCGCGCAGGCGATCAGGAACGGGATGACGGGAGAGGGCGAATCGGGGCGCATGGATGGCGCTGTAGCGGAGATTGTCCGATCCGGTAACGCATCCGCTTGCATGGCCCCAGCAGCGCATGTAACATCGTATCATGGGTTGGCGGGGCTTTCTTCATATCACGCTGTTGACGTTGGTTGTCGGCGGAGCTTTTCTTTTCTGGCTGGCGCCGAAGGATCCATTCAGTCCGGCGGAGACGGCGCTGTTCGACGGGCTGGACCAGCTCGTTTCCAAACGTAACCCGGCACCCGCTGACTTCGTTGATGCCTTTGGCCTGCCCGCTGAATGTCGATCCGGCGACTGCTACATTGAAAGATGGTCCAAGCCTGCCTTGGGCAATCCCCGTGTCCGACTGAGTCAGGAAGTGGGAGGCAGTATCTTCGAGATCGCACTCGACCGGGTTTGTGTCCGCACCGATCGGGTCACCGTGAAATATCGCGGTGGAAAGATCGAAAGCCTCTGCGACCATGGACCCTGCCCCAAATATGCCGTTTGGAGCGACTGGGGCATTATGGCGTTTGACTGGCCCCGAAAGCCGTCGAATTGCGTTGGGGATGTCGTCATCAACACCGGCCGATTGTTTCGCGATCGTGCACCCTAACGAAACGTCGCCTGTCCCGCGCCGTCGATGTTGAGTTTCTGGCCCGAGCAATAGCTGTTCGCGTCGCTGACAAACCACACCACCGCCGCCGCGACGTCGGCGGGGACAGCGACGCGGCCGAAGGGCATTTTGGCGGCGAGATGCTGGATGTCATCCTGGCCGGTGATCGCGCGCGACAGTTTTTCGCCCATGTCGCTGACGGTCAGCGCGGGGGCGACGATGTTGACGCGGACGCCGTTCGCCAGCTCTTCCTTGGCCAAGGCATAGGCCAGCGCTTCGCCCGCCGCCTTGGCCATCGTGTAGGGCGCGCCGTTGGGTGAGTGGGTGTAGGTCGCGATGCTGGAAATGACGATGATGTCGCTGCGGGCGTGGCTGCGGAGCTGGGGCAGCGCGAGGCGGCTGAGGCGGTGCGGGCCGGCGGCGTGGACCGCGAACAATTTGTCGACCTCTTCGGGGCTGGTGTCGGCGACCGATTGGCCGCGGCTCGCGATGCCGGCGTTGTTGACGAGGATCGACATCGGCCCGAAGTCGGCTTCGACCGCGGCGACCATCGCGGCGCAGGCGGCTTCGTCGGTGACCGACGCCTGATAGGCCTTTGCCTTGCGACCCAAGGCGGTGATCGCGGCGACGGTTTCGGCGGCTTCCTGCGCGCCGCGGGTGTAGTTGACCGCGACGTCGGCGCCCGCTTCGGCCAGCCCGATCGCGATCCCGCGCCCGATCCCGCGCGAGGCGCCGGTGACGAGCGCGACGCGGCCCGCAAGATTCATGTCGGCCATGCGTCTCTCCCTATTGCATCAGTTCGTTGTAAATCTCGTCGTCGCTGCGGCTGGCGGCGTTGCGCCACTTGGGCGCTGCCTTGCGGTTCAGGACGGTGCCGTCGGCGGTCAGGATCGCGACGGTCGGGGTGCCCTTGATCTTTTTGAACCCGAAGCGTTTCGGCACCGCGGGATTGCGGCCAAGCCCGCGCACATGCGGCATGCCGATGTCGGCATAAACGATCGCGTAGCGATCGCGGACGGGCGCGAAGCGGTCGGTGGCGATCAGGTTGGCGAGCCAGGCGCTGTCGTGGCAGCCGCCGGTGCCCATGACCAGCAGGACGCGCTTGTCCGCCCCTTTTGCTTCGGCAAGCGCGGCGTCGATGGTGGCCATCGGATCGGCAATGAAAGCGTCGGTCTTATACGCGTCTTCGATGCCGGGGAGGGTGCGCGGGGCGATGCCGTCCGCGGCCAGCGCGGGCGTCATCAGAAGCAGCGAAGCGGTGAGGGCGGCGAAGAATTTGCGGATCATCGCATGAGGATAGCAGCGGGATAGAGGTGGGCAAGGTTTTGCATGACGTTTCCGTCAACGTCAGTTAGCCTTTGCCCCATGAGCTGGAAAAAAGAAGTGGGCGAACTGGGCCAACGCCGCGCGATGGCCGAGAAGATGGGCGGCGAGGAAAAGGTCGCGCGGCAGCACAGCCGCGGCAAGATGGACGCGCGGGCGCGGCTCGCGGGGATCGTCGATGCGGGGAGCTTTCGCGAGATCGGCAAGATTGCGGGGCGCGGGCGCTATGGGGCCGATGGCGAACTCGAAGACCTCGCCGCGAGCAATTTCATCTTTGGCCGCGCCAATATCGACGGGCGCCCCGTGGTTGCCAGCGCCGACGATTTTACCGTGCGCGGCGGCGCGGCCGATGCCGCGCTGCACAGGAAGTTCGTCCAGTGCGAGGCGATGGCGCATGAATATCGCCTGCCGCTGATCCGCATGATCGACGGGACCGGCGGCGGCGGGTCGGTCAAGACGCTGGAGGATATGGGGTACACCTATATCCCGCACGTGCCCGGCTGGGACGAGATCATCGCGAACCTCGATACGGTGCCGGTGGTGGCATTGGCGCTGGGGCCGACCGCGGGGCTGGGCGCGGCGCGGGTGGTGGCGAGCCATTACAGCATCATGGTGCGCGGGCTGTCGCAGCTGTTCGCGGCGGGGCCCGCGGTTGCGGCGGCGATCGGCGATACGCTCGACCGCGAGGAGCTGGGCGGCAGCGACGTGCATACGCGCAACGGCGTCGTCGACGACGAGGTCGCGAGCGAGGCCGAGGCGTTCGCGGCGGCGCGGCGGTTCCTGTCCTATCTGCCGTCATCGATCCACGACCGCGCGCTGCGGACCGAATGCAATGATCCGGTCGACCGGCGCGACGAGAGCTTGCTGTCGGTCGTGCCGCGCGAGGCGAAGCAGGTCTATGCGATGCGGCGGATTTGCGACGCGGTGTTCGACCGCGGCAGCTTCTTCGAAATGGGTGCGCGCTGGGGGCGGGCGGTGATTACCGCGTTCGCGCGGCTCGACGGTTATCCGGTCGCGGTGCTGGCGAGCGACCCCTCCTACCTCGGCGGATCGTGGGATGCGAAGACGAGCGAGAAGGCCGAACGCTTCGTCAAGCTGGCCGACCAGTTCCGGCTGCCGATCGTGCATCTGGTCGACAACCCCGGCTTCATGATCGGCGGCGAGGCCGAGCGGACGGGGACGATCCGTTATGGGGTGCAGGCGATGAACGCGATCTACCGCGCGACGGTGCCGCTGGCGTCGGTGGTGGTGCGCCGCGCTTACGGAATCGCGGGCAGCGCGATGTCGAACGCCGAGCGTTTCCAGTATCGCTTTGCCTGGCCGTCGGGCGACTGGGGCAGCCTGCCGATCGAGGGCGGGGTCGAGGTGGCGTACAAGAGCGAGCTGGAGGCGGCGGCGGACCCGGCGGCGCATCTGGAGGCGATCCGCGAGCGGCTGAACAGGGTGCGCAGCCCGTTCCGCACCGCCGAGAAATTCGGGGTCGAGGATATTATCGATCCGCGCGATACACGCCCCTTGCTGTGCGAATTCGCTGATCTGGCGTGGCGGGCGCTGAAATAGGCGGAAGGTGACGCGGGACGTAGTTGCGGGGTGCCATAGGAGCGCTGAGACACTCCCCTGTTTCGTCATCCCGGCCTTCGCCGAGATAACGGATGGCGGGGTGGCAGAGAAATGACGACGAGAGGGGGCGGTTGGTGACCACGCAACGCCATTACGGCATGGACTGGCTGCGGATCGCAGCGTTTGCGCTGCTGATCCTCTATCATATCGGCATGTATTTCGTGCCGTGGGGTTGGCATGTGAAGATCGCGCAGCCGATCGACTGGGTGCAGATCCCGATGCTGGCGACCAACAGCTGGCGGCTCGCCCTGCTGTTCCTGGTGTCGGGCTATGCCAGCGCGGCGCTGTTCGCCAAGCTGGGCGGCAGCGCCAGTTTCGCGCGGTCGCGCAGCGCGCGGCTGCTGATCCCGCTGGTCTTTGGCATCATCATCATCATCCCGCCGCAGCCGTGGATCGAACTGGTGAGCCAGCATGGCTATGCCCGCGGCCTCGGCCATTTCTGGCTCCACGATTATTTCCGCTTTGGCGCGCTGGACGGGATCATCCTGCCGACGTGGCAGCATCTGTGGTTCGTCGTGTATCTGTGGGTCTATACGATGCTGGCCGCGGCCGTGCTGGCGTTGGTGCCCGGCGCGGTGCGCGCGCGGGTTGCCGATGCGGCGGCGCGGCTGCTTGGCGGATGGGGTCTGGGCGGATGGGGCCTGCTGATCTGGCCGCTGGCGGTGTGGTTGCTGATCTATGCCCTGTTTCCGGGCCATGACGAGACCCACGCGCTGTTCGACGACGGGCCGTCGCATCTTCATTATCTGACCCCCTTTTGCGTCGGCTGGCTGCTGCGCGTGCGCAGCGGGCTGTTCGATGCGGTCGCGCGCTGCTGGCGCGTCGCGCTGGGCATCGCGGCGGCGGCGCTGGCGGTCGTCACGGTCATCCTGTCGCTGTGGCTGAGCGGGGCGCAGCCGCCCGAATGGGGGCGGTCGGCGTTCGAGATTGCGCATCTGGTCCAGGGCTGGGCGGCGATCGTCGCGCTGCTGGGGATCGCCGATCGCTGGTGGAACCGCGACCATCCGCGGCGCGCGATGCTCGCCGAGGCGGTGTTCCCCTTTTACATCATCCACCAGACGATCATCGTCGTCGTCGGCTGGTATCTGCTCCGGGCACAGGTTACCGCGCTGCCGTCTTTCCTGGTCCTGCTCGCGGCGACGACGACGGGGTGCTGGCTTTTCTATTGGATCGCGCGCAGCATCGGCTGGCTGCGGCCGCTGATCGGATTGCAGCGCCAATAGGGGGAGATCATCATGGGTGCATTGAAGGGCGTTCTCGCGATCGTCGGGGTCGCGATGATTTTGGTCGGCGGGCTGTGGGCGTTGCAGGGGCTCGACATCATACG
Source organism: Sphingopyxis sp. (assembly GCF_051861155.1). Lineage (GTDB taxonomy): Bacteria > Pseudomonadota > Alphaproteobacteria > Sphingomonadales > Sphingomonadaceae > Sphingopyxis. The sequence goes on along the minus strand of NZ_JBHYDE010000006.1, from coordinate 270,392 downwards.
CTGGCCGGCGAGCAGCTTCATGCTGGGCGACACGGCCTGGACGCGCAATGGTGTCGTGCTCGCGGTGGTCGGCATCTTTCTGGTCTGGTTCGCGCGCAAGCGCTGAGTGTCAACGACTACAAACGTAGTTGATCTGTGTTGCCAATGCGATACACTCCCGGTCGGTCCAGGTTGAACGGGAGAGCGATGATGATTCGGACGACGCATATTGTGGCTGCCTTGCTGTTGGCGACCGGAACCGCGATGGCGCCGACGATGCTGTCGTCGCCGGCGCGGGCAGCCGACGAGGCGAGCGCCAATGCGATCGCCGAAAAATATGCCGCGCTGCTCGAACGCGATTATGTCTATCCCGAAACGGGCAAGCGTTATGCGGCGGCGATCCGCGCCGCGATCGCCTCGGGCCGCTATGCGCCGCTGGCGGGCGATGCGCTGGCGAGGGCGCTCGACGCCGCGGTGAATGGCGTGTCGCCCGACGGCCATCTGCGCGTCCGCCCGCCCGAAGGCAGCACGCCCGCCACGCCGCCCGCGGGGAGCAGTCCGCCGCGCGCCGCGCCGGTGACCCTGCCGCCGGTCGAGCAGCCCGGTTGGATCGCGCCGGGGATCGCCTATGTCCGTTTCAACCTGTTCCCGATGGACGCGGCGGTGACCGCGCAGGCGGCGAAGTTCATGGCCGATCATGCCGATGCCAAAGCAATCATCTTTGACATCCGCACCCATCGCGGCGGCGGGCTCGATCAGATGGACGTCATTTTTCCCTGGCTGTTCGCCAAGCCGACGCGGCTGGTGACGATGGCGACGCGCGCCTCGGTCGAAGCGGCGGGCGGCTCGCCGATCGACGGGCTGGCGTCGATGCGCAAGGTGGCGGGCGATGCCGCGATGGTGGCGCGCGAACATTGGGCGGCGCCCAACGGCGACACGCGGCTGCGCGATGCAAAAATCTATGTTCTGACATCGGGTGCAACCGGTTCGGCGGCCGAACATTTCGCGTTGGCGATGAAGCATACGGGTCGCGGCACGTTGGTCGGCAGCGCCACCGGGGGCGCCAATCATTTCGGGCGCGGCGAGGATCTGGGGGGCGGGTTCCAGGCGTTCATCCCGGTCGGGCGAACCTATGATCCCGTCACCGGCAAGGATTGGGAAAGCGACGGCGTCGCGCCCGACATCGCGGTGGCGCCCGCCGACGCGCTGGTGCGCGTGCTCACCGACCTTGGCGTCGCGGCGGGCGAGGCGAAGCGATTGTCCGACCTGCATCTGCCGAAAGCGCCGATGGAGCGGCGGCGCCCGCGCGCCGCGCGCTGATCGGCCTCTAACGCGGCGGCAGCGGCGTCGTCAGGTCGATGCGCGCGACTTCGCTGATCCGGCCCGCGTCGATGCGCGCCTCGACCAAGCTGGTGCCCATCAGGCCGAAGATGCGGCCCGCCAGGAACACCGGGCGCGAATTGCCGTACCAGTCGATGCACGACACCTCGCAATCATAATCGGGGTGCGTTTCGACATCGTCGGCAGGCACCGCGATCAATGCCCCGGCATCGGCGAGTTGGCCGGCGGGCGATTTGGTCAGGAAACTGAGGTCGGAGGTGTCCGACCGCCACCACCAGCGCCCCGATTCTTCGGTCCCCTTGACCGTCGGCACCCCGATGATGCCGTTGCCACCGGCGTCGACGACGCTGTTGAAGGCGTGGCTGCGGCCTTCGCTTTCGTAGCGGCGCGCGAGGAAGGTGGACGAGAGGATGCGCGCATCCTTGCCAAGCCCGATGAGGGTGAGGTTGAGCCCCTTGTCGTCGCGATAGCCGTTGACGATGATGTCGCCTCCGACGCGTTCGGTGCGCACGACATTGTGCGGGATGTCGATGACCACGGCGTTGCGGGGGCGTTTGACCGGAACTGCGACCGCTTTGCTCGACTGCGGACCGGCGTCGGCGTCGGGCGGATAACCGCGCCAGCTGTCACGGCCGCCGAACACCAGCCAGTCGTCCGCGAAACGGTTTTCGACGATCCGTTTGCCGGTCGAGGGAAGCGGGGTGAAATCATGGTCGGGAACAGGTTCGAAGATGGTGCCGAAGGCGCTCGTACGGATTTTCAGGAAGCTGTTTTCGGCCGGCGCGCGATAGGCGCCCTCGCAGCGAAAGGTGCGCCAGTCGACCAGCGCGCGAAACTCGCCGTCGCGCTCGTCCATCGACAGATGGTCATAGGGGACGCCCGATACTCCGGCGACGCTGGCGTCGCGCGCGCCGATCGGCAGGCGATAGAGCGCGCCGGGCGCGACGTCGCGCCGTGCCGCGCGCGGCAGCGCCGGATAGGGCTGGTCATAGCTCCAGTCCTTCACACATTCGGCAAGATCCCACATATCGATGTCGCTCGCCGACGAATTCCACAAATAGATGGTTTCGGGCGACACGAACATTTCGGCGGCGCGCGGGCCGACAAAGCCGGTGGTGCGGCAGTCGAGGCTGCGCTTGCGGTCGAAATCGCCCAGCGGGCACACTGAAATCGCGTGGATCGTCGGTTCGGCGGTACGCAGCACGGGTTTGTAGATCGACCGGACGTCGAGCAGCGGGCGGCCTTCGGCCTGCCGCTGCTTGCGTTCGGCCTCGGGCAGCCAGCGGCGGAGGACGGGGCGGTCGTCCAGATCTTCGAATTGTTCGAGCGAATAGGGGGTATAGACGACCAGCCGGTCGCCGACGATGCGCGTCGCATAATTGTCGACGTCGTAATAATCGTCGGAGGTAATCAGGAAGACGCCTTCGCTCGTCACCCGCCCGCTCGCCTGGTCGAGCTTGAAGATCGACATTTCGGTCGCATCGTCTTCATAACTATAGGCGGTGATGATGACATGGTCGCCCTGGACCAGCATTTCGTCATACCAGTCGGCGCCTTCGAAATCATCTTCCCACTTATATTTCTTGACCCGGTCGGCGGGCAGGCGGCGATAGACGTCGGCGCGATCGGTCAGCTGCATCGTCTTGATATTGATCGCAAAGATGCGGCCGTCCTGCAGCACCAGCAGATAGTCGCCGATCTGTTTGACGATGTCGCCCTCATCGACCCCCGCGGTCTGGACATTGGTGATCGAGGTCGGCGCCGCAACGCTCGTCCCGGTCACGACGACGCTGTCGGCGTTGCTCTCGTCGGGGCACATTTCGGGATCTTCGCAGACCGGTACCTCGTCCTGCGTGAACGCCGCGACGATGATCTGCCCCGTCGCACTGGTCCCCGCGTCGGCGCGCTTGGCGCGGTCCTGAATGCGGTCGAGACTTTTGAGGTAGCGGCGAAACTCGCCTTCGCCGGTATAGCGGACGAGCTCCTTTTCGGTAACGGCGTCGAACGCCCGGTTTTCGAAAGCCGGAACCTGCCCCGCGCTGGTCGCGACGTCGGTCGATGTCGCGGCGCAGCCCGCAAGCGACACCATGATCCCTGCCAGCCAGAATCCGCGCATCGATTCGCCTCCCCCAAATATGGGGCAGGAATATCATCAATCAATCGCGCTGGTTAGCCTTGGGTAGCACGGGTACATGTTAGGCCGCGCGCCAGCCGAACCCATCGCCCAGCGCCACCACCTCGCCCGCCATGCCGATCGGCTCGGCGGTGCCGTCGGTCAGCAAGGTCAGCATCGCCGTGTCGGTCACATCGACATGCGCCAGCGTGCGGGCGCCGCCCGGGGTGCGCGCGACGACGACGCCGGCCTTGGGGGTGCCGTCGCGGCCGTAGAATATCGTGTAACTTTCGATCGTCGCCGACCCGGCATAATCCTCGATCAGATCGGGCACCGCGCCGCGCTGCGCTTCGGCCTCGGCCTGATAATCGAAATCCTGCGGGAAGCTGGCTGCCGCGATCGGCTCGCGCCCCAGCACGATGCAGTGATTGTCGGTGGCGAACCCGCCGTTGGCGAACAGAAAGCCATAGCGGCCCTCGGCGCGCAGCCGATCGACCATCGAGACGATCGCATGGCTCATATAATTGGCGATCGGGCCACCGCCAAAGGTCAGGCCGCCGAACACGGTGGCGGGACGATCGACCGGCCAGCCGAGAATACGCCGCGCCATCTTGGGCACGCAAGGAAAGCAGCTGTAGAGTTCGACATGGTCGAAATCCGCCGCGGTCATGCCATTGAGCGCGAGGGTGCGGGTGATCGACGTTGCCATGCTGACGCTGCCGTCATAGCGATCGCGGTGGAGGATGCTGGGCGGTTCCTTGGCCGCGGCGCCCATGCCGACATAAATCAGGCGGTCCTCGGGGATGCCGCGCCGCCACGCTTCGGCAAGGCTGGCAACGATAAAGCCCGCGCCCTGATTGACCGACGAATTGGCGACCATCAGCTTCGAATAGGGAAAGGCGATCGGCCGGTTGCGTTCATCGACGGTCAGGATGTCGGTGGGGGAAGCGGGCTTGCGGATCCAGGCGCCGTCGTTCGCGGCGGCGACCTCGGAAAAGCGCGACCAGATTTCAGCGCTTTCGGCCTGCGCGTCGGCCAGGCTCTGTCCCCACGCGGCGCGGGTCGCATTTTCATAAAGCGGATAGACATCGACGGGCGCCGACAGGCCGTGCTTCTGCGCATAATTGGGCTCGCGCCGCGTCGCGACCTGACGGATCGCATTATAGCTTTTGTCCTCGCCGCTCGCCGCTTTCGCGGCGCGGCCCGCGGCGGTGCGCAGCGCTTCGCCGCCGACGATGGCGGCGAGTTTGACTTCGCCCGCGCCGATGCGGTTCGCCGCCTCGTTGAGCAGGCGCACCGGGGTGTCGCCGTGCGGCGCGGCGGACTGGTAGTTGATCGCGGGGGTCGCGCCGATTGCGGCGGCCAGCGGTTCGCACAGCTTGCCAAGATGGTGGAAGCTGATCTGATCGACGATCGCCAGGCTGTCGAGGTCGGCCAGCGAGATGCCTGCATCTTCCGCTGCGAGCTTCAGCGCCGCGACCATTAGCCCAAGCGAATCGAGTCCGTCGTCGGGATCGGCGGGGCGGTCGTTGATCTGCCCGACGCCGATGATGACAGGGATGCGTTCGGGATCAGTCATCCAAATTCTCCGTTCGTGTCGAGCGAAGTCGAGACACCCCGAGGGAAGGCGCCAAGCCGATGGGCATCTCGACTTCCGGCATTCGCCGGAAGTTTATCGTGAGCGCCCGCAGGGCAGTCGAAGGGCTCGATGCGAACGGAAAAGGGAGGGCGTCAAAGGTCATCATATCAGCGCGCCTTCCATTCGGGCTTGCGCTTTTCGGCAAAGGCGCGCGGACCTTCGCGCGCGTCTTCGCTGCGCATCAGCGCGGTGCGTTCGAGCGTGTTGGCTTCCCAAAAGGGCGCGTCGGCGGCGATGCGGCCGTCGTGGATACCGAGCGCGACGCGTTTCGACGCCTGCACCGACAGCGGCGCGTTGGCGGCGATCTTTTCGGCGAGCGAAATCGCGGTGGGCAGCAGGTCGGCAAGCGGCACGACATGATTGACGAGGCCGAACTCGGCGGCGCGCGCGGCGGGGATCGGGTCGCCGGTCAGCATATATTCCATCGCCAGCTTCTTCGGCAGTTGCTGCGCGAGGCGAAAGGCGCCGCCCGCTGCGGCGAAAAGCCCGACCTTGACCTCGGGCAGGCCGAATTGCGCATGATCGGCGGCGACAATGATGTCGCTCATCAGCGCGATCTCGCAGCCGCCGCCAAAGGCGAAGCCATTGACCGCGGCGATGATCGGCTTCGAGATCGGATGCAACACCATGCCCGCAAAGCCCCACGCCTGCTGCACCGGATCGTCGGGATAGAGGCTTTCGCCGCGGGATAGGGCGACCAGATCGGCGCCCGCGCAGAAGCTCTTGTCGCCCGCGCCGGTGATGACGACGGCGCGGATTTCGGGATCGGTTTCGGCGGTTTCGAGCGCAGTGCCGATGCCGATATGGACCGCGGCGTTGACCGCGTTGCGCGCCTCGGGCCGGTTGATCGTGACGATCAGCACATGCCCGCGGCGTTCGGTGAGAATGGTGGTGTCGGTCATCGCGAATCTCTCCCTTTCGGGGGAGTATCGCGGTTGGTTGACGTTTACGTCAACTGGAAAGGGCGGAGGAACAATCGTCGCCCCGCGACGGCGGCGGCCGCTAGCGGTTTATGCGGCTATGTAGGACTAAACCGACAGCGGCCCCCGCCTTCGCGGGGGTGACGGCTTTTTAGATCGACTGGCCGGTCTTCGCCCAGTCGGCGAGGAAGCCTTCGATGCCCTTTTCGGTCAGGATATGCTTGAACAACCCCTTGATGACCGACGGCGGCGCGGTCATCACGTCGGCGCCGATCTTCGCGGCCTCGAGGACATGGATGCCGTGGCGGACGCTGGCGACGAGGATTTGGGTCTCATAGCCGTAATTGTCGTAGATCAGCCGGATGTCGGAGATCAGCTGCATCCCGTCGAAGCCATTGTCGTCGTGACGGCCGACGAAGGGCGAGACGAAGGTCGCGCCAGCCTTTGCCGCAAGCAGCGCCTGCGCCGCCGAGAAGCAGAGCGTGACATTGACCATCGTGCCGTCGCCGGTCAGCGCCTTGCACGTTTTCAGCCCGTCGATTGTCAGCGGCACCTTGATGCAGACATTGGGGGCGATCTTGCGGAGGATTTCGGCCTCTTTCATCATCGTTGCATGGTCGAGCGCGACGACTTCCGCCGACACGGGGCCAGTGGTCAGCGCGCAGATTTCGCGGGTCACTTCCTTGAAATCGCGCCCCGACTTGGCGATCAGCGACGGGTTGGTGGTGACCCCGTCGAGCAGGCCGGTCGCGGCGAGTTCCTGGATGTCGGCGATTTCGGCGGTGTCGGCGAAGAATTTCATGGGACGGGCTTTCTGTCGGAAGGGCGATTCGGATTGGTGATCGCCCTAGAGCAACGACGGAGAAAACTGAACCGTCCTGTCCATCAATCGTCATGCCGGGCTTGATCCGGCATCCATTGCAGCGGCGCCGCATGGACCCCGGATCAAGTCCGGGGTGACGACGGTTTGAAACTGCTGGCGTTCCATCTTTGTTCCGATTATGCGCCAGTCATGGTCAAAGCAAAACGTCAATATGTCTGTCAGAATTGCGGCTCCGCCACCTATCGCTGGCAGGGGCAGTGCGCCGATTGCGGCGAGTGGAACACATTGGTCGAAGAGGCGGGCGAGACCGTCTTTTCGGCCAAGCATGACCTGAGCAAAGGCGGGCGGACGATTGCGCTCGAAACGCTGAATGCCGAGAGCAAGATGCCCGAGCGGATGCTGTGCGGGATCGCCGAATTCGACCGCGCGCTGGGCGGCGGCTTCGTCGCGGGGTCGGCGACGCTGATCGGCGGCGATCCGGGGATCGGCAAATCGACCTTGCTGCTCCAGGCGGCGGGACGGCTCGCGCAGGCGGGCAAGTCGGTGGTCTATATCAGCGGCGAGGAAGCGGCGGCGCAGGTGCGGCTGCGCGCCCAGCGGCTGGGGCTGGGCAATGCGCCGGTGGCGCTGGCGAGCGCGACGTCGGTGCGCGATATTTTGGCGACGCTCGATCGGCAGACCGCCGATTTTGTCGTGATCGATTCGATCCAGACGATGCACAGCGACCTGATCGACAGCGCGCCGGGGACGGTCAGCCAGGTCCGCGCGAGCGCGCAGGAATTGATCCGCTATGCCAAGGACAGCGACGCCGCGATCGTGCTGGTCGGCCATGTCACCAAGGACGGGACGATCGCGGGGCCGCGCGTGCTGGAGCATATGGTCGACACCGTGCTGGCGTTCGAGGGCGAGCGCAGTCATCAATATCGTATCCTGCGCGCGGTGAAGAACCGCTTTGGCGGCACCGACGAGATCGGGGTGTTCGCGATGGGCGAGGAGGGGCTGGGCGAGGTGGCGAACCCGTCGAGCCTGTTCCTGACCGACCGCAGCCGCGATGTTCCGGGATCGGTGGTGTTTCCGGCACTCGAAGGTACCCGCCCGGTGCTGGTCGAGGTGCAGGCGCTGACCGTGCGGCTGGCGAGCGGGGCGACGCCGCGAAGGGCGGTGGTCGGCTGGGACAGCGGGCGGCTGGCGATGGTGCTGGCGGTCTTGGAGGCGCGCTGCGGGCTGCAAATGGGCGCCGCCGAAGTCTATCTGAACATTGCGGGCGGCTACCGGCTCACCGACCCCGCCGCCGATCTGGCGGTCGCCGCGGCGCTGATTTCGGCGTTCAGCGAGCGGCCGGTGCCCGCCGACGCGATCGTGTTCGGCGAATTGTCGCTGTCGGGTGAGGTGCGGCAGGTGTCGCACGACGGCCTCAGGCTGCGCGAAGCGGCAAAGCTGGGTTTTTCGCGCGGCTGGGGGCCGCAGGGGATGAAGCCGGTCGGCGGAATAGCGGTGACCGGTTTCGAACGGCTCGGCGAACTCGTTGACCTGATGCTCGGTCGCGACTAGCCACCCCTGAATGGGAAGTCTGACAGCTCTGGATATCCTCGTACTGACGCTCGTCGGCGGCAGCGCGGTGCTCGGTTTTTCGCGCGGCCTGGTGCAGGAAGTGACGACGTTGCTCGCCTGGATCCTGGCGATCGCGGCGGTGCGCTTCTTTCATCCGGCTGTCACCGACCTGCTCACCGGTTGGGTCGGCAGCGGCGGCGGGGCGGCGATGCTGGCGTTCGTGCTGCTGTTCGGCGGCGTCTTTGCTTTTGCCAAATGGGGATCGCGCGCGATGGGCCAGCGCAGCCGCGCCTCGCTCGTCGGCGGTTTTGACCGCGGGCTGGGGGCGGGGTTCGGCGCGGTGAAGGGGCTGATGATCGCGGCGCTCGGCTTCATGGTGCTGACGCTGCTCTACGACATCGGATACGGCAACGCGCAGCGCCCGGCGTGGATGACCGACAGCCGCACCTATCCGGCGCTCAATGCGACGAGCCAGGCGCTGAGCAAGGTGATCGCCGAGCGCCGCGCCGAAGCGCGCGAGGCCGAGGCCGAAGCGGCAACACCATGAGCGCGCCGCTGTACAATCGCGACATTTTGGCGCTGGCGGTGGCGACCGCTGACCATCTGCCCAATCCCGATGCGCGCTTTCACGCGACGGCGCGGGCGCCGCTGTGCGGCAGCCGCATCCTGCTCGACCTCGACGCCGATGACGCGGGGCGGGTGACCGGAATCGGCATGCACGTCGAAGCCTGCGCCTTGGGACAGGCGGCGGCGACGCTGCTGGCGCGTCACGTCAAAGGACGCAGCCGCGACGAGATCCGCGAGGCGCGCGAGGCGATCGCGGGCTGGTTCGGCGGCACGGGCGAGGTTCCCGACTGGCCGGGCTTTGACCTGCTCGCCCCCGCGCGCGACTATCCGGCGCGGCAGGGGGCGATCCTCCTGCCGTTCGACGCCGCGATCCTGGCGCTCGAAAAACAGGGCGCGCGGGTGTGAACCTGCTGGCGCTGACCGCGGCGGCAACCGACGTGGCGGCCGAAAAGGTCACCGATACCGCGCTGATCGAAGGCGCGATCCTGCTGGGGGTCGCGACCTTGTTCGTGCTGCTGTTCCGCCGTCTCGGCCTTGGCGCGGTGCTCGGCTATCTGATCGCGGGGTCGCTGGTCGGTCCCTATGGACTGGGGCTGGTCGGCGGCGGCGAATCGAAGCTCGCCTTTGCCGAAATCGGTATCGCTTTCCTGCTCTTCCTCGTCGGCCTCGAACTCCATCCGCGGCGGCTGTGGGACATGCGCCGCGCGATCTTTGGGCTGGGGCTGGCGCAGGTCGTGGTGACCGGGCTGGTGCTCAGCGGGCTGATTTTCCTGACCTTGGGTTTCAGCTGGCAGGCGGCGCTGGCGCTCGGGCTGCCGCTGGCGCTGTCGTCGACCGCGCAGGTGCTGCCCAGCCTGAAAAGCTCGGGGCGGATCAATTCGCCCTTCGGCGAAAAGGCGTTTTCGATCCTGTTGTTCCAAGATCTGGCGATCGTGCCGATGATTACGATCGTCGCGGCGTTATCGCGCGCGCCCGCCAACCCTGACGCCCCGCCGGGTTGGGAAACCGCGTTCTTTACGGTGTGGGCGATCATCGTCCTCGTCCTTGCCGGGCGCTTTGTCGTCAACCCGTTGCTGCGGATCATCGGCCGCTATGGCGAGCGCGAGCTGTTCGTCGTCGTCGGATTGCTCGTCGTCCTCGCCAGCGCGGCGTTCATGCACAGCCTGCACCTGTCGACCGCGCTCGGCGCGTTTATCGCCGGCGTGATGCTCGCAGATTCGCCATACCGGCACGAGATCGAGGCCGACGTCGAACCCTTTCGCCTCGTGCTGCTCGGGTTGTTCTTCCTCGCGGTCGGCATGGTGCTCGACCTTAATGTCATTCGCGACGATCCGCTGCGCGTCGTCGCGCTTGCCGCGGGGCTGGTCGCGGTGAAGGTCGCGGTGCTGACCGTCATCGTCCGCCTGTTCGGCAAGCCGTGGAGCGTCGCGCTGGGGCTTGGCCTGCTGCTCAGCCAGGGCGGCGAATTCGGCTTTCTGCTGTTCACCCAGGCGACCGAGGCGCAACTGATCGCGCCCGAAGCCGCCAGCCTGTTCAGCGCCGTCGTGACGCTGTCGATGGTGTCGACGCCGTTCCTGATGCTGTTCGCGCGCAACCTGGAATTCGCCCCCGAAAGCGTCGAAGCCGAACTCGACGATCCCGAACATGCGCCGCGCGGGTCGGCGATCGTCGTCGGGTACGGGCGCTTCGGGCAGATCGTGACGCAGATGCTGAACGCGGTCGATTGTTCGGTGACGCTGATCGACAAGAAGGCCAGCCAGATCGAGACGTCGGGGCGCTACAATACCAAAGTCTATTATGGCGACGGGCTGCGCGTCGACGTGCTGCGCCGCGCCGATGCCGAACAGGCGCGGCTGATCATCTTTTGCACCGACGATCGCAGCATCGACGCCGCGGTGCTGGCGCCGATCGTCAAGGCGTTTCCGAACGCGAAAATCCTGACCCGGGTTTTCGACCGCCGTCAGCTGATGGCGATCGACGGCGCCGGGGTCGATGGCGCGGTGCGCGAGACCTTTGAAAGCTCGATCGCGTTGGGGCTACTGGCGCTCAAGCAGATCGACGTCAGCGAAGCGGAGATCGCCGATGTCGAACAGGCGCTGCGTCACCTCGATGCCGAGCGGCTGCATGTGCAGATCAGCGAAGGCGATCTGACCGCGGGGATGGACCATCGTTTCATCGCGGGCGGCGGACGGCAGGCGGCGAGTGTGCTGGAAACGCTGCGCGAACGGCGGCATGCGGCGAAGCTGGCGCGGGAAGAGGGCGAGGCGGCGGGGTAAAGCGCTGCGCTCCCCAATATTCCGTTTGTGCTGAGCTTGTCGAAGCACCGTTCTTCTTTTGCGGCGTCGCGAAGAAAGAACGGCCCTTCGACAAGCTCAGGGCAAACGGACTTGGGACTGTTTGCCTTCTCTAGCGGTTTTCCTGGTCCAGAAACGCCGCCACCGCATCCAGCCCGAATTCATCGGTAACGAAGCTCTGCCCGATCCCGCGGGTCAGGATCAGCGGCAGCTTGCCGCCGCGCACCTTCTTGTCATGCGCCATATGCGCCGCGAGGGTCGCGCCGTCGGCATCGACCCCGGCGCTCGCCAGATCGTGCGGCAGGCCGACCGCGGCGAGATGTGCGGCGACGCGGTCGGCGTCCGCCGCCGAACACAGGCCTTGCGCCGCCGAGAAACGATGCGCCAGCGCCATGCCCGCGGCGACGGCTTCGCCGTGGAGCAGCTTGTCCGAATAGCCGGTTTCGGCCTCGAGCGCGTGGCCGAAGCTGTGACCGAGGTTGAGCAGCGCGCGGATGTCCTGCGTCTCGCGCTCGTCGGCGGCGACGATGCGGGCTTTGGCGGCGACGCTGTGCGCGATTGCGTGCGCACGCGCCGCGCTGTCGCCCGCGAGCAGCGCCGCGCCTTCTGCCTCGCACCAGGCAAAGAAATCAGCGTCGTCGATCAGGCCATATTTGACCACCTCGGCATAGCCCGCGGCCAGATCGCGGCGCGGCAAGGTGGCGAGTGTTGCCGGGTCGATGACGACCAGCGCGGGCTGGTGAAAGGCGCCGATCATATTCTTGCCCGCCGCGACGTTGATCGCGGTCTTGCCGCCGACGCTGCTGTCAACCTGCGCGAGGAGGGTGGTCGGCACCTGGATGAAATGGCAGCCACGTTTGACGATGCTGCACGCGAACCCGACGAGATCGCCGATGACGCCGCCGCCGAGCGCGATGACATGGTCGCTGCGTTCGACGCCTTCGCCGATCAACCAGTCGGTCAGCCGCGCCAGCCCGGCCCAGCTTTTGGTTGCTTCGCCGGGGTCGAGGACGAAGGAGGAGAAGGAGATATTCTCCATCGCCAGCGCGGTGCCGAGCGGCACCAGATAATGGTCGGCGACATGCGCGTCGGTAACGATCATCGTGCGCGGGCGTTTGAGCAGCGGCGCGACATGCTCGCCGATGCTGCGGATCAGCCCGTCCCCGATCAGGATCGGATAGCTGCGGGCGCCAAGGTCAACGGTCAGCTGTTCCATTGCGGATCTTCCCATTTTGACAGGGCTTCCAATATCGCGCGCACCGTGTGGTCGTGCGGGGTGCTCGCCGAACTAACGCGCAGATGCGCCTCGGCATAGATCGGGTTGCGGACCGCCGCCAGTTCGCGCAGCACCTCGCCGGGGTCGCGGTTCTTGAGCAGCGGGCGGTGGCTGCGCCGCCCGACGCGTTCGACCAGCGTCGGGATGTCGGCGTCGAGCCAGATGCAGAGGCTGTCGCGGAGGATCAGCGCCCGCGTTTCGGCGTTGATAAAGGCGCCGCCGCCGGTGGCGAGCACCATTGGTTTACCCGCGAGCAGCCGCGCGATCACGCGGCGTTCGCCGTCGCGGAAATGCGCTTCGCCAAAGCGTTCGAAAATGTCGGAGATCGTCATGTCGGCGGCGCGTTCGATTTCGTCGTCGGCGTCGGCGAAGCGCATCCCCAGCCGACCCGCGAGGCGGCGGCCGACGGTCGATTTTCCCGACCCCATCAGTCCCACAAGCACGACCGACCGGTCGCGGATCGCGGCGGGCATCGCGTTGGAGCTGTTCGGCGCCGGGCTTTTCGGGTTTCGCGACATGGTGCGCGCGGCTATACCGCCCGGGACGCGCGGAACAACGGTTTTCGCCGACAAACGACGGCCCGGCCTGCCGGGTGCGAAGGATTGTAGTGGACGTGGCCGACAAGATTGCCGAAAGCGCGGGGCGATGACGAAAAAACTGCTGACGCTGACCCTGGGCCTGTCGGGCACCGCGCTGGCCGCCGCGCTGGTGTTGCCCGCGATCGCGCAGGAATCGCTGCTGCCCGAAGGTTTCGGCAATTCGCCCGAAACGCCGGCGCCGCGCCCGACGCCGACCCCGTCGCCCGGCACCGCACCGACTTCGACCCCCAAAAACGGCACGATCCCGCCGCCGGTCACCTCGACCATCGGCGCCACCGATACCGCCGGGACGCCTTCTGAAGCCGCCGATGAAGAGGGCGAGGACGGCGAGGAGGTCGAGCCCGGGACGCTGAAATACGACCTGCCGCCCGGCGCGCGGCGCCTGCTCACCCGCATCGGGCCGCTGACCCCTGAGACCGGCGGACTCGGACCCGATGCTTTTGGCGTGCGCGGCCAATATGCCGCCGCGATCATGCGGCGGACCAATGGCCAGTTCGCATCGCGCTGGGGCCAGATCCTGCTCCGCCGCTCGCTCGTGTCGGCGATCGACACCCCCGACACGATCAACGGCGCTGATCTCGCCGCCGAACGCGCGTCGCTGCTGCTGCGGATGGGCGAATCGATTGCAGCGCGCTGGATCGTTCAGGCGGTCGATTATGACCGTGCCAGCCCGCGGCTGGTTGCCGCGGCGCAGCAAACCTATCTCGCCAATGCCGATCCGGCGGGCATGTGCGCTTATGTGCCCGCGGGGCTGGCGCATGGCGACGAGCAGGCGTGGCGGCTGGCGTCGGCGATCTGTTCGGGGCTGTCAGGCGAAGCCGGACCAGCGGGTTGGGCGATCGGCCGGGTGCGGTCGAGCGGCAGGATTTCGAATTTCGATATCCTGCTCGCCGAACGCGTGCTGGGCGCGACGGGCAGTGGCCGCCGCTCGACGACGATCGAATGGGACAATATCGACCGGCTGACCAGCTGGCGGTTCGGCATGGCGACCGCGACCGCAGTCCCGGTTCCCGAGACGCTGCGCACCGCCGCGCCCGCCAATATCAAGGGCTGGACGGTCCTCGCGCCGATGACCGATATGGCGAGCCGGGTCGCCGCGGCGCCCGAAGCGGCGGCGCGCGGGGTGCTGTCGAGCGAAGCCTATGTGTCGTTGCTGAGCGCTGCGGCGGGCGAAGAAGAACCTGCCGAAGCGCTGGCGGCACAAACCGACCAGCTCCGCGCCGCCTTTGGCTCGGCGCGAGGCGCCGACCGTTATGCCGCGATGGAGGGCATCTGGGCCGCGGGCACGACCCCGGTGCAGCGCTATGCCGCGATGGTATCGACCGCGCGCGCTGCCGCCGCGCTGCCGGTCAGCACCGAGGTCGGCGACGATCCATGGCAACTGCTGGGATCGATGCTGGCTGGCGGATACGACGACAATGCGATTGCGTGGGTGCCGACGGTGACGGTGGGCAGCCGCGCATGGGGCGTGCTGGCGGTCGGGTCGCCGCGGCCGCTGAACGGCACGACGGCGGGCACCGTCGGGCAGTTTTCGGGCAATGACGACAGCGCCGACGCGCTACGTTCGAAATTCCTGCTCGCGGGGCTGGCCGGGCTCGGGCGGATCGAAGCCGGTGCCGCGGCGTCGGCGGCGAGCGACCTTGAGGTCGATCTGGGCAAGCAGACGCGCTGGTCGCGCGCGATCATGGCCGCCGCCGAACGGCGCGAACCCGGGATGGTCGCCTTGCTCGCCGCGGCGGGCATGCAGGGCGAATGGTCGAAAGTGCCGCCCTATCACCTCTATTACATCGTCCGCGCGCTACGCGAGGTCGGGCTGGCGTCCGAAGCGCGGATGATCGCCGCCGAAGCGCTGGTGCGTGTCTGAACCGGGCAAAGCGTCGGGCATCGACCATGTCTGAGCGGCCGACGCTGCGGTCAGACGATGTCTGACGGGGCGGCGATCGATCGTTTTCTGGAGATGATGGCGGCCGAGCGCGGCGCCTCGCGCAACACGCTGGCGGCCTATCGCCGCGATCTGGAGCAGGCGGCCGAATGGGTCAAAGGGCCGCTCGCCGCCGCCGATGTAGCGGCGCTGCGCCAATTGATGGCCGATTATCAGTCGCTTGCGGCGAGCAGCGCGGCGCGCAAACTGTCGGCGCTGCGTCAGTTTTTCGCCTTTCTGCTCGACGAGGGCGACCGCGCCGACAATCCCGCCCTCGATATTGCGCGGCCCACCACCCGCCGCCCGTTACCGCGCATTCTGACCCATGACCATGTCGAGCGGCTGTTCGCACAGGCCGAGGAGGAAGCGGCGGGCGAAGCTCCCCCCGCGGCGGCGGTGCGGATGCTGCTGCTGCTCGAACTTCTCTATGGATCGGGGCTGCGTGCGAGCGAGCTGGTGGCGCTGCCGCGCCGCGCGATCGCCGGCGAGCGCGAATATCTGATCGTGCGAGGCAAGGGCGACAAGGAGCGGCTGGCGCCGTTGTCCGATCGCGCCCGCGGCGCGCTCGACCGCTGGTTGCCGTTGCTGACCGACGGCGCGCCCTGGCTGTTTCCGTCGGGCAAGAGCCATGTGTCGCGCGTCCGGCTGTTCCAGATGCTGCGCGACCTGGCGGGCCGCGCCGGGATCGATCCGACCGCGGTCAGCCCGCATGTGCTGCGCCACGCCTTTGCTACCCATCTGCTCGAAGGCGGCGCCGATCTGCGTGCTTTGCAACTGATGCTGGGGCACGCCGACATCGCGACGACCGAAATCTATACACATGTCGATAGCCGCCGGCTGGTCGAGCTGGTCAACCGGCGTCATCCGCTGGCGCAAATGGATGGCGTTGACCTCAAGGCGCCTTCGTCCTAGCGCTCTCCGCCATGACAGCCTTTCTGGACTTCGAAAAACAGGTCGCCGCGCTCGATCGGCAAATTGCCGAACTGCGCGAAATGGGGGACGACCCCACGCTCAACATCGACAATGACATCGCGCGGCTGGAGGACAAGTCCTCGAAATTGTTGCGCGATATTTATGCGAAGCTGACGCCCTGGCAAAAGACGCAGGTCGCGCGTCACCCCGACCGCCCGCATTTCAAACATTATGTCGCCGAGCTGTTCGACGACTGGATGCCGCTGGCCGGTGACCGCAATTTCGGCGACGATCAGGCGATTTTGGGCGGGTTGGCGCGCTTTCGCGGCCGCCGCGTGATGGTCATCGGCCATGAAAAGGGCGACGATATTCCGTCGCGGATGAAGCATAATTTCGGCATGGCCAAGCCCGAAGGCTATCGCAAGGCGATCCGGTTGATGCAGCTGGCCGACCGTTTCGGCCTGCCGGTGATCACGCTGGTCGATACCTCGGGTGCCTTTCCGGGCATCCAGGCCGAAGAACGCGGCCAGGCCGAAGCGATCGCGCGCTCGACCGAACAATGTCTGGCGCTGGGCGTCCCGATGGTCGCGGCGATCGTCGGTGAGGGCGGGTCGGGCGGCGCGATTGCGCTCGCTGCGGCGAACCGCGTGCTGATGTTCGAACATGCCGTCTATTCGGTGATTTCGCCCGAAGGCTGTGCGTCGATCCTGTGGCGTACGTCGGACAAGGCGGCCGATGCCGCGGCGGCGATGAAGATGTCAGCGCAGGATCTGCTGGGGCTGAAGATCATCGACGGCATCGTCCCCGAACCCGTTGGCGGCGCCCACCGCGACCCCGACGCCGCGATTGCGGCGCTGGGCGATGCGATCGCGCAGGAGCTCGACGCGCTGTCGGGTCTGCCGCGCGATACGATCCTGGCCGCGCGCGAGGATAAATTTCTCGCCATGGGCCGCGCCTGATCCGCCGCAACCGCGGAACCCGATCGCGGCGATTTGCGTTCACCGTCAAGATGCTGGCCAGCCATCGTTCAGGCGCGGCTTGCTTAGCCGCGAAGAAGGGATATTCCCGGAACGACGCGCAGCATGGGAGAGGTGAACCGATGATCCGAACGAAGAAACAAGGCCTGGCGATCAGGCTGGCGGCAACCGCGGCGCTCGCCAGCCTCGCCTTTACCGGTACCGCCGACGCGCAGCTGAAGGCGATCAAGACCGCAACCAACATCACGCCGTCCGAACGCAAGCAGGGCGACGAGGCGCATCCGCAGCTGATGGCCGAGTTCGGCGGCGCGTACAGCGGCCCGCAGGCGGCCTATGTCGGCCGCGTCGGTCAGAATATCGCGCTGCAATCGGGGCTGTCGAACGCGCGCAGCGACTTTACCGTCACCCTGCTCAATTCGCCGGTGAACAACGCCTTCGCGATTCCCGGCGGCTATGTCTATGTCACCCGCCAGCTGATGGCGCTGATGAACGACGAGGCCGAACTCGCCGGGGTGCTGGGCCACGAGGTCGGCCATGTTGCGGCGCAGCACAGCAAGAAACGCCAGTCGGCGGCGACGCGCAACCAGATCCTCGGCGTCCTCGGCGCGGTGCTCGGCGGCGCGATCGGCGACAGCGGCGGTGTGCTCGGCGGGCTCGGCGGACTGCTCCAGAACAATGCGATGCAGGTCGCGCAGCTCGCGACTTTGGGCTTTTCGCGCAGCCAGGAGTTGCAGGCCGACCAGCTGGGCGTTCAGTATCTGCGCAGCGCGGGTTATGATCCGCTCGCGCTGTCGACGATGCTGGCGAGCCTCGCCAACCAGACCAACCTCGACGCGCGGCTGTCGGGCGGCGATGCGCGCTCGCTGCCCGCATGGGCGAGCACCCACCCCGATCCCGCCTCGCGCGTCCGCAACGCCCAGACACTGGCAAGCCGCGTCGGCGGCACCGGCGGCACGCGCGGCGCCGATGCGTTTCTGGCTGCGGTCGACAACGTCCTGTACGGCGACGATCCGGCGCAGGGCGTCGTCGAGGGCAATGAGTTCCTCCACCCCGACCTCAGGCTGCGCTTTGCGGTGCCGGGCGGTTACGGAATGCAGAACGGCACCAGTGCGGTGACGGTCAGCGGCAATGGCGGGCAGGCGCAGTTTACGACCGGGCCGTACAGCGGCGACATGAACGCTTATATGGCCGCCGCGTTCAAATCGGTCGCGGGCAATACCGCGATCAGCCCGAGTGCGGTGCAGCGCACCACGGTGAACGGCATCCCAGCCTCTTACTCGACCGCGCGCGTCGCCAGCCAGTCGGGGCAGGTCGATGTTACCATCTTTGCCTATGAATTTTCACGTAGCAGCGCGTTCCACTTTGTGACGCTGACCAAGGCCGGCGGGACGGGCGTGTTCAATTCGATGTTCAACAGCGTCCGGCGCCTGAGCGCGGCCGAAGCGGCGGCGATCAAACCGCGGCGGATCGATGTGGTGACGGTGGGGCGCGGCGATACGATGGCCAGCCTGGCGCGGCGCATGGCGTACAGCAATTACCAGGCCGAGCGGTTCCAGGTGCTCAACCGCCTGACCGCGTCGAGCCGGTTGACGCCGGGGCAAAAGGTCAAGATTGTCGTCTATGCCAGCCGATAGTTCGGCAAAAAAAGGGCGGTGACCAAGTCACCGCCCTTTCTTTTGTTGTACCGGCGAACCGGGCCGACCGTTAGAAGCTTACTTCTTCAGTTCGGTGTCAACGGTGGTGAAGGTGTTGCTGACGCTGTTACCAACGGCGCCCATCGCGGTGATGCCGGCGACGGCGATCAGAGCGGCGATCAGGCCGTATTCGATGGCGGTCGCGGCCTTGGTGTCGCGAACGAACTTTTTGATGAACTTCATGACTGGTCTCCTGATTTCACTTACCCTGTTGACGGTCTGGTCTGGGTCAACATCGGTGGTTTTATGACGAATAGGTTTTGAAAATCTTAATGGCATGGCGCGAACAATTTGAATGTCGCGTCCCGAAATCGAACAATCGTTACATCACGCTGGTGGCGGCTGATGACACGTCGTTCCACATCGTTGATGTCGAATTGCCGACGTCGGTGATCGTGCTGACGGCGGCGAGAAAGATCAGGGCTAATATCAGCCCATATTCGACGGCTGTGGCGGCCCTGGTCGACCGCATCAGCCTGTAAATGTTGCGCATTGTTCCACCCCTGACTGACATAGAGTTCCCGAGGGTGCCGATCTTTGCATAGGAAGGTTAACAATTTGTCCGTGTCCAACCCTGTGAAACCGCCAAAAAGCGGTTTGGTTGTGGTCGCCGCGACGCTCGTCGATCGCGACGGTCGCCTGCTGGTGCAGCAGCGCCCCGAAGGGCTGTCGATGGCGGGGCTGTGGGAGTTTCCGGGCGGCAAGATCGAGCCCGGCGAAACCCCCGAACAGGCGCTGATCCGCGAACTGGCCGAGGAGCTGGGCATCGACGTCGAGCAGGCGTGCCTGGCCCCCGCCTGTTTCGCCAGCGACATGCTGGGTGACCGGCATTTGCTGCTGCTGCTCTATGTCTGTCGCAAATGGCGCGGCACCCCGGTCGCGCGGCACGCCAGCGCGCTCCGCTGGGTGCGCCCAGTCGAGCTGCATGCGCTGGCCATGCCCCCCGCCGACAAGCCGTTGATCGGCCTGCTGGAGGCGCTGATCTAGGTTTTCGCCTTTAATGCGGCGGCAAGCGACGCGGTGCCGCTGCCGCGCCGTGCCGGTTGCGGCTGGTCCGGATGCGGCGCCCAGCCGCTGAAATGAACGAGGCGGAGGCTTTCGGCGATGCGGCCGTCGGGATCGGCCTGTGCGGCAAAGGCGGCGGCGATCCGCGCCGCCTCCGCGCGCGTCAGCGGCGGCGGGGCAGGGGTCAGACGGCTTGATAGACCCGCGGCACGCAGGTCGCGGACCAGCGCAAACCAGTCGCCATAGCGCACCGTCAGCGTCTCGACATCGACCACCGGCAGCGCGAACCCGACGCGCTGAAGCAGATTGCCCATCGCCGCGAGATCGATCTGTGGGTGCAGCCGCGCGATCGGGCGCACCCCGTCGGTCATCACCGCCCGGCGCAGGCGCGGCAGGCTGCCGTCGCCGACGAACGCGCCGAGGAGCAGGCCGTCGGGCGCAAGCAGCGCGCGCAGGCGGAGCAATGCTCCGGGCACGTCGTTCACGCTGTCGAGCCCGCCGGGCCAGACGATCAGGTCGAAACTGGCGAAGGGCAGGTCGAGCGCGTCAGCCTCGACGACCTGCGCGCCGCTGGCCGCGGCCAGCCGGGGACCGGCCTCGATGATCGTCAGGGCGCCGTCGGTGCCGCGCAAATGATCGACGAGCGCCCGGTCATGCGCGCCGATGAGCAGTGTGCGCGGAAAATCGCGCGTCACCATCGCCAGCCGGTCGCGCAAGGTTTCGGCAATGATCGGCGCAAGGAAATTGGCTGATACGGGCAGGCGTGCCAGCCGGTCGCGCTGGGCGCGGTGGCGGGCGGGCGAAAAAAGCGGGCGGGGTGGCTGCGACATGCGCCGCTTGTGCCGCCCACGGCGATGCTTCACAAGCGGCGGATGGCAACGGCAACCGGGGATGTCGAAGAAAAGCAGGCGCCGCCCGGGGCATTGCCCCGCGGTTTGCGGGCCGCGGCGCGCGCGATCGTCGATTATGCGCTGCCGCCGCGCTGCCCCGGGTGCGGGGTGATCGTCGGCGAAGACCGGCAATTCTGCCTGACCTGCTGGTCGTCGCTCGATTTCCTCGATGGGCCCGCCTGCTCGCATTGCTCGATCCCGTTGCCGACCGCGCTGCCCGGCGCGCCGATCGCCTGCGGGGCCTGCCTGGCCAGCCCGCCGCCCTTTGACGGCGCGCCCGCCGCGGTCGCTTATGGACCAGTTGCACGCACCGTCGCGCTGCGGCTGAAATATGGGCGGCGCACCGGCCATGCGCGATTGATGGCGCAGCTGATGGCGCGGCCACTGGCGGCGCTCGGCGATACGAGCGACATCTTGCTGGTGCCGGTGCCGCTGCACCGCTGGCGGCTGTGGTCGCGCGGCTTCAACCAGGCGGCGCTGGTCGCCGACGCGCTGGCGCGCCGGTCGGGCGCGGCGCGCGACCATCATCTGTTGTTGCGGGTCAAGCTCACCGCATCGCTGCGCGGCAAGGGACGGCGCGAGCGCGAGCGGATCGTCGCCGGGGCATTTGCGCTGGCGGATGACGCCAGGGCGCGCGCGGCGGGGCGCCATATCGTGTTGGTCGACGATGTCCATGCCAGCGGCGCGACGCTGCGCGCGGCGGCAAAAGTGCTGCGGCGCAGCGGCGCGGCGCGGGTGTCGGCGCTCACCTGGGCGCGCGTCGTTCCGGACGCGCTGATGACGAGCAACATATTTGACTTTGCTTCGTTGGATTCCGATATATCGGACCCGTTGTGACAGGATAGCCGCATGGCCAAGATCGAAGTGTTTACCAAATTCCTCTGCCCCTATTGCTCGCGCGCCAAGGCGCTGCTCGATCGCAAGGGCGCCGAATATCAGGAAATCGACGTGACGATGGACCGCGCGGGGTTCGACGCGATGGTCGAACGCGCCGGCGGCGCGCGGACGGTGCCGCAAATCTTTATCGACGGGCAGCATATCGGCGGCAGCGACGATATGGCGGCGCTCGATGCGCGCGGCGGGCTCGACCCGCTGCTGGGGCGCGGCTGACCTTGATCGTCTTCGACCTTTGCTGCGCCGCTGGAGACCATCGTTTCGAAGCCTGGTTCGCGAGCAGCGACAGCTTTGCCGACCAGCAGGCGCGCGGGCTGATCGGCTGCCCGGTGTGCGGTGACCATGCGGTCAAAAAGGCGGTCATGGCGCCGCGCGTCGGCGCCAAGTCGAACCAGCTGACTGTAAAGGCGCCGACCAAGCCCGACGATGTTGCGACCGTGGATGCGCCTTCGCCCGAACTGGTCCGCAAGGTGATGGGCGCGATCGCGGCGAAGCAGGCCGAAATGCTGCCGCAATCGCGCTGGGTCGGGCGCGATTTCGCCGCCGCGGCGCGCGCGATGCACGAAGGCCGCGCGGCCGAGGATCTGATCCACGGCCAGGCCTCGCCGCAGGAGGCGCAGGCGCTGCGCGACGACGGCATCGCCGCGATGCCGCTGCTGGTGCCGATCGTCCCGCCCGACGCGGTTAATTGATCCGGCCAATTGACGCTGTGCGGCCAGCGCCGCTACACGAGCCGCGGCGCACCCGTAGCTCAGCAGGATAGAGCATCAGATTCCTAATCTGGGGGCCACTGGTTCGAATCCAGTCGGGTGCACCACCCCAAACCTGCGCGATTCTGCGAGCTATCGCCGCGATCGCGGCCACTCCCACGCGTCAGGGACAACGCGCAGGAACGACTGCTTTCGGGGCTTTTCAGTTCAGGGCTGCTGGCCGGGAAACAGCAGCAACCAGTCAGCCTCGGCCTGAACCCGGGCGAAATAGCTCCAGCTGTCGACGTTGATCGAGCGTTGCAGCCAGGGCTTGGCCTTTTCGGCTTCGCCCATCAGGATGTAATAATTGGCGAGGCTGTAGGCGGTCGATGCGGCGACACCGTCGGCGGTGGCAAAGGCGCGGCCGGTGTCTTCGGCGCTGAAAAAGGATTTGGGCGACCGATGGCCCTTGAACAGCTGGAGGCCGTCGAAATAGGTGTCGGGGCTGCCGTCGGGCTGAACCTCGAACAGCGTCAGGTCGTAGTCGTCGAGCACCTTCTGCGCCGCGCGCAGATTGCCGCCGCGCGCGAGCGACAGATATTCCCAATAGCTGTTCGCGGTGCGCGCTTCGACGTCGTGATTGAACGCGGCGGATTCGGCCGACTTGGCGAACCATTTTGCGGCGTTGTCGAAATCATGCTTGGCGAAATAGGCCTGACCGAGGTGGTAATAGAGATAATATTGCACGACGTCGGGCGTGCCGGGGAAATAGTCGGGGCCAGGCTTTTCGCGTTCGAGCGGCTGGCCCTCATAGATCTTCGCGGCCTTCAGCCCGACCTCGACCGACTTGTCGAACTGGCGGAGCGAGAAATGGCGGTGCGCGAGGTGGCGCATCAGCTTGCCCGAATTGGGAAAGCGTTTGAGCGCGGTTTCATAGACCGCCGCCGATTCCCTGACATAGCCCTGATAGAACAGGATACGGCCGTACCAGGTCGCGGTGTCGACGGTCATGTTGCTTTCGAACGCCGCCTTCGCATCCTTGGCCGCGCGTTCGAGCGTGGCGACGGCGGCGACGCCGACGTTGCGATCGGGGTTGGTCACCATTCGCTGACCGAGCAGCGAGGTGCCCTGGAAGCTGCCTTCCTGGGCGATGGCGAGCGACGGCGTCGTCAGCATCAGCAGGCTGGCCGAAGCCAATAGTTTCAGGGTGCGGGGGATCATATTCACTCTCCTTGGATTTTTGTTTCTTGTGGTTCTGTTTCACGGATCGATGTCGAGGTCGAACTTCACGCCCTGCGCCAGCGGCAGCGACGCCGAATAATTCACCGTTGCGGTGGCGCGGCGCATGTAATTTTTCCAGCTGTCGGAGCCCGACACACGCCCGCCGCCGGTGACCTTCTCGCCGCCGAACGCGCCGCCGATTTCGGCCCCGCTGGTGCCGATGTTGACGTTGACGATGCCGCAATCGCTGCCCTGCGCCGACTGGAAGCGCTCGGCCTCGCGGACGTCGCTCGTAAAGATGCTCGACGACAGGCCTTGCGAGACGCCGTTTTGCAGCGCGATCGCTTCGTCGAGCGTGTCATAGCCCATCACATAGAGGATCGGGGCGAAGGTTTCTTCGCACACGATCGCGCTTTGCTGCGGCATTTCGACGATCGCCGGGCGAACATAATAGCCGTCGGCGGCGCCAGCGAGATCGAGGCGCTCGCCGCCATGGACGGTACCGCCCTCGCGCCGCGCCTGTTCGAGCGCGCGCTGCATGCCGTCAAAGGCCATCTGGTCGATCAGCGGCCCGACGTGCGTGGCGTCGTCGAGCGGCGATCCGATACGCAGGGTGGCGAAGGTTGCGATCAGGCGCCGGACAAAGGCGTCGCGGATGCTGTGGTGGACGATGAGGCGGCGCAGCGTGGTGCAGCGCTGGCCGCAGGTGCCCGTCGCCGCGAACACCGCGCCGCGCAAGGCGAGGTCAAGGTCCGCGCTCGGCGCGATAATCGCGGCATTGTTGCCGCCGAGTTCGAGGATCGGGCGGCCGAAGCGTTTGGCGACGCGCACCGCGACGTCCTGTCCCATCCGCACGCTGCCCGTCGCGCTGACGATCGCGACGTCTGGGTGGTCGGCGATCGCGGTGCCGCAGCGCGCGTCGCCGATCGCGACCTGCACCAGGTGGTCGGGCGCCAGCTCATAATCGTCCGCCGCTTTCGCCAGCAGCCCGGCAAAGGCGAGCGCGGTGAGCGGGGTTTTTTCCGACGGTTTCCAGATCGCGCTGTCGCCGCAGACCAGCGCGACGGTCGTCCCCCACGCCCACACCGCGGCAGGAAAATTGAACGCCGAGATCAACCCGAGCACGCCCATCGGGTGCCAATATTCGGTCAGGCGATGCTCGGGCCGTTCGGAGGCGATGGTCAGCCCGAACAGCTGGCGCGACAGGCCGACGGCATATTCGCAGATGTCGATCACTTCCTGCACTTCGCCGCGCGCTTCGGTCAGGATCTTGCCATTCTCGATCGACAGCAGCAGCGACAGCGCCTCCTTGTGCTCACGCACCAGCGCGCCATAGCGGCGGACCAGCTCGCCGCGATGCGGCGCGGGAACCAGCTTCCATTCGGCAAAGGCGGTGCGGGCGTTTGCAACCATCGTGTCGACGTCGGCGGGGGTATCGGTGCGCAGCGCCGCGAGCTGCGTCCCGTCGATCGGCGAAAATACCGGCAGGTCGGCGCCCTGATGATGGCGGAGCGAAAGGCCGAGCTGGTCAAAGACCGATGCGGCCTGTTCGGCAAGCGTCACGGCGGTGAGCGGGGTCGATAGCGATTTTGCGATGGTTTCGGGAGCGTTCATATGTCTTGTCTGCCAGTTCTTCGGTGGTTTGTTGGATATTTGTCGGTCAGTCGGCGCGGCGCGCGACGAGGCGGCCGTCCTTGATCACTGCGGTGACGGTTTCGAGCACGGTGATGTCGCGATAGGGATCGCCCGCCACCGCAATCATGTCGGCATATTTGCCCGGTTCGATCGTGCCGAGATTGTCGGACTGGCCGAGCAAGGTCGCGGCGTCGATGGTGGCCGAGCGCAGCGCCGCCATCGGGGTCATCGGCCCCTGTTCGACCATCTTGCGAAATTGCCGCGCGTTTTCGCCGTGCGGCGACACCCCGGCGTCGGTACCAAAGGCGATGTTCACCCGGTACTGCATCGCAAGGCGGATATTGTCGCCCGACACCTTGCGCGCCTCGGCCATCTTGGCCTGCACCGCGGGGGTGAGGCGCGCGGTGTCGGCGGCGTCGTGCGAATCGAGCAGGCCGAGCGTCGGCACCAGCCACGTCCCCCGTGCCGCCATCATCTTTGCGGTGCCGGCGTCGAGATACGTGCCATGCTCGATCGAATCGACCCCGGCGCGCACCGATGCGGTGACGCCTTGCGCGCCATGCGCATGCGCCGCGACCTTGAGGCCGAGGCTGTGCGCGGTGGTGACGATTGCGGTCAGTTCTTCGTCGCTGAGGTGCTGACCCAGCCCGCGCGCCTGCTGTGACATGATGCCGCCGGTCGAGGTGATCTTGATCAGGTCGGCGCCATATTTCGCCGCTTCGCGCACGCGCAGCGCGCATTCGACCGCGCCGGTGCAGGCGCCGGTATAGTCATAGGGGAACAGCGCCTCGGTCGTCTTGCGGTTGAGCCCCGACATGTCGCCATGGCCGCCGACGATCGAGAGCGAGGTGCCCGACAGGAAGATGCGCGGCCCGATGACGATGCCGTCGTTGACCGCGTCGCGCAGCGCGTGGATCGCATAGCCGTCCGATCCAACGTCGCGAACCGTCGTGAAGCCCGCCTCCAGCGTCTTTTTCGCATTGGAAAAGGCGGCGAGCGCGACATCCTCGGGGGTGTCGATCGCCGCCGACCAATAGCGCGTGGCGGGCGAAAAGCTGAAATGGACATGGGTGTCGATCAGCCCCGGCAGCAGGGTCTGGTCCTTCAGATCGATGACCGGCAGATTGGCGACAGTGACATGGCCCGGCTGGATTTCGGCGATTTTCCTGCCGTGCACGATGATCGTCGTCGGGCCGAGCGCGGGCTTTCCTGGAATCGTTATGACCGCGCCAGCGTGGATAACGGCGCCTTCGCCGGGTGTCGGGGCGAGCGCCGCGGCGCTCGTCGCTGCCAGCCCCAGGACGAACGACGACAGCGCGAGGGCGGTGATGCAGTGCGTCGATCGTTCGCGCGCGGGCGATTTGGCGATGGCGATCACGGTAAAACTCCACTCGACCGGGGCGACGACGATCGGCCTCGGCTCGTGATGCGGTGCATAGGAATATTTTGCTAGTTGAGCAATAAATTTTATGATAGGAAAATTATGAACAATAAGATCAACCACGGAAATCCGCGCGTTTCCGGGTGGGGAATGGGTTACCAAGGAGGGAAAAAATGTCGAAGTTCGTTTCACGCCTGCTGTTGTCGTCGGCTCTTGCGTTCGCGATCGCGCCCGTCGCTCAGGCGCAGACGCCGCCGCCTGAAACCGACGGCGCCGCCGCCGATGAGGGCGGCAGCGACATCGTCGTCATCGGGACGCGCCGCAAGGACCGCTCGATCACCGACAGCTCGGTCGCGATCGACGTCATTGCACCCGAAAGCATCACCGCAACCGGCTATTCGGACGTCAACGACGCGCTGCGCACGCTGGTCCCCGCGTTCAACGCCCAGCGCCTGCAGGGCAACGACGGGTCGTCGTTCGTGCGCCCGGTCACGTTGCGCGGCTCGCCCGCCGACCATGTCCTGCTGCTGATGAACGGCAAGCGCCGCCACCGCGCCTCGATCGTCCAGATCGGTACCGGCCACGCCTCGACCTCGGGCTCGCAAGGACAGGATTTCAACGTGATTCCGCCGATCGCCCTGTCGAGCGTCGAAGTGCTGCGCGACGGCGCATCGGCCCAATATGGCTCGGACGCGATCGCTGGCGTGATCAACATGGAGCTGAAAAAGGCGCGCAGCGGCGGCTCGATCATGGGGCAGGTCGGCGAATATTTCCAATCGGGGGGCCGCACCTATGACATTCAGGGGCATATCGCGGTGCCGGTCGGCGACAATGCCTATTTCAACCTGGCCGCCCAATATACCGATCAGGCCAAAGCCTATGCCCGTAAAGCCAGCCACGCAGGCGCGGCAGCGCTGCGCGCGGCGGGCATCCCGGGCGTACCCGAGCATCCTGAGGGCAATCTCGACCCGCGCTATATGGCGTTCAAATCGGTGTGGAACGCGGGCATCGAGCTGAGCGACGCGCTCGAGCTCTATAGCTTTGGCAACTATATGACCGGCAAAAGCTCGGTCACCTTTGGCCTGCGCCAGCCGATCACCGCGGGCGGGCTGAACCGCCATGGCACCTATGCCAATTCGGCCTTTGACCTCACCCCGGCGCATCCGCAGCTGTTCGATCTGACGCGCGTCTATCCCGGCGGGTTCACCCCGGAATTCCGCGGCCACCTGGAAGATTTCAGCGCCCTGGTTGGCCTGCGCGATCAGGACGGCCCGCTGACTTGGGATCTGTCGGCGCGTTACGGCACCAACACCGTCGATTATTCGATTACCGGGACGATCAACGCGTCGATGGGGGTCAATTCGCCGACCTCGTTCAAACCCGGTTCGCTGACCCAGCGCGAAATCCAGTTTGACGGCGAAATTTCCTATGAGCTGAACGACCAGATTCTGCTGTTTGCGGGCGCCAGCCATCGCAAGGAAACTTATGTCATCGGCGAGGGCGACCGGGCCAGCTATCTGACCGGGCCGCTGCGCGATCTGCCCGCCGGGTCGAACGGTTTTCAGGGATTTTCGCCGGAGTTTGCCGGAGCCTTTGACTCGAACAGCTATGCGGTGTTCGCCGAAGTCGATGCCGACATCACCCCCTGGTGGAACCTGTCGGTCGCGGGTCGCTATGAAGATTATGATCAGTTCGGCACGAACTTCAGCTACAAAGCGGCGACGCGTTTTGAACTGAGCGACGCCTTTGCGCTGCGCGGTTCGGTCAGCACCGGTTTCCGCGCTCCGGCCGCCGGTCAGGTGTTCGGGACCAGCTTGACCTCGCAGCTCGACGGGGTTGGCGGTTTCATCCTCGATGCGGTGCTAGTGCCGGGTTCGCCCGCGGCGCAGGTGTTCGGTTCGGAGGCTTTGACGCCCGAAACGTCGTTCAATATGTCGGCGGGCGTCGTCTTCACCGGGCTGGACGGCTTCCTGACCACGCTCGATTTCTATCAGATCGACGTCGATGACCGCCTGTTGCTGACCCCGTCGCGGAACACGACCGCGGCTGAACGCGCGGCGCTGGCGGCGATCAACTTCCCCAATGGCGCCGACATTCAGCAGGTGCGTTATTTCCAGAACGAAATGGACACCCGCGTGCGCGGTTTCGACCTGGTCAGCACCTATCGCCACAGCTGGTCGGACAACGCCTCGACCGATTTCAGCCTGGCGCTGAACTATAATGAACAGCATCTGCGCGGCGCCCCGCCGCCGGGGTTCAGCCCGGCGATCGTGACCGAATTCGAACGCGGTACGCCCCGCTGGCGTGGCAATTTCTCGGCGACGACCAAGGTAGGCGATTTTGCACTGATGGGCCGCGCGATCCATTATGGCGCGTGGCGCCGCCTGGATGGCGCGACTTTCCTGCCGCGCAAGGCGGTAACGCTGTTCGACGCCGAACTGTCCTATACGGGGATCCAGGATGTCGAACTGAGCGTTGGCGCACGCAACATCTTCAACATCTTCCCGCCGGGTCGCGGTCCGGCACGCGCGCGTGCCGGCCTGATCTACGACAACCACAGCGTGTTCGGGGTTGCGGGCGGGTTCTATTATCTGAACGCCAAATATAAATTCTGATCCGCGCCCGGCGCGCGGCGTAGAATATTTCCGGTGGGCCCAAACGGCGCT
Source organism: Sphingopyxis sp. (assembly GCF_051861155.1). Lineage (GTDB taxonomy): Bacteria > Pseudomonadota > Alphaproteobacteria > Sphingomonadales > Sphingomonadaceae > Sphingopyxis. The sequence goes on along the minus strand of NZ_JBHYDE010000006.1, from coordinate 241,405 downwards.
GACATGGGCGAATGTCAGCGCCGTAGCCTATCGGAAATTTGTGCATTATAAGATCGTGACGCGGACTGGCAGGCTCGTCCCCCAAGCCCATCCCGACTCCGTCGACCTTGCACGATTTGGCCAGAGTAAAGGACCGGAGATATATGCCACCCAGAACAGCAGATGAGCCGGAGATTCTGGGCGCTGTCCGTCAGGCGAAGCGACCCCGGATCGAAGGTTTCCATCTGGGGCGGCGCCTGCACCAGCTGCGCCGCGAACGCGGGATGACGCTGGAGGATGCGGGGCGATTGACCTCGCTGGCCGCGTCGACGCTGTCGAAGATCGAAAATGACCAGATGTCGCCGACTTTTGACGTGGTCCAGAAGCTGGCGCTGGGGTTCGACATCGACATCACCGAGCTGTTTGCCAGCAATACGGGACAGGATGCCGCCGGACGGCGCAGCATCACGCTCGCGGGCGCCGGGCGGCCGATGGAGACCCCGGTGTACAACCATCGCCTGATCGCGGTCGAACTGAAGCACAAGAAGATCCTGCCGTTCGTCACGACGATCAAGGCGCGCAGTCTCGACGATTTCAAGGCCTGGTCGCAGCACAGCGGCGAGGAGTTTCTCTACGTGCTTGAGGGCGAGATCTGCTTCCAGACCGAACATTATGAGCCCGCAATCCTGGGGGTTGGCGATAGCGTCTATATCGACAGCAGCATGCAGCACGCGGCCTATTCGACGAGCGAGCAGGACGCGGTCGTATTGTGGGTCAACACCGGCTGATCGCGCCATATTGCGCACCCGGATCGCAATTCCCGCTTCACTTGCAATAATTTTCTTATCGGCTATAAATTTCCAATAGAAAATATTGGGAGTCGATGCGATGGATAGACGGCAATTTGTGCTCTCGGGGGCGGCGATGTCCGCCGCGGTGGCGATGTCCCCCTCGCTGGCGGCGAAGCAGACGGCGCGGCCGCTGACCTTCGACGCGATGGGCGAGGTGCGCTTCGAATATGACGCGGCATTGATCGGGCAGATGCGCGAAAGCGGACTCGACGCGATCACGGTGACATTGTGCGACCCCAAAACCTATGAAGCCCATGCCTATGACGACGCGATCCAGGCGGTGCTCGACCATGATGCGCATATTGCGGCACATCCGGCGCTGTTCCTGAAGGCGACGCGGACCAGCGACATCGACATTGCGCGCCAGAACGGCCAGATCGCGATCTATTATCTGTTCCAGAACAGCACCCAGTTCGGCCGCGACCTCGACAATATCGACCTGTTTTACAAGCTGGGCGTCCGATCGTCGCAGATCACCTACAACGACCAGAATTGGGCGGGCGCGGGATGCAAGGAATTGGGCGCCAACGGGTTGACGCATTTCGGGCGTGAGGTCGTGGCGCGGATGAACAAGGTCGGGATGCTGATCGACCTGTCGCATGCGAATATGCAGACGATGACCGACACGATCAACGCGTCGACCGACCCGGTGATCATCTCGCACACCGCCTGCATGGCGATGCACAAAAATGTCCGTAACACCACCGACGCCAATCTGCGGCTGCTCGCCCAGAGGGGCGGGGTCGTGGGGATTTGCCAGATGCGGCCGTTCCTGACGACGAAGCGTCAAGGCGCGCTCGCCGACTATTTCCGTCATATCGATCATGCGGTGAAGGTTGCGGGCGCCGACCATGTCGCGATCGGCAGCGACCGCGATCACCGCGTCGTAGAAATGACCGACGCATATATTGCCGAGCTGAAGCGCGAAGAGGGCGCCAATTTCAACGCCGACGACTGGCCGTTGTTCATCGACGAACTCAACGGCCCGCGCCGCATGGAAGTGGTGTGGGACGGGGTGCGCAAGCTGGGCTATCCGACCAGCGTCGTCGAAAAGATCATGGGAACCAACGTCCGCCGCATCTATCAGGATGTGGTCGGATGAGCGTGCGGGCGATGATCGGCGCCGGGATTGCGCTGGCGCTGGTGCTCGCAGCGGGTCCGGCGGCGGCGCAGCCGACCGCTGCCAATGCCGGGCAATGCACCACCAGCCTGATCGGTACCCCGCTGACGCTGCCGAAATTTTCAGAGGCGACGCAAAGGCGGCTCGACCAGGATATCGAGATCGCGCGCGCCGCGCTGCGCATCGCGCCCGACCGCGAGGATTCGCACATCTGGCTGGGCCGCCGCCTCGACTATGCGGGACGGATTTGCGATGCGGTCGATGCGTTCACCGACGGGCTGAAGGTCTTTCCCGGCAGCTACAAACTCTACCGCTTTCGCGCCCGCGACCTGACCCGCGCGCGGCAGTTCGACGCGGCGCTCGCCGATTACAGCGAGGCGCTGGCGCTGATGGGCGACACGCCCGACAGCTTCGAACCCGACGGGCTGCCCAATCCGATCGGGCTGACGATCAGCACCTATCGCGGCAACATCGTCTATTATCATGCTCAGACCAGCTTCGCGACGGGCGACTATCAGACCGTCGTCGACGGGATGGCGAAATCGCTGGCGCTGTCGGCCGACTTTGCGCGCGACGATATGCGGGTGCCGACCGCTTACTGGACCTATATCGCCTATCGCAAGATGGGCGAGCACGCCAAGGCGCGCGCCGCGATCGACGCGATCGAACCGGGGCTGAAACTGATCGAGAACGACGTTTATTATCAGGCAGTCCAGATCATGCAGGGCCGGCTGAAGCCCGCCGACGTCGGTACGACCAAGGACAGCACGATCAAGTTCGCCATCGCGATGGAGCGCCGCTTTGCGGGCGACGAAGCAGGCGCCCGGGCGTTGCTGGCCGAGATCATCGCCGAAAACGCGCAGGGTCACTGGCCGGCTGAAGCCGAGCTGTCGGCGCCCGATCGCGCGCCGCGGCGATAGCGCGCCCTGCCACGCCAATCAGCTAGACCCTGTCGGTTGGATGCCGCAAGAAGTTTGCGGGAGATCTGACGTGACATATGACATCGCCGCCCTCGACCTGCCGCTGCGCGACGAGCAACAGATGCTGCGCGACAGCGTGCAGCGTTTCCTGGCCGACAATGCGCGTCCCGGCTGGCGCGATCTGGTGGAATCGCTCGGGCTGGCAGGGGTCGCGGTCCCCGAGGCGTGCGGCGGCTTTGGCGGCGGCGCGATCGACATCGCGCTGGTGATGGCCGAGCTTGGACCGGCGCTCGCCGGGGCCGACTGGCTGTCACATGCCGCCGCGACGGCGCTGCTCGGCCGCGCAGCCCCCGATCATCTGGCGCTGCCTGACCTGGCGGCGGGCGAACGGCGCGCGGCAATCCTTTGCCGGGCATCAACCGCGACGATGCCGATCGTCGATGCGGGCGGCGCGGTTCGCGGCACTGCAACGCTGGTCGCGGGCGGTGCCGAGGCCGATCTGTTCATACTCGCCGACGATGACGCTGCGCTGTTGTTCGCCGCCGATCGCGACAAGGTCGAGCAGCGCCACCGCATCATGCACGACGGCAGCGTGACCGCCGACCTTTGCCTGACGCTAAAGGCGGGCGAGGGGGAGGTGCTGGCGACGGGAGCGGCAGCGCGCGCGCTGGCCGAATTGGCCAACGACGTCATCCTCGTCGGCCGCTGTGCCGAGGCGGTCGGGCTGATCCGCCACATGATCGCCGCCAGCGCCGACTATCTGGGTCAGCGCCAGCAGTTCGGCCGCACAATTGGCACCTTCCAGGCGCTCCGCCACCGCGCCGCCGACATGCAGCTCGCCGCGATGAAGGCCGCGGCGCTGACCGAAGCGGCGATTATGGCGGTCGATCAGGATCGCGCCGACCGCGCGGCGGCGGTGAGCGCTGCTTGCGTCGAGGTCGCCGACGCGGCTCGCGTTGTCGGCGAGGGGGCGGTCCAGATTCACGGTGCGATGGGCCTGACCGAAGAACTTAGCCTTGGCGCGCATTTTAAACGGGCGCTGGCGATCGCAGCGGCGATGGGGCCGCGCGCCGAGCATCTTGCGCGATTTGCCGAAGTGGCAGCTTAGCCGAGCATCAGCCGCGCGATCAGGTCGCGCTGGATCTCGTTCGATCCCGCATAGATGCTCGCCGCGCGGTCGTTGAGGTAGCGCGGTACCGCGACCGCCAACTCGGCGGGAACCTGTCCGTCGGCATCGGCCCAGGCTGCTTGGCCCGCGATGTCGCACGCCAGCGTATCGATGCGTTGCGCGCTCTCGGTGCCGAGAATCTTGAGCGTCGAGGCGTAGAGCGCCGGGCTGCCGCCGACGCCGCGCATCGCCTTGAGTTCGAGCGCCTGCAACGCCTGTAACCCGATCGCCTCGCGCTCGAGCTGCGCGCGCAGCACCGGATCGGCGATCGATTGCGCGCGCAAACGGGTCAGGCGCGCCATCAGACCGGGGGCATATTTGCCGCCGCGTTCGAAGGTCAGCAGATGCTTGGCGACCGACCAGCCTTCGTTTTCGCCGCCCAGCCGGTTTGCCTGCGGCACCCGCACGTCATCGAAGAAGACCTGATTGAACTCATGGTCGCCGGCGAGGGTGCGGATCGGTTCGACGGTGATCCCCGGGGTCGCCATATCGAGCAGCAGGAAGCTGATCCCCGCCTGCGGTTTGCCCTCGCCCGACGTGCGGACGAGCGCGAACATGCGGTTGGCGAAATGCGCGTGGGTGGTCCAGATTTTCGATCCGTTGAGGACATAGTCGCTATCGTCGGGAGTTGCGCGCAATTGCAACGCGGCGAGGTCCGACCCGGCGCCGGGCTCCGAAAAACCCTGGCACCAATAATCCTCGCCCGACAGGATGCGCGGCAGATAATGGGCGCGCTGCTCGGCGCTGCCATAGTGCATGATCACCGGAGCGACCATTTTCAGCCCCATCGGCGCGAGGCTCGGCGTCCCGGCGCGCGCGCATTCGGCGGCGAAGATATAGCGTTCGATCTCGCTCCATCCCGGCCCGCCGAACTCGGCCGGCCAGTCGGGCGCCGCCCAGCCCTGCGCGTGCAAGATGCGTTGCCAGGGCAGCGAGACGGCGGGGTCGTGAAAGACGCTGGTGGCGCGGCTGGCGGCGCGGCGCAGGTCGTCGGGCAAGGCGGCGGCCAGAAAGGCGCGAACCTCGTCGCGAAAGGATTGGAGGTCGGGATCGTTCAACATGTCCATGACCTCGCCTTGTACGCCGCGGGATTGGCGGGCCTAGCTGGCATCTGCATCAGGCGGCCCGCGCGCCGACGAAGCCGAGGCCCGCGGCGATCTGGATCGATTGCGCGCGGCCCGTCGCGCCAAGTTTCGCCGCGGCGTTGCGTAGATGAAAGCGCACCGTCGACACCGACAAAGTCAGGATGATGCCGATCTCGCCGTCGGTCTTGCCCGCCGCCGCCCAGCGCAGGCACTGGACCTCGCGTCGCGTCAGCGTCTGCGGCACCGTGGCGTTGCGCGGCCGCCCGCGCGCTTCATTGTGCGTCGCGACCAGCTTGAGCGCCAGATTGTGCAGCTCGCCGGCGTGGCGGTCGAACAGCGCCGCGACACCGATCGGTTCGCGCGAGCACCAGAAGACCGCGCCCACCAGCCCGCGCGGCAGATGCACCGGCGCGATGATCGCTTCGCCGAAATTCGGCGTATTCTTGGCCTGTTCGCAATCGACCGCTTCGAGCAACCCGGTGTCGCGCCAGGTCCGCAGGCGGCCGTCGCTGTAGAAAAAGGGTTCGGCGGTCAGCCGCGCCGCGGTCAGGAACGCGATATGCAGCGCCAGCTTGCGATCGCGCCAATAAGCATGGTCGGGGTCGATCCAGCGAAAGCTGGTTTCGGCATAGGGGCGCCCAGCGTCATCGGCCATCGGTTCGGGATCGCCCAGATCGGCCTGCGCCGCGATATAGGGCAGGCCGCTCGCATCGCCCGCTGCTTGCACCGCGGCGACCAGGGCGGGCATCGCGGCCCAGCTTCGTGCTTGCAGATCGGTCACGCGGCCCCCTTCTGCTTGATCCTGCCCCAGATGCGCGCTGGCCGCTAGCCCTGCACGTCGGCGCGCATCGTCGGGCGGCCGGTGCCGTCGCGCGCCCATAGTCGCGCGCCGCTGCCCTCGCGCGCCAGGCAGAGGTCGAACAGCGCGCCGTCGATCAGCGGCGCCTCGGCGCGGAAGCTGAAGCGCGCGGGCGTCAGGCCGGGCATCTCGCGCCGGGCATGATCGAGGAGCAGGGTCGCGATCAGCGGACCCTGCACGACCAGCCCGGCATAACCCTCGACATCGCGGGCGTAATCGCGGTCGTAATGGATGCGGTGGGCGTTGAAGGTGAGCGCCGAATAGCGGAACAGCAGCACGGGATCGGGCGCCACGCGGCGCACCGCGTCGGCGGGTTCGGGCTCGACCGGCGGCTGGACCGTGGCTGCCGCTGGTGCGGCAGCGGGCGCGCGATAGACCAGATCCTGCTCCTCGCGGATCGCCGGATCGCCGCCCGCGGCAATATCGTGCTGAAGGGTGACGAACAGCAGGTCGCCGCTGGCGCCGCGTTTGGCGCGGATCGCCGCTATCGTCGTGACGCGGGTCAGCGCCGCGCCGACCGCGATCGGGGCGAGGAATTCGAGGCGCCCGCCCGCCCACATCCGGCGGGGGAGCGGCACGGGGGGCAGCAAGCCGCCCTCGTCGCGGCGCGGGTGGCCGTCCTCGCCGATCACCGACTGGCGCGCGTCGGGCAGGAAATAGAGCCAATGGCCGAGCGGTGGCACGGCCGCGGGCGGCGCCGAGTCCTGATCGAGCAGCGCGGCGAGGCCGACGAGCGGCGCTGCGGTTGCAATGTCGTGCCGCGTTTCGCTGCGCCCGATCAAGGCGGAAAAATCCTCCATGCTGGCCTCAGAAACTCTTGGGCAGGCCAAGCGCGTGGGTCGCGACATGGCTCAGGATCAAATTGGTGCTGATCGGCGCGACTTGATAGAGGCGCGTTTCGCGGAATTTGCGTTCGATGTCATATTCCTCGGCAAAGCCGAAGCCGCCGTGGGTCTGGACGCACATATCGGCGGCGTACCAGCTCGCTTCCGACGCCAGCATCTTGGCCATATTCGCCTCGGTCCCGCCATCCTGTCCGGCGTCGAACAGCCGCGCCGCCTTGTCGACCATCTCGGCGGCGGCGGCGAGCTGGACATAGGCGCGCGCGATCGGGAACTGGACGCCCTGATTTTCGCCGATCGCCCGCCCGAAGACTTCGCGCTCCCTGGCATAACCGGCGGCGCGGTCGATGAAGAAGCGCCCGTCGCCGATACATTCGGACGCGATCAGGATACGTTCGGCGTTCATTCCCGACAGGATATAGCGGAAGCCCTTGCCCTCCTCGCCGATCAGATTGGCGGCGGGGACTTTCAGGTCGTCGAAGAACAGCTCGGTCGTCGCGTGGTTGAGCATGGTGCGGACGGGGCGGATGGTCAGCCCATTGCCCGCCGCCGCGCGCATGTCGACCAGCAGCACGCTCATCCCGTCCGACGCTTTGGCACATTCCTCCCGCGGGGTAGTGCGGCACAGCAGGATCATCAGGTCCGAATGTTCGGCGCGGCTGATCCAGATCTTTTGCCCGTTGACGATATAATCGTCGCCGACCCGCCGCGCGAAGGTGCGGATGCGGGTGGTGTCGGTGCCTGCCGTCGGCTCGGTCACCCCGAACGCCTGGAGGCGCAGCGCGCCGCTCGCGATCGCGGGCAGATAGGCGGCTTTCTGCGCTGCCGATCCATGTTTCAGCAGCGTCCCCATTGTGTACATCTGCGCATGGCACGCGCCGCCGTTGCACCCCGAGCGGTGGATTTCTTCGAGCACCGCGGTCGCCGCGCCCAGCCCCAGTCCCGACCCGCCATATTCCTCGGGGATCAGCACCGACAAGAAGCCGGCTTCGGTCAGGGTGCGGACAAATTCGGTGGGATAGATGCGGTCGCGGTCGAGCCGTTGCCAATATTCGCCCGGAAAGCCCGCGCACAGGCGGCGCACCGCTTCGCGGATTTCGGGATAGCTTTGCGGCTGGGCTTCGGACATCGGCACTCGCTCTCCCTGATCGTTCGCCGAGTCTTAGGACGACCGGACGCGGCGCGCCAAGATGAATCGATAACGACGCGGCTCTTTCAACCCGCTGTCTAATCGGGCTATGACACCGCCGCCGATCGAGGAGTCGCCATGTCCGAAGTCCAACCTTTTTTGTCCGATCGCCGCGGTGCCTTCGGGCGGCATCTGGTGGCGCATCGCAAGCGCGATGGCCGATCGCAACTGGTGCTGGCGCTCGATGCCGGGGTATCCTGCCGTCATCTGGGATTTCTGGAGACCGGCCGCGCCAAACCCAGCGCCGACATGGTGGCGCGGCTGGCCGGGGCGCTCCGCCTTTCGGGCATGGAGCAGGACCGGTTGTTGCTGGCTGCGGGGCTGGCGCCGCGCTTTGCCGACCGGATTCGCGACGCCGGAACGCTAGGGACGCGCGCCTTCGACGCGGCGCTCGCGCTCACGGCATCGACATCGGTGGTGCGTTCGACGGCGATTGCGGCCGAGTTTTTCGGCGAGATCGGGATCGACCATTTCATCACCGGCACGCTGCGCGGCTCGCCCGTGGGCTGGGACATAAGGCGCGATGCGGGCGGGCGCCCGGCGGTCGGGTGGCTCCAGCATAATTACACCAACCGCTATCGCAACACCGATTATCTGGTCCGCGCGACCGCGGCGCGCGACCGCGGATTTTTCTGGAGCGACATTCCGTCCGCGGTGATGAACGACGCCCAGCGCCGCATCCTGGCCGAAGCGCGCGATTTCCGGATCAGCGACGGCTTTGTCCTGCCGATCCCGGTCGGCGACGGTTCGGTTCGCGCCTTTTCGTCGTGGGGCGAACGCGTCGACGCCGATGCCGAGACGCGCACCGCGGCGTCGCTGGTGGCGCGGGCGCTGGTGGAAAATCTGGACGACCTCAGCCGCCTACCTGCGGGGTAGTAGCGCGGCGCGCGAACCGCTGACATCATGGGGCTCCACCGTGGGGGAGCAGCCGATGAACAGACGCGACGTTTTTGCGGGGACGCTGGCCGGTGGCGCCGCGCTGGCGCTGGCGGCGACACCGGCCCGAGCCGCCCCGCGTGTGGCGGCGGCCAGTCCCGCGTGGGTCACGGCGGGCGACGGGACGCGGCTGTACGTGCGCAGTTGGGGGACGGGCGCGCCGATCCTGTTCCTGTCGGGCTGGGCGCTGTCGTCGGATATGTGGGCGTATCAGATGGCGGCGCTGTCGGAACGCGGGTTCCGCTGCATCGCTTTTGACCGGCGCGGCCATGGCCGCTCGGACGATCCGGGGCGCGGCTATGATTATGCGACGCTGGCGGGCGATGTCGACGCGGTGCTGACCGCGCTCGATGTCAGGGGTGCGACGGTCGTCGCCCATTCGATGAGCGGCGGCGAGATATTGAGTTATCTTGGCGGCAAAGCATCGGCAGGCCGGGTCGCGCGCGTCCTGTTCCTTGCGACGACGCTGCCGTGCTTGGCGGCAAAGCCCGACAATCCGGCCGGCGTTCCCGCCGCCGCCTTCGACCAGATGCGCCAGCAGTTTTATCGCGACTTTCCGCAATGGATCGACGGCAACAGCGACCCGTTCGTGGTTCCCGAAACCAGCCCGCTGATGCGCCAGTGGATCAAGAATATCATGCTCGGCACGTCGCTGCGCGCGGTGATCGACCTCAACCGGGCAATGACCGCGGCGGATTTCCGCGCCGACCTTCGCGCTATCACCGTGCCGGCGCTGTTCATCCATGGCGACAAGGATGCTTCGGCGCCGCTCGCGCTCACCGGGCTGCCCGCGTCGCAGCTGGTAAAATCGGCCAAGCTGGTCGTGTACGAAGGCGCCCCGCACGGGCTGTTCGTGACGCATATCGACCGGCTCAACCGCGACATCGAGGCTTTTGCGAAAACATGATTTGTGCCCGCGGGGGTCGCCGCGGGCCGGGCTTTCCCCCGGAAATGGGCATGCGTGGTATCGGGCCCGGATGTCCGTTTCTGGGGGAAAGCCAGCCTGGTCCTGCGATAGCCGGCGGCGTCCCGCACCATGACAACCAACAGGAGTGACCATGCACTATCTTTGCCTTTGCCATTTTGATGCCGCGGCCTTTGCGAACCTCACCGCGCAGGATTTCGAGGAAATCGGTGCGCTCTGCGCCCCGCATGATGCGCGGCTGAAAGCCAGCGGCAAGGTAGCCATGGTCGGCTCGCTGGCGATGAACAGCCAGGTCATCCGCTCGACCGGCAGCGGCAGCCGGGTAGAACCCGGGCCGTTCGAGGTGTCGGCGCAGCCGGTCGGGGCATTTTTCGTCGTCGAAGCGGCCGACGACGCCGAAGCGCTCGAAATTGCGCAAATGCACCCCGGCGCGCATCTGGGCGACCGCTTTGGCGGCGGCATCGAGATTATTCCGATCGATCATCTCGACCAGCTGTGACCAGCGGCGGCGGGCGGTCGTGGCGCTTGCCGGCAGTTGGCGCAAGCACGCTGCGAACCGGGATATTGGCGCTGACCTTGTCGGGCGCCTCGCCGCCTTCGGTGCCGCAGATCGAAACCCGCGACGTCGAGCGCTTTTTCGCGCTTTATGACGCGTGGGACGGCAAGCCCCCGGCCGACCTCCTGCAGCGCGATTATCTCGACCGCGGCACGCCCGGTCTTCACGATGTCGCGATCGCGCGCAACATCAGCGGCGCGGCGATCGCGGCGCGCATCGCTGCGGAGCCTGCGCTCTATGCCAATGCACGCCGATGCGCCGCGGTGCTGCCTCGCGTGAAGCTGCGGCTGGCCGATGCGCTGGCGCGGCTGCGCGGGCTCTACCCCGAAGCGAAGATGCCGGTGCTGACCATCGCGATCGGCCGCGGCAAACCCGTCGGTTTCGCCAATTCGCGCGGCGCCTATGTCGGCGTCGAAGCGCTCTGCGGCTGGCGTCAGCCCGAACCCGACGTCGAAACGCGGTTCGTCCATGTCATCGCGCACGAATATATCCATGTGCAGCAACAGCCGCGGCCCGACGGGGGCAGTACGACGGTCCTTGAAGCCGCGCTGATGGAGGGCGGCGCGGAGTTTCTGGGCGAATTGATCTCGGGCTCGGTCGCGTACCGGCATCTGGCGAAGGCGGCGGGCGGCAGGGAGTTGGAGATCGAAAGCGATTTTGCGGCCGACATGGATGCGCGCGCGAACGGATCGCGCTGGGTTTACAACGGAACGGGGAACACCGATCGACCGGGTGATCTTGGCTATTGGGTCGGTTACCGGATCGTGCGATCCTATTATCGGCGGGCGCCCGACAAGGCCGCTGCTATCCGCGATATTCTGGCGATTGGCGATGCCAGGGCGTTCCTCGCCAAAAGCGGCTGGCAACCCGGCGCGGCGTAACGGCGTCGCAGAGCTATGGTGTCATACGCCTGGAACGGCGCGACATGTCATTGTCGGAGATGTCGAAAAATGGCTCCCCGGGTAGGATAAAGAAAACACGTTTGTCCTCCTGATAATGCTGTGTTTTTCGATTTTCGATTGGTTATGATGCCCCATTCCGTGACCCGTTGGCCGCAGGAAACGGGGCAATTATTTGGGCTGCCACGGCCCGCGATCACGCTCGGCTTTCCAGCTCTCGACGTCGCGCTCGGGCCAGCCCTTGCGGATCCCGCCAAGCGGAACCGGGGGCGGGAAAGTGCGGTCCTTGACCCGGCGCCAAAGCGTCGTGCGGCTCAAGCTGGTTTCGCGGAGGACATCGGCGATCGATAGAAGACGGCCGGTCGGCTGCGGCGATGGGCTGGCGATGTTACTCATGCTCAATCCCTTGCTTGTCAGAGGTTGTGGGTAACGGCGATCGGAGGTCATGCCGTTGCCTTTCGATCGCCCTGCGCGTCGACGTTGAAGCCAATGAATTCGGCCTTGCCCAGCGTCGCGAGCACCGCGCCGCTTTCGCGGACGACGTCTTCAAGCGCGAGGCGCCAGATCGCCGCGCCCAGATCTGCGCCATCGTTGATGCGCGTCTGGCAATGCTGCGCCTGTTCGCGGATATGGTCCTGGAGAGCACGGACCTGGCCGAGCCGTTCGGTCAGCATGTTTCTGTCGGCCTTGATGTCGAAGACCATGTCGGTGACGACGTCGACCAGCGGCCGGGGCTCGTGATCGAGGGTGTCGTACCAGTGGCGGATCGGCTCGATCGACTTTTCAATATCGCCGATCAGCATGTCGGCCGCGCCGCCGCAATCGGCTGCGCGAAGGATTTGCCGCCACCAGAAGCGCCCGCGCTCGTCAGGATGATCTTCGCCGAAATGCACGCCGTCCAGCGCATCAGCGCCCATCAGGAAGTCGAACAGCTGGCGCGAGATCGTCACCGGCCCGTCGGGTTCGGTCGCAGCCTGGGCCGGAGGGGTAGGCGGCTCGGCCGCGGTGGCGGGCGATCGATGGAGCATGGGATCAGTCCTTTGCTGGGTGCGGCGCGGCGTTGGCGAGATCGATCAAGACATCGGCGTGGCACCATTCCGAAGTGGTTGGGCACCAGCATTGCAGATCCTTGCCGGCGAGCGAGGTCAGGCGGGCGAGCGCGCGTCGGCGCCAACGGTCGAGTTCCTCGATCTCGGCGCGGCTGAAGCCTGCAGCCGTCAGGACGCGCGGCGTGCATTCGCCGCGCAGCCAGGCGCCGTACAGGATGACGCTTCGCTTGTGGCCGACCTTGGCGCGGCCAGCGAAAGGGTTGCACCAGATCGTCGGTCGGCCGACATAGACGGCGCCCGCGGGGGTGCGATTATTCTTGCGGCGGGTGCGATGAAGGCGCCGAGGCCGAGAGGAAAGCCTCGGCGCCCGCATTGCATCCGCCGCGCAGCGGCGCTTGATCGGCGGGGCAAAGCCCCGCCGATCCGATTTTGCCGAGCTGGTGTCGGCCGACCAGGTGAACAGGTCGGTCAAGCGTCGACCAGTTCGCGCAGCGCCTGGTGCCGGGCGTTGAGATCGATCATCACATCGAACCCCTCGTGCGGCCCAATCAGGATCGCCTGGCGCAGTCCCTCGACCATCAGCTCGAGGATCTGACCACGGGCCAGAGCGGCCAGATCGGCCAGAGCGGCCAGAGCGGCCAGATCGGCCAGAGCGGCCAGATCGGCCAGATCGGCCAGATCGGCCAGATCGGCCAGATCGGCCAGATCGGCCAGATCGGCCAGAGCGGCCAGATCGCGACGTTCAATCTCCCGCAACTCGGTAGCGCTCTGCGCCACCTCGCATTGCGATGCCAAGGCATCGAGCGCGCCCCGATGGGGCGCGGGCAGGAATTCGGCGAGGGTGCGCAAATAGATCGGCGCGATCTTGTTCACGTGCCACATCGCCAAAAACTGCGCGCGGGCGCCCTGATCTTGCCAGGTGCCGCGCGTACCGGCGATCATCGGGACGAGTGGCTTCAACGCGCGGTCGCGAAAGTCCGGCGGCGCCTGATCGTTGATCGCGATGCCGTACTGGCCGAGCACAGGGCAGGCGCATTCGGGCTTGTCGCTGTGCTTTTCGCCAGCGAACCATGCGACCATTTCCATGAAGCACAGCCCTTCCTCGGCGGATTTGTGGGAGCCGTGGGCGAGTTGCACCTCGCTGATCGCACTGAAATCGAAACCATCCCCGGGTGCGCCGGGGGTCTTTGCTTGCACGCTCATCGTCAGTCTCCTTCTTGGGGCAGCGGGGCGGGAATGCGCTCGAACTCGATGCGCAGGACGGGCGGGTTGGCCGCCCAGAAATTGGATTGGTTGATGCGCGCGCCGAAAAAGCGGGCGTCCTCGTCCCAGCGCTCACGATACGCTTTGGCGCTATCCCATCCGGCGATCGCCAGATTGCTCAGATCGACATCGTGCAGGTGCAGCCGGTCGATCGCGACGACGCGCAGATGCTGGCGATGCCAGACCTTGGGCATTTCGCGGGCGTTGCGGCGGTCGCCTAGCTCGGCCGAGCGGATCGCGAGCTGCGCCGGGGTGCGATCGGCGACGAAGATCGGTGCGGCGCCGAGGCGCGCGGCGTGCGTCGGCGCGTGCCCGGCGAAGCGCTGGGCCAGATGGAAGGGCTCGCGCACCCAGAGCAGATCGCCGGGGTCGAGTACGGCCAAGCGGCCAACCGGTCGGATCAGCACCGACATGGTACCGCCGACGAGCGCGCGTATCTCCGGCTCGCGGATCCAGATCGGCTGGATCAGCATCCGCTCAAGGCTCCGCGCTCGCCAGTTCGCCGAGCGCGCCGCGCCGGGCCCGATCGAACGCCTGCGCCTCGCTGTCGCTCTCGTCCTCGCCATTGAGCGCCGCCTGCAGCTCGGCCCACGCTTCGGCGATCACCTTTTCCGCGGCGGTCGGAACGGTGAGCGACGGGTTCGCGACAATCTCGGTGAGAATGGTTTCGCGCCACTCCTCTTGCGGCGTCGATTCGAGCATTTCGGCGAAAGTAATCGCCTGCTCGCCGTCCATCCAGTCGAGGGGATCGCAGCGCGCCGTCAAGGTCGCGACAAGCGGCGTCACCCCGGGCCATATTGTGCCGGCATAACGAAGCAGCTGGCCGCCGAAGCCGCCAGCGAAGACGTGCAGCGCAGCGCGGAGATTGGCGGCGCCGTGACGACGATAGGCGGCCTTCAAGCCGCCGACGTTCACCAGCTGCCCGGGTTTCCACGAATTGGGATTGCTCGACTGCGCGATCGCCAGCCCGGCATCGCCGAGCGCCGCGGCAATCTCCCGCGCTTCGGTCTCGCCGCTGGCGAGCGCCGCCTTGAACAGGTTCAGGTTGGTGAGCGGCCGCCGGCGCTGGTTGAGCTTGACGAACTTCGCCGCCTCGTCGGTCGTGTCGGGAAGCCCGAGGATCACGCAGGGGAGGTGCGGAATGTCTTTGCGCAGGCGCGCCGCGGCGAGGCGGTGCTGCCCGTCGATGACAAAGAGCTCGCCACTCACCCCCCCCCCGGCGCGCCGGTTGACGACGAGCGGCAGGCACAGGCCCCAATTCCAGTTGGCGGCGATGTCCTTGATCAGCCGCTGCGACGCGGTGTTATCGATCGAGCGCTGATAGGACATATCGATCGCGAGCTGCGACGGCGCGGCCCATTGCAGGACAGGCGGGACGCCGAGCTGGGGATTGAAGCCGGGTTTGGGCATCAGCGATTCCTTTCGAGAGGTCGGCCGTCGTGACGCATGGCGGCATCGATGCCGCCGATCGCGAGGCCGAGCAGCGCCGCGGCGAGCAGGATCGCGGCGGCGCGCAGGACGCCGAGCGGGCCGTCGAGCCAGCCGTCGGGGGGTTCGGGAGGCTGGATCATGTCGTTCGCTCCGGGACGAGGGTTCGCGACAGCCAGACTTCGCGGTGCGCGGGGCACAGATCCTTGCCGGGGGCAGGCTCGTGGCTGCAGGCGCGGCAGATCGGCGTGTCGCAGGTACCCGAGCGGCGCGTCTTGACCTTCCAGTCGCACAGGCGGTCGGCGCGCTTGCCGCAGGCGCAGCGTTTGGTGCGCCCGGGCGAACAGACGATCGCGCGGGCGCCGTTGTCCAGTTGGACCGTCTCGCATCCCATCAGCTTTGCGCCCTGCGGCGGCGATTGCGCAGGACATCGCCAAGCGGATAGAGGCCGCCGCCCGATATTTGGATCTTGCGGGTACCGAAGTTCAGACCCTGCTCGCCGTTCTTTCGGCGACGATCCGGATCGCCGTCCTGGACGGGCGGTTTATAGCCGGCGTCGGCGGCGCGGTGTTCGCAGGCGACGTCGGGGCGGACGCCGCAGTGGCGGCAGGGCGCGCCGTGCGGGGGGAAGCAGTCGCGCATCATGGCAACAGCACCCAATCGACGCCGACCTGCCAGGCGCCGAGCAGGATCAGCGCGGCGGTGCAGCGACGGAGCAGGCGGACCATCGGGATCCAGAGATCGTCGGTCATGGCAGGCGCCTGCGCAGGCGGCGGCGGATGCGGTAGAGGAAGCGCATCTGAACAAGGTTGAGGAAGACGATGGCGAGCAGCAGCGCGCCGATGACCTGGGACTGAAGTTCGCTCATTCGACCGGCTCCGATGGTTGGCGCTCGCGCAGCTGGGCGGCCTTGATGCGCAGGCTTTTCTTCACCTTGACGCGGGCCTCGTCGGCGGGCGGATCGATCACGGCATCGTCAATTGGGTGCCCTTGGGGCTCGACAGGGTCGTCAGGGCCGAAGGCGACGAGATCGGGCAGCCAGCGGGCGGCGCGGGCGCGGACGGCGGGGTCGTTGTGGTTGCCGGGGTCGAGCGCGATCGCGGCCGCGGTGGTGACGTCGCTGTCCCTCAGCCGGACAAAGCCCGCGTGGGTCGCCGCATCGACAAAGGCCTGGGTGATGCCGAGGCGGAACATGCGGCCGAACAGGCCAAGCCATTTCGCCGACGGGGTCCACCAGCTGCGCAGCTTCAGCGCGTCGACGCCGCAGGCGCGGGCGAGCACGTCGTGCGCGGCGCAGCGCCAGCCCGGGGTGTCGGCCGAGCGGATCAGCGCGGTACCGGCGACGATCGCCGCGGTGCGATCCTTCGACGCCTGGTCGAGCTCGAGATAGGCCGACAGGCTCTTGCCCGGATCCCCCTCGGTCATGAAGGTCTGCGCCTTGAGCATGTCGACCCAGGCATGCCAGTCGCCCGCGGCGGCAACGTCGCCCTGGAAACCCTCGAACAGGCCGGGCGGGGCGCGATCGGCGCCGTCGTGCCATTCGCCGACGATGGCGCGGGCGCCGGTCTGGGCCGGCAGCGCGTGCGAGAGCAGCGCGCGCGCCTGTGACCACACCAAATAGTCGTTGGCAACGCTGCCGCCCTGTTCGATCAGCAAGCGGCGCAGCAGCGTGCGGCGGAGCGAACGGATCAGCTGCAGCCCGTCGGCGGTCAGGCCATATTGGTCGCGGGCGATCGCGCGGCCGTTGGCGGCATAGGCGCTGTCGGGCATCGCGAAGGCTTCACCCGCACGCGGCGCGTTGACCGCGGTGTTCACGGGGTCGGCAGCGCTGCGCGTACCCGGTTTCTCGGCGGCGCCCTTGGCGGCGCGGCTTGCCCACCAGAAGCGGGTGAACGGCGCGCCGTGATCGTCGACGTCGATCGTCGCGACGATCGCGTCGGCGGGGTAGCGATGCGCGGCGAGCTTGCCGCCGTTCGGGATGATCTCCAGCGCCTCGTCGGTGCGCCCGGAGAATTGCGGCGGCTGCGCGGTGAAACGCAGATCGGGGATTTTGACGTCGGCGCGGATGCGCTCGCGCTCGACCGCGAAGCGTTCCTCGGCCAGGCGGCGGAGCAGCTGCTCGTCGGTGATGCGGACGCGGGTGTCGCGCCCGTCGACGAACAGGTCGGGTTCGATCATGCCGCCGGCGCCGACATAAATCGCCTCACCCACGAACAGCAGCAGGCGCGATGCCTCGCGATCGCCGACCTTGAGCGCGGCGCGGATCCGCGCGCCGTTATGGTGATAGCTGTGCTCGTGGCGCAGCGCCTCCCACACCGACAGCTGCAGCACCGAATCCTCGGTCGCGGCATAGGCCGACGCCTGTTCGAACGACAGGTCGCCCGCGGCATAAGCGGCGAAGATCGGCGCGGCGAGTTTGCCGAGGCGGAGCTGGCGCCGCACCCAATCCTTTTCCTGGCCGAGATTTTCGGCGATCGTTTCGACGCTGTCGCCCTGGGCCACGGCATGAGCGATCGCCGCGTGCACCTCGTAAGGGCGCAGATCGCGGCGCAGCAGGTTTTCGCCCAGCGACATTTCGGTGATTTCGGCGTTGGGCAGGCCGTCGACGACGGTCGCGGCGATCGGCCAGTCGGCGGGCAGGCGCCCGGCATCGATCAGCCGCCCGATCGCGCGCAGCCGCCGCCCGCCGGCGAGCACCCCCCACGGGGTGGGCGCGTCGGGCGCGGCGGGGTGGACGAGCAGCGGCAGCATCAACCCGACGCGCGCGATCGATGCCTCGAGCGCGCCGGTCGCCTCGGCATCCTCGGCATTGGTGCGGACGTTCAGGTCGGACTTGTGCAGTTCGGCATGGGTGAAGGTGCGGCTGCTCATGGCAGGATCCTTTCGACACGATGGGCCAGGCGCGCGGCGATCCGATCGAGGAGCGATGGGCCGACGAGGCGACGATGGCGAAGCCCGTTGATGAAGGAAGCGTCAGCGGCGCGGGCAGCGTCGGCCCGAGGGGTCAGCTTGCGGAAGCCGCGCGCTTCGAAGATGACGCCCGGCCAGCGCGCGAAGCCGAGAAACTGGCCATGGCGGCCGAGCAGGTTGCGCGCGATCACGACTTCGCGCACGATCACCACATGCCCGCGCTGCAAGCCTTCGAATAGCTGGCCGCGAGCATCTGCCCACGGGCCGTCGGCAATGCACTCCGCCATGTCGTCGGCGTGCCAGGTGTCCGCGGCTGGCGCGGGGCGGGGGCGGCGCGTGAAGAACGTGCCGATTTTCTGCAGCGCGCCCATCAGTCGATCCCCAGCGCGGCTTTGTACACGTCAAGGATCGCTTCCATTTCCTTGCGGTCGTTGACCGGCAATTTGCGGAGGCGGACGATCTGGCGCATGATCTTTGGGTCGTAACCCTGTGATTTCGCTTCGCTATAGGTATCCCGAATGTCGTCCGCGACGCCCTTTTTCTCTTCCTCCATGCGCTCGATGCGTTCGATGAACAGGCGCAGCTGGTCGTCGCTGACGGCGCCGGCGCTCATGTCTGCGCTCCCGAGGCGCGGGGGCGGAAGAGCCGTTCTACGATCGCGCCCATGAGGGCCGTCTCCATCTCCTTAAAAACGGTTCCCGCCACCCCGATTGAAATCGTCACGACCGGCAAGGCGAGTTCGGGCGGCGAGGCCTCGGTAACTCGCCCCAAGGCTTTGACGGCCTCGCCGATCGCGTGAAAGGCAATGTCGGCGCATTCGTCGGCGCGCGAGCCCACGGGTTCAGGTGCTCGTGCGAATTTCTTACGCAAATCCGTGCGCAAGCTTTCTGGCACCATCGATCCGATGTCACTCATAGCGCCGACTCCAGTTCGGCGGGCGCGGGCACAGCCGCGTCAACAGATACGCAGGCGGTGCAGCGCTGCGGATCGGGGGAAGACCAGGCGCAGCCGCCGTCGGCGGTGTGGCAGGGGTCGTGCCAGCTGCAGCCGCAGCCGCTGCAAACCTGCGGCACCGGCAGGCCGCAACCGGCGCCGGCGGCGTCGATGTCGATCAGCGCCAGATAGACATAGACGTCGAAGGGAAAGATCTGGCGCAGGAGCGCCGCCTGGGGCGCGGTGAAATGCTGCCCTTCGAGCTCGGCAGCGGCGAGGCGGTCGGTCAGGCGCGCGATCGCGTCGGGCGAGGCCGGGGCGATCGCCCAGGGCAGGGCGGCAAGACGGTCGGCGACCTGCGCGCGGGTCAGGCCCGCGGCGGCGCGGCGGCGATCGAGATAGGCGCCGGGGGTCGGGATGGTGGGAAGCGGAGGCTGGATCATCGCGTCACCTTTCGAACGGCAGCAGAAAACCGCTGCCGAAAGCGGAGCGATCGGCGGAGCGGTGGGAAGAAAAAGGGGCGGGCCAGAAATGTCGAAACCAACCCGCCCCAGGGGAACGCGCAGCTGGGTACCTGCGCGCGCGGGTTCGGGATCAGGGTGGCTGGTCGACCTCGGCGGCGAGCAGGGGAATGACCTGGTTGAGTGCTTCGCGCGCCTCGGTTGCCTCGGCCAGCGCGCGGGCGCGGTCGGTTTTGGTGGCGGCGGGGTGGGCGGCGCCGATGATCGCGGCATTGGCTTCGCCAGTTTCGCGGGCGACGTCCTGCGCATGGCGGAGCAGCTGGTGGCGATCGCCGAACTTGGCGGCATCGGCCAGCTCGAGTTTCAGCGCGTAGGCTTCGAAGATCGGGGCGCCCGAACCGCCGGCGGCGATATAGGCGAGGTCGAGCGCGATCGCGCAGTCGACGGGTACCTGTTCGGCAGTGTCGGGATCGCTCCAGTTGCGCACGGTGCGGACCTGGCGCCCGGCGACGCGCGCCATGTCGTCGAAGCCGTTGGTCAGCTGGCCCGCGATGCGCGCCAGCGCGGCGTCGATGGAGAGCGGGGCGCGCGCCTTGGTCATGAGAACGCCCAGCGGACGGCCCCGGCGATGCCCCAGATCACGCCGACCAGGGCCAGCGCGGCGAACAGGCAGCCGCCGCCGACGAACAGCAGGACGTAGCGGACCTCGGGATCCATGTCGTCGCGTTCGGGGGTCATGACGGGCGGCCCGATGCGAAGGCGGGGCTGGCCGAAAGAGCGGGGGACGGCAAGCGACGAAGGTTGCGAGCGCGATTAAACCCGCCGCCGAGGAGGGGGAGGATGCACCAGGGGGTCATGCCGTCAGGCCTGACAGCGAATCGGGGACAGCTTCGGCGCGGGCGGGGGTGGACGCCCCGCCCGCGCCGCCGCTCGCGGTGCCGCCAGGGACCGCAGCGGCATCGCGAGGGTAAATGTCGGGGCGGAGATCGTGGCAGGCAATGCCGGTTGCGGCTTCCACTTTTAGCACGTGCAGCGGCGGGATTGGCTTTCCTTTGAGACACCACTCGGACACAGATTGTTGCGTCACACCGACGAGCTTCGCCAGCGCGACCTGGGAACCGAGCCGCAGTACGACATCGCGAGCGAGCACAGGAAAGGCTGATTCGGTATCCACAGCCAAAAGTGTTACAAGATTGCCTGTTGGCGAGTCAACAGGGTCACGGAAATATATTCTCGACAACCCCTGTTGTACCAAAAATCATGCTTATCGCTGATCGCCTGAAGGCCCGAATGGAGGCGTGCGAGCTATCTCAGGCCGCGCTGGCGCGTGAGGTGGGTGTTTCGCAGCAGTCGATTGGCCGACTTGTTTCCGGCGAAGCGATCGGATCGCGTTATCTTCACAAGATCGCCGCTGCGCTCCGGACGACGCCATCCTATCTGACGGGCGAAACCGACGATCCGGAAAGCGACACGCCCGATGAAGCCCTTACCGCTGATGAACGCGAGGTACTTGAATATTTCCGGCGGCTAACGTCGAAAGACCAAGCCGCTGCGCGTCAGATTATTAGATCACTGGCCGCGCGGGAACCAACCGTCTCGGCGACGGTCCATGCACCATCCCGTACTTTTAGCACGCCAAATCAAGCAAAAGGCCGGGCAGCATGACGTACACGCGAGCAGCTGTCGATTGTCGCGGGATTGGTGCCATTGTGGATCAATCTGATCAGTAACGGTGCCAGAATTGCAGCATATCGGCTTGCGGGGAAGGTAATAAGTTGACCGAAGCTGGCGAAAAGAAATGTCCGCACTGCGCCGAGGATGTGAAGGCGGAGGCCATCGGTTGCCGCTTTTGCGGTTTCGATTTTCGAACCGGGCGAATGCCGAACGCTGCATTGCCCGGGAAACGCGAGCCGGTCGGCTGCGGCGCGTCGGCCTTTACCGCGATAGGCGCGATCATATTGGTGATTTTGTTGATCGCAATGATCGGCGGCGCTGGCAGTAAAAGCGAGGCGACGAAGCAGTTCGTACCACTCGGCAAAGACGCCATCGCTCAATGCAATGAAGTGCTTCAGAATGGCGAGGATTTAGACGTAATCCGCAAGGTCGATCGAGCGGCAACACGAATTTACGTCGACGATCGCGCTTGGGCGGAGATAGGACCGGACGCGCGCAAGGGTGTCGCTGGGGCCGCAGTATGCAGCTGGTTTGGCCGCAAGATTGCTGATTCAACGTTCGAGGAGAGCGTGATGGTGGTAAGCTGGCAGTCGGGCAAGCAGCTGTCGATGGTGGCTGGCGGATATTACTCCGACACAATGGATTGATCCGCCGTCGACCGATCGACCCTAGCCACCGCGATCCATCCGCCCTAATCCCTCTCCATGCCCCTCTTTTCCTTCCTCTGCCTCGCGGCCGTCGCGGTCGATGGCGACACGCTACGCTGTTCAAACATCACCGATGCTGGCGGGCGGGTGCGGATCGCGCGGATCGATGCGCCGGAAATGCGCGGGGGCGATGGCGCCGCGGCGAAAACGGCGATGGCGCGGCTGATCGCGGGGCGGAAGGTCCACTGCGCGGCAGTGGACGCGGATCCGCGGGTCAAGGGCGACCAGTCACGCGACGGGTTCGGGCGGATCGTGGCGCGCTGCCGCGTTGGCGGGCAGGATTTGGGTGCCGCGATGCTGGTCGCTGGGCTGGCCGACATATGGCCGAAAATGAAGGCGCCGGTAGCGAGCAGTCGCCGTTGATGCCCAAGCCCGTGAAACCCTACCCCATCCGCCTCGTCGGTACGCGCGGCTATCTCGCCGCGATCGCGGCGATCGGTGAGGGCGACGTTGTCCAGGTGCGCCGCGAGAATGGCAATCCCCATGATCCGGACGCGCTGGTCGTCCTGGACAGCGACGGCGCGAGGCTGGGCTATATCCAGCGCGACAGCTGGCTGAAGCGGGCGCTGATCGACGAGGAAAAGGGCTGTCACGCCAAGGTCGAGATGATCGAAGCCGGGGCGGGCGTGACGATCGCGGTCCTGCTCACCGCCGACGGCCCGATCGGCGATTGGGAGTGGGTCGCCGAAAACTAGGCCAGAAAGCCGGAAAGCCAGAAATCTGGCCTGCGATCGGCGCGCGGGATTACCTGGCCGCCCAATAGGCCAACGCCAACGCAGCGGCATTGACCGCGATACATGCCCAAATCCAGAAGATGATTCCCATCCATTGCGGCGTCTGCATCCGCGACAGCATGGCCGCCCAGCGTGGATGCCTGTCGAAGGTCGCCTGCAGCCGGTCAAGCAGCCAAAACACGCCGAGCGCGCGGGCAACCGCGTGCTTCAGCTCTGCCAAGGCTCGATCCAATTCCGACATGCCGCCTTATGCGAAAAGCACTGGCGCTTAGCAATTGGTTTTGCCGCCTATTCACCCTATGTTCCAGCCATAAGGGGTAGGGCGTGCGCATGGATCAGCGTCCCGCAGATTTTCAGCCGTCGCGGCTGTCCGCGACGATGGCGAGCCAGCGGTTGCTGGTGCTGGATTTCGTGCGCGCTTACATCGCCCGGTGGGGCGGATCGCCCAGCCTGGGCGAGATCGGCAATGCGTTGCAGATCGACCGCAAGAAGGTGCAGCGCGCGATCCGCAGCCTGGCGGCGGACGGGATGGTGCGCCGCACGCCGGGGCCGCGCGGACTGTCGATGCCCGACAGCGAGGCCGAGGCGATCCGCCAGTTGCAAGCGCTGGGGTGGGTCGTCGATACCGATTGCGCCTTTGCCACAAAAGCGGGCCTGCTGCCGCGCGCGGCGCTCGACTATCCCCATACACCTCGGGAGGGCCAGGTGCATGATCAGTCGGCGGACGCGCGAACGCAAGAACCGTGAAAAGCAGGCCGAGGCGCACCGCCACAAGATCAACCAGGATTATGGCCGCCGCCACCCCGAGCGGATGCGCGAAGAGCGCCGGTTGCGGCAGCAGCACAAGGCGATGGGCCCCGATTGGAGCCACAAGCGCGAAGGCACCCCCGAAACGCACGCACAGGCGTCGCGCACCGTCCAGGGTGCGCTGGCCCGCCTGTATATGTCCGGCGCGATTGACGCCGACCAGCTGGCTTCGGCCGAGCAGATCGTGCGCGTGCATGCGCAGATCGTCCGCGACGTCGTGGTGGCGACCACCAGCCTGGAGACGCGGATCGACGCGGGCCGCGGCGGCGACGGCATATTCTACGAAGCGCTGGGGCGGGTGCGCGCCGAGATCGCCTACTCCGCCTGGCGCGCTTCGCTAGCGAAGCCCGGGGTCGTATTGGCGATGATCACCGAAGATGTCGCGGTGACGACGGCGGCGCAGCGGTTCGGCATGCGGACGGCGACGGCGAAGCAGCTGCTGGTCGATGCGCTCGATCGCTGGCCGGGGGCGATGGACGATGCGCGGCGATCGGTCGATGCGGCCGACCTGGCGGCGGCGCAGGCGGGGTTGATGTGATGCCACAGGAAGAATTCGAACTTTTGGCGCTTTTGGCGATTTGGACGCTGGCAGTCTTATGTCCGGTGCTTGGGATTGTGCTGATGGTCATATTGGCGTTGGCTTGCCTGATTGAAGCCAGTGACCGGCTGAACCGATAAACGTGTCAAGAAAAGGCGATTTTCTGCACATATTTTGACGCGCCACAAAAACGACCCTGCCA
The DNA here is from genome assembly GCF_051861155.1 of Sphingopyxis sp. Lineage (GTDB taxonomy): Bacteria > Pseudomonadota > Alphaproteobacteria > Sphingomonadales > Sphingomonadaceae > Sphingopyxis. The sequence goes on along the minus strand of NZ_JBHYDE010000006.1, from coordinate 217,370 downwards.
TTTGGTCACGATGAAGGCCAAAAACGACCCCGGGACAGCTGCGTCCGTCCTCGTTGCGTCGGTCTGGTCCCCACCTGCCGCAGCAAAATTGGATGCACAACACGGGGCTTGATTTGGGAAACCGGATCGAGCCCCGTGGCCTGTCGGGAGCAAAGCGAAATGGCAAATAGCCCGCTTCCCCGCAAAACTCTTCGTCCGCCGCCGGCGCCGACGATCGCCGAGCTGCTGGACGACCAGCTGTCCGAATTCGACAATCTGATGCACGAGGTCCGCGGCGGCATTCGCTCGGCCGAGCATTTCGACCGGCTCGAGGAAAAGGCGAGCGCGATCGCGGGCAACATCCGCGATGCGTTTCGGCGCGGCCGTGTGGCGCAGGGGTAAGCCAGTGGGCATCGATCTGGACGCACTGCGCGCCGAAGCACAGCGCGACGGCGAAACATGCGTGGTGACGCGCCGGTGGCTGCGCCAGGTGCTCTCCCAGCTTGAGGCGCCGAAACCCGCGCCCGCGGCGATCGCGCTGGATCACAAGACGCTCGAGAGGCGCTGACATTGTGATTGGCGACGTCGATCCGAAGAACGACGTTGCCGAGGCGCTGATGCGCATGGCGGGCGGTTACGGCCGCCTGCTGTGGCACAAGAGCAAGCAATGGGCGTCGGCAAGCCTCGAGGGCACGCGCGACGAGGTGGCGTTCGAATATCTCGGGCCCGATGCGTCGGCCGCGGGCGAGCAGCTGCTCGTCGATTTGAATGACGCCAACTTCGCCCTTCCCGGGCGGACGGTGACAGACACCCAGATCGGGTATCATACCCGACTTAATCGACCGCAGCCGCGGACGGTCGCGGTGCTCGAGCTGCTGATCGTGAAGGATTGATCATGGCGACAGTGCGCGCACCGAAGACCGTCGCCGCGGCGACCAAGCTGCTCGAGCGCTTTGCCGAACTGGACGCCGAGATCGCGGTGATCGAAGAGCAGCGCAAGGTCGAGATCGGCGAGGCCAATGCCGAAGCCGACCGCTTGATTGCGCCCTTCTTGCCCGAACGGGACGCGATCCTTGTCAAGCTGCAGGCCTGGTGGATCGATGCCGGCCCCGGGTTGACCGATGGCAAGCGCAAGTCGATCGCGCTCGGCGGATGCGAGATTGGCAGTCGGTCCAGCCCTGCTCGACTTGGCCTGGCAGGCGACGAGGCGATCGTCGCAAAGGCGCTGGCGAAGATCCGCTGGGCGCGCGAGATGATCCGCGTGACGGTCAGCATTGATCGTGCTGCCATATTGAAATCCATCGACGGCGCGCATGCCAGGGATCTCGCCGAGCTGGGCTTTACCAGGGTCGAAGGAACGGACACCGTGTTCGTGAAGCGGGTACGGCAGGACGGCACGATCGGCGCTGGCGCCAGCTGATGCCGCAGGCACCGCCGACGTTCCGTCCGCCCGGGTGGAAGCCTAAGGCAGCGTGGGAGCGGCAGGCAACGATCTTCCCCGACCGACGCAAGCGTGGCCGCGCCGGCCAGCGCGATCGCGCCGTCGTTCTCGCTGAAGAACCGTTCTGTCGAAAGTGCCTCGAAGGCGGGAAGTATGTGAAGACCGACGTGGTCGACCACATCATCCCGTTGGCCTGGGGCGGCAGCGACAGCCGCGGCAACAAGCAAGGGCTGTGCGACCCCTGCCACGACAAGAAATCGCTCGAGGAACGAACGCGCGGGGGGAGGGGAGGGTAAATCTCTCCGGCCCTTCGCCTCTGGACACCGCCTCCCCGCATAATTTTCACGCGGGCGAATTCAAAGGGTAAAAAGTTATGAGCAGCATGACCAGGCGGATGCAGATCCGCGGGCTGAAGCGTCTTGGCTTTAGCCGGGGCAATTTTCGCATTGTGACGAACGCGGCGGGCGATGAGCTGCGGGTTGCGGTCTCGCGCGGCGGGCTCATCACCGAAGCCGACGGTCAGCGCGTCGGGTACCGGTGGCCGCGGGTAGCCGTTGCCTAAAGGCGGCGCTCGGCCTGGTGCCGGGCGGCGGCGGAAGGATCCGGAGCTGAAGGCGCTGGCGGGAACGACCCGCAAGGATCGCGAGGTCGCGATTGGCGCGGCGCCGAGTGAGGCGCCGATGATCGCGCCGTTGCATTTGTCCGACCTGGCGCAGCTCCATTTTGGATCGATCGCGCAGATCCTGGCCGAGCAGCAGCGCGCTAGCGCGCACTATGCCGAGCATGTCGCGTTGCTCGCGCAGCGGCTGGAGCAGATCCAGCGGTACCAATCCGTGATTGAAGTCGAAGGCGATACGTTCGTTTCCGAATCGGTGAAGATGGTCGCGAAGCGCCCGGTGATCACCCGCATGGTCCGGGCCAGGCCCGAGGTCGTGATGCTTTCGGAAGCGATGCGCCACGCGCAGTCGCTGCTTTCCGAGCTGATGCTCAATCCCGCGGCGGCGCTGCGGATCGCCAGTGGGCACAAGCCCGAGGCTGGCGCCTTCGACGATTTCTGAGGCGGCCGATGTGGAAGCACGAGATTACGCGGCGATCGCGAAGGGATATGCGCGCGACGTCATAAGCGGGAAGATCCCGGCAGGGAAATCGATCCGGCTGCAATGCCAGCGCTTCATCGACGAGCTGAAGCTCGAGAAGTCGAAGGCGTTCCCTTATCGGTTCGACGTCGACAAGGCGGCGCGGATCTGTCGGTTCATCGAGCGACTGCCTCACTCCAAAGGCGAATGGGCGCGCAAGAAGGAAACGCTGCGGCTGGAGCCGTGGCAGATATGGATCTTCGCCTGCTCGTTCGGGTGGCTGCGCAAGCGCGACGGGCTGCGCCGATTCCGCGTGCTGTTCGTCGTCGTGCCGCGCAAGAATGGAAAATCGGCGGTCGCGGCGGGCACGGGCCTATACATGTTTTGCGCCGACGGCGAGTTCGGCGCCGAGGTCTATTCGGGCGCAACCAACGAGAAGCAGGCATGGGAGGTCTTCGGTCCTGCGCGCCTGATGGCGCAGCGAACACCGGCGCTGCTGTCGCGGTTTGGGATCGAGGTCAACGCAAAGTCCCTCATCCGCGTCGACGACTTCAGCAAGTTCGAAACCATCATCGGTAACCCCGGCGACGGGCAGAGCCCCAGCTGCGCGATCCATGATGAGTATCATGAGCATGCCGACGACAGCCAGATCGATACGATGCGCACCGGGATGGGCGCGCGCGCGCAGCCCCTGCAGCTGCTGATCACGACCGCCGGCGACAATCTGGCAGGCCCCTGTTACGCGATGGTCCAGGAGCAGCGCGAGAAGCTCGCGGGCGTAGGCCAGACCGGAGGCGGCCCGCCGATCGACGACGAGACTTTCTTCGTCGAATACACGATCGACGATGGCGACGACTGGAAATCGGAAACCGCCCTTCGCAAGGCGAATCCGAATTACGGCGTATCGGTCTCGGCGGACTTTCTGCTCGCGGAGCAGCGGGCGGCGATTGCCACGCCTAGAAAAGCTGGCATTTTCAAGACCAAGCACCTCAACCTTTGGGTTGCTGCTAAAGCCGCATATTTTGACATCGAGGCTTGGCGCCGCTGCGTCGACCCCAATCTGCCCGTCGTCGGCATCGAGCTTCTGAAGCTCGAGCGACTGAAAGGCCGCCGCTGCGTCGCCAGTCTCGACCTCGCGTCGAAGACCGACATCGCGGCGCTTGAGCTGCTGTTTCCGCCGATCGGCGCCAAGGCGACAATCGACGACCCCTATATTCGCGCCGGTTTCTACTTCTTGCCGAAGGACACGGTGACCGACGTTGCCGCTTATCAGGGCTGGCATGCACAGGATTTGCTGTCGGTCACCGATGGCAACATCGTCGATTACGACGAGATACTGGAACAACTGCGCGAGATTCGCTCGACGTTCCAGCTCGAGCAGGTCGCATATGACCCGCACCAGGCGACGTTCCTGGCGACGACGATGATGAAAGAGGGCTTTCCCGTCCTCGAATATCGCCCCGTCGTGCTGAACATGAGCGAGCCGATGAAAGAGCTCGACGCGCTGATGAAGTCGCAGCGCATCACGCACGGCGGCTGCCCTGTCATGGAATGGCAGATCAATAACGTCGTCGCCCAGCTCGACGCCAAGGACAATGTCTACCCGCGCAAGCCGCGCATCGAGGCGAAGATCGACAACCCGGTGGCGCTGATCGCGGCGCTGGGGGTGGCGATGACCACCGAAGAAACGGTGGCGCCGAGCTCGCCCTGGGATGATCCGGAGTTTTCCATGCATGATGTCGCCGACTGATGAGCTGGTGGGGTAACCTTATCGGCCGCCGCGACGCGTCCGCAGAGACGCGCTCGGCCGAAAGCGCGCTGATCAGCCTCGATAATCCCCAGGCGCTGATGCAGCTGTTCGGGATGATGGATGGCAACGGCACCTTGCCCGTGGTGTCGATCGACGCCGCAATGCAGGTGCCGGCGGTTCTGGCCGCAGTCGCATTCCTGTCGCGGACACTAGCCGCTCTCCCGCTTCCATCCTTTCATGAAGGGCAGAACGGCGAACGGATTGACGATGAGCAGGCACAGCTGCTGAACCAGGCGCCGAATCCGGAATGGTCGTCGTTCGCCTGGCGCTGCTATCATTGGCAGCAGGTGTTCACCGGCGGCCGCGGGATGAGCTGGATCGAGCGCGTTGGCGATCGCGTCATAGGGATCTGGCCGATGGATCCCACGAAGACAATCATCGGCCGCCGCAATGGCCGAAAATTCTACCGGTGCGAGGGCATAGAATATCCCGCGGCGGACGTGATCGACACGCCCTTCATGTTGAAGCCCGATCAGCTCGGATCGCGCAGCCCGATCGTTACCTGCAACAAGGCGATCTCGCTGTCGATCGCGATGGCGGATTTCGCCGGCGGTTTCTTTCTGGGGGGCGGGATGCCGCCGCTGGCACTCGAAGGCCCGCTGCCTAGCGGACCCGATGCGTTCAAACGCGCCGCGGCCGACATCAAGCGGGCCGTCGACCTGGCGAAGAAATCGGGCACGCCATTCTTTCCAATGCCGCCGGGCCACTTGCTGAAACCGGTCGGTACTGATCCTGACAAGGGGCAGATGACGCAAGCGCGTCTGTTCCAGATCCAGGAGATCGCCCGGGCCTATCAGCTACCGCCGGTGTTTCTGCAGGATCTGTCGACAGGAACGCTCGCCAATACCGAGCAGCAGGATCTCCACCTGTCGAAACACAATATCGGCCAGTGGGCGAAGGCGTTCGAAGACGAGCTCAACCTGAAGCTGTTCGGCTGGCGAAATCGCAAGCGCAAGGTGAAGCACAACTTGGACGGGTTGCAGCGCGGCGACTTCAAGAGCCGCGTCGAGGCCTTGGCGCGATCGATCCAGACCGGGCAGCTGATGCCCGACGAGGCCCGCGCGCTGGAGGATCGGCCGCCCGATCCGAATGGCCAGGGTGGCAAGCTTTATATTCAGGGCGCGACGGTGCCGCTCGGCACCGTGCTCGCCTCGCCGATCGGCCCCAATGGCGGCCCGCCCATGAACGACAATGACAAGGATCCTGCAGATGCCGGCAACGACCCCGCCTGACGGGCGCGAAAAGCGCGCGCTGACCGAAGGCCTCGAGCTGCGCGCCGTCGTCAGCGATGGCGAAGCGCGGACCGCGCACGGCTACGCGGTGCTGTTCAATTCGCCGACCAACATTCTCGACCTGTGGGTTGAAGAGTTTGCCCCAGGCGCATTTGCCAAATCGCTCCAGGAACGTGACGTGATTGCGGTGCACAGCCACGATGTCGGCCGCGTTATGGGGCGCAAGGGCGCCGGTACGCTTTCCCTGCGCGAGGACGGCAAGGGGCTGGCGTTCGAAAACCAGCTGCCCGACACGACCGATGGGCGCGATCTGGCCGTGTCGATCGACCGCGGCGACATTCCCGGCATGTCGTTCGGCTTTCGCGCTGTGAAACAGCTTTGGGATGACACTTTCGATCCGCCGAAGCGCCGGATCGAAGAGGCCGAGCTTTACGAGATCACCTATTCCGCGCTGCCGCAGTACGACGACAGCGAAGTCGCGCTGCGCTCGCTCGAGGCTGCGCGCGCGGAAAAGCGCACTCACAATAAAGCCGGCGCGTTGAGCCGGATCGCGGCGCGGCGCGCGCGCCTGTCCCTCGCCGAGCGGAAAATCTGACCACCAACCTTTCCCGGGCCTGCGCCCGAGGTGGCGGCAGCATCGCTGACCGCCCTTCCAGCCCTGCTCCGCGGGGCTTTTTTATCCCCAGGAGAAACTCATGACCTTGCAGGAAATGTATGAAAAGCGCGGCCAGCTGGTCGCCCAGGCCCGCGCCGCTACCGATGAAATCACCAAGAACACCGATGATTCGCGCGTGGCCGAACTCGAGGCGCGCAGCGACAAGATCTTTGCCGAGCTTGACGATTTCGACAAAAAAATTGCTCGTGAAGAGCGCGTCGCGACCGCCGAGCGTTCGCTCGAGGAACGCGCCGCTCGCAACCGCCCGAATCGCGGCAACCGCGAAGTTGAAGGCCTCGATGGCGGCGAAGGGGGCGAGGGAGAGCAGCGCTCGGCCGATCAGATCCAGACCGAATATCGCGATGCGTTCTTCGCGTTGATGCGCGAAGGCGGCGACATCGGGGCGATGACGCCGGAACAGCGCGCCCTGCTCCGCCAGGGATATGTCGAAAACCGCACCCAGACCGTCGGTACGAGCGCTGGCGGTGGCTACACCGTCCCGACCGAGCTGGCGAAAGCGATCGTCGAGGTCATGAAGGACTGGGGTCCGATGTATGATCCCGGCATCACCGACGAAATGGTGACCAGCTCGGGCAACCCGTTCGACATCCCGACCAACGACGACACCGCCAACTCGGCGGCGGCGCTGGCCGAGGCGGCCGACCTGACCGACGATAACAGCGGCGACCTGGCGTTCGGCGAAGTTTCGCTCGCCGCCTTCGTCTATGCCACGCCGTGGCTGAAGCTGTCGTTCGAGCTGCTGCAGGACTCGGCCTTCAACCTCGAAGCCTTCGTCGCGAAAAAGCTGGGCGAGCGGCTTGGCCGGATTGCCAACCGGCAGCTGACGATCGGCGACAATGTCGGCGATCCGAACGGCATCGTCACCGCATCGACGCTTGGCAAGACGGCGGCGGCCGTCGCCGCCATCACCGGTGACGAAGTCATCGACCTGCAGCATTCGGTCAACGCGGCCTACCGCCGTAGCCCGTTCTGTCGCTGGATGTTCGCCGATACGACCCTGGCGGTGCTGCGCAAGCTGAAGGACGGCCAGGGCAACTATCTGTGGACGATGGGCGACATCCGCGTCGGCGCCGAGGATCTGCTCCACGGCAAGCCCTATTCGGTCAACGACGATGTACCCGCGATCGCGACGGGCAACCGCGCCGTGCTGTTCGGCGACATGAGCCGTTACACGGTGCGCAAGGTCGGTTCGCCGCTGATCGGTACGGTGCGCGAACGCTTCTGGCCGAAGGTCGGCATGGCGGGCCTGATCCGTTTCGACGGCGATCTGGTCGATACGTCGGCGGTCAAGCACCTCCGCCTCGCCTGATGATGGAGCGGGCGGGGCTTCGGCTCCGCCCGCCCTTTTCGTGACGGACGCCGCGGCGCCCGTCTCGCAAAGGAGAATGGCGATGTTTCTGAAGATGCTGACCAGTATGGGCGGGCCGACCATCTCGCTGACTTATGGCGATGAAATCCCGTTCGATGACGAGTTTCCGTTCGGCGATGCGGAAACCCGCCGCTTTATCGATGCCGGCACTGCCGAGCTCATCGGGTCGGCCGACCAGGTCGCGGCCTGGCTCGAAGCCAATCCGTCGGCAGTGCCGGTTGACGCTGACAGCACACAGGCCGCGGTCGAGGCGCAACTACCCGTCGAAGCGGTGTCCGCTGCCGACGCTCTGCTCGCTCCTGATACTCCGCCAGCGCCTGCGCCTAACGAGATCCCCGCCGCTGCCGCTGCCGCAGCGACTGCGTCGGCAGCGGCGCCGAAAGCCGCGGCAAAGACTGCTGCGAAGAAGGGCTGATCGGCATGGCGGACATAATCTGCAACATTTCGAAGGGCCGTTTTGTCGAATTCTATTGGCGGGTGAAGAATAACGACCCGGCCAACAGCGCGTTCGTGATCGTCCCGCTCGAAACCTCGGGCCTCGAGAGCGACGCCGTGCTGCGCGACAAAGATTCGCTGGCCGATCTGCTGTCGGGTACGACCAACGAGCAGACCACGATGGGTCGCAAGGTTCTGACTGATGCTGAACTGGCCGCGTTTCCCGCGGCTGACGATACCAATGACCGTTACGACGTGGCGCTACCCGATGTCGATTGGACCGGCGCGACGGGGAATGCGATCAGCAAAGTCGCATTGTGCCTGGACAAGGACACGACGAGCGGCACCGACAGCGACATCCTTCCGATCGGGGTTTTCGATTTCGCCCAGACGCCGAGCGGCGCGACGATCCGGCTGTCGTCGAGCATCTTCGGCCGCGCATCGTAATTTTCTGCGCCGACGGGAGATAGCCCGTGGGGACATTAACCGCAGCAACCGACGGCACCGCGACGGGCTACAGCGACGGTTCGATAGGCGGGCCTGTCTTCGGCAGCTTCACCGGGACGATCGGCGGACTAACCCCCCTCATCGTTGCCACTGATACTGCCACTCCTGACCAGATAGAAATCTGGACAGCCGACGGCACCTTTGCGACGATGAATGGCAAGCCGCTCGACGTCGGCGGCACCCTATACGTCCAAGCGTCCTGCACCCCTTTTACAGGGCTTGCCTTGCGGTCAATTTACACCGCCACCGGCTTTTCCTTCGTCAACGCTAGCGTCTATGCCATTGACCTCGCTACCTATTCTGGCCCGACAGTTGTCGGAGTTACGATCGGGGTTGGCGGGGCGGGGTCGGTCCCGATCAGTTTCTCCTCGTCGGGACGCGCTTCGGGCGATCGCCTGTTCATGCTCGTTGCCACGGCGAATCAAGCTGTTCCCTCGCTCAGCGGATGGCCGGTGGTCACGCCTGACAGCGGCGATCCGTTTCGAGGGACGGCGGGCGCAGCAGGCGGCATCCGCGCCACATTGCTAAGCAAAGTCAGCGACGGCACCGAGGGCACGGTTACCGTTGGAGACAGCGGCGATATTCAGTTTGTCGTCGGAATTGTCATCCGTGGGAACGGCGGCGCAGCGGTCGATCTTGACGTCAGCATTGCCGGGAATGCCGCGGCGACGACCAGCGGCAGCTTTACCGGGCTAACCACGCCGGGAAATCAGCGGCTGGCGCTGACCTTCGTCGCGACCGATCGCGACGCCTCGGGCGGAAGCTGGTCGGGCGAGGCCAATTCCAGCCTTGGCAACCTGACCGAGCGGTACGACAACGGCACCGCGACCAACACTGGCGCCGGGGCGGCGATCTACAGCGGCGAGAAGATCGTCGCCGGGGCAACGGGAACGACGACGGCGACGCAGGCGGCCAGTGCAGCCTATGCGTTCATCACGCTGGCGGTGAAGAATGCGGCGGGTGGTGGAACCACTATTGGTACCGCGAACGAAACCGACGCTGCGCTCCCCCTTGCACGCCTGCAAATTCGAGGAGTCGGCCGCGCGGATGTCGCCGATGCTGCGCTCCCCCTTGCACGCCTGCAAATCCGGGGCGTCGGCCGCGCGGATGTCGACGATGCCGCGCTCCCCTTATCGAGACTACAGCACCGCCCGATAGGCAGGGCGGACGAAATAAATACGGCGCTGCCGCAACCAAGCGGCGGCACAGCGATCGGCGCGGCGGCAGAAACTGATCTCGCGCTCGGCCTGGCGGCGATGGCGTTCTCCCAGATCGGGACGGCGAATGAAATCGGTGCTGCAGCAGGCCTGGCAGCGGTGCAGATCAGCCCGATCGGCACCGGAGGCGAAACGGACGGCGCCCAGTCGCTGGCCTCGCGCCAGTCGCTGGAGATCGGCCCCGCTATTGGCACCAACACCGGTTCGCCGATCGCATCGATGCAGATCGGCGCGGTGGGAGCGGCCGCAACAGCTGACAGCGCATTGACCCAAGCGGTGATCGCGCTGGTAGCGCTGGGCCGGGCAGCTGAAGGTGATGCCGCGCTCGCGCTTGGATCGCGGGTGTCGATCGGAATCGGCGCTGGCGCCGAAATCGATGGTGCCGGGCAGTTGCTCGGCGCAGTCGTTGTCGCGATCGGCGCGATTGCCGAGCTCGACGGCGCTCTGCCGTTCACCAGCGAAGAGCTTGAATTCACTCCGCATCGCACGGTTCGGCACCGGCAGCAAATGCGCGGTTCCCGCCCGGTGGCATCAGCCGCGGATCTGCGACTGACGCAGATCCCGGAGCGACCGCGGCGCCGGTTCGCGGCGGCGCGGTCGCTGAATGTTTCGAGAGGAAGACGATGAGCCTGCGACTGGTGACGCCGCCGGAAGACCTTCCGGTGACGATCGAGGAAGCGCGCACGGTGTGCCGCGTCATCGGTGCGGACGAGGATGCGATGCTGACCATGCTGATCGCCGCGGCGACCGCGCATGTCGAGCAGTATATCGGGCGATCGATCCAGCCGCAGACGTGGGAGCTGGTGCTCGACGATTTCGACGACAGCATATTGATCCCGCGCGGCCCGGTGACCGCGATCGAGAGCGTCAAATATTATGACGCCGACGAGCAGCTGCAGACCGTGCCCGATTCATCCTATGCGCTGGACGCCGTGTCGGATCCGCAGTGGCTGGTGCGCGCGACATCAGCGAGCTGGCCGACGGTGGCGAGCGGGGTCAACAATGTGATCATCCGCTTTGCCGCGGGCTATGCCGAAACGGCGCCGCAGCGGGCGGCGATCAGGCAGGCGATCCTGTTGCTGATCGTCCAGTGGTTCGACAATCCGAGCGCGGTCGTGGTGGGCACGATCGTCACGTCGATGCCGAACGCGGTCGACGCGCTGCTCTGTAACATCCGAAGCTTTTCCTGATGCAGGCGACGGCGAAGTACAACCGGCGCGCGAAGTTCTTCAGCATCGCCGTGGCGCGCGATGCCGCTGGGATCGAAGTTTCGACACCGACCGAGATCTGCGAAACATACTGCAGCGTTCAATATGGATCGAGCGCCGATCGGCGCGTCGCCGCCGGTACCGAGGCGGGGCAGGCGGTCACAGTGCGGGTTCGGACGTCGGCGCTGTTGCGGACGGTCAAGATAACCGACCGGATGGAGATCCGCGGCGACAGCGCGATCTATGCCATCGAGGGCGCCGTGCCGATCGGCCGCGGCGAAGAGATCGAGTTTACCGGGATCGCCGCGAAAGGCGCGGGGGCGTGACCGGCTCGCTGAAGCTGGAGGGCTTTGCCGAGCTCGAGCAGATATTTGCCCAGTTCGAGGATCCGCGGGTTGCCGAGCGCATCGGCAGCAGGGCCGGTAACGGCGCGATGAAATACATGTTGTCGGCGATCGTCGCCGATCTGCCGGTCGGGACGCGGCCGACGCTGCGCAAGCGCAAGCGCAAAGACGGCAGCGTCGCCGAAGCGGATTATGGCCGCGTGACGACAAATGTCGCGATCAAGAAGATCCGCAAGTCGTTCGGCAGCACGGCGCAGGTCTGGACGGTGAGCACCAACGCCGCCTTTTGGTGGTGGATGAACGAGTTCGGGACGGTCAATCAGCCCGCCAACCCGGTGGTCCGCAAGGCATGGGAGCGCGAGGCGCCCAGCCTGCCCGACCGGATCGGCAAGGATTTGTGGGCGGGCGTCCAGCGCGCGGCGAAATCGCGCGGCGTCAACGTCACGGGGCGGAGCACCTAAGCCATGGACCTGGAGCTATTGGCGCGGTTGTCGGCGACGCCGGCGATCGCGGCGATCGTCGGCGCCGCGATCAGCTGGCACGAACGGCCCGCGACGCTGGGCTTTCCGTCGATCGTGCTGACCAGGGTGACGGCGGGCCGCGACTATACGCATGATGGCGACGACGGCCTGGACGAACCACGGGTCCAGTTCGACCTGTTCGGCCTCGATGCCGTCGAGCTGGTCGCGCTGAAGAACGCGGTCGTCGCCGAGATGGAACAGGCGCGCGATGCCGCGCCGATCCATTTTCACAAGGCCATGCTGGAAAGCGAATTTACCCCGCCGGCGGAAGCGCTGCCCGACGGGAGGCGTGTCTATCGCGTCACGCAGGAATGGGAATTTTTCTTTGAAACCATCAGCTAAAGAAAGGAATTGCCGATGACTGGCAACGCCAAAAGTACGTTCGGCACCAAGATCTTTATCGTCCCCGACGGCGGAGTAATCACCGGCGGCCTGGTCGCCGACGTTCTGAAGATCGGCAAACCCAAATTGTCGCGCGGGATGCAGGATGTGACGACGCACGACAGCGCCGGCGGCGCCGAGGAGGTGATTGCCGAGGGCACCTATAAGGTCGAGCCGTTCAGCATGACCGTCCACTACATCGCCAACAGCGCGTTCGACACGTCGATGATCACCGCGATGACCGGCGGCGGGCTGCAGGATATCGAAATCCACGAGAAGGGCGCGGCTGGCCTGATCAAGACGCCGCTGTCGGGCTATATCAGCGAATATGGGCCGGACGACGCCGAGGTGCGCGGCAAGCAGACCGCGACGTTCAACATCACCCCGACCGGTGCGCTGGGCGCCAAGGCCGCGGCGGTCTGATATGCGTGAAACACAGGCGCCGCCGATCGGCGAGGTCGAGTTCCAGTTCGAAGGCCTGGCCTATGTCATGCTCTTCGACTGGGGCGCGCTCGCCCAATATGAGCGCGCGATGCAGGAATCGATCTTCGCCATCTTCGCGGAGCTCGAGCGGTACCAGGTCGCGGCCGAGGCCAAGGTGCCGAACCTCATGCGCTATGCGCCGCGGATGTCGGCGGTCGGCGCGCTGGTGAAAGCCGGGCTGGCCCGGCATCATCCCGAGGTCGATTATGACCTGGCGATGCGCATGTTCGCCGATCCGGCGGTCCAGGCGGCGCTGGGCGCGGCCAGTGAAGCATCGATGGGTGGTGGCGACGCCGACGCGGGGGAGCCGGCGCCCGCGCCGAATATGAAGGCGCGGGTTCCGGCGAAACCAGCTTCGACTGGGACGAAGTCATCGCGGGCTGGATCGAAGCCGGCGGCACGATCGAAAGCTTCTGGCGCGCGACGCCGCGGCTGACGCTGATCGCGTCGCGCGGCGCGGCGCGGCGGCGGGACATACTGGCGTGGCAGATCGGCCGCGCGGTGCGCGACACATCGATCACCAGCTTTGCCGGCTTTGTCGGCGAGGATGACGACGCGACGGCCGCGGGCGCGGCGCGCCGGGACAGCGCCCAGTCACCGGTCGAGATGGCCCACAATCTGGCCGTGTGGCGCAGCATCCACAAAATCGAAGCGATCCACGAACCGGCGGACGAGGAGATGAGCGATGGCAGGTAAAAGCCTGATCGGCGCGCTGCGCGTCACGCTGGGCCTCGACAGCGCCGAATTCACCAAGGGCGGCAGCAAGTCGCGCAAGGAACTGTCGGCGATCGAAAAGGGGGCGCGGGCGCTGAAGGGTGCGCTGGTCGGCATGATCGGCTTTGAGGTGATCAACCAGTTCCGCCAGCTCGGCCGCGCGGCGCTCGACAACGTCGGCGGGCTCGGCGAGCAAGCGGCAGCGATCGGCGTGAATACCGACGCGCTGCAGCAATATCGTTTCATCGCGCTGCAAACTGGCGTCGAGCAGGCGAGCCTCGACAAAGGCCTTCAACAGCTGACCCGCCGCCTCGGCGAGGCGGCAATGGGAGCGAAAGCGCCGAACAAGGCGCTCGACCAGCTGGGCGTCAAGCTGAAGGACAGCGAGGGCAAGGTGCGCGACACAGACGCGGTGCTGCTCGACATCATCAGCGGCCTCGAGGGCGTCGACGGGGCGGCGCGCAAGGCCGCGATCGCCAAGGGGTTGTTCGGGAAATCAGCGCAGGATCTTATGCCTCTGCTCAGCGAGGGCAAGTCGAAGATCAAGGAATATATCGCCGAGGCGAATAAGCTGAGGGTCGTGGTCGACGAAGCGACGATCGCCAACGCCGACAAGATCGCCGATGATCTGGCGAAACAAGACAAAGTGCTGGAAATGCGCATGAATGGCCTTCTCGCGCAGCGTGGCGAAAGCATCGCCAAGCTTGAGGGGTTCTGGCAGGATATCAAGATCGGATCGATCGATGCGGGGGCCGCGGTCATACAGTTCTTTCAAGACTGGACCGACTGGGCAGCGCGCGCGCAGGCCGTCATCGATGGCGTCGATGCGAAGATTCTCGGCTTCCTGAACAACATGTGGAAAGGTTTCGAGGGCTGGTGGAACCGGACGCAGGCGAACGCCAATGCGTTTGTTGCGACGATGCAGGCGCTGCCCGGCAAGGTCATCGCGTCGGTGAAGGCGATGGTGCTGGGCGTCGGCCAGTGGCTGGGCACCCAGCTGAATGCGGTGTTCGATGGTGTGAAAAAGCGCGTCGATGCGGTCGGCTCCTGGTTCTATGAGCTGTACGACAAGGTGGTCGGGCACAGCTACATCCCCGACATGGTCGACGAAATCGGCGTCCATATGGCGCGGCTCGAGGGCGAGATGGTGAAGCCGACCGAAAAGGCCACCACGAAAGCCGCCGAGGCGTTCCGGGCGCTGCAGCAGGAAGTGTCCGGCATCCTGTCGCGCCTGTTTCCCGAGCAAGCCGAGGCCAACCAGTTCGCGGCCGAAACGAAAACGCTCAACGCCTATTATGACGCGCTGAAGCGGCAGGGCGGCGACGCGCTGCAGATCGAGCGCCAGCGTGAGGCGGCGGTCGAGGCGTTGCGCCGCGCCTATCTGGGCCTGCACCGCGATCTCGCCGGGGTCGAGGCCGGGGGCAGCGCGACGCTGATCGAATCGGTCAACGGCGGCAAGTCGATCGAAGAGATGAACGACGAGATCACCGACCGCTTCGCCGACACGATGGGTAAGCTCAAAAAACAGGGCGACGTCACGAAGGTGCAGGTCGTCGAGAGCTTTGCGCAGATGGTCGACGGCGGGCTGCGCCAGCTAGACCGGTTCCTGAAGGGCATCAAATCGGGCAATTTCCTCGACATCGTCGGCGGATTGTTCGGCGCGATCAACGGCATCGCCGGGGCATTGACCGGCGGCGCCGGTTTCAACCTTGGCCCGTTCACCTTTGGCAGCGGGGCGTCGCAGGTTCCCGGCTTTGCCAACGGCGGATCGATGGTCCTGGGCGGGTTCCGCGGCATCGACCGCAACATGCTGTCGCTCAACGGCCAGCCGTTGGCGCGCGTTTCGGAAAGCGAGCGGTTGTCGATCACGCCCGCGAACGATCGCGGCGGCGGCGGCGCAATGATTTTCGACATGCGCGGCGCGGTCGTGACCGAAGATCTGTTGCGCCAGATGAACAGCCTGACCGACGAGCGGGTGCGGGTGATGGCGCCGGGCATCGCGCGCGCCGGCGCCAGCATGGCGATCGGCCAGCTGCGCCGTTCGGCCAGTCGCCAGCTCGGATAACCGGACAATGGCTGTGATCGACTTGCCGGCGTCGCCGGGCCCGGCGTCGTGCCGGTTCATCCCGGTGCGTTTTGGCATGCTGCTGTCGCCGCCGAACGGCGGCGAGGAGCAGCAGCTGAACAAGCTGGGCGATCGGTGGGCGGTCGAGGTGCGCTTGCCGCGGCTGACGCTGGCGCAGGCGGCCGACTGGTCGACGTCGATCGACCTGGCGCGGCGCAACGGCGCACGGTGGAAGCTCCGCCAGCTGGGCGTCGTCATCGGCGCGCCGGGCGTCGTTCGCGTCGCCGGCGCTGGGCAGGGCGGGATGGCGCTGGCGGTCGACGGGATGACGCCATGGTCGGGGTGGAGCAAGGGGCAGTTTGTCAGCCAGATCACCGGCGGCCGCGGATTCCTGCACCGGCTGGCGGCGGCGGGCCATTCGACCGACGGCACCGCAACGCTGGCGTTCACGACGCCGATCCGGCGATCGCCCGCCGACAACGACCTGATCGACTTCGCGCCGCAGATCGAGGGCGCGCTGACCGGCGCCGAGGGCGACTGGGACGTCGACGACAAACGCCTGGTCACCGTGCCGCCCTTCATCATTCGCGAGAAAGTCTGACCCGTGGCCCTGACCGACCCTGCGTTCACGATGGTGTCGCTGCTGAAGATCGAATTTCCGTCGCACACGGTACGGCTTTGCGACGGCGGCCGCGCGGTGATGGGCGGCGAGGAATATCTGTCGGGCCACGACGTCTGGGGCACGATCGCCGCGGCCGAGGAGATCGAGGATGCGATGGGTGACAGCGCGCCGGGCGGCGGCTTTTCGCTGATGCTGGCGCCCGACACGCCGCTGTCGACGATCATCGACCCGGCGCTGCAAACCTGCCGGGTGCGATTCTGGCAGGGCGAGCTGGACGCCGACATGGAAACGGTGATCGATCCCGAACTGCTGGCCGACAAGTTGATCGACGTGCCGCGCTGGAATCCCGACGAGTGGGTGCTCGACCTGGACCTGATGGACCGAACCGAGGTTTTTTTTCTGCGCAGCGAGGGCAATGTCTGTTCGGCCTCGTGGCACCAGAGCGTCTGGCCAGGCGAGCGCGGTTTCGATAATTGCACCGACACCCCGGGCCAGGTCGCCTGGGGCGTCGAGGGCGCGCCGTCGGGCACGGTCTATCGCGGCAATGGTGGCAACGGCGGTGGCGGGGGTGGCGGTGGCGGCCGCGGCATCCAGAACGACGCGCCGCTGCAATGACCGTGCTATCGCTGGCCGAGCGGGCCGCCCGCACCGAAACGGTGCTGGCGCGGTACCGCGCGCGTGCCTTTGCCTGGGACGGCGCCAGTTGCATCCACCTGGCGCGCGCGCAGGCGGTGGCGATGGGGCACCGGGTGCCGCGGCTGGGGTCGATCCGATCGGCGCTGGGCGCGCGCCGAGCGTTGCGGCGCCAGGGCCATGAGCGGGTCGAGGATTTGCTCGACAGCCTGTTCCCGCGCATCGGGGCCTTGTCGATGCTGCTCGGCGATATTTGCGCGGTACCGGGCGAGGATGACGACGGGCAGGGCTTTCCGGCGCTGTTCATCGCCGACGGCGCCGGCAATCTGATGGGCTGGCACGCCGCCGATCCGTCGCGGATCGTGCCGGTGAAGCACGCATTGGGCGCCGTGTCCGGGGCTTGGCGGTTGTGAGCAAGGCGTTTCGGGTCATCGGCAAGGTTGCCGGGATCGTTGCCACGGTCGGCATGTTCATTCCTGGACCGTGGACGCCGATCGCGGCGACAGTCGCCGGGGTAGCAAACACGCTGGCGGCGGTCACCGCGAAGTCGCCGCCGGCCAAGGGGCAGATCAACGAAAGCATCATCGGCGCGAACAACCCGCTGCCGTACCTGATTGGGCGGTCCTATTCGGGCGGTGTCCAGGTGTGGGACACCGGCTATGGCCCGACGACCGACAAGGTCGCCAATCCCTATCGCTTTACCCCGGTGATCTATTCGTGCGCGGGGCCGGTGCAGGGGCTGGAGGCGGCGCAGCTCGAGTTCGAAACGGTGTCGTTCAGCGGCGCCGCCGCGCTCGGATATTATGCGGGCTTCCTTTACCGATCGACGCAGCTGGGGCAGTCGCCCGAAGGCGCAGCGCTGGCGCCGCAATGGTCGGGCGCGCCGGGGTGGGGCAGCGCGTACAAGCTGTCGGGCTTTGCCGCGATCGGCTGGTCGTTCAAGTTCGACAAGAAGGGCAAGATCTTTGCCCAGGGCGTGCCGCAGAAGGGCGCGATCTGGCTGGGCGTGCGCGTCTATGACCCGCGCCTCGACAGCACCCGGCCCGGGGGGTCGGGATCGCATCGCATCGATAACGAAGCGACCTGGGCCTATTCGACCAATCCGGCGCTGCACGCGCTGACCTATGCCTATGGCCGGTATCAGAACGGGGTCCGGATATTCGGGGTGAACCTGGGCGATGCCGGCATCGACCTGGCCGGCGCCGCCGCCTGGGCCAATGTTTGCGACGCCAACGGCTGGACGCTGGGCGGGACGATCTACGAGCCCGGGAACAAATGGGATAATCTGAAGCGGATCTGCGAAGCGGGCGCCTGCGTGCCGATGCTGACCGGCGGCATGCTGCGCTGGCATTATCAGGCGCCGCGCGTCGCGCTCGACACGATCACTCGCGACGACCTCAATGGCCCGGGCCGTTCGGTCCAGATCGTCCAGCCGTGGGCGAGCCGGGTCAACGCCATGGTCGCGCGCTATCGCAGCGAAGCGCATCAATGGGGCTATCCGCAGATTGACGCGGTATCGGTCAGCGCGTTCGTCACCGCCGACGGCGAGGTGAAGCGCGAAGAACGCCAGTTCGACCTGGTGCTGAATGCCGACCAGGCCAGCGAGCTGCTGCTTTATGACCTTTACGGTCGCCGCGAGAGCGGGCCGTTCGTCATTCCGTGCAAGCCGCGGCTGGCGCGCTATCGCCCTGGCGACGCGCTGACCATCGCGGCCGATTGCGAGCTGTGGCCGACCAACCGGCTGGCGATCGTGACCAAGCGCGGGGTTGATCCGTTGACCAATTGCCCGACGATCGAGCTGATCAGCGAAACGACCGCGAAGCATGCCGCGATCCTGGGCACGGCGGGCGCGGTGATCGACGGGCCGACCTTGCCGACGCTTGACGAGCGGGCCGCGGTCTATGCGCAGAATATCGATCCGGCTGGGTACGGGCTGGCGATGATCCAGACGAGCTATATTTCCGGGGTCGCCGGTGCGACGCTGTCGTCGCAGGATGATGGCGGCAGCGCGTCGATTTCCGTCCTGTCGCACAATCGCGTTTATCCCGACCGCACAGTCGCCGTGACGGGGGCTGCGCCAGCGTTCAGCGGGCGAACCAACGACGCCGATCACTTCATCTTCTATGACGATCCCGATCGGGCAGGCGGCGCGGTGACGTTCCAGGTCACGACCAGCGCCGCGACCGCGGCGGCGAGCGATGCCAATCCCGACCGCCATTATGTCGGTTACATTCGCACCGCGGCGGTCGGCGGCGCCGATACCGGCGGCGGCGGCGGGTCGCCCCCGGGCTGGGGCGGCGGCGGCAACGACGCGCCGATCCCCTAAATATCTGAAGGAACCAGGATGGCTGTCAGCAGCAATTACGCCGCGTGGGTCCGCGCGGCGGGCGCAATTTACTGGCCGATCGCCACGCGCAATTTCGCGCCGCTCAGCAAGACCGCGATCTTTCGCGGGGTCGATCTGTCGGGCGCCACCTTTGCCGCGCAGGTGCGAACGCTGCCCGACGCGGGGGGCTCTGCGCTGCTGACGCTGACCTGCATACCAGTGCTCATCGCGGGCGACACATGGCTGACCGTGAGCTCAATCGAGACGGCGATCGAGAGCCTGCCCGCGGCGGCGGAGCTCGGCCGCAACAGCGAATTCTATTGGGACTGCGACATGACGCCGGTCGGCGGCGTGAAGCGGATGATTTTCGGCGGCGAGTTCGTCCGCATTGCAGGGGTTAGCCAGTGAGTGAAAGTCTTGCCGTCGCGGGGTCGATCATCGAAGTCGTGCTGCCGCCGGACAATGTGTATGCGAAGGCGATGGCCGACGCCGCCGCGGCGTCGGCCGCGCTGGCGCAATTCTATTCCGGCGTCACCGCTGCCGCCAGCCGGCCAATCTATCCCGATTATGCGACCGGGAATGCGGCGACCTCGGCGGGCCAGTTCTTCTTTGTCGCAGCCAGCGGATCCTACGCGCTTTACGTTCACGGCACCGCGACGGCGCTCGCCCCGTTTCCGATCCTCGACCCGGCCACGGGGCGGTTGATCGTCGCTGCCGATGCCTCATTCGGCGGCGCGACGGCGCCTTCGAATACTGCGGGTTATCTGGGGCAGGCGCAGGTCAACGGACTTTACCCGTGCATTAGCCTGAACGGGACGGTCGCTGGCCGCAAATGGAGCATGGGGGTCAGCGCGACCGGCATCTGGGAACTGTGGGACAACAACGCCGCGGCGACGAGGCTTACGGTCGACACGTCGGGCAACATCCTGTTCGGCGGGGATGGCACCCAGGATCTGGGCGGACCAAGTCGCCGCGGCGACACCGCCTTTTTCCAGGTGGGAGCGATCAATACTTGCGACGGTCGGGAGAAAACTCCGCGGCGGCCGCTGACCGCGGGAGAAGTGCGGGCCGCAAAGCGGATCGCGGGCATCATCGGCATTTTCCAGTATCTGCGCGAGGTCGAGCTGAAGGGAGACGCAGCGCGGCACCATTGCGGGCCGATCGCGCAGGAAATCTGGGCGATCATGGCGGATGAAGGGCTGATCGATCCGCTTCAAGAGACGGTGGACCCTGACTGCTGCTACGGGCTGTTGGGCTGGGACCGGTGGGACGCGCAGCCCGCCGTCGAGGAAGTCCGCGACGAAGAAGGCAACCTGATCGTCGCCGCGCGACCGGCGCGCGAAGCCGGCGAGCGTTTCAACATCCGCGAAGGGCAGTTGGCGTTTTTCATGATTGCCGGTCAGGAGGCGCGCCTGGCGGCCCTGGAAGCCGGACTGTGAGCGCGATGTTGCGCGCGATCGGTGGCGCCGGCCTCTTCCTGATCCTGTTCTATGTGAAGGGGGTGTTGATCCCGTTCATCCTCGTGGCGGCGCTTTGCGGCTCGCTTCTTCGTACCCGGTCGGTGACGCCGGCGCACTGACCATTCAACCAGGAGAAAGACAATGTCAGCTCCCAAGAGCGCGGCGGCGCTGAAGCCGCCGTCGCAGAAAGCCTATGATGCCTATCGCAACGGAAAAGGCAAGCCGCGCCGCCCGGTCGACCAGATCGGATCCGCCGAACTCGCCGAGCTCGGCGTCGCGATCGCGCTGGACGCGACGGCCAAATAATGTCCGCGCTCGAAACGCACGGCGGCGAGATCGCCGCGGCCGCAGGCAAGGCGTCACCGTCGCTGATGGTCAGTGGCCTGGTCGTCGCCGGCGTCTCGCTTCAGGATTGGGTGCTGATCGCGACGCTGCTGTTCACCGTGCTGCAGATCGCGCTGCTCGTGCGAAAATTTTTCAAGGAGCGGGCGGCCGATGACGACGCCGAATAAGCCGGCGCCGCGCGCGGGCAAGCTCACGCTCGCGGCCGTTGTCGGCCCGCTCGCGGCCATCGCGCTACTGACCCTTACGCCGGCGGAAGAAAGCGGCCGCAAGGTCAACGTCCAGCTTGCGCCGGACGGTACCGCCACGGTACGCCATGTATCGGGCAAGCAATATCTGCGCGTCTATCTCGATGCCGTTGGCGTGCCAACGGCCTGCGACGGGCTGACCGATCGGCAGAAGATCAAGCTCGGGATGGCGTTCACCGAGGCGCAGTGCGTCGATATGCTCGAAGCGGCGCTGGTCGAGTATGCTGTCCAGGTAAAGCGGTGCACGCCCGCGATCTTCGCGCCTGGTACCGAGAACCAGAGAATCGCCGCGGTGCTGCTCACCTATAACATCGGCTGGCCGCGCTGGTGCAATTCGACCGCCGACCGGCTGTTCGACGCGGGCAAGTTCCGCCAGGCGTGCGATTGGTTCCTGCCCTGGAACAAGGCGGGCGGCCGCGTGCTGCGCGGCCTGGTCGCGCGGCGCGATCGCGAGCGGGCAATCTGCCTGAAGGGGCTTTGACGATGCCATTCGACGTTCTTCGCGCGATCGGGATCCGCGGCGGGATCATCCTGGCGCTGGCGCTGTTCGCCGCGCTCTGCTGGTACAAATGGGGCGTCTGGAAAGACAAGTTCGGTGACCTGAGCGATGAAGCCGGCGCGGTCCTGGTCGCGGTGCGCGACGCCACCGGCAATCCGAAGCTGATCTGGCGCGACGTGCCGAGACAGATCGATCTGCTCGACGCCTCGCTGACAGAAGCACAGACCGCGCTCGACACCCAGTCCGAGCGCATTGACCAGCTCGGCGCCGAATCGACCCGCCTGCGCGCGGAGAATGAAGCGCTGGCCGCGAAGGTCGCCAAGCTCAACCGGAAGCGCGACGCGCTGATCGCGCAGCTCGAGGATGATGCGCTCGAGCCGGGCGATCGCGCCGACTGCTGGGCGCAGATCCGCGAGACGGACGAAGCGTTGAACCAACTTTATCGCGAGGGCTTCTAATGCGCGTGGTCATCATTGCCGCCCTGATGCTGTCCGGCTGCGCCGATCGCGCGATCGTGCGCGACAGGATTCAGACCGTATCGGTGCCGGTCATTCAGAAATGTGCGAGCGATAGGCCGGCCGACGCGACGTCGCTGCGCGATCGCATCGATGCTGCCGCGTGGGAAGCGCTGTCGTTGAAGCAGAAGGCCGAGACGATCGCCGCGCAGGGGCTGCGCCGGATGAACCATAAGGCGTCGCTCGAGGCGGCGACCTCCACCTGCTGATCTGACTCAATCTGAGTCATCGCCCGCCGCGCCAGGGATATAGAAGCCGCGGATCTATCGACGCCAAAGCCGCGTCTATTTTGGGGGTATCGGTGGGGGTATCACCTCGCCGGCTACCGTTCGTTCTCCGCAGAAATGCGCACTTTTCCTGACTGACCATCGCGGAGGGATTATCCGCGACACTCGCGCCGGCCGATCGGCTGATTTGCGCCATTTCTGGAGATATGAGGATGTTGACGATCGGCGCGGTGAAAGCCGCGGCGCCGCAGGCGCGCGCCTATAAATTGACCGACGGCGGCGGGATGTTCCTGTTCGTGACGCCGGCGGGCTGCAAAAGCTGGCGGCTCAAATATCGCTGGCGCGGCCGCGAGAAGCTGCTCGTCCTGGGCAGGTTTCCCGACATGCAACTTCCCGCGGCGCGCGGCGCGCGCGAGGTGGCGCGGGGCCAGCTCGCCGCCGGTGTTGATCCCGCGCTGAAGCGCGATGAGGGTGATCGGTTCGACGCGATCGCGCGCGCCTGGCACCAGCATCAGATCCCGCGCTGGTCGGCAACGCACGCGGCCGATGTGATCGAGTGCCTGGTGCGCGACGTCTTTCCCGCGATCGGCGAACGCACGATCGGGTCGATCGAGCCGCACGAGCTGCTCGGCCTGGTGCGCGCGGTCGAAGATCGCGGTTGCCTCGAGAGCGCCGGTCGTCTGCGCCAGCGGCTCTCCGCGATCTTTGGCTTCGCGATCGCCGAAGGCCATGTCGACACCGATCCGGCGGACAAACTTGGGCGCGCGATGAAGGGCGGCAAGCTGACCGATCCGCACCCGGCGTTCGTATCGATCGACGATTGTCGCCAGCTGCTGGCCGACGTCGCGGCGCTGACGCCGTCGGCCGCAGTGCTCGGCGCGTCGCAGCTACTCGCGTTGACCGCGGTGCGCCTGGACGCGGTGCGCGGCATGCGGTGGGAGGAGATCTCCGACCTCGATGGCGACGCGCCGATCTGGCGGGTACCGCCGGAGCGCATGAAGCTGTCGCGCGCGAAGAAGGCCGAGGCCCGATTCGCACACCTCGTGCCGCTGTCCCCGGCCGCGGTCGCCGTCCTGCGCGCGGCGAAAAAAAGGGGGTCAGGATCCAGAGGCACTTTTTCGGGGCTTGTTTTTCCCGGTCGCGATCGCGCGCGGCCGATTGGCGCGGCGACGCTGCGCGATCTCTATGTCCGCGCCGGGGCCGCGGGCCGTCACGTTCCGCACGGCTGGCGCGCCAGCTTCTCGACGATCTTGAACGAAGAGCTGGGCGAGGCCTGGTCGGCCGCGATCGACGCGGCGCTGGCGCACAGCGCGAAGGACAAGGTCGAGGCGGCGTATAATCGGGCGGAGCGGCTGCAGCGTCGGCGTGAGCTCATGAACCGATGGGGCGAACTGCTCGCGGGATGATGTTGGCGGGACGGCCGGGTCGCAGCGGCCGTCCCGAGCAGACTGGATGACGAAGCACCCCGGCCTACCTAGCGCGATCTTGGTACATTATCTTGAGTGACAATCAAAGGGGATAGGCTCTCACCGATCGAGCGAAATGAGATGCTGCCGTGTCAGGCTGCCGATTGTCCGAAACTTACCGCATTCTGCGGACAAGGCGCGCCGCCTGTGCCCGCCGGAGCAGCACCGCAGACTGGCACAGACCTTGCTCTCGGCCCCTGCCGAGCCCCGCGACGGCGTAGCCGGCGCGCACGACGGTGCGGCCGGCGGTAACGCTGGAGGAAGGTTTTTCGCTTAGGGGTGGGGCCGATCAATAAGGCGCGTGCCGAAGGCACTCCTTTCATGGGATATGATCTATATCCCCCGGGTTTCAACGTCGCTCGACGATTCGCGCCTCTGGTCCACCAGGGCCGCGATCCGGGCGAGGGTTTCCCCTGCCAGCTCGTCGCCATTCCACGTCGCCGCGTGAAACTCCGAGGCGCTGAGGCTGTCCAGCATGGCTTTCCAGTCCTGGGCGTGCTGCTGGCGGGCCCAGTCGGCGTCGTCGGGAGCGGGCGCACCACCCAGCAGCTGCGCCACCATGCGCTCGAGCGGCTTGGGCAGTAGCAGCGCATAGGCGTTCGAGATCTGTTTCACCTGGGGACCGGCGCCATCGGCGTCCTCGATGGGCTCGCTTCGTCGCACCCAGTGCAGGAAGCCGGCCTGGCGCAGTCGGCGGAGTGCAGCATGCACCGCGGCGTAGCTATGGCCGACCGCTTCGGCGATCGTCGCGACGGCAGGATCGAGGCGGCCGGTGCGGAAATCGAGATAGCGATTGTACATCACCTCGAGCACGGCGAGGCCGATATGGCCGATCATGCCGTTGCGGATACCGGAGTGATCGCGTTGGCGCTCGCGTCGGGTTCGCTGCTCGAGCTCGCGCGCCGCCTTCAGGATCGCTCCGATCCGGCGCTTCGCACCGCGGACGTTGCCGCCCATGAAGGGCCGCCAGATGCGATCCTCGATCTGGCCTTTATAATAGCTGTTGCGCCATACCGGCTGACCAGTGCGGCGGCCCTTTGCGGCAGGAAGATTGCCGAGGATTTCGCCCAGGCTGCGGGTCGGGGCGTTCATGCGGTACCGCCCGCGGCGCGCGCCGCTATTCGGGTGGCATCAGCATATCGGCCCACGCCTGCGCCAGCTCGCGCCGGCGCGGCATGTACAGCGCGCGATTGTACGCCGCTTCGACCCCTTCCTTGATATGGGCGAGCATCAGGTCGATGACTTCGCGATCGTCTTTGCGGCCTTGCTCGCCGGCGATCTCGTTCATGATGGTTGAAAAGGTGGCGCGCCAGCCGTGCGGGACGTGGCGCCCGGTATAGCCCAAGTCGCGATACTGCTTGCTGAGCGTCGAATCGCTGATCGGTTTCTTCCACCCCTGCGCGCCGGGGAACAGCCAATTTCCGCCGGCGTTCGTATTCATCGCGGCTTTCACGATCGCGACTGCCTGCCGCGACAACGGAATGACGAACTCGAAGGTCAAATCCTCCTTGCGCTCGCGGGTAAGCTTCATCTTGCTGGCCGGGATGCGCCATATCGGCTTGGGGCCGTCGAGATCTTCGAACTCGTGCCGCTCGGCGAGCCGCACCACTCCCGGCCTCGCGGCCGTCAGCGCGAGCAGCTGTGAAGCAATCCGCGTCGATCGCCACGTTGTCGTCGACGCCATGATCGCGTCGAGCAGCGCGCGCGCGTCTTTGATCCGGGTCAACGCCGGGCGCAGTTTGCCGTTGGTCGGGACCAGCGCCTTGCGGATGATCGCCGCCGGGTCGTTCTCCGCCAGCCCCGACGCGATCGCCCAGACGAAGATGTCCGAAACATGCATGCGGACGCGGTGCGCCATTTCCAAAGCGCCGCGTTCCTCGATCTTGCGAATCGCCGCCAGCACGATCGGCGGCGTCACCTCGCCGATCGGCAAGCGCCCGAACCTTGGGAAGACGTCCGCCTCGAGGCGATCCATCACCTGTCCCGCGTAGCGACCGGTCAGCGTCGATGCTTTGCCGACGTGCCAGGCGCGCGCGATCGCCTCGAAGCTGTCCAGCGCGGCCGTGCTGGCGCGCGCCTTGGCTTGCTGGCGCACCACCCCTGGGTCGATGCCCTCGCGCAGCTGCTGCCGCGCCGTGTCGCGCGCGCGGCGCGCCTGCGTCACCGACACTGCCGGATAGAGGCCGAGCGTCAGCTGCTTTTCTTTCTGGCCGAAGCGATATTTCCAGCGCCAGGACTTTGTGCCCGACGTTTTGATCAGCAGATACAGGCTGCCGCCGTCCGCGAGCTTCCAGTCGCGATCCCGCGGGACTGCACGCTTGCAAGCCAAGTCGGTCAGCAAATTTGCATGCCCCGTTCGATGCCCCCGCCGGTGCCCCCACTTGTGGGGGGATTTGATGAAACAGGTTGAAACAACCTGAAACATTATCTCCAGCCAAAGCCGCAGAAACGCAAGCGTTTTGGGCTTCTATGGAACTAGCTGAAACAGTGAATTGGCTCCCCGGGTAGGATTCGAACCTACGACCGATCGATTAACAGTCGATTGCTCTACCGCTGAGCTACCGAGGAACACGCCGCCGAAGCGGACAAGGCGGCCCCTTTGCCGTCGCTTGCGCCATTTTGCAAGGCCTCAAACGATAAATTGTTCCATCGCGATGCGTTCGTCGAGTCCCTGGTCGGGATCGAACAGCAAAGTCAGCGGCCGGCTGCGGTCGGTGGTGACCAGCACGGTTTTTACATCGCGGATTTCGCGCTGGTCGGCGACCGCGCTGACCGGGCGTTTCGCTGCCTCGCGGACGTTGAAGCGGATGCTCGTCGATTCGGGGACCAGCGCGCCGCGCCAACGGCGCGGGCGGAACGGGCTGATCGGGGTCAGCGCCAGCATTTCCGATTCGAGCGGCAGGATCGGGCCATTGGCGCTGAGGTTGTACGCGGTCGAGCCGGCGGGGGTCGACACGAGGACGCCGTCGCAGGCAAGCTCCTCTAGCATCGTTTTTTCGTTGATGATCACTTCCAGCTTTGCCGCCTGGCGCGTTTCGCGGAGCAGCGAAATTTCGTTGATCGCGGGCAGGATATGGCGCTCACCGCTGATCGTCGTGATGTCGCCGCTCAGCGGATGGATCAAAAAGGGCCGCGCTGCCGCCAGCCGGTCGATCAGCCCTTCGATGCGAAACTCGTTCATCAGAAAGCCTATGGTGCCGCGGTTCATCCCGAACACCGGCATGCTGCGGCGCTGGTCGAGCAGCTGGTGCAGCATGTGGAGCAGGAACCCGTCGCCGCCGAGCGCGATCAGCAGATCGGCTTCGTTCAGGTCGACGAAGTCATAGAGCGGGCGTAGTTCGGCCTCGGCTTCCATGGCGGCGGGCGCGTTCGATGCGACAAGCGCGATCTTGCGATGCATATTGGTCCGGTTCCCCTCGCGGGCGGCCGGTCAGCCGCCCGTTGCACTCATATGACGCGCGACCGCCGGTGTGGACTTTCGTTCGATATGAAAGTCATGCGCGCGGGGTTTGCCAGCCAATGCCCGATCAATCAAGCCATCGACATCGCCGCCGTCGCGCAACGCCGCGCGCAGGTCGACATGGTCGTCTTGCCCCAAGCACATATAGACGCGGCCCTCGACGGTCAGGCGGATGCGGTTGCACGTCGCGCAGAAATTGTCCGACAGCGGGGTGATCAGGCCGAGCGTCACCGGGCTGTCCTCGATCGCGAAATAACGCGCCGGGCCGCCGGTGCGCTTGTCGACCGGGTACAGCGCGCTGACGTCGCGCAGCGGCGCGATGAAATGGTGGAGCGGGATATAATGGTCGCTGCGGTCGGCCTCGACCTCGCCGAGTGGCATCGTTTCGATCAGCGTGAGGTCGCAGCCGGATGCGGCGCAATAGTCGAGCATCGGCAGCAGCTGGTCTTCGTTGAG
Source organism: Sphingopyxis sp. (assembly GCF_051861155.1). GTDB lineage: Bacteria > Pseudomonadota > Alphaproteobacteria > Sphingomonadales > Sphingomonadaceae > Sphingopyxis. Next base: position 189,658 of record NZ_JBHYDE010000006.1, on the reverse strand, counting down.
CCCCGCGAGCGCGACCATGTTGATCTTGACCGCAATCCCGACCGCACGCGCGGCGGCGATCCCGGCGAGCGCGACGTCGACGTCGCCGACCCGGGTGATGTGGCGGAAAGCGGCGGGATCGAGCGTGTCGAGGCTGACATTGATGCGCCGCACCCCCGCTGCCGCCAGCATTGGGGCATATTCGGCGAGGCGCATGCCGTTGGTGGTCAGGGTCAGTTCGTCGAGGCCATGCCCGATCATCGCGCCCAGCCGCATCGCCAGCGTATCGATGCCGCGCCGCACCAGCGGCTCGCCGCCGGTGAGGCGGATACGGCGAATCCCGCGCGCGACGAATCGCGCGGCGAGGTCACCCATTTCTTCGATGCTCAGCACCGCCGATTTGGGGAGGAAGACCATGTCTTCGGCCATGCAATACCGGCAGCGCAGGTCGCAGCGATCGGTCACCGACAGGCGTAAGTAACTGATCTGGCGGCCATGACCGTCGATCAAAGGCGCCGTCGAGGCGGCAGGTTGGGAAAATGTGGCAGCCACGCCGCCCTTGTGATGCAAAAGGCAGGAACTTGGCAAGCAAAGCCTGCTAGGGGGACGCCATGAATCGCTTATCCGAAACCCTGTCGGCGTGTGTCCGCAAACTCGAAGCCCTCCATACGCGCCACGACGCCGATGCCGGGGTCATTTTGGTCCAGATCGATCAAATGGCGCGGATCAACAGCAGTGCCGGAACCGCGACCGGCGACGCGGTGCTCGACGAAATCGGGCGGCGGCTGGAAAATTTCGCCAGCGACGAATTCGGACAGGGGGCGTGCGTTGACCGGCTCGACGGGCCACGCTTCCTGATCGTGCCGTCGAGCCCGATGTCGCTGGGGGCGTTGCGCGCGCAGGAACGCGCGCTGCACGTTGCTTTGGCCGAGCCGATCGTCGGCGATCCGAACGGGCGGCTGTCGATCCGTATCGCCGCGGCGCTGATCACCCGTGACGAATCGGTGGCCGAGCAATTGCGCAATGCGGGCGACCAGCTGTCGCGTCCGGCGTCGGCGCGCGACGGGGTGATGGTGCATGCCGCGCTGTCGGGCGACGAGGTGCTGATCCATTACCAGCCGCAATATGACGTCGGCACCGGCGAAATGGTCGGGGTCGAGGCGCTGCTGCGCTGGCAGCATCCTGAATTGGGCCTGCTCGGCGCCGGGCCGCTGGTCACCGCGGCGCGCGCGGCGCGGCTCGAATGCGAGCTGACCGAACATGCCCACCGTGTGGCGCTCGCCGAAATGGCCGGGTGGCCGCGGGCGCTGGCGAAGCTGCGCGTGTCGCTCAACATTACCGCTGCCGATCTGGGCGACCCCGAGTTTGCGGGGCGGTTTGCTGCGATGGCGAAAGCGGCGAAGGTCGATCCCGACCGGCTGACCCTCGAACTGACCGAACAGGCGATGCTCAGCGATCCGGCGAGCGCCGCCGAGCAGCTGGCGCAGATCCGTGCGCTGGGCTGCGCCATCGCGATCGACGATTTCGGGACCGGCTATTCCAGCCTGTCGCTGCTGGCGCGGCTCCCGATCGATTATCTCAAGATCGACAGCGGCTTCACCCGTACCATCGACGGCAGCGACCGCGACCGTATCGTCGTGCGCGCGATCGTCGATTTGGCGCGCGCGCTGGGGCTGCTGGTCGTGGCCGAGGGGATCGAGAATGAACGCCAGCTGGCGCGCCTGTCCGAGCTGGGGGTGGCGACCTGGCAGGGGTTTTTGAAGTCGGGTCCGGTGCCGGCGGAGCAGTTGCTGGATCTATTGAATACCTAAATCCCGTTCGCCCTGAGCTTGTCGAAGGGCCGCTTTTTCTTTCGCCCGCGGTCTCGGCAAGAAGAAGGACGGTGCTTCGACAAGCTCAGCACGAACGGACGAAAGGTGGATCGAAGGAGGCTAGACCACCTGCTTCGCCAGCTTCGCCAAACCCTTTGACAATTGCAGCGCGCCATTGAGCCGCGCCCCGGTGCTCACCCAGTCGCCGCTGACCGACAGCTTGTTGTCGGGGCGGATGCGCGCGCGGCCCTTCAGTCGTTCGACATAGGCGATCAGCCCGGGGACGTTGGCGAACTGGTCGCTGTGGAACGACACCAGCGCGCCTTTGGTGCCGACATCTAGCTTGGCGATGCCCGCCAGCTTTGCATTCGCCTTGATCTCCATCAGCTGGACCAGATTCGCGGTTTCGGGCGGCAGCGGGCCGAAACGGTCGATCATCTCGGCGGCAAAGGCGTCGAGGGCCGGCCGGTCGGCAGCGTCGTTGAGGCGGCGATAGAGCGCCATGCGCAGCGGCAGGTCGGGGACATAATCCTCGGGGATCAGGATCGGTGCATCGACGGTGATCGTCGGTGACAAGGCTTCGCGCGGCGGCAGTTTGCCGGCGCCTTCGGCCTTGGCCATCAGGATCGCCTCTTCGAGCATCGACTGATACAGTTCGAAGCCGACCTCGCGGATATGCCCCGACTGTTCGTCGCCGACGAGGTTGCCGGCGCCGCGAATGTCGAGATCGTGGCTCGCGAGCTGGAACCCCGCGCCCAATGTATCGAGATCGCCGAGCAGCTTGAGCCGCTTCTCGGCGGTGTCGGTGATCGCGCCATGCTCGGGCGTCGTCAGATAGGCGTAGGCACGCGTCTTTGCGCGGCCGACCCGTCCGCGCAGCTGGTACAGCTGGGCTAGGCCGAAGCGGTCGGCGCGGTGGATGATCAGCGTGTTGGCGCTCGGAATGTCGAGGCCCGATTCGACGATCGTGGTCGACAGCAACACATCATATTTGCGGTCGTAAAAGGCGCTCATCCGGTCCTCGACCTCGGTCGGGGTCATCTGGCCATGCGCGACGACATATTTGATTTCGGGGACGCGGTTGCGCAAAAATTCCTCGATGTCGGGCAGATCCTTGATCCGCGGGACGACGAAAAAGCTTTGGCCGCCGCGGTCATGCTCGCGCAGCAAGGCTTCGCGCAGCACCACGGCGTCCCATGGCGCCACATAAGTGCGCACCGCGAGGCGATCGACCGGCGGGGTCTGGATGACGCTGAGCTCGCGCAGCCCCGACATCGCCATTTGCAGCGTGCGCGGGATCGGCGTTGCGGTCAGGGTCAGGACATGGACGTCGGCTTTGAGCTGTTTCAGCCGTTCCTTATGGACGACGCCGAAGCGCTGCTCCTCGTCGACGATGACGAGGCCGAGGTTTTTGAACTCGACCGATTTCGCGATCACCGCATGGGTGCCGACGACGATGTCGATCTGGCCGTTCGCCAGCCCGTCGCGGGTCTTCTGCGCTTCGCCCGCCGGGACGAGCCGCGACAGGCGGCCGATGTTGACCGGGAAGCCTTTGAAACGCTCGACGAAATTGGTGAAATGCTGGCGCGCGAGCAAGGTGGTCGGGCAGACCAGCGCGACCTGCACCCCCGCCATCGCGGCGACAAAGGCGGCGCGGAGCGCAACCTCGGTCTTGCCGAACCCGACGTCGCCGCACACCAGCCGGTCCATCGGCTTGCCCGACGCCATGTCGGCGAGCACATCGCCGATCGCGCGGTCCTGATCGTCGGTTTCCTGATAGGGGAAGCGGTCGGCAAAGGCGGGGTAGGCGGCGTCCTGCGCCAGCAATTCGCCCGAGCGCAGCGCGCGCTGCGCCGCGGTCGCGAGCAGTTCGCCCGCGATCTCGCGGATGCGCTCCTTCATCCGCGCCTTGCGGCGCTGCCACGCTTCGCCGCCGAGCCGATCGAGCGCGACGCCCTCGCTCTCGCCGCCATAGCGCGAGAGGACGTCGAGATTTTCGACCGGGACATAGAGCTTGTCGCCGCCCGCATAGGTCAGCGCGACGCAGTCGTGCGGGCTGCTCCCAACCGGGATCGACGTCAGCCCCTCGTAACGCCCGATGCCATGGTCGAGATGGACGACCAGGTCGCCGACGCTGAGCGTCGCGAGTTCCGCCAGGAACGCGTCGGCGCTCTTGCGGCGCTTTTGCCGCCGGACAAGCCGTTCGCCGAGGATGTCCTGTTCGGTGAGCAGGCTGATCGCGTCGGACGCGAAGCCATGGTCGAGGGGGAGGACGACCATCGCGACACTTGTTCCCCTCCCGCTTACGGGAGGGGCTAGGGGAGGGCCTGTTTCGTCGGCGCGCTTCGTAACAGGCCCTCCCCCGACCCCCCCCGCAAGCGGGAAGGGAGAAGATGCGCCCAGCGCGTCCTGCCAGCTGTCGGCCGGTGCGAGCGAAGTCACGCCATGATCGCGGAGCAAACCCGACAAACGCTCGCGCGCGCCGCCCGAATAGCTGGCGATGATGGTCCGGCGTCCCTTGCGGCGCTCGTCGCTCAGATGATCGGCGACCTTCTGATAGACATTGGCGTCGGCGGCGCGTTCGGGGGTGAAATCGCGGGCGGCGAAGGTTTCGAGGTCGACGACCTGCGACGACGGCGGGACATCGAACGGGGTGACGATATGGACCGGGCGGCTGCGCGCGGCGCCCGCCCATTCGGCCTCGGTCAGATACAGCGTTTCAGGTGCTAGCGGGCGGTAGCTGCCGGTCGACTCCTGCTCCGCCGCGACGCGGTTCGCATGATAATCGGCGATCGCGGCAAAGCGCGTCTCGGCGGTCGCTTCGCTGCGGTGCCCGCGCAGCACCGGGGTCGCGGGATCGATATGGTCGAACAGCGTCGCCAACCGCTCCTCGAACAGCGGCAGCCAATGGTCCATGCCCGCCTGCCGCCGCCCGTCGCTGACCGCCTGATACAGCGGATCGCCGGTCGCCTGCGCCCCGAACAGGTCGCGATAGGTCGAACGGAAACGCTTGATCGTGTCTTGATCGAGCAAGGTTTCGGCAGCGGGGAGCAGTTGCAGCGCCTTGGCGGGACCAAGGCTGCGCTGGTCGGCGGGGTCGAAGCGGCGGATGCTTTCGATCTCGTCGCCGAAAAAATCGACCCGCAGCCCCGTCTCTTCGCCCGCGGGGAAGAGGTCGAGGATACCGCCGCGCACCGCGAACTCGCCCTGATCGGCGACCGTATCGACGCGGCTGAAACCGTTCGAGACGAGCAGCTCGGCGAGCGCGTCGCGGTCGATCCGCTGCCCGGCGGCGAGGGTCGTCGCAAGCTGGCGGATGCGGAACGGCGTCAGCGTGCGCTGGGTGACCGCGGCGACGGTGGTCAGGATCAGCTCGCCGCGCTTCGCGGGCTGTTGCAACGCCGACAGCGTCGCCAGCCGGTCGGCGCTGACGCGCATCGACGGCCCCGCGCGGTCATAGGGCAGGCAGTCCCACGCCGGAAAGCGGTGGACGATCAGGTCGGGGGCAAAGAAGGGCGCGGCATCGGCGATCGCCTGCATCGCCGTGTCATCGGTCGCGACATAGACCAGCCGCTTGTCGCTGGCACGCGCCAGATCGGCGAGCAGCAGCGGCAGGAAACCGTCGGCAGCGCGCGCCAGCGTCAGCGGCGCCGCTGCCGATCCGATCGCGGCAAAAATGTCGGCGGCGGGCATCGTCATGGCAGCGGGATATAGTCCAGCCGGCGCATCGCGGCGATCATGTCTGGGCGGTCGAGGTGCGTGGGCGGCTCTCCGGTGCCCAGCGCCCATGCCATGATGTCGACATCGTCCTCCTCGACGACAATCTCGTACCAGGCGATCTCGTCGTCGCTCCACGACGCAGCATAGCGGTCGAAAAAGCCGCCGATCATATAATCGGCCTCGCGCGTGCCGCGGTGCCAGGCGCGGAATTTCAGGCGTTTGAGGCGGTCGGTCATCTGTTTCTCTTTCCCTTCTCCCTGGACGGGAGAAGGATACGGAGCCTTGCCGATTTGCGGCTAGGCGAAGTTGGATGAGGGTGAGCGCTCGCATGGCGAGCGCGCGCTTGCTTTGCAAGCGCATACCCCTCACCCGCTGCGACTAACGAGCAAGCTCGTAAGTCTCGCCGCCCTCTCCCGCAAGGGGAGAGGGGAGGTGCAAGTTGGCAAAGCCCGCGCTAAACAGCGATCATCCATGCGACCCGAAATCCTCAATCCGCTCTTTGCCGCACTCACCGACCTGAAAGGCGTCGGGCCGCAGCTCGCCAAGCCGCTGACGCGGCTGGGGCTGGAGCGCGTTGTCGATGTGCTGTTCCATTTGCCGACCGGGCTGATCTCGCGCTTTCCGGTCGATCGGCTCGATCAGGCGCAGGCGGGCCAGACGATCATCGTCGACCTGACCGCGCAGGACTATCGCTCGGGCCGCTCGCCCCGCGCGCCTTTCGGGGTCGAGGCGTTCGACAGTGCGGGCGACCACGTCCGGCTCGTCTATTTCGGGCGCACCTCGGGGTTGGCGCGCAAGCTGTTCCCGCTGGGTGAGACGCGCCGCGTATCGGGGCGGCTCGACCTCTATGGCGAGATGCGCCAGATCGTCCATCCCGATCAGGTCGTCGAACCCGGCGACGCGGCAGGCATCGCGATCCACGAACCCGTCTATCCCTTGACCGAAGGGCTGACCAACGCGCGGCTGTCGCAGCTGGTCGAGATTGCGCTCGAACGGCGCCCCGAGCTTGCCGAATGGATCGACGGCCCGCTGCTGACCAGCCGCGGCTGGCCCGCCTGGCGCGAGGCGCTGGCGCGCGCGCACGCCAGCCCGCAGGACGCGGCGGCGCACGACCGGCTGGCCTATGACGAGATTTTTGCCAGCCAGGTCGCGCTGATGCTGATCCGCGAGGGGCTGCGCAAGCGCAAGGGCCGCGCGGTGGTCGGCGATGGGCAGCTGATCGATACGCTGCGGCTGCCGTTCGGACTGACCGGCGCGCAGGAGCGCGTGGGGCGCGAGATCGCCGCCGATATGGGCCGCGACACCCCGATGCTGCGGATGCTGCAGGGCGATGTCGGGTCGGGCAAGACGCTGGTGGCGCTGCGCGCGATGTTGGCAGCGGTCGAGGCGGGGACACAGGCGGCGCTGCTCGCCCCGACTGAGATATTGGCGCGCCAGCATTTCGCGACGCTACAGGCGATGCTGGCGGGGCTGCCGGTCACCATCGCGATCCTGACCGGGCGCGACAAGGGTCGCGTGCGCGAATCGACGCTGATGGGGCTCGCCGACGGCAGCATCGACATCCTCGTCGGCACCCATGCGATTTTTCAGGATGCCGTGACGTACCGCGATCTGGCGCTGGTGGTGGTCGATGAACAGCATCGCTTTGGCGTCGCGCAGCGGCTGATGCTGACCCAAAAGGCGGCGCGGCCGCCGCATCTGCTGGTGATGACCGCGACCCCGATCCCGCGCACCCTGCAACTCGCCAACCATGGCGAGATGGACGTGTCGCGGATCGACGAGATGCCGCCCGGGCGCACGCCGGTCGATACGCGCGTCGTGTCGGTCGACCGCGTCGACGAGGTGGTCGGCGGACTCGAACGCCATCTGGCGACCGGGGCGCAGGCCTATTGGGTCTGTCCGCTGGTTGCCGAGAGCGAGGTGAGCGAACTCGCCGCCGCCGAGGAGCGCGCCGCGCTGCTGCGCGAGCGGCTGGGCGCCGACCGCGTCGGGCTGGTGCATGGCCGGATGAAGGGGCCCGACAAGGATGACGTCATGGCGCGGTTTCAGGCGGGCGAAATCGGGGTGCTGGTCGCGACCACGGTGATCGAGGTCGGGGTCGACGTTCCCGCCGCCAGCCTGATGATTGTCGAACATGCCGAGAATTTCGGGCTGGCGCAGCTCCACCAGCTGCGTGGCCGCGTCGGGCGCGGCGCGGCGAAATCGGTGTGCCTGTTGCTGCGCTCGCAGAACCTGTCCGAAACCGCGCGCGAGCGGCTGGCGCTGATGCGCGAGACCAATGACGGGTTCGTGATTGCCGAAAAGGATCTGGAACTACGCGGCGGCGGCGAACTGCTCGGACTCAAACAGTCGGGCGACGCCGATTATGGCCTGGCGAGCGCCGAGCAGCTGGTGCGGTTGCTGCCGGTGGCGCACGACGATGCGCGGCTGTTTGTCGAGCGCGACGGCGGGATGGACGGCGCGCGCGGCGATGCGGTGCGGCACTGCCTCTATCTGTTCGAGCGCGATGCGGCGGTGCCGCTGCTCAGAAGCGGTTAGTTGACGTCGGCCCGGGCGCCCATGGCGCGGATCATCGGCAGATAATCTTCGACCGCGATCGACTTGTCGAACTGGACACCGGTCTTGCCGCCCAATGACCACACGACCTTGGCCGCGGTGCGGCCGATGATCGGCATGCGGAACACGACGAGGTCGCCGATCTCGAGCCCGCGCTCGAACCGCATCAGCATACCGTCGGCGCTGATGTTGACGCAGGTGCACATTTCCTGTCGCCCGTCGGGCATGACGAAGGGCAGGCGGCAATAAACGTCGCTACGCGGAGCAATTCGCTGGTCGAGCCCGACATAATGGGCCTTGCTGGTATCGATCTTGCGCATTTTTGTGGACCTTGTTGGTTTGGCCATGGACGATCCACCCGAATGCTGAAGAAGTCGTAAACGCTTTACCGCGCTTTACCGCGATACCAGCCCATGTTTTTTGGACCCGAGGCTGAGCGGGACGGGCGCGTCGCCGGGCATGATCAGATGGTGCGGATCGCGGATGACGATGCCGTCGACCTTGACCGCGCCCTCGTCGAGCTTGCGCCGCGCCTCCTTGTTCGACGCCGCAAAGCCCAGCTCGCGCAGCGCATCGACGACGCTGATCCCTGCGGCGGGCGCCGTCGCTTGCGGCAGGTCGCCACCAATCTGTCCTTTTTCAAAGGTTTGAGCGGCGGTGTCGGCGGCAGTTTGCGCGGCTTCCATTCCGCGGCACAGCGCGGTAGCCTCGTTCGCCAGAATCTTCTTCGCCTCGTTGATCTCGGCGCCGCCCAGCGCTTCCAGCCGCGCGATCTCGTCGAGCGGCAGGTCGGTGAACAGCTTCAGGAAGCGGCTGACGTCGCGGTCGTCGCAATTGCGCCAGAACTGCCAATAGTCAAAATGGGACAGTTGAGCGCGATTAAGCCACACTGCGCCAGCCGCGGTTTTGCCCATTTTTGCGCCCGCCGCGGTGGTGAGCAGCGGAGTCGTCAGCCCGTAAAGGTCGGCGCCGTCCATCCGGCGGCCCAGCTCCATGCCGTTGACGATATTGCCCCACTGGTCCGATCCGCCCATCTGGAGCCGGACCCCCATGTCCTTCGACAAATGGCGGAAATCATAGCCCTGGAGGATCATGTAATTGAATTCGAGGAAGGTCATCGGCTGTTCGCGTTCGAGCCGCAATTTGACCGAATCGAACGTCATCATGCGGTTGATCGTGAAATGGGTGCCGACTTCCTGCAGCAGTTCGATGTAGCCTAGCTGCCCCAGCCAGTCGTGGTTGTTCACCATCACCGCGTCGGTCGGGCCGTCGCCAAAGGTCAGGAATTGCTGAAAGATGCTGAAGATCGACGCGATATTGTCGGCAATCGTCTGATCCGACAGCATCTTGCGGCTTTCGTCGCGGCCGGTGGGGTCGCCGATCCGCGTCGTCCCGCCGCCCATCAGTACGATGGGCTTGTGCCCCGTCTGTTGCAGGCGGCGCAGCATCATGATCTGGACCAGGCTGCCGACGTGCAGGCTAGGCGCGGTTGCGTCGAAACCGATATATCCGGGGACGACCTGTTTGGCGGCGAGCGCATCGAGCCCTTCCGCGTCGGTCATCTGGTGGATATAGCCTCGCTGATCGAGGATGCGCAGCAGGTCGGATTGATGGTTCGTCATAGCGGGCGGGCGCTTAGCATGACGTCCGCGCAAACCCAACACTGTTCGCCTTTACCAAAAGCCGTTCGCCCTGAGCTTGTCGAAGGGCCGTTCTTCCCTTTACACCGTGCCGATGAGCTTTTGGGCCTATATGCTGCACTGCCGGGGAGGGGCGTTTTCGGGGCATACGGACAATCTTTCGTATCGCATCGCACAGCATGCGTCGGGTACCATTCCGGGTTTTACGGCGGATAAGCTGCCCGTAACTCTGGTGTGGAGTCAGGAATTTTCGACCCGCATCGAAGCGTTGGAAGCCGAGCGTCGGATTAAGGGCTGGAGTCGGGCCAAAAAGCTGGCATTGATCCGCGGCGATTGGAATAGAATTTCCAGCTTGGCAAAAGGAAAGAACAGTCCTTCGACAAGCTCAGGACGAACGGAGGAAGACTGAGTGTCCGACCAAACGGACTGCCGACGGCACTCCCTCATCTGCCACCCCGACACCCCGGCCAGGACCGTCCGGTCGGTGGCGGTCGAGGTCACGCTGTCGTTCGATGACGGCTTTGCGCTGCGCTATGTCGTCGAGGGTGCGGTGGGCGACATCGTGCTGCCGCCGGGCGACGGCCAGCTTGTCATCGCCGACAGCGCGACCGATGGATTGTGGCAAGGCACTTGTTTCGAGGCGTTCCTGACCGAAGAAGGGCAGCCCGACTATACCGAATTCAACTATGCTCCCGACGGCCGCTGGGCCTGTTACCAGTTCGACGATTATCGCTCGCTGCTCCGTCCCGATGAGCTGGCACCGTGGGACATGGTCGCCGAACGCAGCGACGCGCAGTACGCGCTGCGCGTCGAACCGGGGATTTTCCCCGATACAGGGTCGAAACTTGCGCTGTCGGCGGTGATCGAGGAGGTCGACGGCACCAAAAGCTATTGGGCGCTCGCGCACCCGCCGGGCAAACCCGATTTCCATCATCCCGATTGCTTTGCGCTCACGCTTGCGGCACCGGGCGCGGCATGACGATGACATTCGGTATCGATCGCCTGCTCGCCGACCCCACGCTGCGCGCCCCGCTGGCGGGGCAACGCGTCGCGCTGCTCGCGCATCCCGCCTCGGTCACCGCCGACCTGACTCACAGCCTCGATGCGCTCGTCGCGGCGGGGGTGAACGTCACCGCAGTGTTCGGGCCGCAGCACGGGGTGCGCGGCGACTTGCAGGACAATATGATGGAGTCGCCCGACTTCACCGATCCGGTTCATGGTGTCCCATGTTTTAGCCTGTATGGCGAAGTGCGGCGTCCCACGGGCCAGTCGATGCACACCTTCGACGTTGTGCTGATCGACCTTCAGGATCTCGGTTGCCGCATCTATACCTATGTCACGACCCTGCTCTACATGCTCGAGGCCGCGGCGCAGCATGGCAAGGCGGTGTGGGTACTCGACCGCCCGAACCCCGCGGGGCGACCCGTTGAGGGCACGCTGCTCCGTCCCGGCTGGGAAAGCTTTGTCGGCGCGGCGCCGATGGTCATGCGCCACGGGCTGACGATGGGCGAAATGGGGCATTGGTTCATTCGCCACTTCGCCCTCGACGTTGAATATCGCGTGATCGCAATGGAGGGGTGGAGCCCGCTGGTTGGCCCGGGCTATGGTTGGCCGGAGGGCCGCGTGTGGATCAACCCCAGCCCGAACGCCGCGAACGTCAACATGGCGCGCGCTTACGCCGGCACCGTGATGGTCGAGGGAGCGACCCTGAGCGAGGGCCGCGGCACGACGCGCACGCTCGAGCTGTTCGGCGCCCCCGACATCGACGCCAAGGCGGTGATCGCCGAGATGCACCGCCTCGCGCCGCACTGGCTGGCGGGGTGCAAGCTGCGCGACATCTGGTTCCAGCCGACCTTTCACAAACATGTGGGGCAGCTGTGTAGCGGCGTCCATATCCATGCCGAAGGGCCGTGGTACGACGATGCCGCGTTCCAGCCGTGGCGGGTGCAGGCGCTGGGGTTCAAGGCGATCCGCTCGCTCTATCCCGACTATCCGATCTGGCGCGGCACCGATTTCAAATATGAATATACCGACGATGTGCTGGCGATCGACGTGATCAACGGTGGCCCCGATCTGCGGCTGTGGGTCGACGATGCGGGCGCCGCGGCGGGCGATCTTGATGCACTCGCGCGGCCCGACGAGGCGACGTGGCGCGACGAGATTGCGGATTTGTTGCTGTATTGATGAGGTAGTAGGCCATCATCTAATCCGTTCGTGCTGAGCTTGTCGAAGCACTGTCCTTTCTTCGCGTCGAAGGAAGAACGGCCCTTCGACAAGCTCAGGGCGAACGGAAAAAGGGGTATCGAGATGATCCAACGACGGCAATTTTTGGGCACGGCTGCGATCGGCGGGCTGGCGGCAACCTTTCCTTTGCCGCTGCTAGCGGCAGACACGGCCGCTCTGCCCAATCTCGCCGCCAAGGCGGTCCCGATCAGCAAGGCCGAGCGCGTCGCGCGGATTGGCAAGGCGAAGGAGCTGATGCGCGCGAATGACATCGGCGCGCTGCTGATCGAGCCGGGATCGAGCCTCATCTATTTCACCGGGGTGCGCTGGTCGCGCAGCGAGCGGCTGACCGCCGCGGTGCTGACGCGCGAGGGCGAGATCGCGGTCGTCACGCCGTTCTTTGAAGAACCTTCGGTGCGTGAAAGCCTGGGCGTTGCGGCCGAGGTGCTGACGTGGAACGAGGATGATAATCCGCTCGCCGCGGTTGCCGGCTGGCTCGGCAAGCGCGGGCTGGCCAAGGGCCGCATCGGCGTCGAGGAGACGGTGCGCTATTTCGCCGTCGATGGCCTCGAAAAGGCGATGCCCGGCGCCACCGTCGTCAACGGCGCGCCGGTCGTGCGCGGGTGCCGGATGCACAAATCGCCCGCCGAAATCGCGCTGATGCAGATCGCCGCCGACATCACCATCGCCGCCTATCGCCACACCGCGCCGCGGGTGGAGGCGGGGATGACCCCCGCCGAGATTGGCGCGATCATGGCGGCGGCGACGACCGCGCTGGGCGGGCGCAGCGAGTTCGAGCTGATCCTGCTCGGCGAGGCGAGCGCCTATCCGCACGGGTCGGGCAAGCCGCAGGCGGTGAAGGATGGCGAGGTCGTGCTGATGGACTGCGGCGCCACCGTTCATGGCTATCAATCCGACATCTCGCGGACGTTTGTTTACGGCAAGGCAACCCCGCGGCAGCGGCAGGTGTGGGACCAGATGCGCAAGGGGCAGGACGTCGCCTTTGCCGCCGCGAAACTCGGCACCCCGGCGGGCAAGGTCGATGACGCGGTGCGCGCTTATTATGCCGGCCTTGGCTGGGGACCGGATTACAAGCTGCCCGGAACGCCGCACCGCACCGGCCACGGCATCGGTCTCGACGGGCATGAGCCGGTCAATCTGGTGCGCGGCGAGACGACGAAGCTGGCGCCCGGTATGTGCTTTTCGAACGAGCCGGGCATCTATATTCCGGGCGAATTCGGCATCAGGCTCGAGGATTGTTTCTACATGACCGACAGCGGTCCGAAATGGTTCAGCGAGCCGCCGCCGTCGATTGACCAGCCGTTTGGGTAACCAGCAACGGACCCTTCAAAACCCGTTCGTGCTGAGCTTGTCGAAGCACCGTCCTTTTCTTGGCGACGTGGCAAGGAAGATCGGCCCTTCGACAAGCTCAGGGCGAACGGACTAGGGGGAGGCGTCGGGCCTCTTCGGCCGCTGCACCAAACTCACCAGCACGAACGAAATGATCATCAGCAGATACCAGCTGCCGAGCTTTTCCAGCCCGACCATATGCCAGCCATCATCCTGGCTCGGATAGGTCCATGCGCGCGCAAACGTCCCGATATTCTCCGCAAACCAGATGAACAGCGCGACCAGTCCCCAGCCGACGAGCAAGGGCATGCGGCGGTGGACGTGCAGGGGGCGGAACCACACCTGACAGCGCCAGAACAGCAACGCGGTCGCCGCAAACAGGAACCAGCGGATATCGTATAGCCAGTGGTGCGCGAAGAAATTGACGTAGATCGCCGCCGCGAGCGCATAGCTGGCCCATACCGGCGGATAGCCCGTGTAGCGGAAGTCGAAGATACGCCAGACGCGCGCGATATAGCTGCCGACCGCGGCATACATGAAGCCAGAGAACAGCGGCACCGCGCCGATGTGGAGCAGGCTCGCCTCGGGATATTGCCACGACCCCGCCGCGGTCTTGAACAGCTCCATCACCGTGCCGACGATGTGAAAGATCAGGATGACGAGTGCCTCTTTCGGCGTTTCCAGTCGAAAGGCGAGCATGCCGAGCTGGATCAGCACCGCGCCGATCGTGATCGCGTCATAGCGGTGGAGCGGTGCGTCGGCGGGCCAGAACAGATGCGTGCCAAGCAGCAGCGCGAGCATCAGCGCGCCGAACAGGCACGCCCAACCCTGTTTGAACCCGAACACCAGAAATTCGAGGAACCAGCCGCGCGGCCCCGGGGTGATCGCCATCGCCTCCAGCTGGGCGCGGACGGCGTGAAAGCGGCTGTGACCGCGTTCGCGGTCAGACATAGACGGCGACCCACGCGATCAGCATCGCGGCGGGCAAGAGCAGCGCCTGCGCGAGAATCGTCCCGGCCAGGCGGCTCAGCGAGATGAAGGTGATCGCGCGGCGGAAATCGGCCTCGTCGACTTTGCCCTCGACCGCATCGTCGGTCATTACCGACAATTGCGGGTCGATGAAGGCGAACAGCAGGATCGTCGCAAAGCCGTTGATCAGCGCCGACAGCTGCGATGCGGTGACGCGGAATTCGGGCGCCAGATAACCGGCGTAGAGCGATGCGACGACGCCGACCGCGAGCAGCGATTGCGCCAGGCAATTGGCGATCAGCACGCCCCAGCTGATCCCTTTCGGCATCCGCCAACCCTTGAGGTGCGCGAGGCTTGGGAAGGTCAGCGACCGGCGCAGCGTGCGCAGTCCGCTGGGGCTCACCGCCTTCACCGCCAGCTTCGTCGTCGACCGGTTGGTCTGGTACCAGCCGATCGCGGCGGCGAACATCCGCTGGCCGGTGGGGACGAGCAGGATACCGATCAACGTCGCGACGCTCGCCGCGGCGAGCACCAGTTGCATGTCGATAAACAGCGATGCGCCGCTGCCGTCATGCAGCCGCGTCTCGATCCGTTTGGCGAGGAAGGGGCCGAGGAAGCTGTTCGAGGTGCGCGAAAACAGCACGAGGATGTTGAACAGCGCGAACGACATCGCGATCCGCCGCGTCCGCACCCCCGCGATCCGCGCCGCATAAGCAAGCGCCCCGATCAGGTTGATGAACCCGGTGAGCAGCAGGATGGTGACGAGGGGGAGGTCGATCATGGCGGGCCTAGCGGAACTTCTGAAATCCGTTCGTGTCGAGCGAAGTCGAGACACCCATCGGTCGCGCACGCGCTCGGGGTGTCTCGACTTCGCTCGACACGAACGGGATTAGGGGATCGGCGTGACATCGTCACGGCCTAATCAGGCCGCCGCGCTCAATGCTTTCGCGTCAGCTCGCGCATCGCATCGTCCAGCCCCGACAGGCTCAGCGGATACATGCGGTCGTTCATCAGCTGTTTGATCAGCTTGACCGACTGGGTGTAGCCCCAATGCGCCTCGGGCAC
Source organism: Sphingopyxis sp. (assembly GCF_051861155.1). Classification (GTDB taxonomy): domain Bacteria; phylum Pseudomonadota; class Alphaproteobacteria; order Sphingomonadales; family Sphingomonadaceae; genus Sphingopyxis. The sequence goes on along the minus strand of NZ_JBHYDE010000006.1, from coordinate 174,345 downwards.
CGGGTTCAGCCACACCGCGGCAGGATAGACTTTGGTGATCCGGCCGAGCCACACCGCGCCCGATTCCTCGTTGAAATGTTCGACGCTGCCGCCCGGATGGGTGATTTCATAGGCGCTCATCGACGCGTCGCCGACGAAGATCACTTTATAATCATGGCCATATTTGTGGAGGATGTCCCACATCTGGTGGCGTTCGGACCAGCGGCGCTTGTTGTCCTTCCACACGCCCTCATACGGGCAATTGTGGAAGTAGAAGAATTCGAGATTCTTGAACTCGGTCGTCGCGGCGCTGAACAATTCTTCGCAGAGCTTGATGAACGGGTCCATCGACCCGCCGACGTCGAGGAACAGCAGCAGCTTGACCGCGTTGCGCCGTTCGGGGCGCATCTTGATGTCGAGCCAGCCCTGCCGCGCGGTGCCGTCGATCGTGCCCGGAATGTCGAGCTCGTCGGCCGCGCCCTCGCGCGCAAATTTGCGCAGGCGGCGGAGCGCGATCTTGATGTTGCGGGTGCCGAGTTCCTTGGTGTTGTCGAGATTGGCGAACTCGCGCTTTTCCCAGACCTTCAGCGCGCGTTTGTGCTTGCTCTCGCCGCCGATCCGCACGCCTTCGGGATTATAGCCCGAATTGCCGAAGGGCGAGGTGCCACCGGTGCCGATCCACTTGCTGCCGCCTTCATGGCGCTTTTGCTGTTCCTCGAGCCGCTCTTTTAGCGTCTCCATGATCTTGTCCCAGTCGCCGAGCGATTCGATCGCGGCCATTTCCTCAGGGGTCAGGAATTTCTCGGCGACGGCTTTCAGCCAGTCGGCGGGGACGTCGACCGGGTTCTGGCCGTAATCGGAGATGATACCCTTGAAGACCTTGTTGAACACCTGGTCGAAGCGGTCGAGCAGGCCTTCGTCCTTCACGTAGATCGCACGCGACAGATAATAGAATTGCTCGGGGCTGCGATCGATTACCTCGCGGTCGAGCGCCTCCAGCAGCATCAGATGCTCTTTCAGGCTGGCGGGAATGCCCGCGGCGCGCAGCTCGTCGAGAAAGCCGAAAAACATGGGCGAGGGTTATCGTGTTGGCGCGTGGGGTGCAATCCCTTTACGTAAACGGAAAGTCGTGCGTGCTGGCGTCTGGACGCGATGGCGGGTTTGCGACCAATAGCAGCCGTCCGAAAATATGATAAGCGATGCCGATGGCATGGAAACATATCCGGTTAGGCGTGGCACTAGGATGTGCACTTGGGCTTGCATCTTGTGAATCAAAGCCCCCCGAGATTAAGCTCGCAACGGACGCTGGCAAGGCATGTGGGCTTCCCTCCGAGCGTGTCTGCGTATCAGCAATAAAGACGCCGGGTGATTACATCATAGGGCTACATGGCGATACGGAGCCCCGATCGCCGAAAGACCTCAAATGCCTAGAAGCATGGGCAAAAAAGCAAAGATTTGGTTTTCAGAATGCTTTGGTGGGCCGATGCCGGACGGTCCGAGAGGTCAATATCTCGCGCCTCGCGGAGAAGACCTGCGGACTTGAACACGGAAGCGTCGTAGCCGACACGATGCAGTCTTGGATCAACGTCTATAGTGTCGACCGAAACATTTCTGCCCAAAAGCTCAATTGTTTGGCCGGATGGACGAAGGATAAAGGGCTTACTTTTGTTCGACGCCCATTTTCACGCTGACTGAGAATCCGCTTTCCACCCCAAAGCCGACATCGCCTCCACATTTCTCTTTCCTACACTTTTTGGCGGTGCCACCCTTCATCTGGCGCTTTCATACAAGGGACAAGCCGGTCGACTGCTGGCGGCGAAAGCAACGCCGCCAGCACAGCACGGGTGCCAAATCGCGCCGCGCATAAGGCTGAACTTTCCTGAACTTTGAATCGCCACGCGGTCCGGCAAACAAGCCATTGACCCCCCGTTAACCATTATCCGTCATGACCCGTCGATGTTCTTTGGGTGGGTGCGCGCATGAAGTATGATCCGATCAATCCGGCGGGACCGGTGCTCGACCAGTCGGTCGCCAGCGACTGCGGCGAACTGGCCGTTGGGTGTAGCGAGGCGGCGGGGCGCATCAAGCGGTCGACCGACCAGATGGACCGCCAGATCGACGAGCTCGGGCGCCTCGAAGAATTTGTCGTCAGCCTGGAGGCCGACCAGCGCCAGATCGCCGATTCGACCGACGAGGCGAAATTGCTGTCGGCGCGCGCCTGCGAACAGCTCGATACCGGCGCCGAACGCGTCAACGCCGCGGTCACCGAATTTCGGTCGGTCATCGACCTCGTCGCGCGGCTCGGCACCCATGTCACCAATTTCGCCGCGGTGATGGAACAGGTGCAGCAGGTCAGCCAGTCGATCGAGCAGATCGCCAAGACCACCAATATGCTGGCGCTCAACGCGGCCATCGAGGCCGAGCGTGCCGGCGATGCCGGGCGCACTTTCGCGGTCGTCGCCGCGGAGGTCAAAAAACTGGCGCAGAACACCCGCGGCGCGACCGATGAAATCCGCCGCAGCATCGGCAGCCTGGCGGCCGAGGCCGGCGGGCTGGTCACCGAAATCCAGGCCGGGGTCGAACAGTCGAGCCGCGCCGAGGCGCAGTTCGAAACGATCACCGACGCGCTGCACGATGCGACGCATCTGGTGGCGTTGCTCGACGATCAGAGCGACCGCATCGCGCAATCGAGCGCGATGGTTCACGCCAATGGTGCGAAGGTCCGCGAGGCGGTCGACCGCGTCGTCGGATCGGTGCGCGACAACCGCGCGACGCTGGAAGGCACGCGCACGTCGATCCTGTCGATGGAGCATGTGTCGAACCGCATGTTCAACGCGGTGATTTCGGCAGGGGTCAGCCCGAGCGATTCGGCGGTGGTCGAGCTGGCGGCGAACGTCCGCGACAAATTCGTCGCGCTGGCCGAACGCGCGATCGCGAATGGCGAACTGACGATGGAGCAATTGTTCGACACCAATTATGTCCGCGTTCCGGGGTCGAACCCCGAACGCTATCGCACCACCCTCTGCGACTGGGCCGACGCCCATTGGCGGCCGCTGTTCGACCATATCGTCGCCAATCATCCCGAGGTGAAGATGTCTTCGGCGGGCGACATGAACGGCTTTCTGCCGACCCACATCACCGAATGTTCGCGCGCCCCGACCGGCGACGTCGCGCACGACACCGCCTATTGCCGCAACGGCCGCATATTGTTCGACGACACCGACAAGGCCGCCAAGCGCAGCAACGCGCCGTTCTTCATGGCGGTCTATCGCCAGGAAGGCGACGGCACCAATTATGTCACGGTGCGCAACGTCTATACGCCGGTGGTGATCAACGGCCGCCGCTGGGGCGACGTCGAGGTCGCGTATCAGCTTTGATCGGGTAGCGGATCGAGCAGCCGGGCGATTAAATCGGTGTCGGCATATTCCATGATGTCGGCCACCTTTCCGTCGACAAAGCGGAACGTCCAGCTGTAGCGATTGGTATAAGCCTCACCCCGCTTGGTCCGGCTCAGATTGCGCGCCTCGACCACCACCAGGTCATCCTCCGCGACGAAGCGTTCGGCCACCACGATATTGGGTCCGTCGAAATTTGCCGCCAGCGGCGTCAACAGGTCGCGGACGACCAACGCTTTTCCCGTGTAGGTCCGCGACCAGCTGGTTGTGCCGATAATCGTCCAAGCGACATCGTCGGCCATCATATCGACAAAGGGGCGCCCATTGCCTTTGGCCGTTTCAGCAAAGGCGTGCGCGAGCACCGCCTTGTTTTCCGCGGCGCTCACCGCCTAGCTCCCCTGGCGCCGCGCCATGAACGCCAGCTTTTCGAACAGCATCACATCCTGCTCATTTTTGAGTAAGGCGCCATGGAGCGGCGGGATCGCCTTGCCGACGTCGCGGTTCTGCAGAACTTCGAGCGGCATATCCTCGTTGAGCAGCAGCTTCAGCCAGTCGATCAACTCGCTGGTCGACGGCTTTTTCTTGAGGCCCGGCACGTCGCGGACTTCGTAGAAGATGTCCATCGCGCGGCTGACCAGCGTCTTCTGAATGCCGGGGAAATGCACGTCGACGATCGCGTGCATCGTGTCGCGATCGGGGAATTTGATGTAATGAAAGAAACAGCGGCGCAGGAAGGCGTCGGGCAGTTCCTTTTCATTGTTCGAGGTGATGACGACGATCGGGCGTTCCTTCGCAGTCACCGTCTCGTCGGTTTCGTAAACATGGAACGCCATGCGATCGAGTTCCTGGAGCAGGTCGTTCGGGAATTCGATGTCGGCCTTGTCGATCTCGTCGATCAGCAGCACCGGCAGCTTGGGCGAGGTGAACGCCTCCCACAATTTGCCCTTGCGGATGTAATTGCGGATGTCGTGGACGCGCTCTTCGCCCAGCTGGCCGTCGCGCAGCCGCGCCACCGCGTCATATTCGTACAGGCCTTGCTGGGCTTTCGTCGTCGATTTGATGTTCCAGGTGATCAGCGGCGCGTCGAAGGCTTTCGCGATTTCCTCGGCCAGCACGGTCTTGCCGGTGCCGGGTTCGCCCTTCACGAGCAGCGGGCGGCGCAGCAGGGTCGCGGCATTGACCGCGACCTTCAGGTCGTCGGTGGCGATATAGGCGCTGGTTCCATCGAAACGCATGGGCTCGTCTTTCCCTTAACGTGAACGTCAATCAAGCGCGGGCATAGCGAGGGGAGGGGGAGGGTGCAAGCTGAAGGCGTCGCCCCCGCGAAGGCGGGGGCCGCTGTCGGTGTAGAACTGCCTGTCGGCGTAAGGGGGATAACGGCCCCCGCCTTCGCGGGGGCGACGGATTAGATAGCCCGGCTTGCTGCGCGCGCCGCCATCAAATCCCACAGCCCGCTGTGCTGGACGATCAGTTGCTGGGCGCCGAACACCATCGCGCGCTCGACCGCGGGGCTGTCCGCGACCGTCGCCGCCAGCCGCGCGGTGCCCGGAAGGTCGGGCAGGTTGCACGTCGGCGGCGTCATGTCGAGCCGCTGGGCGCTGATGTCGAGCAGGACGCGGATCGTCCGCCAGTCGAGCGTCAGCGCGATCGCGGCGCCGACGGCGCAGCCGTGGCGATCCGATTCGGCGAGCATGTCGATCGCCTTGCGCTGCGCCGCGACCGCGGCCTCGCATTGCGCCTGGCCCTGGGTGCTCGGCACCGGGCCGACCGCCGAGGCGATCTTGGTCAGAAAGGCGCGTTCCTGGACAAAGGCGGCGGCGGCTTCATCCATCCATTTGCGCGATGCGGGATCGACGGCCTTGCGCGCAGCATTGTCGATCACGCCGGGGTGGCGGCCGTGGAGCAGGCAGAGGAAATGGACGGCGTCGGCCAGGTTGCGCATGGCGTCGGGGCCGCTGGACAGCGCGCCGGCGCGGACGTGCGGATGCGCGCCGGTGCCGCCGCTGGCAACCAGCGAATCGAGCATTTCGGCGACGCGGCGCGGCTGCAGCAGGGGCTGGGTCGACTGGCTCAACGCTTGTTCCTCGCCTGTGGCGCGGGCCGCGGAGGCCAGGCCGGTGGACTATCAGCGATCAGCCATAGAGTAACGTCGTAAACGTCACGTTTATAAGCGGGAAACGATTTGTACCGGTGCTGTTTCAGTCAGGGACAGCCGGGGCCTGGGCCGGAACCGACAAAGAAGGACCGGCAAGCCCCGGGGAAAGCTTGCCGGTCCTGTGACGACGTCCGGGGACGTCATCGTCGCGGGGGGCCGAACCCAAAGGGAGAGGGAGCGTCCGGCCGGGTCCGCTCAAGCGGCGAGTGCGAACTCGCCGGCTTTTTCGGCGCTCGGCGTGCTGCCTTCGACCGCGCTCAGCGCCGGCGAGGCGGCAGCGGCGGTCTTGGCAGGGAAAAGCAGGCGCGAGGCGAGCACGACGCCGCCGAGCGCAAAATAGCCGAGGAAGGTCTGCACCGGGAAGAAGAACAGCGGCGCCACAAAAGCGAGCCGCAGCCACAGCGGGTTGAAGCCGAAGTCCTGGCCCACAGCCTCGCAAATCCCGAAAAAGGTGTCGCGACGCTGGAAGAGATTGGTGGTTTCATTGTCCATTTTTCGGTCTTTCCTTTTGGCGGCGGGTGTCGCCCCGTGCTCGTGCCCCCAGCTTCGCAAGGGGCGTGCCAATTTGTCGGATGCGTGGATTTCCAGCCTTTACCGGGCAGCGACGCGGCAAGGCGCGCTGCACTAATCGGGAAATGATCCCATCAGTCGGGAAATGACACCATCAGTTCGTATTTTGATTCATGGCGTGAACTCGGGGAGGGGAGAGCGCCACTCATGTGGGCGGTCGTCGGCAGTTTACAAGATTCCATAACAAGTCAGGCGCTTGGTTAGACCAAGCGCCTGACTGTTTCGACGAAATGCGAGGTAGTTTTTCCCGGTTCGGCAAACCGCCTATCCTTCCGCCAGCATTTTTAGGTTACGCCGGGCGCGTGGTAGGCAATTCAAAAGCAATTGCTTCCTCGCTTACGAACGATCATTTTGGATCGGATGACGCCAGAAATCAGGGATTCGAATTTTCTCAGGTTGAAGCTGAGCCGCTCCGACAACGCGCGGCAACCGGTTAGCTTCCTGGTCGGCGCTCCCTTTTCCTTCGATCGCGGGGTCGGCGTTCCGAATGTCGACGGGTTTTTGGATGTCGTGCGCGAGCGCGTGGCGCAAAGCGGCACCCAATTTTCCGCGGGCCTGGAAAAGGCGCTTTCGGATGGGCCGGGTCCGCTGCGCTATCAAGGCGCGATGGGCTTTGTTTACGACGGGCTCGATGCAGGTGCGGCGGCCGACGTCGTGCGGGCGGCGGTACTCCGCGCCCGTAAACCTGGCTTGCCCGACCTCGATCCGGTTACGGACTATGATGGCAGCCCGGGCGAATGGGACATTGCGCGGGCGCAGCGCGGACTGGCCCGGGCGATGCAAGTTGATCCGGATCGATTTCCGGGGCCGGTCTTTACAACGAATTTCGATCCGCTGATCGAACTTGCGTTGAGGGACCGCGGGTTTGTTCGCGGCGAAATCGGCATTGCGGCGGCCGAGGCAGCCATGGCGGCGATGCCGCAATGGTCGAGCACGATCAATGCGCGGGCGCGGGCGTTGCGGCTTGCCGATTATCCGCAAGACGCGTGCGATTTGTTGCGCGGGCAATTCCGCAACATCAAAACCACCGTCGATTGGCAACAGAATCTTCGCGCCTATTTGCACGAATGGGCAACATGCGAAGGCAAAGTCGGCGGGCGGGCGCGGCGGCTGAGCAATGCGTGGCTCGACGCCATTTCGCTTTCCGACGCGCTGCCGGTGGAGCTGGCGCCGGATCAGGTGAAGCTGTCCTGCGGCGGCCTTGCCGTCGCCTTCGAACGCCTGAGCGACGGCACGCCGAGCGGCGTTTATGCAAGGGCGCGCCGCGCCGTCACCGAACTCGGCCTTCAGGCGAATCCCGATTCCAGAGCCGCGACGATCTTTGCGCGGCACCAGCAGGAAGCGGACGCGCTGGGAATCGCCAAACCCGCCGACAACGACCAAGCCCTCGCGTGGCTCGCCGAGGCAGCGACGGCCGCATGGCAGGAGCTCGACGATACCTTCCTCCGCAGCCTCAGGCAGGATGGCCGATTGACCTTCCAGAAACTACGCGCCGCCCTGTCGACAACCTGACGTCGGCGACCTGACGTCCGCTTCGGTCGCCGCGCGCCGACTCGGACTGCCTATTGGTCGAGGAAGCTGCGCATCTTGCGGCTGCGGCTCGGGTGCTTCAGCTTGCGGAGCGCCTTCGCTTCGATCTGGCGAATGCGTTCGCGGGTCACGCTGAACTGTTGGCCGACTTCCTCCAGCGTATGGTCGGTGTTCATCCCGATGCCAAAGCGCATGCGCAGCACGCGTTCCTCGCGCGGGGTGAGCGAGGCGAGGACGCGGGTGACCGTTTCCTTGAGGTTCGACTGCACCGCGGCGTCGACCGGGATGACCGCATTCTTGTCCTCGATGAAATCGCCGAGGTGGCTGTCTTCCTCGTCGCCGATCGGCGTTTCGAGGCTGATCGGTTCCTTGGCGATCTTCATCACCTTGCGGACCTTTTCGAGCGGCATCGACAGCCGCTCGGCCATTTCCTCCGGGGTCGGCTCGCGGCCGCTTTCGTGGAGGAACTGGCGGCTGCAGCGGACCAGCTTGTTGATCGTCTCGATCATATGGACCGGGATGCGGATCGTGCGCGCCTGGTCGGCGATCGAGCGGGTGATCGCCTGCCGGATCCACCAGGTCGCATAGGTGCTGAACTTGTAGCCGCGGCGATACTCGAACTTGTCGACCGCCTTCATCAGGCCGATATTGCCTTCCTGGATCAGGTCGAGGAACTGCAGGCCGCGGTTCGTGTATTTCTTGGCGATCGAGATCACGAGGCGGAGGTTCGCCTCGACCATTTCCTTCTTGGCGATGCGCGCTTCGCGCTCGCCCTTCTGGACCATGTTCACGACGCGGCGGAATTCGGTCAGGCTCATGCCCGCGGCTTGCGCAATTTCCGAAATTTCGATGCGGATGCGGTCGACGGCGCCGGCTTCATTCTCGGCGAAGGCGGCCCATTTTTTGTCGATCGAGCCGACCGCGTCGAGCCACGTTTCTTCCAGCTCGCGCCCGACATAATTGTCGAGGAACGCCTTGCGCGGCACCTTGTGGCGCTCGGCCAGGCGCAGCATCTGGCCGCCGAGCGCGGTCAGGCGGCGGTTATAGCTGTAAAGCTGGTCGACCAGATATTCGATCTTGGTGCCGTGGAACTGCACGCTCTCGACCTGCGCGGTGAGCTCCTCGCGCAGCTTGTGATATTTCTTTTCCGACGCCGACGGAAATTCCTCGCCGCCCGACAGCGCCTCGAGCCGCGCTTCCTGCAGCTTCGAAAAGGCCTTGAAGCTCTTGGTGATGTTCGCGAATTTTTCGAGCGCGTCGGGCTTCAGCAGCTCCTCCATCGCCGCGAGGCTGAGCGTGTTGTCCTCCTCATCCTCTTCGAAGCTCTCGCGCTTGCCCGACGATCCTTCGCCATCCTCGTCGTCGCCATCGGCGGCGGGTTCTTCCTCGACCTCGTCCTCGTCCTTGAACGACACGCCGGCGGTCTTTTCGCTGATCTCGCCGTCGTCCTCGGCGCCTTCCTCGTCAAGGTTTTCGGGCGCCGGATCCTTCGACAGCATCGCTTCCAGATCGACGATCTCGCGCAGCTGCATGTCGCCATTGTTCAGCGCAGTCGACCAGTCGATGATCGCGTTAAAGGTCAGCGGGCTTTCGCACAGCCCCAGGATCATCGTGTCGCGGCCCGCTTCGATGCGCTTGGCGATCGCGATTTCGCCTTCGCGGCTGAGCAGTTCGACCGCACCCATTTCGCGCAGGTACATGCGCACGGGATCGTCGGTGCGATCGACCGTTTCCTTCTTCTTTTCGATCGCGGGGTTCGACACCGAACCGGTGCCGGCGCTGACGTCGACATCGTCATCGGCTTCCTGGTCGGCCTCTTCCTGCACATCCTCGTCGCTTTCGACGATGTTGATGCCCATGTCGCTGATCGCCGACATGATGTCCTCGATCTGCTCGGACGACATTTCGTCCTGCGGCAGCGCCGCGTTCAGCTCGTCATAGGTCAAATATCCGCGCTTCTTGCCGCGCGCGATCAGCTTTTTGACGTCGGCCTCGTTCAGGTCGATCAGCGGGGCGTCGGTATCGGTGTCGGCGGCGGTGTTCTTGGTGGCCATATATGTTCCTGCCAAAGGGGCAATTCGGTGGGTCAGCTCTCGCTACTGTCGGACAGCGCAGCGAGGCGGCGGGTCAGTTCCTTGTCCATCGCATACAGCTTTTGCTGCCTTGCGAATCCTTCATCGTCCATCGTGCGCTGAAAATCCGCGGTGGCCTCGGCCAGCCGGGCGCGGATTTCGGGCTGGGTGACCAGCACGCCGATATATTCCTCCAAGTCGCGAAGCGCGGTTTCCCGCGCCGCATCAACCTCTTCGCTGTCAAGCCTGCGATTGAACGAGAAGTGCATTCCATCGGCTCTGAGCAATGTCGTCGCCCTATTATACACTTTCATTGGCTCCAATATGGCAAGCAACCCCTCGCAATCAAGCCCTTCCTGACCACCCACGCTGTCAAGCATTGCGCGCAGCAGTTCGGCGTCGCCGGAATCGGCGACCGGCAGACGGGTGAGCGCCTCCTCGTTGCGCCGCAGCGCTTCGGGGTAACGCAGCAAGCCGCCGATCAGCGCCGCCACATAGGGCGCGGCGATCCCCGCCAGGCCGATCGTGCGCGTTTCGTCGGCTGGCGGCTGCAACCGCGGGTCGGGGCCAAAGCGGCGATTGCCGTTGCCGCCGCGTCCGCCCCGCGGCGGGTTCGGCGTCCAAGGCGCGCGCGCCGCGCGTTCGGGGCGTTGCCGCGCGAACAGCGTGTCCAGCCGTTCGCGAAACGCCTCGCGATAATGGTGGCGGACGTCGGCGTCCTCGATCGCGTCGGCATGCGCGAGCAACCGGGTCTTGAGCGCCGCGCGCTCCTCGGGCGTCGCGAGCGGCCCCGCCGCGACCTCATGCGCCCACAATCGCTCGACCAGCGGCTGGGCGTCGGCGAGCAGGTCGGCGAACCCCTCGGCCCCGCGGGCGCGGACGATGTCGTCGGGATCCTGCCCGGCGGGCAGGGTGGCAAAGGCGAGGCTGAAACCGGGGCGGAGCAGCGGCAGTGCGCGCATCGCGGCGCGCATCGCGGCTTTCTGCCCCGCCGCATCGCCGTCGAAGCACAGAAAAGGCACCGGCACCATGCGCCAGATGAGGCCTAGTTGCGCTTCGGTCAGCGCGGTGCCGAGCGGCGCGACCGCGTCGGCAATCCCTGCCTCGGCGAGCGCGATGACGTCCATATAGCCCTCGACGACGATGATCCGGTTCGTCTGCCGCGACGCCGGGCTCGCCTTGTCGAGGTTATAAAGGACACGCCCCTTGTCGAACAAAGGGGTGTCGGGCGAGTTCAGATATTTGGGCTCGCCATCGCCCAGGATGCGCCCGCCGAACGCGATCACGCGCCCGCGCGCATCGCGGATCGGGATCATCAGGCGACCGCGAAAACGGTCGTAGGATTCTTTGTCCTCGACCGCGATCAACATCCCCGATTCGACGAGCATCGCGGTCGGGAATTTCTTGAGCGCCTCCTTCAGCGCGCTGCGGCTGTCGGGCGCGAGGCCGAAACCGAAGGCGCGGCGGGTCGGGTCGGATATGCCGCGCTTGGCCAGATAATCGCGCGCCGGGGCGCCGTTGCTGCTGTCGAGCTGCTGGGTAAACCAGTCGGCGGCGCCCTGCACGACATCGCGCAGGCTCGCTGCCTCCTCGGCCTTTTTCGCGGCGCGCGGGTCGGCGGCGGGCACCTCCATCCCGGCCTCGGCGGCGAGTTCCTTGACCGCATCCATGAACGACAGCCCGCGCTGGTCGGTCATCCAGCGGATCGCATCGCCATGCGCGCCGCACCCGAAGCAGTGATAGAAGCCCTTCTCTTCGTTGATCGTAAAGCTGGGGGTCTTTTCGTTATGGAAGGGGCAGCACGCCTTATACTCGCGGCCCGCGCGCGTAACCTTCACCGTCCGCCCGATCAGGGTCGACAGCGTGATCCGCGATCGCAATTCGTCCAGCCATTGCGGGGTGAGGGTCAACTATCCCCCTCCCGCTTGCGGGAGGGGCTAGGGGAGGGCATGTTCGCTATCACGCGCTCAATCTCGCCCACGACACCTTCGATCCGTTCCAACACATCATTATTCCAGAACCGGATCACTCGATAACCCTGTGATTGCAGAAAGGCCGTGCGCGATGCGTCTTTTGCTACATCAACTGCGTGCTGCCCACCATCGACTTCGACGATCAGTTTGGCGGTTCGCGAGACAAAATCGCAAATGAACGGGCCTACCGGGAATTGTCGATTGAAGCGGACGCCAGCGACCTTGCGCGCGCTCAGTTGCGCCCAGAGTTTCCGCTCGGCGTCGGTGGCGTTCAGCCTAAGCTCGCGGGAGCGCATTGTCGGTCGTTTGTAGCCCTTGTCCAACAGGCCCTCCCCCGACCCCTCCCGCAAGCGGGAGGGGAGAAATATGCGCTCGCGGCCCGTCCAGTCCCCCTCCCGCTTGCGGGGGCTAGGGCAGGGCATGTCGCCTTACGACAGCGCCGCCTTCACCCACCCGCTCGCCTTGCTCATGTCCAGTTCGGACCCGTGGCGTTCCTTCACCGCGGCCATCACGCGGCCCATATCCTTCAGGCTTGTCGCGCCCAGTTCCGCCGCAATCGCCTTGATCGCCGCCTGCGCCTCATCGTCGCTCAGCTGCGCGGGCAGGAAATCCTCGATCACCACGACCTCGGCCGCCTCGATGTCGGCCAGTTCCTGCCGCCCGCCCTGCTCGTACATGGCGATCGACTCGCGGCGCTGCTTGACCATTTTCTGCAGCACGTCGGTGACCAGCACATCGTCGTCGGCCGGCGCGGTGCCGGTGCGCAGTTCGATATCCTTGTCCTTGATCTTCGCCAGCATCAGCCGGATGGTGCCCAGCCGCGCCTTGTCGCCGGCTTTCATCGCGGCGACCTGCGCAGCCTTGATGTCGTCACGAATCATGCGTGTCCCCATGCGCTGCAAATTTCGGAAAGGCCCTCTCTAGCGGCAAGATTCCGAATCCGATAGCTTGTGAATCACTTTTTTGCCGCCTACTTGGTCGGCCGTTTAGCCCCCCGTCCGGAGCATATTGAATGGCACCTGCCAACCCCTCTGCCGCGCCCAACGCCCAGCCCGATGGCGCGACTGGCGTTCTCGTCCTTGCCGACGGCACCGTCCTGTGGGGCGTCGGTTATGGCGCGAGCGGTGCGGGTGTGGGCGAGATTTGTTTCAACACCGCGATGACCGGTTATCAGGAAATCCTGACCGACCCCAGCTATGCGGGCCAGATCATCACCTTCACCTTTCCGCACATCGGCAATGTCGGCGCGAACCCCGACGATATGGAGCGCGACAAGCGCGCCGCGATCGGGTGCATCACCCGCGAGCTGCCGACGCTGCCCAGCAATTTTCGCAGCGTCCAGACCTTGCCCGAATGGATGGCGGCGCAGGGGCTGATCGGCCTCGCCGGCATCGACACCCGCGCGCTGACGCGCCGCATCCGCAATGGCGGTGCCCCGACCGGGGTGGTGGCGCACAGCCCCGATGGCAAGTTCGATCTCGACCGGCTGCTCATGCTGGCGCAGGGCTGGCCGGGGCTGGAGGGTATGGACCTTGCCAAGACTGTCACCCGTGAACGGCAGGGCGCGTGGGATGCGGGGGTCTGGCATCTGGGTTCGGGCTATGAGTCCCCCTCCCGCTTGCGGGAGGGGCTAGGGGAGGGCATGTCGCCGTCCTCGACCGAAACAGGCCCTCCCCCGACCCCTCCCGCAAGCGGGAGGGGGGAAGAAAAGCCGCACGTCGTCGCGGTCGATTATGGCGCCAAGGACAATATCTTCCGCAATCTGGTCAAGGCCGGCGCGCGCGTCACTGTGGTGCCCGCAAAGACCAGCCTCGAAGACATTGTCGCGCTGCGCCCCGCGGGGGTGTTCCTGTCGAACGGCCCCGGCGATCCCGCGGCGACGGGCGACTATGCGGTGCCGGTGATCAAGGGATTGCTCGAACGCAACGTCCCGATCTTCGGCATCTGCCTCGGCCACCAGCTGCTCGCGCTCGCCGCAGGGGCAAAGACGGTGAAGATGCACCAGGGCCATCGCGGCGCCAACCATCCGGTGCAGCGCGTCGGCGGTGAGTTCGCCGACGGCGTGGTCGAGATCACCAGCATGAACCACGGCTTTGCGGTCGACGCATCGACGCTGCCCGGCGGCGTGGTCGAAACGCACAAGAGCCTGTTCGATGGATCGAACTGCGGCATCGCGATCACGGGCAAGAATGCGTTCAGCGTGCAATATCACCCCGAAGCGAGCCCGGGACCGCAGGACAGTTTCTATCTGTTCGAGAAGTTTGTGGGCGGGTTGAAGTGAGGCGAACGCGGCTGATCTGGCTAGCGGTGGGAATTGCGGTCGGTGTAATCGCCGCCGCAATACCTTCCTTTTTTTATCCGGACGAGCTCATGTATTTGAAGCTTGTTGGTCCGGATTCGGGTCAGACGGCGGGCCAACGCGACGCGCAGCAGTCAGTTCTGGAGAAGGTTTGGACCTGCGGAGGTCGTAACTTTTCAGCGGCTCTGCCGACCCATGCCGTCGACGTGAATATCCCGATCACGTCCGAAAACAAGAAAATCGCAGACTGCGTCATCAAAGCCGCAGCTGGGACCGACATTTCCATAACCATAGCGAACGGCAAACGATAATGCCCAAAAGAACCGACATCCAATCCATCCTCGTCATCGGCGCCGGCCCGATCGTTATCGGTCAGGCGTGCGAGTTCGACTATTCGGGGACGCAGGCGATCAAGGCGCTGAAGGAGGAGGGCTATCGCATCGTCCTCGTCAACTCCAACCCCGCGACGATCATGACCGATCCCGACCTCGCCGACGCGACCTATGTCGAGCCGATCACGCCCGAGATCGTCGCGAAGATCATCGCGAAGGAAACCGCGCTGCACCCCGGCGGCTGGGCCGTCCTGCCGACGATGGGCGGGCAGACCGCGCTCAACACCGCGCTGGCTTTGTTCAACGACGGCACGCTGACCAAATATGGCGTCGAGATGATCGGCGCCGATGCCGAAGCGATCGACAAGGCCGAGGACCGGCAGAAATTCCGCGACGCGATGGACAAGATCGGGCTGGAAAGCGCGCGCAGCGGCGTCGCGCACACGCTCGACGAGGCGCTGAAAATCCTCGACCGCACCGGGCTCCCCTCGATCATCCGCCCGTCGTTCACGCTCGGCGGCACCGGCGGCGGCATCGCGTATAACCGCGAGGAGTTCGAGCATATCGTCCGCGGCGGTCTGATCGCCTCGCCGACCACCGAAGTCCTGATCGAGGAATCGCTCCTCGGCTGGAAAGAATATGAGATGGAGGTCGTGCGCGACCGCAAGGATAACTGCATCATCATCTGTTCGATCGAAAATGTCGATCCGATGGGCGTGCACACCGGCGACAGCATCACCGTCGCCCCGGCGCTGACGCTGACCGACAAGGAATATCAGATCATGCGCAACGCGAGCATCGCGTGCTTGCGCGAGATCGGGGTCGAAACCGGCGGATCGAACGTCCAGTTCGCGGTCAATCCCAAGGACGGCCGCCTGATCGTGATCGAGATGAACCCGCGCGTGTCGCGCTCGTCGGCGCTGGCGTCGAAGGCGACGGGTTTCCCGATCGCCAAGGTCGCGGCAAAGCTCGCGGTCGGTTACACGCTCGACGAGATCATGAACGACATCACCGGGGTCACCCCGGCGTCGTTCGAACCGACGATCGACTATGTCGTCACCAAGATCCCGCGCTTTGCGTTCGAGAAGTTCAAGGGCGCCGAGGCGGTGCTGTCGACCGCGATGAAATCGGTCGGCGAAGTGATGGCGATCGGCCGCACGATCCACGAGTCTTTGCAAAAGGCGCTGCGCGGGCTGGAAACCGGCCTGTCGGGCTTCAACTTCGTCGATCGCTTGAAGGGCGCGTCGCACGACCAGCTGCGCAGCGAACTGGCGAAGGCGACCCCCGACCGCTTGCTCAACGCGGCGCAGGCGATCCGCGAGGGGCTGCCTTTGGCGGAAATCAACCGCATCGCGGGCTACGACATGTGGTTCCTCGAACGCATCGCAGAGATTATCGCCGCCGAGCAGGAGGTTTGCGAAAACGGCCTGCCGCGCGATGCCGAGGGGCTGCGCAAGCTCAAATCGATGGGCTTTTCGGACAAGCGGCTCGCGTACCTCGCGCTCCAGTCGGCAAATTTGCGCCCCGGATCGAAGCGCGCCACCGCGCGCGGCAGCGGGCTGATCCACGAAGCGGTGAAGGCGATGACCGGCGGTGTCACCGAAGCCGAAGTGCGCGCGCTGCGCCACAAGCTCGGCGTTCGCCCGGTGTTCAAGACGATCGACACCTGCGCCGCCGAATTTGCGGCGCAGACCCCCTATCTTTACTCGACCTATGAAGCGCCGACCTTTGGCATCCCCGAGTGCGAGGCCGATCCGTCGGGCGCCAAAAAGATCGTCATCCTCGGCGGCGGCCCGAACCGGATCGGGCAGGGGATCGAGTTCGACTATTGCTGCTGCCACGCCTGCTTCGCGCTCGAAGAGGCGGGGTATGAGACGATCATGATCAACTGCAATCCGGAGACGGTGAGCACCGATTATGACACCTCCGACCGCCTCTATTTCGAGCCGCTGACCGCCGAGGATGTGCTGGAGATCCTCCACGTCGAGCAGTCGAAGGGCACGCTGGTCGGCGTGATCGTCCAGTTCGGCGGCCAGACCCCGCTGAAGCTGGCGCAGGCGCTGTCCGACGCGGGCATCCCGATCCTCGGCACCTCGCCCGACGCGATCGACCTCGCCGAAGACCGCGAGCGCTTTGCGGCGCTGGTCAACAAGCTTGGCCTGAAGCAGCCCGAAAACGGCATCGCGCGCAGCCGCGAGGAAGCGATCGCGGTCGCGGCGCGGATCGGTTACCCGGTGCTCACGCGCCCGTCCTATGTGCTGGGCGGCCGCGCGATGGAAATCGTCGACGATCAGGCGCAGCTGGAAAATTACATCGAGACCGCGGTGCAGGTGTCGGGCGATTCGCCGGTGCTGATCGACCGTTATCTGCGCGACGCGATCGAGGTTGATGTCGATGCTTTGTGCGACGGCACCGATGTGGTCGTGGCGGGGGTGCTCCAGCATATCGAGGAAGCCGGGGTCCATTCGGGCGACAGCGCCTGTTCGATCCCGCCGTACAGCCTGTCGGCCGGCATCATCGCCGAAATCGAGCGCCAGACCGAAGCGCTCGCGCGCGCGCTCGACGTCCGCGGCCTGATGAACATCCAGTTCGCGGTGAAGGGCGATCCCGGCTCGGAGGCCGGGGCAGGCGTTTACCTGATCGAGGTCAACCCGCGTGCCAGTCGCACCGTACCCTTCGTCGCGAAAGCCGTCGGTTCGCCGATCGCCAAGATCGCGGCGCGGGTGATGGCGGGCGAAAAGCTTGCCGACCTGCCGCGGATCAATCGCGACATCCAGCATGTCGCGGTCAAGGAAGCGGTGTTCCCCTTTGCGCGCTTCCCCGGCACCGATCCGGTGCTGTCGCCCGAAATGAAGTCCACCGGCGAAGTCATGGGAATCGATCGTGATTTCAACCTGGCGTTCGCGAAGGCGCAGTTGGGCGCGGGCGACCGCCTGCCGACCACCGGGCGCGTGTTCGTGTCGGTCAAGGACAGCGACAAACCGCGCATCCTCGACTCCGTCCGCCGCCTGACCGGCTGGGGCTGGAAGGTGATCGCGACCGGCGGCACCGCCGATTATCTGGCGGGCGAAGGGATCGCGATCGAGCGCGTCAACAAGGTCGCGCAGGGCCGTCCGCATATCGTCGACCGGATCAAGGACGGCGACGTCCAGCTGATCTTCAACACCACCGAGGGGTGGCAGAGCCTGCAGGATTCGCAGTCGATCCGCGCCTCGGCGCTCGCCGGCGACGTCGCTTACTACACGACGGCGGCGGGCAGCGATGCCGCGACCCACGCGATCGGCGCGCTGCGCGCGCACTCTCTTGAAGTAAAGCCGCTTCAAGACTATTATTGAAGGACCGCTCCACCCCCCGACATTGACGGAAACAGCGGCGCAGCCGCCCGGCGAAGTTTCGCTGGCGGCGGATTATTGACGAAGGACAACAGGATAATGGCAAGCGTTGAAAAGGTACCGATGCTGGCAGAAGGCTATGACAAGCTGAGCTCGCAGCTCAGCGCGCTCAAGGCCGAGCGACCGCTGATCGTCGATGCGATCGAGGAAGCGCGCGCCCACGGCGACCTTTCGGAAAATGCCGAATATCACGCCGCGAAAGAGCGCCAGGGCCAGGTCGAAGCGACGATCGGCGATCTGGAAGACAAGCTGTCGCGCGCGCAGGTGATCGACCCGACGACGCTGACCGGCGACCGCATCGTGTTCGGCGCGACCGTGACGCTCGCTGACGAAGACGACAAGCCGGTGCGGTACCAGATCGTTGGCCAGGCCGAAGCCGACGCCAAGGACGGCAAGATCAGCTATAATTCGCCGCTCGGCCGCGCGCTGATCGGCCGCCGCGTCGAGGACGAGATCGAAGTCACCGTGCCCGCGGGCGACAAATATTATCTGGTGAAGAAAATCGAATTCATCTGATGGAGCGCCAAGGAGCGAGATAGGCGATGAAGCCGCAGGCCGCGCCGCTGGTCACGGGCTATGCGCTGGCGTGCGTCATTGTCTTTGCCCTGCTGTGGATCACCGGGTTCCAGATCGATGCGATCGTCCGCGCGGGGTTCATTCCGGCGCGGTTCGGGTCCGAACTGATCGTCCCGCCGGGGACGCTGGTGCCGTTTTTCCTCACCCCGCTGACGTCGGCGTTCCTGCACGGCGGGGTGCTGCACATCGTCTTCAACATCGTCGTGCTGCTGTTCATCGGCCGCCAGCTGGAAGCACCGCTGGGCGCGAAGGCGATGGTGGTGCTGCTCCTTGCCGGCGCCTACACCGGTGCGTTCGCGCAATTCCTCGCCGACCCGGCGTCGGCGGTGCCGATGATCGGCGCCAGCGGCGCGATCTCGGCGCTGATTGCGGTGTTCGCGCTGATCTTCAGCCGCTCGCAGGCGTCCGCGATCGGCCCGATCCCGGGGCATTGGGTGCGCGCGCTGTGGCTCGCCGCGGCGTGGATCGGGTTACAACTGCTGATCGGTTTTGCGGGCGGCGGCAGTTTTGGCGCGATCGCGATCTGGGCGCATGTCGGCGGGTTTCTGGCCGGGCTGGTGCTGGCACGGCCGTTGCTGCGCTGGCGGTTCGGGGCGCGGTAGTCAAAGCCAACCCCTCCCCTTTAGGGGAGGGGCAAAAAAGCCAGCAACCCACCCGCCAGCAGCAACGCAACCCGCACATCGATCCCGCACCCCTCGGCGCGTTTCGCCGCAGCAAAATCGGCAATCCCGTCCAGCGGCACGCGGTGGACGATGATGTCCTCGCTATCGACCCCGCCGCCGTCGCCGACCTTGGTCAGCCCGGTCGCGACCAGCAGGGTGAAACTTTCGCTGACCATCCCCGGCGAGCTGTAGAATTCGCCGACCACCCGCCAATGCGCGGCGCGATAGCCCGTTTCTTCTTCCAGCTCACGCTCTGCCGCGACTTCGGCGGCTTCGCCCGCGCTGTCATCGCCGACCAGCCCTGCGGGCAGTTCGATGCAATTCCTGTCCATCGGCACCCGATATTGCTCGACCAGGATGACGTGACGCCCATCCGCCGCATCGTCGATCGCCAGGATCACCGCGGCATGGATGCCGCGCGAGCGCGAGACATATTCCCACGTCCCCTGCTGCCTCACGGTGATGAAGCGGCCTTCCCAGCGGGTTTCGATGGGGGTGCCGGGCGCGGGGCGGGTCATTGCATGCGCCCCTAAATCTCGATCAACCGATCGGGCAGCTCGTTCGGATTTTCGCTGCCGCGCGGGAAATGCTGCGCCAGCACGGCGCCCATCTGTGTCACCGCCGCCGCCATGCCCGCGCCCGGCTGGCCCGCGCGCACCCGTTCGATCAGCGCCGCCATGGCATCGCCCCACACGTCGGCGGACACCTTGGCGGCAATCGCTTCGTCGGCGACGATGTCGGCGCGATGCTCTTTCAGGCTGAGGTACAGCAGCACCCCGGTGCGGCCCAATGTCTTCGCTTCGGTACCGACCTTGAACAGGTCGACGGCGCGCGCGCGCACCCGCTGCGCCTTGATCGCGCGCGGGGTTAGCGCCAGCCGCAGCGGCCGCCACAGCAGGATCAGCCACATGCCGATCCATTTGACGACGCCGATGGCGATGACCGTCCCAAGCCATTGATTGGCGGTCAGCTCATAACCCCAGCCGCCGGTCAGCCGGTCGTAGAGGCCGCGGTAAAATTCGGGAAACAGCGCGATCGCTGACATGGCGACAAAGGCGACGACGCTCGCCCACACCAGCGCGACATCGTCATAATCGTTCGATTGCGCCGCGACGACGGTGACGATCTCGCCGCTCGTATGTGCCTCGGCCGCGGCGACCGCGACGGTGACGACATCATGGTCGGCGGCGCTCACATGGCTGATCTTGCGTGGCATCACTCGTCCCCTTACCAGCCGCCGGAGGCGCCGCCGCCCCCGAACGAGCCGCCGCCGCCCGAAAAGCCGCCAAAGCCGCCGCCGCCGCCGCCCCAGCTGCCGCCACCCCACGACGATCCGCCGCTGCCGCCGCCCCAGTCGTCGCCGCCCCAGATGATGATCGGCGCATCCCACGGCCGGCCCTTGCGCCGTTTTTTGCCGCGCCGCCCGATCCGCGCCAGCATCGGCAGGATGAAGAAGAAAAAGATGATGAAAGCGACAAAGATCAGCCCGCCGATGTCGCCATCGTCGGCGCGGTCGCGTTCCTGCGCCGCCGCCGCCTCTGCACGCACCGCGGCTTCTTCGGGGGGCAACTGAATCTGTTCGGCGATCGCATTGACCCCGGCCTGGATGCCGCCGGGATAGTCGTTCGCCTTGAATCGCGGCGTGATGGTGTCGCGGATGATACGTCCCGACATTGCGTCGGTCAGCACCGGTTCGAGCCCCAGCCCGACCGCGATGTGCATCCGTCGCTCATTGGGCGCGATCAGAAAGACGACGCCATCGTCCTTCTCGGCATCCCCGATCGCCCACTCGCGGCCTAATCGATAGCCATAATCGGCAACATCGCGGCCTTCCAGATCGCTGACCGTCGCGACCACCAGCTGGTGCCCGGTCGTTTTCTCCAGCGCGAGCAGCTGCGCATTGAGCGCCGCCTCCTCGCCCGCCGGGATGATGTCGGCCTGATCGACGACGGGATTGCCCGCAAGCTTGGGGAAGGTTTGCGCCGTGGCGGGGGCCGCGATCAGCGACAGGCCGAGCGCCCAGCCGAGCAAAAGCGGCCTCATTTGGCATCTCCCGTTTGCGCAGCGATGGCGTCGATCCCGATCCTCAAGCCGCTGGCATAATCGCCCGTCTGGAAACTGGGAATCATGTCCTCGATCACCGCTTTGGCTTCCACGTCGGTCAGCGCCTTTTCCAAGCCATAGCCAACCGCGACGCTGGATTGGCGCTCGTTCGGTGCGACAAGAATGAGGATGCCGTCATGACGCTTGGCATCGCCAATCCCCCACCGCCGGCCAAGGCAGGTCGCGAATTCCATCGGGTCCGCGCCGTTCAGCGCGCTCGTCGTCGCGACCACCATTTGATGGGTCGTGCGTTGCTCATAGGCGGCGAGACGTTCGGACAATTGCTGCTCCACCTCTGCGCTCAGGATATTCGCGGCATCGCTTACGCGCCCTTCGAGCGCCATCTTCGGAACCCCAACGCAAATTGCGGATTCAGGCGCGGGCGCCGCCTTGCAACCGCCCGCGATCAACAGGATCGCGAGCGGAGCAGCAAGGGCGGCACGCCGCATCTTACGTCCCGAAATCGACCTTCGGCGCCTGATTGGCGTTCGGCGTCACCGCGCGATACGGGGTCATCGGCTTGGCGCCATGGACGATTTTGGCGCCGATGATGTCGGGGAAGGTGCGGATCGTCGTGTTATAGTCCTGCACCGCGCCATTATAGTCCTGCACCGACACGTTGATGCGGTTTTCGGTGCCCTCCAGCTGGGTCATCAGATCGGCAAAGCGCGCCTGGCTTTTGAGGTCGGGATAGGCTTCGACGGTGACGAGCAGGCGGCCGAGCGCGCTCGACACATTGCCCTGCGCCTGCTGGAACGCCTGCACCTTCGCGGGATCTTCCAGATCGTCGGTGCTGAGCTTCACCTGCGTCGCCGACGCGCGCGCCTGGATCACGCCCTGCAGCGTCGATTGTTCGATATTGGCCGCGCCCTTCGCGGTTTCGACCAGGTTCGGGATCAGGTCGGCGCGGCGCTGATACGCGGCCTCGACATTCGCCCATTTCGCCTTGGCGGCTTCTTCCTTGGTGGGAACGCTGTTGATGCCGCACGCGGACAGCGACACGGCCGCGACGGGGATAATCAGCCAGCGGGCAGAACGGAAAGTCATGGGTCAGGCACTCCCTCCGCGCGGCACGGCGCCGCGCCAACTGCCTTAATATAGTAAGACGCCCCGCCGCCCGCAATCATTGACGCCGATAATCGTGTCATGCAGTCTGAAACCCGCAATCGAAGCGACCAAAGGGGTGAGAACATGATCAAGGATTTCAAGGCGTTTTTGAACCAGGGCAATGTCATGGGACTGGCGGTCGGCGTCATCATCGGCGCCGCGTTCGGGACGATCGTCAAATCGCTGACCGACGATGTCTTGATGCCCTTTATCGGCCTGATCACCGGCGGCGGGGTCGATTTCACCAACAAATATCTGATCCTGTCGGGCGGCGAGAAAGTGACCGCGGGCATGACGCTGGCCGCGGCGAAGGCAAGCGGCGCCAATGTGATGGCGCTCGGCAGCTTCGTCACCGCGATCATCAATTTCATCCTGCTGGCGTTCGTCGTTTTCCTGCTGGTGCGGCAGGCGAGCAAGTTCATCGCGATGCCCGAAGCGGGGCCGACGCAGGTCGACCTGCTGACCGAAATCCGTGACGAATTGCGGAAGAAATAGCCTCTTTTGTCATCCCGGCGCAGGCCGGGATCTCACCGGTGCGTACCATATCGGCGGCGAGATCCCGGCCTGCGCCGGGATGACGATCGTTTGGGCTGGGGTCGCTGCCCTTCCCAAAGCCTTTTAGGCACCCTATATAGCTCAGGTCGGTTTCGGCCGACTATGGTGATAAATGGTGTCGTGGAATAGACACAGCGGACCCGGGGGCAGTACCCGGCGGCTCCACCACAAACCCGCCGATCCAACCGGAAAAGCGGGCTTCTGACGGGGCCGAACCAGGATCGACGTGTGTTCAAAGACGATATTTTTGCCCGGGCTGAGTAACCCGTTCAAGGCTCAAAACCAATAGGTGCTAACGATAACGAAGCACTCGCTCTGGCTGCCTAACCGATAAGCCTCACGGCCTAAGGTTAGACAAATAGAACGCGGTTCGGACCGAACCGGGCAACAGAATCGGATACCAGCGGCTGGGGACGAGCCGGGCAACAGAATCGTCCCACCTTTCCCTAAAATGTGCCATCCCCCTCGTCATTCCGGCGAAACCGGGAGCCCTGTTGCGGCGCGCAAATGGATCGTCATTGCGAGGAGCGCAGCGACGCGGAAATCCAGAGTATGCGCAAACCGCCATGGATTGCTTCGCTTCGCTCGCAATGACGATGGGAAACCGTGTCAGTGTGCCCCCGCACAGCTCCCATGATCGCCCAGCGCCTCGATCACCCGGCAATCGGCGGCGACCCCGCCGCGGCAGCGCCCGACGATGCGCGTCAGCTCGTCGCGGAGCAGCGTGAGCTGCGCGATTTTGTCCTCGACCTGTTCCAGATGGCGGGTCGCGATGCGGTCGGCCTCGCTGCAATCGCGCCCCGGATCGTCCGACAGATCGAGCAGCGAGCGGATTTCCTCGATCGTGAAGCCCAGATCGCGCGAATGGCGCACAAAGGTCAGCCGCGCGCGGTGCGGATCGCCATAGCTGCGATAATTCGCTGCGGTGCGGTGCGGCGCGGGCAACAGGCCGATGCGCTCATAATAGCGGATGGTTTCGATATTGGTCCCGGTCGCCCGCGACAGCTCGCCGATTTTCATGACTTGACCCTGTAGTTGCTACAGGGTGCATATAGGGTGCCGACTCGAAGATCAAAGGAGCATCGACCTTGTCCGATCATTGCTGTGCCGGTGCCAGTGGCAAGACCGCCCTCAACGACCCGCGCTGGCGGCGCATCCTGTGGGCCGCGCTGCTGATCAACGCCGCGATGTTCGGGGTTGAAATCGTCGCGGGGGTCGCGGCGGACTCGCGCGCGCTTCAGGCCGATGCGCTCGATTTCCTTGGCGATGCGGCCAATTATGCGATCAGCCTGGGGGTTGCGGGCATGGCGCTGGCGTGGCGCGCCCGCGCCGCAATGGTGAAGGCGGTGACGATGCTCGCCTTTGGCCTGTGGGTGCTGGGATCGGCGGTGTGGGGCTTTGTCGGCGGATCGGCGCCGCATGCTGAAACCATGGGGTTGATCGGCGCGCTCGCGCTCGCCGCCAATGTTGCGGTCGCGCTCATGCTCTATCGCTATCGCACCGGCGACGCCAACATGCGCTCGGTGTGGATCTGTTCGCGCAACGATGCGATCGGCAATGTCGCGGTGATGGGCGCGGCGCTCGGCGTGTTCGGCACCGGACAAAGCTGGCCCGATCTCGGGGTGGCGGCGATCATGGCGACGCTCGCGATCTGGGGCAGCATCGAGGTGTTCCGCCAGGCGCGCGGCGAACTCGCCGCCGTTCCGGCGACCAGCCGCTGAACCGCCACATTTCGGACGGCCCGACAGAAAAGGGCCCCGCCGAGATTCGACGGAGCCCTTCCAGGTCGCACACAGCAATCCACTGGCGAGGCCCTCGCCCTGTCGTTCTGGGTCGCATCGAACGACAGGAATGACTTGAGCCCGACCCCTTCGACGCATCGCCGTGCCGGACGCGAATCCGGCGCGATGCGGTCGAAGGAATGGCCCCCCTTAGTCCTTGCAAATGGACCTTTATTTCGGACGGGGCGGCGGATCATCCCCCTGCCGGGGGGTGCCTACGCCAGGATCGGCGCCAGCAGCCGCATCAATCCCGCTTCGTTGTCGACGCCGCATTTCAGATAGATTTGCTTGATCTGGCCACGCAGCGTTTCGGCGGTGACGCTGCGCTCCGCCGCGATCCGCAGCCGCGGTTTGCCCTCGAACAACCGCACCGCAATATCGGCTTCGGCGGGGCTCAGGCGATAGATGGCGGCCAGATAATGCGCCACCCCGGCGCGGTCGCGCCGCGGGCCATTGGCGATCAGGATCGCGTGCGGCAGCTTGCCGAGCGACCAGTCGCGTTCGGGCAGGCGAAATCCTTCGATCACCAGCTGCGGCCGGTCCTCCGCCGTCGCGACCCGTGTCCTTACATGGTCGAGCCCGCCGTCGGCGATCAGCGCCTGGACCGCCTGGCGGAGCGTGAACGGCGCCCCCGCGGCGTCGATCGACCGGCCCGCCAGCCGCACATCGCCCGCGTCCAGCATCGCGTCGGCGCCGCTGCTGTGGGCGAGCAACTGGCCGCGCACGTCGACGATGAACGCGCTGACCTGGATCGCGTCGAACGCGCCCGCCAGCAGCTTGGCCTGTTCGCCCTCCAGCTTTTCCTGCAACCGAACCGCACGCCGCGCCGCCTTGGCGCCATGCGCGAAAATCCGGCGCTGCGCGGCGGTCGTCCGGCCATCCTTGCGGTTGCGCAGGGTAGCAAGGCCGACGATCCCGAAATTGTCGATCACCAAATTGGTCTGACAGCCAAAGGGAATGCCGATCTCCTCGCACCAGTCGAGATAGTCGGGCGAGGCCAAATGCGGGATCACCCGATCATAATGATCTTCGTGCAGGATCGGGTCGTAATAGCCGCGTTCGACGTGCCGGTTCGACGCGGCAACGCGAAAATTATGCGTTTCTGCACCCCAGCCGCTCGCCGCGAAATGATCGATCAGGTCGGCGTCGAAATCGATCACGAGGTTGAACGGGATTTCGCGCGCCCCGCCGACCCCGATCAACTGGCCATGTCCCGATCCGGTCTGGCTGGCGAGGGTCGCCAGCGCGTCCAGCCACCGGTCGGGCTGCAGCGCGGCCTGCATGAAAATCTCGTCCCAGTCCGGTTCCGTCCGCTGGCCCATCGCGTCCGCTGCCATTCCAATCCTGCGCCAATTTCACGCCATCTCGCCCAAGTTTATGACAAAAGCCAAGAAATTAACTTCAAAAAACTTTTGCCGGGCCGACGGCGGGACGCGCTGGATCTGGTCCGCGCCGATCGGGGGCTTAGAATTTCACGCTCAACCCCGCGGTGATGCGGCGGTCGGTGAGGCCCTGAAAGCACAGGAGCGCCTTGTTGTTGACGCAATATTGATTCTGGTCGCCGCGGAGCAGGTTGATACCCTCGACGCCGACATTGATGCGATCATTGATGTCATAGTTGATGCTGGCGTTGAGCTGCCCGCGCGCGCCGTTGATCAACGGCAGGCCAAAAAAGAAGGGGTCGTTCGACACATAGCTTGAGCGCCACGTATAGCGCAGCCGCGCGTTCAGCCCGTATTTGTCATAGAACAATGTGGTATTATAAGCGAATTTCGACAGGTTCGTCAGCGTGATCAGGTCGCGCGAACCCGGAAAGCCGAGCTGGGTGAACACCGTGCGGGGGCCGTCGGCGACGCGATATTCGCGCGCCGAACCGCCGGCCTTTTGATAGGTGAAATTGCCGATGAAGCCAAAGCCGGACGCAAAGCCGAGCGTGTCCTCCCACGCCGACAGATCGTGCTGAAAGGCGATTTCGACGCCTGTCTGCGTCGTCGTGCCCGGAACGTTGAAGGTCGAGCTGCGCGGGACGCAGATGCCGACGCCCTGAACCGGGTTGTTGATGTTGCGGTTGGCGATCGGGTTATAGATGCCGCCGCCGGGGCAGGCGGGGTCGATCGAGATGTTGAGATTGCCGTTCGCGTCGAGGTTGGGCGCCGGGTCTTCCTGCCGCTGCGCGAATAAATTGGTGCGGCTCTTGTGGAAGAAACCGATGCTGATCAGGCTCGACGGCGCGAAATAATATTCGCCCGACAGGTCGAACGACCACACGGCTTCGGGAACCAGGTCGGGATTGCCGACCGCGACCGGCGTGTTCGCGCCGGTACCGAACGAAAAGGAGGTCGACAGCGTGTCGAAATTCGGGCGGCGGATGTCGCGCGCGATCCCGGCGCGCACCAGCAACCGGTCGGCGGGTTCGAGCACCAGGTTAAAGCGCGGCAGCAGGAAATTATAGGAGCTGTTCGCGACAGTCTGCCCGGTAACCGCGCCATTGGCGATATTGTTGCCGGTCGACGAGAGTTTGGTGTGCAGCCAGCGCACACCGGCGTTGCCGCGCACCGGCATGCCGGCGACTTCGCCCTCTATATTGGCCTGGAAATAGGCGGCGTTGGTCGTTTCCTTGATGCTGAAAAAGCCCGCGAAGGATTCTGTCGGCGTGGCCAGCGAGGCGACCGCCGGACCCTGCGTGCGCGCCGCGTTGCTCGCCGCGATCGCCGCGTTGAGCGCCGCCAGCACGCTCGCCGGATCGCGGAAGGCGAGGCCGCCGTCGATCAGCAGGAAATCGGGGAAATATAATTTGCGATTGTCGGCCGCGTTGAAGTTGCTGGGACCGGGAATCAGGATGTCGGAAAACAGGTCGCCCGACGGCCGGTTCCAGGCGCTGGTCGTGTTGGTCAGGCTGACATTGTTCGAAAACTCGTTGTTTTCCGCCGACGTCCGGTTCCAGCGATAGCCGAAGTCGACCGAGGTGACGAAGGGGTTGAGGTCGCTGCTATCGTAAGAAAAATCGAGGCGCGCGGCGCGTTCCTGATTGTCGGTCGAATTGGCGCCCTGCGTCACCTGTTGCAGCTGGTAATTGGCGGGGTCCAGCAGCTGCGCCGTCGTCGGGGCAAAGGGGCTGGCCTGGTCGATCCCGAATTGCAGCGTGCCGCCACGCAGGTCGAATTCGATCGGCACGCCATTGTCGATGCTGCGCCCGATGACTGGCTGCGGCCCGTTGGGGTTGATGAAGTCGAGCGTGGTCGAAAAATTGGGGAAATCGGATTTGGAGGTCGACAGCGACACCTCCGCGCGCAGCCTGAGCCTGTCGGTCATCTGCCAGTCGGTGCCGAAATCGAACACGCGGCTTTTGGTGACGCGCGCGCCGGTGTCGCTCGACGTGCGGAGGTTCGGATCGATGACGGTGCCGGTCGAACCGCCGATCCCGATCGTCCCGGCCACCGCCGCCTCGACGGTGCCAAGGTCGATCGGGCCGTTGGGGCCGTCGAGCCGGCCGAAATCGACGGTTTCGAAGGCGGTGTTGTTCATCGCGTCGACGACCGAGGGGGTCGCGGTGCCCGAAATCTGGACGCGGTGGCTCTGCTGGCCGCGCCGCTGGTTGTTCAGCGTCGCGTCGAAATAGAATTTCAGGTCGTCATTGGGTTTCCATTCGAGTGCGGCGGTTCCGTTGTAGGTTTCATATTCGTAATTCTCGAGCCCCTGTTGCAGGAACTGGATCCGCAGGAACGGAAAGGCTTCGGCGCTCGGCCCCGATCCCGGCAGGACGAGCGCGTCGCGGTCGACGCGCGGCTTGAACGACGCGACATCCTGCCGCGCATAGCTGCCGCTCACCACGATGCCGATTTCGCCGATGCCGGTATCCCAATTGTTGCCGAGCGTCGCCGACAGGCGCGGCAGCGTCGATTTCGACAGGTCGCTGTTTTCCATCTGCGCGCGTGCCGCGATCAGCGGGTCGCGCAGGTCGAGCGGGCGGATCGTGCGCAGGTTGATCGTGCCGCCGACCGATCCCTCGATCGTCCGTGCGGTCGGCACCTTGGTGACCTCGACCGATGCGATCAGTGCGGCGGGCAGATCTTCGAAACTGATCCCCGAGCGGCCCGCGCCCGACCCGACGGTCGACACGCCGTTGATTTCGGTGCGATTGGCATCGGTGCCGCGAATCTGCACCGCATTGCCCACGCCCGCCTGGCGCGTGATCTGGACCCCGGTGACATTTTCCAGCACTTCGGCGAGGTTCTGGTCGGGCAGCTTGCCGATATCCTCGGCCTGGATCACCTCGACGATATTGTCGGAGGTGCGCTTTTCGCCCAGCGCGTTGGCAAGGGAGCTGCGAATGCCCGTCACGACGATCGCATCATCGCCGACCTCATCGGCAGCGGCGGTGGCTGCATCCGGTGCGGCGGTATCCTGCGCCAGGACGGGGGCGGCGAGCATCGCCATGCCCGTGGTGCCGAGCAGCGTCGCCGCGAGGTTCATTTTGCCGCGCGCCGCGCGGGCGAAGCTGCCCCGAATCATCCCTCTCTCCCTCTGTGGCTTTGTTTGGCATCAGGCTCGTCTTGTCAGACCAATATGTCAACCCATGATCCATACCTTTGTGGGGTTGATATTGTCCTACCTCTTGTATAGTCCAGTCGGCAAGAATCATAAAAAGGGTGAGGCGCAGTGCAGATGAGGGCGGTTTTGACGGTGGTGATGCTGGCCTCGACGGCGCATCCGGCGCTTGCGCGCGACCTGCTGGTGTCCGATCAGGCGCAGTATAAGGCCGCGGTGAAAAAGGCGCAGCCGGGCGACGCGATCATCCTCGCCGACGGCGAATGGCGCGATTTCCAGATCGTCTTCACCGGCATGGGCACCGCCGCCAGGCCGATCACGCTGACCGCGCAGACCAGGGGCAAGGTGCTGCTCACCGGCCAGTCGAACCTGCGGATCGGCGGCCGGCACCTGCGCGTCGCGGGCCTCGTGTTCAAAAATGGCGCCAGCCCGACGAGCGAGGTGATCAGCTTTCGCCGCGATTCGAAAACGCTGGCGAGCGATACGCGCGTCACCGAGGTCGTCATCGATGGTTTCAGCAAGCCCGACCGCCGCGCCGAGGACATCTGGGTCGCGCTCTACGGCACCGGCAACCGCGTCGATCATTCGCATTTCGAGGGCAAAACGAACAGCGGCGTGACGCTCGCGGTGATCCGCCGCGCGGGCGATCCGCTCGATAACCGCCACCGCATCGATCACAATTATTTCGGTCCGCGTCCGCCGCTCGGCTCGAACGGCGGCGAGACGATCCGCATCGGCACCAGCGAGGAATCGCTGTCGGCATCGAACAGCATCGTCGAACGCAATATCTTCGATCGCACGAGCGGCGAGGTCGAGATCGTCTCGGTCAAGTCAGGCGGCAATATCCTGCGCGAAAATCTGGTGCTGGAGGCGCAGGGTGCCTTTGTGCTGCGCCACGGCAACGGCAATCTGGTCGAACGCAACATCTTCCTCGGCAAGAACGTCGCCGACACCGGCGGCGTCCGCGTGATCAACCGCGACCAGATCGTCCGGGGCAATTATTTCGAGGGGCTCGCGGGCACCTCGTTCAAGAGCGCGATCAGCGTGATGAACGGTGTGCCCAATTCGGTGATCAACCGTTACCATCAGGTCGCAAACGCGCGGATCGAGGGCAACAGCATCATCGACAGCGCGCGCATCACCCTGGCCGCGGGTGCCGATGCGGAACGGTCGGCGGCGCCGGTCGCCAGCAAGTTCGAGCGCAACCTGATCGTCGGCGCCAGGGGCGAAGACCCGTTTCGCGCCGAAGGCGACATCGGCGGCATCGCGCTGGCCGGCAATGTCGAGGCGCGGGTTGCAAAACCGCTGCTGACCGCGGGCGTCGCGCAACGCGACGTCGCCCTCGAACGCGCCGCCAATGGCCTGCTCTATCCCACCGATCCAAAGCTTGCCGCGGTTGGCGCGCCGCGCGATCTGAAACCCGTGACGCGCGGGGAGGTCGGCGCCAGCTGGTACCGCGGCAACGCCGCCGAAGCCGCGTTCGGCGCCGGTGCAACCCGCCCGGTGGCGGCGGGTGCCTCGCTCGCTGCGGCGGTCGCGAATGCGAAGGCGGGCGACACGCTGGCGCTCGCAAGCGGCACCTATGACGTCGCTGCGCCGCTGGCGGTGCGCCACCGGCTGACCATCGCGGGGGCGAGGGATGCGCAGCCTGTGCTGCGCGTCGCGTCGAGCCTGGCGCGGATCGAGGGGGGCGGCGGGCTGCGGCTCGAAAATCTGGCGGTCGACGCGCGAGCGGCGCCGGGCGACGGCGCGCTGATCGCGGTCGGCAGCGGCGTTGCGCCCAATTATGCGGTCACGCTCGACCGCGTTTCGGTGCGCGGCCCGGGTCGAGGACGCCTGGACGGCATCGCCATGGCGCCCGGCACCTTTGCCGAGGATGTGGCGATCACAAACAGCGATTTCGCCGAGATGGGCGTCGTCGTTGCCGCGACCGCCGAACAGGAACCGAAGGGCTGGTATCCGATGGAGCGGCTGACGATCAGCGGCAGCCGCTTCGCGCGCGTCGCAATGGTCGCCGACCTGCTGCGCAAGGGCAGCGACGAGAGCACTTTCGGCCCGTGGTTCGCGATGACCGGATCGAGCGTCAGCGGCAGCGGCCGCGACGGCGCATCGCTGCGCCTGTCGGGCGTCCAGCACGCCGACATCGCGCGGAACAGCTTTGCCGGATCGGACGGCATCCTCGTCATCCATTCGGTCGGCGCCCCCGAAACGCGGATCGCCGCGAACGCCTTTGCCGCGACCCCGGGGCCGCGGATCGAAGAGCTTGCGTGGAAAGGTCCGCCGCGCGGGCAGCTGATCGGCAATGTTGTGGAGGCGCGGCCATGACTCGTACGATCGCACTTCTCCTCGCAGCGGCCACGCTGCCGGTCCTCCCCGTTTCGGCGCAGACCCCGCCAGGCGCTTCGGCGCAGGCGTTCGCGCCACTGTTCGCTACCGAGATCGAGCGCGCCAAGGCGGGCGTCGAGGCGTCGATCAAGGCAGGCATCAACGTCCCGGTGCCAAAGGATCCCGGCGGCGGCTTCACGCACGAACAGCACAAGCGCAATTATCGCACGATCTTCGAGGGCGGCCAGCTCTTCCGCCTGACCGGCGACGTCCGCTATCGCGAGCATGTCCGCGACCTGCTCCTTGCCTATGCCGATCTCTATCCTACGCTCGGGCCGCATCCCGCGGCATCGAACCAGGTTCCCGGCCGCCTGTTCTGGCAAAGCCTCAACGACAGCGTCTTCCTCGTCAACGCGGTGCAGGGCTATGCCGAGATCCGGGCGTCGCTGTCTGCTGCCGACCGCCAGCGGATCGACGACCGGGTGATCCGCCCGATGGCGCGCTTCCTGTCGGACGGGTCGCCCGAGGTGATCAACCGCATCCACAATCACGCGACTTGGGCGGCGGCGGGCGTCGGGCTGTCGGGCTATCTGCTCGGCGACCGCGACCTCGTCGACAAGGCGCTGCTCGGGCTCGACAAGAGCGGCAAGGCCGGCTTCCTCCGCCAGCTTGATCTGCTCTTTTCGCCCGACGGCTACTATGCCGAAGGCCCCTATTATCAACGCTATGCGCTGCAACCCTTTGTCGTGTTTGCAGCGGCGATCGCGGCGAACGATCCCGAGCGCAAGATTTTCGCCTATCGCGACGGCGTCGTCCTGAAGGCGATCCGCACCGCGATCGACGTCACCCACGACGGTTATTTCCTGCCGATCAACGACGCAATGCCCGACAAGAGCTTGCGTACCGAGGAACTCTATCACGCCGTCGCGATTGCTTATGGCGCCACCAAGGATCCCACCTTCCTGTCGATCGCCGAAGGGCAGGGGCGGACGGTGCTGACGCCCGCCGGGCAGGCGATGGCGGCCGAGCTGGCGGCGGGCAAGGCGAAGCCCTGGCCGTTCGGCTCGCGGCTGCTGTCCGACGGTCCCGACGGCAAGGGCGGCGCGCTCGTCCTGCTGCGGACCAAAGCCGATCCGACCGGCCCGCTGCTCGTCGCCAAGAACACGGTGCAGGGCATGGGTCACGGCCATTTCGACCGCCTCGGCTGGCTCTATTATGACGAGACCGGTGCGGTGGTGACCGACTATGGCGCGGCGCGCTTCCTGAATGTCGAGGCGAAGCGCGGCGGGCGCTACCTGCCCGAAAACGACAGCTGGGCGAGCGCGACGATCGCGCACAACACGCTTGTCGTCGATGAACAAAGCCACTTTGCAGGTGACTGGAAAGCCGGAGAAAAAGTACCAACGCGGCAGCTCGCGGCGGCGCTCGAAGGCCCGACCCGCTACGCGATCGGCGCGATCGGCGGCGCTTATCCGCAAGTCGAAATCCGCCGCGCGCTGTTGCTGGTCGAGGTCGATGGCCTCGCCAACCCGCTTACCCTCGACATCCTCCGGGGGGCTGGCAGCGGCAGGCATCGTTACGACCTGCCGCTGCATTTTTCGGGGCATGTCATCGACAGCGACATCGCGTTCGACCGCAAGCTTGCCGAGCGACCGGTGCTGGGCAAGGCGAATGGCTATCAGCATCTGTGGGTCGACGGCGAGGGGAGCAAGGCGGGCAAGGCGCGGCTGACGTGGATGCAGGGCAGCCGCTTCTATTCTTACCACATGCTGCCGCCCGCGGGTGCGCGCTACATCATTGCGGAAAGTGGCGCCAACGATCCCGAGTTCAACCTGCGTCGCGAACCCGCGCTGATCCAGCGCGTCGACGGTGCCGCGGACGCGACTTTCGTCAGCCTGCTCGAACCGCACGGCGCCTATGACCCGTCGGCCGAAACGGTGGTCGCGAGCAGCGCGCGCGTGGCGGCGATGGCGCATCGCCGCGAAAAGGGCATCGACCTGGTCCTGATCACCCTCGTCGACGGGCGGCGCATCGCGCTGGCGGTCGCCGAAGATGTCGGCGCCGATGCCAAACACAGCATCGCGGTCGAGGGCCGCACGCTGGCATGGACCGGCCCCGTCGGCCGCCTCGACCTCGCCAAGACCGGAGCGAAGAAATGAGCAATATCAAGGGCCGCTTCCGCTGGTGCGTTATCGCGCTTATCGCGCTGGCCACGGTGATCAACTATATCGACCGCAACGCGCTCGCGGTGATGTGGCCCGAAGTATCGAAGGACATCGGCGCGACCAAGGAAGATTATGCGCTGCTGGTGACGATCTTCATGATCTTCTACGCCTTTGGCCAGTCGCTGTTCGGGCGCATCTTCGACGCGATCGGTACCCGGATGGGCTTCACCATCTCCATCGTCATCTGGTCGCTGTCGATCGCCGCGCACGCCTTTGTACGCTCCATGCCCTTGCTGATGGTGCTGCGCGCGACGCTGGGGGTCAGCGAGGCGGGCAACTGGCCCGGCGCGGCCAAGGCGAACGCGTTGTGGTTTCCGTCGCGCGAACGCGCGCTGGCGCAGGGTATCTTCAACGCCGGCGCGTCGCTCGGCGGCATCGTCTCGGCGCCGCTGATCGCGCTGCTGTTCGTCCAGTTCGGCTGGCACGGCACCTTCCTGCTCATCGGCGTGCTCGGCTTCGTCTGGCTCGTTCCGTGGCTCTGGTTCTACAAGGCCGATCCCGACACGCATCCGGGGATCAGCGCCGAGGAACGCGCCTATATCCTGTCGGGCCGTACCGAGGCGGGGCAGGACGACGGCCGCCGCATCCCGCTCGGCGAACTGCTGCGCTATCGCCAGAGCTGGGGTGTCATCCTGTCGCGCTTTTTTCTCGACCCCGTGTGGTGGCTGTTCGTGTCGTGGTTGCCGATCTACCTTGCCGAAACCTTTGGTTTCGACGTCAAGCAGATCGGGCTTTTCGCCTGGGTTCCCTTCGTCGGCGCGATGTTCGGCAGCCTGTTCGGCGGCTGGCTTGCGGGGCGGATCATCGGGGGCGGGGGCAGCGTGCATCGGGCGCGCATGACGACGATCGGGATCGGTTGCGCGATCATGCTGCCGTCGCTGCTGTTCACCATCGGCGCCAGCGAACCGCTCAATGCGGTGCTGCTGATCGCGTGCATCCTGTTCGGGTTCCAGATGGCGATCGGCAACATCCAGACGCTGCCCAGCGATTATTTCGGCGGTGGCGCGGTCGGCAGCCTCGCGGGGATCAGCGGCACCGCCGCGGTCGCGGGCACGCTGATCACCACCTGGCTGGTCCCTACGCTCACCCAGACCAGCTACGCGCCGATCTTCGCGCTCTCTGCGGCGATCGTGCCGATTTCCTTCCTCTGTTTCTGGCTGGTCGGCGGCCGCGTCGCACCAGTCACCGTCAAACCTGCCAACACCGAAGCTTAAGGATCAAATTGCATGACTCTCCAGGGGAAAACCGCGCTCGTCACCGGCGGCGGCCGCGACATCGGCCGATCGGTCTCGATCGCGCTGGCGCGCGCCGGCGTCCGCGTCGCGATCAACTACAACAGCGGCCGCGAGGCGGCTGAAGACACGCTCAAGGCCATCACGGATGCCGGCGGCGACGCCTTTCTGATCCAGGCCGACGTGACCGACAGCAGCGCGGTCAAGGCAATGCTCGCAGAGGTCGGCGTCGCCTTCAGCGGCCGGCTCGACATCCTCGTCAACCTTGCGGGCGGCATGGTGGCGCGCAAGACGCTGAGCGAGATGGACGAGGATTTCTTCGACCATGTGATGACGCTCAACCTCAAATCGGCGTTCCTCGTCCTCCAGGCATCGCAGCCCTTCCTCGGCGAAGGGTCGGCGGTGGTGAATGTGTCGTCGCTCGCGGGCCGCGACGGCGGCGGCCCCGGTGCGTCGGTCTATGCGACCGCGAAGGGCGCGCTGATGACCTACACCCGGTCGATGGCGAAGGAACTGGGGCCGCAGGGCATCCGCGTCAACGCCGTCTGCCCCGGCCTGATCGGCACCAGCTTCCACGACATCTTTTCGAAACCCGAAGGCCGCGCCGCGGTCGCCGGCAACACGCCGCTGCGCCGCGAAGGCCATCCCGACGAGGTCGCCGATACCATCGTCTATCTCGCGTCACCGGCGGCGAGCTTCCTCGCGGGCGTCTGCCTCGACGTGAACGGCGGGCTGGGCTTCTCCTGATGCGCTGGCTGGTCGCCGCCGCGACAGCGGCGCTGTTCGTCGGCGGGGCGCAGGCGCAGGAGCGCGAGCGAACCGATGCGCCGCTGCTCGAACCGTACAAGATCATCCTCGTCGGTGATTCGACGATGGCGCCGCACAGCGGTTGGGGCGGGGCGTTCTGCGCGCATCACGTCAAATCGGCGGTCGCGTGTCTCAATGCGGGGCGCGGCGGGCGCAGCACGCGCAGTTATCGGCAGGAAGGCGGGTGGGACATCGCGCTCGCCGAGGCGAAGGTGCCGGGTTATCGCGGCACCTGGGTGCTGATCCAGTTCGCGCACAACGACCAGTCGTCGCGCCCCGAACGCTGGACCGAACAGGCGACCGAGTTCCCCGCGAACCTCCGCCGCTTTGTCGAGCAGGTGAGGGCCGCGGGTGCGACGCCCGTGCTGGTGACGCCGCTGACCCGCCGCGAGTTCAAGGACGGCAAGCTGAAGAATACGCTCGCCAGCTGGTCCGATCAGGTGCGCGGCGTCGCCCGGGCGATGGACGTGCCGCTGGTCGATCTCAACGCGCTCAGCGCGGCGCAGGCGGAAGAGATGGGCGCCGAGCTGGCGACCAAGCTGGCGCAGGAGCCGCCGACCGCCGAGGAACTGGCCGCGGCGAAGGCGGGCACGACGCTGACCGCGCGCCCGGCGCCGCCCGAACCCCCGCCGATCGCCGGCGAAGGCGCACGCGGGCAGGTGACGCGCAAGTTCGACTACACCCACCTCGGCAACGTTGGGGCAGAGGTCACCGCGCAGCTGGTGACGCAGGCGTTGGCGCGCGCGGTGCCGGGGCTACGAAGCCAGCTCGTCCGCTGACGCGGCGTGTATGGCAAATTGGACTAACCAATTTGCCATACACAATTGTTGACAAAATTGCCGCCATGCTTGACAGCATTGGTCAGAACAGAATCATATTCAGGGAGAGATGACGTGAATTCTCGCAATCCGATCCGTGCGCGCAGCCTGCGTGCTGCCTTGCTGGCCGGTGTCGGTTCGGCGCTGCTGGTCGCCGCCATGCCCGCGATGGCGCAGGACGCGCCCGTCGCGCCGCAAGCCGAGGCGGAAGAGGATGCGATCATCGTCACCGGCATCCGCGAGACGATCCAGAATTCTATCAACACCAAACGCGCGGAAACGGCGATCGTCGACGCGCTGTCGTCGGACGACATCGGCGACATCCCCGCTATCTCGGTCGGCCAGGCGATCCAGACGATCACCGGCGCGACGACGCACCGCGAAAAGGGCGACGCGTCCGAAATCGCGCTGCGCGGGCTTGGCCCCTTCCTGTCGAACGCGACCTTCAACGGCCGCGACGCGACGAACGGCAGCGGCGATCGCTCGGTCAATTTCAACCAGTTCCCGTCGGAGCTGGTCAATAATATCAAGATCTACAAGACCCAGCAGGCAAGCCTGGTCGAAGGCGGTGTCGCTGGGACGATCGAGATCGGCACGCTGCGTCCGCTCGATTTCGGCAAACGGCGCCTGCAGGGTGAGATCAAGGCGCAGTTCAACCCCTATGGCGACCGCATCACCGGTGGCGCCGGCGGCATCGGCTGGCGCGGCACGCTGAGCTATGTCGACCAGTTCGCGAACGACACGATCGGCATCGCGATCGGCATCCAGCGCAACGACACCAACAATCCCGAAGAAACCTATGCCGCGTCGACGACCTGGACCGCGTGCCAGGCCGCACCCGTCGTCGCGAACAATAATTGCGACGAATATACGCGCGCCGAATATGGCCAGAACCGCGCGTTTTACCTCGTTCCCAACGCCTATACCTTTCGCCAGATCAGCGAAACCGACAAGCGCGACGCGGCGTTCGGCGCGATCCAGTGGCAACCGTCGGACACGCTCGAGGTCAATCTTGACGTCCAATATTCGGACCGCACCTTTGTCGAGAGCCGCCGCGACCTCAATATTTCCGAAGGCCGGTTCGGTCTGACCAACGTCGTCTTTGACGAAAACGGCATCGTCCAGAGCCTGAACGGCCTTTCGGCGCTCGAATCCAACGGGTCCGAACTGTCGCGGGCGGAGGAATATCTGGGCGGCGGGCTGTCGGTCGAATGGCAGCCGACCGACCGGCTGACCCTGTCGGTCGACGGCAGCTATTCGCGCACGATCCGTACCGAGATCGAGCGCAACGTCCGCCTGCGCACCGATCCCTTCGACGTCAACAATGTCCGCAACTTCTTCAGCGTTACCGGCAACGGTTTTGCCGCGAACAACATGCGCGTTCCCTATAGCTATTCGATCACCCCGGGCAGCTTCGTTCCGACGATAACGATCGATCCGCGCTTCAACCTCAACAACCACAATCTCTTCTGGGACGACGCGCGTTTTCGCCGCGACGAAAGCAAGCGTCGCAACGAGATTTACGCCGGGCGCGTCGACGCGACTTACGAACTGGACGGCTTTTTGAAATCGCTGTCGGCGGGCGGCCGCTGGTCGCATCTGACGTACCGCGACTATGATGTGCGCAACGGCGATTTTAACCTGAACCCGGCGATGGCCGAGGATCGCCGCATCAACAATCTGTGCCGCCAGGCCTTCCCGCAGACCAATTTCCTGTCGGCGGCCAAGGGCAATAATATCAACAGCTGGGCGACCTTCGACGTCGACTGCCTGTTCCGCGAATATATGGGCAGCGAAGACCCCGGCCTTCCCGCCGATACGCGCTCGGTCGCCAACCGCGACGTCACCGAACGCACCCTCGCAGGCTATGTGATGGCCGAATATGGCGGCGACCTCGGCAGCATGCCGGTGCGCGGCAATGTTGGCGTCCGCGTCGTCAAGACCGACGTCACCTCCGACGGGCTACGCAGCGACCTCAGCATCGTCACCAACCCCGACGGGACGATCCGCCTTGTCGCGTCGAGCGATTTCGAGACGGTGACGATCAAGAGCAGCAACACGCGCATATTGCCCAGCGTCAATGCGATTTT
Source organism: Sphingopyxis sp. (assembly GCF_051861155.1). Taxonomy (GTDB): domain Bacteria; phylum Pseudomonadota; class Alphaproteobacteria; order Sphingomonadales; family Sphingomonadaceae; genus Sphingopyxis. The sequence continues at coordinate 135,819 of NZ_JBHYDE010000006.1, read as the reverse complement.
CGAGGTTGCGCCCGACACGCTGATCCGCGCCGCGGCCTATCGCGCCATGTCGCGTCCCAACCCCAGCGCGCTCGGCGCCGGGCGGGCGATCCTGCTCGAGGACGGCACCAGCTTCACCTCGGTCGAGGATGCGATCCGCAACATCACCGCCAACGGCAGCCCGCGGTTGAAACCCTTGATGTCGTGGAACGCCGACCTGGCGTTCGAATGGTATCCGAACAAGGACAGCCTGCTGTCGGCAACGGTCTATTACAAGCAGTTCACCGGCGGTTTTCAGCCCGTCGTGTTCGACGAGGATTTCACGATCGACGGCCAGTCGGTGACGATCCCGGTGACGCAGACGCGCAACAGCCCAGACAAGTCGCGCATCTATGGGCTCGAACTGACTGCGGCGACGCGCTTCAGCTTCCTGCCCAAACCGCTCGACGGGCTGGGCGCCAAGGTCAGCTATAACTATGCCAATTCGAATTTCGAGACGCAGGACATCCGCCTCGGCGAGGTTTATGACCCCGAAACCGATACGGTCAGCGCCGGCATCATCCCGCCCGCGAACCTCTCGGGTTATTCGAAGCATGTGCTGTCGGCGCAGGCTTATTACGACTTAGGGCCGGTGTCGCTGCAGGCGATCTACAATTACCGGTCGAGCTATTTTCAGGACTTCGTCGGCGGCAACAGCCAGCTGCGTTATGTCGGGCCCAGCGAAACCGTCGATTTCCGCGCCTCGCTCAATCTGATGCCCGGCGTCTCGCTGCGCTTCGAGGCGCTGAACATCTTCAACGAACCCAAGGCGACCTACATGCCCGTCTATGGCAGCAGCCGTCAGTATCATTATTATGGCGCGAAATATTTCGTCGGCATCCGGGCGCGGATCTGAAACTAGTTTTGGTCATGGGCTTCAAACTTGTCATACCGGATTGTATGGACTTCCTGACGCCTGCGTGGGGAGAAGATTGACCATGGCCGAACGCCGCCTTTTCGAAGATGTCGCCGACACGATCCGGCGCCAGATTCTCGACGGAACCTTTCCGCCGGGAACCCGGCTGCCCGGCGAGCGCGAGCTGTCCGAACGGTTCGAGGTCAGCCGGGTGACGATCCGCGAGGCCGAGATCGCGTTGCAGGCGACGGGCTGGATCCACATCCGCACCGGCGCGGGCGCCTATGTCGAGGCGATCCTGCCCGGCGACAATGCGATCCTGCCCAAGGTCAGTGCCTTCGAACTCACCGAAGCGCGCTCGCTGTTCGAGGCCGAGGCGGCGGCGCTCGCGGCGCCGACCATATCGACCGAAACGCTCGAAAAGCTTGAGGATTTGCTGAAAGCCATGGCCGACGAAAACGCGAGCGAGGAGGAAATCAGCGCAATCGACCGCGAATTTCACATGACGATCGCCGCGGCATCGAGCAACAAGGCGATCATCCATGTCATCGAAAGCCTGTGGCGGATGCGCATGGAATTGCCCGAGGTGCGGAGCAGCCATTCGCTTGTCTGCCGCAAGGACGGGGCGGCGCGGCAGGCCGAACATGCCGACGTCGTCGCCGCATTGCGTAACCGCGACGCGGCTGGGGCACGGCTTGCGATGCGCTGCCATTTCAACCGTCTGCTGAAATCGATGCTGGACGAGACCGAGGAACGCGCGCTGGTCGAACTGCGTCGGCAATCGGCGGAAAGCCGCGAACGCTATCTCTTGAGCGCCAAGCTCGCCTGATGACGGGAGCGCCGGACCCGGTTGCGGCGCTGCTCGCTGCGCGGCTTTCGGGCCAGGCGCTGCCGGCCTTTCCCGATCCGGTTCCCGCGACGCTGGCCGAGGCCTATGCGATCCAGCAGCGCCTCATCGCCGCGCTCGGCGCACCGGTGCTGGGTTGGAAGGTGGGGCGCATCCCGCCGCCGCTGATCGAAACGCTTGGTGCCGAGCGCGTCGCCGGGCCGGTGCTGCGGGTCGCCGCACTCGACGGCGCCGCGCCCGGCAAGGCGCCGGTGTTCGCTGGCGGCGCGGGCGCGATCAGCGCATAGATGGCGAGCGCGGCGGACGCGCCGCAGATGGCGGTGGCGCCGCCCGCGAGCAACCCGACCAGCGCGCTGTTGCCGCTAAGCCGCGCCCCCAGCACGCCCGCCGCGATCACCAGCGCGACAATCGCGATCAACGCGGCAAAGCTCGCCGCGCCGAGCCCGGCGATCTGCGCCAGCGTCACCTGCGTCCCCAGCAGGACTATGCCCCAGCGCAAGCCGGCGGTGCTGCACAGGTCCATGCCCGGATGCAGCCGCGGATTGGCGGCAAGGAAATTGAGCGCCAGACCGATGAGCAGCCCGGCGAGGATGATCGGCATGGCATAATGGTCGGCCAGCCAAGCGGCGGCGGCCCCGGCGATCGCGACGATGCCAAGGCCGGGCAGCCACGGCCTGACCGACCAGCGCGCCGCTTCCGCCTGTCGTTCGGCGAGCCAGATTTCGCCGTACAGGTCGGCGCCGATACCGCGCCGCTCGCTGCCGCTTTCCAATGCGTCGCCGCTATTCAAAGCCCAGCGTGCCGATGTCGACGATCGGCGTTCGCTGCTCGGCGGCGAAATCTTCCATATCGGCGCGGCGCGCCATCGTGCCGTCGTCGCGCAGGATCGCGCACAGCACGATGCCTTCGCCCAGGTCGAAACGCCGGCACAGCGCGATCCCGGCCTCAAGCGTCGAGCGTCGCACCGCAAGCCCGCCCGGATCGGCGATCAGCGGAAAGACATGGCCGGGCTTGACCAGGTCGGCGGCGCGCGCGTCGGGTGCCATGGCGACCGCGATAGTGCGCGCGCGATCATGCGCCGAAATGCCGGTTTCGACGCCATGCCGCGCCTCGATCGATACCCCGAACGGCCGCCCGCTGTCGCCGCCTTCGCCGCTGTTTTGCGGTGTGATCCCCAGTTTCCAAGCCCGCGGCTGGGTCAGCCCCAGGCAGATCAGGCCGCGGCCATGGCGCGCCATGAAATTGATCGCCTGCGGCGTCACTCGGCTCGCCGCCATCGCAAAGTCGAGGTCGCCATGGCGCAGCGCGTCGCCCGCCAGGATGACCAGACCGCCGTCCGCCAGATGCTGGCCGATGGCGTCCAGCTCGCTGTCGCCGGGGGCGGTCATGACAGGATGCCCGCCGCTCCGACGACCTGCTTGCCGACCAGTTCCAGCTGCATCCGCGCCCCAACGTCGAGAATTTCGCCCAGATCGTCAAAGGTTTCGGGGGTGGTGCGGATCGCGGCGCCGATCGGCGTCGGCCAGCCGCGCAGCGCATGGGTGATGCTGCGCAGGGTCAACAAAGTACTCATCGCCGCCTGATGACCGAACGCGGTGGCGATCAGCCCGACCGGGCGGCCATGGAAATAGGGCCGGACGTCGGTCGACAAATCCTCGAAATAATCGAGCGCATTCTTGACCAGCCCCGAAATGCTGCCGTGATAGCCGGGTGACGCAATGATCAACCCGTCGGCGTCGCGCACCGCGGCTACCATTTCGGCGCCCGCCTGATCGCTGTGGCCCGGGCCGCGATAATAGGGCAGCGCGCTCATATAGGCGCCGTCGAAGCGGGTGACGACCGCACCCTCGGCCGCCGCGGCGCGGCAGCAGATTTCCAGGATCTTCTCGGTCGACGATCCGGGGCGCGGCGTGCCGCCGAGCGCAACGATGGACCTCACGGGCTTGGCTCCTCTGTTCGATGCCTGCGGCGGGATGCGGACGGCAAAGCGGCTTGCCTTATGTCTCGCGGTGTCATACGATTCTCTAGGCCCGTGAAACGGCGTAACGCAAGTCCTAATTGGGCTGGAACGGTCGACGCGCAGCGCATAGCGTGCGACCCTGACGAGAGAGGGCCGATATGGCTGAAACTACCGCATCCGCGACCGACGCCGCGCAGCGCGCCATTCGTATCGGCCTGATCGCGCTGATCTTCTTTGGGACCGCGCTCAATTATCTCGACCGCCAGGTGCTGGCGCTGCTCAAGCCGATGTTGCAGGCCGATTTCGGATGGAGCGATCAGGATTTCGCCCATTTCGGCTCGTCGTTCCAGGTCGCGGCGGCCTTTTCGCTGCTCGGGGTCGGCTGGTTCATCGACCGCGTCGGGGTGCGCTGGGGCTATGGCCTCGCGGTCGGGGTATGGAGCCTCGCCGGCATGGCGCATGCGGCGGCGGCCAGCGTCCAGCAATTTGTGGCGGCGCGCGTCGCGCTGGCGGTCGCCGAATCGGTCAACACCCCAGCAGCGATCAAGGCGGCGGCGACCTATCTGCCGGTCAAGGAACGCTCGGTCGGGCTGGGCGTCATCAACAGCGCGTCGAACATCGGCGCCATCCTCGCACCGCTGGCGGTGCCGGTGCTGGCCTTGGCGCTCGGCTGGCAGGCGGCGTTCCTGATCACCGGGGCGCTGGGCTTTGTGTGGCTGTTCTTCTGGTGGCTCGGCACTGCAAAACTGCGCCCGGTGGGTACGCCGGCGAAGACCGATGCGCCGCAGGAGCGCGCCGACCCATGGCGCCTGTTGATCAAGGATCGGCGGACGCTCGCGGTCATCGGCGCCAAGACGCTGACCGACCTGGTGTGGTGGTTCATCCTGTTCTGGGCCCCCGATTTCTTTGCCCGGCAATTTTCGCTGGGGCAGGGCGAAATCGGTTATCCGACCGCGATCGTCTATGTCATGGCGGCGGCCGGGGCGCTGTCGAGCGGCTTTCTGTTTCCGGCGCTGCTCAGCCGCGGACTCAGCGAGAACCGCGCCCGCAAATCGTCGATGTTCTTTTATGCGCTGCTCATCCTGCCGCTGCCGTTGGCGCTGGTGGCGCCGAACCAATGGGCCGCGGCGCTGGTGATCGGGCTGGGGCTGTTCGCGCATCAGGGCTTTTCGACCAACATCTTTGGCATGACCGCCGACATCGTCCCGGCGCGTCAGGTCGGCAGCGTGATCGCGATGGGGGCGTTGGCGGGCAATCTGTCGGGCGCTGCGATGCTGGAGTTCACCGGCTGGGCGCTCGACACCGGGCTTGGCTATGCGCCGATGTTCGTGATGTCGGCGAGCGCCTATCTGTTGGCGCTGGGCTGGATCCACCTGATGCAGCCGCGGCTGGTCGTGGTCAACAGCGAGGAGGCGTAGGGAAGGCGGGTCGCGCGGCCCGCCGCCCGTTAAAATGGGCCAATAAAAAAGGGGCGCCGCGGTCTATCCCGCGGCGCCCCTTTTTTGCGTTGGCTGATCCCGCGCGGCTTAGCGGATCTTGGCGCTCAGGCTGACCCCGAAATAGCGGTCGGCGTCGCGCGGGATCTGATAGCGCTGGCCATTGCCGACGTTCAGCAGGGCGTAGCTTTTGTCCCCGATGTTGCGGGCGTGGAAGGTCAGGCGATAGAGGTCTTCGGCGTCGCTGAACCCGACCGACGCGTTCCAGATGCCGTAGCTGTCGAGCGGCCCGCCTTCGCCCAGGTCCGAGAACTGCTTGCCGGTGTAGCTGTAGCTGGTCCCGGCATAGAATTTCAGCGCGCTGCCGATCGGCGTTTCATAATCGGCACCGACGTTCCAGCTCCACTTCGGAGCCAGCGGCAGCCGCGTCCCGTCGCGGGCGTCGGGGGCGTTGGTCAGCGGATTGGGATTGAAGCGGCGCACCTTGGCATCGGCATAGGCGACGCTGCCGCGCAGGGTCAGCCCATCGACCGGGGCGATGACCGTATCGACCTCGAAACCCTTGGTCCGCACCGTCCCGGCGTTGGTCAGATTGGTGATGATCTGGCCGTTCAACAGGACGAAGTTGTTCGCCTGGAACCCGTCATAGGTCGCCTGGAACAACGCCGCGTTAAACTGGATGCGGCGATCCCAGAATTGCGATTTCATGCCGACTTCATAGGCATCGGACGATTCTTCATCGATCGGCACCGCGTTGGTCGGCGCGGTGTAGTTGAAGAAGATGTTGAACGCCGGCCCCTTATAGCCGCGGGTAAAGCTGCCATAGAATAACAGGTCGTCGGTCGGTTCGAACTGGATCGACGCCTTGCCCGAGATATTGTTGTTCTGGGTGCTGCCGCTCGAGGTGTTGAGCCCGGTGCCGCCGCCCGCGATCGTGCCGCCGGCAGGGTTGCCCGACACGCCGGGGCCGGAGAGCGGCAGGCCGGTGGCGGCGTTGATCCCGGGAGCGCGGCGGTGGGTATAGCTCAGCGTATCGCGCGTCCAGCGGAGCCCGCCGGTCAGGCTGAGTTGCTCGGTCAGGCGATAGGTTGCCTGGCCGAACACCGCGAAATTGTTGCTGTTGACGTCGCTCGCCGACGTCGCGGTGGGATAGGTGGTGTTGACCGGATCATTGAGGTTGCACGGCCGTGCCCCGCTGGGCGCGAGCGGCAGCGTCGATGATGCGCAGACGATGTCGCGGCGGGTGAAATCCTGCCGGTTGTTCGAATGCCAGATGAAGGTGCCGACCTGATAGAAGAAGGGCATCGCCTGATCCGACGACAGGCGGATTTCGGCCGACATCTGATCGGTTTCGACAAAGCCGTTGTCGTGCAGCTCGTTCGTCCCGACGATCGCGCGCGGCAGGAAATCGCCCTCGCGAATTTCGGTATTCTGCCAGTTGCGATAGCCGAGGATGACGCTCAGCACATGCTCGCCGGGGACGTCGAGGTCGAGATTGCCGGTCAGGCTCCACTGCTTGTCACGGGTGCGGGTGATCAGATTGTGGTTGACCGTGCGCTGGTCGGTGCCGAGCGCGACCGGAAAGCCCAGTTCGGCGTCGAGAACGGCGCCGCGGCTGACCCCGGTGACGTCGGCGCAGCAATCGTCATTGGCCTTGAAATAGTCGGCGATGACGCGGATGCGCGCGCCGTCGCCGTCGTAATCGAGGATGCCGCGCGCGCCATAATGTTCGTAACCGTTGACGTCGGTATCGAAAAAGACGTTGCGGATATTGCCGTCATAGCTGCCGTAAAAGCCGGTGACGCGCGCCGACAGATCGGGCGCGAGCGGCCCCGAAACCGACGCTTTGACCCGATATTCGCTGCCTTCATAATATTCGCCGCGCAAATCGGCTTCGAGCGTGTCGGTGCCGCCCGTCGACACGATATTGACGAGGCCGGCCGACGCATTCTTGCCGAACAGCGTCCCCTGCGGTCCGCGCAGCACTTCGATCCGGTCGATGTCGAGCAGGTCGCTGAACGCTTGCCCCGACCGACTCAGGACGACGCCGTCGACAACGGTGGACACACTGGGTTCGGCAGCGACCGAGAAGGTGATCGTGCCGACGCCGCGCATGATGATCGCGCTGTTGGCGCTGGTCGTGCCCTTGCGAAAGGTGACCGAGGGGACAAGATCGCCGATATTCTCGAGGCTGCTGGTGCCGCTTTCGATCAGCCGGTCGCCGGTGACGGCGGTAATTGAAATCGGCACATCCTGCACATTTTCTTCGACTTTTTGGGCGGTGACAATGATTTCTTCGACCTGGGCAAGCGCCGGCGCGGTGACGCCGAGCGCGAGCAGCGAGGCCGATCCGGCCAGCCGGAGTCGGCGACCGCGAAGACGGATTCCGGATGCGCGATTCATGTCATATCCCTCCCAATTTGGTGCCCGTTGAACGATGGTGGGCAGCGGCCTGTTGGCCTCTCGTCGGATGCCGAGATGAAATATGGCGATTGATATGTCAAGCGGTGTCATATAGACCCTGTTGGCGACATCGGCGCTTTATGGCCTGTTTTCGGGCTCTGTGGTGCGATAGCAAGCTGGTGATGAGGGGTAGGAAGCGACCGTGAAGGCGGAGTTTCGAGCACAAGCGGACGGTTTCGACCTGGTGGCGGGGGCGATGACGCTGCTGCGCCACCGCGCCGCCGCCCCCGGGATCGCCGCCGCCGTCGGCGATCCCGATGTTGTCATGGTGTGCGGCAATTTTCGTATGGACGACCGGCGCCGCGCGCTCGCGCCGCTGTCGCTGGTTGATGTGACGCCGGGCCGCGTCGAACTGCGCGCCCATGCGGGCGCGGCGTCCGACCTGACGCTCACGCTCGTCCCCCTTGAAGGCGGCTTCGCGCTGGACATCGAAAGCCACGACCCGGCCTGCAACCGCCTGACCGTCGATCTCGCCGCGCCGCCGGACGAACACATCTGGGGCGGCGGCGAGCAGATGAGCTATCTTCGCCTGAACGGCCGCCGCTTTCCGATCTGGACCAGCGAGCCGGGGGTCGGGCGCGACAAGGATCGCGAACTGACCCGGATCATGGACCGCGAGGGCATGGCGGGCGGCGACTATTGGACGACCAACTATCCGCAGCCGACCTTTTTGTCGTCGCACCATTATGCGTGCCACCTGACCAGCACCGCCTATGCGGCGCTCGACTTTACCGACCCCGCGGTGAACCGTGTGGAATGGTGGGAAGGGCGCGGGCGGATCGAGTTCACGTTCGCCGACAGCCTGCCGACGTTGGTCGGAATTTTGTCAGACCGCTTTGGTCGGCAACCGAAATTGCCCGGCTGGGCGCTGGAGGGCGCGATCGTCGGGCTGAAGCAGGGCGCCCACAGTTTCGACCGGCTGCAACGCATCCGCGACGCGGGTGCCGTTGTTTCCGGCCTGTGGTGCGAGGATTGGGTTGGCATTCGGGAAACCAGCTTTGGCCGCCGCCTGTTCTGGGACTGGCACTGGAGCGCGGCGCGCTACCCCGATCTGCCCGACCGGATCGCGCAGCTGCGCGCCCAGGGCATCCGCTTTCTGGGCTATGTGAACCCCTATCTGGCGATCGACGGCGGGATGTTCGCCGAAGCGCGCGAGCTGGGGTTGCTGGCGCTGCGCCAGGATAGCGACGATCCCTATCTGGTGGACTTTGGCGAGTTCGACTGCGCTATCGTCGATTTTACCAATCCGGCGGCGGCGGCGTGGTTCGCCGACCGGGTGATCGGGCGCGAGATGCTGGACATTGGTATCATGGGCTGGATGGCCGATTTCGGCGAATATCTGCCGACCGACCTGCGGCTTCACGACGGCAGTGATCCGATGCTGGCGCACAACCGCTGGCCGGTGCTGTGGGCAGAGGTCAACGCGCGGGCGATCGCGGCGAAGAGGCTGACCGGCGATGCGCTGTTTTTCATGCGCGCCGGGCATGCGGGGGTGCAGGCGCATTGCCCCTTGCTGTGGGCGGGCGACCAGTGCGTCGATTTTTCGCGCCACGACGGCATCGGCACGGTGATCACCGCCGCGCTGTCGGCGGGGCTGGTCGGCAACGCCTATAGCCACAGCGACGTCGGCGGCTACACCTCGCTCCACGGGCTGGTCCGCACCGCCGACTTGCTCAAGCGCTGGGCCGAGCTCGGGGCGTTTTCGCCGGTGATGCGCACGCACGAGGGCAACCGCCCCGACGACAATCTGCAAATCGAGAGCGACGACGATATTCTGCATCATTTCGCGGCGATGACGCGTGTCCACGCGGCGCTCGCCCCCTATCTGCGGTCGCTGTGCGACGAGGCCGCCGATCGGGGGTTGCCGGTGCAACGGCCGCTGTTCCTGCATTATCCGACCGACGCCTGCTATGGCTGCGAGGATCAATATCTGCTCGGAAGCGATTTGCTGGTCGCACCGATCATCCACGAAGGCCGTATGGACCGCGAGGTTCTGATCCCCGCAGGCGAGACATGGGTTCATGTGTGGACCGGCGACGTGATGGCGGGCGGACGGTGCACAGTTGCGGCGCCTTTTGGCGCACCGCCGGTCTTTTATCGGACGGCCAGCGCCTTTACACCGCTGTTCCAGTCACTGTCGGCGCACCGGGGGGAGCTTGTTTGATGAGCCAGCGCAGCAACATCCGCGACGTATCGGCGCGCGCCGGGGTATCGGTCAAAACGGTCAGCCGGGTGCTCAACGACCACCCCTATGTCAGCCAGGATACCCGCGAAAAGGTCGAAGCCGCGATCCGCGATCTCGAGTTTCGCCCCAGCGTTGCGGCGCGCATCCTGGCCGGGACCAAATCGGCGCAGATCGCGCTGATCTATGACAATCACAGCCCCTATTATATCAACCAGATCCAGGCCGGGTGCTGGGCGCGCTGCCATCAGGACGGCATTCGCCTGCTCGGCCAGCCGGTCGATGTCGACGATCCCGACGTCGGCGATCAGGTGCGCGGGCTGGTCAGCGAAACGCATGTCGACGGCATCATCCTGTCGTCGCCGGTGACCGATTGCGACCCGGTGCTGCGGGCGCTGGAACAGCTCGGCACCCCCTTTGTCCGCATTTCGCCCGGCACCAATCATGCGATGACGTCGTCGGTGTTCATGGACGACGCGCAGGCGGCGGACGACATGACCACCCACCTCATCAACATGGGGCACCGCCGCATCGGATTTATCAAGGGGCATCCCAATCATATGGCGTCGGACGAACGGCTGTTCGGCTATCGCCGCGCCCTCGACCGCGCCGGGCTGCCCTTCGAACCGCAGATGATCGCCGACGGATTGTTCGATTTCGACAGCGGTTATGCGGCATGCGAGCGGTTCCTGCTGATGCCGCATCGGCCCACCGCCATTTTTGCCGCGAACGACGATATGGCGGCGGGGGTGCTGGCCGCGGCGCACCGCGCCGGGTTCGATCTGCCAAATGACCTGTCGGTGGCGGGATTCGACGACACGACGCTGGCGCGGATGGTATGGCCTGCGCTGACGACGATCCGCCAGCCGGTGTTCGATCTGGCGCACACCGCGACCGACCTGCTGCTGACCGGGCAGAATCTGGTTCACCGCCGCCTGCAACACGACCTTGTCGAGCGCGATTCGGTGCTCGCGCGCAATCCCGCCACCCCATAAGGAAAACACTGGCATATGAGCGACCTTCCCGCCGTCCCGACCACCCGCGCCCTGGGCCAAAGCGGCATCACCGTGTCCTCGCTCGCCTGGGGGATGTGGCGGTTCGCCGGACCCGCCGGCGCCGCGCGCCAGCTCGTCGATGCGGCGCTCGACATCGGCATCACGCTGTTCGACACCGCCGACATCTACGGCTTTGACGGTCGCGGCGGCTTTGGCGACGCCGAAAGCCTGCTCGGCGAGTTGTTCGCCGCCGATCCCGGCCTGCGCGGACGCATGGTGCTGGCCAGCAAGGGCGGCATCATGCCGCCGCTGCCCTACGACAGCAGCGCGGCCTATCTGGAGCAGGCGATCGACGTCTCGCTGCGGCGGCTACAGACCGACGTCATCGACCTGTGGCAGATCCACCGCCCCGACATATTGACCCATCCGCAGGAAGTCGCGGGGGCGGTGCACAAAGCGCAGGCGGCGGGCAAGATCCGCGCCGTCGGCGTGTCGAACTGCACCCCGGCGCAGATTGCGGCGCTCCAGCATTTCCTGGATGTCCCGCTCGCCAGCACCCAGCCCGAACTGTCGCCGCTGCGCATCGCGCCGTTCGAAAATGGCGAACTCGATCAGGCACTGCAGATGGACATGGCGGTGCTCGCCTGGTCGCCGCTGGGCGGCGGCCGCCTCGCCGATCCGACGAACGAGCGCGAACGCGCGGTCGTCGCGGCGCTCGACGCCGTCGCTGCGGCGCATGGCGTCGGCCGCACCGCGGCGGCGTATAGCTGGCTGATGGCGCACCCGGCGCGGCCGATCCCGATCGTCGGGACGCAGAATGTGGCGCGGATCGGCGAAGCCGCCGACGCCTTTGCCGTCCGCTGGACGCGGACCAGCTGGTATGAGGTGTTCGTCGCGGCACGCGGGGAGAAACTGCCATGACCCAGGGTGAAGCGTATCGTCCGTGCGAGGTGAGCTGGTTTTCGGCGCTGTGCGACGATGATTATGAATTTCTGGGCCAGCCCGATCCGATGCTGCAATCGAGCTGGGAGCATTGCCGCAACATCGTCCTGACCGCCGAAAAGGGCGGCTTCGACAATATATTGCTGCCCTCGGGCTATCAGCTAGGGCTCGATACGACGGTGTTCGCCGCCGCGATCGCGCCGTTCCTCGACCGGATGCGGCTGCTGATGGCGGTGCGGATCGGCGAGGACTGGCCGCCGCAGCTGGCGCGGCGCATCGCCACGCTCGACCGCATCCTGGGCGGACGGCTGACCGTCAACATCATCTCGTCGGACCTGCCGGGCCAGACCCTCGACAGCGAACCGCGCTATGCCCGCACGGTCGAGGTGATGAAGATCCTGAAGACGATGCTGTCGGGGCAGCATCTGTCGCACCATGGCGAATTTTACGATCTGGAACTCGACCCGCCGCGGATGACGACGCAGTCGGGTCGTTGCCCGCCGCTGTATTTCGGCGGACTCAGCCCCGCTGCGCGCGAGGCCGCGGCCGAAGCCGCCGACGTCTATCTGATGTGGCCCGACACGATGGACAAGGTGCAGGACGTCGTCGGCGATCTGACCGCGCGCGCCGCGGCCAAGGGGCGCACGCTGAAGTTCGGCTACCGCGCCCATGTCATCGTCCGCGAGACCGAGGCGGAGGCGCGCGCCTATGCGGGTCGCTTGCTGTCCAAACTCGACGCCGGGGTGGGCGAGGCGATCCGCCAGAAATCGCTCGACACCGCGACCGCGGGGGTCGCGCGCCAGACCGAGCTGCGCGCCTCGGCGGGCGACGACGGGTTTGTCGAGGATAATCTGTGGACCGGCATCGGCCGCGCGCGCTCGGGCTGCGGCGCCGCGATTGTCGGCGATCCTGACCAGGTTCTTGCCAAGCTGCGCGCCTATCAGGCCGCGGGCATCGATGCCTTCATCCTCTCCGGCTACCCGCATGCGGCCGAATGCGACCTGTTCGCGCGGCACGTGCTGCCGCGGCTGGAGCATGGCCCGCTGACCATCGATTGATCGCGTCCCGGCGGCGGCGGGTTAGAGGGTGGTCCGGCAGCCCGGTACCCCATCGCCGCGGGAACTATACCCCGCTGGTAATTGAACCGCGGCGCTCCGGTCGCGTAGGCCGCGCGCCGATGCCGCGGCGCGCGCTCTCCTGTGAGCCGGCTGGGCATTGACGACCCCGCCGACCAGGAGTGACAATGGCAATGAAAATACGTGACCTCTATCCCTTGATCACCACGGCCAAACTCGCCGCGGTCAGGGATTTTTACATCGATCATTTCGGATTTGCCGTCGCGTTCGAAGCAAGCTGGTTTCTGTATCTGGTGGGTGACGCCGACGATGGCGCGCGCGGTGCGACGCTGGCGTTCATGTCGCCCGACCATCCGTCCAACCCGCCGGGGCCGGAAATCTTCGACGGGCGCGGCATGATCGTGACGATCGAAGTCGCCGACGCGGCTGCCGCCCATGATCGACTGACCGCGTCGGGGGCGCCGATCCTCTACCCGTTGACGCAGGAACGGTGGGGACAGCTTCGGTTTATGACGCGCGATCCGGCGGGCGTCATGATCGATGTCGTCGAACAGATCGAAGCCGACGCGGGCTTCTGGCCCCAATATATGCGGGATTGAGGGGCGGTGCCTGCGGTGGCGGGTGGTGCCTCGCCTTATGGTGCCGGCTGTCAGACTCGAACTGACGACCTACCGCTTACAAGGCGGTTGCTCTACCAACTGAGCTAAGCCGGCGTGGGGCGCTCCTTGCTTCAAATTATGCCAAAGGTCCAGCCTTCGGTGCGCGCGAGCGCGGCGGTGAGGGGCGATGGCGACCACGCCGCCGCGTCCCCCGCGATCGCGCGCAGCCAGGCGGCGGTCAGCAGCGCGTCGCTGGCATGGTCGCTGATCGTGCCGGTCAGGCCCGCGGGCGGCGACCCGAGCGCGCCCAGCGCGGTGTCGAGCGCGGCGCCGTCGCGAATCTTGCTGCGCCCCGCCGCCACTCCGGCGGCGCGCGCCGCGACGCCGGTATAAATTTCGACGAGCAGCGGGCCAACGGCGGGGACCGGATCGAGCGGCCATAGCGGCAACCGCGGGTGCAGCCGGTGGAGCAGGCGCATTCCTGCCAGGCTGGCCTTGCCCACCTGCGCCGCGCCGATCAGGTTGAAATTGCTGACGCTCGCCGCCTGTTTCGTCGCGCGCTGATGCTGTTCGACGATCCTGAGCCGCCCCGTGCCGGGCGCAAACAGGTCGCCGACGTCGCCCCGTGCATGCCGGAAATGCCGCCGCGCTGCGGGGTGCGCCAGAAATCCGCCGATTTCATAATGCGGATCGGGCGCCGCCAGCCGTTCGACGAGCGCCCATAAGCCGGTAATGTCGGCGGGGCTTTCCTCCCATTCGGGAAAATAGCCGTCGCAGTCGGCAAAGGCGAAAGCCGCCGAGAAGTCGAACCCGATCAGCATGTCGGCGCGCGATGCCGCAACATCCTGCAACCACGCCAGGATTTCGGCGCGCGACCAGATATGGCCGGGCCGGTGCAGTTCGGGCGCGGTGGTGCCGCTGGCCACCGCCAGCGCAATCCCGCGCTGCCGCGGCCCGCGGGCGCCCGACCAGTCGATGGCGGCAAAGTGGGCAAAGCGGCGCATCGGCGGGCTTTAGCGCGCGCTGGCGGCTTGCACAAAGCCTCGCTCCGCCCCACATGCACCCCATGCTGATCGAAACCGAATCGACGCCCAATCCGGCGACGCTCAAATTCCTGCCCGGCCGCGCGGTGATGGAGGCGGGAACCCGCGACTTTGCCAGCCCCGAAGAGGCCGAGGCGTCGCCGCTGGCCAGCGCGCTGTTTTCGATTGGCGACGTGACCGGGGTGTTCTTCGGCCGCGATTTCGTGTCGGTCACCGCGGCGCCCGGCGTTGGCTGGAGCGACCTCAAGCCCGACGTGCTCGGCATCCTGATGGACCATTTCCTCGCGGGCGTGCCGCTGTTCAACGCCGCCAGCGCGGGTTTTGCGGTGCCGCCCGAGGATGAGGCGGGTTTTGCCGACGACCCCGCCGACGCCGACATCATCGAACAGATCAAGGAATTGATCGAGACGCGCGTCCGCCCGGCGGTCGCCAACGACGGCGGCGACATCGTCTATCGCGGCTTTGACAAGGGCAATGTGTATCTGAAGATGCAGGGCGCCTGCGCTGGCTGTCCGTCGTCGACCGCGACGCTCAAGAATGGCATCGAATCGCTCTTGAAACATTATGTTCCCGAGGTAACGGCGGTTCATGCCGTCTGACCGCCAGGGTCAGCATGTGAATTTCAGGAGATTGCCCGATGAGCGAGCCGCTATCCGACAGCGCCCTCGACCAGCTGTTTCGCACCGCGCGCACCTATAACGGCTATTACGACAAGCCGGTGTCGGAGGCGCAGCTCCGCGCGATCTGGGATCTGATGAAATTCGGGCCGACCAGCGCCAATTGCCTGCCGGCGCGGATCATCTGGTGTACGTCGGACGCGGCAAAACAAAAGCTGGCGGCGCTCGCGATGCCCGCCAATGCGACCAAGATCCTGGCTGCGCCGGTCACCGCGATCATCGGCATGGACCTGGAATTCTACGAAAATCTGCCTGAACTCTTCCCGCACGCCGACGCGCGCAGCTGGTTCGCGGGCAACGATGAGCTGGCAAAGGCAACGGCGTTCCGCAACTCCAGTCTGCAGGGCGGCTATTTCATCCTCGCGGCGCGCGCGCTCGGGCTCGACACCGGCGCGATGTCGGGTTTCAACAATGACGCGGTTGATGCGGCCTTTTTCGCCGACCAGCCCAGCGTGAAGAGCAATTTCATCACGACCCTCGGCTATGGTGATCCGGCGACGATTTTCGAGCGCAGCCCGCGCCCCGATTTCGCCCGCTTTAACCGCCTCGCCTGAGCCAGGCGTCCACCATAGCATGCGCCATCTGGTGATCGATTCGGCGAGCGAGGCCTGCTCGGTGGCGCTGCTGGCGGGCGGCGCGGTGGTCGATCATCGCCACGAAGTGATCGGGCGCGGCCATGCCGAACGGCTCGTTCCCTTGATCGCCGAACTGGCGGGCGGCGGCAAAGCCGACGTTATCGTCGTCGGCTGCGGCCCGGGCAGCTTTGCCGGGGTGCGGATCGGGGTCGCCGCGGCGCGCGCGCTCGCGCTCGGCTGGCAGGTGCCGGTCCACGGCTTTTCGACGCTTGCGCTGGTTGCCGCGAGCGCGGCCGATGCGATCGCCGCCGCGGATGGCGCGCTCGTCGTCATGGAGGGCGGGCATGGCCAATGGTTCGTCCAGCCCTTTGCCGCCGACCTGACGCCGCGCGCCGCCGTCCGCTCGCTATTGCCCGAAGACGCCGTGGCGCTCGACGACGCGCTGGTCGTCGGCAACCGTGCCGAGCCTTTTGTCGCGCGGCGTGGCAGCGGGCAGGCGCTGGCGGTGCTGCCCGACGCGCGCGCGTTCCTGCGGCTGCCGTCCGGGGCGCTGCTCGACCAGCCCAGCCCGATTTATGGCCGCGCACCCGACGCCAAGCCGATGCCAAAGTCGATAAGCGCGGCATGACGGGCGCGATCCGCCTTGCCACCGCGCGCGTTGCCGATCTGGCGGCGGTGATGCGCGTGATGGATGCCGCCTTTGCTCCGGCCTATGGCGAGGCGTGGAGCGGCGCACAGCTGCTCACCCTGTTCGCCTTGCCTTCGGCGCGGGTGTGCCTTGCATGGGATGGCGACCAGCCGTGCGGGTTCTCCGCGGCGCGCATCGCCGGCCCCGAAAGCGAGCTGTTGCTGCTCGCGGTCGATCCCGCCTGGCGCGGGCAGGGAATCGGCCGGTTGCTGATGCAGGACTGGCAGCATTGGGCCGCTGCGCAGGGCGCCGATGAGTATTTCCTTGAAATGCGCGCCGATAATGACGCGGTTCACCTGTATGCGCGCGCCGGCTTTTCGGAAGTCGGACGGCGTTCTGCTTATTATCGCGGTAATGACGGCATGATGCGCGACGCCATTACCATGCGGCGGATCGGAATTGGGACAGGCGCGGGCTGATCTGTCATTGCGGAATTGCGCCGAAAGTGGCAATAATCGGCCGGAGGGAACAAGAATTTCAATATTCGCGGGCCGCTCTTCTGGGTAAAAATAATAAGGAACAGTCTCATGTCCGACCAAGCCGATACCAACGAGATGCTGGTTACCCTGACCGCCGACATTGTCGCCGCGCACGTCAGCAACAACAGCGTCGCCATTTCCGATCTTTCGCTGTTGATCAATAATGTCCACGCCGCGTTGTCGGGACTTGGCAGCGCGCCGGTCGTCGAAGAAAAACTGGTCCCCGCGGTGTCAATCCGCACCTCGGTCAAGCCCGACTTCATCGTCTGCCTCGAGGATGGCAAGAAGCTGAAGATGCTGCGCCGCCACCTGATGACGCATTATGGCATGACCCCCGACGACTATCGCGCCAAATGGGGCCTGCCCGCCGACTATCCGATGGTCGCGCCCAACTATGCCGAAAAGCGCCGCGCGCTGGCGAAGGAAATAGGCCTTGGCACCAAGGGCCGCGGCGGCGGGCGCAAGCGCAAGGCGAAAGTCTGACGCTTTCATACCGGTCCGGCGCAGCGACGGGATGGGGCGGCGCCGCCGGGTGCCGCCCTTGTCCTATCGCGGGGCTGACCCTATACAGTAATCATAAAAAAGACGCGGCTGCATCTTGCAGGAAAGGCCAGCATGTCCGGTACCATCGATCTTGAAGCCCTGTGCCATGAAAAGGGGCTGCGCATTACCGAGCAGCGCCGCATCATCGCGCGCGTCATCTCGGATTCCGAGGATCATCCCGACGTCGAAACGCTGTACGAGCGTGCGTCAAAGGTCGACAGCGGCATTTCGATCGCGACCGTCTATCGCACCGTGCGCCTGTTTGAAGAAGCGGGCATTCTCGACCGCCATGACTTTGGCGACGGTCGCTCGCGCTACGAAGCTGCGCCCGAGGCGCATCACGATCATCTGATCGACGTCGAAACGGGTAAGGTGATCGAATTCGTCGATCCCGAACTCGAAGCGTTGCAAAAGGTCATCGCCGAACGGCTGGGCTTCCGCCTCGTCGACCATCGCATGGAGCTTTATGGTGTCGCCCTCGATCGCAAGCGCGACTAGACCCGATCGGGTTACCTGGCGCACGATCGCCCGCCTGACCCTGATGGTGCTGGCGCTGCTGTTCCTGATCGTGCCGCATCTTCTTTACCGCGCCATCGGGCGCCCTTCGCCGATGGTCATGGCGTTCCTCAACGCCGTCGGCTGGATCGCCGGGCTGCGCATCCGCACCACCGGCACCCGGCTGCGCCGCGACGTGCTGTTCGTCTCGAACCATGTCAGCTGGCTCGACATCCTCGCATTGGGCGGCGCGGCGCGATCGGCCTTTGTGTCGAAGGCCGAGGTCGGCACGACCCCGCTCGTCGGCTGGCTCGCCGACCAGAACGCCACCATCTATGTCCAGCGCGAAGCCAGGCGCGACATCCACAGCCAGGCGAACAGCCTGCGCGAGGCGCTCGCCCGCGGCTGCCCGGTGACCTTGTTTCCGGAGGGGACGACCGGCCCCGGCGACGGGCTGCTGCCATTCCGCGCTTCCCTGTTCCAGGCGGTCATTCCGACCCCGCCCAATTTGCAGGTCCAGCCGGTGTTCCTCGACTATGGCCCAGGGGCGGGCGACATCGCCTGGCTCGACCCCGAATCGGGGCTGGGCAATTTCAAGCGGCTGCTCGCGCGCAAACGCCCCATCCCGCTGACCATCCATTATCTCGACCCGCTGCCCGACGCAGCCGAGCACGACCGCAAGGCGATCAACGAGGCAGCACGCGGCGCGATTGCCGCCAAAATCGTGGCGGCTTCCGCCGCGCCGCGGCATCGCCTATAGCGCGCCGATGACATCCGACTCCCCCAAGACCGCCAAAACCTTCCACGTCAAATCCTTCGGCTGCCAGATGAACGTCTATGACGGCGAGCGCATGGCCGAGATGCTGGGCGCCGAAGGCTATGTCGCCGCCGCCGACGGCGCCGACGCCGACCTTGTCGTGCTCAACACCTGCCACATCCGCGAAAAGGCGGCCGAGAAGGTCTATTCGGACATCGGTCGGTTGAAACGCGCCGACGGCAGCCGTCCGACGATCGCGGTCGCGGGCTGCGTCGCGCAGGCCGAGGGCGCCGAAATCGCGCGCCGCGCCCCAACCGTCGATGTCGTCGTCGGCCCGCAGGCGTATCACCGCTTGCCCGACCTGATCGCGCGCGCCGCGCGCGGCGAGAAAGCGGTCGATCTCGACATGCCGGCGATGAGCAAGTTCGGGGCGCTGCCGGGCCGCGCCGCCGGCCAGCGCCCGACCGCCTTCCTGACCGTGCAAGAAGGCTGCGACAAATTCTGCACCTATTGCGTTGTTCCCTATACCCGCGGCGCCGAAATCAGCCGACCTTTCGTGGACCTGATCGCCGAGGCGCGCGCGCTCGTCGCGGGCGGTGCGCGCGAGATCATTTTGCTCGGCCAGAACGTCAACGCGTGGGACGGCGAAGACGACAAGGGCAGGGTGATCGGCCTCGACGGTCTGATCCGCGAACTGGCGCGCGAGGACGGGCTGGAGCGCATTCGCTACACCACCAGCCACCCCAACGACATGACCGACGGGCTGATCGCCGCGCATGGCGAGGTCGACAAGCTGATGCCCTTCCTCCATCTGCCGGTGCAAGCGGGCAGCGACCGCATCCTCGCCGCGATGAACCGCAGCCACAGCAGCGAGAGTTATTTGCGCGTCATCGAACGCGTCCGCGCGGTGCGTCCCGACATCGCGATCTCGGGCGACTTCATCGTCGGTTTCCCCGGCGAGAGCGAGGCAGATTTCCAGGCGACGCTCGATCTGATCCACCAGACGCGCTACGCCATGGCGTACAGCTTCAAATATTCGCGCCGCCCCGGCACTCCCGCTGCGACGATGGCCGACCAGATTTCGGAGGAGGTGATGAACGACCGCCTCCAACGCCTGCAGGCGCTGCTCAACGACCAGCAACAGGCGTTCAACGCGGCATCGGTCGGCAGCACGACGCGGCTGCTCCTCGAACGCAAGGGCAAGCTCGAAGGCCAGCTGATCGGCAAGACGCCGTGGCTCCAGTCGGCGCATGTCATCGCCCCCGGCCTCGCGATCGGCGACATGGTCGATGTGCGGATCGTGTCGGCCGGGGCCAACAGCGTGGCCGCCGAGCCGTTGATGGAAGAAGTCGCCTAGTGCGCTTGGCGGAAGCTGTCTCCACGAAGACACACTCCGTCTCCTTCCGTCGAATGCCGAAACTATCGGTGATGGACTCCCGCCTGCGCGCGAGTACACAGGATGAACCCTAGCCTAGGAGACTTGCCCACGTGTCCAAACGCCCGCTGACCGCCCCCGCTCCCGCCGAACCCGGCGACCGTGTCCGATTGACCGCGGAATTTGAGCGAACGCAGCTGTTGGGCATTTTGTTCGGCGAGTTCGACCGCAATCTGGTCGGCATCGAAAACCGGCTGGGCGTCTATATTTCGGCGCGCGGCAACCGTGTGCAGATCGAGGGCGAGGCCGAAGCTGCGGCGCGCGCGCGCGACGTGCTGATCGACCTCTATAACCGCATCGAGCAGGGGCAGGAGGTCGATGCCGGCATGGTCGACGGCGTCATTGCGATGTCGGCGCAGCCGACGCTCGACGGCATCATCCGCCACGACAAGGATGAAGCGCCGCCGATCATGATCCGCACGCGCAAAAAGACGATCGTCCCGCGCGCCCCGTCGCAGGTGCCCTATATGAAGGCGCTGGCGCGCGACGATGTGATCTTCGCGCTCGGCCCCGCGGGCACCGGCAAGACCTATCTCGCGGTGGCGCAGGCGGTCGCGCAGCTGATCACCGGCAGCGTCCAGCGCCTGATCCTGTCGCGCCCCGCGGTCGAGGCGGGCGAAAAGCTCGGCTTCCTGCCCGGCGACATGAAGGAAAAGGTCGATCCCTATCTGCGCCCGCTCTACGACGCGCTCCACGATTGCCTACCCGCCGAGCAGGTCGAGCGCCGTATTGCATCGGGTGAGATCGAGATCGCGCCGCTCGCCTTCATGCGCGGGCGTACGCTGGCCGACGCCTTCATCATCCTCGACGAGGCGCAGAATACGACAATCCCGCAGATGAAGATGTTCCTGACCCGCTTTGGCATGAACAGCCGCATGGTGATCTGCGGCGACCCCAAGCAGGTCGACCTGCCGATCCCGGCGTCATCGGGTCTGGCCGACGCGGTCGGACGGCTCGAGGGGCTTGAGGGGATCAACGTCAGCTATTTCACCAGCGCCGACGTCGTCCGCCACCCGATCGTCGGGCGCATCGTCGATGCCTATGAGGGGCCGGGGGCCTAGCGAGCGTTTAATGAACCGCAGCTTACAACTGGGTTCAGGCTGGCTCTACCGGGAACATGAGATAGGTTTCTCAACGCTAGGTTTTTGGCGTTGAGGGGAGGATATCATGCGGAACTCTGTTGCTGTGCTGATCGCCGTCGTCGCTCTGGTGCCGGCCGCCCATGCTACCGAAATGAATCAGGAAAAAATGGACAAGGTCATGGCCGAAGCGAACAAGGAGCGCGACCGCCAAGCAAAAGAACGCCAGAACGAACAGCTTCGTGACAAGTCCCACGACTATCGGCTGATGGTTGGTAGAGACACGTCGGTGGGCTTCACGCGCAACGGCGTGAGTGTTCTGCGGACCACCCCATAAGCATAGGGAGCGACGCTCCCTTCTTATAGGCAGCGGCAATCAACCCGCCTTGCGCCCGAACACCCGCCGCACCCCAAAGCCCGAGGGTTGCGGCGACGGCGCGCTCGGTTGCGGGTTCCGCGCGCGAACCTCGAAACGGCCGCCGATCCCTTCGGCCAGCGCGCGCTTCGCCTGCCATTCGTCCAGCAGTTCCTGCCGCTTGCCCGGCGCGGGGGGCATCAGGTCGGCGGGCGGCGATCGGTCGTCGAAGGCGCGCTCGCGCGGGACATAATCGTCCGACTGGAATCCATATTCGCGGTGCAGCAGCGGTTCGAGCTCATAGAGCGCGACATCGTCATCGCGCGCCGCGATATGGCGGACCCGGTACGACAGGCTGCCGTCCTCGGGACCAAAGGTGTCGCCGTCGGGAATGACATAGCCGTTCTGCGTCGTGGCGACGCGCAGAAAGGCCAGGATCGTCTCGAAATTCGCCGACCAGGGCAGCTCACTCGGCTCGATGCGGATTTCGCGGTCGATGAAATGGCCGGCGCCAAAGGTGCGGATACCGGCGAGCGCCTTGCCGTTCGCCGCGGTGCCACTGCCATAGAGATAGGGATGGATATGCAGCGGCCCGGGGACCGACCCCGTGGCGAGCGCGTCGAACATCTCGCCGGGGAACAGCTGGTTGCTCTGCGTCCAATGGACGACGCTCGCCGGGGCATCGTCCTGCGCCAGCCGCGAGAGCAGGGTGCAAACCTCGATGCGGCGCAGGAACTGCGCCAGCGTCGTGCCCGGGCGGACATAGCCGATCTGGTCGAGCATCTTGTCGATCTCGGGCGTCGAACTCAGCGCGCCGTGCGACACGTTGATCAGGATGTGCGATGTGTGGCGCATCAGCCGGTTCGCCATGTCGGGACAATAGATGCGCGTGATCGCCGATTCGACCGGCTGGCGGAAAACGTCAGGGTTCGCTGGCGCCGCGACATATTCCAGCGTCACCATGACCTCGCCGCCGCCGAACAGGCGATAGAAGACGCCCGGCTTCGCCTCGACCAGATTATAGCCGACGCCGGTGCGCGCGGTCTCGATGTTCACGAACCCGCGCATCACGGCTTCGAGATGATGGACGGGCGCGTCGAACAGCAGCGCCGACTGGATTTCATGAGGAAACGGCATGGCAAGCTCGCGGTCGGTGATCGATGCGCGCTTGTCGCACAATCGGTTTGCGCTTTGGTTAATCGCAGGTCCGCCGCCATCGGCCATCGGAGTCGCATCGGCCTTTATTATCGCAAACGATTCTTAATAGCATAAAGCTTGACCCTGAAAAGGCGCCGCTCTAATGCGCCGCTATTGCGAGTCAGTCGCAATCAATCAGGGGAAGAAGCTTGACCAACCATCGTTTGCCGTCCGCCAACCGTCTCGCCGTCGGCACCGCGCTGGGCCTTGCGCTCGCCGCCGTCGCGCCGCCGGTTTTTGCGCAGGACAATGACGGTGATTATTGGGCGGCGCGCAAGAATCAGATCGTCGTCACCGCGACGCGCACCGCGGTGAAGGCGGAGGATATTCCGGTCACCGTGACCGTCAAAAGCGACGAGCAGATCGCCGACGAACTGGTCACCGACATCCGCGACCTCGTCCGTTTCGAACCCGGGGTCAGCGTCCAGCGCCAGCCCGCGCGCTTCGGCGCCGCGCTCGGCGCGACGGGCCGCGCTGGCAACGACAGCTTCAATATCCGCGGCATCGGCGGCAACCGCGTGCTGATCCAGGTCGACGGCGTCCGCGTTCCCGACGGCTTCAGCTTCGGCGCCCAGGCGTCGGGGCGCGGCGATTATGTCGATCTCGGCCTCGTCAAATCGGTCGAAATCCTGCGCGGCCCCTCATCGGCGCTCTACGGCAGCGACGGGCTGGCGGGCGCGGTCAGCTTCATCACCTCCGACCCGGCGGACTTCCTCGAAGAGGGCAAGGCGATCGGCGGTCTGCTCCGCGCCGGATATAGCAGCGCCGACCAAGAGTTCAGCGAAACCGCGATCCTTGCAGGGCGCAGCGGCGACTGGTCGGTCATGGCGGCCTACACCCGCCGCGATTATCAGGAATTGGAGAACCAGGGCAGCCTCGGCACCGCAGGCGGCATCGGCGCGGCGCGCACGCTCGCCAACCCGCAGGACGGCCGCTCGGACGCGGCGCTGGCGCGCATCGTTTACGACCCCGCGAACGGCCACAAGCTGCGGCTGACCGGCGAATATCTCGACACCCGCCTTTACACCAACGGCCTGTCGGGGCGCAGCGCGTCGGTCGACCGCCTCGAAGGTTTCGACACCGGGGAACGCAAGCGCGTGTCGCTCGACTGGAGCTGGGAAGGTGAGGGGGTGATCGATTTCGCCCGCGTTGCGCTCTACTGGCAGGACGGCGAGGACCGCCAATATACCGAGGAAGACCGTACCCCGCTCGCCGACCGCACCCGGCTCAACACCTTTGAGAACCGCGTCTTCGGCGCCTCGGCCGACGCGCGCGCCGATTTCACGACCGGCGCGATCACCCACCGCCTCGTCTTCGGCGGCGACATCAGCCAGACCCGCCAGCGCGGCCTGCGCGGCGGCACCGTGCCGCCCACGGGCGAAACCTATCCGACGCGCGCCTTCCCCAGCACCGATTTCACCCGCGCCGGGCTGTTCGTCGGCGACGAGATCGCGATCGCCGACGGCCGGCTGCTGCTCTACCCGGCGCTGCGCTTCGACTGGTATGACCTGTCGCCCGACAATGACCCGCTGCTGCCCACCTTCCGCGGCGCCAAGCAGGACGGCTCGCGCGTTTCGCCCAAATTCGGCGCGGTGTGGAAGCTCACCGATCAGGTGCGGCTGTTCGCCAATTATGCGACTGGATTCAAGGCGCCCGAACCGGGGCAGGTCAATCAGTTCTTCGAAAATCTGACCTCGCCTTTCTCGGCGTACCGGACGCTCCCCAACCCCGACCTCGGGCCCGAGCGCAGCGAAAGTTTCGAGGGCGGCGCGCGCTTTTCCAGCGACGCGGTCAGCCTCGATGTCACCGCCTTTTCGGCGCGGTACAAGGATTTCATCAGCCAGGAACAGGTCGGCGGCGTCGGGACGATCGCCAACCCCATCCTCTTTCAATTCGTCAATCTCGATCGCGTCCGGGTCAAAGGGGCCGAGGCGCGGTTCGAGGGGCGAGCGTCGTCCGGCCTGTATGCGACGCTCGCCCTATCCTATGCCAAGGGTGACATCATCGACCCCGACGGCGTTCGCTCGCCGCTGTCGTCGATCGATCCGCTCAAGCTGGTCGCCGGGGTCGGCTATCGCGAGGCTGGGGGGCGCTTCGGCGGCCAGCTCATCATGACGCATGCCGCACGCAAGGAAGCCTCGCGCACCACCGGCCTGTGCACCCCGACCTGCTTCCGCCCCGACGGCTTCACCATCCTCGACGCGACAGCCTTTGCGCGCATCACCGACGGGCTGACGCTGCGCGCCGGGGTCTTCAACCTCCTCGACAAAAAATACAGCTGGTGGAGCGACGTGCGCGGCCTCGCGATGGGGGGCACCGCCGCGGCGCCCGCCGTTCCGGCCAGCGCCGACGCCTATACCCAGCCCGGCCGCAACGCGAGCGTATCGCTCAGCTTCCGTTTCTGATCCGCAACGAAGGACTGCACCCCATGAGGAATATCCGCCATCTCGCCGCCGCGCTGCTGCTCGCCGCCGCGCTCCCCACGGCTGCTTCTGCTCATCCGCCGATCGCCGCCGACGCCGCTGCGGCCAGTTTCGAGCAGGACCGCGCCGACATCCTCGCGATGGCGGGCAACTACCGCGTCAGCTTCAACATGCAGGAATCGACGCGCTGGGATCCGGCCTACGAAGTGCTCGAACCCAAACGCTCGGGCGGCAACGAGGTCGTCCGTGTGATCGAGGATACCGGCCGCAAGATCGTCCTCCAGCATATGCTCGTCATCACCGGTGACGACGACAAGAGCATGATCATCAAGCATTGGCGGCAGGACTGGGAATATGAGCCCGCAAAACTGCTCGTCTATTCGGATCGCAACAGCTGGACGTGGGAAGATGTGCCCGAACGCATGCGCACCGGCCGCTGGTCGCAGACGGTATGGCAGGTCGACGATTCGCCGCGTTACGGCGGCTGGGGCCAGTTCGAAACGCAGGGCGGCGTCCGCCGCTGGCGCTCGAACTGGACGTGGCGCCCGCTCGCGCGCCGCGACGCTGTGCGGGGTCCCGTCTATGACCGCTACCTGTCGATCAACCGCCACCAGCCCAGCCCCGACGGCTGGATCCACTGGCAGGACAACACCAAAATGGGGACAAAGGACGGCCAGCTGGTCCCGATCGTCCAGGAATATGTCCTCAACACCTATATCAAATATGACCAATATGACGTGAAGGCGGCCGACGATTATTGGGCCGCGACCAAGGAGTATTGGGCCGCAGTGCGTGCCGAATGGGACCGCGTCTCTGCGACCAAGGGCGGTATCGCGATCAACGAGGAAGCACAGACCGGCACCGTGATCAGCGGCCGCCTGCTCGAAATCGCCGACGAGGTTCAGGACCAGAAACTGACCACCGCCAAAGCCATCGCCGAGGCGAAAAAGCTGATCGAGGCCAACACGCGCAAGCTGTGACGGCCCACGATCCTCCCCGGCACGGGGAGGGGGACCACCGAAGGTCGTGGAGGGGCAGGTGCGTCATCGCGCTTCGCTGCTTTGGCAGGAAACACCTCCTGTGCTCCACCACCATGCTGCGAGTTCGGGGTTGGATTGCCCCCGGCAATCCAAGTCCGGTCCGGGGGACCGGACGACCCCGAACTGTCCCCCTCCCCCGTCGGGGGAGGATCGCGACTATTTCGACCGTGCCCCGTCGACGCTCCATATGCCCGCCCCGCGCGTCGCGATGAACAGGAAGAGGAAGCAGTACAGCGCGATCGTCTCGCCGCCGTTGACGATCGGGAAGGGGCTTTGCATTCCGTGCGCGACCCAGTAACCGACCGCCGACATACCGCTGGCGATGAAGGCCGCGGGGCGGGTGAACAGCCCGATGACGATCAGCCCGCCCGCGATCAGCTCGATCGCGCCCGCGGCTTGTAGCATCGGGTTCAGCGGATAGGGAAAGGCGACCGGGAAATTGAAGAATTTCTGCACCCCATGCGCCAGGAACAACAGACCCGCGACGATGCGTAGCAACGCATAGGCCTGTTCGCCGAAACCATCGAGAAACTTCATGACTGACCCCCTCCTCATCATTGTCGAGGCAGACAGGCTACCGGATTTTTGCGCCCGTGCGAAATTTTTTTGCGCGCCATGTCACACCCGTCGATCCTGTCTCGTCAAGTCGGTACAAACCAACCAAAGGAGACAGACCATGACCATCGTAACCGACCCCTTCGCCGCCGCGCCGCAGCTGATGAAGCAGTGGATGGGCCTGTCGCTCGCGGTGCAGGACAGCCTGGAAAAAAGCCTGATCGAGCTGGTCAAGATCCGTGCGTCGATCCTCAACGGCTGCGCCAATTGCATCAATATGCACAGCATCGACGCCCGCGCGCACGGCGAAACCGAACAGCGCCTCTATCTGCTCGCCGCCTGGCACGAAGCGCCCGTCTATACGCCGCGCGAACGCGCCGCGCTGGCGTGGACCGATGCCTTGACCCGCCTGTCCGAAGGTCGCACACGGCAAGCCGCCAAGGAAGGGCTCGAAGCGCATTTCACCCCGGAGGAACAGGTGAACCTTACCCTGATGATCAACATCATCAACGGCTGGAACCGCCTCGCGGTCGGTTTCGACCTTTGGTACGACGTTCCGGCGGCCAAGGCGGCCTGATGACCCGGCCGGGTTCCCATGACGCGGCGGACGCAGCGGTCGGTTTCGACCCGCTGCGTCCGCTGCTCACCCGCGTTGCCTACCGCATGCTCGGCTCGGTCGCCGACGCCGAGGATGTGGTGCAGGATGCCTTCATCCGCTGGCTCGGTACCGACCGCGCCGCGGTGCGCGAGCCCGCGGCGTTCCTCCGCCGCACGGTGACCCGGCTCTGCCTCGACCAGATCAAATCGGCGCGCCGCAGCCGCGAAACCTATGTCGGCCCCTGGCTCCCCGAACCGCTGGTCGAGGAGGAAGAGGAGGACGACGTCACCCTGCCGCTGATGCTCGCGCTCGAACGCCTGTCGCCGCTCGAACGCGCCGCCTTCCTGCTCCACGACGTCTTTGGCGTCGAATTCGACGAGGTCGCGAAGACGATCGACCGCGATCCTGCCGCGACGCGCCAGCTTGCGGCGCGCGCCCGCACCCATGTCCGCGACGCGCGCCCGCGCTACAAGCTGGAAAAGGAGCAGGGGCTCCAGATCGCCAACGCCTTCTTCGCCGCTTCGCGCAGCGGCGATATGGCCGCGCTCGGCGCGCTGCTAGCAGCCGACGTCGGCCTGTGGTCCGACGGCGGCGGCAAGCGTCCGGCGGTGACGGAGCCGGTGTTCGGTTACGATATCGTGCTCAAGCTGCACCGCAGCCTGGCGGTCCTGTTCGGCAAATATGGCTCGACGCTGGTCCACGCCGGGACGATCAACGGCCTGCCGGGTTTCGTCACCCGCGAGGCCGACGGCAAGCTGCAAACCACCGCGCTCGAAATCGTCGACGGCAAGGTCGCGGCGATTTACGTGATGCGCAATCCCGACAAGCTGCGGCACGTCCACTGACCGCGCGCCGCGCATCGCCGGGCGGCGACCACGTCCGCGAACAACGCCGCTTGTTTTCGCCCCGACACGCTGTTAGAGGCGCGCCTCGTTGCCGCTTTAGCTCAGTTGGTAGAGCACATCATTCGTAATGATGGGGTCACAGGTTCGAGTCCTGAAGCGGCACCAGTCCCCGTCCCGATAAGTGGCGGAAAACCTTCAAAAAATCACTCTGATGTGCTATACGCAAGACGTTGATCGTCTGTACGCGTCCATGCAAATCCGTGGCTGTCTGACCCTCGTTGGGGGCCAAATTTTCGGCGATTGACCAGTTCGAGTCCTGAATTGGAGTTGCCATGCTTACGGTCATTCAAATCCAGAATCTCCAGCCCCGTGCAAAGCCCTACAAGGTGTCTGACGCCGAGGGGCTGTTTATCCTCGTCCAACCGAACGGATCGCTCCTCTGGCGTCTCAAATACCGGATCGATGGCCGGGAGAAGAAGCTGGCGCTTGGGAAGTACCCTCAGGTCAGCTTGAAAGCCGCACGGGAGAAGCGCGACGAGGCCCGGAAGAAGATCGCCGAAGGCGTCGATCCGGGCAAGCAGCGGCGCGAGGCGAAGATCAAGGCGATGACAGAGGCGCGCAACACGTTTCGCCTCGTTGCCGACGAGTATATTGAGAAGATGGCTGTTGAGGGAAAGTCGCCCGCAACTCTCAGCAAACTGCGGTGGTTTCGGGATCTTCTCAATCCCTACATTGGCCATGTCCCGGTCGCAGAGGTGTCACCACACGAGCTGTTGGCGGCGCTTAAGCGGATCGAGAGGCGCGGACATCACGAAACGGCGCTGCGGACCCGCTCGTTCGCTGGCCGCGTCTTTCGATACGCCATTGCGACGCTTCGCGCTCAGTACAATCACGCCGACGTTCTGCGCGGCGCGCTCGTCATTCCCAAGGTCAAGCATCGCTCAGCAATCCTCGAACCCAAAAAGGTCGGAGAGCTGCTGCGCGCGATTGGCGATTATACCGGCCGGGTCGAAACGCGGATCGGTCTGCAACTGGCGGCCCACGTCTTCCTGCGTCCCGGCGAGATCCGAACCGCCGAATGGGATGACATCGATCTGGCCGAAGCGGTTTGGCACGTTCCTGCCGCCAAGATGAAAATGAAGCGGCCCCACACCGCTCCCCTGTCGCGTCAGAGCGTCGAGCTGCTGCGCGAACTGCAATCGCTCCAGCATCCGTCCACCTACCTCTTCCCGGCCTTCCACACGCCGAAAAAGACGATGAGCGAAAACACCCTGAACCAAGCACTGCGCCGGATCGGCTACACCAATGAGGAAATGACCGCGCACGGGTTCCGCGCGGTCGCTAGCACGCTGCTCAACGAGTCTGGTCGCTGGCATCCCGACGCCATCGAGAAATCGCTCGCCCATCACGATCCTGACCGCGTTCGCTCGGCGTATAACCAGTCCGCACGGACAGAGGTTGTATCGCAAGGGCCTCCACGTTTGCCTTGGCGCGGCTTATCACGATTTGGTTCTCGCGACCGCCTTCGACTTCGTGAGCTTGATATCTGGAGCAGATTGTTTTCCAACCACCTTGTCGCCTGCGCTCTTCCAACGGCCGCTATCTATCAGGTGCGAGCTTGCGATGGACAGCCGTGAACAGCCCGGGATTTCCCGCAGCGTCTCCTTCAGGCTTGCAGCGATCGACGCGGGAAGCCAAGGGTTGAGGTAGATTCGACCTATCAGATTGACGGGAAAGTCAATGGCAAGGGCCGGACGTTGCGGCTCAGCCGTTTCGCATATTATCCGATATTCGGTTTCCGGTTCGAATCCCCAGCGCTTGACGAAGGGTAGCCGGTCAAGGTCAGCGGAACTCAACGCTTCCACTCTTTCTAAAATGAGATAATCGACATTACCAAACCGCACGCCGGGAAGTTCGACAAGCCTCGCCTCGAGCGGCTCACGGCGAATTTCAATGCACGCACCATCGGCCGTATTCGTAAACACGCGCCAATGGTGATAGGTCTCTCGACATGTTGCAGCACAGAGCCCGTACAACCCTCCGAGATCTCGATCTTCCTTGTAAAGCGACATGAAATAGCGGTCGTTACGGTCGTCCCAAGTTTGTGGATCGAGAAGTGGAAGCTCCTTACGGCGCAGTATATCGATAACCGCCGCGATTGACGTGTATCGGCGGATAAATGTTGGTTCCTGATCGGACGCTATATCGCCATTCCCCGCTCTCTTTATTGTCATGGTCATCTCCACTTTGATCCTCGTTGATGCTCTTCTCACAGGTTGACCGAAGCAAACTTTCCACGCCCTCGTCCATCCCCGGCATCATTGGGGCCACGACTTACTGAAAATCCCCCATGGGGGCCACGATGTGGAGCCCTTTTGGCCCCCAAAAGACTCTATCTCGGCAACCCCGCAAGCACCTTCGAGCCATAAAATCTAAGCTTCTTTGGCTCGGCGCTCCACCGATGTGAGTCCTAGTGACGTAATCTTGATGAAAAATTGTCGGCTGTGTGCGGACGGCTTTCAAAATAGACGGGCGCGGTTTTCCGCCAGTTTCTTCTCAAAACAATGCGGAACTAAATTCGGGTCCTGAATTCGGTCAGGCCCGGATTGCGGGGGCCACAGAATCTCCGTCGAAATAACCTATGCTATTTCAGTATGATATAGGCGGAATGCCGGTCCTGTAAGCGCACCATTTTCCCATTCATTTGCCCGCAAGCGCCGAAATGCGATAGCCTGCAGCCAGCATAAGCCATTTGCTTATGCTGTGTTGCGATTGTAATACGGCGGGTGAGCATGAACTGGTTCCGCAAACCCGACCGTCCCGATCCGATCCCCGTCGCGGTGCCGGGTGGGCCCGTTTTCGATGCGCCGCTGCCGCCGCCGGTCGTTCCCGAAACGCGGCGGCGCAAATGGCTGCGCCGGATCTCGCGCGGCTTTGCCATCTTCTCGATCATCTTCATCCTGCTCGTCGGCTGGCTGGCGCTCACCGCGCCGCTGTCCAAATCGCTCGAACCGATCGCGCCGCCGCAGATCACCTTGCTCGCGTCCGACGGCACGCCGATCGCGCGGATCGGGGCGATCGTCGATACGCCGGTCAAGGCGAGCGCGCTGCCCCGGCATGTCACCGGCGCCTTCCTCGCGATCGAGGACCGGCGTTTCTACGACCATATGGGCGTCGATCCGCGCAGCATAGCGCGCGCGGTGTGGAGCAATGTCACCGGCGGACGGACGCAGGGCGGCAGCACGATCACCCAGCAGCTGGCGAAATTCACCTTCCTGACCCCCAAACGCACCCTCGGGCGCAAGGCGCGCGAGGCGCTGATCGCCTTCTGGCTCGAAGCGTGGCTGACCAAGGACGAGATTCTCGAACGCTATCTGTCGAACGCCTATTTCGGCGACAACACTTATGGTTTGCGCGCCGCGTCGCTGCATTATTTCTATCGCCAGCCCGAAAAGCTGACCCCGGCGCAGGCGGCGATGCTCGCGGGGCTGGTGCAGGCGCCCTCGCGGCTGGCGCCGACCAAAAACCCCGATCTGGCCGAAAAGCGCATGCAACTGGTGCTGAACGCGATGGTCGCGACGGGCTATCTGTCCGAACGGGAGCGAAAGGCGCTGGGCACCCCGCGTATCGACGTGCGCTCGCGCAACACCTTGCCAACGGGGACTTATTTCGCCGACTGGGCGCTGCCCGAGGCGCGCAAGCTCAGCGACGTCGGCTATTCGCGCCAGACGATCAAGACGACGCTCGACGCGCGGTTGCAGGCGGTAGCGCGGCGGGTGACGAGCCGCGCCGGGGTCGGGCAGGCGCAGGTCGCGCTGGTCGCGATGCGCCCCGATGGCGAAGTCGTCGCGATGGTCGGCGGCAAGGATTATGCCGCGTCGCCGTTCAATCGGGTGACGCAGGCGCGGCGCCAGCCGGGCTCGACCTTCAAATTGTTCGTCTATCTCGCCGCGCTCCGCGCGGGATGGGAACCCGACGATGTGATCGACAATCAGCCGATCGAAACCGGCTCGTACCGCCCGAAAAATTCGGGTGGCGCTTATTCGAAAACGATCACGCTCGAGGATGCGTTCGCGACGTCGAGCAATGTCGCCGCGGTGCGATTGCTGCGCGAGGTCGGCGACGACAAGGTGATCGACATGGCGCGCGACCTGGGCGTCACCGCGCCGATGACCAAGGGCGACCCCAGCTTGGCGCTCGGCACGTCGAGCATGACCCTGCTCGAACTGACCGCCGCCTATGCCGCGGTCGCCGCGAACAGCTACCCGGTCGTCCCGCATGCGTTCGCGGGCGAGGACAAGGGCTGGTTCGAAAATCTGATTTCGGGGCCGAGCCGCTTTGGGTCGGGCGTCCATGACGCGATCGAACAGATGCTGCGCGCCGCGGTCAACCGCGGCACCGGCCGCGCCGCGCGGCTGCCGCAGGCGAATTTCGGCAAGACCGGGACCAGCCAGGACAATCGCGACGCGCTGTTCGTCGGCTACGCCAACGGGCTGGTCGTCGGGGTGTGGATCGGCAATGACGATAATTCGCCGCTGCGCGGCATATCGGGCGGCGGGCTGCCGGCGCGGATGTGGCGCGATTTCATGACCCAGGCATCGGGACAGAAAGCGGCGCCGCCGCGGCCGACCAACCCCCGCGGCCCGGTCGAACCGCAGGATATTCCCGACATCGGCGAGATTCCGATCGGCGACAACAGCAGCGTGGCGATCGACGACGGCGACGCGGTCATCTCGACCGAAATCAACGGCAGCCGCATCGACCTGCGCCTGCCGATCCCGAAAGAGGCACCCACGGAATCCCCGCCGCCGCCGCCGTGAGAGGCTGAGCGGGTTCAAGAATGACGTTGTGCTCCCGCCTTCGCGGGGAAACGGGGATTTTCTAAAGCCTCAAGTGAGAGGCGATCAGTCCGCCAGCAGCGCGAACCCGCCCTTCGCCATCGTCTGGCCATTGACGATCAGTTCAACATCGTGCCGCCCCGGGTGATGCCGCCGCGTGCTGAAATCGCGGATGGTCTGGCTGATACGCAGCTGGGCGGCGGCACCCCCCGCGAGGTCGAAGGTTTTCCATTTGAACACCTTCGCTGCGCTCTTCCCGCCCGCACGCGCGTAATGGACGCGGTAATCGACCACCAAAGGCTGATCTGCCGTGGAATCCGAAACGATTTCGGCGGTGATCGCAATCCGCTCGCCCAGTCGCACCACCGATGGCTCGACCGCAAATTTACGCACCGTCACTGCCGCGCCATGGCCGACCCCGATCAGCGCCAGCGCGCGTGGCTCGCCCTGTTTGATCAGGGTGCGCAGCGCGTGGCGGATGATCCAGACCGTATGGGGATCGACCTGCGGCCAGTCCGCCAGCCGAGCGAGCAGCCAGTCGGGGCGGTCCTTGGCAATGTCGTTCAAATGATTGGCGACCGATTTGCGGACATAGAGGCTGGGATCGGCCTTCAGCGCCTCCAAAATATGCGCCGCGCGGGTCGGGTCGGCCTTCAGCGCCGGGACGCGCGCCGCCCACGGCAGGCGCGGGCGGCCGCCTTCGCTGGCGAGCCGCCGGATATGCTCGTCGTCGCTGCCGGTCCACCGCGCCATCGTCGCGAGCGCGCGATCGGCATCCTGCGCCAGATACGGCCGGATCGCGAACTCGGCGGTGCCAAAGCGGGTCAGCGCGGCGAGCGCGTCCATCGACCGGTCAAACTCGTCCAGCCCATAGCGCGCCACATATTCGGTCACCGCCACCACCTGAAACCCGTGCGTCAGCCGCGGCGCCATTGCCCCGATCACGTCCAGCGCCGCCGCATAGTCGGCAGGCAGCGCGGGACGCAGCGCGCCCGCGATATGGCGCACCCGCTCCATGATCGACAGCGCGTCGAGGCCGGTCGATGCCGCGGCAAGGAACGCCGATCGATCGAAGCGCGGCGACGCGGCGACGCCCGCGTCGGCGATCACCGTCAGCGCCTGTGGACCCAATATGTCCTTCAGCAGGGCAGGGGCGCTGTCCGAAATTGGGGTGATCCCTTCAGCGCCGCTCGACCAGCCCGCCGCCCAGCGCGACGTACAGCGTCACCAGATTGTCGACCTGCGCACGGCGCAGTTCGATCAGCGTCTGTTCGGCGGCGAACAGATTGCGTTCGGCGTCGAGCACTTCGAGATAGGTCGACACGCCTTCGCGATACCGCTTGCGCGCGAGATCGGCGATGCGCCGCTGCGCCAGTGTGCCGCGCTCCTGCGCCTCGACCTGCTCGGCCAGGAAGCGGCGCCCGGCGAGTGCATCGGCAACCTCGCGGAACGCCCCCTGCACGGTGCGCTCATAGGTCGCGACCGCGATATTCTCGCGCGCTTCGGCGACGGTCAGATTGCCCTTGTTGCGACCGAAATCGAAAATCGGCAGGCTGATCGACGGACCAAAGCTCCAGCCGAATCCGTCGTTGCTGAACAAATTATCGAGCGAGCCCGAAGCGAAACCCAGATTGCCGGTCAGCGAGATCGACGGGAAGAACGCCGCCCGCGCCGCGCCGATATTCGCGCGCGCGGCGCGCAGCCGTTCCTCGGCCGCCAATATGTCGGGGCGGGCGACGAGCAGGTCCGACGGCAGGCCGGCGGTCAGCACCGGCGACTGCCCTTGCGCGACGAGCGGCAGCGGCGCGGGCAGGGGCCCGGGCACCGGGCCGCCGGTCAGCACGGTCAGGAAATTATCGGCCTGCGCCTTGCCGAGCTTCAGGCTCGCCAGCTGCGTTTCGGCCTGCGTCAGCAGCGTTTCCGACTGGCGGTAATCGAGCGCCGAGGTCACCCCCGCGTCGAGCCGCCGCTTCGCAATGCGCAACCCTTCCTTGCGGCTGGTCACCGTCGCCTCGGCGAGGGCAATCTGTTCCTCGGCGCCGCGCGAGGCGAAATAGGTCGACGCGACGTCGCGCACCAGCGCCAGCCGGAACGCGCGCTCGGCCTGTTCGGTCGCCAGATACTGGCTGCGCGCCGCTTCGGACAGATTCTTGACCCGCCCCCAGAAATCGAGCTCGAACGAGGTAACCCCCACCCCGACCGAATAGCGGCTCGTCGTGTCGGTCCCGGCGCCGGTCAGCGACGGCCCGCGGGTGCGGGCGGCATCGGCGCTGACGCCCACCGTCGGCAGGCGGTCGGCGTCCTGGATGCGATAGAGCCCGCGCGCTTCCTCGATCTGCGCCACCGCCACCGCGAGGTCGCGGTTGCGGTCGATCG
The DNA here is from genome assembly GCF_051861155.1 of Sphingopyxis sp. GTDB lineage: Bacteria > Pseudomonadota > Alphaproteobacteria > Sphingomonadales > Sphingomonadaceae > Sphingopyxis. Next base: position 100,447 of record NZ_JBHYDE010000006.1, on the reverse strand, counting down.
CCTGCGCGATCAGCACCTCGAGCTGCGGGTCGGCAAAGAAATCGCGCCAGGCGACGTCGGTCGCGCGCTGGCCCAGCGTCACATCGCCGATGAACGCCGGCGGGTAATCGGGTGCGGTGGGCAGCGCCGGGCGCTCGTGCGGCGGCGCCATGTTGACGCAGCCGGCGAGGGTCGTCGCCGCGAGCAGCGCGATCAGCTTACGCATGTCCGGGCTCCTCATGATGGCCTTTTTCGGCGGGCGATGGTGGCCGTTTGCGGCTGATCCATTTGCGCACCGACAGGTAGAACAGCGGGATGAAGAAGACGCCGAGCAAGGTTGCCGCGATCATGCCGCCCATCACCCCCGACCCGACCGCGATGCGGCTCGCTGCCCCCGCGCCGGTCGCAATCACCAGCGGCACCATGCCCAGGATGAACGCCAGGCTGGTCATGATGATCGGCCGCAGCCGCAGCTTCACCGCTTCCATCACCGCGTCGAGGGTCGATTTGCCCTCAGCCTCCTGCTCGATGGCAAATTCGACGATCAGGATCGCATTCTTGGCCGACAGGCCGATGATCGTGATCAGCCCGACGTTGAAATAAATGTCGGCGCTGAGCCCGCGGAACATCGAGAACAGCACCGCGCCGAGCACGCCCAGCGGCACCACCAGCAGCACCGACACCGGCACCGACCAGCTTTCATAGAGCGCTGCGAGCAGCAGAAAGACGACGACCAGCGACAGCCCGAGCAGCAGCCCGATCTGCCCCGCCGACTGTTTCTCCTCATAGGAGATGCCGGTCCATTCGAACGCGAATCCCGCGGGCAGCCCTGCGGCCAGCCGCTCCATCTCGGCCATCGCCTCGCCGGTCGACTGACCCGGCGCGGGTTCGCCCGAAATCGTCATCGCGGGATAGCCGTTGTAGCGCTGCAACTGCGGCGCTTCCGCCGTCCATTCGGCGGTGCTGAACGACCCGAACGGCACCATGTCGCCGTTCGCGCTGCGCACGCGCAGTTCGACGACGTCCTGCGGCGTCATCCGGCTCGCGGCATCGGCCTGGAGCAGCACGCGCAGCACGCGGCCCTCGCGGGTGAAGTCGTTGGCATAGGCGCTGCCAAAGGTGATCGCGAGCGTCGCGTTGACGTCGCCGATCGACAGCCCCAGCGCGCGCGCCTTGATCCGGTCAATGTCGACCTTCAGCACCGGCGCATCCTCCTGCCCCTCGGGGCGGACATTGGCGAGCAGCTTGCTCTGCATCGCGCCGCCCAGCATCTGGTTGCGCGCGCCGATCAGCGCCTCGCGCCCGTTGCCGCCGCGGTCCTGCAGTTTGAAAGTAAAGCCGCTCGCGGTCCCCAGTTCGGCGATCGATGGCGGGCTGAGCGAAAAGACGAACGCCTCCTTGATCCCCGAAAACACCCCCATCGCCTTGCCGGCAATCGCGTCGGCCCCATCGCCGTCGCCCGTGCGTTCGTCCCAGGGTTTCAGCGGCGTGAACATGATCGCATTCGCCTGACCCTGCCCGAAAAAGCTGAAACCATTGACCAGCACGACATTGGCGACCTGCGGCTGCTCGGCGAAAAAGGCTTTGACCTGCTTGGTCGCTTCGTTGGTCCGCTGCGTCGTCGCGCCCGGCGGCGCCTGGACGACGGTGATCAGATAGCCCTGATCTTCCTGCGGCAGGAACGAGCCGGGCAGGCGGGTGAACAAGAGCGCGGTGACCGCAACCAGCGCCAGAAACACGCCCAGCCACCGCAGCGGCGCCGACAGCATCGTGCCGACGCTGCCCTGATAGCGATCGGTGGTCCGCCCGAACCAGCCGTTGAACCAGCCGAAAAAGCGATCGACGCGCGCGCCGATCGGGCCGCTGCGCCTGGCCGCATCATGCGGTTTCAGCAGCGTCGCGCACAGCGCCGGGGTCAGCGTCAGCGCGAGCAGCGCGGAGAAGGCGATCGAGATCGCCAGCGTCAGCGAGAATTGGCGATAGATGCCGCCGGTCGATCCGGGGAAGAACGCCATCGGAATGAACACCGCGATCAGCACCAGCGTGATGCCGATGATCGCGCTGGTGATCTGCGTCATCGCCTTCACCGTCGCTTCATAGGGCGACAGATGTTCCTCGTTCATGATCCGCTCGACATTCTCGATCACGACGATCGCGTCGTCGACCAGAATGCCGATCGCCAGCACCATGCCGAACAACGTCAGCACGTTGATCGAAAAGCCGAACATCCACAGCCCCAGGCACGCGCCGGCCAGCGCGATCGGGACGACCACGGTCGGGATCACCGTCGCGCGCCAGTTCTGCAGGAACAGGAACATCACCAGGAACACCAGCACCATCGCCTCGGCGAGCGTGATGACGACCTCTTCGATCGACAACTGAATGAACGGCGTCGTGTCGTAAGGGATCGACCAGGTGATGTCGGGGGGAAAGCTTTTCGACAATGTCTCCATCCGCTCGCGGATGCCCGCCGCGGTCGACAGCGCATTGGCGCCGGGGGTCAGCTGGACCGCCATCCCCGCCATCGGCTTGCCGTTGAGTTCGGACGAAAACAAATAGCTCGCCGACCCCAGTTCGACGCGCCCGACATCGCCCAGCGTCACCGCCGACCCGTCGGGGTTGGCGCGCAGGATGATGCCCGCGAACTGTTCGGGGGTGGTGAAGCGGCCCTGCGTTGTGATCACCGCGTTGAGCTCGGCCCCCTTGGCGAGCGGCTGGTCGCCCAGCTGGCCGCCCGGGGTCTGGCTGTTCTGTTCCTGCACCGCGCCCAGCGCCTCGGCGGGGGAGAGGTTGTACGACGCCAGCTTTTGCGGATCGAGCCAGATGCGCATCGCATATTCGGGCGCGAACGCCTGCACATTGCCCACCCCGTTCACCCGGCGCAGCTCGTCGAGGACGCGGGTGTTGGCGAAATTATTGACCTCCATCGGGTCGGTGTTGCCGCTTTTCGACGTGATCGCGACGATGAGCAGAAAGCCCGAATTCGCCTCGGTGACCGAAATGCCCTGGCGGCGGACATCCTCGGGCAGTCGCTGTTCGACGCGGCGCAGGCGGTTTTGCACCTCCATCTGTGCATTATCGATGTCGGTCCCCGCCTCGAAGGTCAGGGTGATCGACGCGGTGCCGTTCGATTCGCTGGTCGAGGCCATGTAGAGGAAACCCTCGACCCCGTTCAGTTCCTGCTCGATGACCTGGGTGACATTCTGCTCCAGCGTCTTGGCGTCGGCGCCCGGATAGGTGACCCCGATCGTCAGCGACGGCGGCGCGACCGACGGATATTGTTCGACCGGCAGGCCGCGCAGCGCGATGATGCCCGACAGCAGGATGCCGATGGCGATGACCCACGAAAAAATCGGGCGGTCGATGAAAAAACGGGGGGTCATGATGGTTTCCCGTCAGCGCTTCGGCGCGGCGGATTTGGTCGCGACGCGGACCGGCTGGCCCGGCTGGACCTTTTGCAGCCCGTCGACGATCACCCGGTCGCCGGGTTTCAGCCCCTCCAGGATCGCCCATTGCCCCGCCAGCATCGTGCCCAGTTTGACCGGGCGCGGCGATGGAATATTCTTGGCATCGAGCACCATCACCGTCGCGCTGTCGGCCGCCAGCTTGACCGCGCGCTGCGGGATCAGCACGCCGTCCGACCGATTGCCGACGAACATCCGCGCGCGCACGAACTGACCCGGCAGCAGCGCGTCGGCGGGATTCGGGAATTCGGCGCGCAGCGCCGCGGTGCCGGTGCCCTCGTCGATCGACAGGTCGAGGAAATCGAGATGGCCGACGACCGGATAGGCGCGGCCGTCCTCCAGGATCAGCTGGACCTCGACCCGCTCGAGCTCGGGCACGCGCAGCTTGCCCGACGCGATGTCGCGGCGGATCGCCATCAGGTCCGAACTCGACTGGCCGAAATTCACATAGACGCGGTCGATCTGTTCGATCGTGGTCAGCAAGGTGCCGGCGCCGGCGCTGACCAGTGCCCCCTCGGTCACTTCGGCGCGCCGCGCGCGCCCCGAAATCGGGGCGGTGACGGTGGCATAGCCCAGGTTCAGCCGCGCCGATTCCAGATTGGCGCGCGCCGCCGCAACATCGGCCTCGGCGGTGCGCTGCTGCGCGATCGCGGCGTCATATTCCTGCTTGCCGATCGCCTGGTCGGCAAGCAGCGGCTGGTACCGGTTGACGACCTGGCGCGCGTTGGCGGCGGTCGCCTGCGCGCGGGCCAGCTGCGCGCGCGCCGCATTGGCGCTGGCGCTCAGCTGGCGGGGATCGATCCGGAACAGCGCGGCACCCGCCGGGACGATGCTGCCTTCGTTGAACAGCCGCCGTTCGACGATGCCATCGACGCGGGCGCGCACTTCGGACGTGCGATACGCCTGTACGCGGCCGGGCAGTTCGATGACATTGGGCACCATCTGGGTGCGGATCGTCACGATATTCACTTCGGGGGGCGGCGGCGCGGGGGGCGCTTCGGGCGCGCAGGCGGTGAGCAACAAGGCCAGCGCGGCGGCGCTGACGCTGGCAAAGGAACGAGCGCGACTCATAATGACCCCTGGATAATGCTGTATTGTGAAACGGGAAGGACGCGAAAAAATCATTGCGTTGGGCGAGATGTAATTTAAATTACAGAAAAGCGCAAGGGAGAGAATCGCGCATGATACCGTCCGAACTGCTCGGCTGTCCGGCCGAGCCGCCAACGCTGCGCGAGCGGCGCCGGGGTGCCATCCTCGACGCCGCCGAGGCGCTGTTTCTCGAACAGGGCTATGATCGCACCAGCCTGGCCGAAATCGTCAAGCGGTCGGGCGGGTCGCTGGCGACGCTCTATGACCTGTTCGGCAACAAACAGGGGTTGCTGCACGCGATCGCGTCGCGCTGGGGCGATGAAACCGCGCTCGAACCCGTCGACCGCACCGCCGCGCCGCACCAGTCGAATGCCGAGGTGCTGACGCGCTATGCCCGGCGCCAATGCGAAATGATGCGCTCACCGCGCGCCGTCGCGCTGATGCGGATGCTGATTTCCGAAAGCTTGCGCGACCGCGAGTTCGCCTTGCAGATCTACCGCGACCTGCACATCCCGGCGGTCGAGGAATTGTCGGCGCTGTTCGCCGGCTGGGCGGCGGCGGGCGAGGCGCAGATCGACGATCCCGAAGCCGCGGCAAAATTGCTGCTGAGCATCGTCATCGGCGATTCGATGCTCCACACGCTGGCGGGGCTCGACGACGAATGGCTCGACAATGATCAGCTCGACTGGCGCCTCCGGCCGTTTCTGGCGCATTTCAAGATCGCTTAGCGCGGCCGCACGTCGCGGCATTTGTTGACACAGCTGTCAATAACTGAAAGCCTGCTGTCTTCGGCATCGGGAGCATTGCATCGTGGCCACCACCGCCCTGCCAACGGCTGGCCGCCCCGATGACGCCGCGCCGCTGCGCCCGCGTGCCGTCGCCGCTTATGCTGCGACCGCCGGGCCGACGGTCATCCTCGCGCTGCCGTTCAGCGTCTATCTGCCGCCCTATATTGCCGAGGGCGGGGTGATTTCGGTGGCGCTGGTCGGGCTGCTCTTTTCGCTCACCACCATCTGGGACGGCGTCGTCGACCCGCTGATCGGGACGATGGTCGACCGCGTCCGCACCGGCGCTGGCGCGCATCGCCGCTGGATGCTGCTGGCGCTGGCGCCGCTGTCGCTGCTGCTGCTGGCGCTCGTCACCGTCGGCGACCAGCTGCCCTTCGCCGCGCTGTTCCTGATGATGGTGCTCTTTTATTCCAGCTTCAGCCTTTACGAGGTGGCGCAGCTGTCGTGGGGTTCGGCGCTGGTGCGCACGCCGCGCGACAGCGCGCTGCTGTACGGAATGCGCGATTGGTTCGCAAAGATCGCACTGATCCTCGCCTTCGCTGCACCCGCCGCGGCGCAAATCCTGATCCCCGGGGTCAGCTTGCAGGGTCGGATCATGGCCTATGCCAGCCTGTTCCTGCTGATGGTGCCGATCGCGCTGGTCGCGATGCGCATCGTGCCGCCGCGCGCGGTGGTCGCCGAACCGGGGATCGGCTGGCGCCACGAAATCCGCGCGTCGCTGTCCTTCCCGCCGCTGATGTTGCTGCTCGCCGTGCAATTCCTCAACAGCTTTGCCTTTGGCTCGCTGACCTCGCTGTTCGTCTTCTTCGCCGCCGCGGTGCTCGACCTCGACGGACAAAGCGCGGTGTTGCTGTTCGCCAGCTTCATCGGCGGCGCGATCGCGTCGCCGATCTGGACCTGGCTCGCGCGGCGTTATGGCAAACCGCCGATGATGGTCGCGATGGGGCTGCTGATCTCCAGCCTGCTCGTCGCGACCCTCTTTCAAACGCCGCGCGGCGTCGCTCAGGCGGCGGGCTTCTCGGTGATGCTCGGCACCGGTTTTGTCGGATTGCTGTTCACCCATTCGATGCTGGCCGACCTGATCCCGCGCGATGCCGCGCGCTGCGGGCGCAGCCGGTCGGCGTTCCTTTTCGCGCTGCTCAACCTGATGCAGAAATTCGGCGTCGCTGCCGCGATCGCGGTCAGCTACGCGCTGCTCGACCTCGTCGGCTTCGATCCGCTCCGCGGCGATGCCGCGGCGCGCGAACTGCATCTGCTGTTCGCGCTCCAGCCGACGCTCAGCTGGCTGGTCATGGTCGCCCTGCTGCTGTGGATGCAGCGCGCCCTCGCGCGCGACGCCGACCCCGCACTTGCAATCGCACCGCCGCGCCAGTAAAGGCCGCTTTCATTCGGACAGATGCGCCGTTTTCCTTCCGCCTTTCGCCGACCTGCTCGGAAAGGGTGGGCGGACTATTGCCCAAAGCACGCTTGACGCGCAGGGCACGGCAACCCATCTGGCCCGAAGCTGAATATTATTAGGACAGGACGATCGACATGGCGAAAACCAGCCCGGCTGAGTTCATCAATCAGGTGCGCGCCGAAGCCCGGAAAATCGTTTGGCCCACGGGACGCGAAACGGTGCAGACGACGATCATGGTGCTCATCATGACGACGATCCTCGCGCTGTTCTTTTTCGGCGTCGACACGGTTTTTAACGCGATCGTCAGCTGGCTGACGTCGCTCGCGCGCTAATCGCCCGCGGTTACAGGGACAGGATACGGACACACATGGCGCGCTGGTACATCATTCACGCCTATTCGGGTTTCGAAAACAAGGTGCGCGATTCGGTGCTTTCCGAAGCCGAACGCATGGGCCTCACCGATTTCGTCGAAGCGGTCGAGGTGCCGGTCGAAACCGTCACCGAGGTAAAGCGCGGCAAGAAGGTCCAGGCTGAACGTAAGTTCTTCCCCGGCTATGTCCTCGCCAAGCTGACGATGACCGACGATGTTTATCACCTTGTGAAGAACACGCCGAAGGTGACCGGATTCCTCGGCTCGATGGGCAAGCCGCAGGCGATCAGCGAAGCCGAGGCCGCGCGCATCCTGAACAGCAAGGAAGAGGCTGCGGCGCGTCCGAAGCAGGAAATCCGCGTCGATTACGAAATCGGCGATCAGGTCAAGGTGCTCGACGGTCCCTTCGCCAGCTTCAACGGGCTGGTCGAGGAACTCGATTTCGAAAAGGCACGCGTCAAGGTGTCGGTGTCGATCTTCGGTCGCGCCACTCCGGTCGAACTCGACTTCGAACAGGTCGAACGCTTCAAATGATCTTCTCTTCCCCCTTGATGGGGGAAGGATACGCAGCCTTGTCGCGCAGCGATTAGGCGGAGTTGGATGGGGGTGATGGTGCATCCTGGCACCGTCGCTTCGGGCTGAAGCCGCACCCCTTCCGCTGCAACTAGCCAGCAAGCTGGCAAGTTTCGCTGCCTCCCCCATGAAGGGGGAGGGTAAGGGGGCCGCACGATGACAACCCTCTCTCCCGAACAGGTTCAGGCGCGGATCGAACGCGCGCGGGAGATCCACGCCAGCGTCGACGCGGCGAAGGTCGTCGGCGCGGTCGCGCGATTGTTCGATCTGATCCCCGCCGACGAACCCGACGAATTCACCTTTCCGGCGCTCGCGACCACCGCGCGCGAGCGGATTTTCGGCGGGCAGGTGATCGCGCAGGCGATGGTCGCCGCGGCGCGCACCGTCGATGCGGGCAAAGAGGTTCATTCGCTCCACGCTTATTTCCTGCGCGGCGGCGACGAGACCAAGCCGCTGCATTTCCGCGTCCACCGCGATTTCGACGGGCGCAGCTTTGCCAATCGCCGCGTCGTCGTGCGCCAGGACGGCAAGGTGATCTTCAACCTCACCGCCTCGTTCCAGCTGCCGGCGCCCGGCCTGTCGCATCAGGTGCCGATGCCCGACCTGTTGCCGCCCGAGGAATGCCGCGACTTTCTGGAAACGATTGCCGCCGATCCGAACATCTCGGATCAGGCGTTCGCGCATATGGCGCGGCGGCGGCCGTTCGAGCTGCGCAACCACCGCCCGCCAGCCTCGGCAAAGGCGACGCAGCATTATCAATGGTTCCGCGTCGCGGCGCCGATCGGCGACGACCCGCTCGTTCACCGCGCCTTCCTCGCCTTTGCCTCCGACATGGGGCTGTTGTCGTCGGCGATGCTGCCGCACGGGCTCAACTGGTCGACCCCGGGGCTGTTCTCGACCAGCCTCGACCATGCGATGTGGTTCCACAACGACATCCGCGTCGACGAATGGTTCGTCTTCGTGATGGACAGCGACTGGACCGGCGGCAGCCGCGGGATCAACCGCGGTTCGATCTATCGCCGCGACGGCACCTTGATCGCCTCGGCGGTGCAGGAAGGGTTGCTGCGGCTGACCAACTGAGTTCGTGCGCCGCCACTTTGGTTGGGGCGCTGCCGCGGCAAAGCGTCAAATGGAAGCAAGGGCGTGCAGCACGATCGCAATCCCGGCGATCGCCACGACGATCAACGCTATCGTGATGATGATCTGCTGGATGACGACGATCAGCGTTCTCATAATACCCCGGTAAAACAACCGAGGTTCGCGCGACCCGCGCCGCGCGAACCTCTGTCGCGGTCAGAAATTGTAGATCAGGCCGACAATGGCTTGCGATTCCCATTTCTGGTCGATCGCGGCGCTGCGGTGGATTGCCTTGTCGAGATAGGTGCCGCCCAGCACCCCGATCATCGTCAGCCGCTCGCTGATCTGAAAGGTCGTGGTGATGTCGCCGCCCAGGTTCATCGCGCTGTCGGTGATCGGCGCGACCGGCAGGATGACGTCGCGCCCCTTGCGGATCGCCCGCGCGCGCTGTTTCGCGGTCACGCCATACATATGGTTGGCGGTCGCGCGGTCCAGGAAATTGACCTGCGCAGCGGGGCTGATCGTGACCCGTCCGATGCTGATCGGCAATTGATAGCGAAGGATGAATTCGCCGCCGTCGAAGGTGCCGGTGATGTCGTGGCGATATTCGGCGCTGAGGTCGCCCAGGCTGCTGCTGAGTGCCAGCCGGGCGCCGGCGTCGGCCGTGATCTTCTGACGGTCGCGCGCCACCGTGTTGCGCGCGGCGACAAACAGCTGCGCCGACGGAATGACGTCGCCGAGCGGGGTGTCGAGTTGAACGCCGACTTCGCCGCCCTCAAGATACAGGGGGCCCTGCTTGATCGATAGCATCGGCAGCGGGAATATCTGCGTACCCTCGCCCTCGAACGGCGATTCGATCATCAGCGCACCGACGCCGACGCTGATATGGTTGTCGTCGGGCTCCTGGGCGTTGGTGGGAAGCGCGGCGAAACTTGCGATCGCGGCGATGGCGAGAAGGTTTTTTCGTTCGGTAGGCATATGGTTTTCCTGCGATAAGCGAAGATGGAGAGCGAGGGGACGGGCGAAGACCCGTCGTGGCGCGGCGTTGACGGCGACGGCGCGCGGCTCGCAATCGATGTTTCGCGAAACAGGGTCCGGACATGCGCGAATTTGCGCAGGACAATTTCACGTTACGCGAAATTGCGCGGGTCGATGGCCTAGCCCTGTTGAGATCGCCGCGCGGCGGGCTATGCCTCCTGCGCGATGACGAAGGCGATTCGGACCACTATGCAGCTTCGCGCGTTCCTCGACGCCTGGGCGGACCTCGGGTGGCGTGGCTATGCCGTGGATATGGTTGCTTATGTGCTGATCGCATTGCTGCTGTCGGTCATCGGCCCCTTCGGCACCGACGAAGACCCGTTCCTCTGGCGCTTCAGCTACTGGACGATCATGCTGGGGGTGTTCGGCGGGATCGTCATGCCGCTGACGTCGCGCCTGCTGCGAAACAGCCGGGCCTTTTGCCGCCTGCCGGTCTTCGCAGGCGGGGTCGCCGCGCTCTGCCTCGCTGCCGTGCCGATGACGGCTTTTGTGGGATTGGGCGACGGCCTGTTCCGCCATGTCACGCAAACGGTCGACCGGCTGCCTTTTGTCGACATGGCGCAAGTCCGCGCCAGGGTCGCTCCGGCCGAGGCGTTGCATTGGACCGACGGCGCGCTGCTTTACCTGCAAGTCTTGGCGATCGTGATCGTCAGCATCGGGCTGGTTTCGCTCTATATCGTCCACCGGCATGCCGCCGCGCCCGTGCCGACGGCCAGCCCCGCGCCGCGCGCGGGCGCGCGCCTCCTGTCGCGCCTTCCCGCCCATATCGGCGCCGAAATCCTCTATCTTCAAATGGAGGATCATTATGTGCGCGTCGTGACCACGGCGGGCAACGCATTGCTGTTGATGCGGCTGCGCGATGCGATCGACGAACTCGACGGCGTGGCGGGGCTTCAGGTCCACCGCTCCTGGTGGGTCGCCGCGGATCATGTCGTGCGGCTCGCGCGCGGCGGTCGCCGCAACGAACTGCAGATGTCGGACGGGGCGATGGTACCGGTGTCGGCCTCTTATCGCGCCGCGGTCGACGCGTTCCTGATGCAGCCCGCAGGCCTGCTCACATCGGCGCGCTGATCGGGGCGCATAAGGCTTGTTTTCCGCGGCGTTTGCGCCTATGCGCGCCGCTTCGCGTCAGACAAGGGCGTGATTCCGCGCGGGAGGAAGGGGTGATGCCCTTCTGCTTGACCGCTAATTTTGAGCCCCGGACCCGTCCGCGGCGACAGAAAGACAGGAGGCCATCATGGCTAAGAAGATCAGCGGCTATATCAAGCTGCAAGTTCCGGCGGGGACCGCAAACCCCTCGCCGCCGCTCGGGCCGGCACTCGGCCAGCGCGGCGTCAACATCATGGAATTCTGCAAGGCGTTCAACGCCGCGACCGACGGTATGGAAAAGGGCACGCCGACCCCGACCATCATCACTGTGTTCGCCGACAAGAGCTTTTCGTTCGTCACGAAGACGCCGCCGGCGACCTACCTGATCAAGAAGGCCGCGAACCTGAAGTCGGGTTCGAAGGAGCCGGGCAAGATCAGCGGCGGCAAGATCGCCCGCTCGAAGCTGACCGAAATCGCCGAGATCAAGATGAAGGATCTCAACGCGAACGACCTGGAACAGGCGACGAAGATCATCGAGGGCAGCGCGCGCTCGATGGGCCTCGAAGTGACGGAGGGCTGAACCGATGGCAAAGCTGACCAAGAAGCAGAAGGCCCTTGAGGGCAAGGTTGATGCGCTGAAGCTGCACACCGTCGACGAAGCGCTGAAGACGGTGCGCGAGCTGGCCTCGGCCAAGTTCGACGAAACGCTCGAAATCGCGATGAACCTGGGTGTCGATCCGCGCCACGCCGACCAGATGGTCCGCGGCGTCGTGACGCTCCCCGCCGGCACCGGCAAGGACGTCAAGGTTGCCGTGTTCGCGCGCGGCGACAACGCCGACAAGGCGCTGGCCGCCGGCGCCGACAAGGTCGGTGCCGAAGACCTGATGGAAGACATGCTCGCGGGTAACCTCGACTATGGCCGCGTCATCGCGACGCCGGACATGATGGGCATCGTCGGCCGCCTCGGCAAGACGCTGGGTCCGAAGGGCCTGATGCCGAACCCGAAGCTGGGCACCGTGACCCCGAACGTCGCCGAAGCCGTGAAGGCCGCCAAGGGCGGCCAGATCGAATTCCGCGTCGAAAAGGTCGGCATCATCCACGCCGGCCTCGGCAAGCTGTCGTTCGGCGAGGAAAAGCTCCGCCAGAACTTCGACGCCTTTGTCGACGCGATCGTCAAGGCCAAGCCGGCCGGCGCGAAGGGCAAATATGTCCGCAAGATCGCGCTGTCGTCGTCGATGGGCCCGGGCGTGAAGGTCGACACGGCCGACGTCACCGGCGCCTGATTGGCACCGCAACGATTTAGGGAAGGGCCGGGGGAAACTCCGGCCCTTTTCTTATGGGCGAAATGCGGCTGTGAGACGGTTTCGAGATCATCCTCTATTTCCGTTCGTGTCGAGCGACGTCGAGACACGTTTGGGAAGCGCCAGTCTTCGCGTGTCTCGACGTCGCTCGACACGAACGGGATCATAAGTTTGGTTTGACCACGATAGCCCGCTATCGGTCATTAACGCTTACTCCCTCAAGCCCCGCATCGCCGCCCCTGCGGCAAACGGCCCGATCATCGTCAGCAGCAAACTTGTCGCGCTAAGCAACTTCATCGCCCCGCGCCCCGACGGATCGAGCATCCCGGCGCCAAAGATCAGCAGCGGCACCGCCAGCGGCAGCACCAGCAGCCCGCCGATCGCGCTGCCGCCCTTCAAATTGGCAGTCAGCGCCGCGCTCAGCACCGCCAGCGAGGCGAGGGCAGGGACGGCTATGGCAATTCCCGTCGCCAATAGCCTCACGCGCTCGCTATCCTGCGCGAGCAACGCCGCCGCCGGAAACAGCGCGATCATCAACGGCAGCCCAAAGGCGATCGCGTGCGCGACGATCTTGACCGCCGCGATCACCTCGTCGGCGATGCCGCGCACCGCGAGCTGGTCGAGCACCCCGGCATCGCGATCGGGCCGCACCAGCCGGTCGATCGGCAGCAAGGCGGCGAGCAAAGCCGCGACCCACACCATCCCGCCGCCCGCGCGTCGCAGCAACGGCGCGTCCGGTCCGACCGCGAACGGAAAGGCGGTCGCGACGAGCAGGAAGAACAGCACCGGCAGCCACAACGCCCCGCTGCCCCACGCCCGTCGCAGGTCGCGCCAGAACAGGGCGAGCAGGGTGGTCATTGCGCTTCTTCCTCACCCGTCATTGCAAAGGGGAGGAGCATCACGCCAAAGCCCCCATATCCAGCTCCGCCAGATCATCGATCCCCAGCGCAAAATGCGACGCCAGCAACACCGCACCGCCATTCGCGCGGTGCGCCGCGATCGCCGCGATCAGCCGCGCCTGCGCCGCATCGTCCATCCCGTTGGCGGGTTCGTCGAGCAGCCAGATCGGCGCGCCCGATGCGATGACGCGCACCATCGCGGCGCGCTTGCGCTGCCCGGTCGACAGCATCGCCACCGGCACGTCGCGCAGCGGTTCCAGCGCCATCGCCGCCATCGCGCGGTCGACGGCCTGGCCATCGACGGTATCGACCCGCGCCCAGAAATCGAGCGCGCGGCGCAGCGGCAGTTCGGCATCGAGCGCCGATGCTTCGTCGATCAGCGCGCAGCGCCCGCGGCGCTCGACCGTCCCCGCCGCGGCGCGCAGCAGCCCCGCGGCGAGGCGGATCAGGCTCGACTTGCCCGCGCCATTCGGCCCGCGCAGCCACAGCGCGTCGCCGGGCGCGAGCGCCAGTGACAGATTCTCGAAAAGCAGCCGGTCGCCGCGGATGCACGCCACCTGATCGAGCCGCAGCAATTCGTTCACGCCATATCTTCCAAGGCGTGCATGTCGTCGTCCGAAAAACCGAAATGATGCCCGATTTCGTGGATCAGCACATGGCGCACCAGCCACTCCAGCTTCTCGCCGGTCTCGATCCACTCGACCAGGATGGGCACCCGGTACAGCGTCACGCGGTCGGGCATGCCGCCGCTTTCGCTGACGCTGCGCTCGGTTAGCGGGCGGCCTTCATAGAGGCCGGTCAGGTCATAGGGATGCTCGATGTCGAGCGATTTCAAAACCTCGTCGTCGGCAAATTCTTCGATGGCGATGACGACCCCCTGAATATGCGGCAGAAACACCGCGGGCATCGTCGCCAGCGCCGCCTCCGCCATCGCGAACAGCGCGTCGGCATCGGGGGCGGCTCCGGTCCATCCGGCTGGCAGGCTGCTCTTGTCGCTCATCGCGCCCTTCCTTATGGCGAGCGCACGACATTGACCAGCGGGAGAAAATTCATGGTCCAGAAACTCGACGACGACGCCCGCACCGCGCTGCTCGCCCGCTTCCCCGACTGGACGCACGAACCCGCGCGTGACGCGATCACCCGCCGCTTCAAATTCGACGACTTCGCGCAGGCGTTCGGTTTCATGACCAGCGTCGCGATCATCGCCGAAAAAATGGATCACCATCCTGAATGGTCGAACGTGTACAACCGCGTCGACATATTGCTGACGACGCACGACGCCGATGGGTTGTCGGAACGCGATGCCAAGCTGGCCGAGGCGATCGAGGCCCTGCTCTGACTGTTTGCGGCGGCAGCGTGCGACCGGTTGCGGGCATGCGGCCTTAAAGCCCCTCCCCTTCAGGGGAGGGGTTGGGGTGGGGGTCAGCGGCCGTGCGCAAGGCCGCTGGCCCCCACCCGCTGCGACTAACGAACAAGTTCGCAAGTCTCGCTGCCAGTACCGGGTGAACAGTCCCCCGGACTGTTCAGGTCATGCCGGGGGCATGACCGACCCGGCACTCCTGAAGGGGAGGGCGTGAACGTCCGCTCCCCACCCCATGGCCGCCCATCAAGTCATGGTGACGAGCCCAACAGCAGTTGTTGTTATCTTGCGCTGACGTGTCATTTCCCTACAAGCATCGCAAACACATCAGGGGAGCCACTCATGACCGACAGCCTGCTGCGCCGTAAAGCGATCGTTCCGGAACAGCAGGAGGGGCATGGGCTCGCGCGCACGCTCGGCTGGCCGCATCTGATCGCGCTCGGCGTCGGCGCGATTGTCGGCACCGGCATCCTGACGCTGATCGGCGTCGGCGCCGACAAGGCGGGGCCGGCGGTCATTCTTTCCTTTGCGATCGCCGGGCTGATCTGTGCCTGCGCCGCGCTCGCTTATGCCGAAATGGCGACGATGATCCCCGCCTCGGGCAGCGCTTATACCTACAGCTATGTGGTGATCGGCGAACTGATCGCGTGGGTCGTCGGGTGGAGCCTGATCCTCGAATATTCGCTGGTGGTCAGTGCGGTCGCGGTCGGCTGGTCGGGCTATGCCGCGCCCTTGCTCGAAGCCTGGGCGGGGGTGCCGATGGCGCTGATGCAGGGCCCCGAACTCGGCGGTATCGTCAATCTGCCCGCGATCGCGATCATTGCGGTCGTGGCGGGCTTGCTGCTCGTCGGCACGCGCGAAAGCGCGACGCTCAACGCGATCCTCGTGGTCGTCAAAGTCATCGCGCTGGTGATCTTTGTCGCGGTTGCGCTCCCCGCGTTCAACGCCGCCAATCTCGAACCCTTCAGCCCCTATGGCTTTGCCAAGCATATGGGGCCCGACGGCGTCGAGCGCGGTGTGATGGCCGCCGCCGCGATCATCTTTTTCGCCTTTTACGGCTTCGACGCCATTGCCACCGCGGCGGAGGAAACGCGCAACCCCGACCGCGATCTCAAGATCGGGATCGTCGGGTCGATGTTCGTCTGCGTCGTCATTTATATCGCGGTCGCGGTCGCTGCGGTCGGCGCCATCGCCTACACCCGCTTCGCCAACAGCCCCGAACCGCTGGCGCTGATCCTGCGCGAACTCGGCAGCCCGCTGGCGGCGCAATATCTCGCGGTGTCGGCGATCATCGCGCTGCCGACCGTCATTCTTGCCTTCTTCTATGGGCAGAGCCGGATCTTCTTCACCATGGCGCGCGACGGGCTGCTCCCCGCCAGCCTCGCGACCCTGTCGTCGCGCGGCACGCCGGTGCGGATCACCATCTTTACCGCGATCGTCGTCGCGGTGCTCGCGGGCTTCATCCCGCTCGGCGAACTGGCGGCGCTCGCCAACGCCGGGACGCTTGCGGCGTTCACCGCGGTTGCGGTGTGCATGCTGATCATGCGCCGCCGCGCCCCCGACGCCCCGCGCACCTTCCGCGCCCCGCTGCCGTGGGTGGTCGGTCTCGGCGCTATCTTCGGCTGCATCTATCTGTTCTTCAGCCTGCCGATGCAGACGCAGCTGTGGTTCCTGGTGTGGAACATCGGCGGGCTGGGCGTCTATTTCCTCTACGCCCGCCGCAATGCGGTGGTTGGCTAGCTAGAGCGATAACTCCTCGTCATTGCGAGGAGCGAAGCGACACGGCAATCCAGAGCGGCGTAAACCGCTCTGGATTGCTTGGCCTCCGGCCGCCTTCGGCCCGCTGCGTTCGCAATGACGAATTGAGGGAGGAGCAGGGCTTCGTGAAGGCTTAGAGTCCGTGCTCAGTCGAACAGCTCGCTCAAGAAACTCTTCTTGTAATTCTTCTTGTACGGCTTGCCGCCATAATAGCGGTCGTCATGGCCATGCTCGCGATATTGCGGCTGCTGCTGGTATGACGGCTGCGGCGGCGGCGGTGCCGATGCGCGCGGGGCGGGGGCCGCGGCGCTCTCGCTGCGCTCGATGATCTTGTCGAGCTCGCCGCGGTCCAGCCACACGCCGCGGCATTGCGGGCAGTAATCGATCTCGATTCCCTGTCGCTCCGACATCGTCAAATTCACGCGGCAGGTCGGGCAAAGCAGCCCTGGGGCATCGGTCACGGATTTTCCTTTCCTTCGGGGGGGTAACGCCGGGTTCAACGCAGCAGGGGCGCCGCGCGTTCCGCCTCACCTAGATGGCGTTTGCCAGTCAAACGGCAAGGGTGCTTCGCGAAAGGCAAAGCGGTCGAGGTGCCGCGCGACGGCGCCCTGCAATCCTTCCAGCTGCGCGGCCATGCTGGCGTCGATGCGGACCGACAGGGCGTCGGGTCCGGCATCGAAAGTCACCAGCGCATCGTCCGGCCAGTCGGCGCCGCGCGCATCCTTCGGAAAGGTCACGGTGCCGTGCTCGGCGGTGAACTCGACCGGCAGATTATGCTGCCAGTGCTTGCACAGCTGTTGCAGATATTTGCTGGCATGCGCGGTCGGCACCGCCGCGGTGGCGCTGACCGCCATCACAGCCGCTCGATCTTTTGTGCCGCCTCGTCGATCAGCGCGACAATGTCGTGCAGCGCCGCCTTGTCGAGGTCGCGGTCGCTCAGCCGATCGAGCAGTACCTGGCGCAGGTTGCCCATCGCGCGACGGATCGATGCCGAATCGGTGCGCTGCGTTTCTTCGCCGACCGCGGTCAGCCGCGCCATCGCGGCATCGACGGTTTCGGCATTGGCTTCCAGCTCGGCGCGCCCGGCCTCGGTGATCGCAAACAGCTTTTTGGCGCCCTCGCTCTGCTGCGCTTCGATCTGGCCCATGTCGCCCAGCATCGTCAGCGTCGGATAGATCACCCCCGGGCTGGGCGCATAGGCGCCGCCGGTCAGCTCCTCGATCTGGCGGATCAGGTCATATCCGTGACGCGGTTCGTCGGCGATCAGCTTGAGCAGCACCAGCCGCAACTCGCCAGTATCGAACATCCGCCGCCGCTCACCGCGTTCGCCCCGGCCACCGCCACCGCGTCGGCCGCCAAAGCCGTGGCCGAAGCCGTGACCAAAGCCGCGCCCGCCGCCGCGATACATCGCGTGCCGCCCGCCGCACCCGCGGCCCGTCATTTTTGCATAGAAAATCATCATCGTTCCTCTGTGTAATTCTTGATGCGTCTAAGATATATCTTAATGCGAATTTTGCAAGACACGGACGTCACGCTGCGCGGCACTTTCGCCAACTTCCGCTGCGCGCCTTGACTTCCGGGGGTTTCCGGCTATTAGCCGCCCCGTGTTGCCGCGGGTCCGCGCTATGTGGATCTGGGGCAATTCCGTCCGAGACAGTTGGTGCAGGGGATTTGCCCTGCTTAATTTCCAGCCGAGACGGGGAACAGTCTTTTTCGGTCGCCCGCCTGCGCGTTCAGGCGACGCGTCTTGACCGACCCCTTCGGACATCGTTGCGCAAATGCAGGCGAGCCTTGGCTCGCATCGGTATTTGCGTGTGTTAGCCGCCCGGCGGCTCCCGGCGTTTCGGCGCCGGGGTATCCGGGCACAGAGTGGAGTATAGGCATGGATCGTACGGAAAAGGCCGAAGCCGTATCCTCGCTGAACGCTACGCTGGCATCAGCTGCCTCGGTTGTGGTCGTCCGCAACCTCGGCATGACCGTCGCTCAGTCGACGGTGCTGCGCCAGCAGATGCGCGATGCAGGAGCCGACTTTCGCGTCACGAAGAACCGTCTTGCCAAAATCGCGCTCGACGGCACGTCCTATGGCGGGATCGGCGAACTGCTGACCGGCCCCACCGCCCTGGCTACCTCGACCGATCCGGTCGCGGCGGCAAAGATCGCGGTGGAATTTGCCAAGACCAACGACAAGCTTGAAATCGTTGGCGGCGGCATGGGCGACGTGGTGCTCGACGTGAATGGCGTCAAAGCGCTGGCTTCGCTTCCCTCGCTCGACGAGCTGCGCGCCAAGATCATCGGTCTGGTGCAGGCTCCGGCCACCAAGGTTGCGCAGATTGCCGCAGCCCCGGCGGGCCAGTTGGCGCGGGTTTTTGGCGCATATGCCGCCAAAGAAGCAGCGTGATTTTCGAACTGAACTGAAACTTACTGCCGGGACATCCCGGTTTTGATGGAGAATGAACATGGCTGATCTCGCAAAGATCGTTGAAGACCTTTCGGCGCTGACCGTCCTCGAAGCGGCTGACCTGTCGAAGATGCTCGAAGAAAAGTGGGGCGTTTCGGCTGCCGCTGCTGTTGCTGCCGCTCCGGCTGCTGCTGCTGCCGGCCCGGCTGCTGAAGAGCAGACCGAATTCGACGTCATCCTGACGGGTGACGGCGGCAACAAGATCAACGTGATTAAGGAAGTCCGTGCGATCACCGGCCTGGGCCTGGGCGAAGCCAAGGCGCTCGTCGAAGGCGCGCCGAAGGCGATCAAGGAAGGCGTGAACAAGGCCGAAGCTGAAGAGCTGAAGGCCAAGATCCTCGCTGCCGGCGGCACCGTCGAACTGAAGTAATCAGTTTGAAGGGTCCGGTCGGTTCATCCGACCCGCTTCCAGCATAAAGAAAGGGCGGCGCCGCGAGGCACCGCCCTTTTTTTGCGTGGTGAGGGATCACCACGCAGTTGCCGGGGCGCTCAGCCTCGCGAAAATCCCGGGCGGAAGGTCGTGGTGGTCCGCGCGCGGGCCGGTTCGGGGCGGCGCACCTCCTGTTCCTGCCTCACCGGCGCCGGGCGCTGCGCGATTTCCCACGCGCTGACGGGCTTGCGGGTCATGTCCTTCTGCGCGCCAAGCGTTTCGTCATAGGCGACGCGTTCCTGACGATCGAGGAAGCGGGCGCGCTTCAGACGCTTCGACAGCGTCGCGAACGGATTGTCCGGGGTCGGGCCGGTCATCGCCATCGCTTCATGGCGTCCCATGCTGCCGCTGGGCGCTGCGGCAAAAGCGGGCGTCGTGCGCGGCGCGATGGTTGCCGGTTCGCGCGGCGCATAAGCGGGGGTCACCCACTGCGGCGCTTCGGGCGTGACCGGCGCGCGTACCGCGATCGGATCGAAGCGCGAGGCCGGGGCGGCCTGGACGACCTCGTCATAGACGATCTGGTCGGCGGCGCGGCGGCGGCGGGCAAAGGCCAGACCGGCCCCGCCGATCAGTAGCAGCGCCGCGGCGCCGCCAGCGATCTCCCAGGGAAATTCACCGCCCGTCGCGGCCACGGTTTCGGTGGGCGCCGGAACGGGTTCGACCATGGGTTCGGTCGTCGCCGCCATCGGCGCGGCGATCGGCGTGATTTCGGCAACCGGGGCGCTGTCCGCCACCGGCGGGGCGACTGCGGCGGCCGCGACCGGAGTGACGGCAGCGCGGCTGCGCTGCGCGGTGCGCGCGGCGCGGGTCGGTGCGGGCGTTTCCGCCCGCGGTGCGGCGCGCGGCGCGGGGGCGGTTTCGGCGGGCGCGATGTCGAGCGGCACGCGGATCACCGGCGTCGGGGTCTGCGCGGCCTGCGGCACCGCAACCGGAGCGGGCGCGCTCGGCTCGGCGACCGTCGGCGGGGTTTGCGGGGTCGGCGCCGTCGGCGCCATGACCGGCGGGGTCATCGTGATCGTGGGCGCTTCCTGAGCGAAAGCGGCGGGAGTGGACAGGACCAGGAACGCGGCAATCGCGCTCGTGGCGGGGCGGGAGAGGGCGATATTTTTCATCATAGTGAAGGACGAACGAACCGCGCCGGAAAACCGCTGCGCCAAAGCGGCGATTTCCGCGACGAGCCGTGGCCGCCGAACGGCGCGGCGAAGATTTCGATACGATTGGTCGTGATGAGCGATCGGCTTTGCGGCCAGCCGCATCGCGTTGCCGCCCGTCCACCGTCACCCGGAAGGCGCTGCTTTTCGGTGCTTTAACGGCAAAGATGACATTGGCCTTGCATTTTGCGGACACCAGCCGTCACCAATTCGTCATCGCCGCGCAACCCTGGCATGGTCAATGCGCGCCATGAAAACGACCGACCTTGTGCCCACCCGGCTGCCCGATCGCCTGCGCGAAACACAGCGCCTGTTGTTCATCGCCAAACATGCCCGATGGACTGGCGGGCTGCATGCCGACGACGGCAATCATGCGCTGTATCACCGCGAAATGCGCGAGACACTGGAGGGGCTCGGCATCGAATTGCTGATCGCCGACAGTTATGCCGCGCTGTTCGATCGGCCCGCCGCCGATTTCGTCTTCCCGCTGCTCAATCGCGGCGGCTTCTTCAATTCGGAAATGCTGCTGCCCTTGCTCTGCAACCAGCATGGCCTGCCCTATCTCGGCGCCTCGCCGATCGTGCGCGGGCTGTCCGACGACAAGCATCTGACCAAGCTGGAGGCCGCGGCGCGCGGGGTGCCGACCGCGCCCTGGGCGCTGTTCCGCCGCGGTGCGCCGGTCGATGTGGCGCGCTGTCCGCCCGCGCGGCGCTGGGTGATCAAGCCGAACAACAGTTCGGCGTCGTGGGGCGTCCGCGATGCCCATGACCGCGCCGAACTGGCACGGTCGGTCGCTGAAATCCACGCGCTCGACCATGACGCGCTCGTCGAGCCCTTCATCGACGGCAGCGATATCGAGGTACCGGTGATCACGCTGGGCGGTGAACCCGCGATGCTGCCGATGATGATCTTTGAGCAAGCCGATCCGACCCAGCTGCGCACCTATCAGGAAAAGCGCGATCTGGTCGGCCATGTCGGTTATTGCATCAAACGCTTCGACGATCCGCTGATCAGCCGCCAAGTCGTCGAATATACCCGCCGCATGGCCGATGTGTTTCGTCCCTTCGACTATGGACGATTCGAATTCCGTGTCGATCAGGCGACCGGCGACCTCCGGCTGCTCGAAGTCAATCTCAACTGCAACCTGTGGTCCGAAAAGCTGTTCGCGCGTTCGGCAGTCATCGCGGGCTTCAGCCACGCGGCGCTGATCGAAACGATCGTCGCCGAAAGCATGATCCGCCAGATCGCCCCCGCGATGGCGCGACGCGACGCGGCATGAGCGGGTCGATCCTGATCCTGGCGGGGCGCCGGTCGGGCATGGTCGATCCGCTGGCCGCCAGCCATGGCGTCGCCGACAAATGCCTGGTGCCGGTGGCGGGGCGAGCGATGATCGCGCATGTCTTGAGCGCCGCCGCGGCGAGCGGGGCCAGCCAGATATTCGTCTCGACGCATCATGCAAATTTGCTCGCCGACCTCGATGATCCGGTGGTCAAATCGCTGGGCAACCGCCTGATCGTCGTGCCCGCGGCGGGCAATCTGGCGGACTCGGTGCTCGCGGTCGCGGGTGTTGCGGCCTTTCCCTTGCTGGTCACCACCGCCGACAATTGCCTGCTGACGCCCGAAACGATCGCTGAGATCGGGGCGGAGGCCACGCGGCTTGATGTCGAAGCGGGAGTGGCGCTGGCCCGGCGTGAAGATGTTCTGGATGTGCATCCGGAGGGGCAGCGGCGCTTCTACGAATTTTCCGACGTCGCGGTGTCGAACTGCAACGCTTACTGGATCGGCCATCCCGGCGCGCTGCGCGCGACCGAGGCGTTTCGCGGCGGCGGCCAGTTTGTCAAAAAGCCGCTGCGGGTGATGCGGGCTTTCGGCCTGATCAACCTGCTGCGCTTTCATTTCGGCCTGGGGCCGATCCACCATATCTTCGCGCGCATTTCGCGGCATTTGAATGTCGAAATCGCCCCGCTGCTGGTGAGCAACGGGGCGACGGCGATCGATGTCGACAATGAACGCTCGCTCAGCGTGACCGAGGCGCTGCTGGCGCGTGGCGGGGCGGTCAGTCCGCCACCCAATTGCCGTGAAAGCCCGGCGGAACCCGGTGTGGCAGATGCACGACAGCTTGCGGTGACCCGGTAAAATCATCGGCGTTGAGGATGACCAGCGCGGTCGTTTCGTCGTTCATGTCGACGACCAGGCCGATCAGCCAACCATCATCTTCGCCGCTGTCGGCGCCGCGCGGGACGAAGACAAATTCGCCGGGGTGGCGGCCGGGGCCGAAATCGTGGATGTCGGTCGTGCCGCGATCCAGATCATGCTTGAACAGCCGCGTTTCGGCGAGCGCCCACTCGACATTCTCGCCATCGGGCAGCGCGATGCTGTATGCGTATCGATAGGGGCGGGTCGCCAGGCGTTCGTCGTAGCGCGGAAATTCCTGGGCATGGTCGTGAAGGACGGTGCGCGTCGTCGTGCCCGCAACGGGATCGATCGTCCAGCGTTCGAAGCGCGATTTCTGGCTATCCGGCCCGCGTTTCGATTCGGCGAACATCGTTTCGTGCGCCACCACATCGACGATCACCTTGCCGTCGGCGGTCTCATACGCATTGGCGGGGTGGAAGACATAGCAGGGTTCTACGGGAACCCAGATGATGCTGTCGCCGCGGCCTTTCCTGGGGAGGAGGCCGACGCGCGCCGGATGGGCATCGTTCCACGCATAGGGAAAGCGATAGCCCGCGAGCAGCATCTTCATCGAAAAGGTGACGGGCAGGTCGAACACCAGCGCGTAATTTCCGGTGATCGCGCAGTCGTGGATCGACGGGCCGTCGCTGACCACGATCGCCTCTTCGCGGATGACATGCGCATTGCTGTCCATCACGACGTGCCAGACCTTGTTCGGCTCGTCGCCGCGATAGGTGATCGCGTGGATCTCGTCGGTGACGGGGTCGTGGTGCGGATGCGCGGTGTAGGCGCCGACGAGGGTGCCGTCGAACGGGTTGTGCGCGATCGTGTTCAGCTCATAGCCGAGCTCGATCGGCTTGCCGCCCGCTTCGACGATCGCGAAGGTGCGGCCGGCGAGGCCGACGACGTTGGTGTTCGGGGCGTCGTTGCGATCTTCGCGCGGGCCGGGGGGCAGCGCTTCGCCCAGCACCTCGCACGCCTCGCTGCCGCGGACCCAGCGGTTGCGGTACCAGTCGGCGCGGCCGCCTTCGATACGGATGCCGTGGACCATGCCGGCGCCGGTGAACCAGTGATAGCTGGCGGGATCGGGCGCGGCGGCGGGGTTGGGACCGTTGCGCAGGTAGCGGCCGGTGAGCGCGGCGGGGATCTCGCCTTCGACGCGGAGTTCTTTCAGCGTCAGTTCTTCGGTCATCGGTTTGTGGATGCCGGTGAGGAAAGGGTGTGCGTCGGTGGGACGGGGCAGGCGCTTGCGGTTGAAGTCGGCGACCTTGCCGATGCCTTTGACGACCGCGCCGCGGATGAGGGTTTCGACGTTGCTTGCCATGATATTGCTCCTTACGAATGTTGGCGAAAGTGCCGCCCCTCGGCTGGCCGGCAGGCCGGCCGCTCGGGATAAACTGGCCTCCGGCCAGCGTGGAGGGGATTGCGTTGGCGACTCGGAATGTTTACGGTGACAACATGATGGATGAAGATAACAGTGTCAACATAGAAAGCGATGGCGCGAAGGCGGCGGGTGCTTATCATCATGGCGACCTGCGCGCCGCGGTGATCGCCGCAGGGCTGAAACGGCTGGAGGCGGGCGACGATGGCGAGCTGGGGCTGCGCGCGCTGGCGCGCGACGTCGGGGTCAGCGCGACCGCGCTTTATCGCCATTTTCCGGACAAGGAGGCGCTGCTCGACGCGCTCGCCGACGAAGGGCTGCGGCGGCTGGGCGCGCGTCAGGCGCAGGCGTGGCTGAAGGCCGGCGGGGGACGCAACGGATTCAAGGCGACCGGATCGACCTATGTCCGCTTTGCGCACGACGAGCCGGCGCTGTTCCGGTTGAGCTTTACCCGGCAGATGTCCGAACGCCATGCCAAGGGGCAGGGCGACGGCGGCGAAGTTGCCTATAACCTGCTGCGTGCGGGCGTGGGCGAGGCATTGCCGGGGGTTGCAAACCCCGATACGGCTGCGCTGCACGCCTGGGCGCTGGTCCACGGACTGGCGATGCTGATCCTCGACCGGCGGCTGGAATGGGACGAAGCGATGGTCGACGAGGTGGTCGGCCTGACCTTTGGCGGCATCGATTGAGGGGCGACGCGAACTGATCGCACGATAAACAGGGGGAGGCGGCGATATGTTAGCGGTTTCTTTCCCTCTTTTCGGCTATCTGGCCTGATGACCCGGTCGCTATCCCCCCGCGTCGAGGCGATATTCTGGTTCCTCCTGACCGCCGCAGGATATTTCCTGCTGGCGAGCCTTTCGCTGCACGCGACCAAGGGCGCCGACAATATCGCCGCCATCTGGCCGCCCAGCGGCTATCTGCTCGCGCTGTTGCTGCTGATGCCGGTGCGCGCGCGGATCGCCGCCTTTGCCGGCATGGCGGCGGCGAGCATCGGCGCCAACATGACCGAGGGGATCGAGGCGGCGACTGCCGCCGCCTACACCGCCGCGAACGCCGCCGAGGCAGCGATCGCGCTATGGCTGGTGCGGCGCCGCGAACCTGGCGAGATGTCGTTCATGGTGCCGCGCGCGGTCGGCAATTTCTGCCTGGCGGCGCTGATGGCGAGTGCG
The DNA here is from genome assembly GCF_051861155.1 of Sphingopyxis sp. Classification (GTDB taxonomy): domain Bacteria; phylum Pseudomonadota; class Alphaproteobacteria; order Sphingomonadales; family Sphingomonadaceae; genus Sphingopyxis. The sequence goes on along the minus strand of NZ_JBHYDE010000006.1, from coordinate 75,496 downwards.
GCGAGCGCCGCGATCGCCACGCTATTGACCGGCAACGGGTTCGATTTCTTTCTGTCGTGGATGACGACGGTGGCGCTGGGGATGCTGATCGTCACCCCGCCGATCGTGATGCTGGCGCGCATGGTGCGATCGAATGCGCTGCACAATGTGCCAACGGCCATGAAGGCCGAAGCGATCGCGCTGCTCACCGTGGCGGCCTTTGTCACCGGTGTGTCCTTTTCGCAGTCCGACTTCCCCGCCACCTTCGTCCCGTGCGTCGCGGTCATCGTCGCCTCGTACCGGCTGGGGCCGTTTGGCGCCGCGGCGGGGATGTTGATCGTCGCGGTGATCGCATCGCTGCTGACCGGGCAGGGCCATGGGCCGATCGCGGCGATGGATGCGGCGCAAAAGGTCGAGGTGTTCTTCCTGCAATTCTATCTGGTGACGATGCTGTTCGTCGCGCTGCCGCTCGCCGCGCTGATCGTGGTCCAGCGGCGGCTGGCCAAGCGGCTGGAACAGAGCAACCGCTGGCTGTTGCAGGCCGAGGCGGCGGCGCTGGTCGGCCATTGGCGCGTCGACCTGGTGCGCTGGACGATCCAATGGTCGGATCAGACCTACCGCGTCCACGGGCTGGAGCCGGGGATGCCGGTCGACGTCGATTACAGCGTCGCGCAATATCTGCCCGACGACCGGGTGGAGGTGCAAAAGACGCTGGCCGACGCGGTCCGTTCGGGCGAACCTTTTGTGTTTCAGGGCCGCATCCTGCGCGCCGACGGCGAAATCCGGCATGTGAAATCGCACGGGTCGATCGAAAAGAGCCGCAGCGGCAAGGCGATCGGCATCTTCGGCACGGTGCAGGACGTCACCGAGACGGTCGAAAATGCCCGTGTGCTGGAGGCCGCGCGCAGCGCCGCCGAACGCGTCGCCAACACCGACATGCTGACCGGGCTGCCGAACCGCCGTCACACGCTGGCATTCCTCGATCAGGCGTTACGGAGCGCGGTGCAGGATGGCGCGCCGCTGGCGGTGGCGATTTTCGACATCGACCATTTCAAGCAGATCAACGACCTGCACGGCCATGCGACGGGCGATGCAGTGATCCGCCGCGTCGGCCAGCGCGCCAAGGCGTCGCTGCGCGACGATGATATGGTCGGCCGGTTCGGCGGCGAGGAATTTGTCTGCATCCTGCAAGGCCGCAGCGCGCTGTCGGCCGAAATGGTCGCCGAACGGGTACGCAAGGCGGTGCAGGCCGATGCCGAGGGCGCCGCGACCGGCCTGCCGGGGGTCACGATCAGCATCGGCCTGGCGGTCTATGCTGGCGAAGCGAGCGTCGAAGACCTGCTCCAGCGCGCCGACAAGGCGCTTTATGCCGCGAAACGCGAAGGGCGGAACCGGCTGCGCATGGCGGCTTAAAGCGGGTGGCAGGCAATCGCGCCGCGGGCTTGTGCGAATATAACCCGGTACACCGAAGTCATTGAAATTTTATGGCATCGTGCGCCAGAATGCCAGAATTGGATGATCCTGGAGGTGCGAGCGATGCGCGGCATGACGAAGTCGTCGTTTGCCAGGCTATGGGCGGTTCTGCTGCTGCTGATCGCCGGACTGGTGGCGTCCGGCGTGCCGATGGCCGCGGCGCAATATGCGCCGTGCGCGGGAGGGCGCCAGGTTGGCGAGGCGAATAACGGCGGCGTCATCACCCCGATCTGCGAATATGATCAGCCGGGATCGCAGAGCGCCCCGGCGCCCGGCCCGCAGAAGCGCTGGGTCGATTCGCAGTTTGCCGTCGCCTGGCACCCTGATGCCAACGACGTCTGGGCAATCTGGGACACGCAAGATGGCGTCGCGGTCGTCAAACGCGACGCCATCGCCGCCTGCAACCGCGCGATGGGTGGCGGGTGCACCGAGGCCGGGGCGGGGGTGAACAGTTCGCTGGCGATTGCCAGCGACAATCGGGGGGTTCTCTTGCAAAGCTGGGGCGCGACGCCCAAACAAGCCGAGCGAAACGTCCTGAAAATATGTGCAGACAATGATTCGACCTGCACGTTGCGCCGGACGGTGACCGCAAAACCGTGGCTGACCGCGGCGTTGTTCCCCAGTCGGCTGGCGGGGAGAAAGAAGACCTATTTTCCCGATCATGCCCGCGCCGTGCCGCCCGCTGCCGTCGTCGCATGGCCCAAAACCGCACCGACGGGCAAATGGCAAAATATGGTCTGGGTGGTTTCAGGCGTCACGGCATCGCAAGCGAGGGCAACGGCACTGGCCCGGTGCAAGTCGGCCGTGGCGGCGGAGTGCGTTGCCCCGATCTCGTCACTCGGCGGCGTTCTGGTGCGATATTTCGATGCTGCCGGTACCAGCTTTTGGACCGCTGCACCGTCATCAAAAGCCGCGCCCGCGATCCTCAAGAACGGCTGCGGCCGGGAAAAATGCAGAATAGTTGCAACATTTGACGCCGCCAGCCGCCGCGACGTCGTTATCGATTCGGCCAGTGTGGCGGCCGCACCCTGAACCACGACCCCGGTGGCGGCTTGCGTCATCCATCCGCTTGAAAGGCCAGCAGGTCGCCGGGCTGGCAGTTGAGTGCGGCGCAGATGGCGGCGAGGGTTGAAAAGCGGATCGCCTTGGCCTTGCCGGTTTTCAGGATCGACAGATTGGCGAGGGTGATATCGACGCGGTCGGCGAGCTCGGTCAGCGTCATGCGCCGGTCGTGGAGCAGGTCGTCGAGCTTGACGATCACGGGCATCAGACGGTTCCTTCCAGCTCGTCGCGCATCGCGGCGCCCTGCTCGAAGATTCCCGCGAGGACGAAGACGAGCAGAATCGACAGGACCGCGTTGAGCGAAAAGTCGAAGCCGACATTGTTGCGGCCGAACAGGTCGGCGGCCTCGCCCGCGGCGAGCGCCAGCGGGATGCCGATGAGTTGCAGCGCGACCATCTGCCAGCCAATGGCTTTGAGCCGCACGGCATTGGCCATCGCGAACGGGTCGCCCTGCGCGACGCTGCCGACGATCGCCAGCAATTTGCGCATGATGGTCAGGATGAGCGTCAGCGCCACCAGGCCGAGCGCGAAGACGACATAGATCCACGGATAAAACGCCGCGGTATCGAGCCCGGGTTTTTCGACCGCGATCTGCTGCGCCACCTCGGTCCAGTAAAAGGGCAGGATGACCGCGCCAGCAACGAGGATGGTCGCGGCGACGGCGATGAGCCCCATGGTCAGGAGGATCACCGCGCGGGTGATCAGGAGGACCGGTTGGCTTGATGGGCTTTTCATATCGAACTCCAATATGCAATGTATTGAATATCAATATGTCACGTATTGTTTTTCGTCAAGAGATTATTGCTTATCGATAAATTTGAGGCGGTCGACGGCACGTGGGCGGCCGGGAGCAATGGCGCCGACGATATCCTGCTTTGGCGGCGGCGCCATTGCTGATAGGTCTGCGGTCGGATCATGCAGAAGGGAGGCTGCCATGCACGGCGATGCGATGATGGCGCGGCGGACGGTGTTGGCGGGCGCGGCCGCGATGGCGGCGCTGGCGCAGGCGCCATGGACGCTGGCCAAACTGCCGGGCGGCGGGGTGAAGGGGCTGATCGGCGGGGCGTCGGACGGGGCGCTCGACAAATTGGCGCAGCCGGGCGCCTTTTACCGCGACATCGCGGTGCGTATCCTGTTGCCCGGGGCGGGCGGCAAATTGGCGTCGAAGCTGTTCGGGGTCGGTGACAAGCTGGGGCTGACCACCAATCTGACCAGGAGCCTGAACGACGCCGGTGGGCAGGCGGCGGGCGAAGCAAAGCCGATCTTTCGCGCCGCGATCGACAATCTGCGCTGGTCCGATGCACCGGCGCTGGTGTCGAAGACCGACGGCGCGACGCGCTATCTGCAGTCGAGCGCGGGCGGGGTGCTTTATACCAAAGTGTCGCCGCTGATCGGATCGGCGCTGGAGAATGTCGGCGCCTATCGCCAGCTCGACCAGCTGGCGAAGGGCAATACGCTGATGGCATCGGCGGGGCTGACGCGCGACGGGCTGACCAAGTCGGTGACCGAGCAGGCGCTGAAGGGGATATTTCACTATATGGCGGGCGAGGAAGCCGCACTGCGGCGCAATCCGGCGGGGTTGTTGAAGGGGGTTCTTTAGCGGCTTTTGGGCGGGAGGCCGTGAAGGCCGGGGCGGCGAGCGCATCGATGTAGCGTTTATGGCTCTGCCTTGCTCGCCACACGGGCACCCGCGGCTTCGGTTATATATGCGGGCTATTGGTCCTGCTAACGCTACCTGCAGGGTAATTGAGCGCGTTGCTTCGACATCCTACCGGCACCGGCCGCCAGCCACGCTGGCCTGTGTGTTCTGGGATAAGGTCCAAGCAAGGATGAGCCGGATATATTCGATTCTGCTCCAGTGTGCCGCAATCGCGGCTGCGTTGATCGGAGGGATTTTCTATGCGTTTTCCTCCTTCATCATGGATGCCCTAGTCCGGCTGTCCGGCCCAGATGGGATGGCGGCGATGAACGAGATCAACAGGACGGTGTACACGCCAAGCTTCACGTGGCTCTTTTTCGGCACCGCAATTCTGTGTGCCGGACTGGCGCTTTGGTCGGTACGGACAATCAAGAGCCTCGACAGCCAGCTGATCCTTTTGGCCGGCGTCCTCTTCCTTGTCGGCGTTGTTGTCGTGACCGCGATTTTCAACGTGCCTCTCAACAATCAACTCGCCGCCGCCAGCGGGGAGCGCGCGGCGTCGCTCTGGCCGGCTTTCGCAAGCGACTGGACGATCTGGAATACGGTAAGGACCGTCTGCGCAGGCCTTGCCGCAAGCCTGTATATTTGGGTCGTGGCGAGAAATTGAGCGCTATCGGCCAACCACGAACGAAGCGGTCGCTGGCGCCCCTTCACCATTTGCGTTGCAAACAGTCCCCGTTGCCATGGCGTCGTCACAGGCGGATTTATCCCGTGTCGTCATCCTGAACTTGTTTCGGGGTCCGCGAAGGCTGGCGCGGTGCTGTTGGCATATGTCGTCTGGATCCTGGATGAAGTCCGGGATGACGAAAAGCGGAAACGACAGCTTGCGACCATTTCCTGTCATGCCCGCCTTCGCGGGAATGACGAAGTTAGGTGAGAACGTCCGCTCCCACCCCAAAACGGACGGCCGCGACCATCAACAATCGCCCCGTCACCGTTGACACTTTGCCCCGCAAAACCTATATCGCCGTCACACCCCATCGTTCGAGATAGAGTCCGCCTTGCGCAGCGGATTGTACGGATAGGTCGGTGGGGATTTCGACAGGCGTTGGAAAGCTGCGGTAAACCGGCAACGGTTGCCTGCGGCTTTTTTCGCGTCGATGCGCCCGCGATTTTGATTTTTTGACAGGCGAGACAATCACTTATGGCGACCAAGGCGAAGTCGGTGGGCAAGGCCCTCGAAGCGACCGCGAGCAAGCGAATCCGCAAGCTGTTCGGTAACATCCACGAAGCGGTGGAAATGCCCAACCTGATCGAGGTGCAGCGCGAATCCTACGAGCAGTTCCTGCGCTCCGACCCTTCGGTCGGCTATGTCTCGGGCCTGGAAAAGACGCTGCGCAGCGTGTTCCCGATCCGCGATTTCGCCGGCACCGCCGAGCTCGATTTCGTCCATTACGAACTCGAAGCGCCGAAGTATGACGTCGACGAATGCCGCCAGCGCGGCATCACCTATGCGGCGCCGATGAAGGTCACGCTGCGCCTGATCGTCTTTGAAGTCGACAGCGAAACCGACACCCGCAGCGTGCTCGATATCAAGGAGCAGGACGTTTACATGGGCGACATGCCGCTCATGACCGAGAACGGCACCTTCTTCGTCAACGGCACCGAGCGCGTCATCGTGTCGCAGATGCACCGTTCGCCGGGTGTGCTCTTCGACCATGATCGCGGCAAGACCCACTCGTCGGGCAAGTTCCTGTTCGCCGCGCGCGTGATCCCGTATCGCGGTTCGTGGCTCGATTTCGAATTCGATGCCAAGGACATCGTCAACGTCCGTATCGACCGCAAGCGCAAGCTGCCGGTGACCAGCCTGCTCTATGCGCTGGGCATGTCGGGCGAGGAAATCCTCAACCATTTCTATGACCGCCTTGTCTTCGAGCGTGCGGCAAACGGCTGGAAAGTGCCGTTCGTCGTCGAAAACTGGCGCGGGTCGAAGCCTGCGTTCGACGTCGTGGACGCCAAGACCGGCGAAGTCGTGTTCGCCGCCGGTCACAAGATCAGCCCGCGCCTTGCCAACAAGGCGGCGAAGGACGGGCTCGACACGCTGCTGATCCCGACCGAGGAAATCTTTGGCCGCTATTCGGCCTATGACCTGATCAACGAGTCGACGGGCGAGATCTACATCGAAGCCGGCGACGAAGTGAGCGCCGAGAATCTCGAGAAGATCGACGGCGCGGGCATCGACAAGCTGGTGCTGCTCGACATCGACCACAACAACACCGGCCCGTGGATCCGCAACACGCTGAAGGCCGACAAGGCCGAGGACCGCGACCAGGCGCTGAGCGACATTTACCGCGTCATGCGCCCCGGCGAGCCGCCGACGCGCGAAACCGCCGAAGCGCTGTTCGGCGGTCTGTTCTTTGACCCCGAGCGTTACGACCTGTCGGCGGTGGGCCGCGTGAAATTGAACATGCGCCTGGGCCTCGACGCCGAGGACACGGTCACCACGCTGCGCAGCGACGACATCCTCGCCGTCGTCAAGGAGCTGGTGAACCTGAAGGACGGCAAGGGCGAAATCGACGACATCGACAACCTCGGCAACCGCCGTGTGCGTTCGGTCGGCGAGCTGCTGGAAAACCAGTATCGCGTCGGCCTGCTCCGCATGGAGCGCGCGGTGAAGGAGCGTATGAGCTCGGTCGACGTGTCGACGGTGATGCCGAACGACCTGATCAACGCGAAGCCGGCGGTCGCCGCGGTACGCGAATTCTTCGGCTCGTCGCAGCTGTCGCAGTTCATGGACCAGACCAACCCGCTTGCTGAAGTCACCCACAAGCGCCGCGTCTCGGCGCTTGGCCCGGGCGGTCTGACCCGCGAGCGCGCCGGCTTCGAAGTCCGCGACGTTCACCCGACCCACTATGGCCGTATCTGCCCGATCGAGACGCCCGAAGGCCCGAACATCGGTCTGATCAACTCGCTCGCCTCGTTCAGCCGCGTGAACAAGTACGGGTTCATCGAGACCCCGTATCGCAAGGTGATCGACGGCAAGGTGACCGACGAGGTCGTGTATCTCTCCGCGATGGAAGAGGCCAAGCACACGATCGCGCAGGCGAACGCCGAGCTGAACGACGATGGCAGCTTTGCCGAGGACATCGTTTCGGCCCGCCAGGCCGGCGAATTCCTGATGGCGCCGCGCGACATCATTACGCTGATGGACGTCAGCCCCAAGCAGCTCGTCTCGGTCGCGGCATCGCTCATTCCTTTCCTGGAAAACGATGACGCCAACCGCGCGCTGATGGGATCGAACATGCAGCGTCAGGCGGTGCCTTTGCTGCGCGCAGAGGCGCCGGTGGTCGGCACCGGCATGGAAGAAACCGTTGCCCGCGATTCGGGCGCTGCGATCGCGGCGCGCCGCGGCGGCGTGATCGACCAGGTCGATGCGACGCGTATCGTTATCCGTGCGACCGACATGGTCGAACCCGGCAAGTCGGGCGTCGACATCTATCGCCTGCAAAAGTTCCAGCGTTCGAACCAGAACACCTGCATCAACCAGCGCCCGCTGGTGAAGGTGGGCGAAATCGTTCGCGCTGGCGACATCATCGCCGACGGTCCGTCGACCGAGCTTGGCGAACTGGCGCTGGGCAAGAATGTGCTCGTCGCGTTCATGCCGTGGAACGGCTACAACTATGAGGATAGTATCCTCATCAGCGAACGCATCGTGAAGGACGACGTCTTTACGTCGATCCACATCGAGGAATTCGAAGTCACCGCGCGCGACACGCGCCTTGGCCCTGAGGACATCACGCGCGACATCCCGAACGTCGGCGAGGAAGCGCTGCGCAACCTCGACGAAGCGGGCATAGTCTATATCGGTGCCGAAGTCGGCCCGGGCGACATTCTGGCCGGCAAGATCACCCCCAAGGGTGAATCGCCGATGACGCCGGAAGAAAAGCTGCTGCGCGCGATCTTTGGCGAAAAGGCCAGCGACGTGCGCGACACCTCGCTTCGCCTGCCGCCGGGCGTGTCGGGGACCGTCGTCGAAGTCCGCGTGTTCAACCGTCACGGCATCGACAAGGACGAACGCGCGATCGCGATCGAACGCGAGGAAATCGAGCGTTTGAAGCAGGACGCCGACGACGAGCGCGCGATCCTGAACCGTGCGACCTTCTCGAGCCTGAAAGACCTGCTGATCGGTCAGACGACCAGCGCGGTGCCGAAGGGCCTGAAGAAGGGCGACGTCGTCACCGAAGAGATGCTGGTCGAACTCGACCGCGCCGACTGGTGGAAGCTGGCGGTCGTCGAGGACAATAGCCAGACCGCTCTGGAAGCGATCAAGGCGCAGTATGACGACGCGATCAAGCGGATCAACGCGAAGTATGAAGATCGCGTCGAAAAGCTGCAGCGCGGCGACGAACTCGCCCCCGGCGTGCTCAAGATGGTCAAGGTCTTCGTCGCGGTGAAGCGCAAGCTGCAGCCGGGCGACAAGATGGCCGGCCGTCACGGCAACAAGGGCGTCATTTCGCGCATGCTGCCGGTCGAGGACATGCCGTTCCTGGAAGATGGCACGCATGTCGACATCGTGCTCAACCCGCTGGGCGTGCCGTCGCGCATGAACGTCGGGCAGATTCTGGAAACCCACCTTGGCTGGGCGTCGCGCGGTCTGGGGCAAAAGGTGACGCAGGCGCTCGACGAATGGCGCGATGCCAATCCCGACGTGACCGGCGGCCAGATGCCCGAAGCCGTCCGCGACGCGCTCGAGCATGTCTATGGCGCCGAATATCTTGAGGACATCAAGGGACGCGATGCCGATAACATCGTCGAAATGGCCGAAAACCTGCGGGTTGGCGTGCCGTTCGCGACCCCGGTGTTCGACGGCGCCAAGGAAGCCGATGTGACCAACATGCTGACCCTCGCGGGGCTGCATGAATCGGGTCAGTCGGACCTGTACGACGGCCGCACCGGCGATCGCTTCGATCGCAAGGTGACCGTGGGCTACATCTATATGCTGAAGCTCCATCACCTGGTCGACGACAAGATCCACGCGCGTTCGATCGGCCCCTACTCGCTTGTCACCCAGCAGCCGCTGGGCGGTAAGGCGCAGTTCGGTGGCCAGCGCTTCGGGGAAATGGAGGTCTGGGCGCTCCAGGCCTATGGCGCGGCGTACACGCTCCAGGAAATGCTGACGGTGAAGTCCGATGACGTGATCGGTCGCACCAAGGTTTACGAAGCGATCGTCAAGGGCGACGACACCTTCGAGGCCGGCATTCCCGAAAGCTTCAACGTGCTCGTCAAGGAAATGCGCTCGCTGGGCCTCAACGTCGAACTGTCTTCCTATGCGGAGCAGGATCCCGACGAGGCGCCCGACGCCCTTCCCGAAGCCGCCGAATAAGATCTTTTCCTCACCCCTCTCGCGATGAGCGAGAGGGGAAGAGTGGAGCCAGAATATGAACCAGCTTACCAATTTCATGAACCCGGTGGCGAAGCCCGAAACCTTCGACATGATCAAGATCGGCATTGCGAGCCCCGAGCGCATCCGTTCGTGGTCGTTCGGCGAGATCAAGAAGCCCGAAACCATCAACTATCGCACGTTCAAGCCCGAGCGTGACGGCCTGTTCTGCGCGCGTATCTTTGGCCCGATCAAGGATTATGAATGCCTGTGCGGCAAGTACAAGCGCATGAAATACAAGGGCATCGTCTGCGAAAAATGCGGTGTCGAAGTCACGGTGACCAAGGTCCGCCGCGAGCGCATGGGCCATATCGAGCTCGCCGCGCCGGTCGCGCACATCTGGTTCCTGAAGTCGCTGCCGTCGCGCATCGGCCTGTTGCTCGACATGCAGCTGAAGCAGCTCGAGCGCGTCCTCTATTTCGAAGCCTATATCGTTCTCGAGCCCGGCCTGACCCCGCTTGAGAAGTTCCAGCTGCTGACCGAAGACGAGCTGCTCGACGCGCAGGACGAATATGGCGAAGACGCCTTTTCGGCCGGCATCGGCGCCGAGGCGATCCGCGTCCTGCTCGAAAATCTCGACCTGGAGCAGGAACGCGTCGACCTGATGGAAGACCTGGCGACGACCAAGTCGGAACTGAAGCCCAAGAAGATCATCAAGCGGCTGAAGGTCGTCGAGAGCTTCATCGAATCGGGCAACCGCCCCGAGTGGATGATCCTCGAAGTCGTGCCCGTGATCCCGCCCGAACTGCGCCCGCTGGTGCCGCTCGACGGCGGCCGCTTTGCGACGTCGGATCTGAACGACCTCTATCGCCGCGTGATCAACCGCAACAACCGCCTGAAGCGCCTGATGGAACTGCGCGCGCCGGACATCATCGTCCGCAACGAAAAGCGCATGCTGCAGGAAGCCGTCGACGCCCTGTTCGATAACGGCCGTCGCGGCCGCACGATCACCGGCGCCAACAAGCGTCCGCTGAAGTCGCTGTCCGACATGCTCAAGGGCAAGCAGGGCCGCTTCCGTCAGAACCTGCTCGGCAAGCGTGTCGACTATTCGGGCCGTTCGGTCATCGTGACCGGTCCCGAACTCAAGCTGCACCAGTGCGGCCTGCCGAAGAAGATGGCGCTCGAGCTGTTCAAGCCGTTCATCTATGCGCGCCTTGACGCCAAGGGTCTGTCGATGACCCTGAAGCAGGCGAAGAAGTGGGTCGAAAAGGAACGCAAGGAAGTCTGGGACATCCTCGACGAAGTCATTCGCGAGCACCCGGTCCTGCTGAACCGCGCCCCGACGTTGCACCGCCTGGGCATCCAGGCGTTCGAGCCGGTTTTGATCGAAGGCAAGGCGATCCAGCTGCACCCGCTGGTCTGCGCCGCGTTCAACGCCGACTTCGACGGTGACCAGATGGCCGTTCACGTCCCGCTGAGCCTGGAAGCCCAGCTCGAAGCGCGCGTGTTGATGATGTCGACCAACAACATCCTGTCGCCAGCGAACGGCAAGCCGATCATCGTGCCGTCGCAGGACATGGTGCTCGGTCTCTATTATCTGTCGCTCGAACGCGAAGGCGAACCGGGCGAGGGCATGCTGCTCGCCGACATGGCCGAAGTGCATCAGGCGCTCTACACCGGCGCCGTCACGCTGCACACCAAGGTCATCAGCCGCGTCCCGCAGACCGACGAAAAGGGCAATGAGTATCTCAAGCGTTTTGAGACCACGCCCGGCCGCATGCTGATCGGCGAATGCCTGCCGAAGTCGCACACCGTGCCCTTCGACGTCGTCAACCGCCTTCTGACCAAGAAGGAAATCGGCGACGTGATCGATCAGGTCTATCGTCACACCGGCCAGAAAGAGACGGTGCTGTTCGCCGACGCCATCATGGCGCTGGGTTTCCGCAACGCGTTCAAGGCGGGCATCTCGTTCGGCAAGGACGACATGATCATCCCGGCGTCGAAGGTCGGCATGGTCGACGAAACCCGCGCGTTGGTGAAGGATTTCGAGCAGCAGTATCAGGACGGCCTGATCACGCAGCAGGAAAAGTACAACAAGGCGATCGACGCCTGGTCGCAGTGCGGCGACAAGGTCGCGAACGCGATGATGGACGAAATCCGTGCGACGCCGAAGCTCGACGACGGCCGTCTGGCCCCGATCAACTCCATCTATATGATGGCGCATTCGGGTGCCCGTGGTTCGCAGGCGCAGATGAAGCAGCTCGCCGGGATGCGCGGCCTGATGGCCAAGCCGTCGGGCGAGATCATCGAAACGCCGATCATCTCGAACTTCAAGGAAGGCCTGACCGTTCTCGAGTATTTCAACTCGACCCACGGTGCGCGTAAGGGCCTCGCCGATACGGCGCTCAAGACGGCGAACTCGGGGTACCTGACCCGCCGTCTGGTCGACGTGTCGCAGGACTGCGTCGTGATCGAGGAAGATTGCGGCACCGAACGCGGCATGGAAATGCGTGCGATCATCCAGGGCGGTTCGACGATCGCCTCGCTGGGCGAACGCATCCTCGGCCGTACCACGCTCGAGGACGTCGTCGACAAGGACGGCAATGTCATCGCGCCGGTGGGCACCTTGCTCGACGAACCGACGACGCAGCGGATCGAGGACGCCGAAGTCCAGTCGGTCAAGATCCGTTCGCCGCTGGTCTGCGAAGCGACGCTGGGGGTTTGCGGCAAATGCTATGGCCGCGACCTGGCCCGCGGTACCCCGGTGAACATCGGTGAAGCGGTCGGCGTTATCGCCGCCCAGTCGATCGGTGAACCCGGCACCCAGCTGACCATGCGTACCTTCCACATCGGCGGCGCGGCGCAGGTCAACGAACAGTCGAACGTCGAATCCATCTCGGACGGCACGATCGAATATCGCGACATGCCGACGATCGTCGACCAGCGTGGCCGCCGCCTGGCGCTCGCGCGTTCGGGCGAAGTCGCGGTGATCGACAGCGAAGGCCGCGAGCGCGCGTCGCACAAGCTGCCTTATGGGGCGCAGATCCTGTTCAAGGACGGCGACAAGATCAAGAAGGGCGACCGGATTGCCGAATGGGATCCGTTCACCATGCCGCTGATCACCGAAAAGCAGGGCGTCGTGAAATATCAGGATCTGGAAGACACCAAGACCCTGATCGAACAGGTCGACGAAGCGACGGGCATCGCCCAGCGCGTCGTGATCGAATATCGTTCGGCGGGCCGCGCCAAGAAGGAAGACCTGCAGCCGCGCCTGACCCTGCTCGACGATGCGTCGGGCGAAGCCGCGCGCTACCTGCTCGCGGTCGGCACGATGCTGTCGGTCGAGGATGGTCAGACGGTGCAGGCGGGTGACGTGCTGGCGCGCGTCAGCCGCGAAGCGTCGAAGACGCGCGACATCACCGGCGGTCTGCCGCGGGTGGCCGAGCTGTTCGAAGCGCGTATTCCGAAGGACAACAGCGTTATCGCGAAGATCAGCGGCCGCATTGAATTCGTCAAGGATTACAAGGCGAAGCGCAAGATTGCGATCGTTCCGGAAGAAGGCGATCCGATCGAATATCTGATCCCCAAGTCGAAGGTGCTGGAAGTGCAGGAAGGCGACCAGGTCAAGCGCGGCGACGCGCTGATTTCGGGCTCGCCGAACCCGCACGACATCCTGGACGTCATGGGCGTCGAGGCGCTGGCCGAATATCTGGTCGCCGAAATCCAGGAAGTCTATCGACTGCAGGGCGTGAAGATCAACGACAAGCACATTGAGGTGATCGTTCGCCAGATGCTGCAGAAGGTCGAGATCACGACCGGCGGCGACACCACGCTGCTGCCGGGCGAACAGCTCGATTATCTGGAGATGATGGAATATAACGCCAAGCTGCCGAAGAACGGCGTTCCCGCGGAGGGCCGCCCGGTCCTGCTCGGCATCACCAAGGCGTCGCTGCAAACGCGCAGCTTCGTTTCGGCGGCTTCGTTCCAGGAGACGACGCGTGTGCTCACCGAAGCGTCGGTGCAGGGCAAGATCGACTCGCTGCAGGGGCTGAAGGAAAACGTCATCGTCGGCCGTCTGATCCCGGCGGGTACCGGCGCGGCGATGAACCGCGTCCGCGTCACCGCGTCGAGCAAGGATGCCGCTCTCCGCGCCGCGATGCGCGCCGCGAACCAGGAGCATCTGATCGCGCCGCAGACCGCCGCCGAGGAACATGCCGCCGAACTGGCGCAGGGCCCCGAGGCGGCGATCGGCGACGATCCGCTGGGCAAGGTGCAGGGCGAAGACTTCACCACCGACGACGTGATGGTCGAAGATCGTCCGGAGGGTGAGGACGAGGCGTAAGACCCTCGGCCCTATGGCCTGACAGAAATAAGCCCCGCCGGAGCGATCCGGCGGGGCTTTTTCTTGGGCGGTGTTGGGGTGGAAAGCGGACGTAGCGGATCCTCCCCGGCACGGGGAGGGGGACCAGCGAAGCTGGTGGAGGGGCACAGGCGGTTTACCTTGCCGCTGACATAGTGCGCGACAGCGACATCCCAAGAAATGGGCTTCTCAACCTAGCGCCGCGTAAACCTCCTGTGCCCCTCCACCACCCTTCGGGTGGTCCCCCTCCCCCGTTGGGGGAGGATCGCTCATGTCCGCAAGTGGCCTAAACCGGACGCTCCAGTTTCCGTTCGTGTCGAGCAAAGTCGAGACACCCCTCCCTCGTGATTTTCCTGCCGCAAAACATCTCTATTTCGCTCGAAACGAACGGGCGTCGCGGACATCGATAGCCGCCATAATAAAAAGGCCCACCGGCGTGGCCGGTGAGCCTTTGGTCCTGGGAGTATGCGGGCCGGTGCGACTACGCCTGAAAGGCACCCGGCCCTTTTGCTGCCTCCTATGGCGCGAGGATCGCGACGGCGAGGTACAGCAGCAGCGGCAGGCCGAAGCCCAAAAGCGTCAAGCCGACAAAGGCGACGCGCGTCCACAAGACGTCGAAGCCGAACTGGTCCGCCATCCCGGCGCAGACGCCGAAGATGACGCCGTCGCGACGATTCTTGCGAAAACCCTGTTTCATTTCTTTCCTTTCCATCCCGGCCAATGGCCGGCGTTGTTACGCGGCGCGGCGGATCAGGCGACCAGGTTGCTGGGGCCGACAGCGGCGAGGAGCATGATCGAGCAGTAGAGCGAAGCAACCGCAGCGATCGCGTAGCTCTTGAACGAGTCGACGTTGAAATGGGCCATGATATTTTCCTTCCTTGAACCTTCCATCCGGGCCATCCGGTGGATGCCGACACTGTTGCAGGGACCGTGCCAAATGCGTTCATTGGCGGTTAAGCGCGGTTTTTTGTTTCACGACAGATAATTTCAGAGAGAAATATCCGCTATTTTGGTAAAATTTGCCGTTGAGCGGAAAAATATCCGTCCAGACTGTCGATCTGGCTTGGGTGTCGTAATCAGGCTGCGTTGGGACGCGAGGGCGAGATCCCGGCCTTTACCGGGATGACGGTTGATGGGAGCAGACTGGCGCGGTCGGAGCAGCTGCGGTAGGCGGCGTACAGGATGACGCTGACCCGCCTTTCGCTGACCGATTTTCGCAATCATGCCGCGGCGGAGCTGGTCGCCGCGCCGGGGCTGGTCGCGCTGCACGGCGACAATGGCGCGGGCAAGACCAATATATTGGAGGCAATCTCGCTGCTGGCGCCGGGCCGCGGGCTGCGCCGTGCGGCGCTGGGCGACATGGTGCGCGACAGCGCGCGCGGCGGTTTTGCGGTGTTTGCCGAGGTGCAGCCGCGCGCCGAGCTGGCGCCGGTGTCGCTGGGGACGGGGATCGAACCCGCGCAGCCCGGGCGGCGGATCGTGCGGATCAACGGCAGCGCCGCGGCGGCGGCGTCGCTCGGCGAATGGCTGGCGGTGCTGTGGCTGACCCCGGCGATGGACCGGCTGTTCGTCGAGACCGCGGGCAACCGCCGCCGCTTCCTCGACCGGCTGGTACTCGCGCTCGACCCGCGCCACGCGCAGCACGGCAATCGATATGAAGCGGCGCTGCGTGCGCGCGGCAAGCTGCTCGCGGACATCTCCAGCGCCGACCCGCAATGGCTGGCGAGCCTTGAGGCGCAACTCGGCGAGCATGGCGCGGCGATGGACGCGGCGCGGCAGGCCATGCTGACGGCGCTGTCGGAGGAACTGGCCGGGCAGCCCGACGCGCCCTTTGCCCGTCCGCTGCTGACGCTGGTCGACAGCGACGGGGCGGCGCGCTCTGCGCCGCACGAGCCCGAGGCGCTGAAGGCGCTGTTCGCCGCCAGGCGGCGCATCGACGCGGCGGCGGGGCGCGCGACCGCGGGGCCGCACCGCGACGACCTGGTCGCCGCGCACGCCGCGACCGGGCGCGCCGCGGCGCGCTGTTCGACCGGCGAGCAAAAGGCGATGCTGCTGTCGCTGGTGCTGGCGCATGGCGACTGCGTCGCGCGGGCGCGCGGCCAGCGGCCGGTTTTGTTGCTCGATGAGGTCGCCGCACATCTCGACCCGCTGCGCCGCGCGGCGCTTTATGCGCGGCTGGCGGGGCAGGGCGGACAGGCGTGGCTGACCGGAACCGAGGCCGCATTGTTCGCCGACATGCCGGGACGGGTGGCGCGTTTTCGCATCGCGGGCGGGCGGATCGCGGCGGGCTAGCACATCGCGGGCCCTGATATTTGCGCCAATCTGGCGGTAATTTCCGATGGAGCGTCTTTGATACCGCATTGCAATATGTTCGCGCAGCGCTATAAAACCGCCTGTGGAACAATAGAGTAGCAAAACTGCCCGATTGATTCTCCAGAAAATTTCCAGACAGGGAGTATTATATGAACGTTTTTAAGAAGGCGGCTATCGCGCTTGCCGCAACCTCGATGGTTGCTGCTCCCGTCGCTGCTTCGGCGGCACAGGGCGTTCGCGCACCGTCGATCGTCGAAGGTCAGAGCGAACTGGAAGGCGAAACCAGCTGGATCCTCATCGCGCTGGCCGCTGTTGGCATCGTTGCAGCGATCGTGCTGCTGACCGATGGCGACGACAGCCCGACCAGCCCCTAATCGGGTCGGCTTTCGAGTTACAGCGGGGGCTGCGGACGATGTCCGCGGCCCCTTTGCTTTTCCGGGTTCGGTGGTTCGCGATTCTTGCGGCAATGCGTGGGCGGCGCGGAGACGCCGCTACAGAATCTCGCGCACAACATCCTGCGGGCGGCACAGCCGGACGCCCTTGCCGGTCTCGACGATCGGGCGTTCGACATAGGCGGGGTTGGCGGCCATCGCGGCGATGATCGCGTCTTCGCCAGCGTCCTTCAGCCCGCGTTCCTCGGCATCGGTGCCGCGCAGGCGGAGCGCATCGCGCGCGGCAAGCCCGGCGTCGGCGAGCAGCTGGCGCAGCTTGTCCGCCGCATAGGGATGTTTCAGATATTCGACGACGGTCAGCTCGACGCCCGGCGTCTCCTGCAGAATCGCGAGCGTCTTGCGCGACGTGCCGCAGGCGGGATTGTGCCAGATGGTTGCCTTCATGCGCGCGTCCTAACGAGGCCTTTCCGCACCGTAAACCCGCTATTCATAGCATATATGGCACATCTGCCCGCATGAAGCGGAACCAGCTGCTTGCCTTTCGCGGCCAACATACGGCTTATATGGGGCCGAGGGATCGCCACAGGCGGCCAATGCGGGGTTGGGTACCAAGTGACTGACGTTTTCAATCGCCGGGCGATGCTGGCCGGGCTCGCCGGAGCGGGCGCTGTGGCCGCGGCACCGGTGCGCGCGCAATTGCCTGACTGGATCCGGCAGCCCGCGGCGCCGTTGCCGCCGCCGGTCGATTATCTGGCCGTCGCGCGTCGGCAGCTGGCGATGCAGGGGCGCAACATTCCGCAGACCGACCGCGTGGGCGTCGTCGATTTCGGCCTGCCGTCGGCGCGCCCGCGCTTTGCGCTGGTCGACATGGTGGCGGGCCGGGTCGAAATGTTCCCGGTGACCCACGGCCGCGGATCGGACCCGCAGCACGACGGCTGGCTCAAAAGCTTTTCGAATCGCATGGGGTCGCTCGCGACCTCGCGCGGCGCCTATCGTACCAGCGACTATTATTGGGGCGCCAACGGGTCGTCGATGCGGCTGGCGGGGCTGGAGCCCGACAACAACAATGCCGACATGCGCGCGATCGTCGTCCATGGCGCCTGGTATGCCGACCCGTCGCTGATCGCGACGCAGGGCAAGCTGGGGCGCAGCGAAGGCTGCTTCGTCTTTGGCGAGGAGCTGTTGCCGATGATCCTTTACAAGCTGGGGCCGGGGCGGCTGTTGTTCGCCGACCGGCTGAGCGAGATGCCGCCGGTGCCGGCGCCGTTCCAGCTGCCGCCGGTCGCCGACAATATCCGCCGCGCGGGATCGGTGAACGGGACGTTCCCGACGACCGCCGACTGATTTGTCGCTGCCGCGGTTGCGGGGTTGCCCGACTTAGCGGGCGCGAATGAAGGCCCGCACATCCTCGGACAATTTGCGGCGATCCTCGTCGCGAATGTACATCATATGGCCCGCGCCATAATAGGTGTAGCGGATCCGGTCCTGCGGCATGCCGGTGCGCGACAGCGCATATTCGGCGGCAAAGAACGGCGTCGCGAAATCATAATAGCCCTGCGCAACGAGCACTTTCAGCCCCGAATTTTCGCGCAGCGCCTGGCCGATATAGGGCGCGACGTTGAGATAGGCGTTGGTGTCGCGGCCGCCGATGCGCCAGTCCCATTGCCCGCCGATGCCGCCGATCGACTGATATTCGCGGTCGGTCTTATACCCCAGCCCATCGCGGCTCCAGCTGTTGATCGCCGCGGTATAGCTGGCGTCGATGCCGTAAAAGCTGGGGTCGTTGTCGGGCTCCTCGCCGGCGCTGTCATAATCCTTGCCCGTATAGCGGCTGTCGAGGCGGCCGACGGTCAGGCCGCGATCGCGTAGCAATTCCTTGTAAAACCGGCTGGGCGTGACGCGGAGGTCTGCGCTGTCGAGATAGGTTTCGGACAGGCCGGTGAAGCGCGCCAGATCGCGGCGGATCGCGGCGCGCTCGTGACCCTGCAATTTCTGCCCTTTGAGCAGCGCGGAGGCATAGGGGCCGATCGCCCATTGCCGCGCTTCCTCGGCAAAGGCTTCGGGCGAGGCGCCGGTCGCCTTGCCATGATAAAGCGCAGTGACCGCCATCGACGGCAGGTTGGTGATGAACGACAGCTCGTTGCCTGCAGTGTCCGATCCCGCCGCAAAATCGAGTACGGTCGAAATCAGAATGATCCCGTTCAAGGCGACGTCGTTGTAGGTCGCGTTCATCAACTGGTTGGCGACCGCGGCCGAACGGGTGGTGCCATAGCTTTCGCCGCCCAGATATTTGGGGCTGTTCCAGCGGCCATTGTCGTTCAACCAGCGGCGGATCACCTCGGCAACCAGCTTGGCGTCCTGCGTCACCCCATAATAGTCCTTGGGGTCGGCCTTGCCGATCAGGTGCGAGAAACCGGTGCCGGGCGGGTCGATGAACACGACATCGGTGACGTCCATCAACGCGTCGGGATTATCGACGATCGGGTAGGGCGGAGCGCCGTCGTCGACGCCGGTGCCGGGGATCGCGACGCGCTTCGGCCCGAACGCGCCCATCATCAGCCAGACGGTGCCCGACCCCGGGCCGCCGTTGAACAGGAAGGTCACGGGGCGGCCGGGGTCGCGCGGTTCCTTGACATAGGCGGTGGTGACCACCGCAACCTCGGCAACGCCGTCCTTGTTCTTGATGATCGTCTCGCCGATCGTCGCGGCATAATTGATCCGCTGGCCGCCAAAGGTGCCCGAAAGCTTGGTGGTGCGAACCTGCGGTTCATAGTCGGCGGGCTTTTCGGCCTTGGGCTTGTCGGCAGGCTTGTCCTGCGCGTGGAGTGCGGCGGGCGCCGCGACGGCGAGCGCCAGGGCGATAAGCGACAGACCCGATTTCATATTTTCCTCCCCGGTTGAGGCGCGGACGCTAAGCTGCGTGCGGGGAGGGGGCAAGGTTACTTGTCGGTTACAACGGGGCTTTGGTCGAAGGGGATGCGTCGCTCTACCGACGCAACAATATCCGGTCCATCACCCAGGCGGTGTGCGCTGCGCTTTCGCCGGTCGAGGGGTGCAGGCTGTGCCCCGCGAGGTGGTCGCGCATTGCCTCGACGTGGCAATATTGGACCGCCGGAGGGTGATCGATGACGCGTTCGACAATTTCGTCGCCGCGCGACAGCCGCAGCGGGCCTTCGTCGAAGACCGAGAAGGCGATGCGGCCGGTGCTGCCGGTGATTTCGACGCGGTCCTGCCGCTCGGCGGCGCCGAAGTTCCAGCTGCCCGATCCGGTCACGCCGCCGCCGTGGAGCCAGCACCCGGTGACGGCATCCGCGGCGCTGTAGCGGCCCTGCTGGTTGACCGCGAAACCCGCGACGTCGGTTACCGCGCCGAACAGCCAGCAGAAAAGGTCAAGGCCATGGCTGGCGAGGTCGTCGAAATATCCGCCGGGCGCCACCGCGGCGTCGACGCGCCAGTTGGCGTCCGCCAGATCGGCGGAGCTCGCGGGCTTGGTCAGCGTCCAGTGGACGTGACGGAAGGTTCCGATCGCGCCGTCGTCGAGCCAGGACTGGACCTGCCGGAAGCGGGGAAGCGAGCGGCGATAATAAGCGATGAAGAGCGGCAATCCACGATCGGCAAACGCGTCGCGGATGCGCACGCAGGCGGCATGATCGGGCGCCATCGGCTTTTCGATGCAGCACGGCTTGCCCGCGCGCGCGACTTCGATCGCATAGGCTTCGTGGCTGTCGGGCGGCGTCGCGATATAGACCGCGTCGATGTCGGGGGCATGGATGAGGTCGGCGGCGCTGCCAAAAACGCGCGCGACGCCGTGGCGTGCGGCATAATCATCCGCTTTCGCGCGCGTGCGGTTGAATACGCCGTGCAGCGTGAAGCCCTCGACCTGTTGATAGGCGGGGGCGCTCTTGCGTTCGGTCACGCTGCCGCAACCGATCATGCCCCATCGGATCATCGTCATCGGGCGGTCACCGCCCCCACTTCGTTTTGCTCTGCTTGCCGAAGCGTCCCTTGCGCGTTCCCGGCTTGCCCTCGTTGCTTCGCCCCACCCGCGGCGCGACCTGTTCGCCCGCCGGTAGCCCAAGCTCGTCGGCTTCCAGCTTGCGGATTTCGTCGCGCAGGCGGCCCGCTTCCTCGAATTCCAGGTCGGCGGCAGCGTCGCGCATGCGTTTTTCGAGGTCGGCGATATAGGCGCGCAGATTGTGCCCGACCATGTGCTGTGGCTTGTCCTCGCCGATGTCGATGACGACGCCGTCCTTCGAGGCGACATGCGCGATGATGTCGCCGATGTTGCGCTTGATCGTCGTCGGGGTGATCCCGTGCGCTTCGTTATAGGCGTTCTGCTTTTCGCGGCGGCGGTCGGTTTCGCGCATCGCGCGTTCCATGCTGCCCGTGATGCGATCGGCGTAGAGGATGACGCGGCCGTCGACGTTGCGCGCGGCGCGGCCGATCGTTTGCACCAGCGACGTTTCGCTGCGGAGGAAACCTTCCTTGTCGGCGTCAAGGATGGCGACCAGCCCGCATTCGGGAATGTCGAGCCCTTCGCGCAGCAGGTTGATGCCGACGAGGACGTCGAACACCCCGAGCCGGAGGTCGCGGATGATCTCGATACGCTCCAGCGTTTCGATGTCGCTGTGCATATAGCGCACCTTCATCCCCGCTTCGTGGAGGAATTCGGTGAGGTCTTCGGCCATGCGTTTGGTCAGCGTGGTGACGAGGGTACGGTATCCCGCCGCCGCGGTCTTTTTCGCCTCGGCGATCAGGTCGTCGACCTGCTCCTCGACTGGCTTGATCTCGACGGGCGGGTCGATCAGCCCGGTGGGGCGGATCACCTGTTCGGCGAAGACGCCCTGGGTGCGGTCCATCTCCCACGTTCCGGGGGTCGCCGACACGCTGACCGTCTGCGGGCGCATCATGTCCCATTCGGCAAAGCGCAAGGGACGGTTGTCGATGCAGCTCGGCAGGCGGAAACCATATTCGGCCAGCGTAATCTTGCGGCGATGATCGCCCTTTGACATCGCGCCGATCTGCGGGATCGTCTGGTGGCTTTCGTCGACGAAGAGCAGGGCGTTGTCGGGGAGATATTCGAACAAAGTCGGCGGCGGTTCGCCGGGCAGGCGGCCGGTGAGGAAGCGACTGTAATTTTCGATGCCCGCGCAGCTGCCCGTCGCGGCGATCATCTCGAGGTCGAAATTGGTCCGCTGCTCCAGCCGCTGCGCCTCGAGCAGGCGGCCCTCGGCCTCGAGCTCCTTCAGCCGTTCGGTCAGCTCATGCTTGATCGCCTCGCTCGCCTGCTTGAGCGTCGGTCCCGGCGTCACATAATGGCTGTTCGCATAGATACGGACGCTGTTCAGCGTCGCGATCTTTTTGCCGGTCAGCGGGTCGAACTCGGTGATCTCCTCGATTTCGTCGCCGAAAAAGCTGATCCGCCACGCCATATCTTCGTAGTGCGAGGGGAAAATTTCGAGATTGTCGCCGCGGACGCGGAAATTGCCGCGCGCAAACGCCTGATCGTTGCGCTTATACTGGAGCGCGACAAGCTTGCGGATGATCTCGCGGTTGTCGGCGACCTGGCCTTTCTTCAAATCGAAGATCATCGCGGAGTAAGTCTCGACCGAGCCGATGCCGTAGAGGCACGATACCGACGCGACGATGATCACGTCGTCGCGCTCGAGCAGCGCGCGCGTTGCCGAATGGCGCATGCGGTCGATCGCCTCGTTTACCGAGCTTTCCTTCTCGATATAGGTGTCCGACCGCGGCACATAGGCTTCGGGCTGGTAATAGTCGTAATAGCTGACGAAATATTCGACCGCATTGTTGGGGAAGAAGCTCTTGAATTCGCCGTAAAGCTGCGCGGCGAGGATCTTGTTCGGGGCGAGGATCAGCGCCGGGCGCTGCAATTCGTCGATGACCTTGGCCATCGTGAAGGTCTTGCCCGATCCGGTGACCCCCAGCAGCACCTGATCGCGCTCGCCATCGAGCGCGGTGTCGACCAGCTCGCGGATCGCGGTCGGCTGGTCGCCCGCCGGTTCGTAGTCGCTAACCAGTTCAAATCGCTTGCCGCCTTCGACCTTGTCGGGACGGGCGGGACGGTGTGGGACATAGCCTTCGGCGGTGTCTATTTCGTCGAGCGAGGTGCGAATCTGGATTGCCATCGCCGCCAATATGGTATCGATGGGGCGGGTCCACAATCGCAATGAGTCCGCCACAGAGCAGGCAGCGGCAAGTCACAGGAGACAGGGTATGAAAAAGATTTTGACGATTGCAGCCGTCGGCACGCTCCTGGCGGTCGCGGGTTGCGGCAAGACCGAAAACAGCGATGGCCCCGTCAAGCGCGAGGCCGGTAACTGGAAGACCGACGTTAAGCTGGTGAAATTCGAAGTCCCCGGCATGCCCCCTGAAATGAAGGACGGCATGGCAAAGATGATGGAAGGCGCCAGCGGCATGGACCAGTGCTTCACGCAGGAGCAGGTCGACAAGGAAGACATCGCCGCCGAACTCGCCAAGGGTCCGGGCAATGGCGGCGAGTGCAAATGGTCGAAGAAGGACATCGCGGGCGGCAAGATCGACATCGCCGGCACCTGCACCGCCAACGGCCAGACGGTCGACATGGCGATGAACGGCACGATGGCGGCGAAGAAGTCCGACGTCACGATCACCACCAAGGGCAAGGTGCCGACCGGCGGCGAGATGGAAATGGTCATGCAGATGACCAGCACCCACACCGGCCCGTGCAAGGCCCCGGCGACGACCTGATCCGCGGGGTAATTGCCAATCGATCGGGGCGTCAGCAGAGCTGGCGCCCTTGTCGTATCGACGTCGTATCGACGTCATATCAAATCATATCAGGGCAAGAGGAGGTCAGTGATGCTGGGTTATGTGACGATGGGAACCGACGATCTGGACCGCGCGCGCGGCTTTTATGCGGCGCTGCTCGGCACGATCGGCGCCAGCGAATTGATGCGGATGTCGGACGAAGACAATGGCTTTACTCTCTATGCGACAAGCTGGGGCCAGCCGGGGATCGCGGTGACGCGGCCCTATGACGGCCAGCCGACGCATGCGGGGAACGGGCATATGGCGGCGATCGTCGTCGACGAACGCGCCAAGGTCGATGCGCTGCATGCCAAGGCGGTCGAGCTCGGCGGTCGCTGCGAAGGGGCGCCGGGGGTGCGCGGCGACGAGGGCGAGCAGGCGTTTTACGGCGCCTATTTCCGCGATCTCGACGGCAACAAGTTGTGCGCCTTTCGCATCGGGCCGGCCTGAACTTGATCGCCTGGCTCGATCGCCGCTCGGTTCCGCTGCTGGCGGGCTTGCTCGCCGGATTGCTCGCGGTGGCTGCGGGCTTGATCGCGGGCGGCGATGCTGCCGAGCGCGCCGGGCTGGCGGCGCGGTGGACAGCGCGCGCGGCGCTGCCGCTGTTCCTGGTCGCCTTTCTGGCGGCGCCGCTGGTGCGGCGCTGGCCCGGGGGCGTCACACGGGCGCTGCTCCGGCGGCGGCGGCAGTGGGGGCTGGGCTTTGCGCTGGCCCACACGATCCATCTCGCGGCGCTGGCGATCAACGTTATCGTCTATGCGCCGGGGCGCACCTGGCAGTCGCTGATCGGCGGCGGGCTGGCCTATGCGATGATCTTTCTGATGGCGCTGACGTCGACCGACGGCTGGCAGCGACGGCTGGGTCGCTGGTGGTCGCGGCTGCACACGGTCGGTATCTATTATATCTGGTTCATCTTCACCGCGAGCTACGCCGGCCGCGCCTTTGGCGACGATCCCGACAAACGCTTCGTCGGTATCATGTTCGGAACGGTGCTGATCGCGGCGCTGATGCTGCGTGTGTGGCCCCGCCGCGCGCAGGCCGATCGACTTGCCGGGCAGGCGACAGGTGGGGCTGCCACCCGCCCGGCGAAGTCTTGAAATGAAGCCGGAGGGGGTCTGAAGAATGCCAGGGACCAGCTCGCATCCTTCGCCTGTCGGCCTCAACATCGGGCCATCGTAGGAATGATCCGACGATGAAAGAATGGCAGTTTTTTGAAAATGTGGCAGTTACAAGGGGTCACATGCCGCCACGTCGCCATTTGATAACCAATTCTTAACCTGGTTTCGGCCTTTGTCGTTGCCAATTGGCGGCAGTTCGTTCTTCTGATATGGCGATTTGTGTGCCTGTTACCGTTACGTCGAAGTAACAATGGCTGGTCGCGCTTATTGATTGGCGTATCACCCGCACCGCCCGTCAGGGGTATTTGAGGGTAGCATGGACCACGCGAAAGCGAACGAGACTCACACCCCCGGCGGAACCGACCGGATCATCGCGGAGGAGCTGGAACGGCTGCTCGAATCGCCGTTGTTCGTCCGGTCGCCGGTGCTGTCACGCCTGTTGCAGTTCCTGGTCGAGCATCGTTTGCGCGGCGGGCGCAGCTCGCCCAAGGCTTATGCGATCGCGACCGAGGCGCTGGGGCGCAGCGAGGATTTCGATCCCGCAGTCGACAGCTATCCGCGGGTGATGGTTGGACGGCTGCGCACCTTGCTCGATCGTTATTATGCCGACACGCCGTGGATCCACCGGCTGCGCGTGCCGCAGGGCAGTTACGAAGTCGTCGTCCAGCACCGCGTCGCGCCGCCGTCGCGGTCGATCGAGGGCGCGGGCGGCGATGATGACGTCAAGGCCGCCACCGACGCCGATGACGTCGGCGCGCCGCGGGCGCCGGGCATCGCCGCCCGCCCGCCGTCGGCCGCGCCGCGCTATGGCCGCTGGGTCGTCGCGCTGGTCCTGCTCGCGCTCGCGCTGGCTACGCTGTGGGCGCTGCGCGGCGGTCCCGACCGCTTGTTCGTCAGCGAGCCGGTGCCGGTGCCGCTGATCGAGGTCAGCGCGCCAGTGGCGGGCAATACGGCGCCGTCGCGCGCCCGTGCTCGCGCACTTGACGGCAAGCTGCGCGACGGGTTGCGGCGGTTCGACCTGGTCGATTTGCTCAGCGCCAAGACGCCCGGTGCCGCGGCGCCGCGCCCCGCCGACTATCGGCTTGACGCGTCGCTCGTCCGCGACCTGGCGGGCAACGCCGAGGTCACGCTGGTGCTCAACCGGATCGCCGACCAGCGCGCGATCTGGTCGCAGCAGGTCCGAGTGACCAACGATGATGCCCCCGAATTTGCCGCGATCGAACCGATCATCGCGCAGATCGCCGGCGATTACGGCGTCATCGTGCGCGATCAGATCCAGCGCCAGCCCGACAATTTTTCGCCCGGCTTTCCTTGTCTCGCGCAGTTCAACCGGATGCGCCAGATGCGCAGCACGCCGACCACGAAACAGGTCGAAGTCTGCCTGCGCGCGACGCTGAAGGACGACGGGCGCGATCGGGTCGCGCTCGCCGCGCTGTCGCTGCTCCGCTACGGCGACTGGCAGCCGCAGCGAATGACCCCGGCGGGGCGCGAGGCCTTTGCCGAGGCGCGCGCGCTGGCGCTGCGGTCCTATGAAAGCAGCCCCAATTCGTCGGCGGGGCTGTTTGCGATGGCGCGGGCGAATTTCTATGTCGGCAATTGTGCGGGCGGCAACACGATGGGCGACGCGGCGCGGCGCCTCAACCCCTATGACGCCGACATCGCCGGCTTCCTTGGCCTGTTCAAGATCACCTGCGGCCAGGCCGCGGAGGGCGAGGTGCTGCTGCGGCGGTCGCTGGCGCTCGACGACAGCTATCCCGGCGTCCCTGCGGTGACGCTGGCGTTCATCCTGTCGCAGCGCGGCGCGCAGGAAGAGGCGCAGGCGATTCTCGACCGCATGCCGTCGCCGAGCAATATGGAGCCGCAAACCATGATGGTCCGCGCGATCGTTTCGGCGCGGCGCGGCGACATTGCGGGCGGGCAGGCGGAATGGCGCCGGCTGCTCGCCTATACCCGCGAGCCCGCGAATGCCGCGCCCGAAACCGTGCTAAGCCGCTTCCTGATCACCCCGGTGGTGATCCAGCGCGCATCGGCGGCGCTGCGCGAGTCGGGGGTCGTTCCGGCCAGATCCGCGCCTTGACTGACCCAAACGCGCCAAGCAGAACCGGCTGATGTTGCTCGCACTCGCCTTGCTTGCCGCCGCGCCGTCGGCGCCCGCCGCGGTGGCGGTTGGTTTCGACCGCGACGGGACGATCGAAACGCGTGTCGTCGCGGGGCAGGCCGACCGGGCGGACGGACGCGTGCTGACCGCGGACGACCCGGTGCGCATCGCGTCGGTATCGAAACTCGTCGTCGCGCTCGGGGTGCTGCGGCTGGTCGAACAGGGGCGGCTCGATCTCGACCGCGACGTGTCGGACTATCTTGGCTGGCGGCTGCGCCATCCGGCCTATCCTGAGCAGCCGGTCACGCTGGCGCAGCTGCTGGGCCACCGCTCGGGGCTGGCCGACCGGGTCGATTATGCGCTGCCGCTCGACGCCGATCTGGAAGCGGCGCTGCGCAATCCGGCGGCATGGGACGCGCCGCGCGCCCCGGGCGGCGATTTCGTCTATGCCAATCTCAACTATCCGGTCGTCGCGGCGGCGATCGAAGGCGCGACGGGCGAGCGGTTCGACCGGGCGATGACGCGGCTGGTGCTGCGCCCGCTTGCCATCGACGCCTGTTTCAACTGGCCGACGTGCAGCGACGCGGCGGTGTCGCGCGCGGTGGTGCTGTACGGTGCCGACGGGGCGGCGGTGCGCGACGATCTGCGGGGCCAGCGCCCCGCCTGTCCCGTCGTACCCGCCAGCGACGGCAGCTGCGACCTTGGCACATATCCGCTCGCGCGCCACGGCGCCGGGTTCAGCCCGCAGGGCGGGCTGCGCATATCGGCGAACGGGCTGGCGCGGATCGGCGTGATGCTGCTGCGCCGCGGCGACGGTTTTCTGAAACCCGGCAGCCTCGCCCGGCTGGAGGCGATGGCGCCCGTCCGCCCGACGACGGGCGAGGGGACCGGCGGATTTTTCTGCGAATATGGCGCGGCAATGCACAGCACGGGGACCGGCGCGGCGACGGGGCCGGGGTGCCGCGACGACCTGTTCGGCGACGGGCGACGGCGGCTGGGCCATTCGGGCGATGCTTATGGTTTGCGCGCCGGGCTTTGGTACGATCTTGAAGCCGGCACCGGCACCGCCTATTTCGTGACCCAGGTGCCGGACGGACAGAAGGGGAGGCGTTCCGCCTATAGCGCCGCAGAGGAGGAACTGGTCGATGCGGCGCTTGCCGCGCCGACCGATACCAGCCCTCTTGCCAGCCCCGCCGACGGACACTAGGGCAATTTCCAACATTCACGGCTTAGTCAGAAAAGGAATAGCGCATGAGCGATTCGGCCGAAAAGGTTAAGAAGATCGTCGTCGAACATCTGGGCGTCGAAGCCGACAAGGTTACCGAAGAAGCGAGCTTCATCGATGATCTGGGCGCCGACAGCCTCGACATCGTCGAACTGGTGATGGCGTTCGAAGAAGAATTCGGCGTTGAAATCCCCGACGACGCGGCGGAAAAGATCGCCACCGTCAAGGACGCGATCGACTATATCGAAGCGAACAAGGGATAATTGGGCCCGGTCCGGCATAGCCGGACGCGGCGGCGACGCCGCCCACGCGTTTCCGGCTTCCCGGTTCCGAGCGCTCGCGTGCAGGGGCCGGGAAGCTTTTTTTATGGCCCGGCGTTGTCGAGAAGCACGCCAACAGATGTGATGCGGGTACCTGCCGGGGCAGGCGCCGACGAAAGGACAGACTATGCGCCGGGTTGTGGTGACGGGATTGGGTTTGGTGACGCCGCTGGGCGCCGATGTGGAAACCACATGGGCCAATTTGCTCGCGAGCAAATCGGGCGCGGGGACGATCACCCATTTCGACGCGTCGGACCAGAAATGCACGATCGCGTGCGAGGTCAAGGGACCGGACCATGAATATGGTTTCGACCCCGGCAAGCGCGTCGACCACAAGGTGCAGCGCCAGGTCGATCCGTTCATCATCTATGGCATCGACGCTGCGGGCCAGGCGATCGAGGACGCAGGCCTTGAGGAGATGACCGAGGCGCAGAAACTGCGCGCCGGCTGCTCGATCGGGTCGGGCATCGGCGGCCTGCCGGGGATCGAAAGCGAAAGCCTGCTGCTCGCCGAAAAGGGCCCGGGCCGCGTCAGCCCGCACTTCGTCCACGGCCGCCTGATCAACCTGATCTCGGGCCAGGTCAGCATCAAATATGGCCTGCAAGGCCCCAATCATGCCGTCGTCACCGCCTGTTCGACCGGGGCGCATTCGATCGGCGACGCGGCGCGGATGATCCGCGACGACGATGCCGACATCATGCTGGCGGGCGGCGCCGAAGCGACGATCTGCCCGATCGGCATCGCGGGCTTTGCGCAGGCGCGCGCGCTCAACATGAGCTACAACGACCGCCCCGAGCAGGCGAGCCGCCCCTATGACAAGGACCGCGACGGCTTTGTGATGGGCGAGGGCGCGGGCGTCGTGGTGCTCGAGGAATATGAGCATGCCAAGGCGCGCGGCGCCAAGATTTACGCCGAGGTCGTCGGTTACGGCCTGTCGGGCGACGCTTATCACGTCACGGCGCCGCATCCTGAGGGTTCGGGCGCGTATCGTTCGATGGAAATGGCGCTGAAAAAGGCGGGGATGACCCCGTCGGACATCGATTACATCAACGCGCACGGCACCTCGACGATGGCCGACACGATCGAGCTGGGCGCGGTCAAGCGGCTGTTCGGCAATGCGATCGGCGATGTGTCGATGAGCTCGACCAAATCGGCGATCGGCCATCTGCTCGGCGGCGCCGGCGCGGTCGAGACGATCTTCTGCATCCTCGCGATCCGCGACCAGATCGTTCCGCCGACGCTCAACCTCGACAACCCCGACGAAGGCACCGACGGCGTCGACCTGGTGCCGCACACGGCGAAAAAGCGCCCGGTGAAGGCGGCGCTGAACAACAGTTTCGGTTTCGGCGGCACCAATGCCAGCGTGATCGTGAAAGCGGTGGACTGATAAACCCCGCTTCACCCGCAATGACGAACTAAAACCTCTTTCCTACATTTTATCGTCATGCTCTATCACTCTCGTCGCCGGGCTCCGGCCTAAAGCGGCAAAGGAGACATTCTCAACACGCGCATGCGTGTCTTTTGTCGCTTTAAGGGCAGGCTTGGGAGAATCTGGTGCATCCGTTCCGCTGGCTGACGATCGCGATCCTTGCGCTATGGCTCGCCGCCTGCTCGTCCGGCGCGCCGCAGGATGCCGAAATCGTCGTTCCGCCGGGCGCGAGCATCGCGAAGGCCGGGCAAATCCTCGAAGACGCCGGCCTCGTCTCCGCGTCCAGTTTCCGCAACGAAGCGCGCTTCTTCGCCTCCGACGATCCGATCAAGCCGGGCGAGTATAAGATCGAAGAGGGGATGGACGCGGGCGACATCCTGGCGCTGTTCCAGTCGGGCAAGACGATCCAGCGGCTGGTGATGATCCCCGAAGGCATGCCGTCGATCATGGTGTGGGAACGGCTGATGGCCGAAAAACGGTTGACCGGCACCATCCCCGTGCCGGCCGAGGGCAGCATCCTGCCCGACAGCTATGCCTTTACCACCGGCGAAAACCGTGCCGCGGTGGTGAAGCGCATGCAGGCGGCGATGGACAAGGCGTTCGCCGAGCTATGGGCCAAACGCACCCCGCGCACCGCGGCAAAGGACCGCAATGAAGCGCTGGCGCTCGCCTCGATCGTCGAGAAGGAAACCGGCGTTCCGGCGGAGCGCCGCACCGTCGCCGGGGTCTATACCAACCGGCTCGCGGTCGGCATGCGGCTGCAGGCCGACCCGACGATCATCTATCCGATCACCAAGGGCAAACCGCTCGGACGGCGGATATTGCGATCCGAAATCCAGGCGGTGAACGGGTACAACACCTACAGCATGATCGGCCTGCCGCAGGGGCCGATCGCCAACCCCGGCAAGGCATCGATCGCTGCGGTGCTCGACCCCGAACCGACCGACTATCTGTTCTTCGTCGCGAAAGGCGATGGCGGCCATATCTTCGCGCGGACGCTGTCCGAACATAATGCCAATGTGCAGAAATGGTATCAGCTACGGCGGGATCGCGGCGAAATAGAGTGATGTCAATTTTCGATGCGGGGAGAGTGATGATGCGACATTTTTCGGGCCTGATCGTCTTTTCGTTAGTGCTCACCGCCTGCATGGCAGGCGGCGGCAGCGCGGCGGAACAAACCGGTAGCGACATCCGGATCGAGACGGGGCCGCGCCTTGGCGCCCCGCGCGCCACGCACCAGCTGGTCGCGGCGGGCGAGGGACGCCTGCTCGCCATCGGCGGCTGCGTCCGTTCCGGATGCGAGGCCGGTCCCGCAAGCGCCACGGTCGATGTCATCGACGCTCGCACCATGAAAATGGTCGGCAGCGGCAGGCTGCTTGTCCGGCGTATCCAGCCTTCGGCGGCGGCATTGCCCGACGGGCGCGTTCTTGTGTTCGGTGGCTGGGTCGACGGGGGCGCGTCGGCAACGACCGAAATCTTCGATCCCGCGACCGGCAGATCGCTGGCGGGGCCGGCGATGTCGGGGCCGCGAAACGCGCCAGCGGTCGTGCGCCTGGCGGATGGCCGCATCCTGATCGCGGGCGGTTATGACGGCAGCGATGTGCGCTCCGACGCCGAAATCTTCGATCCGGCTACGGGCCGCATGGCAGCCACTGGCCCCCTGGGCACCGCAAGAAGCGGCGCGACGGCGACCCTGCTGGTTGACGGGCGGGTGCTGATGGTCGGGGGTGGGCGTCCCGATCGTGCGCCGCGGCGCGCGTTGGCAAGCGCCGAGATATTCGATCCGGCGCTTGGACGATTCAGCTCCGCTGGCGCTTTGGCGCAAGGTCGCTACAAACATGGGGCGGTTCGTCTCGAGAACGGCGACGTGCTCGTCGTGGGCGGGTCCGACGAACGGGATTATGATGGCAAGCTGCGCTCGATCGAACGCTTCGACGTCGCCTCGGGCCGTTTCGTTCCTGCCGGGAACCTCGCTGATCCGCGATTCAAGATCACTGACGGGTTGTTGCTCCTCCCCGGAAATCGGGTGCTCGTGGCGGCTGGCGACGCGGCACCGGAAATCTTCGACGTCGCCAGCGGCGCGGGGGTGCGGCTTGACTACGACTTTGGCGGCCAGTGGAACTATATGACCCTCGTCCGCGCCGATGCGGGCACCGCACTGCTCGCGGGCGGTTATCGCGAAGGGCGGATCGAGCCGACGGATCAAAGCTGGATCATCCATTTGCCGAAGGGTTGATATGACCACCGCCAAACTCTTCCTCCACGGCGTCCCCGATAGCCCGGCGATCTGGCGTCCGCTGCTAGCGGCGCTCGACCTTGGCGATACGCCGGTCGCGGTTCCGGCGCTGCCCGGCTTCACCGCGCCGTTGCCCGCGGGGTTCGCCGCCACCAAGGAAGCCTATGCCGACTGGGCGATCGGTGAGGCCGAGGCCTTGGTCGCGGTGCACGGCCCGATCGACATTGTCGGTCACGACTGGGGCGCGCTGATCGCGCAGCGGGTCGCGATGTTGCGGCCCGATCTGCTGCGCAGCTGGGCGATCTCGAACGCGGTGATCGATCCCGACTATCGCGGCCATCGCGTCGCGCGAATCTGGAACACCCCGATCCTCGGCGAAATCTTCATGGCGCTCAGCAAGGCCGACAAGCTTGCCGAGGGACTGGCGGCGCAGGGCATGCCCGCCGACATCGCGGCCGAAGAGGCGGCGCAATGGGCGAACAAGGACAAGCGCCGCGCCATCCTGAAACTCTATCGTTCGGCCAAGGGGCTGAGTTTCGAACATGACTGGGCGCGCGACATCGGGAAATTGCCCGCAAACGGCGTGCTGATCTGGGGCGCGGGCGATCCCTATGTCGAACTGTCGGTGGCGCAGCGCTACGCGGCGAACACCGGCACCCCGCTCGCCGTCATCGACGGGGCGGGGCATTGGGCGATCGCCGAACGCCCCGCCGAGGTCGCCGCGGCGCTGCATCGCTTCTGGTCGGCGCTCTGATCGCCTGTATCGATCAACGAAAGCGGCGCACTCGATTTGACCTTGCGGCGCGGGTCTGCTCTTGGTGCGCCGCACAAAAATCCCCACAGAAAGGATTCTCTCCCATGATCAACCAACCCGTTCCCGCCGTGACCCTCAAGACGCGCGTCCGCGACGAAGCTGTCGACGGCCCGAACCCGTTCCGCTGGCAGGACGTCGACACCGGCGAAGCCTTTGGCACCGGCCGTCACATCCTGTTCGGCCTGCCCGGCGCCTACACCCCGACCTGTTCGAACGAGCAGTGCCCGGGCTTCGAGCGTCTCTATGCCGACTTCGCTGCCGAAGGCGTCGCCGACATCCATTGCATCAGCGTCAACGACGCGTTCGTGATGTATAATTGGGGCAAGAGCCTGGGCGTCCAGAACGTCAAGATGGTCCCCGACGGCTCGGGCGCCTTCACGCGCCGCATGGGCATGCTGATCAACAAGGATCACGTCGGTTTCGGCATGCGCAGCTGGCGCTACACCGCGATCGTCGACGACGGCGTCGTGGTCCAGATGTTTGTCGAACCCGGCATCAACGATGTCGGCACCGACAGCGACCCCTATGTCGAATCGACCCCCGAAAAGGCGCTCGAGTGGGTGAAGGCGAACCCGTACCAGGGCAAGCTGTCGCAGGCGGCCTAAACCGGCGCTGATATGACCTCAGGCGGCCCGGCCATCCCCCCTCCCGATCGGGCCGCTGGCGCCGCACCCATCATCGTGACCGCGACGATGGGTGCGGCGGATCAGCGTTTTTTCGATCATCTGCGCGCGGCGCATTTTCCGCCCGAACGCAATCATCTGGCGGCGCATATCACGCTGTTTCACCAGCTGCCGCCGTCGGCGCTGAACGAGCTCGACGGGCTGATCCGCCGCATCGCCGCCGACACCCCGCCGCCCGCGGCGCGGCTGCGCGAGCTTTATTCGCTTGGGCAGGGCGTCGCCTATCGTATCGACAGCCCCGACCTGCTCGCCATCCGCGAACGGATTGCCGACCATTTCACCGGCATGCTGACCGCGCAGGACCAGGGCACCCCGCGGCTCCACATCACCGTCCAGAACAAGGTGACCGCCGGCGAGGCCCGCGCGCTACTCGCCGAACTCGCCGCTGATTTCATGCCGCGCCCGCTGGCAGTCATCGGCCTTGCCGCGCATCACTATCGCGGCGGTCCGTGGGAAGCCGCCTTCGCACGGAATTTTCGCGGGCCGCGCGGATGATATTGACCGGGGGCAATGGCCTGCCTATAGGCGCTGCTCGCCTGATGTGGCGGCCTTTCGGGGCGGAGTAGCTCAGCTGGTTAGAGCAGCGGAATCATAATCCGCGTGTCGGGGGTTCGAGTCCCTCCTCCGCTACCAAGGGCCAAAATCCACAAAAGTCCGTCACTGTCCGTCGATGTCTTTTTTCATAATAAAATCAAATATTTCTGGCGTCCTCTGCAGGCCGTTCGGGTCCGTCCGCGTCTGTCTGAATCCGCCTGCAGCGATTTGATTCCGGGGCCGGAACGGGGCATTTTTTGCCTGTCCACGAAACAGGCGATACCCCGGATGGCTCTCAAAGACCTCGAAATCAAATATGCGGTGCGCCGCGCACGCGACTATAAACTCTTCGATGGCGAGGGGCTGTACGTGCTCGTCCGCCCCGGCGGATCGAAGCTCTGGCGCCTCAAATACGCCTTCGATGGCAAGGAAAAGACGCTCAGCCTCGGCAAATATCCCGCGGTTTCGGCGGCTGCCGCGCGGCAGATGCGCACCGACGCCAAGGCGTTGCTCGCCAAGGGCATCGATCCCGGCGAGGAAAAAAAGGCCAAGAAGCGGCTTCAGGCACCGCTCGAACTTTTCGAGCCTGTCGCGCGGGCATGGCATGCGAATCGCGTCGCGGAACTTGATGAGGCGCACGCCGTCCGCGTCATGAGCCGCATGGAGCGCGACGTCTTTCCGGCGCTTGGCAAGCGCGACATCAAGTCGATCACCGCGCCGGAAGTCCTCGAGGTCGTGCGTCTCGTCGAGGCGCGCGGTGCGCTGGATATCAGCCGCCGCGTGAAGCAAGGCATTGGGCAGGTGTTTCGGTTCGCGATCGCAAGCGGCTGGGCGACGACCGATCCGACGATCAGCCTCAACGATGCGCTCAAGCCCAAGCCTAAAGTAAGGCATATGGCGAAGGTCTCGCTCGCCGAGCTGCCCGGACTTGTGAGCGCGATCCAGAATTATGACGGCGAGGCGGATAGTCGTCGGCGCGAAACGACGCGCGATGCCATGCTGTTCACTTTGCTGACCTGGGTCCGGACAAGCGAAACGCGTTTTTCCGAGTGGGACGAGTTTGAGGATCTTGAGGGCGAGAATCCTCTCTGGCGGCTTTCTGCCGAACGGATGAAGATGGAGCGCGAGCATCTGGTGCCGCTCTCTTCCCAGGTTGTCGAGATATTGGTGCGCCGCCGAAGTGCGTCGAACGATCGCTTCGTCTTCCCCGGCGAGAAGCCGAACAAGCCGATTTCAGCCAATACGATGATCTACGCCTGCTACCGCATGGGCTACCTCGGCAAGCAGACCATCCATGGTTTTCGAGGGCTCGGCTCGACCTGGGCCAACGAAGCCGAATGCTATCGTCCCGACTGGATCGAGATGGCGCTTGCCCATGAAGATGAGGACGAGGTTCGCGGTGCCTACAACAGCGCTCTTTATCTCACGCCGCGAAGGCGGATGCTTCAGGATTGGGCCGACGAATTACTGGACGGCCCCCGCATTGCCGAGGCGCGCCCGAAAAAGGATATTGTCCGGCGCGCGGCTGCAATGCCCATATTGCGGGCCAAGGGAGCCGGAGCGACGGGACGTCTTCCTCCGGTGGCCGAACGGCTGCCGCATTGGCAGCGTCCCGCAATGCGGATTGCTCTTCCTAAGCTGCGGCGGGAAACCTAAGAACGCAAGGGGCTGCTCCCGGCCCGCGCTGCGACGGGGTCTCGATGGGCGTTAGTTTTGATCGGGCGGTCCGGATCGCAGGGTACCGCCCATCGGTCTTCAAACAGGCATTGCGCGCCTATCTTCGGACCCGGGATCCCGCCCGCCTCATCGATCTCAAGAGCGTCTTCTCGAACAGAAGGGACGGCGCGATCGTCTATGAAGAGTGTATCGACCGTGGGTTGATCGATCCTGTCACCAACAAGGTGACCGAGCAGGGAATGACGGTTGCGCGTGCCAAAGTAGCTATGCGCACGCCGCTGGCGAAAGCGCGATCAGTTCTGGATGATCTGCTGGCCCGCGTAGACCTGCTCAATGCCGATCCAGAGGCGGTTACCCGCGTCGACAGGATCTGGCTCTTCGGAAGCCTGATGCGAGAAGAGCCGACCGTTGGCGATATAGACTTGGCCATCTGCCGCTCGCGCGACGCGCGCTTCGACCAGTATCCCGATGCGCAGGTCGACGAGGCGAAGAGGCTGATCGAAAGATTCAAGGACGCGCCGCAATATTGGGACATGCCCTGGGACCGGATCGACTGGCTCTACAAAAGGATGGTGTTCGGCGCGCGAAGGCATCCGCTGCTGGCCGGTGCGCAGGAGGGGACGACCGACCTCCAGTCCCTGGGCGCTCCGTGCCGCCTGATCTATGATCGCTTGCGAGGCGGCCGGGTCGATGACCCGATATTGGCGCGCCATCCCGATTCTCCCGGGCGTTCGAATGAGGTGCCGCCTCCTGACGCACTGCCCGACCTTGCGCCGGCAGAGCTTCGCCCGATGGATGCGAGGTGGCTGACGGGATTTACCTATTGGGGGCCCGTCTCGCCCTACGAAATATTCCGGGGCTGGACACCTGAATGCCGGAAACTGTTTCCGGATTATCCCAAGGATCTGCGCGTCGTCACCGACGATAGCTCGCTCGTCCATTTTCCCTGGACCCCCAAAACGGTCAAGCGAAAGGGGCTCGATGGCCGGAACGCGGTGGCGATCGTCGATGCCACCGAATGGTCGGGGACGTCGATAACGCTGCACAGAGCGATTGAGAAAACTCATGATCGCTGGATGTTGCGCGCCAGCTTCAGCGACCTGGCGCTCCACCGAAGCCGGAAATATGTCGACCTCTACACGCTCCCCGACATGGTCGCGGCGGTTTCGCTCATTCTTGCCGTTGACGCTGAACGTATGTTCCGGCGAGCCAATGAAGCCGGAATGCAGTCCAATGTGACGATAAGGATTTCCGCAGAGGGCCTCCGCGAAGATATGCGGGAGCATTTCGCCCAAAGGATCGCTGACATGCTCGCGCGCCGCGTCGTTGCTATAGAACCGGCGGGAAATGCGGCATCCGTGCAGGTTGAATTGACATAGGTCATCCGTGGGCGGCCATGGCCTGGCTTTCGCCCGATGCGGGCTTGTTCAAACCGCGGCGGTTGCTGTCATGATCTGCCGAGCGTCAGCGGTGAAAGCCCCGAACTCGATTGTGTCGTTGGCGCTTCGGAGCGCCAGATGAAGCTCTTCGTTGGCAATTGCCGGGGCAATGCCGCGAAAGTCGAAGCGCCTGAGCACATTGTCGCCGAATTGCCGCGCCGCGAGGTCGAGGAGCAAGGTTGCGGTTAGCGGGCCGTGGACGACGAGACCGGGATAGCCTTCTTCCCGGGTTGCATAGGGCACATCATAATGAATGCGATGGCTATTGAAGGTCAGTGCCGAATAGCGGAACAGCAGCGATTCCGATGGTTGCAGCATCCGGTGAGCATCCCATGCGGTAGGATCGAAGCGATCGGCGCGGCGCGGCGCCGGTACCGGAGGCGCACCCGTCGGTGATGGTTCGCGAAAGACGATCGACTGGATCTCGCGCACGCACAGCGTGCCATCGGCGCGGGTTTCGTGCGCGATCTCGGCAAAGACCAGCTTCCCGGTTTCTCCTTGCTTTTCGATGATAGACGCGACGCGAGAGGTTCTTCTGACTTTTTGGTCCGGCCGCAGCGCGGCGATGAATTCGACCTTGCTTGCGGCCCACATGCGGCGGGGCAGGGGGACCGGCGGCAGGAAGCTCGATGCACTGTCGTCGCGCACCGGATGCCCGTCGATCCCGAGCGCAGCGGTCGGCGCGTCGGGCAGGCGGAGGCACCAGTGATAGGCTTGCGGCACGCTGCCGTCCGGGGGTGTGCTTCGATCGAATGTTGCGAGCCAGCGTGCGACCGCGGACTTGTCGACCCGGTCCTGGCGCGTTTCTTCGCGGCCGATCCACGCATCCCATTCGCTCATCAATTGCGCCCTCCGGTCTGCCCGGGCACGATGGCCTGCGCTTCGTCATTCACGCCGGCTTTCTCGAGCTGCTCCCCCGATGCCGCGGTGATCGAGACCGGCACGTCGCTCAATTGCTGCTCGCGCTTTTGCGCCGTGACGACGATCTCGGCGATCCCGCGTTCCGCAGATGTATCGCTGGTGTCACTCGCGCTCGCATCCTGCGCGATGGCCATTTGCGGCATGGCCGCCAAAAGCGCCGCGCTTGCCAGCAATATCGACCTGTTAGGCGAACCTTTTTTCATCATCGATCTCCCCAAGGCACATTTCGTGCGTGCTATGTTTTCGCCCCGGGCTTGTTCTCGGACCGAACCTTGTCGGGTCGCAGCCGGTCGCACGGAGTCGGGCATGCTTATGGCGCAGCTGCTTCGGTGTTTCTGTCACCCTTGCTGGTACAGAATTGCCCAAAGGGAGGAACTGCATCTGGTGGCCGATCGGCGTTCGCCGACACCGCGAGCAACTAACCCGCGCGCCGCCGTTGAGGCCTGCTCATGGCTAGAAGAGCGGGGTTTTTGGCCATCTTCGGCTCGTGCGAAGGCGCAGTCACTGTTTGAGGGGACAGCGCGACGGCCCAGGGTCGTCTATTGGAACGGACAACAAATAAAGAAACAAAAATCGACCGAGGGAGGAGACCTAAAGTGAAAGCACAATTCAAAGCGTCTGTGGCCGCCGTGGCGCTGGCTGGCGCGCCCATCGCGGTTTTCGTGCCGGCTTATGCTCAAGGTACAAGCGGCGATGTCGCGCCGGCTCAGGAGCGGACCGAGGGCGGAGCGCCCGAAACGGTCGGGATCGGCGAAATTGTTGTCACTGCGCAGAAGCGCGAGCAACGCCTGAACGATGTGGGACTGTCGGTGTCCGTAGCCTCCGGCGAGCAGATCCAGAACGCCGGCATAACCGATGCTGCCGATCTTGGGGCTATCGTGCCAGGCTTCACCGCGTCGACCAGCGTCTTCGGGCCACCGGTCTTCTCTCTCCGCGGCGTCAACTTCAACTCGTTCCAAGCGTCTGCACCGCCGACCGTAAGCACCTACGTCGATGAGGCGGCGCTTCCCTATCCGATCATGGGCCAGGGACTCTTCCTCGATATCGAGCGGGTGGAAGTGCTGAAGGGGCCGCAGGGAACCCTGTTTGGCCAGAACGCGACAGGCGGGTCGATCAACGTAATCGCAGCGAAGCCGACCGCTGACCTGTCGGCGGGTTTCCGCCTCGATGCCAACCATTGGGGTGAAGTCAATGCTGAGGGCTTCGTCAGCGGCCCCCTGTCTGACACGCTTCGGGGGCGATTGGCGGTGCAAACCAGCCAAGGCGGCGGTTGGCAGCGCGGCTATTTTCTCAATGATCAGAAAAATGGCAGCCAGAACAAGTTGGCTGGACGGCTGCTGCTCGACTGGACGCCAACCGAACGACTGACGATTTCCGTCAACCTCAACGCGTCGCGCGACCGTAGCGAACAGCAGCAGGCGCAGGCGTTTCTTATTCTGCCGGCCGTTCCGGCTGGAGCTCCTCCGGCGTTCCTCGATTATGCAAACAACCTGCCGGACGATGCGCGCGATGCCGACTTCGACCAAGGGTTCGATACGCGGGCCGATAGCCACACCTATCAAGCTGTGCTTCGCGGCGACTATGAATTGACTGACGAACTGTCTCTGACGTCGATCACCAACTATGTCGAGACGCGCTTTCGCTCGCCGCACGATCAGGATGGCACCGCCGTCAACACGCAACAGGGACTTGCGTTTGCCGACATCCAATCGATCAATCAAGAAATCCGGTTGAGCGGCGCTTTCCCCTCGGCGGGAGTCAACTTTGTTATCGGTGGCAGCTACGGCGATGACGACATTACCGAAGGCGTGTTCAACAATTATGCCGCTTATTCGGGGTTTCCGCCGAATTCTCCCGCCGAATGGC
The DNA here is from genome assembly GCF_051861155.1 of Sphingopyxis sp. Classification (GTDB taxonomy): domain Bacteria; phylum Pseudomonadota; class Alphaproteobacteria; order Sphingomonadales; family Sphingomonadaceae; genus Sphingopyxis. Next base: position 35,728 of record NZ_JBHYDE010000006.1, on the reverse strand, counting down.
GCTATGACCTGACGCAAAAGGCAAAAGCGGTTTTCGGCAGCATCGATGTCGAAGTGACTCCCGGCCTGACCCTAACGGCCGGCGCCCGATACACCGATACCGAGCAATCGATATTCGGTTGTACGTTCGATCGCGGCGGGACGCCCGGCATTCGCGGAATTCCCCAGTTTATCGTGAGCGGGATCAATCCAGCCCTAGCGGCCGCCTATGTTAGCGGGGGTTGCATCACCATCGACGATTCCGGGCCGAATCCGACTTTCCTGCCAGTGTTCGCCGACCAAACGCAAAAAGAAAACAACCTCGCTTGGCGCGGAGCGGTCAATTACAAGCCCAGCGACGATGTGCTGCTCTATGCTTCGGTCAGTCGGGGTTTCAAGGCTGGCACTTACCCGGTCATCGTCAATCTCTTCGATTCGGCTATTCAGCCGGTGGGGCAGGAAAAGCTGACGTCCTATGAAGTCGGCACAAAGTTGACCTTGGCCGACAATCGAGTCCAACTGAACATGGCGGCGTTCCACTATGATTACGTCGACAAGCAGTTTTTCACGTTCCTTCCTGTCCTCGGTGGAGCGCTTGTTACGGCAACTTTGGTCAACATCCCCAAGTCGACGGTGGATGGTCTCGAGTTTGATATAACGGCGGAGCCGGTCGAAGGGCTGCGCATCACTGGTGGCGCCACTTATATCAAGACCGAGGTCAAGGATTATGTGAACGTCGACTTCGCGGGACGTCCGTTGATCGCGTCGGGGCGGGAATTCAACTATGCGCCGCCGTGGTCAGCCAATCTCGACGCGGAATACAGCGTTCCGAGCAGCGGCTCGATCCGTCCCTTTATCGGTGGATCGGTGACCTATCGCGCCCGGACTTTCGCTGATCTTGGCGAAGCTGCCTATTCGAGGTTACCCGCCTATACCCTGTTCGACGCCCGCATTGGCATCGAATCGGACGATGGATGGCGCCTCGCACTTTATGGGCGCAACCTCACCAACGAATATTACTGGAACTCGGTGGCGTCCGCCGGCGATGGGGCCGTGCGGTTTGCCGGAGAACCGCGAACCTTTGGCGCGAACTTGAGCTATCGCTTCTGACCGCGGGGCGAGGGTGGTTCGTGGATCACCCTCGCTTGCATCTCTCGAGTTCGGCAGCGTCATTGATGGAACGCCATGCGCTCTTGCGGCGCATCTTCCGAGCAGGGGGAACAGGCATGACAGCCACTGTCGAATTCGAGCTTGAAGGGCTGATCGAGAACTTCGACGTTCACGACGAGCGTCTGAAGGATCATTTCTACGAAACGCTGGAGGCGATGCGGCGACGTGGTCCCGTCCACCGGTCGGAGGCCCACGGCGGCTACTGGGTCGTGGTCGGGCATCGCGAAGTGACGCAGGTAGCGCGCGACTGGCGCCATTTTTCCAGTGCTGGTGGTGTGGTTCTGGCGGGTACGAAGCCCCAGAAATATGTGCCCGTTGAGTATGATCCACCGCAGCACCAGTCGTTCAGGCGGCTGCTCAATCCCCACTTCAGCAAGGCGGCTGCGGCCACTTTCGAGCCGCAGCTTGCCGTGTTCGCTGACAAGCTCATCGACGCATTCATCGCCAACGGTTCCGCCGACCTCACCGAAGCTTACGCGAAACCGCTCGCCGCTCACTTCTTCTTCGACCTTTTCTTTGGGCTCTCCCCCGACGAAGCCGCGCAATGCGAGCGGGCAACAAATCAGGCGATGTTCTCCTCCTCTGTCGAGGATCAGATCGAGGGCTTCAGCCAGCTCGAAAGATATGTGCGGTACTTGGTCGTTCGCCGTCGCGAACTGCCATCCGATGGCGGCTTTATCGACTCGGTCCGAACGGGCGAGGTTGACGGTCGCCCGGTCACCGAGGAAGAACTGATTGGCATTATCCAGCTCATGATCGTGGGCGGCGACGATACTGCGGTTCACACGATTGGAAACGTGCTGCTCGAACTGGGCCGGCACCACGATATCCGCGATCGCCTCGCCGCCGATGTCTCGCTGATGCCTTCGGTTCTCGACGAGACGATCCGCCATATGCCGCCTGCGGTCTCAATCATGCGAACGGTGACGGAAGATATCGAACTTGGCGGGCAGCAACTGCAGGTCGGCGACCGCGTCATCCTGATGTGGTCCTCGGCCAATCGGGACGAGACCGTATTCGATGACCCAGCCGAGTTTCAGGTCGGCCGCGACAATATCAGGCAACACATTGCCTTTGGCGGAGGCGTCCACAAATGCATCGGCGAGTGGTTCGCGCGCATGATCGTCAGCGTTGCCGTCGAACGCCTGCTACGAAGATTGCCGGACTTGGTCGTGCCGCCGGATGCCCACATCGACTACAGAATGGGTCAGTCGCGCGGTCCGGCGACGGTGCCGGTCACCTTCACGGCGAGCTGATGGAACGGATGATGAGCATGGCGGGCGCAAGGACCCGCTGCATTGCGGATTGAAGCAAATGGGGTCGGTCTGTGGCCTCATCTCTTGAAAGGCTGATAGATTGGTCATGAGCGGAAACGGGTTGGCAGGAAAAGTGGCGATCGTCACGGGCGGCGCAAGCGGCATTGGCGCCTCGGCCGCCCGCCTGTTCGCCGCGGCTGGCGCGGCCGTTGTCCTCGCAGACATAAATCGGACCGACGGCGCGCAAGTTGCCGATGAAATTGGGGCAGGCGCTCTCTTCGTGCAGCACGACGTGCGGCTCGCCAGCGACTGGGACGCGCTTTTCGAAAAGGCGGAACACAAGTTCGGCCCCGTCTCCATTTTGATCAATAACGCGGGAATCGCAGTCGCGCCCGTTTCGCTCGAGGATGTGAGCGAAGCCGACTATCGCCACATGATCGAAGTCAACCAGATATCCTGCTTCCTCGGCATGCGCGCGGCGGTGCCCTCGATGCGGAGAGCGGGCGGCGGCGCGATCGTCAACGTGTCGTCCGTTGCCGGTCTCAAGGCGGAACGTGGGGCAATTGCCTACACCGCCAGCAAATTTGCCGTGACCGGAATGACCAAGGTCGCTGCTCTCGATCTGGCGAAGGATGGAATCCGCGTGAACTCGGTTCATCCAGGCCTTGTCGAAACGCCGATGGTGCGTCCCGCGGAAGGCGCCGAGGCGTTCGATGCCATCATGCAGTTCGCCGCCGGCCTTCCGATCCCGAGGCTCGGGCAGCCCGAAGATATCGCCAATCTCATCCTGTTTCTGGCGTCGGATTCGGCCAGTTTTCTGACCGGCGGCGCCTATCTGGCCGACGGAGGATGGACACTTTGAATGGAGAATAAGACTGTCGAGCCTCGCCTTTCCGGGAAGGTCGCGATCGTGACCGGAAGCGCCCAGGGTATCGGAGAGGCAGCGGTGCAGCGCCTCGCCCACGAAGGCGCGCGCGTGATGTGCCTCGACATCAACCGCAGGGTCGAGAAGGTCGCCGCGAGGATCGGTGAAGCAGCCCACGCGGCCGTGACCGATGTCTCCGACATGTCGGCCCTCGCGGCCGCCGTCGACGAAACCGTCCGCCGATGGGGACGGATCGACATTTTGGTGAACAATGCCGGCATCGACGGCGTTCCCGCTATACTCGAAGAGGGCGATCCGGCGGATTTCGATCATGTGTTAAGCGTCAATCTTCGTGCCTCCTGGGCGACGATGAAATTTGCCTTGCCCCACATGGTGGCCAACAGCGGCGGGGCAATCGTCAATGTCGCTTCCGTCGCCGCCCTGGTCGGCTTCGAGACGCTGTCGATCTACGCGGCATCGAAAGCGGCCCTGCTTGGGCTCACGCGCACCGCAGCGCTCGAATATGGAGGGCGCGGCATACGGATCAACGCTCTTTGCCCGGGCGGTGTCATGACCCCGCTCGCGCGGTCGTTCATGGAAGAAGGCAGCGCTGAAGCGTGGGCGGAACTTCACGCGCTCAAGCGTTTCGCCGAACCCGAGGAGATCGCGAGCGTGATCGCCTTCCTCGCAAGCGACGAGGCGTCGTTCATCACCGGCGCGGTCATTCCCGTCGATGGCGGAATGACAGCCCGCTGAATTTTGAGTTTGAAGAAGTGAAGAGGAAAGCGGATGCCCATTGTTAGCGCCAGCAGAGTCATCGATGCACCGGTGGTCGACGTCTGGGACGCCATTCGCGACTTCGGTTCGCATTCGCGATGGATCGAACATCATCCGGCAATTTCGCTTGAGGGCGGCAACGGGCTGACGATTGGGGTCAAACGCCGGGTAACATATCGGGACGGGTCGTTCTTCGACGAGATATTGACCGCCATGGATGACCGCAAATGGCTCCAGGAATATGACGTGGTCGGCGACCTTCCCCTTCCGGTCTACAATGTGATCGGTGCCATGCAGCTTTACGCGATCAGATCGGGCGCGGGCACATTTGTCGAGCGACGCCTTAGCTATGACACCCCGTTATCCGAGGAGGAGGCAGTCGCCTTCGCGCAAAGCCGGGTCGACCTTCTCGCGGCCAGCCTCGATCTTCTTGCCGACCTTTTCAAATAGCACCGGCGCCGGCCGCGCGACTTAACGGGAGGACCCTCTTGCTCATACCGAATTCACCACACGATCTGTCGCCGGACTTGCTGACCACTGTCCTGCAAACTGTCGAACCCGCCGCGCGGGTGACCGCAGTCGCGATCGTAAAGTCGCACGAATATGGCGACGGCGACGTGTCGACTTCGGCGCGCGCGACGGCGCAGCTTAGCTATTCCGAGGACTCGCCCGCCGGGCTGCCGCGCGACGTGATCCTCAAATTGTCGTTCGACCCGCGAAAGGAAGGCACCGACGCCTGGTACTGCCAGCTCGACGGGCTGTTCGCGAACGAGGTCAATTTCTACAACCGCATCCGGCCCGAGCTCGATATCGAGGCGCCGCGCTCCCTCGGCGGACATTTCGATCCCGCGACGAAACGCTATGTGCTGATCATGGAGGACGTGACGGGGCGCGGAGCGATTTTCCCGAGCAATCTCGAGGCGGTCGGCGTTGCCAATGTACGCCGCATACTCGACGTCGTGGCCGCACTCCATTCGCGCTATTGGGAGAGCGATCGTTTTTCCGGCGATCTCTCGTGGATGGAAACCCATCTGAAGGGCGGCGTCGAAGATCATATGCAAAGCGTGATTCCCGAGCAGGGCATCAGCAGCCAGCTGGAGCTTCACAAGTTCAAACGCGAAATTCTCGAACGGCTTGAGACAACCGAGCGCGAATTGTTCGGCGCGATGTGCGCCAACAAGAAGCATCAGGCGACGCTGCCCCAGACGCTGCTTCATGGGGATCTCCATATCGGCAACACATACCGGATGCCTGACGGAAGCGTCGGACTGCACGACTGGCAATTATGCGTTCGTGGCTTTGCGCTGCACGACGTCACATACATCATCAACACCGCGCTCTCGATCGAGGAGCGGCGCAGCAGCGAACGGTCGCTGCTCGACTATTATCGCGAAAAGCTGATCGAATTTGGCGTCGTTAACCCGCCCGACCGCGATATGCTCTGGCTCGAGCACCGCCGCGCATCGCTCTGGACGCTGTACATCGGTTGGTTGACCTGCCCTCCCGAAAGTTATGGCTGGGAGACCATGGCCGTCGCCTTACTGCGGGTATCGACGGCTGTGGAGGATCATGGAACGCTGGCGCTCGTGCGCGAAACGGCGCCTGCGTGACCCGTTCGCGAAGAGCCGCGCGGTGAGCGACGCGCGCACGGCTGTGGTGGTCGGCGCGAACGGCGGCATGGGCGCCGCGGTTACTCGCGCCTTGCTGCAGCAAGGCTATCATGTCGCCGCAACGGTCTCCCGGCCGGATACGCTGGACGCGTTTCTGGCCGCTTTCCCGGCCTGTTCGCATGCTGTGCCGCTCGACCTTTCGGACGCCGGAGCCGTCAAGGCGCAGCTCACGGGACTGGTCGAGAATTTGCCGCGCCTGGACGCCGTAGTCGTTTGCGCGGCGGTCGCGCCATTCGCTCCGGCGGAAACGACGGATTTCGATGTCTTTCGCCAGACCGTCGAGATCAACTGCCTTTCCAATCTTGCGGTCTATCAGAGCTGTCTACCGGCATTGCGGCGGTCAGCGGGGCGTCTGCTGCTTACCGGCTCCTGGTCAGGCAAGGTCGCAACACCGATGATGGCGAGCTATGTCGCGTCCAAGTTCGCGCTAGAAGGGCTTGTCGATGTCCTCCGGCAGGAGGCGTCGGCATGGGGAGTGCATGTTGTTCTCATCCAGCCGGGTGCGCTCGACACGCAGATGATGCGGCGCAGCCAGGCGTCGCTCGCGGCGACGATCGCATCGCTTCCTGAAAGCGAGACAGCGCTTTACGGCAAGCTCTACCGGCAGATGAAGTATCGCGCCGACGAGGGTATCGCGAACGCGAATTTTACCGCTCCCGAGGCTGTCGCCGCCACGGTATGCCAAGCGCTTGAAGCGAAGCATCCAGCGACACGCTATCCCGTCGGTGCCGACGCCATATACATGTGCGACATGGCGGCCACTCGCTCGGACCGCGAAATCGACGACTTCATTCTCGACATGTACCGCTCAGCACCGCTCGACGGCATTGTGGAGAAATCCGAACTGTCAGCAACCGAGTAGCGAGAAGAGCGCATGCCATCCAAGCCTTATATTGCGATTGCCGATGCGGATCGGGTCGCGTCGGCCGCCCGGGAGGCGGCGCAGGCGGCCGGCGTCGCGGTGACGATCTGCGTGGTCGATGATGCAGGGCATTTGCTGCGCCTCGAACGGCTCGATGGCGCGCCGCTGGTATCGCTCCGCGTCGCCGAAGGAAAGGCACGCACCGCGGTTGAGATGAAGATGCCGACCTCGTTGGCCGAACAGGCAGCGACGGGCATGCCGTCGATCGTGGCTATCGCAGATATTTACCCTTTTCGTGGGGGCATCCCCCTCTTCGAAGGCGATTTCTGCGTCGGCGCAGTCGGGATATCGGGCGGTTCGCCCGACCAGGACGAAGCTATCGCCGTAGCGTCGGCATGCGTCTGGACGCCGGCTGGATAAGGCTATGTCCCGGCCTTCGGTGACAGGCGAAACCGTTCGACTTTGCTAGACCGTCTTCAGAACCCGGGCGCCGGACGGCGGATTCGGGCAGAAAAGGAGCAGGAAAATGGCGACTGTCGAGGCCGGACTCGGAAGCTACTCGGACCCGGAGGTGCAGCGCTGCCCCTTTCCGTTCCTGACCCGGCTGCTTGAAGAAGCGCCGGTATACCGCGATCCCGGCACCGGCATGTTCATCGTCAGCCGCTATGACGACATCAACTACGTCAACAGCCATCCAGAGATTTTTTCGAGCCGCACGCCGATCATGATCAACCGGGAAACGTCGGTCTCGGAAGAGGTCCGCCGGCGTTACGCCGAGCGCGGCTGGCCCGAAGAACATGTTCTCGCCTTCGCCGATCCGCCGGAACACGGTCTTCACCGCGCACTCGTCGATAAAGTCTTTACACCGAGCTATGTCAAGAAGCTCGAACCGGTGGCGCTCGCGATCGTCGATGGGCTCATCGACGGTTTCATCGAAACAGGCGAAACCGATCTGGCGTCGGGATTTGCAGTCCACCTGCCGATGTACATCATCTCGGACCAGCTTGGTGTTGCCCGGGAAGATTATGAGCAGTTCAAGCTCTGGTCGACGGCGTGGGTCGATCGGAACGATCCCAATTGTCCGCCGGACCGCGAGCTGATGCTGACGGACCGCATGATCGATATGCAAAATTACCTCGCGGCGCGTGCTCGCGAATATGAAGTTGATCCTCAGGACAATATGCTGAGCCGGCTAGTGCATGCCGAGGTCGAAGGTGAGCGCCTGACCATGGGACAGCTGCTCATGGTCGCTCAACTGATCCTGGTCGCGGGAAATGAAACTACCACAACTGGCATTACGACGGCGACCTACATGATTCTCAAAGACCAGGCGCTGCTCGACCGGGTCCTCGCCGATCCCGCGCTTATTCCCATCGTGGTCGAGGAGATGCTTCGTGCGCACGCGCCGGTCCCGCATCAATATCGTTTCACGACCCAGGATACCGAACTCGCCGGCGTGGCCATTCCGGCGGGGACCGTGGTGCAGATAAGCTATCTCGCCGGCAACTACGACACAGCCAAATGGGAATGCCCCGAGCGCATCGATATCGACCGGAAGGGTGTGCGCAACCATCTCGCATTCGGCCGCGGCATTCATTTTTGCGTCGGCAACCAGCTGGCACGAATGGAAATGCGCGTCGCGATCACACGCCTTCTGGAAAGGCTGAAGGATTTGCGCCTCTCGGACCATCATCCCGAGCCCCGCTTCATGGAACATTTTCAGATCCACGCGCTGGAGAGCCTGCACGTCAGCTTTACGCCTGGCTCGCAGATCGCTGGTTAGATGACGGCAGCCGAAAAACGGATCGGCGTCGGCCTCATTGGGCTGAGCGCAGAGGGAGGTTGGGCGGCGACGGCGCATGTGCCGGCGCTCCGCGCAATGGCCGAACGTTACGCTATAACCGGACTGGCAGCCTCGAGCGATACGGCCGCAGCGGCCGCCGCCGCCGTGCACGGGGTCGCATTTGCTACCGGCGATGCGGCCTTGCTGGCAGCGCACCCCGATGTCGATCTTGTCGTCGTTGCGGTCAAGGTGCCGCGCCATCGCGAACTGGTTTCCTGTGCGATCGATGCAGGCAAGTCCGTCTACTGCGAGTGGCCGCTCGGCCGGAGTGTCACGGAAGCCGGGGGCATGGCAGACGCGGCCGGCGCAAAGGGCGTCTCGGCCTTCGCGGGATTACAGGCCCGGTCGGCGCCGGCGCTGCGTTATCTCCGCGATCTCGTCGCCGACGGCTTTGTCGGCGATTTGCTCTCGACCAGTGTCATCGGAGCGGGCGGCTTTCCGTGGGGGGGCATGGCGACCGCCCGCACGGCCTATGTCACCGACGCTGAAACCGGCGCGACCATGCTGACCATTCCCTTCGGCCATATGGTCGACGCGTTCGGCTGGATTGTGGGCAGCTTCGATCGACTGGACGCTACGCTGGCGACCTGCCATCGCGATGTGAAGTTGACCGATGAGGATCGGACGGTCGCTGCCGACGCGCCTGACCATATTGCCGTGAGTGGCACGCTCGAAGGCGGGGCCGTCGCATCGCTTCACTATCGCGGCGGAGACTGGCCCAGCGGGGGCTTCCGCTGGGAAATGAATGGCGCGGACGGTACCCTGCTGGTCGAAGGCAGAAGCGGGCATCTTCAATATGGTCATATACGGATCCGCGGTGCACGCGGATCGAGGCCGCTCACCGATCTACCGGTACCGGGGCAATATCGGCGCGTTTCGACCGATGCGGACGGTTATGCCGACGCGGTCGCGCACGCCTATCGGGCGGTGCACGACGACCTGACCGGGGGCGGCTCCACCGCCCCGACATTTCGCGACGCTATCGAAACTCATCGGGTGCTTGACCGCATCGAGCGATCTGCGGCGCGATCCCTGGAGAGGACATCATAATGACCTTGGAAGAAATGCAGGAAAAGCTGACCTATTTGATGGATCGGCAGGAAATCCTCGATGTCGTAGCGCGATACTGTCGAGGCGTTGACCGGCTCGATCGCGCCATGGTCATGTCGGCCTACCATCCCGACGCCGTCGACGATCATTCGATGTTTGTCGGCACGGCCGATGAGTTCTGGACCTGGGTCCAGAATATGCACTCAACCCATCATAGTTCCACTCAACACATGATCGGTAATCATCTGGCCGAGATCGATGGCGACGTCGCTCATTGCGAAACCTATCTTTCCTATTCCGGCATCAACAAGACCGGGGCGCCCTTCAGCGCCATCGGCGGCCGCTACATCGACCGCATGGAGAAGCGGAATGGCAAATGGGGTATCGTCGCACGTCAATATATCGTCGACTGGGTGGCCCCCTCGATCAACACCGTCGAGGGTTCGCAAACGCCCGAAGGCGGCGCGAATTATGATTGCCTCGTACCGTTCGAATTCCAGGTTGCCGAGACCGCTCCGCAGCCGAGCCGCGATGCCCGTGACCCGTCCTATAGTCGTCCGCTGGAAATAGATCCCGAGCGCGTTGCAGGCTACAAGCGGCTCCGCGACGGCGCGGCTGAAGTGACGAGGTCCTGATGCCAGAAACGGATCGGCACGAAGGCGTTCTCGCCGGGATTCGAGTGCTCGAAATCGGTCACTTCGTGGCTGCACCATTCTGCACCCGTCTACTCGGCGATCTTGGGGCAGAAGTGATCAAGATCGAGCCGCTGGGCGGCGATCCGGTCCGCCAATGGGGCGCGCAGGTCGACGGGCGCTCGCTCTGGTGGTCGGTGCACGGCCGCAACAAGCATAGCATCGCGCTCGACCTCAAGACCGAAGCTGGACGGGCAGTCGCGATCGATCTCGCCGCCGAGTGTGATGTCGTTGTCGAGAATTTCCGGCCCGGCCAGCTCGAGAAGATGGGGCTGTCGCCCGACATTTTGCGCAAGCGCCGTCCGGGGCTGATCGTCGCGCATGTTTCGGGCTACGGCCAGACGGGACCGGGTCGCGACCAAGCCGCTTTCGGCGTGATCGGAGAGGCAATCGGCGGAATTCGTCACCTCACCAACCATGCGCCAGATACCTATGATTTGCCGCCGGTACGTGTCGGTGTAAGCGTCGGCGATTCGCTCGCGGGCCTGTACGCGGCATTCGGGATCGTCGCGGCGCTTTGGCGCCAGGCGCGCTTCGGGGAGAATCCCCAGTATCAGACGGTCGATGTCGCACTGACCGAAAGTGTGCTCAGTCTCATGGAAGCCATGCTTCCCGAATATGGCGCACTGGGTAAGGTCAAGCAGCCGACTGGCGGCGCGATTGCAACGGCGGCACCGTCGAACGCCTATCCCACGGCGGACGGCGAATGGATATTGATCGCCGCCAATTCCGAACCCCTTTTTGCGAAGTTGCTTCTGTTGATAGGCCGGCAAGACCTGGGGAATGATGAGCGGTTTGAAGGCAATGGGCAGCGGGTGCGTCACGCAGCCGCCCTCGATCTGATCATTTCGGATTGGACGCGTTCGCTGACGGCAGCGGACCTCAGCGAACGGCTCGCCGCCGCCGATATACCCGCGTCAAAGGTCTTTACCGCTGCAGACATCGCGCAAGACGCGCAATATCGCGCCCGAGGCATGGTGCGAGATGTCGATGACCCGTTGTTGGGCCGAACGCTGCATCCAGGCATCGTGCCACACTTTCCGGGCGCCCCGGGAAGCATTCGCCGTACTGGGCCCGCGATCGGCGCCGATGGCGAAAATCTTGCCCGCCAATTGCTCGGATATGACGACGGTCGGATTGCCGCACTTAAACGAACCGGAGTCCTGGGTTGATGTCGAATATTATCGAAATTGTCGAGGTCGGTCCCCGGGACGGGTTCCAGTCGATCGGGCCGCTGATTCCGACGAAACGGAAGCTCGAGCTGGTCGACATGCTCTACGACGCCGGTGTCCGCCGCATGGAAGCGACCGCGTTTGTTAGCACCAGCGCGGTGCCGCAGCTCGCAGATGCGGGAGAACTGCTCAACCATATTGCCGACAAGCCTGGCCTCGATGCCCAGGTTCTGGTGCCGAGCCTCCGGCACGCCGAGCGCGCGCTAGAAGCTGGTGCCCGGCATCTCGCATTCGTGCTTTCGGTGTCGGAAAAGCATAATCGAGGGAATGTGCGCCGTTCGCCTGCCGAGTCCGTCCAGGAGTTCAGCGAACTGGTCGAGCTTGTTCCGATCGGGACGCGTCTCCGGCTCAACATGGCTACGGCATTCGACTGTCCCTTCGACGGCCCGGTGCCGGCCGAGGCGACACTGGCACTGCTCGAACCGCTCGTCGCGCTGGCGCCGAAGGCTGAATTTTGCCTGTGTGATACGACCGGGCGCGTCACGCCCGACCGGGTTGCAAGCCTGTTCGCCACCGCCAAGGCAATAAATCCGGAGGCACCGCGATGGGCCTTCCACGGCCATGACACTTACGGGCAAGGCGTATCGAACGCTGTTGCCGCCTGGAATGCCGGGATTTCCGTGATCGATTCGTCTTTTGCCGGCTTGGGGGGCTGTCCCTTCGCGCCGGGCGCGACGGGCAACGTCGCGACCGAGGACCTTGTGTGGACATTCACCGAGATGGGGCTGTCCACCGGCATCGACCTGCCGCGTCTCATCGAGGCAGCGCGGGAGGCGGCCGAGCTACCGGGCGCAAGCTTTGGGGGGCGCGTTCGCGATGCACTTCTTGCTCGCACACGGACTGCGGCATGAGCCAGGGCCCTCGCACCTTGTTCCAGAAAATCTGGGACGCCCATGCCATCGCCGAAATGGATGACGGGAGCTGGCTGCTTCATATCGACCGACACCTCGTTAACGAGGTGACGAGCCCGCAAGCCTTCGAGGGGCTGCGCGCGGCGGGACGGAAAGTTCGCAGCCCCGAGCTGACGATTGCCGTTGCCGATCACAATGTTCCGACCGAGAACAGGCACCTGCCGATCGCCGACAGGGACAGCCGCATCCAGGTCCAGACGCTCGAGCGCAATGTCGCGGAGTTCGACGTCCCTTACATTCCGCTGCAAAGCGAAGCTCAGGGCATTGTCCATGTCGTGGGGCCTGAGCTCGGCCTAACGCTTCCCGGCATGACGATCGTTTGCGGCGACAGCCACACGTCGACCCATGGCGCGTTCGGCGCACTGGCATTTGGCATCGGGACGTCGGAAGTGGAGCATGTGCTGGCGACCCAGACACTCCGCCAGAAGCCGGCGAAGACGCTGCGCGTTCATGTCGAGAATGAACTCCCGGCAGGAACCTCGGCGAAGGATCTCATTCTACACATCATTGGCCAACTCGGTACCGCCGGCGCCACTGGACATGTTATCGAATATTGCGGCGCGGCAGTCGAGGCGCTCGATATGGCGGGGCGAATGACGCTGTGCAACATGTCGATTGAAGCGGGTGCGCGGGCGGGAATGATCGCCCCGGACGAAAAGACCTTTGCCTGGCTGCGCGGGCGGGCCGGCGTCCCGTCCGGCGACGCGTTCAACCTGGCGAGCGAACGCTGGCGAACCTTGGCTTCCGACCCTGGCGCTGCGTTCGATAAGCAACATCGAATCGATGCGAACGACATCGCCCCGATGGTCACCTGGGGCACCAGTCCGGAAGCGGTGGTGCGCATCGATGGAGTCGTTCCGACAACCGACGAAACGCCGATCGGCAAGCGCGAGCAGACATCCGCGATGCTCGAATATATGGCGTTGAAGCCAGGCCAGAAACTCTGCGACCTTCCGATCGATGTCGTGTTCATCGGCAGTTGCACCAACGGGCGGATCGAGGATTTGCGGAGCGCCGCCCAAATCGTAAAGGGGCGCCACGTTGCCGACGGCGTTCGCGCATTGGTGGTGCCGGGCTCGGGCCGCGTCAAGCGGCAGGCCGAGGAGGAGGGGCTCGCCGATATATTTCGCGCGGCCGGTTTCGAGTGGCGCGACGCCGGGTGCTCGATGTGCCTTGGCATGAACCCCGACCAGCTCAGCCCTGGCGAACGCTGCGCCTCTACCTCGAACCGCAATTTTGAGGGACGGCAGGGACGTGGCGGGCGCACGCACTTAATGTCGCCCGCGATGGCCGCGGCCGCGGCTGTCGCGGGGGCAATCGTCGATGCCCGGGATTATTGTTGATGCGCAGCTTCACTAAACTCGATGCCGTCGCCGCGCCGCTGCTGATCGACAACATCGATACCGACAAGATCCTGCCTGGCGAATATTTGAAGACTGTCAGCCGTAGCGGGCTTGGTCAGGCGCTTTTCGCGCGAATGCGCTATCACGAAGACGGAAGTGAAATCGCCGACTTCATCCTCAATCGTAATCCCTGGCGCGAAGCCGAGATTCTCGTCGTCGGAGACAATTTCGGTTGCGGATCGAGCCGCGAGCATGCGCCTTGGGCCCTGCTCGATTTTGGCATCACCTGCATCATCGCCCGCAGTTTCGCCGACATTTTCTATAACAATTGCTTCAAGAACGGCATTCTGCCGATTCGGCTCGAAGCCGACTTTCATGGGCGTCTGGTAAGTGCCGTCGGCGATCTGGAGACCGCGCGGCTGCGTGTCGATCTCACAACGCAGCAGATAGTCGGCTCGGACGGGACAATCGCCCGATTCGATGTCGAGGCCGGGGCAAAGGTCGCCTTGCTGGAAGGGCGCGACGAAATATCGGAATCTCTACTCCATCGAGAAAAGATCGATGCGTGGAAGCGCGACAATCTCGAAAGAACCCCTCCGGTCGTCCTTTCCAACCTGTGAAGCGTCCGCGTCCCGCACGCAGGGGACAGCGGAGCCCCGCTCTTTTCGTTAATGTTCGACAATTCCCTTCGATGAGGTGTTCAAATGGATAGTCCCGCTCCGATCTTGGCCGCCGTTCCGACGGTAAAGCTGACCCCGTTGATGCTCAATCACGCGGCATGGGTGACGCATGACGTTGAAGCGACAGCGGACTTTTACATGAACGTCATGGGCATGGATCTCGCGAGCACGGTTATCGACGATACGGTGCCTTCGACGGGCGATGCTTTCCCTTATTTTCACATCTTTTTCCGCATGAAGGATGGGTCGACGATTGCCTTTTTCGAGGCGCCCGGCCTTCCCCAGCGCCCGCCCGTTACCCATCCGGCCTATGAAATTTTCGATCATATCGCCCTTCAGGCAGAAACGCGCGAAGAAGTGGACACTTGGCGGGATTGGCTGGTGGGGCAGGGAATCGAAGTCGTTGGTCCGACCGACCATGGCGGTCTGATCTACAGCATCTATTTTCGCGACCCCAACGGCCTGCGTCTCGAAATCACCTATCCAACAGATCCGGACTGGAACCGGCATACCGATCAGGCGCTGAAGGACCTCACGATGTGGAATGAGGGCAAGAATCGCGCCCGCGCAACGGGGCGCGACCTGATGGAAGCCATGACAGAACTGATCGTGCAGCGCCGGGAGCGCGAGTGATCTGACATCGATACGCGCGGGCCAATGCCTGCACCCTTAGCTGGTGTGGGTCCGCCCGGCTGAACAGCGTCAGGGGATTAGGCCGCCTTATAGTCGGGAAGCACTTTTTCCAGCTTCGGAACCTGCCGGGTCGCGCGATCCTGCCACTTGCTCCACAATTCGAGATACCACAGCAGCAGATCGCGCTGCGTCGCGATATTGAGGCGACTGTAGGCGCGCTTGCGATACGTCATCGCTGTTTCGTCGCATATGTTGAGTTCAAGCGAGATGCCGAGCGACGACATGCCGTAAATGATCCGGCTGCAAACTTCGGCCTCGCGGCGAGGAAGCGCCGCGCACTCGCGGATGCACGCCTCGATTTCCTCGAGCGACGTTAGCGCCACCGAGACGTTGGGGCCGTTCCAGGTCATGCTGATATGCTTGGCAAGCAGAGCAAAAATCGTACCCGCTATCGACTTGACGGCTTCAATGTCCGTCGTCGTGAACCGACCCACGTTCGAAGACCTCAGGACACTCAGCCCGACGATGTCGTCACCCCAGCGCGAACAGATGAGCAACCGGTCCTGAATGTCCGTCTCGCCATAGACGATTTCACGCAGGGCATCGTCAGAGAGATGCCCGATATCGGTCCGGACGAATGCCGACGTGTCCGACTCCAGTCGATGCTGCGCCTCGGTCATGGTCGGATCTTGGCGCCACAGGCCTTCCTTGAGATAGACGCCGACCTGCCGGTGCGCCGTGTCCGAGCCATCGAGACTTGCCGCCGTCACTTCGAACAGATTGTCTGCCGTCAGGTTGAAAACGGTCGCATGCTCGGCGCCGCACGTAGCGTGCAGAAGGCTTAGCAGCTCAATACCAAAGCGCTTTTCCCCAATCGACATGATGAGCGCGGGGAAATTCGCCGCGAGCTTTTCAAGGGCTGGTTCGGGAAGGGCTGTCCAAAAACTCACGTCACTCTCCTAGGAGCCGCGCGACCTTATTCTCGCTCCGTCCCGCATCACGGGGACATGGCGGTGGGCGATCTCCTGCTACAGCCTACACCTCGAACAAAATGGCGACAAGCGAAACGCGACGCGCCCGCCAAGCAGGAACGCATTGGGATGACGGATGAACACGAACTCCAGTTTGACTGGGTGCATCTCCATTATGACGAACGGCAAAGCTTTACGGAGACTTACGGGTTTGCCGGTAACCAGGGCGCCGTCAATCTCGAGGGGATTTTGATCCGACCCAAGAACATCGCGAGCGACACGCTGCAGATTTATATGCATCCGGCCTCGACGCTGCAGCTGCTGCCCGTTCCGCGCGAAGCCGCGCGCCGCGGCGCCCATGTGCTATGTGCCGCGAGCCGCTACGCGCGCAACGACACCGCCTGCATCCTGGAAAAGGTCCTTCTCGATCTGGGCGCCTATATCCGGCACGCCAAAATGATTTTGGGCTATCGCCACGTCGTTCTTGTCGGCTGGAGCGGCGGCGGTTCGCTTTCTCTCTTTTACCAATCGCAGGCCGAGAAACCGACCATTACGCATACGCCGGCGGGGGACGACGTCGATTTGACGCGCGCAGGCCTTATCCCGGCCGACGCCGTCATATTCCAAGCGGCTCACAGCTCCCGTGCGCGACTGCTGCTCGACATCATCGATCCGTCGGTCCTCGACGAAACCAATCCCGACCGGCGCGACCGAAGTCTCGACATTTACAGCGGAACCCTCGTACCGCCCTATTCGCCCGAATTCATCGCCCGCTACCGGACGGCTCAGTTGGAGCGCGTCAGGCGAATTACTGCCTGGGTCAAGGAGATGATCGAGCAACTCTCGACAAATGGCGGGGCGGAACTTGAGCGTGGGTTCGTCACACACCGAACACTTGCCGATCCCCGTTTTCTCGATCCCGCCCTCGATCCTAATGATCGTCCCATCGGACGCTGTTATCTCGGTGACCCCGAAACAGTGAATAGCGGCCCGGTCGGGCTCGCGCGCTTCTCGACCCTTCGGGCGTGGCTGTCGCAATGGTCCATCGACGACACCAATGGCGAGGGAGTGGCGTGCGCCGCGCGGATTAGCGCGCCGCTTCTGTTCATCGAAAATAGCGCGGACGACGCGGTCCCGGCCTATCACTGCAAGTCGGTCTTCGACGCCGCAACGACGGCCGACAAGACCTACGAGGTGATCGAAGGGGCGACGCATTATTACGTCGGCCAGCCCGATTTGCTCGGGCATGTCACGCGGCTGTCCGAGACGTGGCTGGGCGATCGGGGGCTAAGAGGCCGCTGAGTCCGGCAGCCGTTCCACGATTTTTGAGATCATATTCGGCGAAGATCAGAAGAGGAGAAAATGATGACGGGACGCTTCGAGGGAAGGACCGTGCTGATCACGGGCGCGGGCAGCGGCATTGGACAGGAAACGTCGTTGGCATTTGCTGAAACGGGAGCCGTAGTCATCGGCCTCGACCGGTCCGAGGAAGGGCTTGCGGCAACCTCCGCCCTGCTATCGTCGACGGGCGCGCGCTTCGAAGCACTGGTTGCCGATGTGGGTGACGAAGGGTCAGTGGCTGCCGCTTTCGAGCGTGCGGCCGTCATAACCGGTCGAATAGATTGCGCTTTCAACAACGCGGGCATCACGCAATCCTCGAAGCTCGCCGCCGACATCGGGCACGAAGAATGGGAGCGTGTCATGCGTATCAATGTCACCGGCGTATGGCTCTGCATGCGCGCGGAGATAGGCTTGATGCTGAAGCAGGGCGGCGGATCGATCGTCAACACTGCCTCCTTTCTCAGTTTGCACAGCATGGCAATGCAGACCGCATATGTCGCCAGCAAGCATGCGGTCCTTGGCCTGACGCGGAATGCGGCCATCGAATATGCTGCCGAGAATATCCGCATCAATGCCGTCGCTCCGGGCGGCATTCCGACCGGCATGATGGCGCAAAGCCTCGCTGACGTCGACGAAGCGGGCCGCGAGGCGGCACGCAAGGCTATCGGCGACATGCACCCGATGAAGCGTCTCGGCACTCCCCGCGAGATAGCGCAGGCGGTCCTGTTCCTCAGCTCCGCCGAAGCGGCGTTCGTGACCGGAGCATGTCTTTCGGTCGATGGCGGTTGGGCGGCTCTGTGAGCGCTTTTCGGTGTTTTCGGAGCAGTCCCCGGCATCGGTGACATACGTCTGGCGAACAATCCTCTATTTCAAAGGCGAGGATGCCGGCGTGTGACCTGGACCCCAGAAAGGGGTCGCTTTCGCGCCGCAAAGGAGAATGAACCGATGGATGCAAATCCGCTGATCCCTGAATCGCGCTGCCCCGTATCGCGGATAAGGATCGACAGTCTCGACGACATGCAAAAGGTTCTCCGCTCGAAAGCAGTGGAGGAAAACGCCGATGTGTCGGCGGACAATTACATCTGCCCCAACGCGCTCGCCGAGATCAACGTACGCGAATTCCAGGCCGGCAATCTCGCGATGATCAACGGCGATCTTCATCGCCAGCGTCGCCGTCTGCTAAACGCACTCGTCCGCCCCGAGGAGCTTGTCCGCTTCCGCGAGGACATCATCCTTCCGTCGGTCGAGCGTTGGATGGACCGGTCGGTCAAGAAGAACGAAGACGGCCTTTATGGCTGTGACCTGGCCTCGGTGGTCGAACTGATCTTCCTTGAGTTCGCGGCGAAAATTATCGGAATCCAGGGTGTCGAGTCCGAAGAGGGCATGGCGCGACTGCGCGCTTGCGCCCTTCCGATCTTCGGAGGACTGAGCGCGTCGCACTTCGAGGATCGGGAAGGCGTGACGCGCGCCGGCGTTGAAGCAAAGAAAGTCTTTGTCGAGGAATTTTTTCGCCCTTCGCTTGCCTTTGTCAAGAAGCAGTTGGAGCGGCTAGATGCGGGCGAGATCGGCGAGGAGGAGGTGCCGCTCAACCTCCTGCGCATGATCGCGACCGAAGCCCATGAAAGCTACCACGACGAGAGCGTCGCGGTAAACGAAGCGATCCTGTTCTTTGTCGCGACGACCGGTACGAGCGCGCAAGCCGTTCTCGCGACGATCGAATATCTGTCAGACTGGTTTGAAGCGCATCCGGAAGACCGGGCGCGCATCGAGGACATGGAATTCATCAGCCAGGCGCTCCAGGAAACATTGCGCCTTCGCGCACCTTTCGTTCCCTATCTGACCCGGTTGGCGGTTGAGGACCTCGAAGTCGGCGGCGTGACGCTGAAGGCCGGGGACGAAGTTCATGCCTGGGTCGCACGCGCCGGCCGCGACGAGGCCGTGTTCGGCGCGAATGCCAATGATTTCGATCCCGATCGCGGCGTTCCCGAGGGCATCAGCCGTTACGGGCTCGCCTTCGCAACAGGTCCGCACCAGTGCCTTGGCCTTCGCGCCGTCCTCGGCAACGACGGGAAGAGCGGTAGCCATTTGCGGATGGTGCAAGGCCTGTTCCGCGCCGGCATCCGGCGCGATCCCAAGTGCGAGGCGCAGGTGCTCGAAATGCGCAATCTTGAAGATCCGCGGGATCGCATCCCGACTTACATCACTTTTCCGGTCGTGCTCGACAAATGGAGTGCAAGTTCATGAACAAGGTTGAGGTCATCAGGATCGGCGATCTCGCGCCGGGCGAGATGCAGAAGGTAGAGATCGACGGGCGCGCGCTGTGCATTGCTCATATCGAAGGCCATGGGTTCCGGGCGATTGACGACCGCTGCACGCATGAGGATGAGTCGCTGAGCGAAGGCTGGATTTGCGGCGACAGCGTCGAATGTCCGGCGCACAGCTCGCGCTTCAGCTTTTTGACCGGCGAAGTAACGGGCGTCCCGGCGTGGGTGCCGATCAAGGTCTATGACGTCCATGTCGAGGGCGAGGCCGTCTTTGTCGATCTCGATAGTGCCGAAGCGCGTGCAGCGTGATGAACTCGATCATCCTCCTCACTCATATGGAGGCGCCGAGGTGCTGACCGAACAGGCATGGAACGGCTCTACCGAAGCGGGGTCCGACGACCTTGACTGGCGCTCGCCGGGGACGGGCTCCGGCTCGACGGCAGGAAGCGGAATGGCAGTCGATGCGATAACGGTCTTTTTCGCTACTGAAACGGGCGCGAGCGAGGAAATTGCCAATGCGGTGCGCGATGGCGCGGTGGCGCGGGGCCTCACGGCAAAGGCCGTTGACCTTGCGGACACGGACATCGCCAACCTTGCGGACATCGATCACGCGATCTTCGTTGTCAGCACGACCGGCGAGGGCGATGCACCCTACGCCGCGGAGAATTTTTTTACGCAGGTGGAAAGCGCCGCTGCGCCGCGCCTCGACCATCTTCGGTACGCCATCGCTGCCCTGGGCGATTCGACCTACGCCCAATTCTGCGCGGCTGGCCGGCGCCTCGACGAGAGCCTCGCGCGTCTCGGCGCAGCGCGGCTGCTCGATCGCATCGATTGCGATATCGACTATGACGAGCCCGCAGCCGCTTGGCGAGAGTCGGCGCTCGATCTCTTGGCGGGCCCTTCGACGGAAGCGATCCTGCCTGCACCATTGCCCGGTCCCGCGCAGGCGCGGCTGACCAAGTACGGCGCTGTCGAGGCGACTGTGATCGAGAATCGGCTTCTTGTCGGCTCCGGCTCGACGAAAGCAACGCGGCACCTCGCGCTCGCATTTGCCGATGCCGAGACCGTCTACGCGCCAGGCGATGCGCTTGGTATCATCGTCGCGAATGATGCCGAGGTCGTCGCGGCGCTTCTGGCCGTCACGGCGCTCGACCCCCAGACCACGGTCGAGTTGGCGGGGGTGCCGCTTGCGCTATCCGAAGCGCTGCGCGATTATTGCGAAGTCACGACCGTCACTCCTCGCTTCCTCAAATATTGGGCCGCCTTGACCTCTTCGGTCGAGCTCGCGTCATTGCTCACGGACGAGCGCGCCGCCGAACGCAGAGCCTTTCTTCGCGATCACCATATTGTCGATATCGTCAGGCAGAATCCCGTGACCGGTCTTGAGGCGCAAGGTTTCGTCCAAAGCCTGCGACCCCTGCAACCGCGGCTCTATTCCATCGCCTCGAGCATGCGCGCGGCGGGACGCGAGGCCCATCTCGCGATCGCTCCCGTCGCCTATTCGCTGCGAGGCGAGGCACGTCAGGGCGTCGCAACCGGCATGCTGTGCGACCGCACACCTCTGGGCACGCGCCTCAGCGTCTATGTTCAACCCAATTCGCACTTCCGGCTTCCCGCGGACGATGTGCCGATCATCATGATCGGTGCCGGCACAGGCGTGGCGCCCTATCGTGCATTTCTGCAGGAACGTACCCCGGCATCGGGTCCGGCCTGGCTGATTTTCGGCGAACGCAATCGGGCCACGGACTTTCTTTACGAAGCCGATTTTCGCGCGTTCGAAAATTCGGGCTCGTTGACCCGGTTGGACACCGCTTTTTCCCGCGACGGCGAGGCCAAAGTCTATGTCCAGCACCGGATCGCCGAACATGCGACCGAACTGGGTCGCTGGGTCGCGCGCGGGGCTCATATCTATGTCTGCGGCGATGCCGCAGACATGGCGCCAGCCGTTCACAGTGCGTTGCTTCGCGCGCTCGAAGAAGGCTTGAACATGAGCGCCGACGCGGCGGAAATCTACGTCGCCGCCATGCAGCGCGAGGGGCGGTACCAGCGCGATGTCTACTGATTTCTCGCCCGAAGTACGAATTTCTACGCAGGCTCGTGCCGCGCCCGCAGCCTTGTCATAGTCTGGCATTCAGGAGAATGAATATGTCTGTCCAATCCACAACCAAGGTTACGCCGAACACGCCGTTCGGGGTCACGGTCGATATCGACCTGCACGATGAAAAGAATGATGCCGAGGTGGCAGCGCTTTTCAAGGAACATGGTTTCCTCGTGTTTCGCGAGCAGGAACTGACCCAAGAACAGCAAAAGCGGGTGATGGCGAAGCTCGGCCCGGTGCTCGAAGACTTTACTACTGTCGGCTATGTATCGAACACGCGCACGGATGGGATCCTCGGTGATTCCGAAGTCTCGTTTCATCTCGACTTCCTGTACACGCCGATTCCGCTGCTCGGCATCTCCCTCCACGGCATCGAGGTGCCTTATGAGGAGACGTGGACCCGCTTTGCGAGTGGGCGCCTTGCGCTCGAAGCACTTTCGCCCGCGACGCGCGAGCGGTTGCGCGGACTCAAGGGGCTGAACCTGTTCTCGGCCAGCGAGGAAGGTCTGACGGGGCGCCAGCGGATCGAAGGCTATCCCGAAGATGCGCCGCGCGCCGAGCATGAGATCATCCATACCGATCCGATTACGGGCATGGAGGTGCTTTTCGCAACGCAGCAGAATACCGCGCTCATTCTTGGTCTCAACGAGGCCGAAAGCGAAGAGTTAATCGCCGAATTGCACGCCCATCTCTACTCGGACTCGAATATCTACGAACACCGCTGGCGGAACGGGGACGTCGTGATTTGGGCGAACCAGGCCTATCACCACGCACGTGGCGGGCTGGTTCCCGGCAAGACGCGCACGCTCCAGCGGGTATGCATCACCGAGGCACCGGCCGAGATGTATCGCCCGCCGATCCCTGACGATCGTCTGCCCGCCCACATGCGCAAGTGATCGCCCCGGCTCAAATATTGGAACAGATGGGAGTATCGCAGTGAAGGTCATGGACTGGAGCGGTCGCGTGGCGTTGGTCACCGGCGCCGGCAGCGGCATCGGAAGGGCGACCGCGCAGGGCTTTGCAGAGCTCGGTGCGCGCGTCGCGGTCGTCGACCGTGACGAATACGCCGGACGCGCGACCCTCGATGCGATCGGCGCAGCGGGCGGCGAAGCGATCTATATCGCGGCGGACGTGACGGAAGAAGAGTCGGTCGCGGCTGCCGTCGCCGAAACCGTGCGGCGGTTCGGCCGCCTCGACGCTGCACACAACAATGCCGGTATTTCGCCCGACACTGGCACCACTGTCGATTGCACGCGCGAGCTTTGGGATCAAATCTTCGCCGTTAATGTGACCGGCGTCTGGCTGTGCATGAAGTATGAGATCGAGGCGATGCGCGCATCGGGCGGCGGCGCCATCGTCAACACCGGATCGGTGTCATCGCTACGCGCAGCGCCCCAGCTTCCCGCCTACGTCGCAAGCAAGCATGCCCTGATCGGGCTGACCAAGGTCACCGCGCTCGAATATGCGGCACAGAATATTCGGGTGAATATCGTGTGCCCCGGCGTCATCGAGACGCCGATGCTGATGAAGAAAGCCGCCGAAGGCTTCTTCAGCGTCGACGACTATGTCCAGTCGTCCGTTCCGATGGCCCGGGCGGGTCAGCCGGAAGAGATTGCTTCGGCCGTTATCTGGGCATGTTCGGATTCGGCCTCCTACCTCACGGGCGCCACGCTGTCGGTCGACGGCGGGATGGTGATTGCCTGAACGACGATTTTCGACCCTTTAGACATTCAACGGAGATGATGTGATGACTGACCGCCCCGACTATTTCGATAAATATGAAACTCTGAAGTTCGAGCGTTCCGACGACGGCGTACTTGTCGTGACCTGGCACAGCGACGGCGGCCCGGTTCTCTACGGCGCCAAGCATCATTCCGAATGGGCGCCTGCTTTCACGGACATTGGCGGCGATCGCGGCAACCGCGTCGTCGTGTTTACCGGCACCGGTGACGTGTTCATCGATCGGCACGGCGAATGGGGGGCTCCGATCAAGACACCCAGCAACTTCGACGTGCCAGCCTGGGGCGAGAAGATGATGTTCCGCCGCCTGTTCGAAATCGAAGCGCCGGTGATTTGCGCCTGCAACGGCCCCGCGCTGATCCATGGCGA
The DNA here is from genome assembly GCF_051861155.1 of Sphingopyxis sp. Lineage (GTDB taxonomy): Bacteria > Pseudomonadota > Alphaproteobacteria > Sphingomonadales > Sphingomonadaceae > Sphingopyxis. The sequence continues at coordinate 11,983 of NZ_JBHYDE010000006.1, read as the reverse complement.
GCTGATGGTACTCGGCGATATCAATCTCGCCTCGACGAAGGCGGTCTATGCCGACGAGGGCCATTTTACCGCGGGCGAAGTCCCGGGCGACGGCGTCCACATCCTTTGGCAGGAACTCCTCGGAACCAATCGCGGGAAATATTTCCTGCTGACCGGTCAGCATATCGACGCCCAGGAAGCCCTCCGCCTCGGCGTCGTCAACGAGGTGCTCGAACCCGACCAGCTCATGCCCCGCGCGCTGGAGCTCGCGCATCAGATGGCAACCTATGACGACCTGACCTTGCGCTACACACGTCAATGCTTCGTCGATCGCTGGAAGCAGCTTTTCAACGATCAGGTCGGCGTCGGGTACGGCATGGCCCTTCAGGCGCTTTCGCACATGGATCGCGGTTGGATGGTCTGGGACAAGAGCAACGAAGGCCAGGAAGGCTATCGCGCGCTGCAACGCCTATATCCCAAGGACCAGGCCGATGCTGGCGCTGGCCGGCAGCAAGACGCAGCCTGAAGATGGGACGGGCCGGCCGCTCAAACACGCGCGGTCGGCTCGCTCCATAATGAGCAAAAGGAGCGAATTTTGACGAGAGATACAAAGAACAGGGATTTCGAGACAATTCTCGTCGAAACGCCGCATCCCGGGGTAACCCGGATCATGCTCAATCGACCCGAGAGCCGCAATGCCCAGAACGCCGCTATGCTCTATGAACTCAACACGGCGTTCGACGATGCTGCGCGCGACGATGACGTAAAGGTCATCATTCTTGGCGCGCGCGGGCCGCATTTCTCTTCGGGGCACGATCTTCGCGTCGAGGATTTCGTTGCCGAAATGGCACCTTGGGACCCCGTCGGAACGTGGTGCGGGTTCAACTGCGCCGGGGCCGAAGGCCGCATGGGCATCGAAAAGGAAATGTTCCTCGGCCTCAGCGAGAGGTGGCGCAACATTCCCAAGGTCACGATCGCGCAGGTGCAAGGCAAGGCCGTCTCCGGCGGACTTATGCTGATCTGGCCGTGCGACCTCATTGTCGCCGGTGAGGACGCATTGTTCGCCGACAATACGGCATCGATCGGTGTCGCAGGCGCCGAGTTTTTCAATCATCCGTGGGAAGTCGGCGTTCGCAAAGCGAAGGAGATGCTGTTCACAAGTGATTTCCTCGACGCCCGCGACGCGCACCGTCTTGGCATGGTCAACCATGTCGTACCGAACGAGACGCTCGAAAGCTTCACGCTCGAGATGGCGCAGCGGATCGCGAAAAAACCGTCGTTCGTGCTCAAGCTGCTCAAAGAAGCCGTGAACGGCGCGCAGGACGCGCAGGGCCGCATTTCGGCGATGAACACAAGTTTTGCCCTTCATCAGCTCAGCCATTCGCATAACGAGCAACTCTATGGCTTGCCAATCGACCCCAGCGGCATTCCCGGTGCGCTGAAAGGAAAGGCTGCCTGGGGCAAGCCTTCGGAAGAGCCCAAATGAGCATGTCGATCGAAGGACGCGGCTCCAAATGGCTCTGATCCCGCTCGCCGACATCCCGCGGCGCGGCGCCGCGCGGCATGGCAAGAGCGCCTGGGCGATTCGCCATGGCGACGACATTGTCACATGGGGCGAACTTGCCGACCGCGCAACGCGGCGCGCCCACGCGCTGCGCGCATCGGGCGTAACGCAAGGCGATCTTGTGACGCTCGCACTGCCGAATGGCTCTGATTTTTACGAAGTGATGTTTGCCTTATGGACGATCGGTGCGACCCCGCACGTCGTCTCCTACCGCCTGCCGCTTGCCGAATTGCGAGCAATCGTCGCAGTGGCGAATCCCAAGATGGTCATCGCCGCCGATCCCGCACTTCGGAAAGGCCTTGCGGCCGCTCCAGCTGATTTCGGCCGCGATCACGCGGATACAGCGGTGATCGAGCCGGTTATTGCGCCGCGCTGGAAAGCCATGTCGTCGGGCGGCTCAACGGGCCAGCCGAAGATCATCGTCGCGCCGGGTCTGAACGCCCTTGATCCGGACCGCAAGCCGCCACTGCGATTTCCTGCGGCGGGACCGATCCTCGCTACGGGTCCTGTCTACCACAATATGCCGGTGACGACGAATATCCAGGCACTGTTCGAAGGGCATTCCATTGTCGGCATGTCACGCTTCGATCCCGAGGAAGCGTTGCGTCTTATCGATCGTTTCTCGATCCAATGGACCAGTTTCGTGCCGACGATGATGATGCGCATTTGGCGCCTGCCCGACGGGGTTCGTGCGAATTATGACGTCTCGTCGCTCGAAACCGTATGGCATTGGGCCGCGCCGATGCCGCCCGAGCTGAAGCAGGCATGGATCGACTGGCTGGGGCCGGAGAAGATCTGGGAGCTCTACGGCGGCACCGAAGGAATTGTGACGACGATCCTGAACGGCGTCGAATGGCTGGCGCATCGTGGCTCGGTCGGCCGCCCGCACCTCGACAAGATACGCATCGTCGATGACGAGGGCCGCGATCTCCCCGCGGGCGAGGTCGGTGAAATCTTTGCGCTTCCGGCTGGTGGACGTGGTTCGACCTATGCCTATATCGGTGCCGAAACGCGGAGCACCCCGGACGGTTACGAGACGCTCGGCGATTTCGGCTGGCTTGATGAAGACGGATTTCTCTACATCGCCGACCGACGTACCGACATGATCGTGTCGGGCGGCGCTAACATCTTCCCCGCCGAAGTCGAAAGTGCACTGATGGCGCATCCGGGGATTGAGGGCGCCGTGGTTATCGGCCTGCCCGACGAAGATTTCGGCGCTTCGGTGCACGCGATCGTTCAACCTACCGATGGTTGGCGCGGCAAGCTCGATCAGGACATGTTGGTAACTTTTCTTCGCGATCGACTGGTGGCCTATAAGCTGCCTCGCAGCTTCGAATTCGTCGACGGGCAATTGCGCGATGATGCCGGCAAGGTCCGGCGCCAGCAGTTGCGCGAGCAAAGGATCGCGATGCGCGAGGCCGCCGCCCCGATCCACGCCTCGTCGGTTTGATGGACTATTTATAGCCGGCGCCGGCAGCGCGCGCGACCGCGGCGCGGTCGCGCCTACGGGAGATTGATATGGACGGCAGCGAAGCCTTTGAGGCGGATTATATCATCGTCGGCGGCGGAAGCGCCGGGGCCGTCATCGCCAATCGCCTCAGCGAAGATGGCGCGTCGCAGGTCCTGCTGATCGAGGCGGGCGGTGAGGCACGTGCCCTCCTCGTGCAGGTTCCGGCCGGGGTCGTGCAGTTGATCGGCAATCCCAAGTTCGATTGGCTGTACGAGCAGCAGCCGGATCCCACGATTGGAAACCGGGCGTTCGCCTGGTCAGCGGGCAAGGCGCTTGGCGGCGGGAGTTCGATCAATGGGATGGTTTATGTGCGAGGCACGCGCCGCGACTATGATCGCTGGGAGCAGGCCGGTGCGTCCGGTTGGGGATTTACGGACGTTTTCCCGTATTTCCTGCGCTCCGAAAGCTGGACCGGCGAAGCGAACCAGGCGCACGGCACCCATGGCCCTCAGTCGGTTTCGCCGATGCGGCCCGGATTTCATCCCCTCACGCACATATTTCTCGAAGCGTGCAATCAGATGGGGATCGCGACGCTCGGAGAATATCAGGATGGCCGGATGGAAGGCGTATTTCTGACCCACGGATCGCAGAGGGACGGGTGGCGATGCAGCACGGAGAAGGCGTATCTGCGCCCAGCGCGTACGCGTTCCAATCTCCAGATCATCACCGCGGCGGAAGTCGATCGCGTTGATTTTGAAGGGAAGCGAGCAACCGGCGTGACGTTCCGCCGGGACGGCAAAATGCACTCCGCGCGCGCGCGCCGCGAAGTCATTATTTCGGCGGGGGCGATGGGTTCGCCCGCTCTGTTGATGCGCTCGGGGATCGGCCCGAGCGCGGTGCTCGCGGAACATGGGATCGAAGTGCTAATCGACGCGGCGGGCGTCGGCGCCAATCTCCAGGAGCATCCAGGCGTCGGCCAGAATAAATATGTCAACCGGCCGACGATGAACAGCCGAATGCGACCGGTCGATATCATCGGTTACCTGCTCCGTTATGCGTGGAACAGGACGGGAGCGCTGTCGGCCCCCGCCGTTCCGGCGATGGGGCTGGTAAAAACGCGTGCCGACCTCGACGAGCCCAACATCCAGTTTCATTTCATGCCGCTGGGCTATGATATGGACCCCAACGCGACGTCCTGGGATGCCAAGGGCCTGCCTAGAGAACAGATCATCACGCTTTATGCGTCGGTCTGCCATCCGAAATCCCGCGGGCAAGTCCTGCTCGACGCGAATCTTCGCCCCAGGATCGTCCACCAGCTTTTTGGAGACGAGCGCGACCTCGCGACGCTTGTCGATGGCTGCAAGCTGATCGACGATCTCTACCGGACACCGGCCATGCGGTCTTTGGTGACGGCCAACCGCGTCCCGAACCCGATGCCGTCGACCGATGCAGAGTGGGCGGACTTCGTCCGCGCGAAAGCCGCGCTTGGCTATCATGCGGTGGGCACGTGTCGCATGGGGATCGACGACGGCGCGGTCCTCGATCCACAGCTCCGTGTCCGGGGAATAAGTGGCCTGCGCGTCGCCGATGCGTCGGTCATGCCGACGCTTCCCAGTACCAATACAAACGCGACCGCCATCATGATCGGGGAAAAAGCAGCGGATATCATTGCCGGGCGCGCGCCGCCGGCGATCCCTGCCGCAGCCAAGGCGTAAAGTGCAATTTGGAGAGCACAGTCATGCTAGTACGAAGAGACGACGATGGGATGGTCGCGACACTGACGCTCGACAGCCCTGACACGGGCAATGCCATCAGTGTCGCAATGGCGGAGCAACTGGCCTTGAGGGCAAGCGAGGTTGCCAGCGACCCTACCGTTCGGTCCGTGCTCCTAACTGCGAACGGACGCTTTTTCTGTGTGGGTGGCGACGTGAAGGCCATCGGGGCCGCCGGCGAGAGCGTCGGCGTATTGCTCGGTAGCATCACGACGCCGCTCCATGCTGCGATCGCAACCTTTCTGCACATGGAAAAGCCCCTCGTCGTCGCTGTCAACGGGCCGGTTGCGGGCGGGGGGCTGGGTCTCGCGTTGGTCGGAGATATCGTCCTCACCGCAATGTCGGCGCACTTTTCCATGGCTTATACCGGGATCGGTTTTTCGCCCGACGGTGCCTCGACTTGGCTTTTGCCCAGATTAATCGGTCTCAGGCGCAGTCAGGAGCTGGCCCTGCTCAACCGCCGCTTATCGAGCGACGAGGCCGTGTCGATCGGGCTGGTAACACGCGTGGTTCCAGACGCGGAACTACCGTTGGAAAGCCGCTCCGTCGCGGCGACGCTGGCAAACGGCCCAGTCGGCGCGCACGCAGCCATTCGCCGGCTGCTCCTGTCCAGCGGCGAACTTTCTCCCGAGGATCAGATGGAGGCCGAAGCGCGCAACGTGGGCTTGCAAGCCGCAGGGTCGGAAGGCCGGGAAGGCGTCGCTGCCTTTACCCAAAAGCGCAAGCCAGACTTCTCCGCGGCCGGGCGTGCATGATGAGGAATAGCCAATGAGCTATCTGGCCGGTCGCCGCGCGCTGGTGACCGGCGCGGCAGACGGGATCGGCCGTGCCATCGCCGAGCGCTTCGCGGATGAAGGAGCCCGCGTCATCGTCGTCGATATCGATGCGCCGCGCCTCGAGACGGCCTTTGCCGGGCGTAATGAAATCGTGGTGCGCGCCCTGGATGTCGCAACGCCGGAGGCGGCAAGCAAGCTTGCTTGTATGGCCGAAAGCGAGCTTGGCGGGCTCGACATTCTTGTCAACAACGCCGGAATTCCGGGTGAACTCGCCATGCTCCACGAGACGACGGATGCCAGCTGGTCGCGCATATTCGCGGTCAATGTCGACGCGGTTTTTCGCCTTACGCGCGAATGCGTACCCCTGCTGCGCGGCAGCCGGTTCGGGCGCATCATAACGACGGGATCGGTGTGCGCCGAATTCGGCCTTCGTCTCCAAGGCGCTTATGTTGCGTCGAAGCATGCGGTGGCGGGTCTCATGAAGGGCTTCGCGATCGAACTCGGTCCCGATGGCGTGACCGCCAATTGCATTCATCCGGCAAACACCGTCACCGGCATCACGCGCGACTGGTTCGCGGCGCCGCATACTGCCGAAGGGAAGGCCTATCTCGATATCGCGACGGTCCTTGGGCGGTACAGCGAGCCTGCGGACCTTGCCGCTGCCGCTCTTTTCCTCGCGTCCGACGGCGGTGCATATGTCACGGGGCAGGCGATCACCGTCGACGGTGGAATGACGTGCCGGCTTCCGTCCTTATCGCATGCCGAGCGGTACGAGGACGGCCGGTGATGACAGACATTCGATTCAATCGACCGTGAATTGAGCTTCGGTCTTGGCGCGGAGTTCGTCGAGTGTCACCGACGGCGCCATATCGATGAGCCGAAAGAGCGTCTCGCCCCGATCGGACCGCTCGAATGCGGCAAGATCGGTGATGATCATGTCGACCACGTCGGCTCCGGTCAGCGGTAGGCTGCATGAGCCCCGAAACTTGGGCTCGCCGTTTTTGGAGACATGGTCCATGAGAACGATGATGCGCGGCACGCCGGCAACAAGATCCATTGCGCCGCCCATGCCCTTCACCATCTTGCCGGGAATCGCCCAGTTCGCAAGGTCGCCATTCTCCGCTACCTCGAGCGCTCCGAGGATCGACAGGTCGACATGACCTCCGCGGATCATCGCGAAGCTCTCCGCCGAGTTGACGAAGGCGGAACCCGGCAGTGCGGTCACCGTCTGCTTGCCCGCGTTGATCAGATCCGCATCGACTTCATGCTCGAAGGGGAAGGGGCCGACGCCGAGCATGCCGTTCTCCGACTGGAAGGTGACTTCGAGCCCCGCCTTGAGAAAATTGGGTACGAGCGTCGGTACGCCGATCCCCAGATTTACATAATCGCCATCTTTCAACTGACGCGCGGCGCGCGCGGCGATGTCGTTGCGGGTCCATGACATTATACCAGCTCCGTCCGGGTCGTTCGCTGCTCGATCGGTTTTTCGTAATGCTCGCCCGCAAAAAGCCGGTCGATGTAAATGCCCGGCGTATGCACCTGATCCGGGTCGATTTCTCCCGCTGGCACGATCGATTCAACTTCTGCCAGAGTGATCGTAGCGGCAGTCGCCGCGATCGGATTGAAGTTACGCGCGGTTTTGCGAAACAGGAGATTGCCTTTGGTATCGGCTTTCCAGGCTTTCACGATCGCGAGGTCCGCGAAAAGGCCCGTTTCCATAATATATCTTTGGCCATGAAAGATGCGCTCTTCTTTACCTTCTGCCACCTGCGTTCCGACCCCCGTCTTGGTGTAGAAGGCGGGTATTCCGGCGCCCCCCGCGCGTATGCGCTCGGCGAGCGTACCTTGCGGATTGAACTCGAGCTCCAGTTCGCCAGCAAGATACTGACGCGCGAACTCCTTATTTTCGCCGACATAGGAACTGATCATTTTGCGGATCTGGCGGGTGTGCAGCAGCAATCCCAGGCCGAAGTCGTCGACACCGGCGTTATTGGAGATCACCGTGAGGTCGCGCACTTTCGCATCCCTTATGGCGAGAATGAGCTTTTCGGGGATACCGCAAAGCCCAAACCCGCCCGCAACGATGGTCATGCCGTCGAAAAGCAGACCCTCGATGGCGGCGGCCGCGTCGTTTACGATCGTGGGCAAAATCCTGTCCTTTGTTCCGAGAGGCGCGCCCGGCGGGCCCCGCGCAGGCAATCGGGGGCGGTGCTAGGCGTTCTTCGCGACCGCCGCAGTCCCTGCCGAACGGGACGATCATCGCTTAGTTTGGGTGCAAACGGGTTGCGCCGCGTCGGTCCCCCGCGACGGGGATAGTGCCGCGCCGGACGATCGCTACAATCGAAGCATCTGTCAGTGAGAGGATAGGCACAAAATGACCCTCGAAACTCCCGAGCGCATCCAGTCCATGTGGGAGACCGCGACCGTCAATATGCGTGAACGCCGTTTCCCCGAGAACTTTCCGGCGTTTCCCGATATCCCGGCCGCGCGCTATACGAGCGATGAATTCTATGATCTGGAGAAGAAGTTTCTCTGGCCGAGGACTTGGCTGTTTGTCGGCCTCGCGAGCGAATTCGCTGAACCCGGAACCTATCGCACCTATATGCTTAACGAATCCCCCGTGGTGGTCGTGCGCGGCAAGGATGAAGTCCTTCGTGCCTTTCACAACACGTGCCAGCATCGCGGCTCGATGCTGATGAAGCAGCCGGAGGGCAAGGAGCGCGCGTTGCGGTGCGCTTATCATTGCTGGACCTATGATCTCGACGGCAAGCTCCTTTTCGTCCCCGACGAGCATTATTTTGCGGGCATGGACAAATCCGAGCGCGGATTGAAACCGATCCGCTGCGAGCAACTCGGAAGCCTGGTCTTCGTCAACTTCGACACGTCGGCTGTGCCACTGCTCGAATATCTTGCGGAGATTCCCGCTCTATGGGCCGACCTGCCGCTCGACGATCTACGGCTCCACAAGCGGTTCAGCTTCGAGGTCGATTGCAACTGGAAGTGTGTGCAAGACAATTTTGCGGAAAATTATCACGCGAAATATGTTCATGAGAATACGATCGACAAGGTGATCGATTCCAAGACGTCGGCATTGCAGATGATCCGCGGCGGCCACAGCGCTATCGTGATCAAATCGCGCGGCGAGCTGACCAGCGGCATGGGCGCGGCCTTTTTCAAGTCAGATACCGACAGCGAAGAGCAGCGCGCCGCCAAGCTCGCCGAAATCTCGCGCAGCGGCCAACGAAGCTACAATGTGTTCCCCAACGCGACCTTTCCGCTCGCCGAATATCTGTTTCCAATCGTCATGGTGTGGCCAATCGGCGTCGGGCGAAGCCGGGTCGAGGTGTCCTTCGTCAAGACCGGGGCGTCTGAAACGAACGAGCAGCTCGACAAGGATACGCTGACCTTTTTCGAAGCCTTCATTGGGGAGGATCTCGAAGCGCTGGCCGGAATGCATCAAGCGCTGTCGCACGGAGGGATCGATTCGATCCCGTTGTGTTGGTCGGAGCAGTTCCTCTACCATCATGAGCAAGAGATCGACGTCGTGATTGGCCGTGAAAATATTCCTGCCGCGCTGGCCGTCGTCCCGGTTGATTTGCCTTATGCTCAGATGGAGGAGCCGAGCTAAGTTGCCATAGGGCAAGAGGTTAAGCCGGGCGGCCGAAACAAATGTTGCGGTTGGCGTATGTCGGATCATGCGCTGCCTACTTCCATGCAGGCGCTCGGTAATCCTGAAATGACTTTGGGATTGTCACTCGGCTTTGTTGACCGCTTAAGGGGGGGGATCCGCTAGCCCCACGGAATGGCATAGGGAGACGGAAAACGTGCGGTACGACGTATTGATCGTCGGCGGCGGGCATGGTGGCGCACAGGTGGCGATCATGCTGCGCACGCAGAAGTTCACCGGAAGCATCGCGATCGTCGGCGACGAGCCCGAGCTTCCCTACGAGCGCCCGCCGCTGTCCAAGGAATATTTCGCGGGCGAAAAGGAATTCGAACGCATCCAGCTCCGCCCCGCCAAATATTGGGACGAGCGCGAAGTGACGATGCTGCTCGGTACGCGCGTCGTGTCGGTCGATCCGGCGGCGCGCAACGTCACCACCGATGCGGGCGCGACGATCGGATATGGCAAGCTGGTCTGGGCGACCGGCGGCCGCCCACGCATGCTGCCAATTCCCGGCGGCGCCCTTCCCGGCGCGCAAGGTGTACGCACACGCGCCGACGCCGATGCGATGAAGGCGGCCTCCGAAATCGCGGGCCAGATCGTCGTGATCGGCGGCGGCTATATCGGGCTGGAGGCCGCGGCGGTGCTGCGCAAGGCGGGCAAGCAGGTCGTGCTTTTGGAAGCGCTCGACCGGGTCCTCGCGCGCGTCGCGGGCACCGAATTATCGCGCTTCTACGAGAAGGAACATCGCGAGCATGGCGTCGACCTGAGGCTCGGCGTCTCGATCGAAGCGATCGAGGGTGGCAATCATGTCACCGGTGTGCGCCTGTCGGACGGCGCGGTGATTCCCGCCGACCTGGTCATCGTCGGCATCGGCATCGTGCCCGCGGTTGAGCCGCTGATCGCGGCCGGCGCCGCGGGGGGCAACGGCGTGCTCGTGGATGCGCTCTGCAAGACAAGTCTGCCGGACATTTATGCGATCGGCGACTGCGCGGCGCATGAGAATCACTTTGCCGAGGGCGCGACGATCCGGCTGGAATCGGTGCAGAACGCCAATGATCAGGCGAATGTCGTCGCAAAGGGCATCGTCGGAGACGAAGCACCCTATCATGCGATCCCATGGTTCTGGTCGAACCAATACGACCTCAAGCTCCAGACCGCGGGCCTGTCGACCGGGCACGATCAGGCGGTGCTGCGTGGCGACCCCGCGAACCGCAGCTTCTCGGTCGTCTACCTGAAAGACGGCAAGGTGATTGCGATCGACTGTGTCAATGCGACCAAGGATTATGTCCAGGGGCGGATGATCGTCACGGCCGGTCTCCACGCGACCGCTGAACAACTTGCAGACACCGAAACGCCGCTAAAGGAGCTGGTTTCGCTGGCGGCCAATCCAAGATGATAGAGCTATCATTATGCCAAGCCTGACAATAATCGACCGTGACGGGACTGCGCATGCGCTCGAAGCAGACGCTGGCCTCAATCTGATGGAGATAATCCGCGAGCACGGCTTCGACGAACTGCTCGCGCTTTGCGGCGGATGTCGCTCGTGCGCGACCTGCCACGTTCATGTGGCTCCCGAATTCGTCGGGAAGGTCCCCCCGATGTGTGACGATGAAGACGATCTTCTGGATAGTTCGTCTGAGCGCAACGAGACTTCGCGATTATCTTGTCAGATACCCTTCGGAGATGATCTCGACGGCATTCGGGTCACTATTGCACGCGATGAATAGGCGGCTCGGGATTCTTCGCCCATCGCTCAGGGTATAGGGCATGGGACGTCGGTATGGAGCGTGATCGGTCCCCCATCATCGATTAGAAGAATCCCATCTAATGGTAGCATCGGGGATATCGAGACTAGCGTCGATTTATATCTCGGGCATCTCGGCTGGAGCACCCAGATTTTCCGCGCTTGAGCCAATCGCGCGACCTCCCATCATCCTTGAAATCGCGGAGCCGGTTCGAAAATTCGCGTTCGATGACCTCGCGCACCTATCAACGATACCGCCGATGCGCATCGCGAGACTGGGCACTTCAGCCACGCTTGAGCATGGCTCGATGCGTTCCGGGTCACCGCTCGCCCACGGAAAGGATTGACAAAGGTAAACCAGTTTATCTATTTAAGCTCAACGGCGTCGCTGGATAGTGCCGGGTTGGGAGAGCAGAATGAAAATCCTCGTCCCCGTAAAGCGGGTGCTCGATTATAACGTCAAGCCGCGGGTCAAGGCCGACGGCACAGGCGTTGACCTGGCCAATGTCAAAATGTCGATGAACCCGTTCGATGAGATCGGCGTCGAAGAAGCGATCCGCCTGAAGGAAAAGGGCGTCGCGACCGAGATCATCGCGGTTAGCGTCGGTCCGGCCAAGGCGCAGGAAACGCTCCGCACCGCGCTCGCGATGGGCGCCGACCGCGCGATCCTCGTGCAGACCGACGATGCGGTCGAGCCGCTCGCGCTCGCGAAGATTTTCAAGGCGATCGCCGACGCCGAACAGCCCGGCCTTGTCATCCTTGGCAAGCAGGCGATCGACGACGACAACAACCAGACCGGCCAGATGCTCGCTGCGCTGACCGGCTGGGCGCAGGGCACCTTTGCCAGCGCGGTCAATGTCGATGGCGACAGCGTCAATGTGACGCGCGAAGTCGACGGCGGCCTCGAAACGGTGAAGCTCAAGCTTCCCGCGATCGTCACCACCGACCTTCGTTTGAACGAGCCGCGCTATGCCTCGCTGCCGAACATCATGAAGGCGAAGTCGAAGCCGCTCGATACCAAGACCCCCGCC